>NZ_JBICTM010000001.1:0-1140686 GCF_043197615.1 Micromonospora sp. NPDC049048 | reverse complement strand
GTACCCCGAAGGGCCTTTCCGCTCGACTTGCATGTGTTAAGCACGCCGCCAGCGTTCGTCCTGAGCCAGGATCAAACTCTCCAACAAAAACTTGTCGAACAGTCATCCCGGCAACAAAAAGTGTTGCCAAAGGAATCCAAGACTGACAAACCTGTAAAGGTTCACCAGTCCGGGGTATAAACAATTTGGCACTGGCTTATCAAGCACCCTGTTGAGTTCTCAAAGAACAACCACACACCACTCGGGCGTCCCGCAATCTGGGAACCCGCTTGGGGCAACTCCTCGACCCTACTCGGCTCACTCCCCGTCGTCAGCCCACGTTCGAGGTGATCAACGAATTGCGTTCCGATTCCACGATTACGCACGCCGAATAACGGCGGTCGTTGCTGTCGTGGGAAACCGCAGACCGGCCGATCGCCACTCTGTGGCCATCCGCCCGGCTCCTGCCGGCTTCGAAACTCTACCCGGTCGGTCTCGCGATCGCAACCCCACCTTGGGGCGTCCTCGCACCACCCGAATCCTCAGCCTCGCTCGGCGTCTCCGCCACGAGCCTGATGCCCTTGTCAGCCGGTTTGTCCGGCCTTCCGCGTGCAGAGAGAAAGTTACGCGGCCCGTCCCCAGAAGGCAAATCGGCGTTCGTCGCTGTCCGAAGTGGAACTGCCGCCAGCGTCGTGAAACCCCGCCGACGCCCCGTCCGCGCCGCAGCCGCACTCCCCCAGTCCGCGGCCGGCAGGCTGCCGGGGACCTTGCGGCCGCCGTCGCTACGGCGTGACGGCGGCCGCAGAACTGCCGGTCACGCTCACCCTGCGCACCCGCCCCAAGCCCGAGCGGTCGCCCATTCGTGATGAGAACGTGGGGCCCGAAGGCGGCCCAGGCATGCCAGAGTGTCTGTCATGGCTGACCTCCCGCGTACCGAGGTGACCGTGCTCGCCGAGGACGCGCTGACGGGACTCCTGCTGCCGTTCTGGCAGCTGGTCATCGGCGCCTTCGTGGTCTTCGTCGTCCTGGTCTCGGTGACCCGGCTGGCCAAACGGGGGCGGTCCCGGATGACGACGGCGCTGCTGGTCACAGCCGCCGCGATCGCCGGCCTCGCCGTGGTGGGCGTACTGCTGCAGTAGTACGCGTCAGAGGCGACGGTTCGCCAGGCTGGGCAGCTCGGTGCGGATGGTGCGCAGCCGGTCGAGATCGAGGTCGGTGACGGCCAGCCCCGGGCCGTCGGGCACCTGGGTGAGCACGGTGCCCCACGGGTCGACCACCATGCTGCGCCCGTAGCAGGTCCGGTTCGGCTCGTGGTCGCCGGTCTGCCCCGCCGCGGCGACGAAGCACTGGTTCTCGATCGCCCGCGCGCGCAACAGCACCTCCCAGTGGTCCCGCCCGGTGTGGACCATGAAGGCGGCCGGCACCACGAGCAGTTGGGCGCCGCCGTCGACGACGAGCTGCCGGTACAGCTCCGGGAACCGGAGGTCGTAGCAGATCGACAGGCCGACGCGGAGGCCCTCGACGTCGACGACCACCGGCTGGTCGCCCGGGGCCACGGTGGCCGACTCGAGGTAGGAGACCCGGCCGGGGATCTCCACGTCGTACAGGTGGATCTTGCGATAGCTGGCGGCAAGCGTGCCGGAGCGGTCGAAGACCAGGGAGGTGTTCCAGGTGCGTTCCGGATCTGGCCCGCGCTCGTGGATCGACCCGGCGATCAACCAGATGCCCAGCCGCCGGGCGATGCCGGCGAAGAACTGACCCACCTCGCCGTCGACCGGCTCCGGCTCGGGCAGCCCCGCCGCGGGGCCGAGGTAGTCGACGAACTCCGGCAGGAGCGCCAGGTCCGCGCCGGCTGCCGCCGCGCGTTCCAGCAGGGCCTCCGCAGCCGCGAGGTTCGCCTTCCGGTCTTCGCGGGAGTTGAGCTGGCAGACGGCGACGCGCATGGAGACAGCGTACGGCCGGAGGGGCGGGTGGCGACAGCGCCGAAGTGCGCTCTCGGGATCGCCGGATCCGCCAGCGCCCCCGCCGGCGGGGGCGGACACGACGCCGCGCCCGACCTGAGCGGACGGGCGCGGCGACGGTGGATCAGGCCGACTTCTCCTCGCGGTCCCGCCGGGCGCGGCGACCGGTGAACTCGCGGGGCACGATCGTCGGGTTGACGTTCTCCAGCACCACCTCGCGGGTGATCAGCACCCGGGCGGCGTCGGGGTTGCTCGGCACCTCGTACATCACGGAGAGCAGGACCTCCTCCATGATCGCGCGCAGGCCGCGGGCGCCGGTGCCCCGCAGCATCGCCTGGTCGGCGATCGCCTCCAGTGCCGGCGGCTCGAACTCCAGCTCGACGCCGTCGAGCTCGAAGAGGCGCTGGTATTGCCGGACCAGGGCGTTGCGCGGCTCGGTGAGGATGCGCACCAGGGCGGTGCGGTCGAGGCTGCGCACGTTGGTGATCACCGGAAGCCGGCCGATGAACTCGGGGATCAGCCCGAACTTCAGCATGTCCTCCGGCATGACCTGGCTGAAGATGTCGTCGGTCGACCGCTCGGAGACCGACCGGAGCCGGGCGCCGAAGCCGGTGCCGCCGTGACCGGTGCGGGCCTCGATGATCTGATCGAGCCCGGCAAAGGCACCACCGCAGATGAACAGCACGTTGGTGGTGTCGATCTGGATGAACTCCTGGTGGGGGTGCTTGCGCCCGCCCTGCGGCGGCACGTTGGCCACCGTGCCTTCCAGCATCTTGAGCAGCGCCTGCTGGACGCCCTCGCCCGAGACGTCCCGCGTGATCGACGGGTTCTCGGACTTGCGGGCGATCTTGTCGACCTCGTCGATGTAGATGATGCCGGTCTCGGCGCGCTTGATGTCGTAGTCGGCGGCCTGGATCAGCTTGAGGAGGATGTTCTCCACGTCCTCGCCGACGTAGCCGGCCTCCGTGAGCGCGGTGGCGTCGGCGATGGCGAACGGAACGTTCAACATCCGGGCCAGGGTCTGCGCCAGGTGGGTCTTGCCGCACCCCGTCGGGCCGAGCAGCAGGATGTTGGACTTGGCCAGCTCGACGGCGTCACTGCCGGAGCCCGGCGCGCCGGCCGCCTCGGCCTGGATCCGCTTGTAGTGGTTGTAGACCGCGACGGCGAGCGCCTTCTTGGCCTGGTCCTGCCCGACGACGTAGGTGTCGAGGAACTGGCAGATCTCCATCGGCTTGGGAAGCTCTTCCCACTTCACCTCGCCGGACTCGGCCAGCTCCTCCTCGATGATCTCGTTGCAGAGATCGATGCACTCGTCGCAGATGTAGACGCCGGGGCCCGCGATGAGCTTCTTGACCTGCTTCTGCGACTTCCCGCAGAACGAGCATTTCAGTAGGTCGCCGCCGTCACCGATCCGTGCCACCTACGTTCTCCCTGCACTCGTCGGCCGGAGACCCGGCCCTCGCCTGCGGACGTGGAAGCGCCCGCCTCGTTTCACCCGCTCGTGCACCCCGCCGGCGTACCGGTGGAGCGGCACAGACCCGACGTTACCCGCTGGCGGAGGTTTCTCCGACCCCCAAATCGGGTGTGTCAGACGGTCGGCCGGGAGCGGACTCCCGGCCGACCGTGACCCGAGCTTTTCAGCTGGCGGCGTTGGCCGCCAGCAGGCCCTTCTTGCGGCTGGTGAGGATGGTGTCCACCAGCCCGTACTCCTTGGACTCCTCGGCCGTCATGATCTTGTCGCGGTCGATGTCCTTGCGGACCTTCTCGACCGGCTGGTTGCAGTGCCGGGAGAGCATCTCCTCGAGCTGCGTCCGCATCCGCAGGATCTCCCGGGCCTGGATCTCGATGTCCGAGCCCTGCCCGTAGCCGCCCTCGGTGGCCGGCTGGTGGATGATGATCCGCGAGTTCGGCAGCGCCATCCGCTTGCCGGGGGTGCCGGCGGCCAGCAGCACGGCGGCGGCGCTCGCCGCCTGGCCCAGGCAGACCGTCTGGATGTCCGGCCGGACGTACTGCATGGTGTCGTAGATCGCCGTCATGGCGGTGAACGAGCCGCCGGGCGAGTTGATGTACATGATGATGTCGCGGTCCGGGTCGGTGCCCTCGAGCGTCAGCAGCTGCGCCATCACGTCGTTGGCCGACGCGTCGTCGACCTGGACGCCGAGGAAGATGATCCGGTCCTCGAAGAGCTTGTTGTAGGGGTTCGACTCCTTCACCCCGTACGACGTGCGCTCGACGAACGACGGCAGGACGTAGCGGTTGTGCACGGCCGCGAACTGGGGCGGCAGGCTCAGGTCGGTCATCGTCAGCTCCTCAGCTCAGGGTCCCGGCGCCATCCGGAACCTGGGCGGCCCCGATGATCACCTTGTCGATGAAGCCGTAGTCCAGGGCCTCCTGGGCGGTGAACCAGCGGTCGCGGTCGGAATCCGCCTCGATCTGCGCCTGGCTCTGGCCGGTGTGGTGCGCGACCCGCTCCTGGAACATCCGCTTGGTGTAGAGCATCTGCTCCGCCTGGATGGCGATGTCGGACGCGGTGCCGCCGAGACCGCCGGAGGGCTGGTGCATCATGATCCGCGCGTGCGGCAGGGCGTAGCGCTTGCCCTTGGTGCCGGCGCACAGCAGCAGCTGACCCATGGACGCCGCCATGCCCATCGCCACGGTCGAGACGTCGTTGTCGATGAACTGCATGGTGTCGTAGATCGCCATGCCGGAGTAGACCGACCCGCCCGGCGAGTTGATCCAGAGGTTGATGTCGCGGTCCGGGTCCTCCGCGGCGAGCAGCAGGAGCTGCGCGCAGATGCGGTTGGCGACCTGGTCGGTCACCTCGCTGCCCAGGAAGATGATGCGCTCCTTGAGCAACCGGTTGTAGACCGAGTCGTCGAGGTTGCCAATGGTGTCGCCACCGCGGGCATCGATCGCCCGGAGCGGCTTCGCTTGGATGTGCATGTCGGTCATGGCAGCCCTTCGCTCTCCGTACCGTCCTACCCGACACTAACCGCTCAGCCAGATCGCAGAGCGTCGGTCCGGGCAGTGTTCGCTATCAGCGCAGCACCGCCGAGGCGTACCCGAAAAGGGAATCGGCCGCCGTCCACCGCAGGCGGCGGACGGCGGCCTCACCCGACGATCAGTGCTCGTGGTCGTGCGCGTGCTCGGCCTCGCTCTCGGCACGCAGCGCGTCGAGGGTGACCTCGTTGCCCGCCGAGTCCTTGATCTTGATGCGCTCCATGACCGAGGCCAGGGCCTTGCCCCGCCGCACGTCACCGAAGACCGCACCGGCCGCGCCCGAGCGGACCAGCTGGTCGTAGTACTGCTGCGGAGCCATCCCGGCGCGCTGGGCCCGGTGCACGATCTCGTGGCCGAACTCGTCGTCGGAGACCTGCACGTCCTCGGCGTCGGCGAGCGTGTCCAGCAGCAGCTGGACCTTGACGCCCTCGGTCGCCGCCTCGGTCAGCTCGGCGTCGATCTGCTCCTCGGTCTTCTCCTCGGCCGCCAGGTATTCCTCCAGGGAGGCGCCGATCCGCTCCAGCTGGTCGACCATGGCCTGCTTGCGGCTCTCGACCTCCTCGCGGACGATGCCCTCCGGCGCCGGCACCTCGGCGGCGGCCACCATCTGCTCCAGCGCCTTGTCGCGGGCGGCGTAGATCTGCTCGACCCGCTTGCCCCGGGTGACCCGCTCGCGCAGGTCGCCGCGCAGCTCCTCGATGGTGTCGAACTCGCTCGCCATCTGGGCGAACTCGTCGTTGAGCTCCGGCAGCTCCTTCTCCTTGACCGTGCGGACGGTCACCGCCACCTCGGCGTCGCGGCCGGCGAAGTCGCCGCCGACGAGCTGGGTGGTGAAGCTGGTGCTCTCGCCGGCGGCCAGGCCGACGACGGCCTCGTCCAGGCCCGGGAGGAGCTGCTTGCTGCCGACCTCGTGGGAGATGTTGCTGGCGGAGCCGCCCGGCACGTCCTCGCCGTCGACGGTCGCGTTCAGGTCGATCTGGACGTAGTCGCCCTCCTGGGCGGCCCGCTCGACGGTCTTCAGGGTGGCGAACCGCTCACGCAGGTTCTTCACCTGCTCGTCGATCTCGCTGTCGTCGATCTGGAGCTCGTCGACGGTCACCTCGATGGTGGCCGGGTCCGGCAGGGTGATCTCCGGGCGGACGTCGACCTCGGCGGTGAAGTTCAGCGAGTCACCGTCGTTGAACTCGGTGATCTCGACCTCGGGGCGGCCGAGCGTCTTCAGGTCATGCTCGCGCACGGCGGCGAGGATGTTCTGCGGGATGGCCTCCTGCACCGCCTCGTTGAGGACGGTGCCCCGGCCGACCCGCTGGTCGATCACGGCCGCCGGAACCTTGCCCTTGCGGAAGCCGGGCACCTGGACCTGCTGTCCGATCTCCCGGTACGCCTTCCTGAGGCTCGGCTCGAGCTCGACGAACGGCACCTCGATGGCGAGCCGCACGCGCGTCGGGCTCAGAGTCTCGACGGTGCTCTTCACAGGCGTACTCCTTGACGGATCTCGGTTTTAGTCTGGGCGTGATAAGCCCATCGAGTGTAGGTGAGCCGGCCGGACGCACCGGCAGCGGCCGGGCACCGCACGAGGGGCGACCCCGGCGACCGGCCGCGGACGACAGTCGGGGTGGCGGGATTTGAACCCACGGCCCCTCGCTCCCAAAGCGAGTGCGCTACCAAGCTGCGCCACACCCCGTGGCGACGAGCAGTCTATGCGGTCCCCGCCCGCCGGAGGTGCCGGGGCGTCGCCCAACGCGCCGAAGAGGGACCAACCGGACATCTGGCACCCCGGGAACCGCTCGCCGCTCCCCGGGACGGGATACGGCCGCGCGGGGCCGACGGGTCATTGGGTACGCTGTCGTCGCGCCGACAGCATCAGGGCGCACGCGGGCGTAGCTCAATGGCAGAGCTTCAGTCTTCCAAACTGACGGTGCGGGTTCGATTCCCGTCGCCCGCTCCACAGCTTCCGGCCCAGGTCAGCGGCGTTGTCGCCGAGCCTGGGCCGTTCTCGTTTCAGCCTTCCTTGATCTTGCGTGCCATTGGCGTGCCAGTAGCGCCGGCCGTGCCGCCCGAGGCGGGTTCTCGTGCCAGCCGCTTCGGCTTCGTGCCCTTGGTCGCCCTGCGTGCCGCCGGCTTCTCCTTGGGCGCGTTCTGTTCGGCGGCCTTGTCCTTGGTCGCCTTGTCCTTGCCGTCTGACCTCCGGCCAGGTACGACGGATCCTGGACGAGGCGGAATCCATGCTGGCTGAGTGCGCAGCCGCGTATTAACGGGGAGCGTCCAGTCAACCGGCAGACGGGCGGATTTGACCCAGGGTGCGCCACCACTCGTCGTCGACCGAGAGGTCGCCGGAGGTCAACTCCTGCTCGAATCTGAACGCGTCTACGGGTGCAGGCTCCCCGCTCATCACCTCGGTGATGAGCGCGGGCAGCCTCACCTGATGGTCGCGGACGTAGTGCCCAAGCCCTTCGGGCCAGATGAAATGACGCCCATCCGTCAGCTCCGCTGACCCGTTCCCCACGCCGCAGAGGCGACACGGTGAAAGCCCCGCCGCCGCGACCCACGCGGTTCCGGACGACAGGTAACGCGCTACCCGCTCGCTCTCGTTGGGGTCCAGGCCCTCGTCGACGAACTGTTTGACGTCCGGCCAACCCGGCTCGTCCAAACCCCACCAGTAGCCGATCAGACGGAGCGTCCTGCCATGTGCGGTCTCGACCATCCCCTAGCTTCACATTCGCTCGACGGCCGGTTGCGACCGAGGCTTGACCACCAATAGGAGCATCCCGGTCAGGACAGCGCGTAAATGTCTTCGATCTCATGCCGGCTGCCCGGCATCACCAGCACCGACGTCATGATCGGTTCGCCGGATGCCTGGTGGACGGTGATGACGACGCTCATCACCGACTCGTCGGCCGGCACGTCCAACGCCTCAGCCTCGACGTCGCTCACTTGGCGGGCGGTCATCCGCTCGGTGGCGTAGTCGGGTCGTAGGCCCTTGTGGCGGGCGATGAGGTCGAGCAGGCCGCCCGCGATCGGGTCCGGCCTGGTGATGTCGGTGCCGACCGCGATGTCCACCGGCACGAATGTTGCGACCAGGTCCACCGGCCCCGCCTCCGAGACGGTCCGGCGGCGCCGCTCGTAGACCGGCGTGCCCTCCGGGATCTTCAACTCCGCGGCGATCCGCGGTGAGGCGAGCACCGGGCCGACGTGCAGAATCTCTGTCTCCCCGGTCTCGTCCAGCTCGACCGCGTCGCGGGCGTAGTCGGGCGAGGTGCGCCCGGAGGCGGGCCGGCCGCGCACGAAGCTGCCCTTGCCCTGCTGCGACTCGATCCAGCCGTCCTGCTTGAGGATGCCCAGCGCCTTGAGCACCGTCGGGCGGGACACACCGAACTCCGTACAGAGCTGGTTCTCCGACGGCAGTGCCGCACCAGGGGCGTAGTCGCCATCCTCGATGCGCTTCCGCAGCGTGTTCAACACGCGCAGGTATTTCGGCGTCGGAATCTCGTACGCCATCGCGGGCCACCCCACCTAGGAACGCTGCATGAATATCAGCAGCTTATGAGTTGTTTGCATGACAGGACAAGCAAGGTCAGCCCTTCGGCGTCACACGCCCGACCGCTGCGGCCAGCCACCCCGACCACGACGGCGGCGCTCCCACCGACTCCGGACGAGTCGCTCCCGGCCACCGACGCGGCAGGCAGCCATACCGGCCGAACACCCGCAACGCCGTTTGACGCTGCGGGCACGGCCCCTCCTCGCCGCAGGTAGCGCAGCGCCCGTCCACGCTCGACGGGGTGTGCTGGTCAAGCCGCGCCTGTGCCGCCCGGAGCTGGTCGCGCACGGCGCTGGACAGGTAGGTACTCACCGGGCCGCCCCATCCGGCGGGAGCTTGCTCGCGCGCACCAGGATCTGCGCCTGCCGACCATGACGACCGGACGAGCCGAGTCTGAATCCCTCGACCCAGATCCACTCATCCTGCGGCGGACGGTTGGCCACCAGCCGAACCCCGGTCACCCACAATGTCACCGGCCCGTCCGACGGCAGGAGACGATCTGCTGCATCGATCGTCAGCACCGCGCCGAGTCGTACCCGAACGTCAAACACCGCGTCTCCTCATCACCGGCGCCACGTTGCGAGGCGGCGCGCTGTCGGTCGTGCGTGGCCGGATCTGTAGGCCGGCGATCTGCACGAAGACCTCCCGCCGCGCCAGCGCCTTGCCGCTCGCCGGGTCGACGGAATAGCCGGTGAGCCACACCCAGCCGTGATACGTCGGTTTGTCGCAGACCGAGGTCACCCGCAGCCACAACGCGCGGTCGCCGCCGAACTGCACCGACGCCCGACCGTCGATCAGCACCAGGTCGCCCGGCGCCGGCACACCCGGACGGCGCGGCGCTGGTTTGCGAGGCGCCGAGGCGGGCGGGCCATTAACGGGCCGTCGTTCGGGTCGCGGCCCCACACCAGCACCCACCCCGGCCAGCCTCAGCAGGTCGCCGAGCGACCGGAACCCGCGCAGTCCAGGCAGGACCGCCGGGCAAGCGAACGAGTCCGCTCCGACCCCCGCCCCATCCCCCGGATGGCGGTACGGGCGAGGGTGTACTTCCAGCCCGCGCCCGAGCAGGATTGGCAATCGGTCGATACGTTCAGCCCCGTCATGCACACAGGTTGTGGCACAAACCGCCCAGCGACCCGGAAAATCCTTCCGGGGTCGCAGCCGACCGAAGGGAGACAGTAAACCGGTGCGCGGGACAACCAACACCCTGACCATCGGCGAACGCGTCGCCTGGTACCGCCGGCGGCGCGGCCTGTCCCAGGAGGTCCTGGCCGGGCTCATCGGTCGTACCGCCGACTGGCTGGGCAAGATCGAGAACAACCGGATTGAGCTGGACCGGCTCTCCGTCATCAAGTCCCTCGCCGAAGTCTTGGACGTCTCCCTCGGCGACCTGCTCGGCGAACCCTCACTGCTCGACTGGACCGGAGACAGCGGCACCGAAACCGTGCCCGCCCTGCGCGCCGCCCTGATGAACTACCGCGCCCTCGGTCCGTTCGGCGGCGGCACAAACGCGGAGCCGCCGAGCGTCGCCGTACTCAGAAAGGAGGTTGGGACCCTCTGGGACGCCTACCAGGACTCGCGATTCGGGTACGTCACCGGCCGCCTGCCCTACCTGCTCCAGCGCGCCCAGGCCGCCGCCGACCACCACGACGGCGACGACCAGGACCAGGCCCGCCGGCTACTCGGCTTGGCATACCAGCTCGCCGCCACGCAACTCACCAAGCTCGGAGAGAGCGACCTTGCCTGGATCGCCGCCGACCGCGGCCTGGCCGCCGTCCGACCCACGGGCGACCCGCTCATCACCGGCTCCCTGTTCCGCTCCGTCGGCCACGCCCTGCACGCCACCGGCCGTTACGCCGAAGCAGTACGCCTCACCGAAGACGCCGCCGGCTACCTTGAGCCCCACCTCAAGCACGCCACACCCGCGCTGCTCTCGGTCTACGGAACCCTGTTCCTGTCCGGCTCGATGGCCGCCGCCCGATCCAACGACGACGCCACCACCCGCGCCTTCCTCGCCGCCGCCGACCACGCCGCCGGCCAGCTCGGAGCCGACGCCAACCACCTCTGGACCGCGTTCGGCCCGACCAACGTCGCCATCCACCGCGTCGCCACCGCCGCCGAGCTGGGCAACCTGCAAATCGCCATCGACCTCGGACCGCGCGTCGACACCGCCGGCCTACCGATGGAACGACGGGTACGGCACGCCCTCGAAGTCGCCCGCGCCTACAGCTCGTGGAACCGCGTTGACGACGCCCAAGCCGTGCTGCTCGACGCCGAACAGATGGCACCCGAACAGGTCCGCCACCACTTCCTCAGCCGACAACTCGCCCTGACCTGGATACGCCGACAGCGCGGCAAACCCTCGGCCGAACTGGTCGGCCTGGCCCGGCGGCTCAAGGTGCTCGACTGAACCCAGCCCATCTAGGCTGCCCTGGTGACGGCCAACGAGATGCCACCCATGGCAACCCCACGCGTCGCCGCAGGCGCCCTCTTCTTCGACGACGACGAGGGCCGTGTGCTGCTGGTACGGCCAACCTACAAAGAAACGTGGGACATCCCTGGTGGGTACGTAGAACCAGGTGAGGCACCTCGTGCCGCATGCATTCGCGAGGTCGAGGAAGAACTCGGCCTGGTTGTCCAGATAGGCCCAATGCTGGTCGTCGACTGGGCGCCAGCAAAAAATGAGGGCGACAAGTTACTTTTTATATTCGACGGCCATGTGTTGCCCCCCGCGTGCACGAAAGAAATATCCTACAGGGACGGCGAGATTGCTGCACACGAGTTTGTCAGCCTGAAAGACCTATCCGATCGGATGCCCGAACGCCTCGCGCGCCGAATTATGGCTGCGACGGAGGCCCGCCGTCGCCGGCGTCCGGCATACGCCGAGCACGGATCAATAGTCGAATAGGGCTTGACCATCGGCAGGAAGGACTCTCTCGCGCGCGCGCACCAGTGGCACACCCGCAACCTTAGCCCAACTGCGAAAATGCTTGCCATTCAACTGAGTAGTACTGTCCTTCCAATCCGCGGCGCAGGCATCCCGAAGAATCGCTCCGATCGAGAACATGTCCGCCGCCGGGTCCCGCTCCAGAACGGAAATTGCCTCACGGCCCCCTGGCAGCCTTTGCAGGCCCATTCGAACATTAACCGGGTTGACAGAACCGTCACGGACGCTACCCGGCGCTCGAACCACGACACCCTTTGGGTGCTCTTGCGCAAGACCTAGCAGCAATAGCCCTCGCGCGGCCCGCTGAGAAGCTCTACTCAAATCCTTATAACGAACTCCCGCAGAATCCAATCGCAGTAGCAGTTGAACGGACGGACCAGGCGCACCATGAAGGTGCTCTACCCGCACACTTGCCACATGCTTGCTAGCAAGCAGGCTCCCCTTACCACTATAACCTTCATGGGGAAGATAAAGGTCATTATTGCGAATGATAGAGAGGCCGGAATATTCGAACCAAAAAGCGAAAGCGCGCGCGTACGTTGCCCACGTCTTAGGCTGCGCCTCAACGGCAGGGAAGGCTTGGGAGAGTTCACGAGTAAACAGTGAAATTGAGACCCACTCGCCATGCCGCTCGGCCAGTCGCAGGAAAAGCGAGTAGGCCCGATGACGTCGCAGCGCAGAGGCTACTGTTTTACGCAGGGCACCCTCGCGGTCACCTGAGCCTAGAATCGCGTCTGCGATGCGCACGCGGTTTGCTTCGTACATCGTTACACCGAGCAATCGTAGAATGCGCGAAGAGTTGACAACGCTCGCCGGAGTTGATCCGATAGCGGCCGCGACATCAGGGACAGACATGTCTCCGCCGGATGCGACAACTTGAGCAAGCAAGGGGGCAACCGCTTGGGGATTAAGGCCAATCGTATACGAGTCCTGGATGGGAATCTGTCCGGTGTTCAAGAAGTCGCGGAAGGTATCCCAGTACGTATCGAGCTTTTCGCCTACTGCCACGATCAGCCGCCGATCAAGCAGTGACTGGATAACAGCGCCATCGTATTTCTCAGTAATCTCGGCGGCGGACACGGGGGCGAATCTTGCAACATGCCGGACAGCATCCTGCTCCACTGGCTGCAGACCCGCAAGATCGGCATCGAAGAGACTTTGAACATTCAACGCCTCACTGACGAGCTGCTCTTGGGTCTTTCCGCGCTCCTCAATCTCCCTAATCACGTGCTCTGCCAGTTTCTTGAAAAGCCATGGGAGTCCCTGCGAGTACTCGCGAAGCCGCTGCCGGAGTTCCCTCGCCAATCGCTGATCAACGCGCTTTTCGAGACGCTTGAGCAACGCCTCAATATCCTTCGCGCCCATCGGCTCGACCACAATTTGAGTGCTCGTGGCACGAATTTCGTCGCGAAGACGATAGGGGTGAGATTCCGTCCACCCCACAAGATCGGTTTTCCACGCAAACCCAACCAAGATTGGATTAGTCGCCTCTTGCACCACCATCGCAAGGTCTCGAAACTCACGCGTTATTAGCTCATCCTGAAATACGTTTTCGAACTGATCAAAGAACACAACCAGCGGCTGCGGCCTGAGCCAGGAAGTCCGATTTAGAGTAGAGACTGCACTTTGCAGACTTGCCCACGAACTGTCCGCCGGAAGGGTAAGTAGACCCTGACTTTCAGCTGCCTTAGCCGCAATTCTGAGCGCCTCCGTAACAAAGGCCGGCGAGGAAGCTGTGCGACTATCAACAACTAAGGCAGAGCCTCCAGACTCGAATACCATGCGCTGGAGTTTCAAGGCTAGCGAACTCTTACCCCAGCCCGACTGAGCGTTCAGAACGAAGGCACCCTTACCCGCTTTCAGAACGCGGTCCAGCTCGGAAACGATAGTCCGGCGGCCCACGAAGAAGTCGGGTGATGCGGGAAATTGGTACTCAAAATCGGAGGAGCTTCCGCGAACCGCAACGACGATTGGCGGTGAAGCCTCTGGCCTCCGAGGGGCAGGAACCTGCCGAGCACCAGTCAGCGAGTTCTCGGCCTCTTCTACGACAAGATCGGCACCGTATTCGGATTCGCGCAACAATTCGATTGTAGATGTTGGAACGCGGTCGCCCGCACGCTGCCCCCAAATAAATATCCGCTCGGCACGACGGGATTCATGGTCAAGGCTCTTGACACACGAATAGAGGCCTTCTTCGGCGATCAATATCGCCGGATCACTAAGGATCAGGCCCGAGGGAAGCGTAGCCGCCTCAGTTCGAACCAGTCCGCGCGAGATCAAATGACCAACTATGCGTTCAGCGTCAAAGTAGCGGAATTTCGGATCATTGCGCTCAGCCGCCTTAGCTTTTTCCGCCCCCTCCGCCACGAGACGCGGTATTGCAAACAGGAAGCCATGAGTGCTTGGCTCCTCGAAACGCTCCATCTGAAGCTTGCCGTAGAAAGAAGTCAGAGCCTGAGCTTTAACATTAGTTGAATATGCCTTCCCTTCGGCAACTGCCTTCTCCCTAGTGAGCTCATGAACCAGGGAGACGTCGAGCTCGATCCCGTCGGAGGTTACGTTAACGTTCGGCTTCCTCGGCGCTTCAAAACCAAACTCATGCAGTAATGCTGCGATGAAGGCCTCAAAAAGGTGCCCCTTAGCGTTGCCCACGGCGGACGGCGTCTCGCCCTCCGCAAGGACAAGAATTTTGTAGTCCTGTACCGCAACGCGTTCCATAACCACCCGGAGCCCCGTCCGTTTCTAGAAGCTTGCCGATTTGCTCTCTAATTGATCAAGGGCGGCGCCGGCCCGGCCCCGGCCTGCCACGTCGAGGGCAACTAGGAGCTAAAGAACTCGGGCTCCGCCCCGAACCCGGGCCCTCCTCAGAGATGCCGCCACGGATCTCCGCGCCGGGCACCACAAGGGCTGCCAGCCTCCCCGGACGGGGAGGCTGGAAGGTCTGGCGACTGCCCGACGAGAGGATCGGTTGAATTATCAAGTCAGCTACGCCCACCTCTGCACGCTTGCCCAAGCTAGAACGGCGGTTCCTCATCAAAGTTCGACGAGGTCGACGCCGGCGGGGGCGTATTCGCCCACGGGTCGTCGAAGGTCCCGCTCTTGATTGGCAATGAATTAGCCCAGTCGTCAAAAGGACCGGTGGTCGTCCTAGTGACTAGAGTGGCGACGTCGTCGTCTGTCAGGCGGCCTTCCTGCGCAAGCCTTTCAACGAACATTCGAAGAGACATGAAATCCTCAACAGACGCCCCCCGTGTCCGGCTGACCTGAACGTCCCGCTGAATGCGTTTCACAGCCTCCAAGATCTGCGCGAGTCCCTGCTCCTCAGGGTTAGCGGATGTTCGCAGATCCTGCAGCTCGATCGCAAAGGACATAGGCGTCTCGATTGGCTCGCCCTTGTGGATGCTCTCGATCGCCCGCGCGAGCGCCGCCTTTGCGTCCTCCACGCTGTCCAAGTCCCGATGATCGACGTGGATCGTCCGTAGGCCCGCAACGTCGAACGGCAGACGCTGAGCGGAATCGATCAGCTGAATGAAGGGCTTCCGCAGAACATGGCGCACAGCCAACTCGTAGTAGACGTTGGGGTTGGCGTCCGTTAGATCGGCGATCACAAGCGGATCATTTGCGATCCGGGTCAGAATGTGACTGGTGATCAAGCCGCCTTGATCCATCTCATCACCTCGGACAGCCACGTAGCCATGCCTGCCCAGCACCGGACGGATCAGGTACTTCATGATCTGATTGCTGCGACGTCTTATCTCTGAGCCGGCGGGACCGATGGGCGCGATGACGAAGCACGGCTTCGCCGGGACGTTCGTAGCCGCCCCATCCGGCGGCGTCGGCTCGCTCACGTCGTGCCCCCTATGTGCCCGATCGAAGGGTGTCTCGTGGACAACGGTGGTTATTGCCAGGTTAAGCCAACCAGGTTCCCGACCTGCTTTTCCGCAGGCCAGGGGTCTGGCAACTCCCTGGCGGGGGTAGAGGATCCGAACCTCTGTAGCTTCCGCGACGGATTTACAGCTCGGCCCTATCCGCCCGAGCAGCGTACGACAACGCGACGCCGCTAGCTAACGAGCGGCAGTCGGGTTGTTGACACGAGTTCAGCCTAGATGTTGACGATCGCAAGGTGGTCAATGTCCGTCGAGGGCTGGGCGATCGGCTGCCGCGCCGCTTCGCGGCTTGCCACCGGGTATCGGGGTTCAGGCGCGCGGAGAGCCGGCGACACGGCAAGCCGCCCCGGCCCGAAGGCCCGGGGGCGGTAAGCCGTACGCCGCTGGACAACCGCGCACCCATCGGTGCCGTGCCAGACACGTGCCAGTAGCCGGTGCCCCCGACGGTCAGCAGCGGTCATGGTCGGGCACCACGGCACCGCCCCTGGCCAGGCGTTCCGGACAGATCAGCTCAGCCGAGAACGATCTTCCAAACTGACGGTGCGAGTTCGATTCTCGTCGCCCGCTCCAGCAACATCTACAGGTCAAGGCCGGCGCCAGCCGGCGGCTGCATCAGCGGCAGTCGATCAAATCGGCCCGGCAGCCAGGCTTCCTTCCGGCCGCCTCCTGGAGCGCGCCACTGCGAACCCGCACAAGGTGGCGGTGGCATCGGAGAGCACCTACTGCCAGATGGCGACGGCTACCGGGGCGTACGCAGCTTCGGGGCCGCCATCTCGACCTGCTACGCGTGCTGCTGCAGCGGAGATGGGCAGGCGGTTGCACGCCGCGCCGCCCCCACCAACGGGCGGACGTAGCGCTCGATCGGGCCCGCGAGCCGAGCGCCAGCCTGTTCAACCCGCAAGCCGGACCAGGCGTCCCATGTGGACACGGCTTATTTCACCTACTATCGTTAAGGGCGTGCCAGACGGACCCGTACGGGTGACCGGACCCCTTCTTGCCGTCCTGAACGCCCTGCTCGCCGCAGACGACTACGAGCTGCACGGTTGGGCGATCATGAAGGCAACGGGGAAGTCCGGACCCACCATCTACAAGATCCTGGAGCGGCTCGCCGAGTCAGAGTGGGTGACCTCTCGCTGGGACGAGCACACCGAGCCCGGCAAGCCGCGCCGCCGCTACTACCAGCTCACCGGTCACGGCATCGCCAGCGCCCGGCAGCTGATCGCCCAGCGTGAGGCCAAGGCCGCCCCCGCCGCCCAGACCCGCCTCGCCTTCGGGTGGTGCCAGACTTGAGCAAGTGGGAGATGACCCTCGGCATCGTGTTCGGGCTACTTGTCAACGAGATCACTGACGTCTCGCCCTGGCTCGCGAAGAAGCTGGTCCGGTGGTCGGCCTACCGCTGGACCACCGACCCCGAGGCGGCCGGGACGTACTCCGAGGAGTGGGCGGCGATCATCGAGGAGCGGCCGGGGAAGCTGCTCAAGCTTCTGACCGCCTCGAAGTTCGCTCTCGGGGCAGCCGGCCGGGCGGTACCGAGAGCCGTGAGATCCAACTACGTCAAGGCCAGAAACGCGCTTACCCGCTTCACATCAAAGAAGATCCGGAGAAGGCGCGATCCCAGCAGGGACGCCACCGGACGCAGACACGGCAATCTCCACTCATTCAATGTCATGCTTCCAGGCGGCAGCACCACGACCAGCACCACTACTCACACCGGATTACTGAGGAGCTTTACGCTCGTCGATGTATCCGGATATTTGAAGGATGTCGGTCTACTCGAATATCCAGAAGATGAGGAGCGACCCGGACCGCTAGCGTGAAGCTGACAAGACCGCTTGTTCTTCGTACCCTCGGGCCGCCCCGCGCTGGCTTCCTTGCGGGTCCTGCTTGGTCGCCCCGGGTCTGCTGAGCCAACAAGCCGCGCCAGGGAAGACGGTCGTCGCTCTAGGGTTGCGTCGTGACCTACGACATCCATCTCGTACGGCGCAGGGCCGGCCGGACTCTGTCCGAAACGCTCGATGACATCTCGGCGACGTACGACCCGCAGGAGCCGTCGCTCATGGAGCTCGGGGTGAACGAGCGGAGCGCGTGGGAGCGGGTGACACGTAGGGCGGCCACAGAGTTGGGGCCGATCACCGTCGAGGAGTACCCGACCACGCTGGCCCTGTGGCGCGACGGACCGTCGACCTTCTACCAACTCGACTACGACGGAACGTCAGCAAGCATCGAGATCCCCTACCGGTATCCGGGAGCAGCGGCGTTGCCTGTCGCCGAGGAGGCGTACCGCCTCGCGCGGATCGTCGAGGAGGAGACCGGGCTGGAGGGCTTCGATGCCGAGGTCGGCCAGGACATCCGACAGGGAGATCCGCAGACCGCCGCGATGAAGCTGGGTGGGATCTCCCGGTGGGCAGCGGAGAACCTCTCCGTGGACGCCCCGACTGGACCCGAGCATCCGTGACGGAAGGCGCAGTTCCGACGTCCTGAGGGGCCGATAACGGCGGTCATCGGCTGAGGAACCGCGCCATGGCGTCGCGCAGCTGCCGGTTCGGGTCACGCGGCCTGAGATCAGGGGTGGAGAACGGGGCGTTGGCCATGAGCTGGGTCAAAGTCGCTGCCAGGCGCTTTCGTTCGGCTCGGAGATTCGACCACGCGGCGTCGGGCAGCCGCAGCACGTTGATGAGCAGGTCGCCCGGGTAGTAGTCGCCCTCGGCCAGGGGATCCCGCAGCAGGACCTCTACCGCGAGGGGCAGCAGGGCCGACACCCCGATCTGCTGACCGAGCATGATGCGCAGGTCTTCGACCGTGAACTCCCCCACCGGCTTGCGTCGCAGTTCGGTGCAGCGCCGGACGAGCGAGGTGCCGTCCGGGCCGGGGTCCGGCCACACGTCGCGCTCAAGCTGCTCGATGGTCGTCACGGCGGTCAGGGTAGTCAGACCACCCCGTCTCGGGGTGACTGCCGCCCATAGCCCAAGATGAACCCACCCCTCTCCCGGGCGGACTTCCACGGCCGTCCGAGATCGTCGGCCATGATCTGCAACAGGCAGGGCCTGGGCGGACATGGTGTGGTGTGACGCAGAGAATGCCGCCGCCGGACGAGGAACTGTGTTCCTTGATCACTGCCGGCGACGAGATGGCCTTCGGCTGGCTCTTCGACCGGCACTCCCGCGCGGTCTACAACCACGCATTCCGCCTGACCGGGTCGTGGACGACGGCTGAGGACGTCACCCAGGCGACCTTCCTGGTCGCGTGGCGCCGCTGCGGTGACGCTCATCTGGTGGACGGCTCGGTGCTGCCATGGCTACTGGTCGTGACCACCAACGGAGCGCGTTCGGAGTGGCGGTCGGCCCGACGATGGCTGGCGTTGTTACGCCGGTTGCCGACAGAACGACAAGCTGACGGTGATCTCGCCGATGACGTCGCCGCACGGCTGGACGATGAGCGGCGCATGCGCGGGGTCCTCGCCGTCGTACGCCGGCTCTCGCCGGCCGAGCGGGAGGCTGTGGCGCTGTGCCTGTGGTCGGGCGTCTCGTACGCCGACGCGGCGGCTGTGCTGGGAATCAGCGAGGTAGCGGTGCGCTCCCGAATCAGTCGTGCCCGTAGCCGCCTGGCCCGTCTGCTGCCCGACGAGATCAAGGAGGGGAAGCGGTGAACGAGATCGCTGAGCTGCCCGCGGAGCGGGACCTGCCCCCGGCTGCGACGCGGAGGATGCGGGCCGACCTCCTCCGTATGGCCCGCCAGCGCCCGGTCCGCCTGCCACGGCTGAGGATCGCCGTGGCCGGAGTCGCCCTGCTGGCCGTAGCCGCAGGCGTGACGGCTGTCTGGCGCGGGTCGGGTGGGCCGGAGGTCCAGGCGCTGGCAATGGGGCCGGGCGAGCTGTCACCGACGCTACGGGACGCGGCCGAGCGATGCCTGACCTGGCACGAGCGGGGACCTGAGCCGGCTGCGGGTAAGGACCCGGTGAGGTTTTCGTTGACCGACCTGGCCATGGCGACAGAGCGTGGATCCCGCGCACTGTTGCTGTTCATGAACGACGTCGGCTACGCGACGTGTGACGTGCGGGCGGCCGGACCGCGCCGGGAGCCCTCCGGCGGGCTGTCGGCCGATCGCTGGCCGCATGGCGAATGGTTACCCGGCCCCGTGCAGAGACTCCTGCTGACGTCCACCGAGCACGACGGCGGCGACGTCAGCGTCAGCGGCCGGGTCAGCGGACGCGTGAACCGACTGGTGCTCGACCACGGCGACGGCCGTACCACTGCCGCACGTCTCTCCGGCGGGGCGTTCGGCCTGATGACGACGGGTGCCCGGCTGCGGGCCGACGACCGTCCCGAGCTGATCAGCTACGACGACCGGGGAGCAGTGCTCGACAGACGCCCGCTGTTTCAGGCCGAGAACCAGCTCGACCGCTGCTACACCACGCCGTCCGGGGCCCTGATCTACGGCAGATCGGCCACGAACTGCCTGCCAGCCGAAGCGTGGCGGCGGTAGGTGTGGCGACGACGACGAACGCGTCAGGCCGAGATGCGGCCTGACGCGATCTCGGTACGCCGGTGGGGTGCTACCCGGATGCGGTCGGCTCTCTCAGCCGCAGGGAACCGCTTGGCGCAGGGCCACGGCCTGGCTGACCGCGAACGCTCCGACCTCGACGGCCACCGCGGCGACGAGCAGGGTGAAGGCACCGTCCCACGGCGGGACCGCGGCGAACGCGGCGAGCAGCGTGGCCGCGACGACGTTGGCGATGAGCACCACCATCAGCCACGGGCGGAGCCTGGGACGCCGGGCGACGCGGTGGAGCAGGAACGCCCACACGCCGACACCGACCGCGATCGCGATGGTCACCGCCGGGGGTACGGACAGCCGCTCGGACAGCGGATTCACGAAGAGGATCAGCGACAGCGCGGCCACCGCGCAGTAGATCGAGTCGAGCTGCAACGAGAGCCGTCCCGCAGGCCTTGTCCGCATGGGCCGAGACGGTACCGCAGCCGTCGCTCCGGGGCTGTTCACCTCCGTCACCGTGGTCGGGCATCCGGCGGGTCTGCCGAACCGCCGTGATCACATCCGGCGCGGGCTCCCAACGGGTGCCGCCGACGCGCCAGTGCCAGGACGACGAGCAGTGGCGGTACGGCGAGCGCGGCGTACCACCACGGCGGTGCGGCGAACGGGGACGGACGCGGCTCCGGGCCACCGTACGCAGCCCGGGCCAGCAGGTCGCCGGGCACCTCGACGTCGCTGACGCCGCCCGGGGCGGTCAGCAGCACCTGCTCACCGCCGTGAGCGGAGACCGCCGCGAGAACGGTGTGCCGCTTCGCGTGATCCGCCTCCTGCGACTGGCGCTCCACCACCGGTTCGCCGTTGCGCCAGGCGACCAGTTCCACGGCCGAGCCGCGAACCGGGGTGACGCCGTCGACCGGGCGGCCGGTGGCCGCGTCGAGGTACTCGATCCGCCACGAGCGCCGGAGCAGCTCGGCGGTGTCGGCGCACCGGGCGCAGCCGTCGTACGTCAGCAGGGCGATCCGGCGTCCGTCGGGGCTCCAGGCGCCCCGGCCCGCCAGCTGCCGCTGCTCGCCCAGCTCGACCTGCCAACGCACCCCGCCCCCGACGGGGTCGATCACCGCCAACCGTTGCCGCTCGGAGGCCTCAGCGGTCGGGTCGGCCCGGCCCGTCACGGCGAGCAGCGACCCGTCGGGGGACCAGGCCGCCCTGCTGTGGCTGGCGAACGTGCCGACCGGGATCACCCGCTCCGCCCCGCTCCAGGGATCGACGATGAGCAGGTCGTCAGGCTTCGACGGGTCGTCGAGCTGCTGGTTGTCCGGCCCGTACGCGATCACGGTGTCGTCGTTGTCCCTGGTGAACAGGACCTGCCCGCCGTGCGGGGACCAGGCCAACGGGCGCAGGCCCGGCCGGTGCGCGGGCCGTTCGTCGCCCGTCCGCAGGTCGACGAGGCTGCCGGTACCGGGGCGCAGGTACCACCTGCCGTCCGACGAGAGCAGCCCGTGCTGCTCGCCCACGCTGATCGGCAACAGCCGGTAGCCGCCGGCCCGGCCGACCACGACCCCGGTGGACTCGAAGTAACGGGTGTGCGCGGTGAAGAAGAGCACCGAGGCCGGGCCGACCGGGTGCTGCCCCACGGTCGCCTGCCACAGCCACGGATCCCGTACGCGGCTCGGGACGGCCTCGGCGGGAGCCGCGTCGGCCCGCGCGGCGAGCCAGCCGGGCGCCTGCCCGGCGACGATGACGATGGCCGCTGCGGCGATGACGGTTGCGACGGCCGATGCTCGACGCTTGGGCACGGCTCCATTAGACCGGAGCCGAGCGGGACCCGGGGACGCCGAGGCCGTCGACAAATCCGAGGGCTTCCGAGCGGCTTGTGCGCGTACCCTGCCGGGGTGGAAATTGACGTTCTTCCCACTGCGGAGTTCGCGTTCCCGGGGCCGCTGCGGGACCAACTGGTGAGTGCGATCCTGTCCGGCGCGAAGACCTCCACGTCCGGCCTCGTGCTCAGCTACGAGCGTACGGGCGAGCCGATGCCAGAGGTGGGCCAACGCTCGGCGGTGCTCGACTCGGCGGGCCGGCGGGTCGCGGTGATCGAGGTGACCGAGGTACGCGTGGTCCGGCTCGCCGACGTCGACCTGCGACACGCCCTCGACGAGGGCGAGGGGTACGGGTCGGTGGCGCAGTGGCGGGCCGGGCACGAGACGTTCTGGCACAGCGCGGAGGTACGCGAGGAACTCGGCGATCCGGGCTTCACCGTCGACGACGACACCCCGGTGCTGGTCGAGCGCTTCCGGCTGGTGCACGTCGTCTGATCCGCCGGTCAGGGCGGGATCGGCGCGGATGCGGCTGCTGCGTACGATGCGGGACCGGGCATCCCCTCGTCCCGCGGAGGTAACGGCAGATGGCAGGCCAGCACGAGGGGTACGCCCTCGGCGTCGACCTCGGCACGTCCCACACCGTCGCCGTGCTGCGTCGGCCCGACGGGCACACCCGTCCCCTGCTCGTGGACGGACAGCCGATCATCCCCTCGGGCGTGTACGCCGACGCGGACGGGCTGCTGCACGCCGGCCGGGACGCCCAGCGGCTGGCTCGTACCGACCCGGGCCGGTACGAACCGAACCCGAAGCGGCGCGTCGACGAGCCCACGGTGCTGCTGGGTGATCGCCGGTACCGGCCGGCCGAGCTGCTGGCCGCCACGCTGCACGCGGTGGCCCGGGCGGCCGTAGAGGCGGTCGGGTTCCTGCCCCCGGCGGTGCTCACCTGCCCCGCCACCTGGGACGACGCCCGACGTCAGGTGCTGGCCGACGCGCTCGCGGCGGCCGGCTGGCCGTCGGCGGCCGAACACACGCTCTCCGGTCCCACGCCGCCGGGCACCCGGCTGCTGCGGGAGCCGGTGGCCGCCGCCCGCTACTACACCCAGGTGCTGCGCCGCCCGGTGCCGGTGGGCGGGACGATCGCGGTCTTCGACTTCGGCGCCGGGACGCTGGACGTCGCGGTGCTGCGCAACGAGGGCGCCGATCCGTGGGGCGACTCCGGGTTCACGGTCGTCACGGCGGGCGGCGCCGACGACCTCGGTGGCCTGGACGTGGACGCGGCCCTGCTGGGTCGGCTCGGTGAGCTGGTCGCCGAGGCGCACCCGGCCCGGTGGGCGCGGCTGACCCACCCGGAGTCCGCGACGCAGTGGCGGGAGCGCCACGAACTCTGGGAGAACGTCCGGGGCGCCAAGGAGATGCTGTCGCGGGTCCCCGCCGCCCCGGTGGCCGTACCGGGGGTGGAGGCGGCGGTCACGCTCACCCGGGCCGACCTGGAGCGGGTGGCCGCGCCGCTGCTGGGCCGGGCGGTGACCGTGACCCGGGAGGTGATCGGCGCGGCCGGTCTCGACCCGCAGCAGCTCTCCGGCCTGTTCCTGGTCGGCGGCGCCACCCGGATGCCGATGGTGGCCCGACTGCTGCACGCCGAGCTGGGCGTCGCACCGACGGTGCTGGAGCAGCCGGAACTGCCGGTGGCCGAGGGGGCACTGACCGACCTGCCCCTGCCCCGGCGCGCCCGGACCGCCGACGCCTTCGCCGCTCCGGCGCAACACGCCGCCCCGGCGCAACCGGCCGGAGCGGCACCACCCGATCCCGCCGCCCCGACGCAACCGGCCGGGGCCGCACCACCCGATCCCGCCGCGCCGGCACCGCCCGCCGCGCCGGGCGACGGGGACGGCAACGCGCCGACGGTGCCCGCCGGCCCGACACCCACGCCGACCGCCGTCGCCGGGCCCGAGGGCGTCACGCCGGCCATGCCCGGCGGGCTGACGCCGACCATGGTCGCCGGCCCGCCGACCACGTCCGCCGCGCCGCCACCGGCCACCCTGTTCGCACCGCCGGGCGCTGTCCCGTCGCAGTCCGCACCGTGGACGCCGGCCGCCGACCCCCCGCCGGGCGCGCCGGCCGGAGGCACCGCGCCCTACGCGCCCCTGGGAGGCACCACGCCGTACGCGTCGCCGTGGGCGCCGGCGGCGGACCCGGCCTCGGGCGTACCGGCCGGAGGCGCCGCACCGTACGCGGCGCCGGGCGGGGCCTGGCCCGGCGTACCCGGCTCCGGGACGCCGGTGTCGCCGGCACCCGGCGGCCGGGGCGGACCGGGGCGCCCCCGACGCCGGGCGCTCTGGATCTCGCTGGCCGCCGTCCTCGCGCTCGCCGGCGTGGCGACCGCGGCGGTGCTGTACCTGACCCGGGACCGCTACCCCGCCCTGGAGTTCCGCACCGTCGACCTCGTCGCCCGGGTCCCCGCCGGCACGCAGCGGCCGACGGACATGTTCACGGCGGTCCTCGGCGACCGGGCCTATCTCGGGTATCCGCTCGACGACAGGCGGCTGGAGGTGGTGGCGGTCGACGCCGGCACCGGCGCGGTGAAGTGGCGGAAGCAGACCGGGGTGTCCGCCGAGCGGTGGAAGGGGATCGTCGCGGTCCCCGGCGCGGTCGCGGTCTTCGCCGACGCCATCGGCGACGACAACCCGCGGGACCTCGTGCTGCTCGACGGCGCCTCCGGCGACCAGCGGTGGCGCCGGTCGATCCTGGGCAACGACGACGTGATCTTCGGCGACGGCGTCGCGGTGCAGGTCGACCGCGCCGGGAAGCGGCTGGTCGGGCTGCGCCTCGGCGACGGCGGGGAGGCCTGGACGCTGCCCAGCCCGCGCGACGAGTACGACAACGCCCGGACCCGCGTCCACCGGGTCGGCACCGACAGGGCGCGGGGCGGCCCGGCCTTCCTCGACGGCTCCCCGCGCGATCCCTGGCGCGGGGACGTCAGCCGGATCGTGCAGGTGGGCACGGACCGGTCCGTGCGGCTGATCGACATGGGCAGCGGCCGGGTGCTCCGCAGCCGCGCCGGGGTGGCCGACCACGACGACCTGGTGGTGGCGCACGAGGACCGGCTCTACGTGGCCCGCGACGACGCCGGTTACCAGTTGCTCGCGTACGACCTGACGAGCGACGCCCAGCCGAAGGTGCTGTACACCGCCAGGGACGACAAGCGCCGGCCGGAGGCGCTGGTGCCCTGCGGCGAGCGGCGGGCGTGCCTGCTGGAGGTCGCGGGCGGCGACGACGAGACCGCCGAGGTGGTGGCGGCGACCGAGGAGAAGGTCACCACCTGGAAGGCGCCGGAGGCGGAGGTGCTGGTGCCGCTCGGCGAGCACGTGCTCGCCCGGCGGACGTCCCCGAGGTCGGCCGGCACGCTGTTCGCCCCCGACGGTCGCGCGGTGCTGTCCGACCGGGGCGGGGTGGCCGTCCGGCTCGACGCGGGCAACCTGCTGCTCTTCGCCGACCCGCCCAGCTCGGGCGAGGACGACCGCAGCGTCGCCGGGCTGTCGGTGGGCTCGGGCGAGGTGAGCGAGCTGGGCCAGCTGGAGGACGTCCGCAGCGACACCTGCTCGTGGAACACCAGCGTGGTCGTCTGCGGCGCCGGGAGGGAGCGCGGGGACGCCGGGGCGCAGTCCCCGTACGGCTTCGTGCTCTACCGCTTCGCCGAGTAGCCGACAGACCAGATCCATTTAGATGGATCTATATAGCCGATAGCCTCCTTCCAACGGCCAGGTTGCCCCGCCTCCCGGTCACGAGCCGGCGCGGGGCCGACAGGAGGAGGACCGGCAGATGACACTTCCCCGTACCCGGAGATGGCGGGCCCGCTCGGTGGGCGTACTCGCCGCCGCCGCGCTCGTCGCCGCGATGGGCGTCCCCGCCGCGGCGAGCCCGGCCACCGGCGAGATCCTGCACGCCGGTGCCGCGAACGCCACGACCGACGGATACGTCGTGGTGCTCAAGGCTGAGGCGCTGGGCTCCGCCGGCGACCGGCGGGCCGCCGTCACGACCGCCGCCGGGCGGCTGGCCGACCGCTACGGGGCCACCGTCGACCGCGTCTACGGGCACGCGCTCAACGGATTCGTGGCACACCTGCCCGAGCGCGCGGCCCGCCGGCTCGCCGCCGACCCGGCGGTGGCGTACGTGGAGCGGGACCGCGTGGTCACCCTCGTCGGGCCGGGCGTGCAGCTCAACCCGCCGTCGTGGGGGCTGGACCGGATCGACCAGCGCCACCTGCCGCTCGACGGCCGGTACGCCTACCCGAACACCGCGCACAACGTGCACGCGTACGTCATCGACACGGGCACGCGGAGCACGCACACCGACTTCGGCACCCGGGCCGGCGGCGGCGTCGACCTCGTCGACGGCGGCCCGGCGGACGACTGCAACGGCCACGGCACCCACCTCGCCGGCACCATCGGCGGCACCCGGCACGGGGTGGCCAAGGAGATCCAGCTACGGCCGGTACGGGTGCTCAACTGCGCCGGCAGCGGCACCTTCTCCCAGGTGATCGCGGGCGTCGACTGGGTCACCGCGAACGCGGTGCGCCCGGCGGTGGCGCTGCTGGCCCTCGGCGGCGCCGCCAGCACGGCGCTGGACAACGCGGTTAACCAGTCGATCGCGTCCGGCGTCACCTACGTCGTCACGGCGGGCAGTTCGAACGCCAACGCCTGCAACTACTCCCCCGCGCGGGTGGCGGCGGCGCTGACCGTGGCAGGCACCACCAGCACCGACGCCCGGATGCCGAGCGGGAACTACGGCAGCTGCCTCGACCTGTACGCCCCCGGCGCCACCATCACCTCCACCTGGCACACCGGCGACGCGGCGGTGGCCGTCCTCAGCGGCGGCTCGATGGCCGCCGCGCACGTCGCCGGCTGCGCAGCGCTCGCCCTCTCGACGAATCCGACCTGGAGCCCCGCCCAGGTGGCGGCCTACCTGATCGGCAGGGCGACGACCAGCGTGGTCACCGGGGTGGTCAGCGGCACGCCGAACCGCCTGCTCTACTGCGGCCCCTGACCGCGCAGCCCGACGCCCGACCGCGCGGCCCGACGCACCGGCGGGCCGCGCGGCCCGGCCACGCTCGCGACGCCCCGACGACGACACCGGCATCGGCAGCGGTCGACCCTTGTCCCGGCGGGGCTCGCCGACTACCTTTTGATCGATGATCGACTATCTGGTCATCGGCGGGGGCATCGCGGGCGCCAGTGCCGGACACCACCTCGCCGCGTACGGGACCGTGGTGCTGCTGGAGACGGAACAGGTGCCCGGCCAGCACTCCACCGGCCGGTCGGCCGCCACGTTCTCCGAGTACTACGGCGGACCGGCGGTGCGCGCGCTGACCCGGGCCAGCCGGCGCTTCCTCACCGCGCCGCCGCCCGGATTCAGCGAGCACCCGCTGCTCACCCCGCGCGGCGTACTCACCCTCTGCCCGCCCGGCGGTGAGAAGGCCTTCGAGGCGGCCCTGCACGACGGGGCCGAGGTCGACCCGCCCGCCCGCGAGATCGACGTCGCCGAGCTGCCCCGGCACTGCCCCGTCGTGCGGCCGGAGTGGTGCCTGCGGGCGATGGTGAAACCGGCCGTACGGGACCTCGACGTCGCCGCGCTGCACCAGGGCTACCTGCGGGGCGTCCGGGCGGCCGGGGGGCGGGTCGTGTGCGGCGCCCGGGTCCGCCGGCTGCGGCGCGCCGGCGACGGGTGGCAGGCGACCACGGACGCCGGCGAGTTCACCGCCCGGGTCGTCGTCAACGCGGCCGGCGCCTGGGCCGACGAGGTGGCGACGGCCGCCGGCGTACGACCGATGGGGTTGACGCCGCTGCGGCGCACCGCCTTCCTGGTGGACGCGCCGGCCGGCGTCGCGTCGGCGCACTGGCCGATGGTCGGCGACGTCGACAGCAACTTCTACTTCAAACCGGAGTCGGGACGCCTGCTGGTCTCCCCCTGCGACACCACCCCCGTGCCGCCCGGCGACGCCCGCCCCGACGACCTCGACGTGGCGATCGGCGTCGACCGGGTGCAGGCGGCGACCACGCTGGACATCCGGCGCGTGCACCAGGCCTGGGCCGGGCTGCGGACCGCCGCCCCGGACGACGTGCCCGTGATCGGCCCGGCGCCCGACACGCGGGGCTTCCTCTGGATGGCCGGGCTCGGCGGCTACGGGGTCCAGACCGCGCCCGCGGCGGGCGCCCTGCTCGCCGCGCTGGCGGTCGACGAGACGCCGCCCGTCGACCCCGCGCCCTTCTGCCCCTCCCGCCTCCCCTGACGTCTCGTCGGGCGGTGCCGACCCGGACGGCCCGGCGGTGCCGACCCGGAAGGCCCGGGCAACCTGCCCCGGACCGGGAGCACCGGCCCCGCCTCGCGGCGCGCCCGACCCCGCCCGGACGGCCCGGCCCGGGAGCGCCGTCCCCGCCGCCCGGCGTGCCCGATCCCGCCCGGGCGGACCGCCGCCGCACGAGGTCGGCGGCGGTCGGCGGCGGTCGGGAAGCCGGACGGGATCGGGGGTGGCCGGTCAGCCGGGGTGCTGGTCCACCAGGGAGCGGCGGGGCAGCATCGTCAGCGCCGAGATGGCGGCCGACACCAGCGCCGCCACCAGCATCACCTGGAAGACCGCCGGGTAGCCGGCGACGCTGGCGACCAGGCCGGCCAGCGGAGCACCGGCGACCAGGCCGATGTCCCAGAAAGAGGTGAACGCGCCGAGCGCCGCCCCCTGGTGGGCCGGGTCCGTGCGGTTGATCACCAGCAGGGCCAGCGCCGGGAAGAGCAGCGAGAGCCCGGCGCCGACCACGAGCCCACCGATGATCGCGACCAGCAGGTTCGGCGCGACCGCGACGAGCAGCAGCCCGACCGCCTCCACCAGGGCCGACCCGACGGCCACCCGACCGGCGCCGAGCTTGTCGGGCAGCCCGCCCACGAAGAGCCGGACGCCGATATAGGTGAAGCCGAACGCGTTGAACGCGGCGATGCCGTTCTCGACGCCCCGCTCGGCCATGTGCAGCGCCACGAACGCGGCCAGCGCGGCGTAGCCGAACCCGGCCAGGGAGAGCGCGACGCCCGGCGCCACCGCGCTACGCGGCAGGATGCCGGCCGGGCCCGCCGCACTCGCCTGCTCCGGCCCGGGCCGGACGGCCACGAGCGCCGCCCCGGCCAGCGCCGCCACGATCGTGAACAGCCACACCGCCGGATAGCCGGAGGTACGCAGCAGCACCGCGCCGAGCAGGGCGCCCAGCGTGATGCCCAGCCACATGTGGATGCCGTACAGGCCGACGACGCGGCCCCGCCGGTCGGCCGGCGCGAGCGCCACCAGCCAGGCCGCGCCGGCGGTGTAGACGGCCGCCTCGCCCACCCCGTGCAGGACCCGGACGCCGACCAGTACGCCGACGTTGCCGGCCACCAGGTAGGCCGCCCCGGCGGCGGCGCACACCACCGCCCCGCCCAGCATCACCGTCCGGTACCCGTGCCGGTCACCGAACCGACCGGCGATGGGCCGGGCGATCACGGCGGAGACCGCGATCGCGGCGATGACCACCCCCACCTCGACCCGGTTGCCGTCCAACTCGTCGAGCACGTAGAACGGCAGCACGGCCAGGGACGCGCCCACGCCGAGCAGGCACAGGAAGATGGCGGCGAAGAGCGGCACGATGGGCCGGTAGAACGCGAGTTTTCCGCCGGTCGTGGTCATGCGGTGACGCTCCTAGGCCGGTACGACGTGGAAGAAGTGGGTCGGCAGGTGCACGGCCAGGCCCTCGTGGATCTCGGCGCAGACGGCCGGACCGTCCGTGGCGAAGGTGCCCGGCGGCGGGGTGTCGACGCGGATCGCCGAGCGCCCGGCGTCCAGCAGTCGGGCCGCCATCGCGAAGTCGCCCACCACCGCCTCGCCCGGCGCCACCATCCGCGTACGGCTGATCTGGACGCCGTTGCGGGTCAGGTCCGTCAGGAAGGAACCCTTCCCGAGCAGGTGGGTGTAGTAGTCCCGCGGGTTGACGATCATCGCGTGCGGGGTGGCGCCGGTCTGCTCGATCTCGTCGCAGGCGGCGAGCAGGCCGCTCAGCCAGTCGTGCCGGTACGGCAGCCGCCCGATCTCCGGGTGCCGCAGCAGGCCGCCCTCGCCGATGGTCAGCGCCTGGTTCTCCGCCGTGGCGAGGCGGACCAGCAGCCGGTAGTCGATGAAGACGGCCAGCGCCTCCGGGTCGTCGGCGAGCTCCTCGGGGATGCGTACCCAGGCCCGGATCGGGTGCACGCCGGCCGTGGCGGTGCCGAACCGGAAGGCGGCCTCGCGGCGCAGCCCCGACTCGTGCACCGCGGCGGCCTCCGTCGCGTCGGGCCGGCCCTCGCACCAGAAGCGCACCGGGTCCATCCCGACCGACCGCTTGCGGAACAGGTTGCGGACGGTCACCCGGGGCCGTTCCTTGGTCGGCTGGAAGGCGTCCGTGATGGTGTAGTCGAAGCGCACCTCGGCGCCGGCGGGATCGTCGGCGTACGCGCGGGCGAACAGCTCGCCGGGCGACAGGGTCGACGACGCGGTCACGGGCGGCGCGGCGGTGGTGGTCATGAGTCCTCTCCGATGCAGATGGCGTGCCGGATCAGCCGCTGGTAGAAGGGCTGGTGGTGGTCGTGGTACGACCGCAGGGTGTCGTTGTTGGCGACGGTCACCTCGAAGGACTTCTCGACCGGGGAGAAGCCCGAGGTGCGTTCGACGTCGAGGTGCCACTTGCGGGTGCGCTGCCACTCGGTGCGCTCCCCCGGCGCCCAGTTCAGCGCCTCCGGCAGGAACGGCAGCCCGACGGCCTCGCACCAGGCCGACACCGTCTCACCGGGGCTGCGCAGCAGATCCTCGGCCCGGATCACCACGGGCGGCCGGTGCGCGGTCCGGCGGACCAGGTCGAACAGCTCCCACTGGTGCTCGTAGCCGATCTCGGGGCAGGTCACGGTCGGCTTGATCGCGTAGTGCGAGCTGATCGTGCGGGCCGGGTCGCGGACGATGAAGGTGTGCGTGACGTCCGCGATCGCCCCGGGATCGGCGAACAGGTGCTCGTAGCGGTATTCGAGCGTGTCCTTGACGAAGACCGTCCGGTCCCGGCCCAGCTCCCGCAGGTGCGCGACGACCTCGGACGCGTCGGTCACGGTGACGGTGCCGCCGTCGACGGCGGGCAGCTCGACGTGCCCCTCGTCGACGAGGGTGACGAGGGGCTCGTGGACGACGGTGACGTCACCGCGGGCGATCATCATGCGCAGGAACGCGGTGGAGAGCGCCCGGGGATGCGCCCACATGGCGATCACCGGCATGCCGGCCTCCCGTACCGCGTCGTCCGCCACCCCGGCGCGGCCCCGCGGCGGGCCGCGCTCACTGCGACCACGACGTGGGCTTGCGGTCCCACCGGTGGCCGCGCAGCGTCTCCAGCACCCCGGCGTCCAGCGGTACGCCGTCGCTGACGGCCAGGTTGGCGCGGACGTGCTCGACGCGGCGCATGCCGGGGATCACCGTGCTCACCGCCGGGTGGTGCAGGATGAACCGCAGCGCCAGCTCCGGCATGGTCATGCCCGCCGGTACGTCGGCGGCCAGCCGCTCGGCGCGCTCCACGCTGGGCAGCAGGTTCTCCGGCCCGAAGTAGGTGCTGCGCCAGTCTTCCTCCGGCCAGGTGCTGTCGGCGGTCAGCGTGCCGGTCAGCGTCCCCTCGTCGAACGGGACCCGGGCGATGATCGCGATGTCGTCCCGCTGGGCGCGCGGGAACAGCTCGTCCTCCGGCGCCTGGTCGAAGATGTTGTAGATCACCTGCACGACGTCGATCAGGCCGGTGTCGAGGGCGGCGTGGCAGTTCGTCGGCTCCCAGCGGTTGACGCTGATCCCCACCCCGTCGACCACGCCCTCCCGCTTGAGGTCCGCGATCGCCTCCTGCCAGCGGCCGTCGGCGGCCCAGCGGTCCTCCCAGACGTGGAACTGGAGCAGGTCGATCCGGTCCACGCCGAGGTTCTCGAGGCTGCGGTGCGTGTACTCGCGGATGTGCTCGGCCGGGAAGACGTCGTCGAGGGAGTCCTGCGGGCCGGGCGGCCACTCGCGGTTCTTCGGCGGGATCTTCGTGGCCAGGTAGAGCCGGCGGTCCGGGTGCCGGCGCACCAGGCCGCCGAGGAGCTGCTCGCTGACGCCCCGGCCGTAGACCCAGGCGGTGTCGAAGAAGTTGCAGCCCTGTTCCACCGCCTCGTCCAGACAGGCCGGTGCGGTGTCGTAGTCCCAGCCGGTGAAGCCGCCCGGCCCCCCGCCGATGCCCCACATGCCGTACCCGACCTCGCTGACCTGCCAGCCGAGCCGGCCCATCCTGCGGTATCGCAATTCCACTCCCTCATCCGTGCCGGTCACCGCGCCGCGCGCGGCCGGTCACCCTGGTCCCGCCGGCAGCAGCAGCCGGTCGGCGTCCCGGCGCACGTGCTCGCCCAGCCAGGCGCGGTAGGCGCCGACGGACGGCCCGAGCCGGTGGTCGGTGAAGCCCCGCCGCCGTTCCAGCGCGGCGCAGCCGTCGCGCCGGAACAGCCGGGGATTGTCGGTGAGCAGCCTCGCGAAGATCGCGCGCAGCCGCTCCTCGTCGGTGCCCACACCGGGCGGGAAGAGGGCCAGCAGCACGGCGGCGTCGCGGTCGCCCCCGGCCGCCGCGTCGCGCAGCCCCGCCAGGAACCGCGCGCAGCTCACCCGGGGCAGGGCGTCCGCGCCGCCCAGCGGCAGGTCGGTGAAGTCGACGCTCACGGGGTGCAGGACGTTCAGCGTGGCGCCCCACTGGCGCGGGTCGACCACGGTGGCGACGATGCGCCGGGCGGCCCAGTCCACCGGCGTCCAGTCGGAGCGCACGGGCGCGTCTGGGCGCATCCGCAGCCGGTGGCAGGCCGCCAGCAGCAGATGGGTCAGGGCCCGGGGATTGGGGTGCCCGTCGTCGGCCGCGGGCATCACCTCGCCGAGGCGCAGCACCGTGACGGTCGCGCCGCGCCGCCGGGCGTCGTCGAGGTACCGCTCCGCCACCCACTTCGACCGGCTGTAGCCGCTGGTCGGCGGGACGGCGAGGGCCGGGTCGTACGTCTCGGGCAGCGGCTCGGCGTGGCGGGCGGCCTCGCTGTCGAGGACGCCGAGGGTGGAGACGTGGTGCAGCGGCTTCGGTCGGCCCGTCAGGCAGAGCCGGAGCAGCTCGGCGGTGCCGAGGACGTTCGCGGCCCGGTGCGCCCGGTAGTCGAACAGGAAGTTGACCAGCGCCCCGGCGTGCAGCACGAGATCGCAGTCGTGGGCCAGCCGGGCCCAGGCCTCCGGGGTCAGCCCGAGGGCCGGGCTGCCGAGGTCTGCCGCGTACCCGTGCAGGCGCAGGCCGTGGCCGGGCCGCCACAGGCCCCGCTCGGCCAGCGCCCGGACGACGCGGGCGGTGGCCTCGGCGTCGTCGGCCGCGCGGGCCAGGCAGAGCACCCGGACGTCGGTGGTGGCGAGCAGTTCGTGGACCAGGCGTGCGCCGACGAAGCCGGTGGCCCCGGTGACCAGGACCGTACGCGGCACGCGGCGCCGACCGACCGGGCGGATGGGCAGGTCGGCCGGGACCACCGCGTCCCGCCGCACCAGGTCGTCCTCGGTCTCGGTGGGGTCGGCCGTGCGCAGCCGCACGGCCAGCGCGCGGGCGAGCCGGGCGGCGCTGCGGTGCGTGAACAGGTCCTGCACGCCGACCCGCAGGCTCTGGTCCGCGCCGAGCGCGGTGACCACGTCGAGGGCCTGGAGCGAGTCGCCCCCGGCGTCGAGGAAGTCGGCGTCCGCGTCGAGGTCGGGCCGGCCGAGGACCGTCCGGAACACCCCCAGCACCCGCTCCGGCAGGGTCCGCGCGTCGGCGGGCACGGCCGGCGGGCGCGACCGCTCGGCGAGCGTACGCTCCAGCCAGCTCTCCAGCGCCCGCCGGTCCACCTTGCCGTTGCCGGTCAGCGGCAGCGCGTCCCGTACGACGACGTGCCGGGGCACGTGGGCGCGGGGCAGCAGCCGGCGCAGGTGCGCGCGCACCTGCGGCTCGGTCACCTCCGCGTCGGCGGCGAGGAAGAGGGCCAGCGACCTGCCCCGTTGCTCGCGGGCCAGCAGGACCTTCGCCTGCCGTACGCCGGGCAGCCGGGTGGCGGCGGCCTCGATCTCACCCGCCTCGATCCGCACGCCGTTGACCTTGAGCTGGTGGTCGCGGCGGCCGGCGAAGTGCAGGCGGCCGTCGGCGGCGATCCGGCCGAGGTCGCCGGTGCGGTAGAGCCGTGGGCCCGGGATGCCGGGCAGCGGGTTGGGCACGAACACCTCGGCCGTCCGGGCCGGGTCGCCGACGTAGCCCTCGCCGAGGCACACACCGCCGATGACGATCTCACCGGTCTCGCCGGGCGGCAGGGGCCGCAGCTCGTCGTCCACCACGGCGGCGTGGCAGTTGTCGATGGGCCGGCCGATGGGGATGACGTCGCCGTCGGTACGGGAGACGGTGTGGAAGATCATGCCGATCGACGCCTCGGTCGGGCCGTAGCCGTTGGTGACCACCACTCCCGGTACCAGCTCGACCAGCCGGTGCACCGCCCACGGGTCGATCTCCTCGCCGCCGACGATCACGTTGCGCAGCGAGGCGACGCCCCGCCGGGCAGCCGGATCCCGGTCCAGGACCGAGACCAGCGCGCCGAGCACGCTCGGCACGAAGTCGGTCATCGTGACGGCCTCGTCGGCGATGGTCCGGACGGTCCGCTCCACGTCGAGGAAGCCGCCCTCGACCGGCACCACCGTGCGACCGCCGGTGGTCAGTGGCCAGAACATCTGCCACACCGAGGAGTCGAAGGTGTGCCGGCTGTTCTGGAGCACCACCTCGGCACCCGTGGCCGCGAAGTGGCGGGTCATGAACACCAGCCGGTTGGCGATCCCGTCGTGCCGGTTCAGCGCGCACTTCGGCGTACCGGTGGTGCCGGAGGTGAAGATGCCGTAGATCAGGTCGGCCGGGCCGAGCGGCACGCCGGGTCGGCGGCGGGTCGGCGTGACGTCGTCGAGGTCCACCGGCAGGCAGGGGACGTCGGCGGTGTCGGGGCGGGGGTCGGCGCCGCGTACCACCGCGAGCCGGGGCCGGATCACCCGCAGCGAGGCGTGCAGCCGGTCCACCGGCCAGCCGGGATCGACGGGTACGAAGGCGGCGCCGAGCTTCATCAGCGCGAGGTCGACGACGGGCAGTTCGAGCCCGTCGGCGAGCAGGACGGGCACCAGGTCGCCCCGGCGGATCCCCCGCGTGGCGAGGGTGGCGGCGACGCCGTTGGCCAGGTCGTCGAGTTCCCGGTAGGTCAGCGAGCGGCCCCGGAACGACACCGCCCGGCGCTGCGGGTGCAGGTCGACGCGCTGTTCGATCATGGCCGGCACCGGCAGGAAGGACCCGTCGTGCTGTGACGCGGCCCCGACGGCCGCCGGAGGCGTGGCGGTGTACCGGTACGTCGTCCCGTCGCAGACGGAAGCCGCCGCCGCGGATCCGGTGTCGCCCGCCGTCATCACGCCTCCTGTCCCCGAGCCCGCCCGGCCAGTGCACCGCAGAAGGGACGAATCCGCACCGACGCACGGCAAGGCAACTTATCGCCCCTGGTCTATGGTCTGGCCGCTGGTGAAGGACACTAGAGGGCTGATCGACGGCAGGGAATATGCAACTTTCTGCTACATCGATTTCCATCGCTCGGGAGTGGCGACCGGGGCCGGCGCCCGCCGGCCACCCGTCGACCATCCGGCGGACAGGCCCCCCACCAGGCGATCCTTCGCGCCCACGGCGGCAGGCGCGCAGATCCGACGCCCGCCACCGGCCGCACGGGCCGGCGGGCGGCGGGGGCGGACGGCCCGACCGCGCCAAGGGGGCGAGCAGGTGCGATGACGGACGGTAGCGGGCGGGGCGACCATGGCGGGCACGCGCGGGGGCCCGGCCGGACGAGCCGGCCGGGCCCCGAGGGTGGTTCGGTTCAGCCGCCGAGGCTCGCCGCCGCGGAGGCGATCGCCGGGGCGAAGGTGCTCACCTGGGTGTAGACGCCGGGGTAGGAGGGGCGGGCGCAGCCGTTGCCCCAGCTCACGATCCCGACCTGGATCCAGGCGTTGCTCGCGTCACGCCGGAACATCGGGCCGCCCGAGTCCCCCTGGCAGGTGTCGATGCCGCCGCTGGCGTAGCCGGCGCAGATCTCCTCGCTCGGGATGATGTCGCCCCCGTAGTACGAGTTGCAGGTGGCGTCGTCGACGAAGGGCACGGTCGCCTTGCGCAGGTAGCGCTGCTGCGCCCCGCCCTCGCGGGTGGCGCCCCAGCCGGCGACCGTGAAGGTGCCGTTGTCGTACGCGGTGCTGGTGGCGATCTTCAGCGTCGGGAGCGTGGTGACCGGCGTGGCCAGCCGGATCAGGGCCCAGTCCTTGCCGTAGCCGTTGTAGCCGGGCGCCCGGTAGACGTAGTTCGAGCGCACCTGGATCCGGCTCGACGACTGGAGGTCCACCACGCCGAGGGTGGCGGTGATGCTGGTGTTCGTACCGGTCGCGCCGACGCAGTGCGCGGCCGTCAGCACCAGGCGCGAACTGTAGAGCGAACCGCCGCAGCCCATCGAGAGCCGGACCATGAAGGGGAACTCGCCCTGCGCGGCCAGCGTCCCGCCCACGACGTACGGGGTGACCTCGGGCGCGGGCCTGGCGGAGGCCGGAACGGCCAGGACGAACGAGCCGGCGGTGACCGCCACCAGCGCGGCGGCCAACCGGCCGACGAGTGTGCGCCAACGGACCATGGGAGCCTCCCGAACCCTCGCGCCGCGCCGAGGCGGCGCACCGGAAACCGATGGCGGGAGCATATGGATAACTGTCGATGAGTGCACATCCCGCGTCGGTCATACCGCCCGACCGGGAGCTGCCGGCGGCACCGGGCGCCGCCCGTTTTGCGCCGGGACGGCCCGGGTACGGCGTGCACATGGACACGAACACGAAGGCACACCTGGTTGGCGGACCCCGCGACGGCAGCACCATCGACACGGGCGGCGACGCCCTCGTGGAGGTGGAACTCGACGGCATGATGCACCGCTACGTCCGCACCACGAAGCAGCACGAGGACGGCACGATCTACAACTACGACGGGATGGTGGCCCCGGACGGCGGGGAGCCCGGCGTCGAGGACCCGCAGGCCCGGGTGGCCTCCCCGAAGGCGGACGCGGAGGGCCACGGCGGGAAGCACTGACCTGCGGATCAGCCCCGGCCGGACACGGATGAACCGCGGCCGGCCGGGTAAGCGGCCGGCGACCTGGTGGAACGACCGAAGGTCGCGAGACCCCGCGACCCGGCGCGCGGGCGGGCGGCGCAGGCCGGCCCGCCCGGGCGTACGGTCAGTTGGTGCTGATCCAGTTCCAGGCCGACATGACCCACTCGGTCTGCTGGAGATAGGCGACCCCGAGACCGGCCAGGAAGACCGCCGTCACCAGGTGCGCGCCCCGCGCGCTGCGCCGGATCCGGCCCAGCTGCCGCTCCAGCACCACCCGGCCGAGCAGCCGGGCCAGCGCGAAGAGACCGGCGGCCACCAGCAGGCTCAGCAGGAAGATCAGGAACGGACCGCCCAGGTTCCCACCGCCCGAGATGGCCCAGATCCCCCAGCAGACGAAGGCGAAGAGCGCGCCGGCCGCACTCCACTCGCCGCCGCGCTTCAACTGCTCGACGTGCCAGCTCAGCGGCCGGCGCGGCGCCGGCCCGTCCGGCCATCCCGTACCCGTCGGCTCGTGCTCGACGACGGGGAACGGCTCCGTGCGCGACGTACGGGACTGGCCGACCGAGGCCACTCCCCGCTGGAACGCGTCGCGCTGCGGCGGCACCCCGACACCGGGCTGCGGCGGCACCTCGACGGTCCGCTCGGCCCACGGCTGCGTCTGGTCGGCCATCTCGTCCCCTCCCCTGGACCGACGGCGACCACCGGCCGCCGTCCGTTCCGAGGGTAGCCAGCCGGCAAACCGGTCGCCGAGGCCGCACCGGGCACGAGCACCGGTCACCAGCCCGAACCGGGCCGGCGGGGCCCGGCGACGGCCGGCGGACGCACTGTCGTGACCGAGGTCACCAGACCCCGGCCAGCCACGCGCCGGCGAGAGCCGCAGCCGGCACCGATCGGCCCGGGGCGGTACGGTCGGCTCATGGGGGACACGGAGCGCCGCCGGCGCCGGCTACGGCACCCGACCGGTGAGACGCGCGGGGCCGAGGGCCCGAACGCGACGACCGCCGGGGTGCACGACGGCCCCGAGCCGCCGCGGGGCCGCCGGAGCGGCCCGGGCGACGAGGGCGACCGCGGCCTGCGTGGTCTCGTCGGCCCCGGCTCCTCCCAGGTGAGCGTGACCGCCGCGATGCGGGCCCGCGACGCCTCCCGCCCCACCGACGAGGACCTGGCCGCGGCCGAGGAACGCGTGGTGCTCATCCGCCGCAACTGGACGCCCCGCGAGGACCTCCCCCGCCGCGCACCGCAGACCCAGGCAGGAAACGGCCCCCCGGGAGCGTGATCCCGCACCGCCCGGCCGCCAGGGCGACCGACAGCGCGGTCAGGGCAGGGCAGGCAGCTGCCGGGTGGCCTCGTAGTCGGCCATCTGGGCGATCCGGCGGGCGTGCCGCTCGTTGCCAGAGAACGGGGTGGTCAGGAACGCCTCGACGATGGCGGTGGCCTCGTCCAGCGTGTGCTGGCGGGCGCCGACCGCGACGACGTTCGCGTCGTTGTGCTCGCGGGCCAGCTGGGCGGTGTCGATGCTCCAGGCGAGGGCCGCCCGGACACCGGCCACCTTGTTCGCGGCGATCTGCTCGCCGTTGCCCGAGCCGCCGATGACCACCCCGAGGCTGCCGGCGTCAGCCACCACCCGGTCACCGGTGTGCAGGCAGAAGGCCGGATAGTCGTCGTCCGGGTCGTAGGCGTGCGGGCCGACGTCGACCACGTCGTGCCCCTCCTTGGTCAGGTGGTTGACCAGGTGCACCTTCAACTCGAAACCGGCGTGGTCGGATCCCAGGTAGACGCGCATACCGCGCAGTCTGTCAGGCGCGCCTCCGGGACGACGCGCGGGCGGCGCCCCGGAGGCGGATTCGTCACACGATCAGCGGGACAGCTCGGCGACCACCAGGCCGCCGCGCGCCTTCGGGGTGAACCACGTGCTCTTGCGCGGCATCTTCTCCCGCGCCAGGTTGACCGCGACGAAGTCGTCCACCGTCACCGGGGCGACGAGCACCGCCAGCTCCGCCCGGCCGGCGTCGACCTCGCCCGTCAGCCAGCTCGCCGGGTAGTCGCCGCCGACATAGGTGATCCGCTTGTCGCCCGGGTCGAGCCCGAGCGCGTCGCGCAGCAGCAGCCGCTCGACCAGGGCGTGGTCCAGGTTCTCCAGCCGGTTGTCGCCGACGTGCGGCAGGGTGACCGCGTACCCCTGCCCGGCGAGACGGAGGTGGACGGTGCCACCGCCCGCCGGGACCTCGACCGGGCCGTCGATCGGGCTGATCTGCGCGCCGGCGGCGCGCAGCCGGGCGAGCAGGTCGTCGGCGCTGGTGGTCAGCTCGCTGACCAGCCGGTTGTAGGGCTGGATCGCCACCGACGCCGGGGTCGTGATCACCGACAGGAAGCGCGGCAGTCCGCCGGTCTGCGCGGCCAGGCTGCGGTGGTTGCCGTCGGCCACGACCAGCTCGCCGCCGCCCGCCAGCGCGGTCAGCTCGTCCTGTTCGGGGCCCGGCCCGAGCAGCCAGATGGCGTGGGTGCGGCCGGCCTGGTCGGTGTCGGTCGCCGCCGGCGCCCCGGCCGCGTCGGTCGCCGCCGCGAGGGCGGCGTGCAGCTCGTCGCCACGCCCGGTCTGCAGCAGGAGTACGGGCGACAGCAGGTGACCCAGCGCCTCGGCGAGGGCGACCCGCTCGCGCACCTTGGCGATGAAGACGTCCTCGTTGCGGATGACCAGACCGGGCTCGTCGGCCCGGGTGGAGATCTGGTTGGTGTCGACCATGGCGAAGAGCCCGTACGCGTGCTCCTCCCCCGGCGCGCTGATCCGGTAGAGGACCACGACCTGCTCAGCCGGGGTGTAGCTGCCGTCGGCCTTCGCCTCGGCCAGGCGGGCCACCGCGTCCGGCAGGGCGTCGAGGAACGACTTCCCCAGGCTCTCCGGCGCCCGGTGCGGCATCTCGATGCCGAGGGCACTGTGCGGGTTCGCCTCGATGATCGCGGTGATCTCCGCGTCGTCGGCGAACTCGTCGTAGTTCTGCGCGCCGGTGCCGCCAGTGGTGATCCAGGCCCGGGCGATCGGATGCACGACCGTCATGTGCGAAGACGCTACCGGCGACGCGGGTCCCGCCGACGCGGGACCCGCGCGGGGTCCACCAGATGAAAGAGCTACCGGGCGGCGCCGGGCTCAGGCGGTGCGGTCGGGCTGTCCCGCCGCCCGGCGGTGCCGACCGCCCGGCGTGGGAGCGCCCGCCGGTCGCCGGCCCGGCGCACCCGGCCCGGCGGGAACGATCCTGCGGGGCCCGGCCGAGGTCGCCGGCACCGGCCGGTGTTCGGCGGGCACCACGGGCCGCTCGGCGGGCACGGGCTGCTCGGCGGGCACGACGGGCCGGTGCTCGGCGGGCACGACGGGCACGACCGGCCGGTGCCCGGCCGGCGGGGTGAGCCGGGAGGTGACCGGCACGCGGGCGACACCGACCACGATCGGCGGGGCGAGCAGGTCCACCATGTGGGCGGGAAGGTCGGGGCGGACCGCCGGCCAGCGGGAGTCGTCGACCGACCAGTACGCCGTGTCCGGGCGCTCGGTCACCCCCTCCCGGGTCGACGGATCGTCACCGGGCACACGGTGCTTGGCCATCGGAACTGCCTCCACGAGCTGCGGGGTGCGGCCCTGCGGGTCGCTGCGGCGGACACCGGGGCCAACGATCCCGCCGCCGTCCCGGTGACGCCCCGCACCCCTCCCCGCCTGGTCCCCGCCCCGCGACGGGCGATGGGTCCACCCGCCGCCGGGCGAGAGGCCCACCGCCGGGCGAGAGGCCCACCGCCGGGCGAAGGGCCACGGCCAGGCAGGGCCACGGCCAGGCAGGGCCGACGGCCGGGCGAGGGCCCACGGCCGGGAAGCCGACGCGGGCCCTCGACCAGAGCGGGGCGGTTCGACCAGAGCGGGGGCGGTCAGTCGAAGATCGGGTCGCGGTCCCGGGAACGCTTCAGCTCGTAGAAGCCCGGGGTCCCGGCGACCAGCAGGACGCCGTCCCAGAGCCGGCCGGCGGCCTCGCCCTTCGGCGCCGGGGTGACCACCGGGCCGAAGAAGGCGACCGTGCCGCCGTCCGGGCCGGGCGCGTGGATCACCGGGGTGCCGACGTCGGTGCCGACCGGACGCATGCCGGCCTCGTGGCTGGCCCGCAGCGCCTTGTCGTGGTCGGTGCCCTCGGCCGCGTCGGCCAGCGCCGGGTCGAGCCCGACCTCGGTCAGCGCGGCCACGAACAGTTCCCGCCCGAGCTTCTCCCGCCCGAGGTGGATCCGGGTGCCCAGCGCGGTGTAGAGCTTGCGTACGGCGTCCTGGCCGTACCGCTCCTCCACCGCGATGCAGACGCGCACCGGGCCCCAGCCGGTCCGCATCAGTTCCTGGTACTGCTCGGGCAGCTCCCGGCCCTCGTTGAGCACCGACAGGCTCATCACGCGGAACCGGACGTCCACGTCCCGAACCCGCTCCACCTCCAGCAGCCAACGGGAGGTGATCCACGCCCACGGGCAGAGAGGGTCGAAGAACATGTCTACGGCGGCACGCTCGCTCACGGCTGGTCCCTTCACGACGGATGCGCCGGCTTCCCGGCGCCTTCTGCGATCCTCACCCCCACGGGCATCGACCGACAGCAGAATGAGAGCGTGACCTCGCCCACCACGGGGTGTTCGTGCATGGAAGACTCGAATCCGGCCGCCACGAACGGCCGATGACGGCGCCAAGAGGCGTGCGGCGAGACGGGATGGAGACGAAAAGTGCCGGGAGTGCGCAACCTGACGCAGGTCGAGGCCACCGAGCGGGCCCGCCTGCTCGACGTGACCGGATACGACATCAGTCTGGACCTCTCGTCCGCCGTACGGGCGGCGGAGGGTCGCACCTTCCGCTCGACCACCGAGGTCCGGTTCCGGTGCGCGCAACCCGGCGCGAGCACCTTCATCGAAGTTGCCGCCGACTCCGTACGGTCCGCGACGCTGAACGGCGCCCCGGTGGACCTGAGCGACTGGTCGGCCGAGAAGGGCCTGACCCTGTCGGGACTGGACAGCGACAACACGCTGGTCGTCGAGGCGGACTTCGCGTACTCGAACAGCGGGCAGGGCCTGCACCGCAGCGTCGACCCGGTCGACGGCGAGACCTACCTCTACAGCCAGTTCGAGACGGCCGACGCCCAGCGGGTCTTCGCCTGCTTCGACCAGCCCGACCTGAAGAGCGTCTACACCTGGCACGCCACCGTCCCGGACCACTGGAAGGTGGTCTCGAACATGCCGGTGGAGCGGGAGGAGGCGGCGGGCGAGGGGCTGAAGACGGTCCACTTCCCCACCTCGGTGCGGATGAGCACCTACATCACCGCTCTCTGCGCGGGGCCGTACCACGAGGTGCGCGACACCCACGACGGCATCGACCTGGGGGCGTTCTGCCGGGCCTCGATGGCGCAGCACCTCGACTCGGACGACCTCTTCCTGGTCACCAAGCAGGGCTTCGACTTCTTCCACGAGCAGTTCGGCGTGCGCTACCCGCTGCCCAAGTACGACCAGCTGTGGGTGCCCGACTTCAACGCCGGCGCGATGGAGAACTTCGGCTGCGTCACGCACGCCGAGGCGCACTACCTCTTCCGCTCCCAGGTGACCGACTACGAGTACGAGCAGCGGGCGAACACGATCCTGCACGAGCTGGCGCACATGTGGTTCGGTGACCTGGTCACCATGCGCTGGTGGAACGACCTGTGGCTGAACGAGTCGTTCGCCGAGTGGGCCAGCCACTGGTGCAACACCCACGCCACCCGCTTCACCGAGGCCTGGACGACCTTCCTGTCGATCCGGAAGAACTGGGGCTACCGTCAGGACCAGCTCTCCTCCACCCACCCGGTCTACTGCGAGATGCCGGACCTGGAGGCCGTCGAGGTCAACTTCGACGGCATCACCTACGCCAAGGGCGCGAGCGTGCTCAAGCAGCTGGTCGCGTACGTGGGTGAGGAGCCGTTCCTGGCCGGGCTGCGGGCCTACTTCGCCAAGCACGCCTGGGGCAACGCCACCTTCGACGACCTGCTCAGCGAGCTGGAGACGGCCTCCGGCCGGGAGCTGCGCAAGTTCGCCGCCCAGTGGCTGGAGACGGCGCAGGTCAACACCCTGCGGCCGGAGCTGACGATCGGCGCGGACGGCAGCTACGAGCAGGTGGTCGTGCTCCAGGAGGCGCCGGCCGGGCACCCGACGCTGCGTACGCACCGGATCGGGGTGGGTCTCTACGACCTGACCGACGGCCGGCTGGTGCGCCGCGAGCGCCACGAGGTCGACGTCACCGGGGAGCGGACCGAGGTGTCCGCGCTGCGCGGCGTGCCCGCCGCCGACGTGCTGCTGCTCAACGACGACGACCTCACCTACACCAAGCTGCGCCTCGACGAGCGGTCGATGGCCACCGTGGTGCAGCACATCGCCGGCTTCGAGTCGTCGCTGGCCCGCGCGCTGTGCTGGACCGCCGCCTGGGACATGACCCGCGACGCGGAGCTGGCCGCCCGCGACTACGTGGCGCTGGTGCTGGCGGGGCTGCCCGCCGAGACCGACATCAACCTGGTCAACGCCGCCCTGCGCCAGACCATCACGACGCTCACCTACTACGCCGACCCGGCGTGGGCGCCGACCGGCTGGGCGCAGCTGGCCCGCACCGCGCGTACGGCGCTGGCGGCGGCGGAGCCGGGCAGCGGATTCCAGCTGACCTGGGCCCGCGCGTACGCCAAGGCGGCCCGCTCGGCCGAGGACCTGGCGACCCTGCGCGGCTGGCTGGCCGGCAACGACGTCCCGGCCGGCCTGTCCATCGACACCGAGCTGCGCTGGGCGCTGCTGGACGCGCTGGTCGCCAACGGCGCGGCCGGGACCGCCGAGATCGAGGCCGAGCTGGCCGGCGACCGGACGTCGAGCGGCGAGCGGGAGGCCGCGTACGCGCACGCGCTGCTGCCGACGGCGGAGAACAAGGCCGCCGTGTGGGCCGAGCTGACGGGCCCGGAGGCGCTGCCGAACTGGCGCAACCGGGCACTGTTGCAGGGCTTCATCCACCCGGCGCAGGACGAGCTGATCGCGCCCTACCGGGAGAAGTACTTCGCCGTGGTGGACCAGGTCTGGGGCAGCCGGGACAGCGAGCCGGCGCAGGAGTTCGTCCAGCTGGCGTACCCGATGTTCCTGGTGGACGACGAGACGGTGGCGGCCACCGACGCGTGGCTGGCCGGCGACGGTCAGCCGGCGTCGCTGCGCCGGCTGGTGGCGGAGGGCCGCGACGGCGTCGTCCGCGCCCTGCGGGCCCGCGAGCGGGACGCCCGCAGCGCCTGACGTAAGCGTCAGCACACGGTGAAGCCCGGTCCGCGTGGCGGACCGGGCTTCACCGTGGTGGTGCGGGTCGTCTCCGGACGGTCAGCCCTTGCCGGCGTGGCTGGCGAGCTGGTCGAGGCCGATGATGATGCCGCCGGTCAGGTCGCCGCCGCCGAACGCCGCCACCATGGAGAGCGCGGCGAGCCGGGCGTAGGTGTCGGGGATGCGCTTGCGGGCGTGCCGCCCGGTGACGATCTCCAGCTGCCGCTGGTTGGGCGACACGGCGATCAGGACCGACTTGTCGGGCTCGGCGAGCTGGCGGTGCAGCCGCTCGGCGTGCTCCCGGATCGGCTCGTCGAGGCCGCCGACGAACACCGAGAAGACCAGGCCGGTGCCCTGGTCGGCCAGGCGCAGGGCCTCGTCGATGCGCAGCAGCTGGCGGGTCGAGAACGGCCCGTCCAGCACCTCGGGCGGGTTACCCGTCCCGGCCTGCTTCTCACCAACGGTCACTTGCGCCTCCGGTTCCACCGGCCGGCGCCTCGATGCCGGCCTGCTCCTGCTTGCGGCTGGTCAGCGCCGGCGCCTGCGCGCCCGCTGCCAGGGCGGTGCCGGCCGAGTCGGCCAGCTGCTCCGGCCGGCCCAGGAACCAGACCGGAGTGAAGTCGAAGGGCCGGCCCGGCCGGTAGCGCCTGGCGCCGCCACCGCCGCCGCCACGGCTACCGGCGTACGCCAGACCGGCGATCACCAGCACCGCGGCCGCCGGGATGCCGACGAAGACCAGCAACGTCTCGGTTACAGACAATCCCAACGCCCCCAGGCGGAAGAAGAGACCTCAAGGATCCGGGTCGGGTGGACGATCATGGCGCCGACCGCCCGACACCGTCGCCATTCACGTTAGCGGAGCCCACGGCCCGCCAGATTGCGGGGTGGCGATCCCATCCGCCACTGGAGTGCTCCAGTTGCGCAGCCGTGGCGATCAACCTCGCGTCGTCGCCGTACCGACCGGTCAGCAGGACCCCCACGGGCAGCCCCTCGGCGGTGACGCCCACCGGCAGGGAGACGGACGGATCACCCGTGACGTTGAACACGGCGCAGTACGGCGAGAAGCGACGTTGCCGGTCGAAGTCCTCGGCCGGGTCGCCGCCTTCGGTGAACCAGCCCAGCGGCGCCTGCGGCGCGGCGAGGGTGGGACAGAGCAGCAGGTCACAGCCGGCGGTACGGCGCACACCGAGGCGTACCTGCGCCTGGAGTTCGCCGAGCGTGGCGGTGAGGGTGCCGGCGGAGATCTCCGCCGCCCGGGCCCGCAGGTGCCGGGTCAGCGGCAGCAGCGCGCTCTCCCGCCCCGGCGGCACGGGCGCGAGCGCCAGCACGTACCAGACGATCTCGAACAGCGGCCACACGGCGGGCCCGAGGGGCGCGGGGACGTCGACCACCTCGTGGCCGGCGGCGGTGAGCAGCGCCGCCGCCCGGTCCACGGCGGCGAGGCAGTCGGGGTGCACCGGCTCGTCGGCGAGCATCGGGGCGGTGAACCGCCCGACGCGCAGCCGCCCCGGGTCGGCCGCCCGGGCCGCGCCGAGCCAGCCGCCGGCGGGCGGGTCGGGCGCCAGGTAGGGCTCGCCGGGCACCGGCCGGGCCAGCACGTCGAGCAGCGCCGCCACGTCGGCGACCGTACGCCCGATCGGGCCGTTGGTGGGCAGGCCGTAGGCGCCGAAGCCGACCGGCCCGCCGGAGACCAGGCCGCGGCTCGGCTTGTAGCCGACCAGGCCGCACAGCGAGGCGGGGATGCGCAGCGAGCCGCCGCCGTCGGAGCCCTGGGCGACCGGCACCAGCCCGGCCGCGACGGCCGCCGCCGCTCCTCCGCTGGAGCCGCCGGCGGTGTACGCCAGGTCCCACGGGTTGCGGGCCGGGGGCGCGACCAGCCCCTCGGAGTAGAGCGAACAGCCCAGCTCCGACGTGGTGGTCTTGCCCAGGCTCACCAGCCCGGCCCGCGCCATGAACCGGACCACGTCGGCGTCCACCGGCGGCACGAAGTCGGCGAACGCCGCCGAGCCGAAGGTGGTGCGCACCCCGGCGGTGAGGGTCAGGTCCTTGATGGCGGTCGGTACGCCGTGCAGGGGGCCGCGCTCGTCGGCGGGTACGGCGTCGGCCGCGCGGGCCGCCACGCGGGCCCGCTCGCTGGTGACCGTGACGAACGCGCCGACGGTGTCGCCGAGCGCGTCGACCCGGGTCAGGTGGTGCTCGACCAGCTCGACGCTGGACAGCTCGCCGCGCGCGATCGCGGCGGCCTGCTCCAGCGCGGTCAGGTCGTGCGGCTCGGCCATCCCCTCATCCTGCCCGCCCGTGTCCCGCTGCGCCGCGCGACACGGCCGGCCGCCGGGCGCGACGCGCCCAGTTCCTCTGCCCGGCCCCCAAGGCTCGACGATCGAGGAGTACCGGGACACCTGCCCGCACTCCTGAGTCCCTCTGCTCCGGAGCCGTCGCGCGCACTGGGGGCCGCGACGGCTCCGGATCTCACCCCTGCCCCGCGGTGCCGAGGAAGCGCAGGGCGTTGCCGCCGAGCAGCAGGTCGCGCTGCTCGGCGCTGAGGAAGTCCGCCTCGCGCACCACCCGGCCGACCGGCCGCTCCCCCAGCGGGTACGGGTAGTCGCTGCCGACGAGCACCCGATCGGCGCCCATCGTGTCGACCAGCAGCCGCAGTGCCGGCGCGGAGAAGACCACCGAGTCCACGCAGAACCGGTCGACGTAGGAGCTGGGCGGGGCGGTGGAGGCACCGCGTACCAGGTCGCCCCGGCGGTGCCAGGCGTTGTCGGCGCGGCCCAGCCAGAACGGGAAGCTGCCGCCGCCGTGCGCGAAGCAGATCCGCAGCGTGTCGGGCACCCGGTCGAAGACGCCGCCGAGGATGAGCGCCAGCACCGACAGGTGCGTCTCGGCGGGCATCCCGGCGAGCCAGCGGGCCATCCACCGGTCCAGCCGGGGGCCGCCCGGCATGTCCCACGGATGCACGAAGACCGGCGCGCCCACCTCGGCGCAGTGCGTCAGGAACTCCACGATGCCGGCGTCGTCCAGGTCGCGGTCGCCGACGTGGTTGCCGATCTCCACCCCGGCGTGCCCGGCCGCGAGGCAGCGGTCCAGTTCGGCGCAGGCCGCCTCCGGGTCCTGCAACGGCACCTGACAGAACGGCACCAGCCGGTCGCCGCCGGCGGCGGTGACTTCCAGGGTCAGGTCGTTGAAGATCCGCGCCACCTTCACCGCCTGGTCGGCGGGACGGTCGTAGCTGAAGAAGACCGGGGTGGGCGAGACGACCTGCACGTCCACGCCGTCGGCGGCCATGTCCCCGAGCCGCGTCGGCGCGTCCCAGCACTCCGCCCCGATCGGGCGGAACTCCGTCTCCCCCACCATGATCATGGCCGCCCGCTCGGAGTCGACGCGCAGCCAGGGCCAACCGGACCCGCCGCACGCCGCGCCGAGGTCCGGCCATCCCTTCGGTACGACGTGCGTGTGCACGTCGACCACCGGAGGCCGCCCCTGCCCGGGCCCGGCAGGCATCAGCCCTTGCCCGGGTGCAGCGCGCCGCAGTTCGCGCAGGTACGCGCGGCCTCGTCGGCGTAGAACGCCGCGAAGACCGGCGGCAGGTCGGCGGCGATGTCCCGGACCTGCAACTCGACCTCGTGCACCTTGTGCCCGCACTCGGTGCAGTACCACTGGAACTTCTCCAGCGTGCCCTCCTCGCGGACCCGCTCCACGACCACGCCGATCGAGCCGGCCTCGGGCCGCTGCGGCGAGTGCGGGGTGTTGCGCGGCAGCATCCACATCTGGCCCTCGCGCACGTGCACCGTACGCGGCCCCTCCGGGAGCATCAGGTTGATGTGCATGTTGCCCTTGACCTGGTAGAAGAACTCCTCGTACGGGTCGACGTGGAAGTCGGTGCGCTGGTTGGGCCCGCCCACCACCATCACGATGAAGTCGTCCCCACCCGGGAACATCTCCTTGTTGCCGACCGGCGGCTTCAGCAGGTGCTGGTTCTCCGCGATCCAGCCGGGGAAGCTGAACGGCTCCGCGATCTCACTCACGACTGACCTCCTGACGGAAGAAGGGCCACGGCCTGGATCTCGATGAGCAGGTGTGGGTGGGGTAGCTGGTGGACGGCGACGGTGGTGCGGGTGGGGCCGGTGGCGTCGAAGTACTCGGCCCAGACCTGGTTGTAGCCGCCGAAGTCGTTCATGTTGACGAGGTAGGTGGTGACCTGGACGAGGTCGGTCAGGTCGGCGCCGACGGTCTTCAGCAGGTCGGCGATGTTGTCGATGACGGCGCGGGTCTGGGCGCGGATGTCGAGGTTGGTGGTGCCGAGCTCGTCGACCTGCACGCCGGCGAAGGTGTTGTCGGGGCGGCGGCTGGAGGTGCCGGAGACGAAGACGAAGCCGCCGGCAACCTTGACGTGGGGAAACGCGCCTCGGGGTACGGCTTTGCCGGCGACGACGTGCGCCTGCGTGCCCGTGCCGTGGCCTGCGCGCGTGTCGGGGCCGGCTGTCGTGCCGTGGTTCGCGGTCGTGTCGTGGTTGGTGGTCATGCTGCTGCTCGCAGGGAAATGGTGCCGAGGTGTTCGACGACGACGCGGACGTGGGCGCCGGGTTTCAGGGGGACGGCGGCGGTGGCGGCACCGGCGAGGAACACCCACCCTTCGCGCAGGCGTACGCCGTGGCGTCCGGCCAGCCGGATGCCCTCGTCCAAGGCGCGGCGGGGGTCGCCGAGGATCGCGGCGGTGGAGCCGACCTGCGCGACCCGTCCGTCGATCTCCAGCAGCACACCCAGGTTGTCCAGGCCGTCGGGCACGGGTGACCAGGCGCCGATGGTGAACGCGGCGGCGGAGGTGTTGTCGGCGATCACATCCGGTAGGGAGAAGCTGAAGTTGGCGTAGCGGGAGTCGATGATCTCGATCGCCGGCGCGACGGCGCGGACGGCGTCGGTGAAGTCCCCGACCGGCTCGCCGGGTTCGGGCAGGCGGTCGAGCAGGAACGCCACCTCCGGCTCGACGCGGGGGTGGATGAACCTGCTCGGGTCGAGGGTGCCGCCGTCGGGAACACGCATGGTGTCGGTGAGGCGGCCCCAGATGACCTCGTCCACGCCGACCTGCGCCATCTTCGCCTTGCTGGTCAGGCCCATCTTCAACCCGACCAGGCGCTCACCCCGGTCGAGGCGACGCTGGATCAACGCGGTCTGCACCGCGTACGCCGCATCCACATCGAGACCGGTCTCGGCGGCCAGTTGTGGGATGGCGGTGGCGGTGTCGGCCGCCACGCCCAACCGCTCGGCGATACCGGCGGTGTCCGGCCCGATCATGGCTTCTCCCTCGTTCGCGACTGCGCGGCTCGCACACCCGGCTCGATCCTCACGCTCACTGTCTCGCGCCCGTCTGCGCGCGACCTTCGGCGAGGTCCAGTGCCACGTCCACGATCATGTCTTCCTGCCCGCCGACCATCCGACGGCGTCCCAACTCGACCAGGATCGACCGCACGTCCACCCCGTACTTGTCCGAGGCGCGTTCGGCATGCCGCAGGAAACTCGAATACACCCCGGCGTAGCCGAGGGACAGGGTTTCCCGGTCGACCTGCACGGGCCGGTCCTGCAACGGGCGCACGATGTCGTCGGCGGCGTCCATCAGGGCGAACACGTCACAACCGTGCTCCCACCCGTGCAACTCCGCCACGGCCACGAACACCTCCAACGGCGCATTCCCGGCCCCGGCGCCCTGCCCGGCCAGCGACGCGTCGACCCGCACGGTGCGCCCATGGCTCGCCTGGTCGCTCACCGCGGCGTCGCCGAGAATCCGGCCGTGCTCGACCGCCACCACGCTGTTGGCGACGCCGAGGGACAGGTTGTGGTGGGCGTGGATACCGATCTGCGTATCCGGTGCCAACACCTGCCGGTACGCGTCCACCCGCTGCGCCACGTCCGACATGAGCAGTCGGCCGCCAGAGTCGGTGACGTAGACACAGTGCGCCCCGTACGACTCCATCAGCTTCGCCTGCCCCGCCAGACCGGCCGGATCGTTCATGTGCGACATCATCAGGAACCCGGACACGTCCATGCCGTTCTCCCGCGCCCACGCGATGTGCTGCGCCGAGATGTCGGCCTCCGTGCAGTGCGTCGCGATCCGCACACTCGTCACGCCCAGGGCCTTCGCCGCCTTCAAGTCGGCGATGGTGCCGATGCCGGGCAGCAGCAGGGTGGTGAGTTTCGCGTTCGTCATCACCTCGGCCGCCGCCGAAATCCAGTCGGCGTCACTGGCCGCACCATGGCCGTAGTTGACACTCGAACCGGCCAGCCCGTCACCGTGGGCGACCTCGATCGCCGCCACCCCGGCCGCATCGAGCGCGGCGGCGATCGTACGGACCTGCTCCACGGTGTACCGGTGAGCCACGGCGTGCATGCCGTCGCGCAACGTCACGTCCTGGATGTACAGATCAGTCACGACAGCACCCCCGAAGCAGCCTCGGAACGCACCGCCACCAGCCGCTCCGCCGTACGCAACGCCGCCGACGTCATGATGTCCAGATTCCCCGCGTACGCCGGCAGGTAATGCCCCGCACCGGAGACCTCCAGGAACACCGACACCTGCAACCCGCTCAGACGCCGCCCCAACGACGGCACATACGCGTCCACGAGGTCGAACTGCACGTCCTGCTTCAGGCGGTAGCCCGGCACGTACTCCTGCACCGCCGCCACCATCTCCGCCACCGACCCGGCGATCGCCGCCCGATCCGCGTCAGCGTCCTCACACAGGCAGTACACCGTGTCGCGCATCAACAACGGCGGATCCGCCGGATTCAACACGATGATCGCCTTACCACGATCAGCGCCACCGACCACCTCGATCGCCCGCGCCGTCGTCTCCGTGAACTCGTCGATGTTCGCCCGCGTCCCCGGCCCCGCCGACCTCGACGCGATCGACGCCACGATCTCCCCGTACACCACCGGCGTAACCCGACCGACGGCCGCGACGATCGGCACCGTCGCCTGCCCACCACACGTCACCATGTTCACGTTCCGCTGATGCAGATGCTCGTCCAGATTCACCGGCGGCACCACATACGGACCGATCGCCGCCGGCGTCAGATCCACCACGAGGCGACCATGCGCCGCCAACACCGCATCGTTACGCCGATGCGCACCCGCCGACGTGGCATCAAACACCAACTCCACCTCGGCGAACTCCGGCATCGCCACGAGACCGTCGACGCCCTCGGCAGTCGTCGCCACACCAAGCCTGCGGGCCCGCGCCAGGCCGTCGGAGGCGGGGTCGATACCCACCATCGCCACCATCCGCAGCGACTCCGACAACCGCAGCACCTTGATCATCAAATCGGTACCGATGTTGCCCGACCCGATCACCGCAACCCCGACGCTCACGACGCCTCCTTCGAGAAGCACGTGCGGACAGAGCCCAGACCGGAGATCCGCGCCTCGTACGCCGCGCCGGGCGTCACCGGCACCATCGGGCCGAGCGCGCCGGACAGCACCACGTCCCCGGCGCGCAGCGGGTCACCCGAGCGGGCCATCGTCTGCGCCAGCCACTGCACCGCGTGCAACGGATTGCCCAGGCACGCCGCCCCTGCGCCGACCGACACAGGCTCCCCGGCCTGTTCGAGGACCATCCCGCACAGCCTCAGGTCCACGTCGGCGAGCCGACGCGGCGTGGTGCCGAGCACGAACAGGCCGCTGGAGGCGTTGTCCGCCACCGTGTCCACGATCGAGATGTCCCACCCCGCCACCCGCGAATCCACGATCTCGATCGCCGGCAACACATGATCCACCGCCCGGATCACATCCGCACTGGTGATCCGCTCATCCGGCAGATCCGCGCCCAACACGAACGCGACCTCCGCCTCCACCCGAGGCTGCAACAGCCGGCCCATCGACACCTCGGCCCCGTCGGGCACCGCCATGTCATCGAGCAGCACACCGAAGTCCGGCTGGAACACGCCGAACGACTCCTGCACCGCCCGCGACGTCAACCCGATCTTCGCGCCCACGCGCCGGTGACCCCGCTGCAACCACTGCCGTGCCTGAAGCTGCTGCACCAGATAGGCCGACGTGACGTCGCCCTCCGGCAACAGCCGCCCCCGCAGCGGCGGACACGGCTTACCGCTCTCCCGCGCCTCGACCAGATCCCTGGCGGCGGCCTCGTAGTCGACGCTCATCTCGGGCTCCTCGCCGCGCTCGCTCATGCCAGGTCCACACAGACGTTGGTCAGTTCCGAATAGAAATCAAGGGAATGCACGCCACCCTCACGCCCGATCCCCGACGCCTTCACCCCACCAAACGGGGTGCGCAGATCACGCAGGAACCACGTGTTCACCCACACGATCCCCGCATCCAACCTCATACCGGCCCGATGCGCCCGACCCACATCCCGCGTCCACACCGCCGCCGCCAACCCGTACTCCGTCCCGTTGGCCAGCGCGAACGCCTCGTCCTCGTCGTCAAAGGGGGCGACGTGCACCACCGGCCCGAAGATCTCCTCACGATTGGTGCGCGCATCCGCACCCAACCCCGTCAACACCGTCGGCTGCACATACGCCCCACCATCACGCGCATCACCAAACGCAGGCACCCCACCCCCGGCAAGCACCTGCGCCCCCTCACCACGGGCCACGTCGTAGTAGCCGAGGACCTTCTCCCGATGCTGATGCGAAATCAACGGCATGTTCACCGTCGCCTCGTCGGCCGGCCACCCGAACGACAACTCACCAGCCCGCTGCGCCAACCGGGCCGTGAACTCCTCGAACACCGGCCGCTGCACATAAATCCGCTCCGTACAGAGACACACCTGACCACCATTGGTGAAACTCGACCGCACCGAACCCGCCACCGCCGCATCCAGATCCGCATCCGCGAACACCAGACCCGCGTTCTTCCCACCCAACTCGAACGACACCGGCCGCACCCCATCAGCCGCCGCCCGCATGATCGCGCTCCCCGTCGACGACTCACCGGTGAACGTGATCGCGTCGACGTCCGGGTGCCGGGTCAAAAACTCCCCCGCCGAATCCGGACCGAACCCGTGCACCAGATTGAACACACCCTCCGGCACCCCCGCAGCCGCCATCACCTCCGCCAACAACGTCGCCGACGCCGGCGTCTCCTCACTCGGCTTCACCACCACCGCATTACCACAGGCAAGAGCCGGAGCCACCTTCCACGTCAACAGCAGCAACGGCAAATTCCACGGCACAATCACCGCCACCACACCCACCGGCTTACGCACCGCATAATTCAGCGCCCGACCACCCGACGGCGTCACCGTCGTGAACGACTCCGTCGGCGCCGTCGCCACGATCTCCGCAAACGCACGGAAATTCGCCGCACCACGCGGAACATCCAACGTCCGCGCCTGCGAAATCGACTTACCCGTATCCGCCACCTCGGCGGTCACCAGATCATCGAAACGCCGCTCCAACTCATCGGCGACCCGACGCAACACCTCCGCGCGTTCCCGCTCCCCCATCCGACCCCACGGCCCCCGCAACGCGGCCCGCGCCGCCGCGACCGCATCATCCACACAACCCCGATCCGCCTCGACGACCTCGAACACGGGCTCACCCGTCACCGGACTGCGCTTGACGAACCGCCGCCCACCCTCGACGAACTCACCACCGACGAAGTTGCGCAGCAGCGGTGGGCCGTCGGGCGCCGTCCCGGCCATCAGGCGCGGATCCCAGGTCGCGGTCATCGACGCCGCCCTCGGCTGATCGCCAGGCCGACCGCGCCGGCCAGCAGCGCCGCCGCCCCGGCGGCGACCGCCCCGAGCAGGCGGTGCTGCCGGCGGACCCGGCGACGCACCTCGGCGTACGGGGTGGTCGAGAAGGACACCAGCTCGTAGCGGGAGACGTACCGGCCCGGCAGCAGCCGCTCCAGCGTGTGCTCGACCTTGCGGCCGGCCTGGAACAGCGGCGAGGCGACCTTGTCCCGCATCTCCACGAAGTTCGCCAACGCCATCTGCGCGATGGCCTCGGCGTTCTCCTGCCGGCGCTGCTGGAACATCGGCAGCGCCTCCGACCAGTCGTCGGCGCACTCGTCCAGGCAGCGGTCCAGCTCGACCACGTCCTCGAAGGCGCAGTTCGCGCCCTGGCCGTAGAACGGGACGATGGCGTGCGCCGCGTCGCCGAGCAGGCCGACCTTCCCGTACGCCTGCCAGGGCGTGCACCGGACGGTGCCGAGTACGCCCACCGGGTTGTGCTGGTAGTCGTCGACGAGGCCCGGGGCGAGCGGCGGCAGGTCGGGGTAGTGCTCGGCGAAGTGCCGCTCGATCGCCGCCGGGCTGCCCAGCGAGGCGAAGCTGGCGGTGCCGTGGGTGGGCCAGAAGAGCGTGCAGGTGAAGGAGCGGTCCGGGTTCGGCAGCGCGATCATCATCGAGGTGCCGCGCGGCCAGATGTGCAGCGCCTCCGGGTCGAGGGCGAAGTCCCCGCCCAGCGGCGGGATCGTCAGCTCCTTGTAGCCGTAGTCCAGGAAGTCCACGCTCTCGGTCAGCAGCCCGTACGCCAGCAGCTGCCCGCGCACCGCCGAGCCGGCGCCGTCGGTGCCGAGGACGACCGACGCGGTGGCCGCGACCTCGCCCTGCGGGGTCTCGAAGGTCATCTTGCCGCTGGTCGGGTCGAGGCCGACGAGCCGGTGGTCGAAGGCGACCCGCACGCCCGGCAGGCGGGTGGCCGCGTCCAGCAGGGCGTTGTTCAGCGCGCCCCGGCTGATCGAGTTGATCGCCCGGTCGCCGGAGGCGCTGTACGACTGGAACTGCGCCTCCCCGTCCACGGGGTGGATCATCCGGCCGCGCATCGGCAACCCGTCGGCCAGCACCTGCTCGTCGAGGCCGATCCGCCGCAGCGCGTCCAGGCCGCGCTCGGAGAGCGCCAGGTTGATGGACCGTCCCCGCTCCACCCTGCCGGTACGCGGGTCGGGCCGCCGCTCGTAGAGCGCCACCGGGTAGCCGCGCCGGGCCAGGAAGCAGGCCAGCAGGCAGCCGGCCAGGCCCGCGCCGACCACCGCGATCTCGTCTCGTTCCTGCGTCATCGGTTCACCTCCGCCACGGTGGCGGCCAGCGCCTCGGCCACCCGCCAGCAGTCGTGGTACGTGGAATAGAGCGGCACCGGGGCGAACCGGATGATGTCCGGCTCCCGGGCGTCGGCGATCACCCCGTGCTCGTGCCGCAGCCGCTTGGCCAGCCCGGACGCGCTGCCCGCGCCGATGCGCACCGAGAGCTGGCAGCCGCGCCGCTCCGGCTCGCGCGGGGTGACCACGGTCAGCGGCCGGGTCGCGGTGACCTCGTCGAGCAGCCCCGCCAGGTAGCCGGTGAGCCGGATGCTGCGCTCGCGCAGCGCGGGCATCCCGACGGCGTCGAAGAGCTCCAGCGAGGTCCGCACCGGGCCCATCGCGAAGATCGGCGGGTTGGAGATCTGCCAGGCCTCCACGGTGGCCGGCGGCCGGGAGACCGGGGTCATCTCGAAGCGGGTGGCCGCCTCGGTGCTCCACCAGCCCTCGAAGCGGGGCAGGTCGGCGTCGCCGAGGTGCCGCTCGTGCACGAAGACCCCGGCCAGCGCGCCGGGCCCGGAGTTCAGGTACTTGTACGAGCACCAGGCGGCGAAGTCGACGTCCCAGTCGTGCAGCGCGAGCGGGACGTTGCCGGCGGCGTGCGCCAGGTCCCAGCCGACCACGGCCCCCGCCGCCCGGCCGGCGGCGGTGATCGTCGGGATGTCCATCAGTTCGCCGGTGAGGTAGTTGACCCCGCCGAGCAGCAGCAGCGCGACGGTGTGGCCCTCGGCGGCCAGGAAGGCGGTCACGTCCTCGGTGCGCAGGTTGTCCTCGCCCGCCCGCGGTCGTAGCCGGACGACCGTGGCGTCCGGGTCGAGGCCGTGGAAGCGGGCCTGGCTGCGCACGGCGTAGCTGTCGGAGGGGAAGGCGCTGTCCTCGATGACGATCCTGGTGCGTTCCCCGGCCGGCCGGTAGAAGCTGACCATGAGCAGGTGCAGGTTGACCGTCAGGGAGTTCATCACCACGACCTCGGCCGGGGTGGCGCCGACCAGTCGCGCGGCCGGCGCCGTCAGCAGCTCGTGGTACGGCAGCCAGGGGCGCTCGCCCTCCAGGTGGCCCTCGACGGCGAGCCGGCTCCACGACTCGACGTCGGCGAGGAGTTCCTCGCGGGTCGCCCGGGGTTGCAGGCCGAGTGAGTTGCCGGCCAGGTAGGCGGCCTCGGGATACCGGCCGCCGTCGGCCGGCGGCACGTGGAAGAGGTGGCGGTGCCCGGGATCGGCGGCGTCGAGCTGGCGCGCCCCGGTTTCGCCGTCGGCGAGCCCGAACGATTCAGGTGCGGGGGTGTGCATGGGCTTGTCTCGCTCTCGGGTCACATCGCTGTCCGGGCCGACCACAGCTCGGGGAAGACCACCCGGGCCATGCTGCGTTGCAGCCACGCCAGTCCGGCGGAGCCGCCGCTGCCGACCTTGGCGCCCATTGTGCGCTGCACCGCCTTGACGTGGTGCTGCCGCCAGTCGCCGAACTGCTCGGCGACCTCGGTCAACGCCTCGCCCAGCATCCGCAGGTGGTTCTCCGGCCCGGGCTCGGCGTAGATCCGCACCCAGGCCGCCTCCACGGCGGCGTGCGGCTGGTGCTCGGCGGCGAACTCCCGGTCCAGCAGGTCAGCCGGCAGGTCGTGGCCGTGCCGGGCCAGCAGGGCGAGCACGTCGTCCCAGAGGCTCGGGGCCGCCAGGGTGGCGCGCAGCTCGGCGTAGACCTCGGTCTGCCTGCGGAACGGGCGGATCAGCGCCTCGTCGCGGAGGCCGAGCAGGAACTCCAGGTGCCGGTACATGGCCGACTGGAAGCCGGAGCCCTCGCCCAGCAGGTTGCGGAACCGGTTGAAGTCGGCCGGCGTCATCCAGCGCAGCCCCTTCCAGGCCGCGTTCAGCCCCTCCAGGTGCAGCGCGGCGCGGCGCAGCGGGGCCAGCGCGTCCCACACCCGGTCGGCCCGCAGCAGCCGCTGCGCCTCGCGCAGCTCGTGGCAGGTCAGCCCGAAGTACAGCTCCATGATCTGGCTGACCACCAGGAAGGACATCTCGCCGGGGTCGTCGCTCAGTGGCTGCTGCAACCGGTGCAGCGTGCTGGCCTGCACGTACGCGTCGTACGGCACCCGCTCGGTGAACTCCAGCGTCGGTTCACCGCCGTTGCGGGCGGCGCGGGCGGCGCGCTGCCGCGGGGTCGCCGGGCGCACCGCCGCCTTGGCGGGTACCCGCAGCTCCGTCTGCTCCACCGGTGGCCTCCCTCTGTTCTGCGTCACCCGGACGGCCGACGGTCGGCCGTTTTGGGGATGACCGACATGGTCTCTCGGCGGAACCCCCGATTGGAATGCCGGATCAACGGCACACACCCCCTCTGACCTGCGACGCGGAAGGCATGAGTCGGATTCGGGTTTACGGAGGTAAGGTCGCCGCATGGACGACATGGACTGGGCGCTGCTGCGGGAACTGCAGGCCGACGCGCGCCTCTCCTTCAGCGAACTCTCCCGCCGGGTGCACCTGTCGCCGCCGGCCGTGGCCGAGCGGGTACGCCGGCTGGAGGAGTCGGGGGTGATCACCGGCTACCACGCCCACGTCGACCTGACCCGGGCCGGCCGCACCGTGGTCGCGCTGATCCGGATGTCCTGTTACGGGTCGCGGTGCATCCTGCACGACCCGGACGTGGCGGGCTGGCCGGAGATCCTGGAGATCCACCGCATCACCGGCGACGCGTGCAGCATGCTCAAGGTGGCCGCCGGGTCGATCGACGACTTCGAGGCGGTCATCGACCGGCTCGCCCCGTACGGCCAGCCGTCCAGCACGATGGTGCTCTCCACCCCGCTCCAGTGGCAGCCCGTCACCCCGTTGCCCCCGGCCGACCGGCCCCGCTGACGCCCCCGCCGACCGGTCCCGCTGACCGGCCCCCGGGTTTGCCCCCCGGCCAGCGGGAAAGCAGGCCACTGTTGCCCGGGGAGGATTCCGGTGATCGTCACCGGAAGGGGGGATCATGCCGGTACTCACAGCGTTCCAACGTGCCCTGACCAGGGTTCTGACCGTATTGGCGCTGGTCGGGGCGTTCGTCCTGGCGACCGTCGCGCCCGGGTGGGCGGGCGAGAACACCTTCGTCGAGGTGGTGCCCAACAGCGCGCAGGCCGGCACCCGGGTCAGTATCCGGGCCAGTTGCGACAACGCCAACGACCGCCAGGCCGACGTGCACTCCGACGCCTTCGGGCGCGTGATCCTGCGGCCGGACAACGGCTTCCTGACCGGTCAGGTCACCATCCCGGGCAGCAAGGCGCCCGGCGACTACCCGGTGAACCTGCGCTGCGACAACGGCAGGACCGCGACGACCACGCTCACCGTGCTGAACATGGAGCAGCCCAGCAAGGGCCCGGCCACCGGGGGCGGCGGCACCGCCGGCGCGTCGGGCACCGGCTCGATGCTGATGGTCGGGGGCCTCGCGGTGGTGGCGCTGGCCGTGGGCTTCGGCTTCTTCGGCAACCGCCGCCGGACCGGGACCGGTTCCTGACCCGCCGTCGCCATGGCCCGCTTGCGGAGGCGTACCAGGCGAGCTGATCCGGGCCGGGTCCGGGCGGGCACCCGGCGGGCGCTGCGCGCGTCCCGCCGGGCGGCGGCCGCGACCGTCCGCCGGCTGCGACGGGTGGCCGGGGAGGCGGTGTCGGCGAGCGTCGCCACCACGGATCCGGCCGCCGGAACCGTGTCCGCCCGCCCCCGGTACCGCCGGATTCCGGCCGGCCGCCGCCGGCCGTTCTCGGAGCGGGGCCCGGGTCTGCCGGTCCTGGTGATCGGGACGCTGATGGCGCTGATCATCACGATGCTCGGCGTGGAGCGGATCGCCGGTGTGAGCCTGCTGCCGGACCGGTTCCTCGCGGCGCTGCGGCCGGCGCCGAAGGAGTTCCCGGTGCTGCCCGCCAGCCGGCCCGTCGGCATCGCCATCGACCCGATCGACGTCCGGGCGCCCGTGCACGCCGTCGGGATCGCCCCGGACGGCACCATCGGGGTGCCCGACGCCGCCCGCGCCCAGGAGGCCGGCTGGTACGACCAGGGGCCGACCCCGGGTCAGTACGGCCCGTCGGTGATCGTCGGGCACGTCGACACGACCACCGGGCCGGCGGTCTTCCACAAGCTGCGGGACCTGCGCGACGGCGACCGCATCGAGGTCGCCCGGCAGGACCGCTCGGTGGCGGTCTTCGAGGTGGACTCGGTCGAACGGTTCGACAAGGACCAACTGCCGGTCGACGAGGTCTTCGGCGACTTCAGCCGGCCCCGGCTGCGCCTGATCACCTGCGGCGGGCGCTGGGTGGGCGGCGAGACCGGGTACGCCGACAACGTGGTGGTCTTCGCGTCCCTGGTCCGGGCACGCACGGCCTGACCGGCCGCCGGGCGCCGGTGTCGCCGGGCGGCCGTGCCGCCTACCGCGGTCGGCGGGCGGGGCGACGGTCAGGCGGCCTCGGGCTCGCGCAGGTCCAGCCAGTCGGCCCAGCGGGGATCCGGCGCGCGGTGGCCGAGCACCCGCCAGGCGGTGCCCCTCGGGGCCGCCGGCAGCGCGTGCAACCGCCAGCCCAGCTCGGCCGGCGTCTTGTCGCCTTTGGTGTGGTTGCACCGGGCGCAGGCGGCGACGACGTTCTCCCAGGCGTGCCGGCCGCCCCGGCTACGGGGGAAGACGTGGTCGATGGTCTCGGCGGGGCCCCGGCAGTAGGCGCACCGCCAGCCGTCCCGGGCGAAGATGGCGCGACGGGAGAGGCCGACGTGCGTGCGGTAGGGCACCCGTACGAAGCGGGTGAGCCGGACGACCGACGGCACCGGCAGCGCGTCGCGGGCGCTGTGCAGGATGCCGTCGCCGTCGGCGACGCAGACCGCCTTGGCGGAGAGCACGAGAATGGCGGCACGACGCACCGACACGACGCACAGCGGCTCGTAGGTGGCATTGAGGACCAGCGCACCGGAGCCCACCGTGGGTCGTATGTCAGGCATCGCGTTCACCCTCCCGGTTCAGCGGCTCCTACTCACCACCGCCGACCGGGAACGGGCACAGCGACCCACCACGGCCGACGCCGGCCGGATCACCGACGTCCGTGCGCCCATCGTCCCTGATCGGCCCCCGGATTGCACGTACTAATCCGGGGTCCCTCCGGATGCGTTTCCGGCACGTGTCAGGATGGCCGGTTCACCCGCGCCCGCTGGCGCCCCTGTCCGGGAGGGTGCCGGGCCGGGTCACGCCGCGGAGGGTCGGCGCGATCCCGCCCCGCCGGGTGCGGTACGAAGACACCGTGACCGATGTCAGCCTGACGCCCGCCCTGCCCGCCGTCGAGGCGCCGGACCCGGCCCCGTCGCCGACCTGCCTGGACGACGCCCTGTGCAAGAGCGTCTACGACATGACCGGATCGGTGTGGTTCGCCGAGGGCAGCTACTGGATCCTGCTGAAGCCGCTGCGCATCGTGCTGATCCTGCTGCTGGCCGTCGCCGCCCGGTGGCTGGTGCACCGGACGATCCGCCGGCTGGTGCGCACCACCACCGACGCGGGCGTGCCGACCATGCTGCGCCCGCTGCGCGAGCGGATCCCCACCGCCGCCGTCGAGCCCGGCGAGTTCGTCCCCGAGCGACGCAGGCAGCGGGCCGAGGCGATCGGCTCGGTGCTGCGCAGCCTGAGCACCGCGTTCATCTTCGGCATCGCGCTGCTGATGATCCTCAAGGAGTTCAGCTTCGACCTGGCCCCGCTGCTGGCCAGCGCCGGCATCGCGGGGGTGGCCCTCGGCTTCGGCGCGCAGAGCCTGGTCAAGGACCTGATCGCGGGCCTGTTCATGCTGATCGAGGACCAGTACGGCGTGGGCGACACCGTGGACCTCGGCGAGGCGACCGGCGTGGTGGAGGCGGTCGGGCTGCGGGTCACCACCGTCCGCGACGGGCGGGGCGTGCTCTGGTACATCCGCAACGGCGAGATCGTCCGGGTGGGTAACAAGAGCCAGGGCTGGGCCCTGGTGGTGGTCGACCTGCCGATCGGCTTCGCCGGCACCGAGGAGGCCACGGCCGTGCTACGGACCGCCGCCGCCTCGGTGGCGATGGACCCCGAACTCGCTCCGGAGATCGTCGAGGCGCCGGAGGTGCTGGGCGTCGAGCAGATGACGGTCGACGGCGCGGTCATCCGTACGGTGGTCAAGACGACCGCGGACGGGCAGTTCGCCGTCGGCCGGGAACTGCGTCGCCGGCTCGCCGAGGCGTTGGAGAACTCCGGCATCACCGCGAAGATCGCCGCCGCCCGGCTCTACCCCGGCATAGCGATGCACACTCCCGGCGAGACCGGGCAGGGCGGCGCCACCTGAGGCACCCCGACGCCGGGCGGTGGGGGTCGCGAGCCGGGCGGCCCCTCGGGTATCGTCCGTTCGTTCAGTCGGGGATGCGACGATCAACCCCTTCGCCCTAGCCAGTCGTCGGACGATCGGGCAAAATCCGGTGCACGCGCTCCCCCGGAGCGTGATCACGTCCTCGCTGATCCGTAGATCTGACGACGGTTCCCGGGCCGTCCATCACGAGTGGCCCGCCCAGGGAACGATGGAGGCGACGGTGCCTGACGAGCGACCACCCCCGGAAGGGCCCGCAACCTTCCGCGAGGTGTTCGTCAACCGCGAGTACGGCGCCGTATTCACGGCGAGCGCCCTCTCCTGGATCGGCGACTACATCGCCAAGGCGGCGGTCACCCTGCTGGTCTACGAGGAGACCCGGTCCGTCGCGCTCTCCGCCGCCGCCTTCGCGGTGAGCTACCTGCCCTGGCTCGTCGGCGGTCCCCTGCTCGCCACGCTCGCGGAGCGGCACCGCTACCGGCAGGTCATGGTCGTCTGCGACCTCGTCCGGATGCTGCTGATGGTGTGCATCGCCATCCCGGGCATGCCCGTCGCGGCGGTCCTGGCGCTGCTCTTCGCCACCACGCTGGCCAATCCACCGAGCCAGGCCGCCAAGTCGGCGCTGATCCCCCTGATCCTCACCGGGGACCGCCTGGTGGTCGGGCTGTCCATGATCAGCAGCGTCGGCCAGGCCGCCCAGGTCGTCGGCTACCTGGCGGGCGCGGCCATCGCGGCGTTCAACCCGACCACCGCGCTCCTGGTGAACGCGGCGACCTTCGCCCTGTCGGCCGCGCTGGTCCGCTTCGGCGTGGCCGACCGACCGACGGCGATGACCGCCGCGCACCGCAGCCACCTGCTGCGGGAGACCGCGCAGGGGTTCCAGATCGTGTTCGGCACCCCGGTGCTACGGGCCATCGCCGTGCTGGTCTTCGCCGCCATGCTCTTCTCCGTGGTGCCGGAGGGCCTCGCCGCCGCGTGGGCCAGCGAGCACGCCGGCCGGCTGGACGCGGGTGCCGCCCAGGCCATCATCATGGCGGCGAATCCCGTCGGCTTCATCCTCGGCGGCCTGATCGTGAGCCGGGCGTTCGGGCCGGACCGCAGGCTGAGCCTGATGCGGCCGCTGGCGGTGCTCTCCCCGCTGGCCCTGGTGCCGGCCCTGCTCGACCCGCCACCACTGGTGGTGGCGCTGCTCGCCGCCGCCTGCGGGTTCGCCGTCGCCGGCATGCTGCCAGTGGCCAACGGGCTCTTCGTCCGGGCCCTGCCCGACGGCTACCGGGCCCGCGCCTTCGGCGTGATGGCGACCGGCGTCCAGGTCATCCAGGGCCTGGCCGTCCTCATCACCGGGCTACTGGCCGAGCGATACTCCATCCCGCTCGTGGTGGGGGTGTGGAGCGCCGTCGGGGTGCTGCTGATGACGCTCGCCGCCGTGCGCTGGCCGAACCGGTCGACGATCGACGCGACCATCGACGCCGCGCAGCGGGCGAGCGCGGCCACCCTGCGGCAGTCTGGCGAGGCGGCCGGGACGGGAGACGCGCCGGGGCTGGTCGGGGAGGAGTCCCCGGGCCAGCCGGTGGGCCGCTGGGCGGTCGCCCCGGCGAGGCGGGACAGCAGCGGCACACGGTGACCCGACCCACAGCCGACACCCCCCGATCGCTCCGGGCCGCACCTGGCAGGATGGAACGGTGAATGCCGCAGGTGAGTCCGACCGTCCCGAGGCGTCGATGACCCTCTTCGAAGCGGTCGGCGGCGAGCCCACCTTCCGCAGGCTCGTGGACGAGTTCTACGCCGGTGTCGCCGCCGACCCGCTGCTGCGTCCCATGTATCCGGAGGAGGACCTGGGCCCGGCCGCGGACCGGCTGACCCTGTTCCTCATGCAGTACTGGGGCGGCCCCAACACGTACTCGGCGCAGCGGGGGCACCCCCGGCTGCGGATGCGGCACGCGCCGTACCGGATCGGCGCCGCCGAGCGGGACGCGTGGCTGCTGCACATGCGCCGCGCCGTCGACCGGCTCGACCTGCCGCCGGAGATCGCCACCGCGCTCTGGGACTACCTGGAGCGGGCCGCCTACTTCATGGTCAACGCGATGGAGGATCCGGCGGGACCGGCCTGACCCGGGCACCGGATGCATGGCGGGAGCGGCGGTCCGCTTCGGACGGTGCCGGATGCCGGCCGCGTTGCCGAGATTCACGCTGATGGCACAGCCGGGCGGGAGCCCGGCGGTACGCGTCGGACCGGGTCCGCCGCCCGCCGGGCGTCTGGCGGCTCAGAGCAGGGCGCCCTCGTCGTGCAGCCAGTCCACGAAGCTCGTGGCGACGGCCGCGCCACAGTCGAGCATCTCGACCAGGAGCGCGTCGTGCGCGCCGGCGCTGAACGGCACCTGCAACTCCGCGTAGATCGGCAGCTGGCCGCGCTCGGTCGGGTCGCCGACGTAGGCCTTGCAGAAGCGGCGGGTGTGGTTCCACTCGTTGACCACCCGGTAGGCGCGGTCGGCCCAGTCCGGCGGCACCGTCGCGTGTGGACGGGCGCGCATCACCAGGATCTCGTCCTCCGGCCCCTCCAGGGTGACCAGCACGGCGTGCCGCTCCCACATGGCCAGCAGGTTGCCGTCACCGTCGGCCAGGTAGCGCACGTCGAGCATGTCGAGTGCGTCGCAGACGCGGGGCAGGGTGACCGGCTCGACCGTGGCGGGCATGTCCGCGATCACGGCTCGCTCCGGCGGTGGGCAGTCGTCTCCCGGTTGACGGGGGGTCGGTGGTCCGACCCGGACGGTGCTCTCCACTGTGACCCCGCTCCGACTTTCCGGGTCGCCGCCGCCGTTGGCGGGACCGGGGCGCCATGACCACCACGGCATCGCTCGCGCACCTCACTCCCCAGCGGATCCAGCCGCCTACGGTGCGTTGGATCCGAGGATGGACGGTACCCGGACAGCCGGGTTGAGGCACCCCCCTAACGGCAGCACCAGGACAGAAGAATGACCACGGGTCATCCGAACGGATGAACTCAGACAGGCCGCACGACGAGATTCGTGGCCGTCTGCGACCAGATCGCTCCGTACGGTCCCACCAGACCGACCCATCGGCCCACCGTTCGCACCTGAACGTCGCCCCCGCCGTCCGTCCCGGTGAACCCCTTACCGGACCCCAGGAAGCCCATCCGGACCAACCCCTGAACCATCCGCTGGGTCACCTCCACCGGCTCGCCGGGCGGGTCGTCCGGGGTGACCACCACCGGCACGTGGTCGAGCAGCGCGTCACGCAGCGCCCGCTGCCCGACCGCGCGCCCACCGACACCGTGGGCGCTGGCGTCGCGCAGGGCTCCCGCCGCCGCCGCCGCGACCCGCCGCAGCTCGCCGGCGGGCAGCGTCTCCACCCGGCGACTGGCCGCGGGCGGCAGCGGCCACCGCCAGCGCTCGTCCCGCCGCGTCGGCAGTGCCGCCCCACCCGTCGACAGCTCGGTCAGCAACTCGGCGCCCGACACCGTGGCGTCGCCCGGGCCGTCGCCGGCCACCGTGCGGACGACCAGCACGCCCCACGGCAGGCGCCCCCAGAGGGCCGTACGGCCCCTCGCGCCGGTCGACCGGAGTCGGACCGGCGCGCCGGGGTCCAGTCGCACGAGGCGGGCCAGGAAGGCCCCCGCGTCGGCCGCGTCGGCTATCCCGTGCCCGCCGGCGGCCCGTGCCGGGGGGACCGGCCCGTCGGTCGTCACGCCGCCGGCCCCTGCGGCGCGTACGTCAGCAGGAACGTCCGCTCCTCCGGGGTGATCCGCCGGGGCCGCTGCCGGGTCAGGTCGAACGGCACCAGCACCGAACGGGCGCGGCTGGCCAGGACGTCGCCGTCGAAGAGCTCGTAGGCGACCGTGAAGGAGGCGCCCCGGATCTCCTCCACCCACAGCTCGATGCGCACCGTGGGAGCGGCCTCCGCCGTGGCCCGGCCGAGGGCGTACTCGACCGGGCGCAGGTAGTCGATCTCGTGCCGGCTGATCACGACCCCGTCGGCGAACGAGCCCACCCCCCACGCCCGGCCGCCGGCGAACATCAACGCCACCCGCGCCTCCTCGTAGAGGGTGAGGAAGCGCGAGTTGTTGACGTGGCCGTACGCGTCCAGGTCGGACCACCGCAGGGTGCAGTGGTAGACGAAACGATCACTCATGATCGGCAGCGTCCCGCTGCTAGTCGCGGGTCAGCTTGCGGTAGGTCACCCGGTGCGGGCGGGCCGCCTCCGCGCCGAGCCGGTCGACCTTGTTCTTCTCGTACGCCTCGAAGTTGCCCTCGAACCAGAACCACTTCGCCGGGTTCTCGTCGTCGCCCTCCCAGGCCAGGATGTGCGTGGCGACCCGGTCCAGGAACATCCGGTCGTGGGAGATGACCACGGCGCAGCCGGGGAACTCCAGCAGCGCGTTCTCCAGGCTGGAGAGCGTCTCCACGTCCAGGTCGTTGGTGGGCTCGTCGAGCAGGATCACGTTGCCGCCGATCTTCAGCGTCAGCGCGAGGTTGAGCCGGTTGCGCTCGCCGCCGGAGAGCACCTTGGTCGGCTTCTGCTGGTCCGGGCCCTTGAACCCGAACGCCGCGATGTACGCCCGCGACGGCATCTCGACCTTGCCGACCATCAGGTGGTCCAGCCCGTCGGAGACGACCTCCCAGACCGTCTTGTCCCCGGCCAGGCCCTGCCGGTTCTGGTCGACGTACGACAGCGAGACGGTCTCGCCGACCTTGACCTCGCCGCTCGTCGGCTGCTCCAGCCCGACGATGGTCTTGAACAGGGTGGTCTTGCCGACGCCGTTCGGGCCGATGATGCCGACGATGCCGTTGCGCGGCAGCGAGAAGGACAGGTTGTCGATCAGCACCCGGTCGCCGAAGCCCTTGGTCAGGTTGTGCGCCTCGATGACCGTGTTGCCCAGGCGCGGGCCCGGCGGGATCTGGATCTCCTCGAAGTCCAGCTTGCGGGTCTTCTCCGCCTCGGTGGCCATCTCCTCGTAGCGGTCGAGGCGGGCCTTGGACTTGGTCTGCCGCGCCTTGGCGTTGGAGCGGACCCACTCCAGTTCCTCGGTGAGGCGCTTCTTCATCTTGGCGTCGCGGCGGCCCTCGACGGCCAGCCGGGCGGCCTTCTTCTCCAGGTAGGTGGAGTAGTTGCCCTCGTAGCCGACGGCCCGGCCGCGGTCCAGCTCCAGGATCCAGCCGGCCACGTTGTCGAGGAAGTACCGGTCGTGGGTGATCGCCATGACGGTGCCGGCGTACTTGGCCAGGTGCTGCTCCAGCCAGGAGACGCTCTCCGCGTCCAGGTGGTTGGTGGGCTCGTCGAGCAGCAGCAGGTCGGGGGCCTCCAGCAGCAGCTTGCACAGCGCCACCCGGCGGCGCTCACCGCCGGAGAGCTGGGTGACGTCGGCGTCCGGCGGCGGGCAGCGCAGCGCGTCCATCGCCAGTTCGAGCTTGGAGTCGATGTCCCACGCGTCGGCGTGGTCCAGCTCCTCCTGGAGCTTGCCCATCTCCTCCATCAGCTCGTCGGAGTAGTCGGTGGCCATCTGCTCGGCGATCTTGTTGAACCGCTCCAGCTTGGCCTTGGTCTCGGCGACCGCCTCCTCGACGTTGCCGAGCACGGTCTTGGCATCGTTGAGCGGCGGCTCCTGGGCGAGCAGGCCGACGGTGTAGCCGGGCATCAGCCGGGCCTCGCCGTTGCTCGGCCGGTCCAGGCCTGCCATGATCTTGAGGAGGCTGGACTTGCCGGCGCCGTTCGGGCCGACCACACCGATCTTGGCCCCCGGCAGGAAGCTCAGCGTCACGTTGTCGAGCACGACCTTGTCGCCGTGCGCCTTGCGCGCCTTTTCCAGGACGTAGATGTACTGGGCCACGGTGCGGGCTACCTCCGTAGGTTGCGGCTGGGTCGGCGGGCGCGGGCGCGGGCTGCGATCTCCGCCCGCCGCCGCCGGCCGGTGGCCGGCCGCACGCACGCCATCCTCAATCCTGACAGGTACGCGGCGCCGCGCCCACATCACCCCGCCCCGACGCACCGGACGCGACCTGCCACCCCTGCTTCCCGACAGGGGTATCGACAAGATCACGTAAGGGGTTGGACCATCGTGGGAAGGGTAGGTGACTCCGGCACGGGGCCCCAGAAGCCGCAGCTACGCTCAGTACGCTCATTCGCGGTTGACCCGTCAGCACCCGGAGGTGGCCGAACGTGACCGTCCGCAGCTCCTTTGTCGTAGTGGCGAACCGGCTACCGGTCGACGAGGTGAGCACCCCCGAGGGACGGCAGTGGCGTCGCAGCCCCGGAGGGCTGGTGACCGCACTGCACCCCGTCCTCGCCGAGCACCAGGGCACCTGGGTCGGCTGGGCCGGCGGCACCGGCGCCGCCCCCGAGCCCTTCGACCTGGAGGGCATCCGGCTGCACCCGGTGCCGTTGAGCGCCGAGGAGCTGGAGCGCTACTACGAGGGCCAGTCCAACGCGACCATCTGGCCGCTCTACCACGACGCGGTGGAGACGCCGGCCTACAAGCGCCGCTGGCGCGAGGCGTACCGCCTGGTCAACGCCCGCTTCGCGGAGGCCGCGGCGGAGGTCGCGGCCGAGGGCGCGACGGTCTGGGTGCAGGACTACCAGCTCCAGCTCGTCCCGGCGATGTTGCGCGAGCTGCGGCCCGACCTGCGGATCGGCTTCTTCCTGCACATCCCGTTCCCGCCCATCGAGCTGTTCATGCAGATGCCGTTCCGCACCGAGATCCTGCGCGGCCTGCTCGGCGCCGACCTGGTCGGGTTCCAGCAGCGGCTCGCCGCGCAGAACTTCGTCCGGCTGGCCCGGCACCTGCTGGGGCTGCGCTACGAGGGGCAGATGATCCAGGTCGACGGCCGCCAGGTGAAGGCCGGCGCGTTCCCGATCTCCATCGACACGAAGGAGATGGAGCGGCTGGCCGCCGATCCGGCGATCCAGGCGCGGGCGAAGGAGATCCGCGAGGAGCTGGGCAACCCGAAGACGATCATCCTGGGCGTCGACCGGCTCGACTACACCAAGGGCATCGAGTTGCGGCTGAAGGCCTTCCGCGAGTTGCTGGCTGACGGAAAGTTGACAGTTCCCGACGCGGTTATGGTGCAGGTCGCCACGCCCAGCCGCGAGCGGGTGGAGCACTACCAGGCGCTTCGCGTCAAGGTGGAGCGGGAAGTTGGTCGGATTAATGGCGAATTCGGCAGGGTCGGCGTGCCGGCGGTGCATTATCTGCATCAGTCGTACAGTCGCACTGAACTCGCCGCGATGTACGCCGCCGCCGACGTGATGATGGTGACCCCGCTGCGAGACGGAATGAACCTGGTAGCAAAGGAGTACGTCGCATCGCGCGCCGACCAGGGCGGTGCGCTCGTGCTCAGCGAGTTCGCCGGCGCCGCCACCGAGCTGCGCCAGGCGTTCCTGTGTAACCCGCACGACCCTGACGCGGTCAAGGACGCCCTGCTGAGGGCCGTGCACGTCGAGAAGCCGGAGGCCCGCCGCAGAATGCGGACAATGCAGCGCCATCTACGCACCCACGACGTGGGGCACTGGGCGAAGTCCTTCCTCACCGAACTCGGTGTGCCTCAAGCGGAGGTCGAGTGAACGCCGCCAGCGAGATCGTCACCCCGGCGGCCGGCACCATGGACCCGGAGCTGCGCGCCGCCATCGGCCGCATCGCCCGGGTACCGCAGCTCCTGATCGCCTGCGACTACGACGGCACCCTGGCGCCGATCGTCGAGGACCCGAGCAAGGCCGTGCCGCTGCCGGAGTCGGTGGCGGCCGTACGCGCCCTGGCCGCCCTGCCCCAGACCACCGTGGCGGTGGTCTCCGGACGGGCCCTGCGCGACCTCGCCGCGCTCTCCCGGCTGCCCAGCGAGGTCCACCTGGTCGGCAGCCACGGCTCCGAGTTCGACATCGGCTTCGTCGAGCGGCTCTCTCCCGAACTGATCGCGGTACGCACCCGGCTGCGCGACACCCTGCGCGAGATCGCCTCGGCCCACCCGGGCATCCGGCTGGAGCGCAAGCCGGCGAGCGTCGCGGTGCACACCCGCGGGGTCGCCCCCGAGGTCGCGGCGGCGGCCGTCGAGGCGGTCCGCAGCGGCCCCGCCACCTGGGACGGCGTCACGGTCACCCAGGGCAAGGAGGTCATCGAGCTGTCGGTCGTCGCCACGCACAAGGGCACGGCCGTCGACCAGCTGCGCACCCAGCTCTCCGCCAGCGCGGTGCTCTTCATCGGCGACGACGTCACCGACGAGAACGCCTTCGGCAACCTGCACGGGCCGGACGTCGGCATCAAGATCGGTCCCGGCGACACCAAGGCCGGCTACCGGGTCGCCGAGCCGATCGAGGCCGCCCGCGCCCTCGGCCTGCTGCTGGAGACCCGCCGGCACTGGCTCTTCGGCGAGCGGGCGGTGCCCATCGAGCGCCACTCGATGCTGGCCAACGGGCGCACGGTCGCCCTGCTCACCCCCGAGGCCAAGGTCACCTGGCTCTGCCACCCCAAGCCCGACTCGGCGGCGATCTTCGCCGACCTGGTCGGCGGCAGCCCGGCCGGGCACTTCAGCGTGGCGCCGGAGCGCGGGGGCATCCCGCTCGGCCAGCGCTACCGCTCCGGCACGATGACCGTCGAGACCCGCTGGTCGGGGCTGACCGTCACCGACTGGCTGGACAAGCCGGCCAAGGAGACCACGCCCGACGGCCCGGCCGTCGTGACCGGCGACTCGACCCTGGTGCGGGTGCTCACCGGCTCGGGCCGGGCCCGGCTGGAGTTCGCGCCCCGGCCCGAGTTCGGCCAGGTGGCCGTGCAGTTGCAGCCCGTCGGCGACGGCCTGCTGGTGCTCGGCTCCAACGAACCGGTCGCGCTCTACTCCCCCGGCGTCGAGTGGCAGGTCACCAACGACGGCGGCTACGAGACGGCCAAGGCGGTCGTCGACCTCTCCGCCGCCGGCGGGCAGGTCGTCCTGGAGCTGCGCTTCAGCACGCACAGCCTGGAACACCACCGGCTGCCGGTGCACGAGCGGCAGGCCCTCGCCGAGCAGCCGTGGAAGGACTGGGTCGCCACCCTGCGGCTGCCCAGCACCGCCCGCGACCTGGTGGTCCGCAGCGCGCTGACCCTGCGCGGCCTCTGCCACGAGGCCACCGGCTCCATCCTGGCCGCCGCGACCACCTCGCTGCCGGAGGAGCTGGGCGGCGTCCGCAACTGGGACTACCGCTACTGCTGGCTGCGGGACGCGGCGATGACCGCGCGGTCGCTGGTCGACCTGGGCTCGATCGAGGAGGCCGAGGCGCTGCTGCGCTGGGTCGACGGGTGCATCGAGCGCACCGGCGGGCACCCGGAGCGGCTGCACCCGCTCTACACGGTGGACGGCTACGAGCTGGGCGCCGAGGCGGTCATCGACACCCTGCCCGGCTACGCCGGCTCCCGGCCCGTCCGGGTCGGCAACCTCGCCAACCACCAGCTCCAGCTCGACGTGTTCGGCCCCATCGCGGACCTGATCGCGGCCGTGGCCGACGCCCGCGGCTCCGTACGCGAGGACGAGTGGCGGGTGCTCGACAACATGGTCGAGGCGGTCCGCCGCCGCTGGCACGAGCCCGACCACGGCATCTGGGAGGCCCGCCTCCCCCCGCGGCACCACATCTTCTCCAAGGTGATGTGCTGGATGACCGTCGACCGGGCGCTGCACGTCGTACGCCAGCACGGCGGCGAGGACCGGCCGGAGTGGGTGGAGCTGCGCGACCGCATCGGCGCCAACGTGCTGGAGTACGGCTGGCACGAGACCGTCGAGGCCTACAGCGTGGCGTACGGGGACGAGGACATGGACGCCTCGTCGCTGTGGATCGGGCTGTCCGGCCTGCTCCCCGGCGACGACCCGCGCTTCCTCTCCACGGTGCTACGGATCGAGGCGGACCTGCGCAGCGGCCCGGTCGTCTACCGCTACCACTGGGACGACGGCCTGCCCGGGCGCGAGGGCGGCTTCCACATCTGCACGGCGTGGCTCATCGAGGCGTACCTGCGCACCGGGCGGCGTACCGACGCCGAGGAGCTGTTCTCGCAGATGGTGGACACCGCCGGCCCGACCGGCCTGCTGCCCGAGCAGTACGACCCGCTGGCCGAGCGCGGGCTGGGCAACCACCCGCAGGCCTACAGCCACCTGGGTCTGATCCGCTGCGCCCTGCTGCTGGACAACATGCTCAAGCAGTGACCTGACCAGCGAGAGCGGCGGCTGGAGACTCCCCAGTCTCCGGCCGCCGTCGTTCGTCCGCCGAGGCCAGACCAGCCCGGTCGAATCCGAGCCGCCTTACGGGCAACGCCCACCGGGGATTTCCGGGGAGCCCGCTCGCGGAGGGATCAAGCCTGACCGCCCGGAGCGAGCGGGCTCCCCGGAAATCCCTCAAGCCCAGCCCCGTCGGCGAGAGCGTCGACCACGTCCCCCAGCACCACCACCGCGGGCGGGCGCAGCCCGGCGGCGACCACGTCGGCGGCCACCGCGCCGAGCGTGGAGCGCAGCACCCGCTGCGCCCCGGTCGTCGCCTCCTGCACCACGGCGGCCGGCGTCTCGCCCGGCTTGCCGTGCGCGAGCAGCGTCGCGGTGATCGCCGCGAGGTTCTTCAGCCCCATCAGCACGACCAGCGTGCCGCGCAGCCCGGCCAGCGCGTCCCAGCGGACCAGGGAGGCCGGCGAGTCGGGCGCGACGTGCCCGGAGACGACCGTGAACTCGTGGGCCACCCCCCGGTGGGTGACCGGGATGCCCGCCACGGCCGGAGCCGCGATCGAGCTGGTCACGCCGGGCACCACGGTCACCGGCACGCCCGCCGCCGCGCAGGCCAGCAGTTCCTCGCCGCCCCGGCCGAAGACGTACGGGTCGCCGCCCTTGAGCCGGACCACGAACCTCCCCGCCAGGGCCCGGTCCACGAGGATCCGGTTGATCTCCTCCTGCGCGCGGGACGGACCGTACGGGATCTTGGAGGCGTCCACGAGCTCGACGTCGGCGCGCAGCTCGTCGAGGAGCAGGCCGGGCACGAGCCGGTCGGCCACCACCACGTCCGCCTCGGTGAGCAGCCGCCAGCCCTTGACGGTGATCAGTTCCGGGTCGCCCGGCCCGGCCCCCACCAGCGCGACCCGCCCGCCCTTCGGGGAAGGAGGGGTCCCTTCCCCTGCCGCGGGCATGCCCTTCCTGACGTCCAGCAGGGCGCGGACCGCGTCGCGGACGGCCATCGCCCGGCGCGGGTCGCCCCCGCCGAGCACCGCCACGGTCACCGGCCCGTGCCGGGTCACCGCCGGCGTCCAGGCGGTGGCGGCGGCGCGGTCGTCGGCGCGTACGCAGAAGATGCGGCGCTCGGCGGCGGCGGCGCTGACCGACGCGGCGGCGACCGGGTCGTCGACCGCGACCTGGACCAGCCACGCGCCGTCCAGATCGTCGGGGGCGAACCGGCGCGGCGCCCAGTGCAGCCGTCCGGCGTCGGCGTGCGCGCGCAGCGCGGGGGTCAGCTCCGGCGCGACGAGGAGGACCTGCGCGCCGGCGTCGAGCAGGGCCGGTACCCGCCGGGTGGCCACCGCTCCCCCGCCCACCACGACCACCCGTCGGCCGGCGAGCCGCAGGCCGAGCGGGTACGGGTTGCCACTCACGCCGCCACCCCGCGCCGCGTCCCGGCAGCGGTCCGCGCCGCCGCGTCACCGGGCCGGCGGGTTGGTCCACTCACTTCTCCGCCACCCCCGCCGAGTCGAAGGTGGCGACCTCGTGCAGCACCCGGACCGCCCCGGTGACCACCGGCAGCGCGAGCAGCGCGCCGGTGCCCTCGCCCAGGCGCAGCCCGAGGTCGATCAGCGGCTCCAGGCCCAGCCGGCGCAGCGCGACGGTGGCGCCCGGCTCGGCGGAGCGGTGCCCGGCCACCATGGCGGCCACGGCGTGCGGCGCGAGGGCCGCCGCGGCGAGCGCCGCGGAGACCGCGATCACCCCGTCCAGCAGCACCGGCGTCCGGCGGGCGGCGGCGCCCAGGACCAGCCCGGCCAGCGCGGCGTGCTCCAGGCCGCCGACGGCCGCCAGCACGCCCAGCGGATCGGCGGGGTCGGGGGCGTGCCGGCGCAGCGCGGCCCGCACGACGGCCACCTTGCGGGCGTACGTCGGGTCGTCGACCCCGGTGCCCCGGCCGGTCGTCTGCGCCGGGTCGAAGCCGGTGAACGCGGCGATCAGGGCGGCGGCCGGGGTGGTGTTGCCGATGCCCATGTCGCCGGTGAGCAGGATGCCCGCACCGGCGTCGACCAGTTCGTCGGCCACCCGGATGCCGGTCTCGACGGCCGCACGGGCCTCGTCGCGGGTCAGCGCGGCGGTCACCGCCAGGTCCCGGGTGCCGGGGCGGACGTTCGCCGCCACCAGCCGGGGCGCCGCGCCGGTGGCCGGGGCGCCGGCGGCCTCCGTGCCCGCCGGTCCGACGGCGGCCGGAGCATCGGCGACCGGGAGCGGGGTGGCCACGCCGACGTCGACCACGGTGACCGAGGCACCGGCCTGCCGGGCGAACGCGTTGACCACCGCGCCGCCGGCCAGGAAGTTGCCGATCATCTGCGCGGTGACCTCCTGCGGCCAGGGCGTCACCCCCTGGGCGTGCACGCCGTGGTCACCGGCGAAGATCGCGACGGCGGCCGGCTCGGGCAGCGGCGGCGGGCAGTGCCCGGCCAGGCCGGCGAGGCGTACGGAGAGTTCCTCCAGGGCACCGAGCGAGCCGGCGGGCTTGGTGAGCCGCCCCTGCAACTCGCGGGCGGCGGCCATCGCCGACTCGTCCGGCGGTCGGATCGCCGCGATCGTGGTCTCCAGCATCATGCCTCCAGGATCTCCGCCAGTACCTCGGTGAACGCGTCGGTGGTGGCCGGGTCACGCACGGCGACGCGCAGCCAGTCCGGGCCGAGACCGGGGAACGTGTCGCCCCGGCGCACCGCCCAGCCGCGCCGCCGCAGGGCGAGCCGCACGTCGGCGGCCCCGGGCAGCCGCACCAGCACGAACGCGCTGGCGGGGCGGCCGGCGACGCGTACGCCGGGCAGGGCGGACAGGCGGGCGACCAGGTGGTCGCGGTCGGCGGCGAGCCGGGCGGCGATGGCGCGCTCGGCCTCGACCGCGACGGGCGTGGCGCAGGCCGACGCGGCGGCCAGGGCCGGGGTCGAGACGGCCCAGAGCGGCTGTGCGGCGGCCAGCCGCTCCAGCAGCGCGGGCTCGCCGAGCAGGTAGCCGATCCGCAGGCCGGCCAGCCCCCAGGTCTTGGTGAGGCTGCGGACCACCAGCAGGCCGGGCAGGTCCCGCCGGGCGGCCAGCGACTCCGGTTCGCCGGTCACGCCGGGGGTCGCGGTGGTGTCGGCGAACGCCTCGTCGACCACCAGCACCCGGCCCGGTCGGGCCAGGGCGGCCAGGTCGGCGGCGGGGTGCAGCACCGACGTCGGGTTGGTCGGGTTGCCGATCATCACGAGGTCGGCGTCGGCGGGCACCCGGGCCGGGTCGAGCCGGAAGTCGTCGTCCGCGTCGAGCAGCACCCGCTCCACCTGGTGCCCGGCGGCCCGCAGCGCCGCCTCGGGCTCGGTGAACTGCGGGTGCACCACCACCGGTCGGCGTACGCCGGTCAGCGCCCGGGCGAGCAGCACGAATCCCTCGGCCGCGCCGGCGGTCAGCAGCACCTCGGCCGGCGGGCGGCCGTGCCGGGCCGCGACGGCGGCCCGCGCCGGCCCCGGATCGGGGTACGCGGCGAGGTCGCCGAGCGCGGCCGTGATCGGATCGGCCAGCCAGTCCGGCATCGGGTCGCGCCGCACGTTGACCGCGAGGTCGACCAGTCCCGGCCCCACCTCGGCGTCACCGTGGTGGCCGAGGTCGGGCCCGAGCCCGGGTCCGGAGTCGGCTCCCGCCTCGGCTTCGGCCGCGGCCTCGGCTTCGGCTTCGGCTACCGCTTCGGATCCGGGGTCGGATCCCGCCTCGGCGTCGGCTTCGGCGTCGGGAAGGGTCTGGGTCGGCTGACCACGCATGTCCGCGATCCTGCCGGGAAGGTCGCGCCCGGGACAGCCGATCCCGGCGTGGGCCGCATCACCACACGGGCGTTTATGAATATTTCTCAGGTACGAATCGGAAATGTCATAACTTGAGCGTGTGAGCAACCGACCCCTTGCTGCCGCTGGTCGTCTCGTTCCTCTCCTCCGCGCCGGACTGATCGCCGGAATCGTGGTCGCCGCCGTGGCGTACCCGGTGGCCGCCGCCACCGGTCTCGGCGCCAAGGTCACGGCGCACGCCATGGAACACAAGACCAAGATCCTCACCACCGCGCTGCCGGCCGAGACGTCGTACGTCTACGCGCCGGACGGCAAGACGGTGCTGACGATGTTCTACGAGGAGTACCGGCAGTACACGAAGCTGGCCGACATCTCGCCGAACATGCAGCAGGCCATCGTCGCCGCCGAGGACAACCGCTTCTACCAGCACCGGGGCGTCGACCCGAAGGGCGTCGCCCGCGCCTTCGTGGCGAACGCCCGCTCCAGCGGCGTCTCCCAGGGCGCCTCGACCCTCACCATGCAGTACGTGCGGATGGCGCTGCGGGACAGCGCGCGGACACCGAAGGAGGTGCAGGAGGCCACCCAGCAGACCAGCCTGCGCAAGGTCAAGGAGATGCGGATGGCGATGGACCTGGAGAAGGAGCTGAGCAAGGACCAGATCCTGGAGCGCTACCTCAACTCCGCGTACTTCGGGCACCGCGCGTACGGCATCTACGCGGCCAGCGAGATCTTCTTCTCCAAGGCCCCCAAGGACCTCAGCCCCGTCGAGGCGGCCACCCTCGCCGGCCTGGTCAAGTCCCCCTCCGAGTACGACCCGGCGAGTTCCGACCAGAAGGACGCCACCGGCCGGCGCAACTACGTGCTGGACCGGATGGCCCAGCTCGGCTACCTCTCGCCGGACGCCGTCGCGCAGGTGAAGACCGAGCCGATCCGGCTGAAGCTGAGCTACCCGCCGAACGACTGCGCCTCGGTGCCGGAGAAGTGGAACAGCTGGGGCTTCGCCTGCGACTACCTGAAGAACTGGTGGAGCGCGCAGCCCGCGTTCGGCGAGAACCGGCTGGAGCGGATGGACAAGCTGCGCCGGGGCGGCTACCGGATCGTGCTGAGCCTGGACCCGAAGATCCAGGAGGCGGCGGAGAGGAACGTCGGCAGCAAGGAGAGCACCGGCAGCCCGTTCGCCAACGGCATCGTGGTCTCCGAGCCGGGCACCGGGCGGGTCAAGGCGATGGCGGTCAACCGGACGTACTCGCTGGACCTGAGCGAGAACGGGCAGAGCTCCAACCCCGAGGCCGGCCCGAACGTCAAGGCGAACTACCCGAACACCGTGGCGCCCCTGCTCGGCGGCGGCGACCTGCCCGGCTACCAGGCCGGCTCGACGTTCAAGATGTTCCCGATGCTGGCCGCCCTGAACGCGGGCCTGCCCCTGTCCACCTCGTTCAACGCCCCGTACCGGTACCGCTCCGAGGTCTACGACGGCTGGTCGCCGTCCAACGCCAGCGGCGCGATGAGCGGCAACCAGACCATGTGGTCCGGCTTCGGCAAGTCCGTGAACACGTACTTCGTGTGGCTGGAGGAGCAGATCGGCGCGGACAAGGCGGTCCGCCTCGCCGAGCAGCTCGGGCTGCGCTGGCGTACCGACGTCGACCGGGAGCACGCCTCCCCGGCGAAGGCGAACAAGTGGGGCGCGTTCACCCTCGGCGTCTCCGACGCCACACCGCTGGAGATGGCCAACGCGTACGCCGCCATCGCCGCGGACGGCCGCTACTGCGAGGCGATCCCGGTGCAGGCGATCTACGACCGGGACGGCAGGCCGACCACCTGGAAGACCGCCTCCGGGATCGAACGCGAGGTCGCCAAGCCCCGCTGCCGACAGGTGGTGAACGCCGACGCCGCCCGCGCCGCCACCGACGCCGCGCGCTGCCCGACCGGCGACACCCCGGCCCGTGGCGGCTGCGGCGGCTGGTCGACCGCGGACAGCGTGCGGGGCACCGTCGGCCGCCCGGTCGCGGGCAAGACGGGCACCACCGACAGCACCCGGTCCGCCTGGTTCGTCGGCTACACCCCGGAGCTGGCGGCGGCGAGCTTCATCTCCGACCCGGACAACCCGTTCAACGCCGTCGGCGACGGCCAGTCACAGATCCCGATCAGCGCGGTGGCGGAGACCCTGCGCGACGCCCTCAAGGGCCAGCCCACCCGCCAGTTCACCCCGCCCTCGGACCGCATCGTCGGCTGACCCCGGCCGTGCCGGGTCGGACGGCAGCCCTCGTCGGCCGCGGGTGGTCAGGGCCGGATGGCGGACGGCGTCAGCGCAGGTCGGCGTGGACGAGGGACCAGACCTCCAGGTCCACCCGGCCGCCCCGGACGAAGCCGGCGTTGCGCAGCAGCCCCTCGTAGCTGAAGCCGGCCTTCTCGGCGACCCGACGGGAGGCCAGGTTGCCGGGGGCGACCCGCAGCTCGACGCGCTGGAAGCCGTGTTCGAGGATCAGCGCGATGGCGAGCGCGTCCACCGCCTCGACCGCCAGGCCGAACCCCCGGGCGTGCGCCGCCATCGCGTACGAGACCTCGGTGCACCGGGCGCCCCAGTCGGTGCGCCGGGTCCACAGGCAGCCCACCACCCGGTCGTCCTCCCGGCGTACCACCGCGTAGTGGTCGCCGTCGCCGCTGTCGCGCCGCTGCCGGGCCAGGTCGGTGCACCAGGCGAGCCCGTCGATCTGACCGGAGCGGTCGGCCAGCGGCAGCCACCGCTGGGTCTGCCGGTCGCCGAAGACCTCGTCGGCCGCCGCCGCGTCGGCCCCGGTCAGCGCGCGTACCTCGGTGCGGGGCGTGGAGACCGTCAGCGCCGGGAAGCGACGGACCGCCACCTGACCGATCATGCGGGCACCCCGTCGGGCCGGACGGTCGCGGGATCGGCCGCCGCCGCGTCCACGAGGCGGGCCGCCAGCTGCGGGTACGCCGCCCAGTGCAGGGTCAGCTGCGAGGCGTGCACGCCCCGCCAGACGAAGCCCTCGGGCGCCCCGCCCTCCCAGCTCCACGCCGGCCGGGCCCCGGCGCGCGGGGTCAGCACGCCGTGGTGCTCCTTGTGCCCGGCCACCACCGTGCCCGCCGGCCCCACGAGGCTGCCCGTGAGCGCGGTCGCCTCCCGGTAGCCCACCACCAGGCCCTCGCGGCGCGTCCCCACCGCGTCGAGGACGCCGCACATCGGCAGCCCGTCCAGCTCCCGGGCCAGCCAGAGCAGCCCCGTCCCCTCGGCGACGACGGGCCGCCCGGTGCGGGCCAGCTCGGCGACCGCGATGCAGAGCCGGCGGTTGGCGGAAAGCTGCCCGGCGTACGACTCGGGCAGTGCGCCGCCGACGACCAGCCCACCGGTGCCGGCGGGCAGCGCCTCGTCGTGCAGCGGGTCGACCGTCACCACCTCCGCGCCGGCCGCCCGGAGCAGCTCGACGGTCTCGGCGTGGCTGTAGCTGCCGCCCGGCGCCCCGGCGACCGCGACGACGGGACGCGGCCCGGTGATCTCCCGCCCGGCCTCCGGCACCCAGGGCGGGGCGGGCAACGGTGGGACGGAACGGGCCAGGCCCAGCAGCCGGTCCAGCTCGACGGTGGCGGCGACCGCCTCGCCGAGCCGGCGGACCGCGCGGGTGGCCTCGTCGGTGCCGGCGAGCGCGGGCACCGCCCCGTACCGGCGCGGGGGCAGCACGGACGGCAGGTCCTGCCGGCGCAGCGCGCCGTAGACCGGCACGCCGATGTCGTCGAGCGCCTCGCGGAGCAGTTCCTCGTGCCGGGCGGACGCCACCCGGTTGAGGATCACGCCGCCGAGCCAGAGCTGCTCGTCGTACGACCGGAAGCCGTGCACCAGGGCGGCCACCGACTGCCCCGTCGCGGCGACGTCGACCACCAGCACGACCGGGCTGCGCAGCCCGATGGCCACGGCGGCCGTCGACTCGCTCTCGGGGCGGCCGGTGAGGCTGTCGTACAGGCCCATGCTGCCCTGCACCACGGCGAGCCCGGCCCCGGCCGCGCCGTGGCCGAACAGCGGGGCGATCCGGTCGGCGCCGACCAGCCGGGGATCGAGGTTCCTGCCGGGGCGACCGGCGGCCAGCCCGAGGTACGCGGTGTCCACGCGGTCGGCTCCGACCTTGAATCCGGCGACGTCGACGCCCCGCCCGGCGAACGCGGCGAGCAGCCCGATCGCCACCGCGTTCTTGCCGTGGCCGGAGGACGGCGCGCTGAGCACCAGGCGCGGCACGACGGTCATCATCGACTCCCTGCGGGGCGGCGGGGGGACCTGCGGCGGGCCGAGCGCGCGGTCCGCCCGCGTGACGATAGCCCAACGGGCCGACGGGTGGCCGCCGCCGAGCGGCCCGAGCGGGCGGTGTCGGGGCCACCAGCCTGCGGCCCGGCCGGCGGACCGGGACACCGCCCGGTGGGCGCGTCGGCACCGCGTCCGGGCGCGGAAGGGGGCTGTCGCAGCGAGTGCCTCCCGTCACAGGGGTAGCCTCGTGGCGTGTACCGGTTCCTGCTGACGCCGCGCTGGCTGGGCATCTTCGCGCTGACCCTGGTCGCCGCGGCGGTGATGGTGATGCTCGGCAACTGGCAGCTGGACCGCTACCACGGCCGCACGGAGATCAACGAGCGGATCGACGCCGGCCTGCGGATGGACCCGGTGCCGCTGCGGGACGTGCTGCCCGCCCCGGGCGGCGGCAGCGGCACGGCGGGCCCCGCCCCCGCCGCCGAGAAGGCCTGGACCAGGGTCACCGTGACCGGCCGCTACGACCCGGCGAACGTGGTCCTGGTCCGGGGACGCTCGGTTGACCGCACGGTCGGCTTCGAGGTGGTCACTCCGCTCGTGCTGGCCGACGGCACGGCCGTGCTGGTGGACCGGGGTTGGATCCCGCCGGCCCGGGGCGGCGACGCGACCGTCCAGCCCGACGTGCCGCCCGCCCCACCCGGCGAGGTCACCGTGACGGGGCGGGTACACCTGAGCGAGAGCGGCTCCGTCGCCGTGACCCGGCGGGACGGCAAGCTGGAGACCCGGCGGATCGGCGTGCCCCGGCTGGCGAGCGAGCTGCCGTATCCGGTGCACGGGGCGTACCTGCTGTTGGACGAGCAGACCCCGGCGGCCGACCCGGTCTTCAAGGACGTGCCGGTCGGATACACCAACAACTGGCAGAACTTCGGCTACGTCGTGCAGTGGTGGATCTTCGCGGCGATGACCCTCTTCGGCTACGGCTGGGTGGCCCGCCGGGAGGCCCGCCGGCTGGCGGGGGTGGGGCCGAAGCAGCCCGTCGACCGGGCCGCCGAGCCCGCGCCACAGGGCGCCGCCTGACCGTCCCGCGAACCGCCGTCGGCAGGCCCCGCCCGACCGCTCAGTCGGCGACGCGGCCGGCGTGGATGGCGCGTACGGCGTCGATGGTGTCGGCCTCCGCCGCCGTCTTGTCGTCGCGGTAGCGCAGCACCCGGGCGAAGCGCAGCGCCATCCCACCCGGATAGCGGGTGCTGGTCTGCACCCCGTCGAACGCGATCTCGACCACCTGCTCGGGGCGCACCCGCACCTCCCAGTCGCCGTGCTCGACGGCGAGGCCGAGGAAGCGCTCGGTCTGCCAGCGCAGCATCTCGTCGGTGAGGCCCTTGAACGTCTTGCCGAGCATGACGAAGTCGCCCGTGCGGGGGTCGCGGGCGCCGAGGTGCAGGTTGGACAGCCAGCCCTGGCGCCGGCCGCTGCCCCACTCCACCGCGATCACCACCAGGTCGAGGGTGTGCCGGGGCTTCACCTTCACCCAGGCGGCGCCCCGCCGGCCGGCGTCGTAGGGGGCGTCGGGCGCCTTCACGACGACCCCCTCCTGGCCCGCGTCGACGGCGGCGGCGAACGCCTCGCCGGCCCGCTCGGGGCTGTCGACCTCCATCCGGCCGACCAGCAGCGAGGCGTCGACGGCGGCGTCGAGCGCGGCCCAGCGCTCCCGGCCGGGCCGGTCGACCAGGTCGTCTCCGTCGAGGTGCAGCAGGTCGAAGAAGTACGGCGTCAGCACCGTCTCACCGGCGGCCGCGGCGGCCCGCCCGGCCGGGGACGCCGTGGCGCGCCGCGCCGCCCGGCTCGACGTCTGCTGGAAGGGCAGGGGCCGGCCCGTCTGGTCGAGCCCGATCGCCTCCCCGTCGAGCACCAGCTCGCGCGCGGGCAGCGCGCGCACGGCGGCGACCACCTCCGGCAGGCGGGCGGTGATGTCGTCTAGGCTGCGGCTGAACACGGCGATGTCGTCGCCGGAGCGGTGGACCTGGATCCGGATGCCGTCGAGCTTCACGTCGACCACGGCGGGGGTGCCGGTGGCGGCGAGGGCCTCGTCGACCGAGGGCGCGCTCTGGGCCAGCATCGGCGCGAGCGGGCGGCCGACCTGGAGGCCGAACGCGGCCAGCGCCGCCGCGCCCCCGTCGAGCGCGGCGACCGCGACCGCGCGCAGGTCGCCCGCAAGCAGCAGCGCCCGGCGTACGGCGGAGACCGGCACCTCAGCGGCCCGCGCCACGGCGTCGGCGAGCAGCCCCGCCTGCGCGCCCTGGCGCAGCTCACCGCTGAACAGGCCGGTCAGTAGCCGCTGCTCCTCGGCCGTGGCGGCGGAGTAGAGGGCGCCCAGCAGCGTCCGGCGGCGGGCCTGCGAACCCGGCCCGTGCACGGCGGCGATCTCGTCGATGGCGGCGTCGACGGCGGCCACGGTCAGGGTCGGCTCTGCGGCGGGCGGCGGCAGGTCACGCAGGCTCGCCCAGCCCACCCCGGTCTGCCGCTGGCGCAGCTCGCCGGCCAGCCAGCCGGCGCCCGCCGGCACCTCGGACGGGTCGAGCGCCCGCAACGCGGTGGCGAGCAGCTCCACCTTGGCCCGCCGGGCCCGGGTGGCGCCGACGGCTGCGGAGGTGGCTGCCAGGTCGAGGAACCGCACGGTCTCCATCCTGCCAGCCACCCCCGACACCACCCCGGACATTGCCGTGCCCGGGCGCCGGAAAACCCTGGTGGTCAGGGCTGGCGGGTCAGGCCGAGACGGGCTCCTCGATGCGCAGCCCGCGGGCGCGGATCTCCTCGGCGACCCGGGAGAGGGCCGTGTCGAGCGCGACCAGCACGGCGGACAGATCGCCGAGCTGCTCCTTGAGCGTGTCCTCGGGCCAGGCGGAGACGTCGACGTCCCCCAGTGCGCTGACGGCGGCCTCGAGCCGACCCATCACCTCATTCGTACGCATGTTCGAAAGGCTATAACAACGCCGCGTCCGACACACCGCAAACTCCCCCATTGACCAGGAAGTTACGGTTCCGTCACCGCACGGCGTCGACGCCCGCCTCGGCGACGTTCCTGAGCAGCAGCGCCTCGGCCAGGCAGACCCGGGCGAACTCCCCGAGGTGCAGGCTCTCGTTCGGGCCGTGCGCCCGGGCGTGCGGGTCCTCCACGCCGGTCACCAGGATCGCCGCACCCGGGAACATCTCCTGGAAGGTGGCGATGAACGGGATCGAACCGCCGATGCCGAGGTCCACCGGCTCGGTGCCGTCCCAGGCGGTCCGGAACGCCGACCTGGCCGCGTCGAACATCGGCCCCGACGCGTCGATGACGCACGGGTCACCGTCGTGTTCGAAGACGACGTTGACCTGCGCGCCCCACGGGGCGTGCTTCTCGAGGTGGGCACAGAGGGCCGCGTACGCCCGCTTCGGGTCGTCGCCCGGCGCCAGCCGTACGCTCAGCTTGGCCCTGGCCGCCGGCACCAGCGCGTTCGGCGCCACGGCGGTGGCCGGGGCGTCGATGCCGAGCACCGCCAGGGAGGGCTTGGTCCAGAGCCGGTCGGTGATCTGCCCGGTGCCGATCAGGCTGACGCCCTCGGCCACCCCGGCCTCGGCGCGGAACCGCTCCTCCGGGTAGTCGACGCTCGCGCCCCCCCGGGCGAGCAGCCCGTCGACGGCGACGTCCCCGGCCTCGGTGTGCAGGCTGGCCAGCAACCGCGCCAGGGCGGTCAGCGCGTCCGGCACGGGTCCGCCGTACACGCCGCTGTGCACGGGGTGGTCGAGGGTGCGTACCTCGACGAAGCAGTTGACGATGCCGCGCAGGCAGGTCGTCAGCGCCGGTACGCCGATGTCCCAGTTGGTGGAGTCGGCGATCACGATGACGTCCGAGGCGATCTCGTCGCGGTGCTCGGCGAGCAGCCGCTCCAGCGAGTCGGAGCCGTACTCCTCCTCGCCCTCGATGAAGAGCACCACGCCGACCGGCAGCGCGTCACCGTACACGCGCAGCGCCGCCACGTGCGCCATGATGCCGGCCTTGTCGTCGGCGGCGCCCCGGCCGTAGAGCCGGCCGTCCCGCTCCACCGGCTCGAACGGGTCCGACTCCCACAGCGTCAGGTCGCCGACCGGCTGGACGTCGTGGTGGGCGTAGAGCAGCACCGTCGGCGCACCGGGCGGGGCCGCCCTCTTGCCGATGACCGCCGGCTGGCCACCCGAGCGCACGATCTCGACGTCGAGACCGCAGCCGCGCAGCAGCTCGGCCACGGCCTCGGCGGAGCGCTCCACGTGCGAGTGGTCGAAGCCCTCGAACGCGATGCCGGGGATGCGGACGAGGCGCTCCAGGTCGGCGCGTACCCCGGGCAACTCCCGCTCGACGGCGGCCCGGACCTCGGACTCGGACATGATCGGTGTGGTCATGACCGGCATCGTATGCCGGCCTTACCGACCCCACCGCCCGAGCCCGTCGCCGGCACGCTCGGTGACGCTCAGCGGCGACGCACGTAGTAGCGCTCGGCGTCGTGCGGCAGGCCCGGGGCGCCGTCGATTACCAGGTCCGCCCGCGCCTCGGTACCGTCGGCGGCGAAGTGCGCCCGCTCCCCGAGGTGCCAGCGGCGCAGCTCCGGCAGGATGCCCGGGCCGTCGCGCTCCAGCGCCCGGGCCAGCCGCAACGGCCCCGGGGCGGTGACGAAGACGGCCAGGCTGAGCTCTGCGGCGACGGCCGCCCGCGCCGCGCTCACCCCCTCCACGACGAGCACGGGCGCGACCGGGACCGGCACCGGGCGCGGCAGGAAGGCCCGCCGGACCCAGCTGTACCGGCGGTACGCCCCCGGCCGCCCGGCGCGCAGCGGCCCGAGCACCCACTCCTCCAGCCGGGGCCAGAAGGTGAGCTGGTCGTCCCAGCCGTCGAGCAGGTCGTCGGTGTGCACCACCGGCACCGGGCCGCCGCCGGGCCGGGCGGCGAGGGCGTCCGCGAGCCGCGCCGCGAACGCGCTCTTGCCCGCGCCGCTCGGCCCGTCCACCGCCACCAGCCGGGTCCGCCCCAACCGCGCCGGCCCGGCGAGCACCCGCCGGGCCAGCCGGTCGTACGCCTCGACCACCGCCACCACCACGGGCCGACGGTAACCAGGCGGCGTCCCCGGCCACCGCCCCGGGCCGGAGTCGGCGGCGGACGTTTCCGATCGGGGGTCGCCCGAACGAGCGGTCGTCGGGTGGGCCCGGGGCGTTCGTCGGGCGCGGCCCGGCACCGGACGCGATGATCTGCTGGTGTCCCACAGCGTGATGAGTCCGGGCGTAGACGCCCTTCTGGAACAGGCCCGCGTCGGGGTACGCCGGCTGACGCCGCAGCAGACCGTCGAGGCGGTCCGTACCGGGGCGTTGCTGGTCGACACCCGCACCGACGTGCAGCGACGGGAGCAGGGCGACCTGCCCGGCGCCATCGTGATCGACCGGACCGTGCTGGAGTGGCGGCTCGACCCGGCCAGCGCGTGGCGGATCCCCGAGGCCACGGGGTACGACCAACGGATCGTGGTGGTGTGCCGCCAGGGCTACAGCTCCAGCCTCGCCGTGGCGAGCCTGCGGGCGCTCGGCCTGCACCGTGCGACCGACATGATCGGTGGCGTGCAGGCCTGGCGCGAGGCGGGGCTGCCCATGTCCGACCGCCCCGCCGACGTCCGCCTCTGACCCGTCCCGCTCCCGCCGACCGACCTGCGCTGGCCGCTCCCGGCACCCGGTCGGGCGTGGTAGCGCGGCGACTCAAGGGTGGGCCGTGGCGGGTGACCGGTTCAGGGATGCTTCGGGGCACCCGGTGGAATGAACGGAAGGGTGGCCGGCGGGCCGGACTCGACGAGGCGCCAGAGCGCGTCGGTGTCGAGGTGCTCCTCGACCAGGTCGCCGAGCAGGTCCAGGGTGCGCTCGCGGGCGGCGGCGAACGCGGTGTCGGGGGCCACCGTGAAGCCGGTCCGGCCGGCGAGCCGGGCCGCCTCGGTCAGGAACCGGCGGCGGAACTCGTCGGACTCGAAGGCGCCGTGCCAGTGGGTGCCGTGCACGGCACCGGCCACGGCTCCCTCGCCGCTGCCGTCCGCGCAGGTCAGCAACGGGGTCAGCGCCGGGTCGGCGTGGGAGACGTACCCGTGGTGAATCTCGTAGCCGCGGACCGGGACGCCGCCGTCGGCGGCGCCGGTCGACTGGCGGACGGTCTTGCGCGGGTCGAAGGTGACCTCGATCGGCAGCAGGCCCAGCCCCGCCACGCTCCCCTGCCGGCTCTCCACCGCGTCGTGGATCGCCCGGGCCAGCATCTGGAAGCCGCCGCAGATGCCGAGCAGCGGCCTGCCCGCCGAGGCGTGCGCCAGGACGGCGTCGGCCAGGCCGGTCTGCCGCAGCCAGGCCAGGTCAGCCACGGTCGACTTCGAGCCGGGCAGTACGACCAGGTCGGCGGCGGCCAACTCGGCGGGCTCGACGGTCAGCCGGACCCGTACGCCCGGCTCGGTGGCGAGCGCCTCGACGTCGGTGGCGTTGCTGATCCGGGGCAGCCGGACCACGGCCACGTCCAGCCAGTCGGTGCCGCGTGGGGCGGCCGGTCGACCGAGCACCCGGCCGTACGCGAGCGAGTCCTCCGCGTCGAGCCAGAGGTCGAGCGCCCAGGGCAGCACCCCGTACGTCGGGCGGCCGGTGACCTGGCGCAGCATGTCCAGCCCCGGCCGCAGGAGCCCGGGGTCGCCCCGGAACTTGTTGATCACGAAGCCGGCGACCAGCGCCTGGTCGGCCGGGTCGAGCAGGGCGAGCGTGCCGAACATCGAGGCGAAGACCCCGCCCCGGTCGATGTCGCCGACCACGATCGTGGGCAGGTTCGCGTGCCGGGCCAGCCCCATGTTCACGTAGTCGCCGGCCCGCAGGTTGATCTCCGCCGGGCTGCCGGCCCCCTCACAGATCACGACGTCGTACGCGGCCCGCAACTCGGCGAGCGCCGCGTACGCGGTCCCGGCGAGCCGGGGACGCAGCTCGCGGAAGTTGCCCGCCGTGACCGTGTCGACCGCCTCGCCGAGCAGCACCACCTGGCTGGCCAGGTCGCTGCCGGGCTTGAGCAGCACCGGATTGAACCGCAGGTCGGGGGCGAGGCCGCAGGCGGCGGCCTGCATCGCCTGCGCCCGCCCGATCTCGCCGCCCCGGCCGTCGAGGCCGACGACGACGGCGGAGTTGTTGGACATGTTCTGCGCCTTGAACGGCGCCACCTTCACACCCCGGCGGTGCAGCCAGCGGCAGATGCCGGCGGTGAGGACGCTCTTGCCGGCGTCGGAGGTGGTGCCGGCGACCAGCAGGCCACCGCTCACCGGCCGTTTCCCCGCCCCGCCCCGGCCGCGACCGCTGGGTGCACCGCCCGGCGGCCGAGGGCGCTCGCCCGCACCGCCCGGCGACCGAAGGCGCTCGCGTTGATCGCCCGGCGACCGAAGGCGCTCGCCAGCCGGCCGAGGGTCAGCGGGTACGCGGCGGCCAGCCCGACCGCGGCCAGCCCGACCGCGCCCGAGATGCGGGCGGCCCGCTTCAGGTGCCGTGCCTCGGGTCGGGGACCGTCGCCGAGGAACGGGCGCACCTCCGAGCGCCCGAAGTAGACGTTGCGCCCGCCGAGCCGTACGCCGAGGGCGCCGGCCATGGCCGCCTCGCACTGCCCGGCGTTCGGGCTGGGATGGTCGTTGCGGTCCCGGCGCCACACGTGCAGCGCCCGTTCCCGGTCGCCGTGGGCCACCGGCGCGAGCGCGACGGTGAGCAGGCCCGTCAGCCGCGCGGGCACCAGGTTGAGCAGGTCGTCGAGGCGGGCGGCGGGGGTGCCGAAGCGGGCGTACCGCGGCGAGCGGTGGCCCACCATCGCGTCGAGGGTGTTCGCCGCGCGGTACCCGAGCAGGCCGGGCAGCCCCGCGACGGCGCCCCACAGCAGCGGGGCGACGACCGCGTCCGAGGTGTTCTCGGCGACCGACTCCACGGTGGCGCGGGCCAGCTCGGGCTCGTCGAGCAGGGACGGGTCCCGGCCGCAGAGGTGACCGAGCCGCTGCCGGGCGGCCGGGAGGTCGCCGGCGCGCAGCGCACGCCCCAGCACGTTGGCCTCGTGCCGCAGCGTGCGCCCGCCGAGCACCGTCCAGGTGCCGGCGGCGACCAGGGCCGCCCGGGCCACCGGCCGGCGGCGGGTGGCGACCGTGGCGGCCACCCCGAGCAGCACCGGCGCGCCGACCGCCAGCGCCGTGAACCCCGCTCCGGCCCGCCGGTTCGGGCGGTACGCCCGCCGTTCCAGGGCCCCTACGGCACGGCCGAAGCCGGCCACGGGGTGGTACCGACGGGGGTCACCGAGAAACGCGTCGAGGGCGTAGCCCGCGACCAGTCCCGCCACGTTCGCCACCGGCGTCACCTGCCGCACCCGACACCACCTCCGGCCGGCCAGCCTAACCGAGCGTCCACCCGTCCCGGCCGGGTGAGCGCCGCGCGCGGCCAGGACGAGGCTCGCGCAGCGGCTGCCGCCGGGCGACACGCGGGGTGACGACGGATCCGCCGGCGCCACCCCGCCCCCGTCGTGTCGCCCGGGCGCGGGCGGTCACGCGGGCTGCGGCAACCGCCCCCGGCCACGGCGGCCACGGCCGGTCGGGGACACGCCCGCCTCGGACTCCTCGGAACCCTCGGCCGACGGGCCCGGCTCCCCCGCCGGCACGTCGCGCCGACCGTCCTGGGCGGCCGGCGCGTCCTCGGCCGGGTCGGTCGCCGGCGTCCCGCCGGACCGCGGCTCCGGACCGTCGGGCTCCTCACCGTGGGGCTCGTCCGCCGGGTCGTCGAAGGGGTCGAGCGAGCCGTCGAGGGCGGTGTCGGCCGGCTGGCCGCGTCCGGCGGCGAACGCGCCGAAGTCGGGCTCGAAGTCGTCGTCGAGCGGCCGGCGGTCCGGCAGGACGGGGGCCTCCTCGTCGGGCACCGGCTCGGTCGCCTCACCGTGCACCCGGTGCTCGGCCTCCGCGTCCTCGACGGTGCTGGTCGTCATCGTCGGCCGGTTGCGCTGGAACCGGCTGCGGCCCCGGGACAGGTCGTGGCCGACGGCGACCGCCTCCAACTCGTAGAGGGAGCGGTGGTTGCCGGCGTCGTCGGTCCAGTCGCGGGTGTAGAGCCGGCCGCAGACCACCACCGGGTCGCCGACCATCACCGAGGCGGCCACCCCCTCGGCGAGCTTGCGCCAGCAGTTGACGCGTACGCGCAGGCTGTTGCCGTCGACCCAGCGCCCGCTGTCGCGGTCGAGCCGGCGGGCGGTCGAGGCGACCTTGAAGTTGGCCACCAGGGTGCTGCTCTGGGTGGTACGACGCCACTCCGGCGCGGTCAGCACGTTGCCCACGATCGTGACGTAGGTGTCGAACATCGTCCCTCCAGGGGGAGATCGGGCTTGCCATCGCGAGTCGACTCGGTGCCGAGCCTGGGCCCTCGGGGGCGGGCGCGGCCATCGGTGCGCGCCGGCCTGTGGACAACCGGACCGCCTGTGGACAAGACCCTGATCAAGGTCCCGGTGTGCTAAGGCGTGCGTCGAAGTCCCTGGTCGGCCTGCGACAGGGCCAGCTCGACCGAGGACTTCGGCACACGTCTTAGGGCCGGGTGGCCCTGGGGAGCCGGCACGATCGGCTCGACGATGGTGGTGCCGGCGGCGCTCGCGGCGCCGGCGGCGGGCGGGGCCACGGGTCACGTTCCGGACGGGGTACGGCGGGGTATGGATTCGATCAACCGCACCGCCGACAGCACGACGAACGAGAGGTCAGCGATCATGAAGATGACCAGCACCGCAGCCGCCATCGTCTCCGGCGAGGTGCGGCGATGAGCGCCGTCACCAACCCGGCCACCGTGGCGGAGTGCCTGCGGGTCGGCGCGGGGTTCTCGCAGGGTGACCGGAACTGGATCGCGGAGCAGTTCGGCACGCTCGACTCCCGGCTGGCCGGGTTCCACGCCGACGCCACCGAGCTGGAGGTGTCGGTCAAGGACCGGGAGGCCAGGGGCCAGAAGGTCACCCTGGAGTGCTGGATCGCCGGCCGCCAGAAGATCGTGACCACCTCCACCGAGGAGGACCTGCACGCGGCCCTCAACGACGTCCGCGACGACCTGCGGCGGCGGCTCAACGACGCGAAGACCAGGCAGGAGCCGAGGCACAACAAGCACCTGCGCGACGTGCCCGCGCCGGCCGCCGAGGTCGAGCCCGACACCGACCCGGCCCGCGCCGAGTCCGAGACCGTCTGACGCGTACGCCAGGCTCCGTCCGCCGGGTGCGGGCGGGCGGGGCCGGGCGCACCCGGGGCTACCACCGGGTAGCTTCCCGGCGTACCGTCGCTGGGGTGGAACCGGACGTGCTGGGCCCGCCGTACGAGCGGCAGACGATCGACCTGGGCACCGACGACGAGGGACCGGTGGTCGCCACCCTGGTCCGTCGCCGGGCCGACCGCCCGACCAGGCGGGCCGTGCTCTACACGCACGGCTTCACCGACTACTTCTTCCAGGGCCACCTGGGCGACTTCTTCGCCGAGCGGGGATGGGACTTCTACGCCCTCGACCTGCGCAAGTACGGCCGCAGCCTGCTGCCCCACCAGACGCCGAACTTCTGCCGCGACCTGAGCGACTACTTCCCGGAGCTGGACGCCGCCGCGCGGATCATCCGCGAGGACGACGGGCACGACACGCTGCTCGCGATGGGCCACTCCACCGGCGGGCTGATCCTGCCGCTCTGGGCGCACGCCCGCCGCGACGCCGGGATCCTCGACGGCCTCTTCCTGAACAGCCCATTCTTCGACATCAACGCCCCCTGGCTGGTACGCCGTCCCCTGGCCGCCGCCGTCGGTCGGCTGGGCCGACGCGCGCCGCGCCGGGTCCTGCCGTTCGGGCTCGGCACCGTGTACGGCCAGAGCCTGCACGCGGAACACCGAGGCGAGTGGAACTACGACCTGACCTGGAAGCCGCTCGCCGGGTTCCCCGTCCGGGCCGGTTGGCTGAACGCCATCCGCACCGCCCAGCGGCAGCTCCGCGCCGGCCTGGACATCCAGGTGCCGGTGCTGCTCGCCTGCTCGACGCGCTCGTTCAAGGGCACGAAGTGGCACGACTCGGCGGCCCTCGCCGACGCCGTCCTGGACGTCGAACACATGGTCCGCTGGGCGCCCCGTCTCGGCCGGCACGTCACCCTGGCCCGCTTCGACGGCGGGATGCACGACCTCACCCTCTCCGGCCCCGCCGTACGCGAAAAGGTCTTCCAGGAGGTCGGACGCTGGGCCGACGCGTTCTTCGACGCCGGGCCGACGGTCCGGACCGGGGAGCGGCCGCCGGCGAGCCGGCAGCCGGCGGACGAGGCCGACCCGGCGGAGGCCCGCGCCCACGGCGGCTGAGCGCCGCCCGCCCGCTCTGTTACTGCCGCCGCCTCACCACGGGCCGCCGCCCTCACCACGCGTCGACGGCCTCGCGGGCGGCAGCCGGCCTCGCGGGCGGCAGGGTTCACGGGCAGCCTGGTCCAAGGGCAGTCGGGTTCGCGGGCGGCCGGGCTCACGGCGCGTCGACGGCCTCGCGGATGCGGTCGAAGGTGGCGAGCGGGTGGCCGCCGTCGCGCGCCGGCAGCACCAGGCCCAGGCAGCACAGTCCCGGCTCGCCGTCGCCGCCGGCCTGCACGCCGAAGACCGGCGCGCCGACGTAGCCCGCCGGCAGCTCCGCCATCAGCCGGACGCCGTCGCCCACGCGCGCCACCCGCTCGATCGCCACCTCCAGCGGCCGGGCGCCGCCCGCGCCGACGCCGTGGGCGAGCACGATCGCCGAGCCCGGCTCCGCGCCGATCCGGCCGATCGCGTCCCGGTCGGCCGCGATCGCGTCCGGCACCTGCTGGGTACGCCATTGCCAGCCCTCCCCTGCGGCGTGCTCGTGCAGGCCGGCGGTGGGCATGACGGCGAGGCCCAGATCCTCGTGGTGCCGCCACCCCTCGGCGAGGTCGGGCAGGACGATCGCCTCGGCTGCCACCCCGGCCGGCTCGGTCACGCTCGCCCGCAGCCCGATCTCCCCCGCCCCGGCGTGGGTGAGCGCGTCGGCCGTGAGCAGGTGTTCCCGCCCCCGCCCGGTGAAGAGGAACGCGGTGCCCTCACACCGGTCGCCGTCTCCGGCCCCGTCGTCGGTCCGGCGGAGGGGCAGGATCGCACGGCCGAGGAGCTGACACAGCTCGTAGGCGACGTCGTTCTCGGTGTCCGGGTCCAGCAGCACCATCCGAGGGTACGACCCGCCGCGTCCCCGGCCGCGCCGACGGCAGAACCGGGGTGACCAACACCGGGGACGCGTGCGACCCTGGTCGGCGACGTGGAACGCGGCACCCGTTCCACCGGTCACCCGGTGGCCGGCGGTACCCTTCTCGCGCGACACGCACGCGCGCGCCCGTAGCTCAGCGGATAGAGCAGGGGACTTCTAATCCCAAGGCCGCAGGTTCGAATCCTGCCGGGCGCACCACTCACACCGCAGGTCAGCGGCTTCCCGCTCCCGGTCGAGACGATCACCACGGTCCCTTCCCCGTACAGCCAAGCCTGCCTGCGAGGGCCTACACTGCCCGACAATCAGTGCCGGGGCGGTCCGCCGCGTCGGCTGCGAAAATCGCTGTCCGGTAGTCGAAGCACACTGGTAGACAGCCGGAGTGCAAAAAACTTTGACGTTCTCGGATCATTTGCGGCTGATTGACGAACGGTCGACCGCCTTCCGCGCCGCGGTCGCTGCGGCGCCCAGCCTCGACGTGCCGGTGCCGAGCTGCCCGGAGTGGATGCTGTTCGATCTCGTGCAGCACCTGGGCATGGGCCGCCGCAGGGCGGCCGCCATCGTCGCCGCCGGGCCGGCCGACGCGCCCCCGGAAAAGTCCGCTTGGGACGACGGCACGGGTGCGCCTCAGGAACGCGAGGCTCTCCTGGCCTGGTGGACCGAGTCCGTCGAGCGACTGACGAGCGCGCTGCGTGAGGCCGGCCCGGACCGCGGTTGTTGGACGTTCTGGGGTGACTCGCAGTCACCGGAAACCTCCGGTGCATGGGCTCGACGCCAGGTGCCCGAGATCGCGGTGCACACCTACGATGTCCAACTCATCGTGGGGACCCCGGAGCCGCTACCAGTCGAGGCCGCCCTCGACGGTTTCGACGACTGCCAGTTCACCCTCTGCTCAACGGACGTCGCCTGGCCGCACGAACCCGCCGTCGTCGATTACTACGCCACCGAGGGCCACTCTTGGCGCCTTCGGCTGTCCCGCGACGGCGCATGGGCCGCCCGCCTCGGCGCGCCGGCTGCCAGCGAGGACCCGAACCCGGACATGGTCGACGCCTCCGCCCGGGGCACGGCCAGTGACCTGGTCCTGTTCTTCTACGGCCGCATATCGCTGGATTCGCTGAAGTTCGAAGGTGACCGTCGTATCTTCGATCAGCTCGCAGCCTGGGACCCGTCCGCGTAACACTTTGGATGAAGTCATTAGCCGCAAGGTCGGCGGCATCCCTGAGGAGGGCCGGGGTTCGGGGCAGAGCCCCGAGGTCTTCCGATCGTGTCGTCCCTCAGCGTGGCCGGCCGGCCCGACCGATGCCGGCCGGAGGTCGCCAGCAGGCCGGGGCCGGGCCGGCGCGGCCCGCTTGCGGGCCGCCTTGACTCAATCTCGTGACCGACTCGGCAACTGGCTGCCGACGTCCTCCGCCGATCGGGCGATTACCCCTGCTCGGCATGATGGACATATGCGTTTGCTAGTGCTCGGCGGAACCTGGTTCGTAGGCCATGCAATCGTCACGGCCGCTATCGATGCTGGCTGGGAGGTCACCACGTTCAACCGGGGCACCTCCGACCCCTTCCTAGAGGCTGTACGGCCAATCCGGGGTGATCGGACCCGTCCGGAGGACGTCGCCGCCCTCGCCGCCGCCGGCCCCTGGGACGCCGTGGTCGACACCTCGGGATACGTGCCGAGGAACACCCTCGACGTGGCCCGCGCGCTCGCTCCCGTCGCCGGTCGCTACGTCTTCATGTCGACGGTCAGTGTCTACCGAGACTGGCCATCAAAGCCGCTGAGCGAACGCTCCGAGGTGCTCTACTGCCCGCCGGACGCCGGCCCGGACTACGGCACCAACACCGAGGACGGACCGACGCAGTACGGCTACCAGAAGTCCGGCTGCGAGGCAGCAGCCGCCGCCGCGTTCGGCGCTGACCGGACCACGATCCTGCGCCCCGGTGTCGTGCTCGGCCCGCGTGAGTACGTCGGCCGCCTGCCGTGGTGGCTGCGCCGGGTGGCTGCCGGCGGCGACGTCCTGGCCCCCGGCTCCCCCGACCGCACCATCCAGCCGGTCGACGTACGCGACCTGGCCGCGTTCGCGCTACACACCATCGCGGAAGGCGCCTCCGGTGCGTTCAACGTCTGCGCCCCGGTGGGCGGCGCCACCTTCGGCGGACTACTGGCGGACTGCGCCCACGCAACCCGGGGCGATGCTTCCTTCGACTGGGTGCCCGATGAGGTGTTGCTCAGCCATGGCGTCCGGCAGTGGTCCGAGTTGCCCCTCTGGCGCACCTTCGACGGCGTGTGGCGCGTCGACACGGCCAAGGCTCAGGCTGCCGGCCTCCGCTGTCGGCCGCTCTCCCTGACCGTCCGCGACACCTGGCGGTGGATGGTGGAGAACGGCGAAATCAGCAACCACGACCGCGCCGCCGAGATCGGCATCAGCCCGGAGAGGGAAGCGCAGGTGTTGGCCGCCTGGCGGCAGTCAGGCGAGCGGGCGCGCTGACGTTTGCGACAGCCAGACCGAGATGCGCTCTGCGAGCTGGCGCGCGTCCGCATCGCGGTCCCACGGCGACTGGCTCAGCATGCGCTCAATCCGCGACAGTCGTCACCGACATCCTCGTCACCGACCGCGCGATGCTCGACCACGCCGCCACCGGCACCCAATGGCACCACTGATCCCGCTCGGCGACCGCCGGCACCTCCCCGGAGGCCGCCCGCTCGTGCGCGTTGCGCCAGAGATTCGACACTCGCATCGACGACGCCGCTGGGACCCTACGCCTAGCTGGTCAGCGGAGGGTCGCGATCTGCCGTGGTGGACTCCGGAGCTGTCGAGAACGTCAGAGTCTCGATCCGGCCGTAGAACTTTGGAGTTGTTCTCTCGTACAGGTTCCCGCTGTCCGGAAAGAGCGCTGCGAACCCTTCCTTGACCGAGCGGAGGTAGCCGGTCGAAAGCACCGCGGTGTTGTTTGCGCGGGCACGGACAAGCCGCTGCTGAGCTTCCTCGGTGGGAATGTAGGTGAAGACAGTGTCGGTGGGGTTCAAATCAGGGCCGCGCACCAGTCCCGTGACGTTGATGCGCTTGTAGTCTCGCTCGCGATTGTCGACCAGCGCCAGGTCGCGCACAGATATTCGATACAGAGCCCCGGGACATTCCTCACCGTCTTTGGGCACGAGGCCCAGGCTCGCGATCGTGCCCTCGAAGACGTCGCCGCTCTCGCCCCGCCAGACACGTTCGGGCTGATCCTTGGGGTCGGAGCCGGTGTTCCAACTTCGCGCCCAACCGCTGAGGAAGCCCACTGATGGGCCACAAGCTTCAGGCAGCGTCGGGAGAGTCTTCAGCATCGAGTCTCGACTGACCATGGATCCATAGACAAATACCACCAATTCCGCGTTACCTTCGAAGTTGTCCCAACCGAGCCAGTCTTTTGGCGCTTCGCCCTCTACTGCGTCGATCCACTGGGGCTGCCCCGCCAGGACCTCGTCACCCAGGTAGCGCTTGACGCTGACGAAACTCTCACCTGAGTCCAAGACCACGCCCGACACGATGGCGATGATTTCGAGATTCTCTTTGCTCACATCGTGACCGTCAATATCGAAGACGCCGTCGACGACAGATGCTGTGGCAGTGCGCCGGCGGGAGAAGGGAACCCGCACCGAGCACGGAAATCCTGACGCGCTGTACGGTATGCGCGACTCTTCAGCCAACTCGCCGCCGTACCGAACTCTCAATGGGCGGTTTACGATCGATCTCGGGTTGGTGCCCGTCAGGGCGATGCGCGCGTAGACGCGCACGCACAGATCCCCCAACTCGGAACTCGTGCCCGGGTAGAACCGGATCGTCAGCAGCGCACCATAGACGGGGTCGTCCTCCAATGAGGCCTTCTTACGCCACTTGATGGGATCATGGCGAAGGAGCTTGAAGACGAACGAGCCAAGCAGGAGAAGCGGCAGCAGCACTCCGAGAACCGTAATGACACCCGCGACGAGGTAATATGCTGCCGGCTGGCCGTCCTCGCGCAGCAACTCCCCCAATCCCCACAAGGCCTCGAACGTCAGCCGCAATCCGCGCGAATACTCCCACCTGGGCCGGTGCAGCATGGAGAGCGCCACCGCACCAAGCATCGCCGACGCGACCGACAGCGTCACGTACGATCCGACGATGACGAACAGCGAGGCTTTTCCGAGCCGCAGGGAGAGGGGCGTTCCCAGCCTGGGATGATAGGTCCGCCCGGTGACTCTTCGCGCCAACCGCGTCAGCGTGGGACTCGACACCGCCACACGATCCCCCCTGCAATCAAGTCGCTCCGGGACACTGGGCAGAACCAGCGCCGGCGTCTCGAAGGCTGACCCAACGGCGGCCTTCGCTGTTTCGACGGCCGAGCCTCCAGTCAATTCCGCGGTAGCTCCAGAAGCGGTACCGCCAACGCGCTCCATACAACCGTGACCACGGCCTACACCTTTGCAGCTGAGCAAGTAACCGTCAACCAAGGCAGCTTGGGGCGGGTATAAGTCAATTTGTCGTCTGACAAGAAGGGGCAAACTGCGATTCACGAGCGACGGTGTGAGGCAGCGTCGCGATCTGGTGGATGAGTCAATTACGCGACTGCCGAACGACCTGGTGTCTGCTTCCGCCAGCCGGATGACTCGCAGGCGCACGTCGAACGGCCCGCCGTTGAAGGTGAAGATCTGCTCGAGATACCGGATCCAGGCTGCGGAGAATCCGACCGGCCCGCCGCCGACGACGCGACGGCGGTCTACTGCCGCTTCCCGGCGCGGACCGATCAACAGTAAAGAGTGCTCCGGTGCCCACGACGCGAGGCGGCCGGGGCGCCCAGAGGCGAGGATCAGCGGAGTCGGACGTCGAGGGTCGGGAAGTCGTACCAGGCCAGTTCGAAGGACATGCCGGTCTCCGCGGCCACCGGGAAGACGGCCCAGCTATCCACCCGCTGGCCCGGGGCGATGCTGAAGGACTCGCCGGGCCGGGTCGTGGTGCACCAGGTGGACTCGGGACGCACGCTCCGGCCGTCCGACAGGACGATCTCCGAGGAGGTCCGGTCGACCTCGGCGGTCGGGCAGCTCACCGGCCACGGCACCGACGTGCCGTTGCGGTACGCGAGGTTCAGCCGCAGCCTGCCGTCGGTGCTCTCCGCGCTGACCAGGGTGACGGTCAGGCCCGACTGGCTGTACATCAACTGATCGAGCCGGTACGTCCGGCCCGCGGGCTGCTCCTTCGTCGGCGACGGGCCGGTCTCCGCGGAGCCCGTCGAAGGGCCGCCGGTAGCGCCCGTGGTGGCGGCGTCCCCGCCCGAGGAGGTGGAGTCGGATGCGCCCCGGTCGGCCAGGTACCAGCCACCGAGGGTGCCGACGACGGCGAGACACGCCGTCGCCACGACGACGGCAAGCAGGCCCACGTACCTCTTCTGCACGGTTGCTCCCGGCTCGGTGCGGCGGCGATGGCGTGAAGGTAGCACCGCCGGCCAAGGTCGGCTGTGCGGTGCCCGCGTCGCCGGGTGACCGGGCAGGCGCCCGGTGCCTTATGCTGCGCCGGTTGTCACGGGGACGGGGAGGACCACATGCGACGGTGGTGGGGCGTCACGGCTTCGGCGGCGCTGGTCGCGGCGGCGGTGAGCGGTTGCGGCACGCCGGCCGGCACGGACGGGGACCTGACCGACGATTGGCGGCCGGTGGCCGAGGCCCGCCAGTTCGTGCCGCAGGCCGGCGAGTGCCACGTCATCGCCGAGCCGACCGCCTACCTGACCAGCCACCAGCCGGTGGACTGCGCCAAGGCGCACCTGGTCGAGACGTTCCACGTCGGCACGTTCACCGGCGACCTGGCCGCCCGCCCGATCCCGCCCCGCGTCGGGTCGGCGGCGATGCGGTCCGCGTTCGCCGAATGCGACGCCAAGGCCAAGGAGTTCGTCGGCGGCGAGTGGCGCGACGCCCGGCTGTCGGTGCAGGTGGCACCCACGTCGCCGGCGGGCTGGACGGGCGGCAGCCGGTGGTACCGGTGCGACCTCTTCGAGCTCGACCCGGTGAGCGGCGCCAACGGCGACAACGACTTGGCCGTCAACCGGGCGGGCAGCCTGCGTGGCGTGCTGAAGGCGGCCACCCCGCTGCGGTACGGCTGCGCCGAGGAGGACGAGTGGTCGAACCTGCTGGCGGTCCCGTGCACCAAGGTGCACCGCTTCGAGTACGTGGGCGTCTGGACCGCGCCCGACGTCTCCTACGAGGACGCAACCAAAGACGAGAAGGCCGTCCACGCGAAGTGCCGGCCGGTCATCGCCCGCTACGCGAAGGTGCCGGTCGACGGGATGCTCCGCTACCGCACGGGCAGCACGTACCGGTTCCCGTCGGAGCAGGCGTGGGCACGCGGCGACCGGGGTGTGCGCTGCTGGTACTGGTCCAGCGGCAAGAAGCTGACCCGGTCGATCGCGGGCGGCGGGACGAAGGCTCTGCCGATCGGCTGACGACCAGGTCGGTGCCGATCAGCCCGCACAGGATCTCCGGTGGACGGGCGTCGGCAGGGCAACGCGGCCAGGTCACCGCCCCGGCGGCAGGTCGGATCCGCACCGGTCAGGCTGACCGACCGACGACACGGCACGCACCGAGGGTGATCGCGGGCGGATGCTCGTGCTATTCTCCGGCGTCGATCCCCCGTTTTGGCCCGGATCGGGTCGTTGTCGCAGAAGGACGCCTCTTTTCCCGATGCCGGCCGTTACCGCCCCGACCACGTCGCCGACCACGCTGGACACTCCGGCCGGTGGCGCGTTCACCCTCATCTTCGCCCGCCTGCCGGCGCTGCTGCGACTGGCCTGCGGCCTGATCGGCGCGGTCGTCGCCCTGTCGGTGCGTACCGCGCCCGTCGAGCCGGCGCTGCTGGTCCCGGCCGTCGCGGCCCTGACCGCCTGGTCAATCTGGTACGCGTTCCGCGCGCTGCGACACGGCATCGGCCGTCCGATGGTGCTCGGCGACGTGGCGCTGACCGCCGCCGCGTGCCTGGCGATGCCGGTGCTGGTGGCCCCGGAGGTGCTGCCCGGCGAGGTGAGCTGGATCGCGGTGCTCGCCAGCACCACGGTCCTCAACGCGCAGGCCAACGCCCCGGTCCGCTGGTCGTTACCGGCGGGACTGCTGGTGACAGCGGCCTACGCGGCCGGCGCGCACGCCGCCGGTCAGCCCGACGAGGCCACCGCGCACGCGGCGACGCTGCTGGTGCAGACGGCCTGCGGTGCGGTGATCACCGCCATCATGCGGCGGCGGATCGGTCGGGCCGACGACGCCTTCGTCGCGCACCAGCGGCTCACCCGCGAGTCGCTGGTCGCCCGGACCGCGCGGGACGCGGAGCGGCGGCAGAACCGGGATCTGCACGACACGGTGCTGGCCACCCTGACGATGATCGGGCTGGGCGCGGTCGCCGGCCCGTCCGCCGCGCTGCGCGAACGGTGCGCCGCCGACCTGCGTACCCTCACCGCGCTGGCCGACGCGCGGTCCGCCCCCGAGGAGGGGCCGGTGCCCTTGGACGAGCGGCTGCGGGCGGTGCTCGCCCGGCTGCCCGAACTGCCGGTCACCGTCGAGCTGGCGACGTGCGTCGTGCCGGCGCCGGTCGCGGAGGCGCTCGCCGAGAGCACGTACGCCGCGCTGTCCAACGTGGTCCGGCACGCGCCGGGCGCGTCCGCCACGCTGCGGCTGGCCCGGGTCGCCGACACCGTCGTGGTGGAGCTGGTCGACGACGGTCCGGGTTTCGACCCGGCCGCCGTCCCCGCGCACCGGTACGGACTACGCGAGTCGGTACGCGGCCGGATGTCCACGGTGGGCGGGCGCGCGGAGATCGACTCGCGCCCCGGCGCCGGTACCCGGATCCGGTTGGAGTGGCCCGGTGTCGACTGAGACGACGGCGCCACCCGCCACGGCGGTGCCGGCAGCGCGTACGCCGGAGACGGGCCGGCCCTCGGCGGACCCGGCGGCGGCCGTGGCCGACGCCTCCGACCGCGGCGCCCGCATCGTCGCCGTGGTCATCGCGCTGGCCTGGCACGCGGCGATCGCGCTGCCCGCGGCGCTGGCGGCCCGGGCCGAGTTCGCCGCGCCGGAGGTGGTTCTCGCCGGCTGGCTGCTCGTGGCGGCGGTCGGGGCGCTGGCCGGCTACCGGCTGCTGCGCGGCGCGCCCCTGCCCGCCTGGCCGCTGGCCGCGCTGCTGCTCGTGGTCGACGCGGTGGTGTTCGCGGCGGCCGGTGAGCGGCAGCTCTTCGCCGCCGCGAACTGGGTGTGGGGCACCCTCGGCTGGTTCTTCGTCATGGTGCTCTGGGGGCGGCGGACGTCCGGGCTGATCGCGACGCTGGGCGTGCACGCGCTGATCGCGCTGGCCGGGGTGCTCGGCCACGGCGCGACCGCCCCCGCCGACCTGGCCCGGTACGCCATGTCCGTCTACGCCACGTCGACCCTTCAGGTGGCGGTCTTCGTGGGCGGCACGGCGATCGCGAGGCTGGCCCGGCAGCGGGCCGGCGCGGCGGCGGCAGCGCACGCGGCGGAAGCCGAGCGGGACGCCGCCGAACGGGCCCGGCAGGAGCGTCGCGCCCGCCTGACGCTGGTCAGCGGTGCCGCCGAGCAGGTGCTCGCGGAGCTGGCCGACGGTCGGGCCGACCCGGCCGACCCGGCCGTGCAGCGGCGGGCCGTGCTGGCCGCCGCCCGGCTGCGCCGGCTCATCGCCGAGTCCGACGACGTGCCCGACCCGCTGCTGCACGAGCTGCGGGCCGCCGCCGACCTGGCGGAACGCAACGGGCTGCCGATCGACCTGGTGACGATCGGCGACCCGCCGCCGCTGCCGGTGCAGGTACGCCGCCGGTTGGCCGACCCGCTCACCGCGCTGTTGGCCGACGCCCGCGGCTGGGCCCGGATGACCGTGGTCGCCCGGGCCGACGAGGTGGTGGTCAGCCTGGTCACGCCCGACCGGGCCGGTCCCGACACCGCCGGGCCGCCAGGCGACGACGGGCGGGTGGAGTACCTCTACGAGCGGGACGGGGAGATCAGATGGGCGCAGACCCGGTGGCGGGCGTGACCGGCGGCCGACCCGTGGGCGTGGCGATCGTCGACGACCACCCGGTCGTCATCGAGGGGGTCCGCGTCTGGCTGGCCGCCGAGCCCCGGCTGCGGGTGCTGGCGACCGGCGACGACCCCGACGCGGTGCTGCGGGCCGCCCCCGACGCCGACGTGGTCCTGCTCGACCTGCGGCTGCACGGGCGGATGGCGCTGGACAAGCTCGCCGAGCTGAGTACGGCCGGCCGGCGGGTGGTGGTCTACTCGGAGCACACCGACCCGCCGACGATGCTCGCCGCCCTGGACGCCGGGGCGGTCGCGTTCCTGGCCAAGCACGAGGGGCGGGAGCACTGCGTGGCCACCGTGCTGGCCGCCGCCAGCGACCGCCCGTACGTGCCGCCGGCGCTCGCGGGTGCCATCGCGGGTGACCCCCGCCCGGACCGACCCGCCCTGTCCGACAAGGAACGCGAGGCGCTGCTGCTGTGGTTCCAGTCGATGTCGAAGGCGTCGGTGGCCCGCCGGATGCGGATCAGCGAGCACACCGTCAAGCAGTACGTCGACCGGGCGCGCATCAAATACACCCGAGCGGGGCGTCCGGCCGCCACGAAGGCGGCATTGCTCGCCCGGGCGATCGAGGACGGCCTAGTCCGGCCGGAGGAGATCGGCATCTACCGGTCACAGGCTTCCTACGACCGGCCGACCCCCTAACGGGCGTCATGACAGCCGGTCGTGGGTCGGCAACGCTCGTGGTGAGATGGCGTCGGCACCGGAGGTCATGACGATGCACGATGACGCGGCCCCCTTCTTCATCGCCCCGCACCGCTTCGACGCGGACGACGACGTGGCCCCGGCGCTCGACCGGCGGCACGAGTTGATCGTCGAGGGCGGCGAGCGGGTGCTCGCCCGGCACCGGCTGCACGCGTCGGGGCACCTGCTCGGTCCGACCGAGGCGCGGCGGCGGTGGACGCTGCCCGAGCCGGTGGCGGTCACCGTCACCGACCGGCGGATCGCGTACGTCGGCGGCGCGCCCCAGCTCGCCCTGGTCGACGGGGCCGGCGGCGCGCGGCACCGCCGGGGTGTCCGGCTGCCGGGCCTGGTCAGCGGCCAGATCCGCTGGCAGTGGCCGTCCCGGCTGGAGCTGCTGACGGCGGGATCCGGGGAGCACGCCCACCTGCTGGTGGTGTGCGACGCGCTGCGCACCATCCAGCAGCCGGCCCTCGGCCTCACCGGTCCCGCCGAGGAGGTCGTCGCGCTGGCCCGGCGGGTGCGCCGGGCGGTGGCCGCGTTCCGGCTGACCCACCCCGAGCTGGTGGACCTGTCACCGCCGGAGCGGGACGTGCTGGCGCTGCGGGCCGGGGCCGGGCCGGGTGCCGGCGAGAGCCGGATCACCCTGCCCGGGTCGCTGCCGGTCGAGTTCCACTCCCGGGACGACTACTACCGGGGGCACTCCGACCGGGATTGGCGCGGGCCGGCGGCCGGCGCGGCGTCCGGGCACCGGTGAGGCCGCTGGCGGTCGAAGTGGTGCCCCGGCCGCCGGCGCCAGACGGCAGGCCGTGATGAGGCCGCCGGTGGTCGAGGGGCGGCCCTGACCGCGCCTGGCGGACGGCAGACTGCCGGTGGTCGAGGGGCGGAGGCCGCCGGATCAGGCGTCCGGGTCCACCGCGGCGGCCCGGCGGCGGACCTCCAGATCGACGGCCTCCTCCAGGGTCGGCGCGGTGCCGCCGAGGTGCCTGGGGAGCCACCAGGTGTCGTCGGGGCCGGCGGGCGCGTCCGGGTACTCCCGCTGGGCCCGGTCCACCAGTGCGCTCAGGCGCGTCTTCAGGTCGGCGGTCATGGCGTTGGCGTCCGGGTAGTCGGCCGGGGCCATCGGCTCGCCGATGAGGATGGTGATCGGGATGTGCCGGCGGTTGAGGGTACGCGGACGGCCCTTGGTCCAGAGCCGCTGCGTGCCCCAGATCGCCACCGGCAGCACCGGCACCCCGGCCTCGGACGCCATCCGGGTGGTGCCGCTCTTCAGTTCCTTGACCGTGAACGACCGGCTGATCGTGGCCTCGGGGAAGACGCCGACCACCTCGCCGCGCTTGAGGGCGCTGACCGCCGTCGCGTACGACCCCGCGCCGGCCCGCCGGTCCACGGGGATGTGCCGCATGCCGCGCATCAGCGGGCCGGACACCTTGTGTGTGAAGACGGACTTCTTGGCCATGAACCGCACCAGCCGCTTCGCCCCGTGCGCGCCCAGGCCGCAGAAGATGAAGTCGAGGTAGCTGACGTGGTTGCTGGCCAGAACCGCCCCGCCCGTACGCGGCACGTGGTGGGCACCCTCGATCGTGATCTTCAGGTCGAGGACCCGGAACATCGTCTTGGCAGCGGCGATCACGGGCGGGTACACGAGTTCCGGCATGGCGCGAACTTACCCTGCCCACCTGGGAGTCACGCCATGGCGGCCCCGTGTCCACCTGCCCTTCGACACAACGGCCGGGCGGCGACGGGCGGCGCCGATCGGACCGCGCGGCACGCCGGGACGCCGGCTGGTCCGCCGGTGCCGGCCCTGGCGGAGGCCGGCACCGGCGTGGCTCAGTCGCCGAGCCGGTGCAGGTCGAGGCGGCCCCGGGCGAACGCGTCCACGCGCCCCCACCGCCCCGGGATGTCCAGCACCTCGATCCGGCCCATGCCGATCGGCAACCGGGGCTCCACCGCGAGGTGCCCCTCGTGCGGTTCCAGGCCGAGCATCGTCCGCAGCAGCAGCAACGGTGTGCCGGTCGACCAGGCCTGCGGGCTGCACGCCGTCGGGTACTCCACCGGGAACTTGGTCAGCTCACGGGGGTAGCCCCCGAACGCCTCCCGCAGCCGGCCCTCGAAGTAGGTGGCCGCGTCGAGGATGCCGTTGGCGATGACGGCCGCCTCCTCGGCGAAGCCGTACCGGCGCAGGCCCCAGGCGATGAACGAGTTGTCGAACGGCCAGATCGTGCCGTTGTGGTAGCCGATCGGGTTGTAGCGCACCTCGCCCTCGGCCAGCGTGCGTACCCCCCAGCCGGTGAAGAGCCGGGGCCCGACCAGGTGCTCGGCGATCCTCTCGGCCCGGTCGTCGTCGACGATGCCGCTCCAGAGCAGGTGGCCGATGTTGGAGCTCAACACGTCGCACTGGCGGCCGTCCGGGTCCAGGGCCAGGGCGTAGTACTCGCCGTCGGACACCCAGAAGTCCCGGTTGAACCGCTCCTTGAGGGCCGCCGCCTCCCGCTCCAACCGGTCGGCGAACTCCGGGTCGGCCCAGAACTCGCGGGCCAGCCGGGCGGCCCGCAGCTTCGCGTCGTACGCGTACCCCTGCACCTCGCAGGTCGCCCGGGGAAACGGCGGCAGCTTGCCGTCGCGGTAGGAGATGGAGTCCCAGGAGTCCTTCCAGCACTGGTTCTCCAGGCCGGTGTCGGTGTTGCGCCGCTCGTACCAGATGTAGCCGGTGCCGACCAGGTCGGCGTAGTCGTCGATCCACCGCAGCGCGGCCCGGCACTCCCGCTCCAGCTCCCTGACCAGCTCGACGTCGCCGCTCCACCTCTCGTACTCGTCGAGCAGCACCAGGAACAGCGGCGTCGCGTCCACCGACCCGTAGTAGGGCGAGTGCGGCTGTTCCTCGAAGGCGGCGGTCTCGCCGTAGCGCATCTCGTGCAGGATGCGGCCCGGGTCCTCGTCCCGGAAGTCGTCGAAGCGGGTGCCCTGCATCGCGGCCAGGATCCGCAGCGTGGTCTTCGACAGCTCGGGCGTGAACGGCAGCGTCTGCAGGCAGGTCAGGATGCTGTCCCGGCCGAACATGGTCATGAACCAGGGCAGGCCGGCGGCCGGCAACGTCGCCCCACCGAGGGAGAGCGGCGAGAAGCGCAGCGCCGCCAGGTCGACCAGGCTGCGTCGGTACGTCGCGGCCACCCGGTCGTGCTGGCTGTTGACCTTGGGGGCCTTCTTGATCCACTCCTCCAGGTCGTGCTGGAGGGCCTGCCGCTCCGCGCCGTGCGCCCCCACGCCGATCCGCAGGTCCCGGCCACCCGCGCCGAGCGCGAGGGTCTCGACCTTGATCTCGGTCTCCCACTGCTCGTTCGGTTCCAGGTGGATCGAGTACGCGAAGCCCTTGCGGTCGTAGCGCGGCGCCTGGGACGAGGAGATCAGCGTCTCCCGGGTGTAGTTGCCCCGCCGGTAGCCCAGCCGCAGCCGGTCGGGCTCGACCTCCGTGTAGATCTCGCCCTTCTTGTTGAGGATCTCGTCCTTGACCTGGAACAGGTCGGCGAAGTCGGACGCGGCGTCCATCCTGATCTCCAGGTCGACCGGCTTCTCGTCGTGGTTGAGGATGGTGAGCGTCTCGCGGAAGCTGCCCCCCACCGCCCGCTCCCGGATGATCGACAACTTGGCGTCGATGTAGTGCGTCGCCAACCCCGGCACCAGGAAGAACCTTGCCTCGTAGTACTGGAGGTCGTCGTACGAAAGCGGGTTGAGCCGCTCCCCGTTGACCGTCAGCACCCAGGTGGACAGGAACCGGGTGTCGAGTGCGAAGAACCCGGTCGGCTCGCTCGGCGTCGCCTCGATGTCGCCGGTGTCCTCCGACACCACGAAGGTGCTGCCGTCCAGGATCCGGATCGTGTTGCTCTGCCCCATCACTGCACCTCCCGCTCTGCCCGCATGCGCCGGTAGGGGCTGTGCGGGCCACGGGCGTCCGGGTGGCTGGGGAAGAGCCGCTCCACCTGGAGCAGCAACCGGAGGTCCCCCGTCACCGTGACGTCCCCGCGCAGCATCGCCGCCACCCCGCCCTCGCGGCCTGCGGCGATGTCCTCGAAGAGCGCGGGGCTGACGCCGACAACCGTGTCGGCCTCCCGGTCGTCCTGGCTCACCCGCACCCGGCCCCGGTCGATGCGCAACAGCCAGTGCGTCGTCTGGGCCCCCTCGTGCAGGTCCAGGCGCAGGCTTCCGGAGGACTTCGCCAGCAGGGGCTCGTACTCCCGCCGGTCGAGGTCCTCGAGGAACCTCGTCGTCGCGTCCGCCATCGGGTCTTCTCCTCCCCCGTCGGGCAATGTCCCTGGCACGGGGTCCCCGTCCGGTGCCGGGCCAACCTCGCCCGGACCGGGTGAGTCGCCCGCCCGTCGGGATGGCCCTGCGCAGCGGCGCGCCGGCTCCCACCCGGGGAGCCGGCGCGCCGAGGCGTACGTCAGTTGTTCGGTTCGTCGGCGCTGATGTCCGCGAGCACCGACTGCGGCTCCCGCTCCACCGCGAGGTCACCCATCGAGACCAGGCCGACCAGCCGACCGTCGTCGATGACCGGCAGCCGGCGGACGGCGTACGTGCGCATCAGGTCGGCGGCGGCGACCGCGTCGTCGTACTGGCTCACCGTGATCACGTCCTTGCTGGTGACCGCGTTGAGCGGGGTCGAGTTCGGGTCCATGTTCTCCGCCACGCCCCGCACCGTGATGTCCCGGTCCGTCACGATGCCGATCACATCGTCACCGTTGGTCACCACCACGTCGCCGATGGCGCTGTCGCGCATCTCCCGGGCGGCGGCGATCAGCGTCTCGTTGCCGTCCATCGTCACCAACCGGGTCGTCATGAACTCTCCGACCGTTGTCATGGTGCTCCCCTCTCGGTGTCGGCACCGCCGTCTACCCGCCGACCGGGACGGGGTAACGCGCGGCGCCCCGGGGCCGGAGCCGCGTCGGCGGGGCGGGTCAGGCGCGCGGCGGGATGCCGTAGAGGCGTTCGACGTGCAGCCGGAGCACGAGGCGTCCCTCGGCGACCATCGCCCGCCGGTAGTCGGCCCAGTCCGGGTGTTCTCCCTGGATCGCCCGGTAGAGGTCGACCAGCTCCGTCACGGTCGCGTCGTCCGGGTCGGCGGCCACCGGCGTCAGCTCGGCGCGCGCCTCCGCGACCGCGTACGCCCAGCCGTCGCCGCTGCTGACGTGGAAGGAGGCGCGCGGGTCGCGGCGCAGGTTGGCGGTCTTGGCCCGGCCGTCGGTCACCGAGACGCGGATCAGGGCCGAGGCGGTGTCGAAGGCGTAGATCACGGTGGACAGCTGCGGGCGTCCGTCCCGCCGGAGCGTCGCCAGCACCCCCATCCGGTGGCCGGCGATCAGCTCCGTCAACGTCCGCTGGGTCTCGTCGTCCGCCACGGCAAACCTCCCGCTCGACCGGTCACGGCGGACCCATCGAACCACGGCGCACGCCCGTTCGTGCCGTACGCCGAACGCGCCGGGGCCCCGCCGAAGCCGGCGGGGCCCCGCGGAGCACGTCGGTCAGCGGCGCTCGGCGGCGACCAGCTCGGCGAGCTGCACCGCGTTGAGCGCGGCGCCCTTGCGCAGGTTGTCGTTGGAGCAGAACAGGGCGAGGCCGTGCTCGACTGTCTCGTCGGCGCGGATCCGGCCGACGTAGGTCGGGTCCTGGCCGGCGGCCTGCAACGGGGTCGGCACGTCGGCGAGCGCCACGCCGGGGGCGCCGTCGAGCAGCTCGCGGGCCCGCTGCGGGGTGATCGGGCGGGCGAACCGGGCGTTGATCTGGAGCGAGTGACCGGTGAACACGGGCACCCGGACGCAGGTGCCGGAGACGCGCAGCCCGGGGATCTCCAGGATGCGGCGGCTCTCGTTGCGCAGCTTCTGCTCCTCGTCGGTCTCGAAGCTGCCGTCGTCGACGATCGAGCCGGCGAGCGGGAGCACGTTGAACGCGATCGGCCGGGCGAACGAGCGGGGGGCCGGGAACTCCACGGCCGCACCGTCGAAGGCGAGGCCGGTGGCGTGCTCGGCGACCTTGCGGACCTGCTCGTCGAGTTCGGCGACACCGGCGAGGCCTGCGCCGGAGACCGCCTGGTACGTCGAGACGACCAGGCTGACCAGCTCCGCCTCGGCGTGCAGCGGGCGCAGCACGGGCATCGCGGCCATCGTCGTGCAGTTCGGGTTGGCGATGATCCCCTTGGGGCGTACGGCGGCGGCGTGCGGGTTGACCTCGGCGACGACCAGCGGCACCTCGGGGTCCATGCGGAACGCCGACGAGTTGTCGATGACGACGGCGCCCGCGGCGGCGACCCGGGGCGCGAGCTCCTTCGCGGTGCCCTTGCCGGCGGAGAAGAGCGCGATGTCGAGCCCGGAGTAGTCGGCGGTGGCCGCGTCCTCCACGGTCACCTCGCCGTCGCGCCAGGGCAGGGTGCGCCCGGCCGACCGCGCCGAGGCGAACAACCGCACCTGCTCCGCCGGGAACTCCCGCTCCGCCAGCACCTGCCGCATCACGCCACCGACCTGGCCGGTGGCCCCCACAATGCCGATCCTCATGCCCGCGAGGCTACCCAGCCCGGCGGCCCGACCGGGAACGCTTTCCCACCGACCGGGGCCGGCGGCGGCCCCGGCGGGGCGTCGCGGCGGTCACGGCGGAACGGCCACGGGACGGAACGACACCGTCGCGAGGGCCGGTGGCACGAAAGGATCGTCAGCCGGCGGGGCGGACCGCCGCAGCATCCACGCCGACCGTCCCGGTGCGGGACGCGGCGCCGGCCCGGGGCGGCGCGACCCAAGTCACACCGCCCCGGCCCGGTCAGGAGGCGGGTTCGACCAGTTCGCCGAGGCCGGTGGCGACGAGTTCGTCGCGGATCGCCGCCGCGTCGCCCTCCACCACGAGGGTGAGCTCCTCCGGGCGCAGGTGCGTGGCCGCCGCCGCGGAGACCTGGGCCACGTCGGCGGCGAGCAGCGACTCCCGCAGCCGGGCGTGGTAGTCGTCCGGCAGGTCGTGCACGACCAGGGTGGTCAGCGCGGAGGCGATCGCCCGGGGGCTCTGCAGCTCGACCGAGAGCTGCCCGGCCCGCCAGGAACGCGCGACCTCCAGCTCCTCCTCGGTCACCCCGGTCTGCCGGGTACGGGTGATCTCGCCGACCGCCTCGACGATGGCCGGCGCGGTGACGGCCGTCTGCACCCCGGAGCTGACCAGGAACCGACCGAACCGTCGGGACGAGGCGAAGTCGCCCCGGATGCCGTACGTGTAGCCGTGCACCTCACGGATCAGGTGGTTGAGCCGGGAGGTGAACGCCCCGCCGAGCACCGTGCCGGCGAGCGTCATCGGCACGTGGTCGGGGTGGGCCCGGTGCGGCGACGGGTGGCCCAGCCGCAGCGTGGACTGCACCGATCCGGGCCGGTCCACCAGGATGAACCGCCGGCCGGGGCGGGCCGGCACCTCGATCGGGCCGCCCCGGTCGACCGGCCCGCCGCCGGTGCCGGCGAACGCCGCCGCCCCGAGCGCGTCCAGGTCCAGCCGGTCCAGGTCACCCGCGACGATCAGCGTGCCGGGGCGGATGAACCACTCGGAGTGGAAGACCGTGACGTCCTCGACGTCCAGCGCCGCCACCGACTCCGGGTCGCCGTACATGGGGCGGCCCCACCGGCTCCCGGCGCCGAACAGGTCGGCACGCAGCGCCGCGTCGGCCCGGGGGCCCGGGTTGGCCCAGTCCATCCGCAGCGCGGTCGCCTCGTCGTCGCGGACCCGCCGCACGTCGTCCGGGTCCAGCTTCGGGGTACGCACCGCCTCGGCGAGCAGCTCCACGGCCGCGCTCAGCCGCTCCACCGGCACCTGCACGCTGACCTGGAAGGAGTCCCAGTCCAGCCCGATCACCAGCTCGGTGCCGAGCCCCTCGATGGCCAGCGCGTACGCCGTCGCGTCGCGCTGCGCCGTCCCCTCCTCCAGGGCCTTGGCGAGCACCGCGCCGAGCCCCTCCTTGCCGAGCGGCTCGCGGCCGGCGCCCGCGTCGAGCAGCAGCAGCGCCACGGCCAGGTTCTGCCCGGGCAGGTGCGCGGCGACCACCTGACCACCGGCCACCGTGCGGCGGACCACCTGCGGGAACCGGTACGGGCGGGCGGCACCCGGCCCGGGACGGTCAGCGATCAGCGTCATCAGGGCTTCTCCTCGGGCAGGTAGGTCAGGGTCACCCGGTCGGCGGCGGCGAGCACCTCGGCGGCGGTCTCGGCGATCTGCTCGGCGGTCACCGCCAGCCAGGCCGGCAGCCGTTCCCCGGCCTTCGCCGGGTCGCCGAACTGCGTGGCGTAGCGCCCGAGCGTGTCCGCCCGGCCGTCCACCGTCGACATCTGCCGCCACCACGACGTGCTGAGCAGGGCCTTGGCCCGGTCCAGTTCGGCGGCGGTGACCGGGACGGTGGCCAGCTCGTCGACCACCTCGGCCAGCCCGGCGGCCAGCCGTTCGGCGCTCACCCCGGGGCGGGCCGTGGCGGTGGCGATCAGCGGCGCGGGGGCGTGCGCCAGGTCCACCCCGTACGCCCCGACGAGGTCGGGCTGGGCGATCCGCTCCCCGTCGGCGAGGCGCTGGTAGAGGCGGCTGCCCCGGCCGCTGCCCAGCACGGTGGCGAGCACCGTCGTCACGTCGTAGCCGGGGCTGCCGAACGGGTGGGTACGGTGCGCGACGTAGACGCGTGGCGCCGGCACGTCGGCGGTGACCGTCTCCAGCGCGGGCCGGCCGGTACGCGGCACGTCGCGGCCGTCCGGGGCGGGCGGGATCTCCGCCCGGGACGGGATCGCGCCGAAGTACTTGTCGGCCAGCGCGAACACCTCGGCGGCCGAGGCGTCGCCCACCACGGTGAGCACCGCGTTGTTGGGCGCGTAGTACGTCTGGTGGAACGCCTGGAAGGTGGCCAGATCGGCGGCATTGAGATCGGCCATCGACCCGATCGTGGCGTGGTGGTAGGGGTGCCCGGGCGGGTAGAGCAGCGGCAGCAGCCGCAGCCAGGAGTCCCCGTAGGGCACGTTCTCGTAGCGCTGGCGCCGCTCGTTCTTGACCACGTCCCGCTGGTTGTCCAGCGTCTCCTGGGTCAGCGCGGGCACCAGGCCGCCCATCCGGTCGGCCTCCAGCCAGAGCGCCAGCTCCAGGTGCTCGGCGGGGACCGTCTCGAAGTAGTTGGTGCGGTCCGGGTTGGTGGTGGCGTTGAGCGAGCCGCCCGAGCCCTGCACCAGCTTCATGTGCTCGGTCTTCGCCACGTTGACCGAGCCCTCGAACATCAGGTGCTCGAAGAGGTGGGCGAAGCCCGTCTGCCCCTCGGGTTCGTGCCGGGAGCCGACGTCGTACCAGAGGTTCACGGCGACCGCCGGGGCGGTGCGGTCCTCACTCACCACCACGCGCAGGCCGTTGTCCAGTCGGGTGGTCTCGATGGGCCAGGGGTAACCGCTGTCGGGCATGGCCACGACGCTATCCGATCAGCTGCACGGAAAGGGGACGCGCCGCACACGGCGAGGCATCGACCGGGGACGGGCGGGTACCGGGGAAGCATGCCGCCTGCCTCCGCCGTGACCGACCGGGCCGCCGTCGTGGTCGAGCGCGCGACCACCGCCCTGACCCGGCTGCGCCGGGCCCGCCTGCTGCACCCGGCGGGTCGCTCGTTCGCGGGCGAGGTCGTCGTCTGGGGTACGCCGGGACCGCCGACGGGGGTGCCGACGCTGGACGATCCGGGGCGCTACCCGGCCGCCGTCCGGCTCTCCCGGGGCGTACCGACCCCGGACGGCTGGCCGGACGTGCTGGGGCTGGCGGTACGGCTGTACCGGGAGGCCGGCCGGCCGTTCGACCTGCTGGTCAGCTCCAGTGGGGCAGCGCCGCTGCTGCGGAACCTGCCACTGCCCCGGCGACGCATCGCGGGGACGTACAGCACGATCATGCCGTTGCGCGCGGGCCGGCGGCGGCTCTTCCTGGCGGCACTGGCCGACCCGGACTCCCCCGACCTGGGGCGCAGCCTCGCCGAGGTGGCGGACGCCGCCCGGGCGGACGCGCCGCGCCTGGTGCTCGCGGTCGCGTCCGCCGTCGGGCCGTGGCGGCCGTTCGGCCAGGTCGAACTCGGCGCCCAGCTCAGTGCCCGGGAGGACGCGGCGTTGGCCTTCGACCCGGTCGGCAACCTGCCGCCGGGGCTGCGGGCGCTCGGCCCGATCGCCTGGCTGCGGGCGCAGACCTACCGGGGCTCGCAGCGGGCCCGGGGCGCCGTGGCTCAGTCGGGGGGTTCGACGGGGGTCACGGTCTGATCGGAGGTGCGCTGCTCCAGCACGGTGTCCGGGGCGGCGTTGCGGTCCTCCTCCCGGATGTCGGACTCGGCGAGGATCGCCTCCGCCTGGGCGTGGGGGTCGTCGCTGCCCACCGCCGCCTCCTCGGGCAGCAGGTGCGCGCGGGACTCCACCCGTTCCTGGTCGCTCTGTTCGTCGGTCATGGCCGCACACATACCCCGCCGGCACGCCCGGCACGCCGCATGATCGCGACCGGTGCGGCGGTAGGTCCGCCGCGATCCCGGCCGCCGCCCGCCCCGTCGGCGACACCGGGGTGGAACTTCCCGGGCCGTCGGGTAGGCTGAGCGGCGTGACGCGTTCGTATCGATGGTTTAGGGAGCCGGCTCGCACGCCGGTGACTTCACCATGATCTGACGTCACCACTTTCGAGCCGGCCGGGCAGGAGCTTTCGTTCCTGCCCTTTTGCGTACGAGCAGCCGGCTCGACCCGGGCACCGGCCCCGGGGCACGGTCGGCGGAAGGATTCCCACCGTGACGACCCCGGAGACCGATCGGGTCAGCGATCAGCGGATCGACCGCGTCGTGCCGCTGACCACCCCGGCCCTGCTGCACCACGAACTGCCCCTCGACGACGCGCTCGCCTCGGCCGTGCTGGCCGGGCGACGCGCCGTCGGCCGGGTGCTGGACGGCGCCGACGACCGCCTGCTGGTGGTGGTCGGCCCGTGCTCGGTGCACGACCCGGCCGCCGCCCTGGAGTACGCCCACCTGCTCCGCGCCGCCGCCGCCCGGGTGGCCGACGACCTGCTGGTGGTGATGCGGGTCTACTTCGAGAAGCCGCGCTCGACCGTGGGCTGGAAGGGCCTGATCAACGACCCCGGGCTGGACGGTTCGGGCGACGTCAACACCGGTCTGCGTACCGCCCGCGCGCTCCTGCTGGACGTGGTGCGCCTCGGGCTCCCGGTCGGTTGCGAGTTCCTCGACCCGATCACTCCGCAGTACATCGCCGACACGGTGGCGTGGGGTGCGATCGGCGCCCGCACGGTGGAGAGCCAGGTGCACCGGCAGCTCGCCTCGGGCCTGTCGATGCCGATCGGCATGAAGAACCGCCCGGACGGCAGCATCGGCACCGCCGTGGACGCGATCCGGGCCGCCGGCGTACCGCACGTCTTCCCCGGCATCGACGTCTCGGGCACGCCGGCGATCCTGCACACCAGGGGGAACGCCGACGGGCACCTGGTGCTGCGCGGCGGTGGCGGACGACCCAACTACGACGCCGAGTCGGTCGCCGGCGCGCTGGGGCTGCTGCGGGCGGCCAACCTGCCCGAGCGCGTGGTGATCGACGCGAGCCACGCCAACAGCGGCAAGGACCACCGCAACCAGCCGAGGGTGGCCGCGGACGTGGCCGCCCAGCTCGACGCCGGCCAGCGCGGCATCGTCGGGATCATGCTGGAGAGCTTCCTGCTCCCCGGCCGGCAGGACCTCGACCCGACCCGCGAGCTGACGTACGGCCAGTCGGTCACCGACGCCTGCATCGGCTGGGACACCACGGAGGAGGTCCTCAACCACCTGGCCGCCGCCGTCCGCACCCGCCGCCGTACCCCCGCCCCCACCCCCGCCTGAGCCCGCATCCGGGGGCGGGCCCGGGTGCGACGGGAGAGACAGTGCCGCCCCCGGGCCCTGAGGCTCGGGGGCGGCACCGGTGTCGGTGTGCAGGTCGCCTCTCGGCGAGTGGCGCGACGCGGCTCCAGCCGGACGGTATTCCGCGAAGGCGATTTAGGTGAGGCCCGGGGACACTGGACACACCGACACCTCAGTCAACGGGCGACCCGCCGCCGGTGTTCCGCCCTCCGCCATGACCACCGTCACAACTCGGCGGCCACCCTCCGCGCCGACACGGGCATGGGCGGCGCCGAGTTGGACGGGCACGGACGACGGCGCCGAGCTGCGCGGGTACGGACGGCGCCGGAGCGCGGTGACGTTTGACCGATTCGGACGCGGGTAGCTGACCGTCGTGACCGACGACGCACCCGTGACGGACGCGCCCGTGATCGAGGAGCCGGACACCCGGCCCCTCGACGAACTGCTCGATGATCTCTATCGCGGCCAGGAGCGGATCAGTCAGGCGGACATCTACCGCCGGGCCGTCGCCGCGGAACTGCCCGCGCAGCTCCTCACCCGCATCGCCGCCCTGCCGGAGGGCGAGTACGCCGTGGACGAGGTGGCCGACCTGCTCGGCGGTTCGGTCACCTGACGCCGGCGGCACGGACGGCCTCCCGCACCGGAGGCCGACGAGGCAGTGAGGAGAGCGAGATGTCCCACCACGAGGAAGAGCACGAGAAACTGCCGGCGCTCGGTCAACCCCCCGAGGGCCGGGACACCCTGCCGGAGCCGGACTTCGCCAACGAGCACGACCGCACGGCGGTCGACCGGGACGTGATCACCGGCGCGGACGCCGACGAGCGCGAGCCGGAGGCCTCCCGCGGCTGGGCCGGCGAGGACCACGGCACGACCCCGACCTGATCCCCCGCCGGGGCGAGGCGGGGCCCGACCCCCTCCCCCGCGGCGGAGGGCCCGACCCGATCCCCGCCCGCGCGGCGGAACGAGGAACGGCAGGACGACGACACGACGAAGGGGCCGGCGCGCAGCCGGCCCCTTCGTCGTACCGCTTTCTCAGTCCTCGTCGTGGCCGCCGCCCTCGGCGGCCTGCTGGGCCACGGCGTACGCCATCTGCAGGAAGTCCGAGGCGGCCACGGCGGTCAGCGCGGTCGCCACCAGGCGGGTCAGCCGGGGGGCGAGCACCAGCCCGCCCGTGAGCCCGGTGGCGACCCAGACGGCGAGGCAGAACGGGCAGCTCAACAGCTCGCCGATGGCGTGCCGGGCGGAGCTGCCCTGGTCCCGGACCTGCTCCATCACCTCGCCGCTGCCGATCGGCTTGTCGTACCGCGTGAACGGCGCCCGCAGCGGGCTGGTCACCGCGTCCTTCGACAGCAGCCGGCTCAGCTTGTGGGTGGCGATGCCGAGCAGCACCACGTCGGCCGGGCTGGGCCGGTCGGGCACCTGCCGGCCGGTGACCTTGACCAGACCGGCGATGCCGGCGGTCACCCCGGCGTAGGTTCCCATCGCCGCCAGGTAGCCGCCCAGCGGCCGGTGTTCGTGCGGCGCGTACGCCTGGCGCAGTCGCGCCACCTTGTCCTTCAGGGCGGTCACCCGGTCTCCTCGGTCTTCTCGGTCGGATCCCGGCCTCAGCCGGCCTGCAGGTTGTCGGCGACCTCCCGGGCGAGGCTGTCCAGCGCCTCGTCGGCCAGCCGCTCGGCGTCCGGTCCGCCGGTCAGGTCGAGCCGCATCCGGGCTCCACCCGCCTGGGCGGGGTCGACCCGGAGCTCGGCGGACCAGTCCTCGGCGGCGCTCCACCGGGCCCGCAGCTCCTCCACGCTGACCTCCTCCGCCGGGCTGCCGTCGCCCCGCAGCGGCTCGGGCAGCCACGCCGACGCCCGGGCGGGGTCCGTGGCGGTGTTGAACACCACCTCCGGTGGCGCGGACATCCCGCGCTCGGCGTACGCCATCACACGTCCCGCAGCCGGCTCGGGTCGACCTCGCGACCGGGGTGCCGGGCGAGGTACTCGGTCTCCAGCTCGGCGGTGCGTCGCAGGTGGGTGGCGAGCGCGGAGTCCGCGGCGTGGCGGAGGGTGTCCAGCCGGGTGCGGTGCAGGCTGTGCATCTCCCGGATGAGGTCCTCGTCGGCCAGCTCGGCGGGATCGACGCCGGGCAGCTCGCCGTCGATCGGATCCGCCTCGCCGGAGGCCCGGTCGTGGACATGGTCGCCGTCCCACTCGGGCATCCGCTGCTCCGGGCTGCCGAAGTCGTCCTGCCGTACCGATCCCGTCATGATCGACCCCCTGCTCTGGTTTGGGCTCGCGTCTAGACGGATGCCCACACGGGGTGGCACCAAACCCGGCCGCGCTACGACGCCGCGTCGGAGACCGCCGTCGCCCCCGGTACTCTCGATGCCATGAAGCGGCTCTGGACCCCGGCGTGGATCGCGCGCCACGTGGCCATGGTCGTGCTGGTCAGCGGTTTCCTGGGGCTGGGCTGGTGGCAGTTCAGCCGGGCCGCCGCCGGCAACTCGATCAGCTGGGGCTACGCGGTCGAATGGCCGATCTTCGCGGGTTTCGTGGTCTTCGTCTGGTGGCGTGAGGTCCGGCACACGCTGCGGGGGCCGGCCGCCGCGCCCAGGGAGGCGTCGCCCTCCGCCGGCACGCCGGCCGACGCGACCCGCCCGGTCGTACGCCGACCCGTCCGGGTCGCCCGCGCGTCCGCGGCTGCCGACGGCGGCGAGGACGGCGACCTGACCGCCTACAACCACTACCTGCAATGGCTGAACGACAACCCGGGCGCGAAACCCGGTGACTACCCCGGCTGAGGCCGGACGCGAAAGGACGGACGACGGTGGGCGCAGCCCTGACCCGGTACCGAGTCATCGCCTGGATCGTCGGCGTGGCGCTGATCCTGCTGGTCGTGATCGGCATGCCGATGAAGTACGGCTTCGACGAACCGATCCTGGTGGAGACCGTGGGGCAGGCCCACGGCTTCCTCTACATGCTCTACCTGGTGGCCGCCTTCGACCTGTCGCGCCGGGCCGGTTGGCCGCTCAAGCGCATGGTCCTGGTGATGCTGGCCGGCACGGTGCCGTTCGTCTCCTTCTTCGCCGAGCGCCGGGTCAGCTCCTGGGTCGGCGCCGAGCAGCCCGAGCGGGCCCCGGAGCCGGTCGCCGGCTAGCGGTTGGGCCGCCACGGCTCGGTCGAGGCGAGCGGGTCCTCCCAGCCGCCGTAGCGGTTCATCTCCCGGGCCCGGCGCAGGGCCCGGGAGACCTGCCCGAACTGCCGCTCGTCGTCGCTGCTGAACAGCAGCACCCGCTCCCCGCCCCGCCGGCCCCACAGCTCGTACGCGGGCGGTCGCCACCGGTCCCCGACCAGCGCGACCACCACCGGCAGCAGGAACACCAGACCCAGGACGAGGTACGCGCCCGCGGTGAGTCGTTGCAGCCCGCCCGTGAAGCCGAGCAGGAGGCCGACGCCGCCGATCATGGCGCCGGTGACCAGGGCGGCCCGCACCGCGACGCGGTCGTGCGGGCCACGGCCGGTCTGCAGGTGGGTCAGCTCGGTGACCCACCAACTGTTGCGCCCGACGGTGAACCGGTCGACCGTGACGATGATCCCGGGGCGGGCGTAGAGGAGGGTGGTTGCCTGCGCGGTCGTCCGCGCCTGTCGGGTGGCGCCTTGAGGGTGCACGTTCTACCTCCCGCGGCTGGTGCCGGGTCGGCTCCCGTCGACGGTCTCGCATCGGTGCCGGTCGACGGGATTCCCGGCTGCGCGCTTCATTGTGTGGCGCACGTGCCAGCTCGGACGGTGATTTCGGCTCGTGTCCGGCCCGCACCGCCGGTCGGTCCGGTGGTTGCGGCCACCGTGTCGGTCTTGTCGGTTATGGCGGAACACGTTCCGAAGTCATGTGCCGACAACGACGAATGGAATGGATCGCCCGATTGCCGACATCAGCCGCTCCGGACCGTGTCGGGCCGGGAGAAGTCGATCACGAACGGGGGTGGTTCGTGATCAACAAATTTCGTCCCTCGGCCAACATTCGACCCTGCTTCAACTGACACAACTCCTGCCCCGGGGTTAGGTTGTCCGAGCCGGCCCGGTCGATCGCCGTCCACCCGGACAGCACCGGCCCGGTGTCGCCGGGGGCCTCAGCAGCCCACGGTGGCCGGTGGGAGAGGAGCGTTCCGCTCTTGTCGTCCCTCAGTAACACGCTGCGCGCCCTGGCGATCGCCATGGTGTCCGCCACGCTGCTCGCACCGGCGGTACCCGCCCGGGCCGAACCGTCCCCCGCCGAGCTGACCCGGCGGATCGAGAACTCCTCCGCCCAGCTGGAACACGTCGTCGAGGCTTACAACAAGCTCCGGGAGGAGATCAAGGCCAACCAGGCCGCCGTGGCGCGGGTGCAGAGCCGCATCGGCCCGCTGGAGCAGGAGACCGAGCGGAGCCGGGCCGACGTCGGCGAGATGGCGGTGACCGCGTACAAGACCGGCAGCAACCTGACCACCGTGGACGCGCTGCTGCGTCCCGGCGGCGCCGACACCCTGCTGGACCGGCTCGAGGTGCTCGACCAGCTCACCCGGCAGCGGCAGGCGACGATCTCGAACTTCACCGGCAACCAGCGCCGGCTGCTCGACGAGAAGACCCGGCTGGAGGTCACGCTGGGCCGGCAGGCGGTCCAGGCCCGCGAGATGACCGCCGCGAAGAAGCGGATCGAACGCGACCTGGCCGAGCTCTACGAGCTGCGCCGGCAGGCGTACGGGCGGGCCACGGAGAAGCCGACGGCCCGGCCCGACAGCGCGAAGCAGGCGCCCTCGGTCTCCGGCCAGGCCGGCGTCGCGGTGCGGTACGCGTACGGCGCGCTCGGCAAGCCGTACCGCTGGGGCGCCGACGGGCCGAACGGCTACGACTGCTCGGGGCTGACCTCGGCGGCCTGGCGGGCGGCCGGCAAGTCGCTGCCGCACAACACCCGGATGCAGTGGAGCGCGGTCGCCCACATCAGCCGCAGCGAGCTGCGCCCCGGCGACCTCGTCTTCTACAGCGGCCTCGGGCACGTTGGCCTCTACGTCGGCGGCGGTCAGGTCATCGACGCGCCGAGCGCCGGGCGCAACGTACTCAAACGGGGCATGAACCTGATGCCCATCCAGGGCTACGGCCGGGTGCGCTGAGCGCACCCGAAACGGCGAACGGCCGGCGTCCCCCTATCGGACGCCGGCCGTTCGCCGTTGTTCCTACCCTGCTCAGGCCGCCTGGAGCCCTTCGGCCCGGGCCAGCTCGCGGAGCCGGCCGAGCGCCTGGATCTCCAGCTGCCGGATCCGCTCGCGGGACAGCGAGAACCGCGAGGCCACCTCGGTGAGCGAGTGCTCCCGGCCGTCCTCGAGGCCGTAGCGGGCCCGCATGATGCCGGCCGAACGGTCGTCGAGGTGGTTGAGCAGCCCCTCGATCCGCTGCCGCTCCAGCCCGGTCAGGACGATCTCCTCCGGCGACGGCGCATCGCTGTCGGCGACCAGGTCACCGAGGTTGGTGTCGCCGTCGTCGCCCACCGGGGTGTCCAGCGAGACGGTGTCCTGCGACCAGCGGACCAGCTCGTTGACCCGCTCGACGGTCACGCCGAGGGCCGCCGCGACCTGCTCCGGCTCCGGGTCGCTGCCCAGCTCACGGGTGAGCTGCCGGGCCACGTTGCGCATCCGGTTGACGTCCTCCACCAGGTGCACCGGCAGTCGCACGGTGCGCTCCTGCTGGGCGATCGCCCGGCTGATCGCCTGGCGGATCCACCAGGTCGCGTAGGTGGAGAACTTGTAGCCGCGCACGTAGTCGAACTTCTCGACCGCCCGCACCAGGCCGGTGTTGCCCTCCTGGATCAGGTCCAGCATGGGCATGCCCGAGCGGACGTAGCGGCGGGCGATCGACACGACCAGTCGCAGGTTGGCCCGGATGAACAGGTCCTTGGCCCGCTCGCCCTCGGCGACCAACCGCTCCAGGTCTTCCCGGTCGACACCGGCGGGGACGCGATCCTCACCGAGCAGGTGCTCGGCGTAGAGGCCGGCCTCGATCGCCTTGGAGAGGTCGACCTCCCTGGCGGCGTCCAGCAGTGGCGTCCGGGAGATCTCGTGAAGGTAGACACCGACCAGGTCGCGCTCCTCGGCAACCTCGTCGGTTCGCATGCCGATGTTCTTGTCCACGTTGCCCACGGTCCCCTCGCTCGCGCCGGTTGCCCGGTTCCTTGCCATCCCCACGTCCATCAGCCCTCCCCCGTAACTCCCGCTGTGCCCACCGGTGCTGACACCTACACAACAGTTGAGACGCGTCGGGGATTCCATGTCGTGAGTCGAAACTGTCACGAATGCCTGACAATCCGCTGAGAGCGCGGTCCATGTTTGCTGTCAGCACCCCATGTGGCGGCTCTCCGATGGGCACCACACCTGGGCGGCGGATCGATGTCTCGCCGTCCCCCGCACCATGGCAGCACCGCCAGGGCGCGGGCCACAGCGACCCGGGTCACCGTCAGGCTGCGATCCTGGTCACTGCCAGGACACGCATCGGCGCGCCGGGTGGTTCATCCATGCCCGTGGTAATACCCCACCCCTCGGTGAACAATCCGGGCGGCGGATCCGTGCCGGACGTGACGGGGATCGCAGGGGTGGGGAGCGGCGGTACGAGCGAAGGTCAGCTCAGGAGGCGAGCAGGGCCAGGGCGCCGCGTACCTGGTCGGCGGAGCGGGCCAGGGCCGCCCGTGCGGCGGACACCTCCACGCCGGAGACGAGCGAAACCAGCGCCACCTTCATGTCGCCGTCGGTCTCGACGAGGGCCCGCCGGCAGATCTCCTCCGAGCAGCCGGTGGCCTCGATCAGGATCGAGATCATCCGGCCCCGGAGCTTGGCGTTGGTGGCGACCATGTCGATCATGAGGTTCGAGTAGACCCGACCCAGTCGGACCATCACGGCCGTGGAGAACGTGTTCAGCACCAGCTTCTGCGCGGTGCCCGCCTTCATCCGGGTCGACCCGGTGACGACCTCCGGTCCGGTGTCCACCCCGATGAAGACGTCCACCGACCCGGCGGCCTCCGCCTCCGGGTTGGCACAGAGCAGCACGGTCGAGGCGCCCTTCGCCCGCGACGCGGCGAGCGCCCCCAGGACGTACGGTGTGCGTCCGCTGGCGGCGAGTCCCACCACCAGGTCCCCGGCGCGTACGCATTCGGCGGCCTCGGCCGCGCCGCCCCGGTCGTCGTCCTCGGCGTCCTCGACCGCCCGCCACATGGCCTCCGACCCGCCCGCGATGTGGGCGCAGAACCAGTGCCGCGGCGAGTTGAAGGTGGGCGCGAGCTCGGCGGCGTCGAGCACGCCGAGTCGGCCGGAGGTGCCGGCGCCGAAGTAGTGCACGCGGTGCCCGCCGCGCAGGGCGGTCACCGCCAGGTCCACCGTCGCCGCGATCTCGTCGAGGACGGCCGCGACGGCGCCGGGCACCCGCCGGTCCGCTTCGTTGATCACCGTGAGCACGTCCCGGGTCGACATGAGGTCGAGGTCCACGCTCAGCGGATTGCGTCGCTCCGTCGGCGCACCGACCCGGATGACCGGCTGAGCCGCCACCGGGGCCGTCGCCTCGTGGGGTTCCACCGCGCCCGCCGTCATGCCCGCCTCCGTCCCGGGCCGACCCGGTGCGACCGGACCGCCTCGGCTGTCGCTTCGAGTGCCTTCCTGGCCCGGGACCGGTTGCGTGCGGCCACCCCGACGAAGAGGCAGTCGACGACCGTGAGCTGGGCCAGCCGGCTCGCCATCGCCCCGGAGCGGTAGGTGGTCTCGCGGGCGGCGGTGGTGAGCACGAAGTCGGCGACCTCGGTGATCGGCGACCGGGGGAAGTTGGTGAGCGCCACCGTGGCCGCCCCGCGCGCCCGCGCCTGCTCCAGCACCTCGATCACGTCGGAGGTGGTGCCGGTGTGCGAGATCCCGACCGCGACGTCGCCCCGCCCGAGCAACGCGGCCGACGTCAGCGCCGTGTGCACGTCGGGGAAGTAGAAGGCGGTACGGCCGATGCGGTGCAGCTTCTGCTGGAAGTCCGAGGCGACGAAACCGCTGGCGCCCGCCCCGTAGACGTCGATCCGGCCGGCGCCCGCGATAGCGTCGACGACCTGCTCGCAGATCGCCGGGTCGAGCTGCTCGGCCGTCTCCTCGACGGCCCGCGCGTCGTTGAAGGCGATGGTGGCGATGATCTGGGCGAGATCGGCCCCGGGCGGGATGTCACCGCCGACGACCCGGGCGTCCGGCGGCTCGACGCGGCGGGCGGCCTCGGCGGCGAGCCGGATCCGCAGCTGCGGGTAGCCGTCCATGCCGACGGACCGGCAGAAGCGGATGACGGTCGCCTCGGATGTCTCGGCGGCGGTGGCGAGATCGGTGATGGTCCGACGCGCGGCGTCGGCCGGGTCGGCGACCACCAGCCGGGCGACCCGCTGCTCGGCCGGCGACAACGACGGGAGCAGGCCGCTGATGTGGACGATCAGCCCACCCTGCTCGTGACTCGCAGAAATCTTCGGACTCTTCGCCACGGATGAAACTTACTTTCACCAGGCCTGAGCGTCAACCATGACTCCCCGTATTGAGGAAAGTACCGCCCGCCCGGATGTGCCGTTCCACCCGACGGTGCCATTCCCACGGACTGGCGTCACCCCCGCGGGCCAGCGCGGAAGCGCCGGGCACCCCTGTCGATCCGTCCACCCCCGGGCGGACGGTGACGTCGCGCCCCGGCGTACCGCGCCGCCGGCCGGCGCGCCCGCACGCGGCCGGCTCAGCCGGTCAGCCGTCCGATCGCGACGGGTGCCGCGCCCGGCGGTTCGGGCACGACGGCGGGTCTCTCCTCGGGTCCGCCGGCCGGCCGGCCGTCCCGGTCGTCGGCGGGGGTCAGCCAGCCGGCCATGTGTGCCTGGATCCGTCGGGAGACCTCCTCCGGCGGGTGCCCGGCGTCGACCACCACGAAGGTCGGGTACTCCGGCAGGGCGCGGTACGCGGCGTCCGCGGCGGTCAGGTAGCGCATGCTCTCGTGGTCCGTGCCGCGCTGCTCGATCCGCCGGTACGCCTCGGCGGGATCGACCGTCAGCAGGAAGGTCACCTGCGGGCGCGGGAACATCCGGTAGCCCGCCCGGGCCAGCCGCTCCCAGCGTTGCCCCCCGTGCGCGCGGATGCTCGCGTACTGGCAGGCGGAGTAGCGGTCCATCACCGCGACCCGGCCGGTGGCGAGGCAGCTGAGCAGGGCGAGGGCGATCGCCAGCCAGCGGAGCACGGACTCCACCGCCAGCATCCCGCCGCGCCCGACGAGCCGCTGGGCGTCGGGGCGGCCGAGACGGTGCGCGAGGCGGCCCAGCCAGCGCCGCCCGCCGGCGTTGCGGTGGTAGGTGGCCGGGTGGCCGGCCGCGGTGAGCGCGTCGGCGAGCCGGTGCGCCTGGGTGGTCTTGCCCGAGCCGTCGATGCCGATCAGAGCGACGGCGCGCAATCGGGCCCTGCCGCGCCGCGCCCCTCGTGATCTGGACACTCTGCACAGGTTATCCGACCCACGCTCGCGCGCTCGGAAAGTATGTGCCGTTTGATCCAGGTTGGTACGGCTCGCGCTTCCTGCCAGGTGTGGTCCGACGGGATGCCGGGTACCGGAGTCGGATCAGCCGCCCACCACCTTCGACGGGAGACGCCAATGGCAGAGCGCGGGGACGAGAGCCTGGTGCACACGCTGAAGAAGGTCGCCGCCGTGCTCAAGCAGGAAGAGATTCCCTTCGCGCTCGGAGGCAGCTTCGCGGTGTACGCCCACGGCGGTCACTCCAGCGACCACGACGTGGACTTCCTGATCCGGGAGGTCGACGTGGATCGGGCCCTGGAGGCATTGGTCGCGGCGGGGTTCACCGCCGAGCGGCCGCCCGAGGACTGGCTGGTCAAGGTCTTCGACGACGGCCGCATGGTGGACCTGATCCACCGACCGATCGAGACGCCGGTGACGGAGGAGACGTTCGCCGACACGGTCGTACGGCCCGTCGACGCGATCCACATGCCGGTGCTCTCGGCCAGCCAGCTCATGGTGCACAAACTGCTGAGCTTCTCGCAGCACTACTGCGACTTCGCCCGGGGGCTGCCGCTGGCCCGCTCCCTGCGCGAGCAGATCGACTGGGAACGGGTACGCAAGGAGACGCAGCACTCGCCGTACGCGGAGGCGTTCCTGGTGCTGCTGGACCGGCTGGAGGTGGTGCCGCACTCCGGCACCGGCGAGGGAGAGGGGACACCGTGACCGAGCAACGCGACGTCGCCACCGGACCGCCCGACGAGTACGTCGAGGCGGAGATCCACCGCCTGCTCGCCGAGGACCCGGACGTGGCCGAGCAGGGGATCACCGTGGTCCGCCGGGAGCGCGGCCTCGTGCTCTACGGCGAGGTCGAGAGCCCGCACCGGCGGGAGGAGATCCTGCGCCGGGTGGCCGAACGCTTCCCCGACGTGCCGGTCACCAGCGACATCGGGGTGATCCGCGCGCAGGCGCCCACGGAGATCGAGCAACTGCCCTGAGGAGGTTCCATGGTGATCCGGATCGCCGCCGTGGGCGACGTGCATCTGGACGAGGACGTGGTCGGGCGGTTCCGGCCGGCACTGGACGAGTTGCCCGAGCACGCCGACGTGCTGTTGCTCGCCGGCGACCTGACCCGGCACGGGACCGAGGCGGAGGCCCGCTGCGTGGCCACCGAGTTCGGCGGGCTGGGCGTGCCGGTGGTGACGGTGCTGGGCAACCACGACCACCAGTGCGACCAGGTGCCGCAGGTGGTCAAGGTGCTCGAGGACGCCGGGATCCGGGTGCTGGAGGGCGACGGCGTGGTGCTGGACTGCGCCGGCCGCCGGCTGGGCGTGGCCGGGGTGAAGGGCTTCGGCGGAGGGTTCGCGGGCCGCTGCGCCAGCGACTTCGGCGAGCCGGAGATGAAGGCGTTCGTCCGGACCACCACCGAGAGCGCGGACGCTCTCGCCGCCGCCCTGCGAGGGCTGGACTGCGACGTGCTGGTCGCGCTCACCCACTACTCGCCGGTGCCGGACACGCTCGCCGGTGAGCCGCTGGAGATCTACCCGTTCCTGGGCTCGTACCAGCTGGGTCAGGCGATCGACTCGGCGCCGACAGCCCTGGCCCTGCACGGGCACGCGCACGCCGGCAGCGAGCGGGGAACCACGCCCGGCGGGGTCCGCGTACGCAACGTCGCCCACCCCGTCATCAAGCAGGCGTACAGCGTCTTCCACCTCGGCGAGCACCTTGATCAGGCACAGGTTTCCCGCGTCGGCGGGTCGGGTATCCAGCAAACATGGAGCTGATTCTCTGGATTCTCGCAGTCGTACTTGTGGTCGCCGGCATCCTCGCGCTGTTCCGGCGGCAGATCCTCTGGGGCATCGTCCTCATCGTGGTGGGCCTGCTCGTCGGGCCGGGTGGTGTGAGCATCTTCAATTGACGTGGCGGCTACAGGCCGCCGCACAGGGACCCACCGGGGTCGTCGCGACCGGAACTCCGTCCTCCCGACGGGAGCTTTCCGGCCTCGACGACCCCGGTGTCATGTTCGTCCGGAGGTTTACCGCCCGCCCCCGGCGGAGACATCCCGACCATGGAGATCTCTCGCAGCGCTGAACGGGCAGGCGGTGCCCGGCAGTGGTGGGCGCTGCTGGGCTTCGGGGCCGCGGTGTTCGTCGCCGCGGCGATCGGCGGGCTCGGCGTGCGGGGCACCACGGCCGAGTACGCGAGCCTCGAACAGCCCGCCTGGGCCCCGCCGTCCTGGCTCTTCGGACCGGTCTGGAGCCTGCTCTACGCGATGATCGCGGTGGCCGGCTGGCTGGTCTGGCGGCGGGTCGGCTTCGGCCCGGCCCTCTGGGCGTGGATCGTCCAGTTGGTGCTCAACGCGATCTGGACCCCGCTCTTCTTCGGCGCGGGCCGCTACGGGCTCGCGTTCGTCGAGATCCTGCTGATGTGGGTGGCGATCGGCGTGACGGTCGCTCTCTTCCGCAGGGTCTCCCGCCCGGCCACGCTGCTGATGCTGCCCTACTGGGCCTGGGTCACCTTCGCCGCCGCCCTGAACTTCGCCATCTGGCGCCTGAACACCTGAGCCGCCTTGGCGGCCGGGCTAGTGCCGGAAGGGCCCGACGGCCCGCGCGGCGGACCGGCCGACAGCGCGCGGCGGACCGGCCGAACAGGCAGCCTGCGCCGGCCGGAGCGGCCTCGGCGGCGGCGCCACCTCGGCGACGATCGACCGGATCGCGCGGGTCGGCGGCGATGTCCGGTCGGCGTCGTCGTCCGGTCGGCGGCGGCAGGCACGACGACGCGGGGCCCCGGCGCTGCCGGAGCCCCGCGTCGCTCACTCAGCAGCGGGGAACGCCGGAGATGTAGCCGTCGGAGCCGGTGTAGACGTACGCGTCGGAGACGAAGCGTCCGGCGCCGATCTTGTCCCAGATGGTGCTGGTGCCGTAGGTGCCGGTGACGCTGGTGCCGCTGGTCTGGCACTGGATGGTCACCCGGGCGCCGTCGGCGATGGTGCCGACGGAGCTGTAGCCGGTGCCGGGGCCGGAGCGCACGGTCAGCGCGACCCCGCTGGTGGTGTTGATCGTGCCGGAGCCGGTGCTGCTGGCGCAGCCGTTGTCGCTGCTGTAGTTCTTCGTGCCCCAGTAGAGGGCGAGCGCACCGTTGAACCGCACCTGGATGTCGGCGCCGTTGAGCCGCTGCTCGTAGTGCAGGTGCGGACCTGTGGAGCCACCGGTGCTGCCGACCCAGCCGATCACCTTGCCGTAGCCGACGCTCTGGCCCACGGAGACGTTGAAGCCGTTGAGGTGGGCGTAGTAGGTGTGGTAGCCGCCCGCGTGGCTGATCCGGACGTACTTTCCGTAGCTGGTGCCGCCGAGATCGGTGACCCGGTCGACGGTGCCCGGGGCGCTCGCCACCACCGGGTCGCCGAGGTCGTCCGTGCGGTTGAAGTCCACCGCGTACGCCGGGCTGTGGGCCGACCGGGTCTGGCCGGACCAGGTCTGCCCGCACGGGAACGGCACCTTGAACGTGGGGGCGGCCATCGCCGGGGCCGCCGGGACCAGCACGCCCGCGGCGAGCAGACCGGCCGCCAGCAGGCCCAACCAACGCTTAGCCATCCAGCACCTCCTATGTTGAAATCTTTCGATTGCCTGGCCTCAGGGTGTCAGAAAATAACATCGATGGGAAGAGGTCGAATTCCCGTGTGGGAGCGCGCCCAATAGGGGGGTCTGCGGTTTCCGGATTGTTACTCGCTCGTGTCCGGATAGGGGTGGACCAGCCCACATGCAAGCGCTTACATGTGGTGACGCCCATCGGACCGGCGCGGGTTCGATCCCTGACGCGCCGGCAAGGAAGGAGAACGGCATGGCGTTTGCCAGATCACGCCAGGCTTTCGCGATCGCCGGCGTACTGGGGCTGGCGCTGAGCGCCACGGCCTGCGGCACCGGTGACGACAAGAAGAGTGGCTCCGCGGGCTCCGCGGAGTGCGCCGCATACGAGAAGTACGGCGACAACGACGGCAAGAAGGTCACGATCTACTCGTCGATCCGGGACGTCGAGGCCGACCGCCTCGCGGAGTCCTGGAAGCAGTTCGAGGACTGCACCGGCATCAAGATCGACCACGAGGGCAGCGCCGAGTTCGAGGCGCAGCTCGGTGTCCGGGTCGACGGCGGCAACGCCCCCGACCTCGCGTTCATCCCGCAGCCGGGTCTGGTCAAGCGCTTCGTCGACTCGGGCAAGCTCAAGCCGGTCGGCGCCGACACCAAGAAGATGGCCGAGGAGAACTACCCGGCCGACTGGCTGAAGTACAGCACCGTCAACGGCCAGCTCTACGGCGCTCCGCTCGGCTCCAACGTGAAGTCCTTCGTGTGGTACTCGCCGAAGACCTTCAAGGAGAAGGGCTGGACGGTCCCGACCAGCTGGGACGAGCTGATCAAGCTCAGCGACCAGATCGCGGGCACCGGCGCCAAGCCGTGGTGCGCCGGCATCGAGTCCGGTGACGCCACCGGCTGGCCGGCCACGGACTGGATCGAGGACGTGCTGCTGCGGACGCAGACCCCCGAGGTCTACGACCAGTGGACGAGCCACGGCATCCCGTTCAACGACCCGAAGGTCGCCGAGGCCGTCGACAAGGCCGGCACCATCCTGAAGAACGAGAAGTACATGAACGGCGGATACGGCGGCGTGAAGAGCATCGCCACCACCGCCTTCGGCGAGGCCGGCCTGCCGATCACCACGGGCAAGTGCGCGCTGCACCGCCAGGCGTCCTTCTACGCCAACCAGTGGCCGAAGGGCACCAAGGTGGCCGAGGACGGCGACGTCTTCGCGTTCTACTTCCCGGCGATCGACGCCAGCAAGGGCAAGCCGGTGCTGGGTGGCGGCGAGTTCGTCGCGGCCTTCAACGACCGCCCCGAGGTCCAGGCTGTGCAGACGTACCTCGCCTCGGGCGAGTACGCCAACAGCCGCGCCAAGATCGGTGACTGGGTGTCGGCCAACAACAAGCTCGACCTGGCCAACGTCGCCAACCCGATCGACAAGCTCTCCGTCCAGATCCTCCAGGACAAGTCCACCGTCTTCCGCTTCGACGGCTCGGACCTGATGCCGGCGGCCGTCGGCGCGGGCACGTTCTGGAAGGGCATGGTCGACTGGATCAACGGCAAGGACACCAAGACGGTGCTCGACGGCATCGAGGGCAGCTGGAAGTGATCTGAACCGGTGGGCCGGTCCGCGCACGCGGGCCGGCCCACCGGCTGATCAGAGACCTGGGAGGGTCGATGGAGTTCGACTTCGCTGAGGAACAGCCGAAGTTCCTCATGCTGATGTACGGGCTGATCGCTTTCGTCGCGGTGGTGGGCGGTCTGCTCCTGCTCCTCGACGTGGTGCCGGCCTGGTTCGCCCGCCGCCGGGAGGAGCAGATCGTTGCCGCCTCCGCCAGCGGCGCCCCGCTCCCCCGCCGGCGTAAGCCGCGCGAGGGCATGTTCGCGCTCTTCTTCCTGTTGCCGACGCTGCTGCTGCTCACCATCGGGCTGGTGGTCCCGGCCATCCGCACCACGATGCTGTCGTTCATGGACGCGAACAGCAACGACTGGGTCGGGCTGCGCAACTACGGCTGGATGTTCTCCGAGGACTCCATCGTCCGTGTGTTGATCAACACTCTGGTCTGGGTGCTCCTCGTCCCGCTGGTGGCCACCTCGTTCGGCCTGCTCTACGCCGTGATGGTGGACAAGGCCCGGTTCGAGGCGGTGGCCAAGTCACTGATCTTCCTGCCGATGGCGATCTCCTTCGTCGGCGCCAGCATCATCTGGAAGTTCGTCTACGCCTACCGGAGTGAGGACCAGGAGCAGATCGGCCTGCTCAACCAGATCGTGGTCAGCCTCGGCGGCGAGCCGAAGCAGTGGCTGCTGGAGTCACCGCTGAACACGCTGCTGCTGATCGTGATCATGGTCTGGATCCAGGCCGGTTTCGCGATGGTGGTGCTCTCCGCCGCGATCAAGGCGATCCCCGCCGACATCGTGGAGGCGGCGCGGCTCGACGGGGTCACCCCGTGGCAGATGTTCTGGCAGATCACCATGCCGAGCATCCGGCCGGCGCTGATCGTGGTCGTGGTGACGCTGTCGATCGCCACCCTCAAGGTCTTCGACATCGTCCGCACGTCGACCAACGGCAACTACGACACCAGCGTCATCGCCAACGAGATGTACAACCAGGCGTTCCGGTACGGCGAGAACGGGCAGGGCTCGGCGCTGGCGGTCTTCCTGTTCGTCCTGGTGATCCCGATCGTGATCTACCAGATCCGCAACCTCCGTCAGCAGCGGGAGGGCTGAGATGACCACCGCAACGCCCACCGTCGCCGCCGGCACCCAGAAGACCGCCGGCCGTGGCACCAGCGCCGCCGGGCGCGTCCGCAAGCGGCTGAACAGCCGTACCGCGACCCTCGTGTCGATCGTCATCGCGGTGCTCTGGACCATCCCCACCTTCGGCCTGCTCATCTCCTCCGTCCGGCCGGAGGACGAGATCAAGACCAGCGGGTGGTGGACCTTCTTCACCAACCCGTCGTTCACGCTGGAGAACTACCAGGAGGTGCTCTTCGGGAGCTCCTCGTCGTCGCCGCAGCTCGCCAGCTACTTCATCAACTCGCTGGCGATCACCATCCCGTCGGTGCTCTTCCCGCTCGCCTTCGCGGCCCTGGCCGCGTACGCGCTCGCCTGGATCAACTTCCGGGGGCGGGACTGGATGTACATCGCGATCTTCGCGTTGCAGATCGTGCCGCTCCAGATGGCCCTGGTGCCGCTGCTGAAGTTCTTCTCCACCGGCGTCACCGTCGCCGGGGTCACCCTCATGCCGGCCTGGGACCTGGTCGACGAACAGAAGTTCGCACAGGTGTGGTTCGCCCACACCTGCTTCGCGCTGCCGTTCGCCGTCTTCCTGCTGCACAACTTCATCTCGCAGCTCCCGGGTGACCTGATGGAGGCCGCCCGCGTCGACGGGGCCACCCACCCGAAGATCTTCCGCTCCATCGTGCTGCCGCTGATCACCCCGGCGCTGGCCGCGTTCGGCATCTTCCAGTTCCTCTGGGTCTGGAACGACCTGCTGGTCGCGCTGATCTTCGCCGGTGGCGGCAACGAGACCGCCCCGCTCACCGTCCGGCTGGCCGAACTGGCCGGCACCCGGGGCAACGAGTGGCAGCGGCTCACGGCTGGCGCGTTCATCTCGATCGTCGTACCGCTGATCGTCTTCCTGTCCCTCCAGCGCTACTTCGTGCGCGGCCTGCTCGCCGGCAGCGTCAAGGGCTGAGGTCTCTCCGCCGCCGCCGGGTCCCCGGCGGCGGCGGAGCGGGGCGGAGCGGGGGGTACGTGACGAGAATCGATGATGTCGCACGCCTGGCCGGGGTCTCCACCGCCACCGTGTCCCGGGCGTTGCGGGGGCTGCCGACGGTCTCGGCCGCGACCCGCCGCCGGGTGCTCGCGGCGGCCGAGCAGCTGGAGTACGCCGTCTCGCCGAGCGCCTCGCGGCTGGCCGGCGGGCGCACCGGCACCGTGGCCGTCGTCGTCCCCCGCATCACCCGGTGGTTCTTCGGCACCGTCGTCGAGGCGGTCGAGGACGTCCTCCAGCAGGCGGGCTACGACCTGCTGCTCTACAACCTCGGCGGGCGGGAGCAGATCCGTCAGCGGGTGCTACGCACCGCCAACCTGCACAAGCGCGTCGACGCGATCATGCTGGCCGCCACGCCACTGCGCCCCGCCGACCTGACCGCCCTGACGAAGCTGAAGCTGCCCGGGGTGACCATCAGCTCCGGCACGGTGGTGCCCGGCTGGCCCTGCGTACGCATCGACGACGTGGGCGTCGCGCGGACCGCCACCCGGCACCTGCTCGACCTGGGCCACCGGCGGATCGCCCACATCTCCGGCGACCCGGACGACGAGTTGGCCTACACCACCCACCTCGACCGGCGGCGCGGCTACCAGGAGGCGCTGTGCGACGCCGGGATCACCCCGGACCCCCACCTCGACGTGGAGTCGCAGTTCACCATCAGCGGCGGTACGCGGGCCACCGAGGAGCTGCTGCGGCGCGGCGACCCGCCGACGGCGATCTTCGCGGCCTGCGACGAGATGGCGATGGGGGCGATGACGGCGCTGCGCGACGCCGGCCTGCGGGTGCCGCAGGACGTCAGCGTGATCGGCGTCGACGACCACGACCTGGCCAGCGTGCTCGGGCTGAGCACGATCGCCCAGCCCGCGGCGGAGCAGGGTCGGCTCGCCGCGCGGATCCTGCTCGACCCGCTGGAGCCCGGCGTCCGCAGGCAGCGGAGCGGCCCCCAGCTCGACCCGCCGGGGTCGCCGGTGATCCTGCCCACTCGGCTGATCGTGCGTGAATCGACCGCGGCACCCCGGGCACACTAACGGGAAACGGCGACGCCCGGCCGTATCCGACCGTCCGGCTCGACACACGGGAGAAGGCCCTGAACAGCAACCCGACGCACCAGGACACGCCCGTCGCCCCGGCCACCGGTTGGTGGACCAGGGCCACCATCTACCAGGTCTATCCGCGCTCCTTCGCCGACTCCGACGGCGACGGCATCGGCGACCTGCCCGGCATCACCGCCCGCCTGGACCACCTCGTGGAACTGGGCGTGGACGCGCTCTGGCTGTCGCCGTTCTATCCGTCGCCGCAGGCCGACGCCGGGTACGACGTGGCCGACTACCGGGACGTGGACCCGCTCTTCGGCACCCTCGCCGACGCCGACCGGTTGATCGCCGAGGCGCACTCGCGCGGGCTGCGGGTCATCGTCGACCTCGTGCCCAACCACACGTCGGCGGCACACCGGTGGTTCACCGCGGCGCTCGCCGCCGACCCCGGTAGCCCGGAGCGCTCGCGCTACATCTTCCGGGACGGGTCGGGCCCCGACGGCGCGCAGGCGCCGAACGACTGGACGAGCGTCTTCGGCGGGCCGGCCTGGACCCGCGTCACCGAGGCCGACGGCCGCCCCGGCCAGTGGTACCTGCACCTGTTCGACTCCGGCCAGCCCGACCTGAACTGGGACAACCCCGAGGTCCGGGAGGAGTTCCTGGACGTGCTGCGGTTCTGGCTGGACCGCGGCGTCGACGGCTTCCGCGTCGACGTGGCGCACGGCCTGATCAAGCAGGCCGATCTGGCCGACTGGCGGGAGCCGCAGGAGATCCTCTCCGGCCAGGAGGTCGACAAGCCGCGCCCGCCGATGTGGGACCAGGACGGCGTGCACGAGATCTACCGGGACTGGCGGCGGCTGCTGGACGGCTACCCGGACGAACGGATCCTGGTCGCCGAGGCGTGGGTCGAGCCGGCCGAGCGCCTGGCCCGCTACGTCCGCCCCGACGAGATGCACCAGGCGTTCAACTTCGAGTACCTGCTCGCCGCGTGGACCGCGCCGGCCCAGTACGCGGTGATCACCCGCTCGCTGGAGGCCACCGACACCGTGGGCGCCCCGACCACCTGGGTGCTCTCCAACCACGACGTGGTCCGGCACGCCTCCCGGCTGGGTCTGCCGATCGGCGGCCGGCGGCCCAACGGCATCGGCATCGGCGACCCGCAGCCCGACGCCGCACTCGGCCTGCGCCGGGCCCGGGCGGCCACCCTGCTGATGCTCGCCCTGCCCGGCTCGGCCTACCTCTTCCAGGGCGAGGAGCTGGGCCTGCCCGAGCACACCACGATGCCCGACGAGGCCCGGCAGGACCCGACCTGGCGGCGCAGCGGGCACACCGAACGGGGCCGGGACGGCTGCCGGGTGCCGATCCCGTGGGAGGCCGACGCCCCCTCGTACGGCTTCGGGCCGACCGACGCGAGCTGGCTGCCGCAGCCGTCGAGCTGGGCGGAGTACGCCCTGGACCGGCAGCGGGACGCGCCCGGCTCGACGTACGAGCTGTACCGGACGGCGTTGCGGCTGCGCCGCGAGCACCGGCTCGGTGAGGGCACGCTGAAGTGGCTCGCCTCCGGCGACGAGGTGCTCTCGTTCCGCAACGGTGGGCTGACCGTGCTGACCAACTTCGGCGCCGCCGCCGTGCCGCTGCCCGCCGGCGGCGAGCTGGCGCTGACCAGCGCGCCGCTGACCGAGGACGGTACGGTGCCCACCGACGTCACGGTCTGGATCCGCGGCTGAGGTGCACCGAGGGTCTGGTGTGCCCCGGATCCGGTGCCATAAAAGGACGGTGCGGCGGCGCGCCCGCGCTCACTCGCCGGGCGCGCCGCCGTACCGTCCCCTGCACGGCGCTTTGCCGCGTATCGTCGACGCGTCGAGCTCGGAAGAGGGGATCAGGCCGGGGGAGCGGGAAGAACGAGCGACTTGTAGCTGTATCCCGTGAAACTCATGCTCGAAACCGACGTGTAAGGGTCGACAGTTCGCGTCTTGAAGCCATCGATTCGGCAGTTGTTCAATTCGTAGACGACGATACTGCGGGATGAGTTGTTGACTATGGATCGGATCGGGCCACCCAGGTAGCACACCCCCGCGTTCCCCCCGGAGGTGGCCTCGGTGCCAGTGAAGTTCGCCCCGCTGTAGGTGCAGACGTTAGAGGTGCAGCTGGCGGCGCTGGCCGCAGTCGGCTGCAGAATTCCGATCGAAAGACCGACCATTGCGGTTGCGGCTATGGCGGAGACACGCTTTCCGACAGTCATCAATTTCTCCCCGTTCGACTGAGCCGTATGCCCAGCAACAGTAGTACCCGCCCGACCCGGGCGCAAGATTGACATTCGACAATGAGGCCCAGTCAGTTCGAGTGCCCTTCGTATGACCAGGCCCAATGTCGGACCGTCGGACGACACGGCATCTGAGGCGAGGCGCGAAGAACGCGGCGGACCTGCGAACCGACCCGGACGGACCGCCAGCGGTTCACTCCGTCAGGCGTTCGGCGCGGACGGCCAGCAGGTCGCGGACGGCGGTGATGTCGCCCGGCGAGGTCCGCGAGGCGAGCCAGTACATGACGCCCGTCGGGATGAAGAAGAGTTGGAAGGCGGCCAGCCCGACGGCGTAGTTCAGCGGCGGCGGGAAGGCCGCCCGCAGGCCGTGGAAGGCCACCCCGACCAGCCCGTTGCCGGCCGCGCGGCCGACGCCGTTGACCAGGTTGCCCAGGCTGTAGACGGTGCCCCGGTGCTCGGGCGGGTTGACGTCGGCGATCAGGGCGAACCAGTTCGGCGAGTTGGCCGAGGTGAGCGCCAGCGCCACCACCGCCGTGAGCAGGCTCAGCCCGACCGTCGGCTCGGTGAACACGCTGGCCAGCACCGCCCGGACGACCGCCCCCGCCCCGGCGCCGTCGGGCACGTCGATGCGTACCGGCACGAAGAAGAGGACCAGGTAGAACGGCAGCGCCGCGAGGATGCCCACCGCCGCGACCAGCGCCCGGCCCCGGGGCGTACGGCGTTGCAGCGCGTCGCCGACCAGCCCGCCGATGATGGAGAGCACCCCGCCGAGCTGGAACAGGGTGGCGAAGACGCTGCCCACGACAACGGCGGTGGCGGCGGAGTAGCCCTGGTCCTCGGCCCGCTCGGCGAAGAGCACCGGCAGCCAGACCAGTGACCCGAAGGCCGCCTGGGCGGTGAGGCCCTGGAGGATCAGCCAGCGGTTCGTACGGCGGCCCAGGATCCTTGGCAGATCTTCCCGGCTGATCCGGTAGTCGTACTCCGCGCCCTCGGCCAGCGCGCCGGCCAGCTCCGGCTCGCTCTGCCCGCGCCGGATGTCGTAGGTGAACAGGTAGGCGCCGGTCGCCGCCAGGCCGACCACGGTCAGCAGCAGGAACGGCCGCCGCCAGTCGGTGGCCCCGAGCAGCCCGCCCACCAGCGTGCCGGCCAGCGTGCCGACGCCCTGGGACAGCCCCCAGAAGCTCATCACCAGCCCCCGGCGGCGGGGCGAGATCAGGTCGGTGACGACCGAGAACCCGACGGAGCCGACCGCGCCCAGCCCGACCGCCGCCACGATCTGCGCCGCCAGGAAGGTGGGATAGTTCGCCGCCAGCGCGCTGCCGCCCGTGCCGAGCGCCCAGATCAGGGTGCCGACCATCAGCAGCGGCTTGCGGTTCGTGCGGTCGCCGACGTACGCCCAGCCGACGGCGGCCACCGCGCTGGCCAGGAAGCTCACGGCGGTGACCAGACCGAGCAGCCGCTGCGGCACCTCGAAGGCGTCGGAGATGGGCCCGTACAGCGGGGGCACCAGACCGATCGCGACGTTGTCCAGCGAGGCGAGCAGCACGAAGACCACGACGCTGTAGAGCCGGTGCGCCCGCGTCCCGCCCCGGGCCCGCGCCGGCCCACCCCTGGTCAAGGTCATGTGCGGCAGCCAACCAGGGTCAGGTCACGGGCGGGTGACGACGCGCGGGCGCGCCGGGCCGCTCAGAGATAGCCGCCGATCACGGGCGCGGCGGCGGGCGCGGCCGGCGTGCCCGCCCGCAGCGCGTACAGCTCGGCGAGGGTGGCGCCCTGTGGTGGCACCCCCGCCGCCGTGCCCAGCCATCCGGTCGCCTCCTCGTACGACAGCGCGCCCACCTCGATGCGCGCCAGGCAGCGCCCCGGGCGGACCACCGCCGGGTGCAGCCGGGACAGGTCCTCGTTCGTGGTGATCGCGACGAGTACGTCGCGCCCCTGCCCGAGCAGCCCGTCGGTGAGGTTGAGCAGCCGGGACAGGGCCTGGCCGGCGGCCTGCTTCGCCTCGCCCCGGATCAGCTCGTCGCAGTCCTCCAGGATGAGCAGCCGCCACCGTCGGCCCGTCCCCGGCTCGCCGTCCTCGTCGCCGACCGCCACCTCGGACAGGTACGCCGTGTCGGCGAAGAGCACGTCCGGGTCGAGCACGGCGTCGACCTGGCACCAGTCACGCCACTGCCGGGCCAGCGCGCGCAGTGCCGTGGTCTTCCCCGTTCCGGGTGCCCCGTGCAGCAGCACCAGCCGGCCGGCGAGGCGCTCCGGGGTGGTCGCCATCAGCTCGTCGAGCGCGTCGCGGGCGGCGGCGGCGTAGTTCGGCCGGATCTCCGCCCACTCCGGCGCGGCGATGGCGCGCACGTCGCGCTGGCTGCCCCGGCGGGGGTTCTGGTGCCAGAAGCCGATCCGGCCGGCACCCGGGTCCTCCTGCTCGGCGGCGCCGTCGACGATCCGGTCGAGGGCCGACTGACCCACCTCCTCGGAGACCGCCGTGACCGTCACCTCGGCGCCGCGCCCCTTCCAGGTGACCACCCGGGCCGTCCAGCCGTCACCGGCCAGCAGCCGGGAGCGCTGCCGGTTCTCCACCGCCGTACGCAGCAGCCGCCCGTCGGGGACGGTCAGTGGCGCGTCGGGACGCACCCGGGAGAGCCGGACGGTGTGCGACCACGGGTGCCGGCCGGTGACGAAGTCCGCGAGGACCAACGCGTCGATGACGTCGCAGGGGGTGTCCGCGTCGTCGTACTGGAGCATCGAGGGAATGCCGGTTCCGGGCGCCTCGTCCATTTCGGGGGTGGTTCGCATCCGTCGATGATCGCGAGCCCGGTCCAGCCCGTACAGTCGTTTACCCGACGGCCGGGTCGAGCCGGTCGAGGAAGTGCGCGCGGGCGGCGGCGTACCGCTCCCGGATGGCGGGGACGGGGGTGTCCGCGTACTCCTCCGTGCCGGCCACGGACCAGGCGGGGGGCGCCGCGCCGCCCAGGGCGACCCAGGCGGCCTGGCGGGCGGCGCCGTCGGCGACGTACTCGCCGGGGGGCGGGACGACCACCGGTACGCCGAGGACCTGCGGCGCGATCCGGCGCACCGCCGCCGAGCGGGCGCCCCCGCCCACCAGGATCACCCGACGCACCGTCGCGCCCTGGGCGGTGAGCGCGTCGAGGCCGTCGGCGAGGGCGCAGAGCAGCCCCTCGACGGCGGCGCGCGCCAGGTGGGCCGCCGTCGAGGTGCGCAGGGTCAGCCCGTGCACGGCCCCGGACGCCAGCGGCCGGTCGGGCGTCCGCTCGCCCTCCAGGTAGGGCACCATGACCAGCCCGTCCGCGCCGGCGGGAGCGGAGAGCGCCAGGCCGGCCAACTCGTCCAGGTCGACCCGCAGCATCGACGCGGCGGCGTCGAGCACCCGGGCCGCGTTGAGCGTGCAGACCAGGGGCAGGAAGCGGCCGGTGGCGTCGGCGAACCCGGCGACGGCGCCGCTCGGGTCGGCGGCGGGGGCGTCGGCGACGCTGAACACGGTGCCGGAGGTGCCGATCGAGACGACCACGTCGCCCGGGCCCGCGCCGACGCCGAGCGCGGCGGCGGCGTTGTCGCCGGTGCCCGGGCCGAGCGCCGCCCCGCCGGCCGGCAGGCCCGGGAGGGCGTCGGCGCGTATGACCCCGGCCGGCTCCGCCGGGCCGAGCACGGTGGGCACGTGCGGCCGCCGCCCGAACGCCTGCTCCAGCAGGTCGAGCCGGTAGTCGCCGGTGGCCGGGGACCAGTAGCCGGTGCCGCTGGCGTCGCCCCGGTCGGTACGCAGCGCCGCCAGGCCCGGCGCGCCGGCCAGCCGCCAGGTCAGCCAGTCGTGCGGCAGGCAGACCGCCGCGACCCGCGCCGCGCGCTCCGGCTCGTGGCGGGCCAGCCAGCGCAACTTCGTGGCGGTGAAGCTGGCCACCGGCACGCTGCCCACCGCGTCCGCCCAGAACCGGCGCCCGGCCTCCCCGCCGCCGGCCTCCGCGACCAGCTCGGCGGCGGCCCCGGCGGAACGGGTGTCGTTCCACAGCAGCGCCGGCCGGACCACCCCGCCCTTGTCGTCGAGGCACACCATGCCGTGCTGCTGCCCGGCGACGGAGACCGCCACCACGTCGGTCAGCCCGCCGGCGGCGTCGACCGCCGCGCCCAGCGCGGACCACCACGCCGCCGGGTCGACCTCGGTGCCGTCCGGGTGCGGCGCCCGCCCCTGCCGGAGCAGGGCGCCGGTCTCGGCGTCCCGGACGACGACCTTGCAGGACTGGGTCGAGGAGTCGACCCCCGCGACGATCGGCATCGCCGGCGGCCCTCAGCGGGCGCCGAGCAGGTGCTCGACGGCGAGCTGGTTGAGCCGGACGAAGCCGAAGCCCTTCGCGGCGGCCCCGGCGACGTCGAACTCCTCGAACGCGGACCGGTCCGCGACCAGCTCCGCGTAGCCCTCCCCCGGCGCGAGCGTCGGGGTGCCGAGGTCGGCGACCCGGCTCGCGGCCAGCGCCTCGGCGACCTCCGGGTCCGCCCGGAACGCTGCCGCGCGCTCCTTCAGCAGGAGGTAGGTGCGCATGTTCGCCGCCGCCGACGCCCAGACGCCGCTCATGTCCTCGGTGCGCGAGGGCTTGTAGTCGAAGTGCCGGGGCCCGTCGTAGGCGGGCCCGCCGCCGGGGCCGCCGTGCTCCAGCAGATCGACCAGGGCGAACGCGTTCAGCAGGTCGCCGTGGCCGAAGACGAGGTCCTGGTCGTACTTGACGCCGCGCTGCCCGTTGAGGTCGATGTGGAACAGCTTGCCCTGCCAGAGCGCCTGGGCGATGCCGTGGGCGAAGTTCAGGCCGGCCATCTGCTCGTGGCCCACCTCCGGGTTGAGCCCGACCAGCTCGGGACGGGCCAGGGTGGAGATGAAGGCCAGGGCGTGCCCGACGGTGGGCAGGAGGATGTCGCCGCGCGGCTCGTTCGGCTTCGGTTCGAGGGCGAAGCGCAGGTCGTAGCCGGAGTCGACGACGTACTGGCAGAGCAGGTCGACGGCCTCCCGGTAGCGGTCCAGCGCGGCCCGGACGTCCTTGGCGAGGTCGTACTCGGCGCCCTCCCGGCCGCCCCACATCACGAAGGTGCGCGCGCCGAGTTCGGCGGCGAGGTCGACGTTGCGCAGCACCTTGCGCAGCGCGTACCGCCGGACGTCGCGGTCGTTGCTGGTGAAGCCGCCGTCCTTGAAGACGGGGTGGGTGAAGAGGTTGGTGGTCACCATCGGGACCACCAGGCCCGTCTCGTCGAGCGCCTTGCGGAAGCGGGCCACGTGCTGGTCGCGGGTGGCGGCGTCCGCGCCGAAGGGCACGAGGTCGTCGTCGTGCAACGTGATCCCGTACGCGCCCAGCTCCGCGAGCCGGTGCACCGTCTCGACCGGGTCCAGGTCGGCGCGGGTGGCGTCGCCGAACGGGTCGCGGCCCGGCCAGCCCACCGTCCAGAGGCCGAAGGAGAACTTGTCGGCGGGGGTGGGACGGGGTGCCATGGCAGACCTCCGGGTGTCGTCCGCTATTTGTTCAGTGGTTGAATTATTTGGTCGACCTGTGACAGTGTCAAGGGGTGACCCGACCCGACGCCCCGACGGCGGTACGGCAGGGCAGCCTGCGCGAGTGGAACCTCGCCGTGGTGCTCGGCCGGATCGCCGCCGCCGACCGCCCGCCCTCGCGGGCCGAACTGGCCGCCGGCACCGGCCTCACCCGGGCCACCGTCTCGGCCGTCGTGGAGGACCTGCTCGCCGGCCGTCTGGTGGCCGAGGCGGAGCCGACCCCCCGCACCGGCGCGGGGCGGCCCTCGCGGGGCCTGGTGCTCGCCACCGACGGCCCGGCGGGGCTCGGCCTGGAGGTCAACGTCGACTACCTGGCGGCCTGCGTGGTGGACCTCGCCGGCCGGGTCCGCCACCACCGGGTGCACCGCGCCGACCTGCGGCCCCTCTCCCCCGCCGAGGCGCTCGCCCGGCTGGCCGACCTGGCCGCCGACGCCCGCGCCGAGGCCACCCGCGAGCGGCTCACGCTGGCCGGCGCGGCCCTCGCGGTCCCCGGCCTGGTCGGCGAGGCGGGCCTGGTCCGGCTCGCGCCCAACCTCGGCTGGCGCGACGTGCCCGTACCCGCGCTGCTCGGCCGGGCCGCGCCGCTGACCGCGCACGTCGACGGCGTACCGCCGCTGGTGGTCGACAACGAGGCCAACCTCGCCGCGCTGGGCGAGCTGCACGCCGGGCCCGGTGACCGGGCCAGCTTCCTGCACATCTCCGGGGAGGTCGGCATCGGCGCCGGGATCGTGCTCGACGGGTCGCTGTTCCGGGGCACGCGCGGCTGGAGCGGCGAGATCGGTCACATCACGATCCGGCCCGACGGCCCGCCCTGCCGGTGCGGTGGCCGGGGCTGCCTGGAGACGTACGCCGGGCAGGAGGCGGTCCTCGCGGCGGCCGGGCTCGGCGGCGCGGACCTCCCGGCGGACACCGCGACGACCCGGCTGGCCGAGCTGGCCGGAGCCGGTGACCCGGCCGCGCTCCGGGCCCTGGCCGAGGCCGGGACCGCCCTGGGCGTCGCCGTCGCCGGCGTGGTCAACCTGCTGGACCTGGACACCGTGGTACTCGGCGGCGGATACGCCCCGCTGGCGCCGTGGCTGTGCCCGCCGGTGCTCGCCGAGGTCTCCCGGCGGGTGCTCACCGCGGCCTGGTCACCGGTCACCGTCCGCCCGGCGACCCTCGGCGCCGCCGCCGCGGCCGTCGGCGGGGCCGGTTCGGTGGTCCGCCGGATCCTGGACCAGCCGACCGGCTGGCTGGCCCGCCCGGCCTGAGTCCCCGTTCCTCCGATGGCGGCGCGGCTCCGCCTCGGTACGCTTGCCCTCAGGCAACGACCAGATCCGAGGAGTGCACGACCACCATGCGCACAGGTCGACAGACCGGGGCGCCCGGCGAGCGGCGGTGACCACCGCCTCCCGGGACGGTGTCAAGGGCCCCACCGACGGCGGGCGTTCCGGCCGCTCCCCCGACGCCGCGCGACCGGTCGACTCCGGGCTCGCCCGGGAGGTGCTCGACGGGCTCACCGAGGCGGTGGTGATGGTGGATCGGGCCGGGTCGGTCACGCTGGTCAACGCGACGGCCAGGGCGCTCCTCCCCGAGGCCGCGCCCGGCACGGACCTGCACGCCTGTGCGGTGCCGGCCGTGGCCCGGGCGGTGGCGTCGGGAGCGGACAGCTTCGCCGCCGAGCACGGTGGCCGCCGGCTGCACGGCGTACGGCGCGACCTCACCGACGGGCGGCACGCCTGGTACGTGCGGGACGTCACCGAGGAGCACGCGCGCGTCGAGGCGCTACAGGTCGAGCGCTCCCGGACGGCGTTCCTCGCCGAGGCCGGCAGCCGTCTCGGGCGCTCCCTCCAGCGCGAGCAGACGCTGCGGACCGCCACGATGATGCCCGTGCCCTACCTCGCCGACCTGGCCATGGTGGTCCACCTGCCGCCTGCGCCGACGGAGGGCCAGCCGCACTGGATCCGCTACGACGGAAGCGACCCCGCCCCGGTGACCGGGCTCGCGCCCTGGTCGCTGACCGGCTCGCTGCCGGAGCTGGCCGAGGCGCTGGCCGGCCACCCGGCGGGCCCGTCCCCGTGGCCGGACGGGGAGGCGGCCGACCTGGCCGCCGTGCTCCCGCCCGGGTTCGGCCCACCCGGCACCGTGCTGGCCTGTCCCATGCCGGGGGCGGGGCGCGCCACCGGCGCCCTCGTGCTGGTCCGCCGCGTCGGACGGGCCGACTTCGCCCGCCACGACATCGAACTGGCCCGGGAGTTCGCCGCCCGCGCGGGCGCCGCCCTCGGCGCCGCCGAACTCTACGGCGGGCAGGTCCACCTCGCCCGGGTGCTGCAGAACAGCCTGCTCCCGCCCGACCTGCCGGCCGTGCCGGGCACCGTCCTCGCGGGCGGCTACCGGGCGGCCGGCGACGGGCTGCGCATCGGCGGCGACTTCTACGACGTGTTCCGCGTCCCGGGTGGCGCGATCTTCGCCCTCGGCGACGTGGCCGGCAAGGGCGTCGGCGCGGCCGTCCTCACCGGGCGGGTCCGCCAGTCCCTGCGGACCCTGCGCCTGGTCGAGCAGCGGCCGCTGGAGTTGATGGGGCTGCTCAACCACGCGCTCTTCGACGCACCGGACGCGGCCCGCCGCAGCCAGTTCACCACCCTGCTGCTCGGCACCCTCCACGCCGCGCCCGACGGCGGGGTCACCGTCCGGATCGCCGGGGGCGGCCACCCGTCCCCGCTGCGGATCCACGCCGACGGCGGGGTCACCCCGGTCGCGGTCGGAGGGATGCCGGTGGGCGCGCTCGCCGCCGCCCGGTTCGCCGAGGTGGAACTCCGCCTCGCCCCCGGCGAACTGCTGTTCGCGTACACCGACGGGGTCGTCGAGGCGCGGGGCGGCCCCGACGGCCAGGAGATGTTCGGCGAGGAACGGCTGCACGCGGCGCTGGCCTCGGCCGCCGGGTCGACCCCGGCCGCGCTGGTGGACCGGCTCCTCGATCTCGTCGACAGGTGGCTCGGCGGGCAGATCCAGGACGACATCGCGATGCTGGTCGTCGCGGCGGCCCCCGCCTGACCGGGGTCAGGCCGTCCGGGCCACCTGCGGCCCGTTTCCCGGCCGGTCCTGCGTCGGCAGGCCGACCGGAGGGTCCTGCGGCCGGCCCGGCCACGGATCGTCCGCCTCGACCGACTGCACGGAGGCGTTGCGGTGACGTGCCGCCTCGTCGAACTCCCGCATGCCCCGCAGCAGGGCCTGCCGCCCCTCGGGGGTCATGTCGGCGAGGATCGCCGCGAGCTGCTGGCGCCGGTCGTCCCGCAGCTCGGTGAGGAGCCGGCGGGCCTCCGGGGTGAGGTGCAGCGAGATCTCCCGCCGGTCGAACCGGCCGGGCTCGCGCTCCAGCATGCCGGCGGCCACCAGGCGGTCGCAGAGCCGGCTGGCGGAGGAGAGCAGCATGTCCAGCCCGGTGGCCAGGCGGCGGAGGTTGATGCCGTCGTGCTGCTCGACCAGCATGATGGCACGCAACTGCGCGCCGGAGACCCGACTGGTCGTCCGCTCCCGCGCGGCCTCCCAGACCGTCAGCAGGGCATCGGCCACCGCGTCGAACTCGACCGCCATACTCGTCTCGGGTCCGTACGGACCGTGTACTTCCGCCATGGTGCGCCCGAGACTACTCCGAATCCGCTGGTCTGGGCTCATGCAGAAGGAGCGATGATGAGCGAACCGGTCAACCGGGCACGGCGTGTCCTCAACGAGGCGCCCGCCGACCTCCTGCTGGACCGGATCGCCGACGTCCTGGCCGCCGGCTACGGCACGACCCGGGTGGAGCTGCTCCTGGTCGACTACCGGTTGGCGGCGCTGCTGCCGCTCGTCGGCGACGAGCCCGTCACCGGGCCGGGGCACCCCGCCTGGCGGTGCTTCGACCACCAGACCCCGATCGTCGCGGCCGGCACCGGCTACCTGCCGGTGTCCATGCGCGGGGATCGCCGGGGCGTCCTGGTGGTGGAGCCCGCGCCGACCGGGCAGGCCGCGCTCGACCAGCTGACGCAGATCGCCACCGCGCTCGCCCACGAGATCGCCGCGGTCACCGGCGGCACCGACGTCTACCGCTGCGCGCACCGCAGCAGGCGGCTCACCCTCGCCGCCGAGATGCAGTGGGAGATGCTCCCGGGCCGCAGCCGCACCCGCCCGTCGTTCAGCCTCGCCGGGCAGCTCGAGCCGGCGTACGCGGTGCGGGGCGACAGCTTCGACTGGTCCGACGACGGCAGCCGGGTCTGGCTGTCGACCATCAACGGCACGGGCGAGGGGGTGGCCGCCGCGATGCTCACCTCGCTCGCCACCCACGCGCTGCGCAACGCCCGCCGCTCCGGCCTCGGCCTCGCCGACCAGGCCGCCCTCGCCGACCAGGCGGTCTACGACCTGCACCGGGGCGGTCAGCACCTCGCGACGCTGCTGATGGAGCTGGACCTGCGCTCGGGGGTGCTCACCGTGGTCGACGCCGGGTCGCCCCGCCTGATGCTGCTGCGCGGCGGGAACGTCCAGGAGCTGCCGCTGGAGGCGCAGTTCCCCCTCGGCATGTTCGAGGCCACCGACTACCGGGAGCAGCGCTTCGAGCTGTGCCGCGACGATCGGCTCTTCGTGGTCAGCGACGGCGTCATCGACGCCACCGGGCATAACGTGCCGTACGGCGAGACCGCGCTGGAGCGTTTCCTGCGCCGGACCGGGCCGATGGAGCCGCTGGAGGCCGTCCGCGCGCTGATCGGCGACCTGCGCGCGTTCGTGGCCGCCGACCTGATCGACGACGCGGTGGTGGTGTGCCTGGACTGGACCGGCCCGCAGGACTGAGGCTCAGTACGCCCCGCGGCTGTTGACCACCGCACCGAAGGTCTTCCAGAGGATCGTCAGGTCGGCCGCGAGCGACCAGTTCTCCACGTAGTAGAGGTCGAGCCGGATGCCGTCCTCCCAGCTCAGGTCGGATCTACCGCTGACCTGCCAGAGGCCGGTCATGCCGGGCTTGACCAGCAGCCGGCGGGCCACGTCACCGTCGTAGCGGGCCACCTCGGAGGGCAACGGCGGGCGCGGGCCGACCAGGCTCATGTGCCCGAGCAGGACGTTGACCAGCTGCGGCAGCTCGTCCAGCGACCACTTGCGCAGCAGCCGCCCGACCCGGGTCACCCGCGGGTCGTCGCGCATCTTGAACATCAGGCCGTCGGTCTCGTTGCGGGCGGCCAGCGCGGCCAGCAGGGCGTCCGCGTTGACCACCATGGTGCGGAACTTGTAGACGCCGAACTCCCGCCCGCCCTGCCCGACCCGGGTCTGCCGGAACAGCACCGGCCCCCGGCTGTCGATCTTGATGGCCAGCGCGATGACGGCCAGCAGCGGCAGCAGCAGCGTCAGCGCCACCGAGGAGACGGCCCGGTCGACGAAGCCCTTGACCAGCTTGCGGGCCCCACGGAACTCCGGCGCCTCGACGTGGATCAGCGGCAGGCCGGCGACCGGGCGGGTGTGGATGCGCGGGCCGGCGACGTCGGTCAACGCGGGGGCCACCACCAGGTCGATACCGGTGCCCTCCAGCTGCCAGCCCAGCCGGCGCAGCCGGGTGGCGGTCAACTCGCCGGAGGCGGTCACCGCGACGGTGTCCGCACCGATGGCCGTGGCCGCCTCGGGGATGCCGCGGAACGAGCCGACCACGGGCACGTCGCCCAGCCGCTGCGCGACCGGGGCCAGCAACGCGTCGGGGATGCAGGCGCCGACGACCTGGTAGCCCGCGTACGGCTCGCGCCGCAGCGTGTGCACCAACTCCAGCACGTGGGCCGTGTCGCCGACCACCAGCACCTTGCGCGACCAGCCGGCGCCCTCGGACCGCGCCCGGTGCAGGCGCTTGCGGGCGGCGAACCGCGCCACCTCCAGGCCGAGCGTGCCGACGGCGAAGGAGATGCCGAGGAATCCCCGGGAGACACCGACGTCCGCGATGTAGCCGGCGATCGCGACGCCACCGGCGAGACGCAGGCTGGCGGTGCTGACCCGCCGGTACTCGTCGGCGCCGTAACCGAGGACGCGGTCGTCGTAGCAGCGCAGCACCCGCAGCGAGACCAGCCAGGCGAGGACCAGCCCGGGGGCGACCAGGACGTAGGGGATCTTCGAGCCGCCGGGGGTCTCGTCGCCGAACCGGGCGACGTAACCGACGAGCACGGCGACGGTCAGGACGGTGGTGTCCAGCACCACCAGCGAGCGGACGTAGGCCCGCTCACGGGTGCGGGCCGGCCCTGGTCGTGGTTCGTCCGGTTTCGACGACGTGCTGGCGGGAGTCAACAGCGTCGCTGAGGTCACCGGCCCTCCCCACTTCGGTCGCCGACGGCCCGAGGGCCGAGCCCGATGCGCGGGCCCGGCGCAGGGGCACCAGGACATCCTGCCCCGGCAACCGCGCTCGACGATCGCTTCGGACGCATTGCCGTCACTACTTTCCCCGAGGAACCCCTTTCGGGGAAAGGGTCCACGGCAACCGGTCCCGTCCGCGGGTCCCGCCCCGCGCTGTGTCGCGGCTCAGGCGGGGGCCTTGCGCAGCGCGATCGCCTTCAGGAAGATGTCGCCGATCTTGGTCGGGTCCTCGGTGACGAAGGCCCCGCCGCCGGTGACGTCGGTGATCGACTTCAACTCGGCCTTGCTCACGTCGCTGCCGATACCGATGATCACGACCTGCACCGGCCGCTCCGGGTCCTTGATCTTGTTGAGCTCGCCCAGCAGCTTCTGTTGCGTGATGCCGTCGGCGTCCTCGTTCTTGCCGTCGGTGAACAGCACGATCGAGTTGACCCGGCCGGGCTCCCAGTTGTCCTGCACCTGCTGGTACGCCGCCAGCACCGTGTCGTAGAGGCCGGTGTTGCCGGTCGAGGAGCGGATCGAGGCCAGCGACTGCTCCAGCTTGCCGCGCTGACGGGACAACGGCCCGATGGCGACCAGTTCCCGGTGGTCACGGTTGCCCACCAACTGCGTGGAGAACGTCCAGAGCCCGATCGACCAGGAGTCGTCGAAGAGGTTCAGCCCCCGCCGGGCCGCCTCGACGGTGACCTGCTGCCGGGTCGCGTTGCCGGCGTTGGCCACCTTCTCCTTCATCGAGCCGGAGACGTCGATGACGGCGAGCATCCGCCCCGACTGGGTGGCGATCGACCAACTGGAGACGGCCCGGTCCATGGACTGCGGGTCCAGCCCGCCCGTGGCCGAGCCACCGCCGTTGGCCGGCGGGGCCGGTGCGCCGCCGGCCGGGCTGGGCGCGCCCTGCGGTGCGTCGAAGCCCGCGCCCCAGTTGCCGTCGGGCGCACGCAGCGACTGGCCCGCCAGCCGGTCGCGGAAGTCGTCGGTGGTCAACACCTCGTAGAGCACCCGCGCCGCCGACGCCTTGGCCGGTTCGATGCCGGGCAGCACCGCGTACGGGTAGTCCAACGGCGCGGGCGCCGGCTCCAGGTAGAGCGCGGCCAGCGGCACCGGCGGCTTCTTGCTGTTGTACTGGATGACGTCTTCTTCGGAGAGCGCCGCCGCGCCCAGGCTGCTCGCGATCGTCGTGGGATCCGAGGCCGTGGGGAACCGGGCGAGCAGGTCCGGCCGCAGCGCCGAGCGGTCGGTGGCGAGCGCCCGCAGCGCGGCGACCTTCTCCTGTTCGGCGTCGGGGCCGCCGGAGGCGCTGGCAGCGGCCGTCAGGGAGAGCAGGCCGGACAGGCCGGCGGCGTCGCGGGTCGGCTCGACGATCCCGGTGCGCAACGGCTTGTCGCTCTGCACCTGCTGCAGGAGCTGGGTCCAGCTGAACTGCTTCTGCGGCCAGCCCAGGCGCGTGGCGATCGGCTCCGGCATCGCCACGACGACCGGGCTGCGCGCGATGGACGCTCCGTTACCCGGGTCGAAGGCGGTGGCGCCACCGGTCTTGAGCCGCAGCAACCAGGTGCTGGAGTCGGGCACCCAGACGTCCGGGCTGACCGACGTGCCGCTGGCCTGGCCCACGCCGGCCAGGGTGACCCCGTGCTTGGCGGCGACCGTCGCGGCCACGTCGACCGGATCGGACGCCGTGACGTTCACCGCGATGCAGGTGCCGCCCACCGCGGCGCCGTCCTTCACCCACTGCGCGGCGGCGTCGTCGACCGCCGGGGCGAGTTCGGCCGCGACCGCGACGGAGAGCTCGATCCGCCCCGAGCAGTCGGGTTGCGCCAGCTGCTGGTAGCCGAACCAGCCGCCGGCCGTGACGACGAGTACACCCACGGCGGCGGCTGCGGTGGCTGCGTGGTGATTCGTACGCATGCGATGGCGGCCTGCTGACACGCTGACCATCTTGCGGACCCTTCGGGACGACTGCCACGGGCCGTTCGGACGAAAGTTACTCAGGAGAAACAGTTGAGCGTCAAATTGCTACACAGCGTGAAGCAGCTGCCTCTTTGAGTTGACGCCGGGGCCGACGCGCCTGGTCAGGGCAGCACGCAGGTGGGGCTCGGGACTGCCACGGGCTCCCCCACCGGAGCCGGTACGCCGGTGGCCGCGTCCACCCGGAAGACCCGCACCATGTCGGCCCGCTCGTCGGCGACGTAGAGGTGCTCCCCGGCCAGGGCGAAGTGCCGCGGCCACTCCCCGCCCGTGTCCACCTCGGCGACCAGTTCCGGCAGCTCACCCGCGAGAGCGAAGACCGCGACGGTGCCCACCCCCCGGTTGGCGACGTAGAGGTGACGCCCGTCCGGACCGACCACGATCTCCGACGGCTGGACGTGCCCCGTCCGGTCGCTGGCCTCGACCCGGCCCCGCTGGTGCAGCGCACCGTCGCCCGTCAGCTCGTACGCGGTGACCGATCCGTCCAGCTCCCCCGCCACCCAGCAGCGCCGCCCGTCGGGATGCCGCGCCAGGTGCCGGGGCCCGGTGCCGGCGGCCGTACGCACGCGGGGCCCCCGGGGCACCAGCCGGCCGGAGGCGGGGTCCAGGTCGTAGCGGTAGATCGAGTCGGTGCCCAGGTCGACGGCGAGCAGCGGGCCACGCCCGGGGTCGGGATTCACCATGTGGGCGTGCGCGCGCTCCTGGCGCTCCGGGTCCGGCCCGTGCCCCTCGTGCGTCACCAGGTCGCTGCGCTCGGCGGGCACCCCGTCGGCGTCGAGCGGGAACACGGTCACGCTGCCGCCGCCGTAGTTGGCCACGACGAGGTGGCCGCCGTCCGGGACGACCGCCAGGTGACAGGGCTCCGCGCCCCCGGTGGGCCGGGTGCCGAGCGGGGTCAGGTCACCGTCGGCGCCGACGGTGAAGGCGCTGACCTGCCCGTCGGGCAGCTCGTTCACGGCGTACAGCACGGGCAGCCGCGGGTGCCGGGCGAGGAATGAGGGCGAGGGGGTGACCGCGGCGGTGCCGAGGGGGGTCAGCGCGCCGGAGGCGGGGTCCCGCCGCGCCGCGATGATGCCGGTGCCCCGGCCCCCGCTGTGCGCCGTGTAACCGCCGATGTGGACCATCTCGTCCCGACCTGTCACCGGATCCGCCCTCCGCCGATTGTTCCGCCGATCCCCACAGCATTTCCCGCTCGGCTGCCCGCTTAGCCCCGAAAATCCCGCCGAATCGCGCCGGCGCGCCGCAGGACGCCCCGCCGCGACCGCCGCCGCCGGGTCAGGCCGCCGGCACCGGCTCGCCGCGCTGCCGGGCCACGTGCTCCACCAGCGCGATCAGCACCTCCTTGCCGGACTGCCGCTCCCGCGCGTCGCAGAGCACCAGCGGCACGTCGGGGTCGAGGTCCAGCGCCTGGCGTACGGACTCCAGGCTGAACTTGCGGGCACCGTCGAAGCAGTTCACCCCCACCACGAACGGCACGCCCCGCTGCTCGAAGTAGTCGATCGACGGGAAGCAGTCGGCCAGCCGGCGGGTGTCGGCGAGCACCACCGCGCCGAGCGCCCCGAACGCCAGCTCGTCCCAGAGGAACCAGAACCGGTCCTGGCCCGGGGTGCCGAAGAGGTAGACCTGGAGGTCGTCGTTGATCGTGATCCGGCCGAAGTCCATGGCCACCGTCGTGGTGGACTTCGCCTCGACGCCGGAGAGGTCGTCGGTGCCGATGCCGGCGCCGGTCAGCACCTCCTCGGTCTGTAACGGCCGGACCTCGCTGAGCGCGCTCACCAGCGTCGTCTTGCCGGCGCCGAAGCCCCCGGCGATCAGGATCTTGAGCGCGAGCGGGATCCGGGAGCCGGATCCGTTTCGGTCATAGCGCACGGAGTCCATTGACCACCGCCTTGAGGATGTCGTCATCGGGCAGGTACGCGGCGGAGGTCGGCTGGTGCACCGCGACCAGCCCGCGCGCCAGCAGGTCGCCGAGGAGTACGCGGACCACGCCCACCGCGAGGTCGAGGTCGGCCGCGAGCTCCGCGACGGGGACCGGCCGGGCGGCCAGCTCCACCAGGCGCCGGTGCTCGGGGTGCAGGTCGGGGTGCACGGCCGGATCGGCTGCCCCCTCGGCCAGCACGTACGCGACCAGGTCGAAGCCGTCCGCGGCGGAGCGGACCCGGCCGCCGGTCAGGGTGTAGGGCCGCACGACCGGACCGGCGTCGTCGTCCAGCCACTCGTGCTGCGGCCCGGGCGACTCAGCCCGCATCGGCGGCTCCCGCCGTCGACCGGGACGGGGCGCTCAGGGTCTCCCCGACCCGGGTGACCAGCATCGCCATCTCGTACGCCACCAGGCCGATGTCCGCGTCCGCGTCGCTGACCACGGCCAGGCAGGCACCCTGCCCGGCGGCGGTGACGAAGAGGTACGCGGACTCCATCTCCACCACGGTCTGCCGGACCGCCCCGCCGGCCACCTGCCGGCTCGCGCCCCGGGCGAGGCTGGAGAAGCCGGACGCCAGCGCGGCCAGGTGCTCGGCGTCGGCACGGTCCACACCGGCGGAGGAGCCGATCAGCAGCCCGTCCGCCGAGAGCACCACCGCCTGTCGGGCGGGGGGCACCCGTTCCACCAGTTCGTCGAGCAACCAGTCGAGATCGGCGCTCTGCCTCGTCGGATGCATCAGGCGTCCCTCTCAGTCGCGGTCATCGGTTCGGGGGTCGCCGGCCGCTCGGCCGGCATCGGAGTCGGGTCTTCGCGCGGCCGGCCCGGCCGGTCGGCGCCGACGGCGGCCTGCCCGGGGACGGAGCCCCGGTCCTCGGCGGCGGCCCGTTCCGACGCACCACCGCCCGCCGTCGACGCGGCAGGGGTGCCTCGGTCCCGGAAGGCTGCCCGTTCCGACGCACCACCGCCGGCCGTCGACGTGGTGGGGGTGTCTTGGTTCTGGGCCGTTCCGCCGGCCGCCGCGCGGCCACGGGCGGTGCCGGCCTGTAGGGCGGACATGGCCCGGCGCGCCTCCTCCGGGCTGCGCGGGGCGGGACTCTCGATCACCGGTTGCCGCAGCGTCGGGCCGTCCAGCGCGGACGGCCGCCCCGGGCCGTCGCCGGCGGACGGCCGCCTCCCGGGCGTGTCCGCCGGCGGTCGCCGGCGCACCCGGCGGGGCAGCCCGTCGATCTCCCCGACGATCTCGACCGGGGCCGGACCGCCGGGAGCCGCGTCGCCGGAAGCCACCCCGTTCTGGACCGGGCCCGCCGAGGGCCGGCCGGGCTGGGCCGGCCGAGCGGAGGCCGCAGCCGTGGCGGGTCCGGCGGTACGGGCCGGGCGGGGCAGCGTACCGAGCCGGCTCGCCCGGGCCAGCCGCCGCTCCTCGGGCGTATCGACGGGACGGCGCGCCACCGGCGGGCCGCCGGCCGAGGGCAGGGCCGGCTCGTCGGTGACCAGGTCGGCGGGGATCAGCACGACGGCGGTCAGCCCGCCGCCGTCGGACGGGCGCAGCCGCACCCGGACGCCGTGCCGGGCGGCGAGGCGGGCCACCACGAAGTGCCCGAGGCGGGCGGTCTCGGTCGGCTCGAAGTCGGGCGAGCGGGACAGCCGCCGGTTCGTCTCCTCCAGCGCGGCGGCGGACATGCCCAGCCCTCGGTCGGTGATCTCCACCGCGTAGCCGTTCGCCACGTGCTGCCCGGAGACCTCCACCCGGGTCTGCGGCGGCGAGAACGCGGTGGCGTTCTCGATCAGCTCGGCGAGCAGGTGGATCACGTCGCCGACGGCCCGCCCCAGCACGCCGGCCGGTGCCACGGCCGTGATGTCGACCCGGTCGTACGACTCGACCTCGGAGATCGCGCCCCGGACGAGGTCGACCGTCGCGACCGGGTTGCGCCAGCCCCGCCCGGGAGCCGCCCCGGCCAGGATGACGAGGTCCTCGGCGTGCCGCCGCAGCCGGGTGGCGAGGTGGTCCACGCGGAACAGCTCCGCCAGTTCGTCCGGGTCCTCCGTGTGCCGTTCCATGCGGTCGAGCAGGGCGAGCTGCCGGTGCACCAGCCCCTGGCTGCGCCGGGCGATGTTGAGGAACACCTCGTTGAGCCCGCGGCGCAGGGTGACCTCGTCGACGGCCGACTGGACCGCGGTGCGCTGCACCTCCGTGAACGCCCGCGCCACCTGGCCGATCTCGTCGCTGCCGTACTCCAGCGGGGGCGCCTCCCGGGCGACGTCGACCTGCTCGCCCCGGCGCAGCCGGGCCACCACCTCGGGCAGCCGGCGCTCGGCGGTCTCCAGCGCCGCGGTGCGTACGCCGGAGAGCCGGTGCGCGAGGTGGCGACCGACCCGCAGCGCCACGAGGACCGACACCACGACGGCGGCCAGTCCCAGCAGCCCGGCGGCGCCCAGCCGGATCAGGATGCGTACGGCCGACGGCACCGAACGCTCGGCGAGCCCGTCGGCCTGCGCCAGTTCGAAGTCCCGCATCGTCTGCTGTGCCGTCTGGTAGCTCTCCTGCCAGGCGGCCGGGTCCACGGCCGGGCGGGTGATGGACCCGGTCACCAGCCTGTCCTGCATCGCCCGCAACCGGCCGAAGGCCTCCCCCTCGGTCATCCGCTGGAACGCGGCGCGCTCGGCGTCGGGCAGGTCGGCGACCGCCGTCTCGGCGAGGAACCGCTGGTTGCCGATGGTCTGCACCAGTTGGAGATGCTCGCCGTCGGCGTACCGGCCGGCCGTGAACGCCCCGGCGAGCAGGGCGTCGGTCTGCCCGAGCAGTTCCCGGGACCGGCCGAGCGCGGTGACGGCCAGCGCCTGCCGGTTGAGGTCCCGGTCGGGCAGGTTGGCCATCGCGGAGAACGCCTGGAAGGCCGAGTTGATCATGCCACTGTAGAGACCGATCGCGCCGGCCCGGTCCACCGCCCGCCGGTCGATGAAGCCCCGTCCCGCGGGCAGCGCGTCCAGTGCCGTGGCCAACTGGTCGAGCCGGGCGTCGAGGATGTCGTCGGCGGCGTCGCGCAGTTCCTCCCCGCCGATCCGGCGGCGCAGCTCGGCGATCGCCCGGTCGGTCCGCTGCCGCTGCTCGGCGAGCCCCGCGGCGGCGCCGTCGCCGGCCAGCTGGACCACCGAGAGCCGGCGTTCCCGTTGCAGTTCGGCCACCACCGTCTCACCTGGACGGCCGAGGTCGTAGAGGAGGGTCCGGGCGGCGAGCAGGTCCAGGGCGGGGCCGAAGGTGAGCGTGGTGGCGAAGATCCAGAGCGCCAGCAGCGCGGTCACCGGCACGACGACCAATGCGGTCAGCTTCGAGCGGATCGGCCAGTCGCGGGTGTTCAATCAGACCTCGCCCGGAAGGTGTGGCTGCGGGGGCGCCGGCGCCGGCCGGGCAGCGTCACGAACGGACGGTCCGGCCCGTGTGCGGGGCAGGTCCGGCGGACGCCTTGGGCAGGATACGTAATCCTCGCCCGTTGCACTACCGTCCGTCGCGTCGGGCGTACCGGCCGAGTGTCCACCCCCGACGAACGCCCCGTCGGACGCCGCCGGAGCCTTCGCACGGGTGCCGGTCAGGCGGTCCCGACGCCGGTCAGACATCCGGCGGCCCGGTCGGGCGGTCCGGCCAGCTCGCGGTGGGGCCGCCTCGCCGACCTGGAATGGGTCAAGTCTCGGGCCCCGCGGGTGACCGGTCATGGCACGCGGGAGACGGCGGGCACCGGGTCCGTCAGGAAAGTTCCCCGGAACGGGATTGGCGATCAGTCAGGGGAGGGAATACCACCTGACGAAGGAGGAGCCATGTCGCCCACGCAGGTAATAGTCATAATTCTCGTCGTGCTGGTGATCGCGGCCGTGGCCGTGGTCGCCCGGTCGTACGCCCGCCGCCGCGCGCTGCGGTCGCGGTTCGGGCCCGAGTACGACCGAGCCGTCGCCGAGCAGGACAGCCGGACCGTCGCCGAGCGGGAGCTGCGGGAGCGGGAACGTCGGCACTCGGAACTCGCCCTCACCCCCCTCGCCCCCGAATCCCGGGCCCGGTACGCCGCCGCGTGGGAGGAGCTCCAGGTCCGCTTCGTCGACTCGCCCGCCGAGACCGTGGGCGAAGCGGACGAACTGGTCACCCGTCTCATCGCGGAACGCGGCTACCCCACCGGCGAGTTCTCCGACCAGGTCGCCCACCTCTCCGTCGAGCACGCCCGCACGCTCGGCCACTACCGCGACGCCCACGAGATCCACCTGCGCAACTCCCGGGGCGAGGCGAGCACGGAGGAGCTCCGCCAGGCCGTCGTGCACTACCGCGCCCTCTTCGCCGACCTGCTCGGCGAGGAGCCCGTCGCCGCCCGACCGTCCGAGCAGCGCAACCCGGACAGCCAGCACGATGACGCCACGAGCCGCTAGGAGGATGACGATGCGCCAGGAAGAGCAGCGGGTCGACAACGAGCACCCCGAGGCCGTCCGCTCCGAGCCGGTGCCGGTGCCCCCTCCGGGCGACCGGGCGGGCCGGACCGACGTACCCGAGGACGCCCTCGACGACCGGGGCACCTTCGAGGCGGTGGCCGGCGACGACGGCCGGAGCACGGACCAGCTGTCGGGCGGCCGGGGTGCCGGCAGGGTCCGGTCGGACGACCGCGACACCGACGACCGGGTCGGGTCCCGCTCGGACGACCGGGACGCCGACCGCGACCGGACCGAGTTCCACGAGCCGGGCCCGGTGCCGACCGCCTTCGGCGCCACCAGCGTCGGCGGCGCGGTCGCCGCGTCGGCGCTGGCCAGCCCCCTGCCGGAGGACGAGCCCGACCCGCGTACGGAGTCGACGGCCCAGCCGGGCGACGGCGCCGTGCGGGGCCCCCGGGAGGGCCGCCGAGCGGACCCGACCGCCGAGTTCGACCGTTCCGTCGGGCTCGGTGACGCCCGTTCCGACGACCGGCAGGCCCGCCGGGACGACGACACTGAGGTGTCCCCGGAGACCGGCGACGGCCGCCCCGAGCTGACCGACCGCGTCGACGACGCGGCCGGCGGTGCGGCCGGGTACGGCAGCCCCGCGCCCGCCATGGTCGACCCGGACGCCGCACAGGCGCCGGCGGGGCCCTCGGACAGCGGGGACCTGGGGGCGGCCGGGACCGACCGGCCGGCGGGTGCCACGGTGGCCGCCGAGCCGGCCAGCCTCTTCGACCCCGCCACGGCCCAGGGCTTCCGGGACCGCTGGCGGGACGTCCAGCTGCGCTTCGTGGACGATCCCCGCGCGGCGGCCGGGGAGGCCCAGTCACTGGTCGACGAGGCCATCCAGGCGCTCTCCTCGGCGCTGTCGGCGCAGAAGAACAAGCTGGGCGGCTGGCAGGACGCCGGTTCGACCGACACCGAGCAGCTGCGGATGGCCGTACGCCACTACCGCGACTTCCTGGACCGGGTGCTCGGGCGCTGAGCCCGCTCCCACGAGGCGCCCCCGGCCGCCGGTCGGGGGCGCTTCCGCGTCCGGATTCGGCCCCTCCCGACCACGAGTGCGCGGCTCTGCCGGTGACGCCCATCGACCCGGCGGTCCCGCGCCGGCCTGGCGTGCGATCCGGTCGAAACCGCCGCAGACCTCCGCGGCGACGCGATCCGGCCCGCACCGCCCGAGACCGCCGCGACGAGGATCGCTGAGCCGTACCGGCTGCGCCCGGCATGGGCACCGCCGCTCCGGGTACCCGAGCAGGATCAGGAGAGCACCTGGTGACGGGAGGGCAGCGACATGACGGACCGTGACCGTGACCGGCCGCTGGAGGAGAGCCCGGAGATGTCCGCGGCGGCCGAGGACGACACCGGCATCCCGCAGCTGATGACCGGGGGCGGCCCCGATCGCGACACTCCGTCGTTCACCGGGCCCGACGACGAGCCGCTGATCGGCGACCCGTACGCCGCCGGCACCGGCGCGACGGGCACCGGCACGGGCGCGGCCCCGGACGACATCCGCACCGGGGCCGAGCAGCCCTGGGAGCCGGAGGACCTGGTGGCGGCCCGGGGGCAGGATCCCACGCCGGACAACGTCGAGCGGGCCCGCCGGGACCTGGCCGAGTTGGGCCGCGCGGCGATCGAGAAGACGGTGCCCTGACCCGCGTACGCGAGGGGGCCCCCGGCCCGACCGTCGGACGGTCGGACCGGGGGCCCGGGGAACCTGCCGCTGGAGCGCCTCACCTACTGCCAGCGGCGGGTGGGCGCCGGTGTCAGGAGAGCGGCGGGTACGCGTTCTGCATGAGCTGCGCGAACTGCGCGGGGAACCACGCGCCCGAGATCGGGGCGTCCGCCAGGGCACCGCTCATGTTGTTGCCGTTGCGGGCGTTGCCGGTGTAGGTCGGGTCGCACATCCGGTCGAAGCCCTTGCCCTCGTTGTTCGGGATCTCCTTGCTGGAGCCGTCCGACTCGCCCGGGGGCTTCACCCAGACGTAGGCGTCGATGCCGGGCTCCGGCGCGGCCTTCGGGCGCTCGCCCAGGCCGGCCCCGGCCTGGTTGCACCAGTTGCCGGTGTGGAACCGACGGTCGACCCGGCCACCGTCGACGTACGTGTCCACGTTGGTCGTCGCGCCCGGGCCGGTGGGTCGGGCCGTGCCGCCCCAGCCGTTGCGGGAGGTGTCGATCAGCATGCCGATGTTCGAGTCGAAGCCCTTGGACACCAGCTCGTTGCGGAACGCCTGGGCGAACGAGAGCTCGTCCACGTAGAAGTTCCAGTCGACCCACTTCGACTGCCGCACGGTGGTGCCGTTGACGTTGTCGGTGACCTTGAAGTTCGGCTCACGCAGCGCCGAGTAGTTGGCGGTGTTGACGATGAAGCCGTGCACGTTGTTCACCGTGCTACCCGAGGCGACGGCGGCGTCCTTGAGGATCTGCGCGGTCGGGCTGAAGTTGCTGTCCCAGCCGATCCAGCCGTGGTGCGCGGCGTCGATGTAGTTGTAGACGTTGCCGATCGCGCCCAGCTTCGCCAGGGCGTAGCCGACGCCGTTGACGTAGGCGCCGTTGGCCTTCACCGTGTCGCACATGACCGTGCCGCCGGGGTTGCCGGAGGTGTTGGTCACCAGGTTCGGCAGCGAGTCGATCTCGATGATGTTGACGATCCGCAGGCTCGCGTACTTCGGGTCGCCCTGGATCGCGGCGATCGGGTCGATGTACTCGGCCTTGTAGCGCGGCAGCTCGTCGGCCTGCAGCTCACCGTTGGACGCCAGCGCCGAGCAGTCGCGGCCGGGCAGGTTGTAGATGACGAACTGGATGTAGTTCGCCCCCTGCTCGAGCGCCTTGTTCAGGTGGTCCCGCACGCCCATGGCACCGTTGGAGCTGCTGTCCGGGGTGCCGTTGATGGCGGCGATCCGGTCGATCCAGACGGCGGTCGGGTTGTTCGACACCCGGCTGCCGCCCGAGACCGACTCGGCCTTGGCCTTCCACTCCGGGTTCACGTACCCCTTGGCGTTCAGGTACGGATTGTCGACCCGCTGCCCGGGCGGCGGCGTGGTCGGCGGCGGGGTGGTCGGCGGCGGCGTCGTGGGCGGCGGCGTCGTCGGCGGGGTGGTGGTGGGCGGCGGGGTGGTGGGGTTGGGGTTGCCGCCGTTGCAGGTCACACCGTTGAGCGTGAACGAGGTGGGCTTCGGGTTGCTGCCGCTCCAGGCGCCGTTGAAGCCGATGCTCACCGTGGCGCCGCTGGCCACCGCGCCGTTGTAGGACTCGTTCTGCGCGGTGACGTTCCGGCCGCTCTGGGACCAGCGGGCCGACCAGCCCTGCTGCACCCGCTGGTTGCCGTCCGGGAAGGTGAAGCCAAGCGTCCAGCCGTTGAGGGCGTCGCCGATGTTCTTGATGTTGACGGTGGCGGTGAAACCGCCCTGCCAGTCGCTGGTCGTGTATGACACGTCGCACTGCGTCGCGGCGTGCGCCATGGTGACCGGCAGGGTCACCAGTCCGCCCGCGACCAGAGCGCCCGCGCCGCCGAGCGCGAGGGCCCGGCGGGGGCCGGACAGCCTTCTCCACACATTCATGCCACTGATCTCCTTGGGCGAGACCGGATCCGCGAGCGGCCCGGCGTTACGGCCCGATGGGCGTCCGGGTGGACGTCCGCCGGTGCCACGGGTTCTTTCGGGGGTGCCCGACCCGGACGGGCGTTCGGTGGTGGTCCGACCGGCGCGACGGCCGGCCGGGAGGCGGGAGGTCGTCCGGCGGACCGGTGCCCTCGACTCCTACCTGCGCGGTGTGGCTCCCCGAACCGCGTGCAGCGATTCTTGCATGGGAGCGCTTCCATGGCAATGCCTCGATGTGACGCCGGGGGCGGGCGGGGGCTCCGGTGCCAGCGGGGCTACCGGGACGGGACGAGCCGGTCCGCCGCGCCACGGGCCACCCAGGCGGCCTAGGGAGGCCGCGAGGGCGGAGACCGCCTACCCAGACCAGAAAAGCCGCTAAAGCGGCGTAGTACTTCTACCGCGCTTACTTCGCCGAAGCGCCAAAACACGAATCTTCCCCTTCATAACTCATGAAACGGTCTAACGTCGTCGGTAGCTCGGTTGTCGCCGAGCCCAGAACAAACAGGGATGGAGTGACGCAGGTCATGGCAAACAAGATGCTGGGGAAGGTCGTTGCGGGAGCCGCTCTCGGCGGCGCTTCCCTGCTCGTGTTCACGCCGGGAATCGCGTTCGCGGACGGCCACGACGACGGGGGCAAGGTCTACGCCAAGCCGCACGTCGTCAAGGCGGGCGACACGGTCAAGCTGATCGAGGTCTGCTCGGAGCGGCAGGAGCACGCCTTCGTGTGGTCGAAGGTGACCGGCAAGGTCAACCTCAAGCCGGCCGAGGGCCGCGGCGACTGGCGTGGCGGGGAGGAGGGCTCCCGCGACCACGACAAGGGCAAGGACCACGAAGACAAGGGCCGCGACCACGACAAGGGCAAGGACCACGAAGACAAGGGCCGCGACCACGACAAGGGCAAGGACGAGGCCCCCAAGCCGCAGCCGTCGACGACCGGCGAGGGTGGCGGCGCCGCCGACGCCGGCGCCGAGGGCGAGCGCGACTGGAAGGGCTACGAGCACGGCCAGGACGCCGAGGGCGACCGCGGCGACAAGGACGGCAAGGGCGACCGTGAGGCCCGCGAGGACAAGTACGGCTCGGACGAGTCCGGCCGCGAGGACCGCAAGGAGCACGACAAGTACGGCTCGGACGAGTACGCCCGCGAGGGCCGCGAGGACCACGACAAGTACGGCTCGGACGAGTACGACCGCAAGGGCCACGACAGCGGCTGGTCCGAGGAGGAGTCCGAGGACAAGGGCTGGGAGCACAAGCGGGACTTCGTCTACTACGGCGAGGCCGAGGTGTCCGAGGACGCCAAGCCGGGCCGCTACGAGCTCAAGGGCTCGTGCGGCGAGGGTGAGCTCGTCGTGCTGCCGCGTGGCGGCGTCGACGGTGGTGACGGTGGCCTCGCCGCCGGCACCGACCGGGGCCTGGCCGCCGGTGGGGCGAGCCTGATCGGCGCCGCCGCCCTGGGCGGCCTCGTGCTGATGCGCCGGCGTCGGACCGATGAGTCCTTCGTCTGACCTGACGGCGACACGGGCCGGCGGCCGTCACGGGAGACCGTGGCGCGCCGCCGGCGCGGCCGTCGTCGTCCTGGTCGCCATGGTCGGCGCCGGCCTGATCGGCGCCTCGCTCCAGACCGCGTCCGCGCCCCGGCCCCCGCAGCCCCTGGCCGCGCCCGCCAGCACCGGGGCGGACTCCGCCCCCGACGTCGACCCCGACGTCGCCGCCGGCACGGGTCTGGCCCGCTCCGCCCCCACCACGATCACCATCCCCCGGATCGGGGTCGACGCCTCGATCATGTCGCTCGGCACCAACCCGGACGGCACGGTCCAGGTGCCCCCGCTCGAGCAGGCGCAGCTGGCCGGCTGGTACGAGCCGGGGCCGAGCCCGGGTGAGATCGGCAACGCGGTCATCGTGGGGCACGTCGACTCGGCCAAGATGGGGCCGGCGGTCTTCTTCTCCCTCGGCGCCCTGCAACCGGGCGACACCATCACCGTCACCCGGGAGGACGGCCAGCAGGCCACCTTCACCGTCGAGTCGGTCAAGGCGTACCCGAAGACGGAGTTCCCGACCGAGCAGGTCTACGGTCCCAGCGACCGGCCCGGCCTGCGGGTGGTCACCTGCGGCGGAATCTTCGACCCGGCCGCCGGCAGCTACCCGGACAACGTGGTCGTCTTCGCCTCCATGCCGGCGGTCTGAGCCGTCGACCACACGGAAGCCACCGGACGACGCGACGCGGTCCGGCCGGTCGGAACACCGACCGGCCGGACCGCGTGCCGTACGCGTCAGGCGGCGGCGGAGGTCCGCACCAGGGTGCGGATCTGGCGCAGCAGCACCGACAGGGCGGCGAGGTCCGCCCGGGATTCGTCGAACTCCCCCATCGCCCGCTCGGCGCGGTGGATGGAGGTCGCGTTCGACTGCTCCCACTGGAGCACCCGCTCCTGCGGCGACAGGCTGCCGGGGGTGGAGTCGAGGACCTCCACGGTCAGCGCGGCCAGCGCGGCATACAGGTCGTAGCGCAGCGCCATCCGGGCCAGCGTCTGCCAGCGGTCCTCACGCGGCAGCAGGGAGATCTTCGACAGCAGCGAGTCGACCCGGAACCGGTCGGAGAGCACGAAGTAGACCGAGGCCACCTCGCCGACGTCCCGCCCGCTGCCCGCCGCCGTCTCCACGACGTCGAGCAGGCCGAAGCTGTACATCAACCGGGTCGCCTGCTCGGCCAGGTCGCGCGGCAGCCCCCGCTCGGTGAGCGAGTCGATGTGCGCCGCGAGGGACTCCCGCTCGCTGCCGTGGAAGCGCTCCTCCAGATGGGGCAGGAGCTGGGCCACGCCGTCGCGCAGTCGGGCGATCTCCGCCGGCACGTCGATCGGCGAACGGCGGTTGGTCACCAGCCACCGCACCGCCCGGTCGAGCAGGCGCCGGGTGTCCAGGTAGACGCTGGTCTGCAACTCGGGGTCGACCTTGTTGTCCAGGGCCTCCACCGCGTCCCACAGCGCGTGCAGCCCGAACACCTCGCGGACCACCACGTACGCCCGGATGACGTCCGCCGCCGGGGCGGCCGTCTCCTCGACCACCCGGAAGACGAACGAGATGCCGCCCCGGTTGACCGTCTCGTTGACCAGCACCGTCGTCACGATGTCCCGGCGCAGCCGGTGCTGGCCCATCCGGTCGGCGAACCGCTCGCGCATCGGCGTCGGGAAGTAGTTGACCAGGACGTCGGTCGTCCACTCCTCGTCCGCGAGCCCCTCGGCCAGGATCTCCGTCTCAAGAACGATCTTGACGTACGCGAGCAGCACCGCGAACTCCGGCGCGGTCAGCCCCGACTCGGTGCGCACCGCCAGCTCGTCGTCCGGCGGCAGCGCCTCCAGGGACCGGTCCAGCGCCCCGGACCGCTCCAGATCGGTGATCATCCGCCGGTGCACCGGCAGCAGCGAGGCGGCCTGTGCCTGCGAGTTGTTGATCGCCCGGGCCTGGTCGTAGTTGTCCCGCAGCACCAGCTCGGCGACCTCGTCGGTCATCTCCGCGAGCAACTCGTCCCGCTCGGGCAGGTCCAGGACCCCGTCGGCGACCGCCGTGTTCAGCAGGATCTTGATGTTCACCTCGTGGTCGGAGCAGTCCACCCCGGCCGCGTTGTCGATGAAGTCCGTGTAGATCCGCCCGCCGGTCTGGGCGTACTCGATGCGGCCGTGCTGGGTCCAGCCCAGGTTGCCGCCCTCGCCGGCCACCCGGCAGCGCAGGTTCCGGCCGTCGACCCGGATCGCGTCGTTGGACTTGTCGCCCACCTCCGCGTTGGTCTGGCTGGAGGCCTTCACGTAGGTGCCGATGCCACCGTTCCAGAACAGGTCGACCGGCGCGGTCAGGATCGCCTTCATCAGCTCCTGCGGGGAGAGCTGCTCGGTGCCGGCGTCCAGGCCGAGCCGCTCGCGGACCTGCGGCGAGATCGGCACCGACTTGGCCCCACGCGGGTACACCCCGCCGCCGGCCGAGATCAGCTTCCGGTCGTAGTCCTCCCACGACGAGCGGGGCAGCTCGAACAGCCGCTTCCGCTCGGCGTACGAGGTGGCGGCGTCCGGGTCCGGGTCGAGGAAGATGTGCCGGTGGTCGAACGCGGCCACCAGCCGGATGTGCTCCGACAGCAGCATCCCGTTGCCGAACACGTCGCCGGACATGTCGCCGACGCCGACCACCGTGAAGTCCTGGGTCTGCGTGTCGTGGCCCATCTCGCGGAAGTGCCGCTTCACCGACTCCCAGGCGCCCCGGGCGGTGATGCCCATCTTCTTGTGGTCGTAGCCGGCGGAGCCGCCCGAGGCGAACGCGTCGCCGAGCCAGAAGTTGTGCGCCGTGGAGATCTCGTTGGCGATGTCGGAGAACGTCGCCGTGCCCTTGTCGGCCGCGACCACCATGTACGGGTCGTCGCCGTCGTGGCGGACCACGTCCTCCGGCGGCACGATTTCGCCGCTGACGATGTTGTCCGTGACGTCCAGCAGCGCCGAGATGAACTCCTTGTAGCAGGCGACCGCCTCGTCGCGGTCCCCCGGCTTCTGCTTGAGCACGAAGCCGCCCTTGGCGCCGACCGGCACGATGACGGCGTTCTTCACCATCTGCGCCTTAACCAGGCCGAGCACCTCGGTACGGAAGTCCTCGCGGCGGTCCGACCAGCGCAGCCCGCCCCGGGCCACCGGCCCGAACCGCAGGTGCACGCCCTCGAAGCGCGGCGAGTAGACGAAGATCTCGAACTTCGGCCGTGGCGCCGGCAGGTCCGGGATCGACTGCGGGTCCAGCTTGAGCGCCACGTACGACTTCGGCCGCCCGTCGGCGCGCTTCTGGTAGAAGCTGGTGCGCAGGGTGGCCTGGATCATCGTCAGGTAGGCGCGCAGGATCCGGTCCTGGTCGAGGCTGGCGACGTCGTCCAGCGCGGTCCGGATGTCGGCCACCAGGTCGTCGCTGCGCTGCTGCCGCTGGTCGTGGCCGTCCACGCCGGGCGCGAACCGCACCTCGAACAGCTCCACCAGCAGGGTGGCGATCTTCGGGTACGCGATGAAGGTCTGCTCCATGTACTCCTGGGAGAAGACCGTGCCGGCCTGGCGCAGGTACTTGGCGTACGCGCGCAGCACCACCACCTGCCGCCAGGTCAGACCGGCGCGCAGTACCAGCTCGTTGAAGCCGTCCACCTCGGCCTCGCCCCGCCACGACGCCGCGAACGCGTTCTCCACGTGCGGGCGCACCTCGGCCAGGTCCTGGTGCCCCTCGGGCAGCCGCAGCCCGAAGTCGTAGAGGTAGACCCGGCCGTCGATCCGGTCCACCTCGTGCGGGTGCTCGTCGACCACCTTCACGCCGAGCGAGTGCAGCACCGGCAGCACGGCGGAGAGCATCATCGGCTCGCCGTAGCGGTAGACCTTGAAGCGGACGTCCATCGCCTCGTCGACGTCCGGCCCCCGGCCGCCACCACGCGCCGCGAGCTGCTTGCGGAACAGGTGCATCTCCAGCTGGCCGGGCTCCTCCAGCAGCTCCAGCTTCGCCAGGTCCTTCATCGCCTCGTACGGCGTGTGGCCGTCCTTGTAGCCCTCGGGGAAGGCGTCGGCGTACCGGGTGAACAGGTGCTTGGCCTGCTCGTCGCCGAGCTTGCGCTCCAGCACCAGCCGGTAGTCGTCGTCCCACAGCCGGGTGGCGTCGGCCAGCTCCTCGGCGAGCAGGTCGGCGTCGATGTCGCCCGGGACCTTCGTCGGGTCGGTCCGGACGATGAAGTGCACCCGGGCGAGCATCGACTCGGTGACCCGGGTCGTGTAGTCGACCCCGACACCGTTCAGCTCGCGCAGCAGGATGTCCTGCATCCGCAGCCGGTTCTGCGTGGTGAACCGGTCCCGGGGCAGGTAGATCAGGCAGGAGATGAACCGCCCGTACGCGTCGCGGCGCAGGAACACCCGCAGCTGCCGGCGGCCGGCCATCCGCAGCACGCCGATCACCGCGTGGTAGAGGTCCTCGGTCTTGATCTGGAACAGCTCGTCGCGCGGGTAGGTCTCCAGGATCTGGAGCAGATCCTTGCCGGAGTGGCTGCGCTGGCTCAGGCCGGAGCGGTCCAGCACCTCGGCCACCTTGCGGCGGACCACCGGCAGCTCCTGCACGCTGGTCCGGTACGCGGCCGTGGAGAACAGGCCCAGGAACCGCCGCTCGCCGACCACCTCACCGGTCTCGTCGAAGACCTTGAAGCCGATGTAGTCGAGGTAGGCGGAGCGGTGCACGGTGGCCCGCGAGTTCGCCTTCGTGATGATCAGCAGGCGCTTCTCGGCGACCCGGTCGTGCGCCTCGGGCGTCATCGACGACAGCGGCCGGCCGTCCGGGGAGTCCTGGCGCAGGATGCCCAGCCCGGTGCCGAGCACCGCCTCCAGCGCCTGGCCGCCGCGCTCGCCGTCCGCCGGCTCGGCGGCGTCGACCAGCCGGTACTCCCGGTAGCCCAGGAAGGTGAAGTGGTCGTGGGCGAGCCAGCGGAGCAGCTCCACCGAGTCCGTGATGTCCTTCTCCGGCACCGGCGGGCGATTGTCCGACGTCCGCGCGGCGGCCAGCTCGTCGGCGAGGGCGAGGGCACGCTGGCGCATCTTCGGCCAGTCCTCCACCGCCTCCCGCACGTCGGTGAGCACCCGCTGGAGTTCCCGGCACAGCTTGTCCCGCTCGGCGGCGTCGCGTATCGGGTCGACCTCGATGTGCATCCAGCTCTCGACCAGGTCGCCGGCGATGGCGTCGTCGGGCTCGACGTCGGCGGAGACCTCGACCAGCCGGCCCAGCGGCTCGCGCCGGACCACCACCAGCGGGTGGACGAGCAGGTGCACGTCCAGGTGGTGCGCGTTGAGCAGGGCCGTTACCGAGTCGACCAGGAACGGCATGTCGTCGGTGACGATCTCGATGACCGTGTGGTGCTGGTCGGCGTCGGGCTCGTGGATGCGCAGCTTCAGCTCGCCCGGCACCCGCTGCTGGGCGAGGTCGCGGTGCGCGCGGGCCGCCTCGAGCATCTCCTCGGCGGTGAAGCCGATCAGCTCCTCGTCCGGCGCGAACCGCCAGAAACGGCCGACCAGGGTCGCCGCGTCGTGGTCGTCGCCGGCCAGCGCGACCGCCTGGGCGACCAGCCGCTCCACGTTGGGAACGGGCTCGTCGAGCTCGTTGTCCTCCACGTCGTCGGCCAGCGCGCCAGCGGGCAGGCCCAGATCATAGAGGGTGTCAATACTCGAACCGGTCATCCCGGTCACTCCTGTGTCGAGCCGGCCGAAGCCGTCCCCGTCGGTCGCCGAATCGAAGCTGTCGTCCCGGCTGGTGTCATCCTGCCGGAGGTCGGGTCCCGGTTTGATCGCCGGACGCCGGTCCATCGGTGCCACTCCCCTCGACCCACCACGTCGTGGGTCACTCTGCCGCCCAGCCTAGGCCCTGCGGTTCCGCCCCTTGCTCGGCGGACCACAGTGCGGACACTCGGATCCGGACTTCGTCCTTTCACCCGTTGCGGGTACGAGGTTGGCCGGTTCGGGAGTACCCCGCCTCCAGTCGTTCATCACCCCGCCCGGCCCCTCTTTCCGCACGTCCCGGTGCGGGGGGACGGTGCGAACGACGCCGCCGTACTAGCGTGCAGGGCAGTTTTCCGAGATCGGAGATCCGCTCCCATGCGCCTGCCGTACCCCCGCCGTACCCGCCCCAACCCGCTCCGCGCGCCGCTGGCGCTGCTCACCGCGACCGCGCTCGCGGCCGGCGCCCTCGCCGCGTGCTCGGACGGTGACGGACCGGAGCGCGATGTCGACGCCTTCCTGGCCGGCTGGCGCTCGGGTGACCTCCAGGCCGTCGGCTTCGTCGACCCGACGGGCGCGAAGGTGCCGGCGGCCGACGTCGTCCGCGAACTCAAGGAGCTCTCCGGCGAGCTGGTCGCGACGCCGCCCACGCTGACCCGCCGGGGCGAGGTGAAGGTGACCAAGGACGTCGCGACCGCGGTGGTCCGGATCGACTGGGCCCTTCCGGGCGAGACCCGCTGGGCGTACGAGCGACCGGTGCGGCTCACCCGCGGCGGCGACGAGTGGCGGGTGATCTGGGAGCCGCAGCTGGTGCAGGAGCAGCTCACCCGGGGCGACCGGCTCGGGCTGCGCCGCGACGCCGCCACCCGGGCCGCGGTGCTCGACGACGCCGGCCGGCCGATCGTGGCACCCCGCCCCGTGGTGCGGGTGGGGCTCCAACCGGGGGAGGTCAGCGACCTCCCGGGCCTGACCCGGAAGCTCGACGCGGCCTTCCGGGCGGTCCGGCCCGCGATCAACCCGCCCGTGGACCTCTCCGACCTGCCCAAGCGGCTCGCCGACGCGGATCCGGGGGCGTTCGTCGAGGTGGTGACCCTGCGGGAGGAGGCCTACCGGCAGATCAAGTCGCGTATCTACGACCTGCCGGGCACGAAGTTCCAGAGCGACAAGCTCGACCTGGCCCCCACCCGCGAGTTCGCCCGGGCGGTGCTCGGCTCCGTGGACCCGGCCCAGGCCGACGACCTCGCCAAGCACCCCGACCGCTACGAGGCCGGCGACCTCGTCGGCCACGGGGGTCTCCAGGGCCGCCACGACGAGCGGCTCCGTGGCGTCCCCGGGCTGACGGTGGTCATCGAGCGGCCCGGCCCGGACGGCACGCTGGTGCCCACCGGCACCGAGGTGTTCCGCAGCGACCCGAAGCCGGGGCAACCGGTCAAGACCACGCTCGACGTGGCCACCCAGAACGCGGCCGACACCGCCCTGCGCGGCGAGAAGCGCCGGGCGGCCCTGGTGGCGGTACGGATCAGCGACGGCGCGGTGATCGCGGCGGCCAACGGTCCCGGCGCGGCCGGCGAGAACCTGGCCTTCACCGCCCAGGTCCCGCCGGGCTCCACCTTCAAGATGGTCAGCGCGCTCGGCCTGCTCGACCGGGGCGCGGTGACGCCGGAGGCGACGGTGGACTGCCCGAAGACGTTCATTGTCGACGGCAGGCCGTTCAAGAACTCCGACAACTTCGAGCTGGGCGCGGTGCCGTTCCGCACCGACTTCGCCAGGTCGTGCAACACGGCCTTCGCGGCGCTGGCGCCGAAGCTCGGCCCCGACGGGCTGGCCGTGACGGGCCGTTCCCTCGGGCTGGAGGGTCAGTGGGACGTCGGCCTGGACGCCTTCACCGGCAAGGTCTCGGCGAACGGCGGCGCGACCGAACAGGCCGCCGCCGCCATCGGTCAGGGCACCACCCTGGTCAGCCCTCTCGCGATGGCGTCGGCCACTGCGGCGGTCGCCCGGGGGCGCTTCGAGCAGCCGAAGTTGGTGCTCGATCCGGCCCCGGCCCAGCCCGCCGCCCCCGGCCCGCAGCTCAAGCCGGAGTCGGTCGAGGCGGTACGGGCGATGATGCGCGAGGTGGTCACGGCCGGCACCGGCGCCGCGCTGCGGGACGCGCCGGGCGCACCCGTGCACGGCAAGACGGGCACCGCCGAGTACGACGACAACCCGGCGCACACCCACGCCTGGTTCGTCGGCTGGCAGGGCGACATCGCGTTCGCGGTCTTCGTGGAGAAGGGTGGCGCCAGCACCGCCACGGCCGTCCCCGCCGCCGAACGCTTCCTGCGCGCCCTCCCCCGCTGACCAGCCCACCGGCTCTCCGGGTCCCGTGAGCCCGGGGTCCGGTGGGCCCGGAGTCCCGTGGGCCCGGGGTCCGCGCAGCTGCACTGCGCCCACCCGACCGACACGCCGGGCGCACCGGCCGCCGCCCTGGTGGACACCCGGCTCCCTACCCGGGGGCGCCCCGCTGCACCGCGTCGCCGGTCGCCCCCTCCGCGGTGGGTTCCGGAGTCCGGAAGCCGGCCGAACGCTCTCCGCCAGCCGCCGCGCCACCCGGTCGACGCCGCCGACCAGGTCGACCAGCGGCGCCACCGGTCCGCACGGCGGTGTCGAGATGCCCCTACAGACGGGGCACCCGCTGGCCCGATCGTGCTGGTCACCGGGGCGGCCCGGGGCATCGGACGCGTCTCGGGCGGCGCACCGGTGGAACCTCACGGGTGTCAACACCCGTCGGTGACACCCATGAGGTTCCACCGATGGCCCCAGGCACCGCCGGGCGATGGTCGCGCGGGGCGTGGACGGCTTCCTCCGGGGGCGGCAGCAGGGTGGCCTCCGGCGTCGCCTCGCCGATCGGACGTGGGAAGGCACCCGTTCCTCGGCGAACCCGGCTCGACATGCTCGATCGAATGGGCGCACAGATGGGGCAACTCGACAGGGCGACCTACGACTCCCCGGCACCTGGCACCGCCGGTTGCCCGAGGCGCCCGATCTTCCGCTCGCAGCCGGCCCGCGCCGCGACGACCGCGGTCCGAGCGGTTCCCGGCATGCAGCGGCGGCGGTGAAGCCGGGCCGCGTCCATGGCGGGGTGCCGGCGGTCAGGCGATACCGGCGGTGGACGGCGAGGTGCCGTCCTCGGGCAGCGGGTCCTCCGGCTCGGCCGCTCCGAGCGCTCCCATCGGCCCGGAGGACGCCCCGAGCGACCCCACCGGCCCCGACGCCCCGACAGCTCCGAGCAGCGCCACCGGCCCGGACGCCCCGAAAGCTCCGGGCGACGCCGGCGAAAGGTCCTCGGCGCCGCCCGGGGCGCGGTCGCCGCCGCGCTCCGGAACGGGCACGGGGATGAAGGTGGGTGCGGAGTCGTTCGGGGGCATGATCCCGCCCTCTGGACGAGAGTCGCTCCGCCGCGCGGAGGGCACAGACGAGCCGGCAGACGAGGGGCTGGTGGCGGCCACAGACGACGTGGGACCGGTCGAGCGGGCGGAGGCCGAGGGACCAACCGAGCGAGGGGAGGCCGAGCGGGCGGAGGCCGACGGGCCCGGGAGCAGCCGGGGCGGCGACGCCGCCGGCGCGGAGACCGGGCGGAGACCGGCCACCACGGTGTTGACGATCTCGGCCGCGTACGCGCCGTCGGGGTCGTAGTCGGGGTCGAAGACGGTCAGCTCGACGCCGAGGCAGTGCGGGGTGTCGACCAGCCCGGCGAGCAGGATCTCCAGCTCGGCGAAGGCGATCCCGCCCGGGTCGGGGGCGTCGACGGCCGGCATCACGGCCGGGTCCAGCACGTCCACGTCGACGTGCACCCAGTAGCCGGCGCAGTCGGCGAGCTGCTCGTGCGCCCACTGCGCCGTACGCGCGGCCCCCTCGGCGCGTAGCGCCGGCACCGGCCGGGTGGTGATCCCGGCGGCCTGGAGGTCCAGGCGGTACTCGTCCTGCGCCCGGATGCCGAGCACCACCACGTCGATGTCCCGGAAGTACGGCCGGCGTCCCTCGATCGCGGCCAGGTCGGCCTGCCCCCGCCCGGTGACCAGGGCGAGGTCCTCACCCGCCGCCGCCCCCACGTAGGAGGCGTTACCGGGGTGCCGGAAGTCGGAGTGGCCGTCGACGAAGACCAACCCGATGCGCCCACCGACCGCCTCGCCGAGCCGGTGCATGGCCAACGCCGAACCGAGCAGGATCGAGCAGTCACCGCCGAGCACCAGCGGGAACTCGCCGCGGTCGATGATGGCGCCGATCCGCTCCGCCAGCGCCACCGAGTAGTCGGCGATCTCCCGGGCGTGGCAGACGCCGTCGCCCGGTCGCCAGTCGCCCGGGTCGTAGCGGGGCGCGGTGAGGCAGCCCGCGTCTCGGGCCCGCAGCCGGGCGAGCAACCCCTGGTCGCGCAGCGCGCCCGGGGCCTTCCCGCAGCCGGGGACCGAGGTGGACGTGGGTGGGCGCAGGCCGAGGTTGCTGGGCGCGTCGAGGACGGCGATCCGGCGCATCATGGGCTCCCGTCCTCGAAACGTCGGGCGGGCCGGCCGAAACGCCGGCCCGCGCTGGCGTGCTGTTCAGAAAAGGACTTACTCAGAAACAGGCTTGCTCAGAAACAGGGCGTGCTCAGGAACAGGCTTGCTCAGAACAGGGCGCTGGCCAGGGCCCGGCGCGCCGAGGCGACCGCGGGATCCTCCGGCCCGGCGACCGTGAAGAGGCCGACCAGGTGCTGGCGTACCTTCTCCCGCTCCTCACCGGCGGTGCGGCGGACCAGGCCGACCAGGCGGGCGTACGCCGCTTCGGCCTGACCGCTGAGCACCTCGATGTCGGCGGCCAGGAGCTGGGCCTCGACGTCGTCGGGGTTCGCCTGGGCGGCGGCGATCGCCGCGCCCGGGTCGGCCCCGGCCACCCGGCGGGCGAGCCCGACCTGGGCGAGGCCCGCCTCCGCCGCGGCGTCCGCCGGCGACTCGGCGAGGATCTTGCGGTACGCCTCCTCGGCCGCGTCGAGGTCACCGCTCATCAGGGCGTCGTCGGCCTCGTCGAGGCGCGGGTCCTCCGGCTCGGCGACGCTCACGCCACCGGCCTTGAGCACCGCCTGGATCCACTGCCGCAGCTGCGCCTCGGGCACCACGCCGGAGAAGGCGTCGATCGGCTGGCCGCCGACCACGGCGTAGACCATCGGGATGCCCTGCACCCGGAACATCTGGGCGATCCGGGGGTTGGCGTCCACGTCGACCTTGGCGAGCACCCAGGCGCCGCCGCCCTCCGCGGCCAGCCGCTCCAGCACGGGGCTCAGCTGCTTGCACGGCTCGCACCACTCGGCCCAGAAGTCCACGATCACCGGTGTGCTGAGCGAGCGCTCGAGAACCTCGGACTGGAATGTCGCCTCGCTCACGTCGATGACGGCGACGCCGCCACCGGCGGCGCCGGGCAGTTCGGCGGAGGGGGCGGGCTGGGCCGTGGGGGCGGGGCGGGCAGGGGCCTGTGCGGGGGTGCGCAGCGCGCTGAGGTCGACCGCGCCGCGGGTGAAGATCGACGAGGTGATCCGTGGGTCGCTCATGGTTACCTAGTCTCGCACGCGACCCGCCGAACTCAGATCAACCGCGACGGCGACAGTTGCGACTGTCACGGCTGCTCCGGCCCTTCGCGGGCCCCTGCCCCACCCGCCGCCCGGCAGCGCGCGACACGACGCCGCAACGCCCCCGGCGCACTCCGATTCACGCGGAGTGCGCCGGGGGCGCGAAGGGCAGGATCAGCGGGTCGGGAAGGGTCAGAAACGGGCGGGTTCGCGGTAGACGCCCCACTCGGCGCGCAGGGCGTCGCAGATCTCCCCGAGGGTGGCCTCCGCGCGGACGGCGTCCAGCATGGCCGGGATCATGTTGCCGTCGGTACGGCCGACCGCGACCATCCGCTCGATCGCGTCCCGCACGGCGGCCTCGTCGCGGCCGGCCTTGCGCTCGGCGAGCACCCGGCGCTGCTCCAGCTCCACCTCGTGCGAGATGCGCAGGATCTCCAGGTCCTTGGCGACCGTGCCGGTGTGGCAGTTGACGCCGACGATCTTCTTGTCGCCCTTCTCCAGCGCCTGCTGGTAGACGAAGGCGGACTCGGCGATGTGGCCGGTGAACCAGCCGTCCTCGATGCCGCGCAGGATGCCCGAGGTCATCGGCCCGATCCGGTGCGGTCCCTCGCCGCCGAGCTGGCGGATCCGGGCGAAGATCTCCTCCGCCTCGGCCTCGATCTTGTCGGTGAGCGCCTCGACGTACCAGGATCCGCCCAGCGGGTCCGCCACGTTGGTCACCCCGGTCTCCTCCATCAGCACCTGCTGGGTACGCAGGGCGATCTCGGCGGACTCGTCGGTGGGCAGCGCCAGGGTCTCGTCCAGGGCGTTGGTGTGCAGCGAGTTGGTGCCACCCAGCACCGCCGCGAGCGCCTCCACGGCCGTACGCACCACGTTGTTGACCGGCTGCTGGGCGGTCAGCGACACCCCGGCGGTCTGCGTGTGGAACCGCAGCCAGAGCGCCTTCTCGCTGGTCGCGCCGTAGACGTCGCGCAGCCAGCGGGCCCAGATCCGGCGGGCGGCCCGGAACTTGGCGATCTCCTCGAAGAAGTCGACGTGCGAGTCGAAGAAGAAGCTCAGGCCGGGCGCGAAGACGTTGACGTCCAACCCCCGGGATAGCCCCAGCTCGACGTAGCCGAAGCCGTCGGCGAGGGTGTACGCCAGCTCCTGCGCGGCGGTCGAGCCGGCCTCGCGGATGTGGTAGCCGGAGACCGAGAGCGGCTTGTAGCGCGGGATCTCCCGGGCGCAGTACTCCATCAGGTCGCCGATCAGACGCAGGTGCGGCTCCGGGTCGAAGAGCCACTCCTTCTGCGCGATGTACTCCTTGAAGATGTCCGTCTGGAGCGTGCCGTCCAGCGTGGACAGGTCGGCGCCCTGCCGCTCGGCGGCCACCAGGTACATGCAGAACACCGGCACCGCCGGCCCGGAGATGGTCATCGAGGTGGTGACGCCGGCCAGGTCGATGCCGTCGAAGAGCGTCTCCATGTCGGCGGCGCTGTCGATGGCGACGCCGCAGTGCCCGACCTCGCCGAGCGCCTGCGGGTCGTCGGAGTCCCGGCCCATCAGTGTCGGCATGTCGAAGGCGACGGAGAGACCGCCGCCGCCGGCGCCCAGGATCATCTTGTAGCGCTCGTTGGTCTGCTGGGCGTTGCCGAAACCGGCGAACTGCCGGATCGTCCAGGTCCGCCCCCGGTAGCCGGTCGGGTGCAGGCCCCGGGTGTACGGGTACTCGCCCGGCCAGCCGATCCGGTCGAAGCCCGGGTAGGCGACCCCCTCCGGCGGCCCGTAGACCGGCTCGACGGGCATCCCGGAGAGCGTGGTGAAGTCGGCGTCCCGCTTGCGCGCGGCGTCGTAGCGGGCCTGCCAGCGTGCCCGTCCGGCAGCGATCTCGTCGGCGTTCATCGCAGGGCTCCTCCTCGAGTCCTCGACTGCACTGCGAGTGTAGAGCCCAGACCTGAACGATCGCTAAGTATGTTCGTACCGGCAGGTAACTCCGGTCGCCGGACGCCTCACGCCACCGGTGCGGCACCACCGCCCAGGGCCACGTCGTCGACCCTGATGTTGATCTCGTCGACCCGCAGCCCGTACGCCTCGACGGCCTCCGTCACCTGCGCCCGGACCTCGGCGGTCACCTGCGGCACCGGGCGGCCGGCCTCGATCACGATGACCAGGTTGACCACCGCCGCGCCGTTCGTGACGTGGGCCGAGCAGCCGCGCCGCGCGTCCCCGACCTGGTCGAGCCCGACCTTGTCGAGCACCGCGTTGAAGAACCGGGCCACGTCCCCGCCGAGTTCGACCACCCCGGGTACGGAACGGGCGGCGGCGACCGCGATCTTCTCCACCACCTCGTCGGACACGTGCGTGCTCCCGCCCGCCACCGCGCCCGGCGTCACCGACAGCTCCTGCGTCGCCTCGTCAGCCATCGTCTCCCCACTCCGCCGCGCACCGCCCCACGCCGACCGTGCGGCGGTGCGAGCGTACTAGGCCGGGGCCGTCCGCAGTGGACGGGTGGTCGCCGCGCGACGGCGTCTCCGCACCGTCGCGCGGCGACCGGCTCAGCGGGCTCCCACCGGCTCCAGCTCGCCGATCCCGTCCGCTCCACCGGGCGTGCCCGGTGCCGACTGCGGCCGGTTCCCGCCGGCCGACTTCTCCCGGCGCCCGAGCCACCGGTCCACGACCAGGTTGAGCAGCAGGCCCGCCGTCGCCCAGACCGCGACGACCGCCAGGTTCCGCCCGACTCCCACGCCGTCGAAGTAGACCAGCGACCGGGCCGTGTCCACCGCGGCGGGCAGCGGCAGGATGTCCTGGAGGGGCCGGAAGAACTCCGGCACCAGGTAGACCGACAGGCCACCCCCGGAGGCCGGCACACCGGCCATCATCAACACCACCATCATCGGGATGATCGCGCCGAGGCCCCATGCCCGGGTGAACACCCCGGTCGCCAGCGACACGGCGAAGATGGTGGCCGCGCCGAAGCCGATCATCTCCAGCGCGTGCCCGTCGACCGCGCCGATGAGTACGTCGAACAGCAGCCACAGCCAGACGGACATGCCGACCGCCCAGCCGCCGAGGATCGGCAGGAACTGGCGCAGTCGCCGCAGGTGCGGCGCCCCGCCCCGGAGCACGGCCATCATCAGGAACCCGGACATGATCCACGACATGCCGACGTACAGGCTGTTGCTGCCCATCGTGTCGGTGCTGCTGAGCTCCGCCACGTCGGTCAGCGCCAGCGGCAACTGCTGCCCGGCGGTCACCTGCCGGAACATCGTCTGCACCATCGTGTGCTGGCTGAACCCGGCGGCCGACGACGAGTACAGGGTGGCCGCGTCACCGGGTTCCGACGGCAGCACGTACGCGGCGACCAGGTCCCGCGCGCGGATCTTCTCCGTCGCCTCGTCCACCGACGCGGCCACCGAGATGTCGGCGACGCCGTCCAGCCCGGCCCGCAGACCCGCCGCGGCCCGCTCGGCCTGCTGAGGATCGGCGGCGACCACCGCGACCGGGATGTCGTGCGGCTCCGGCTTGTGCATCGAGAAGCTCATCAGGCCGACCACGACGACCAGGATGGTCAGCGGGAACGCGGCGACCGTCGCGTACCGGAACCACTTGGACCGCAGCGGACCGCCGGCCAACGCGGGCAGCGGCGTCTCCGGGCCGTCGACCTCAGGTGCCTGCGGGACGGCGACACCGCGGCGCTCCATCAGCAGGCTGAGCAGCAGGGCGGCGACGACCCAACCGGCCAGCGTCAGCAGGTGACCGCCGAGGCCGCGGCCGTCGAAGTAGAGGGCCGACCGGAGCGCCTCGCCGGCCGCCGGCAGGGGCAGCACGCCGTGCAGGAACTGGAAGAACGCGGGCATCGTGTCGGTCGGCAGCGCCAGGTTCGACGCCGGCATGCCGAACACGACGTAGAGCAGCATCCCGAGCAGGACCGCCAGCGGCCCCATCACCTTGGTGAAGAACAGCTGGGCCAGACCGACGGCGCCGGTCGCGAGCATGCCGACACCGAGGAACGTGAGGTAGTGGCCGTCGACCGCACCCACGACCGGGCCGAGGATCAGCCAGATGACGGTACTGGTCACCGCCGACCAGCCGGCGACCAGCGGGACGAACCGCCGCAGGCGCAGCAGGTGGGGCGCGGCCATCAGGAGCAGGCTCAGCGGCACGTAGCCGGCGAGCATCATCCCCATCCCGGCGAACAGGACCGCGATGCCGGCCCGGTCCTCCTCGGGCAGCGGCGCGACCTCCTCGATCGTGGTCGTCCACTCCTGCTGCACCGCGACCGGGGCCAGGATCTGCTGGGCGGTGGCGGCCCGGGAGGCACCGGCCGCCGTCGCGGTGAAGATGGTCGCCGAGGTCGAGTCGGTGGCCGGCGGCTGGAGCGCGGCGCTGATCTCCCGGTCGCGCAGCAGCTCCATCGCGTCGTCCCGGGACCCGACCAACCGGGCCTTCGCGGGCTCGCCGGGCGCGGCGTTCAGCGCCTCGACGATCGCCTGCGCCTGCGCGCCGCTGCCGACCACCGCCACCGGCATCTGCCGTGGCTGCGGCGAGTGCATGGTCGCCATGTAGGTCGCGAACATCATCGTGACCATGAGGAACGGCATGACGAAGAGGGCGACCGAGCGGATGATCCGCTCCTTGCGTTCCGCGGCGTTCGGCTCGGCGGATCCCGGGTCGATCGAGGGCACAGGCATGCTCCTGGGGTTCTCGGTGGGGCGTGGCGGTACGCCGACGTAAGTCACGTGACTTACAGAGTGTAGGCCGCCCGGGTCACGGCATCCGAACCGCCTAGGTTTGACCCACGCCACATCACCACCCGGACCCCGCGAGGAGAGGCCAGTTCATGGCACGGTCAGAGGCCGCCCGCACCGCCCTGCTCGACACCGCCGAACGGTTGTTCGCCGAGTCGGGCATCGCGCAGGTGTCCGACCGCAAGGTGGCCGAGGTGGCGGGGAACACCAACCATTCCGCGGTGCGCTACTACTTCGGCGGTCGCGAGGGACTGTTGCGCGCCCTGATCGCCCGGCACATGGACGCCCTCGAGCGGGCGCACTGGGCGCGGTCCGACCGCGCCGACTCGGTGCTCGGCGACGTACGCAGCCTCGTGCTGCCGGCCATGGCGGTGCTGGCGGACCTGCCCCGGCCGAGCTGGCGGGCCCGTTTCCTCGGCCAGGCCCTGCACGACCCCACCATGCGTGCCCTGACGCGTGAGGCGTTCGAGTCCGCCCCCGGCGTCCTGCGGATCCGCGATTCGCTGGCGTCCCGCCTGGCGCACCTCGACCCGGGAGTGGTGGCCGGCCGGGCGGCCCTGATCGCCCGCATCGTCACGACGGCGGCGGCCGAGGTCGAGGCCCGGGCCGAACGGGACGGTCAGGACCCCCGCTGGCCGGTGGTCGGCGACTTCCTCGCCGATGCCATCGCCGGCATGCTGTCGGCACCGGTCAGCCGGCCCGCGACCGCCAACCCGCTGACGGACGCGGGCCCGTAGCCCGGGAACTCCGTCAGGAGGCGATCTGGGCGAGCAACTCGTCGGCCGCCGCGTACGGGTCCAGGGAGCCCTCGGCCACCTTCGCGGCGAGCGCCGGCAGCTCCGTACCGTCGCGCAGGGAGCCGATCCGGGCGCGGAGCGCGCCCAGCGCGATCGCCTCGATCTCGGCGGCGGCCCGCGCCTCCTGGCGGCGGCGCAGCTCGCCGTGCTCGACCAGCCAGCCACGGTGCTTGTCGATGGCGGCGGCGATGTCGTCGATCCCCTCGCCCCGCGCGGCGATCGCGCGGACCACCTGCGGCCGCCACTCGCCCGGGCCGCGCTCGCCGAGGGCGATCATGCCCTGGATGTCGCGGTAGGTGGCGTCGGCGCCGTCCCGGTCTGCCTTGTTGACCACGAAGACGTCCGCGATCTCCAGGATGCCGGCCTTGACCGCCTGGATCGCGTCGCCCATGCCCGGGGCGAGCAGCACCAGCGTGGTGTCGGCCAGCGAGGCGACCTCCACCTCGGCCTGCCCGACGCCCACGGTCTCCACCAGCACCACGTCGCAGCCGGCGCCCTCCAGCACGCGCACCGCCTGCGGCGTGGCCGCCGACAGCCCGCCGAGGTGGCCCCGGCTGGACATCGACCGGATGTAGACGCCCGGATCGGTGGCGTGGTCCTGCATCCGGACCCGGTCGCCGAGGATCGCCCCGCCGGTGAACGGGCTGGACGGGTCGATGGCGAGCACGCCCACCCGGTGGCCGCGGGCGCGCAGCGCCCGGACCAGCTCGTTGGTCGTGGTCGACTTGCCCACCCCGGGCGAGCCGGTCAACCCGACCACCTGGGCCTGACCGGCGTACGGCGCGAGGGCCGCCGCGATCCGCGGCAGCGTCTCGTCGCCCGACTCGACCAGGGTGATCAGCCGGGCGACGGCGCGGGGATCGCCCGCGCGGGCCCGCTCGACCAGCATCGGCACGTCCCGGCTGCGGCGCACCGGGGGTGCGCCCGCCGCCGGGACGTCGTCGACGATCTCGCTCACTGTGCTGCCTCTACGGGTCGGTCGGCCGGCGGTCAGTGACCGCTCTCGCCGGGGGCCGGGACGTGGATGATCAGAGCGTCGCCCTGGCCGCCGCCGCCACAGAGCGCGGCCGCGCCCGTGCCGCCGCCCCGGCGCTTGAGCTCCAGCGCGAGGGTCAGCACCAGCCGGGCGCCGGACATGCCGATCGGGTGGCCCAGCGCGATCGCCCCGCCGTTGACGTTGACCTTGTCCGGGCTGACCCCGAGGTCACGGGTGGACTGGATGCCGACCTGGGCGAACGCCTCGTTGATCTCGACGAGGTCCAGGTCCTCGATGCCGAGCCCGCCCTTCTTGAGCGCGTGCTGGATCGCGTTGGACGGCTGCGAGTGCAGGGAGTTGTCCGGGCCCGCGACGTTGCCGTGCGCGCCGACCTCGGCCAGCCAGGTCAGCCCCAGCTCCTTGGCCTTGGCCTTGCTCATGACGACCACCGCGGCGGCGCCGTCGGAGATCGGCGAGGCACTGCCGGCGGTGATGGTGCCGTCCTTGGCGAACGCCGGACGCAGCTTCGCCAGCGACTCGACGGTGGTGTCCGGGCGGATCCCCTCGTCCTCGCTGATCACCAGCGGGTCGCCCTTGCGCTGCGGGATGACCACCGGGGTGATCTCGTCGGCGAAGTAGCCGTTCTTCTGCGCGGCGGCGGCCCGCTGGTGGCTGGCTGCGGCGAACGCGTCCTGCTCCTCGCGGGTGATCCCGTGCCGCCCGTTGTGCCGCTCGGTGGACTCCCCCATCGCGCAGCTGTCCCAGCTGTCGGTGAGCCCGTCGAGCGCCATGTGGTCCTTGACCACCACGTCGCCGTACTTGTAGCCGCCGCGCTGGCCGAGCAGCAGGTGGGGGGCGTTGGTCATCGACTCCATGCCGCCGGCGACGACGATGTCGAACTCGCCCGCGCGGATCAGCTGGTCGGCCAGGGCGATCGCGTCCAGGCCGGAGAGGCAGACCTTGTTGACGGTCAGCGCCGGTACGGACATCGGGATGCCCGCCTCGACCGCCGCCTGACGGGCCGGGATCTGCCCGGCGCCGGCCTGGAGCACCTGCCCCATGATCACGTATTGGACCTGCTCGGGGGCGACGCCGGCCCGCTCGAGCGCCGCCTTGATCGCGATGCCGCCGAGCCTGGTCGCGGGGAGGTCCTTGAGGTTGCCCAGCAGTCGCCCCATCGGGGTCCGCGCGCCGCTGACGATCACCGAAGCCATGCCTGCCTCCGAGGGGGTGCCGACCTGTACGCCTGAACGATTGTTCGGTCAGACTAGCGCCATGGCTGAGAACTCCCCCGTCGAGACCGCTGCCGACTACGTCACAGACATCGGTCTTCGCCGCATCGACCACGTCGGGATCGCCGTGGCCGACCTGGACGCCGCTATCGACTTCTACCAGCGCACCTTCGGGATGCGCTGCGTGCACACCGAGGTGAACGAGGAGCAGGGCGTCCGCGAGGCGATGCTGGCCGTCGGCCCGGACGCCGAGGGTGGCTGCGTGCAGCTGCTCGCCCCGCTGACGCCGGAGTCGACCATCGCCAAGTTCCTCGACAAGAAGGGAGCGGGCGTGCAGCAGGTGGCGTACACCGTGGCGGACATCGACGCCGCCTGCGCGAAGCTGCGCGAACGGGGTGTGAAGCTGCTCTACGACACCCCCAGGCGCGGCACCGCCAACTCGCGGGTCAACTTCGTCCACCCGAAGGACGCCGGCGGGGTGCTGGTCGAACTCGTCGAGCCCGCCGCCGCGCACTGATCCGCCTTCCGGCCCCCGTCACCTGGGCGGGGGCCGGGTCGACGAACCCCCACCGAGCGCGCCGCTGCGTGGTTCGACCGCCACCCGGGCACCTCCGCGCATCGGCCAATGCAGTTTTTCACAGAGGACTTCCGGCGTTAGCTACCGTTCAGTAACGTCCCGCCCACAGGAGCGCGGCCGGCCCGGATGTGTCGGATGCCGACATGGCGGCCGACCGCACCGACGCCGACGATGGCAGCACCCAGGCCCGCGTGGGCGGGGTGCGGACGAACGGGAGGTCGACGTTGCAGGACATCCTCGAAGCGATCATGGCGGCGGAGGGATCCGACCAACCGGAGCGCGAACTCGCCGGAATCGCCGGCCTGCCGGTACCCGAGTCGTACCGGGGCGTGGTGGTACGTGCCGACGAGACCCGGATGTTCGACGGACTGGCCACCCGGGACAAGGACCCGCGCAAGGCGCTGCACGTGCAGGAGGTGCCGACGCCGGAGCTGGGACCGGGCGAGGCGCTGGTCGCCGTGATGGCCAGCGCCATCAACTACAACACGGTGTGGACCAGCATCTTCGAGCCGCTGCCGACCTTCAAGTTCCTCCAGCGCTACGGCCGGCTCTCGGAGCTGACCAAGCGGCACGACCTGCCGTACCACGTGGTGGGCTCGGACGCCGCGGGCGTGGTGCTGCGCACCGGGCCCGGCGTGACGAAGTGGAAGGCCGGCGACGAGGTGGTCGCGCACTGCCTGTCGGTGGAGCTGGAGGACGCGGCCGGGCACGACGACACGATGCTCGACCCGCAGCAGCGGATCTGGGGCTTCGAGACCAACTTCGGCGGCCTCGCCGAGCTGGCCGTCGTCAAGGCCAACCAGCTGATGCCCAAGCCGCGCCACCTGAGCTGGGAGGAGGCGGCCAGCCCGGGGCTGGTCAACTCGACGGCGTACCGGCAGCTCGTGTCGCACCACGGGGCGAACATGAAGCAGGGCGACGTGGTGCTGATCTGGGGCGCCTCCGGCGGCCTGGGCGGCTACGCCACCCAGATGGCGCTCAACGGCGGCGCGATCCCGGTCTGCGTGGTCTCCTCGCCGGAGAAGGCGGAGCTGTGCCGGAAGATGGGCGCCGAGCTGGTCATCGACCGCACGGCCGAGGGCTTCCGGTTCTGGAAGGACGAGCAGACCCAGGACCAGGACGAGTGGCGCCGCTTCGGCGAGCGGATCCGCGAGCTGACCGGCGACGACGACCCGGACATCGTCTTCGAGCACCCCGGCCGGGAGACCTTCGGCGCCAGCGTCTTCGTCGCCAAGAAGGGCGGCACGATCGTCACCTGCGCCTCCACCAGCGGCTACCAGCACCAGTACGACAACCGCTACCTCTGGATGCACCTCAAGCGGATCGTCGGCAGCCACTTCGCCAACTACCGCGAGGCGTGGGAGGCCAACCGGCTGGTGGCGCTGGGCAGGATCCACCCCACGGTGTCGAAGACCTACGCGCTGGAGCAGACCGGCCAGGCCGCGTACGAGGTGCACCGCAACGCGCACCAGGGCAAGGTCGGCGTCCGCTGCCTCGCCCCGACGGACGGCCTCGGCGTACGCGACCGCGACCTCCGCTCGCGGCACGAGGACGCGATCAACCGGTTCCGCGGCCACTGACCCGACGGGTGAGGCGTCGTCGACCATTGCGGTGAACGGCGATTGCCTTTCCGCCGGAGGCGCCGGACGCTCATTCGAGTGACCCGGACCATGGCGAGACAAAGGGCCGCGGGGCGCTCCCGCGGCCCTTTTCCATGTCACGCTCCGTGCCGTCTTCCCTGTCACGCTCCGTGCCGTCCGACCCGCCCGGGACCTGCCAAGATCGGCGATCTGTCCGACCGTACGTGTGGCCGCAGTTGACCATGTAAAGAGGACACGAAAGCTCCGTACCGCTCTTGCGAAGCACCCTGGGGGGTCTGCGAGTATGTCCCAATGCCCCAGCAGTCCTCCCCTCTTGCGTTCTTCGATAACGCGAACTCGCAGCCCGATTTCACCGTTGGCCTGCGCGGCTACAACACCCACCAGGTCGATGACTTCATCGGCCGGATGACGGCCGCGCTGACCCAGTCCGAGCAGGCCCGCGCCGAGGCCGAGCAGCGGATGAACGACGCCCAGCGACGGCTCCGCCAGGCCGAGCAGCGCATGAGCGCGCTGGAGCAGAAGCTCGCCGACACCAACAAGCAGCTCGAGGAGAACAGCCGGCCCACCCTCTCGGGCCTCGGCACCCGCGTCGAGCAGATCCTCCGGTTGGCCGAGGAGCAGGCCAACGACCACCGCAACGAGGCCAAGCGGGAGTCGGAGGGCATCCTGTCCGCCGCGCGCCTGGAGGCACGCGAGATCACCGACAAGGCGCGCGCCGAGGCCGCGGCCATGAAGGCCAACGCCGAGCGGGAGGCGGGCAGCGTCCGCACCGCCGCCGAGCGCGAGGCCGCCGAGGTCCGCGTCCAGGCCCGCCGCGAGGCCGACACGCTGCGCGCCGACGCCGACCGGGAGACCAAGCAGCTGCGCACGGTGACCGCCCACGAGGTCGCCGAGCTGAAGTCCACCGTCGAACGCGAGGTCGCCACCCTGCGGGCCACCGCCGAGCGGGAGATCACCCAGCAGCGCGCGAAGGCCGCCCGCGAGGCCGAGGAGAAGCGCGCCGAGGCGACCAAGCTGCTCACCGACGCCCGCGACAAGCGCGACAAGGACCTCCAGGCCCTGGAGTTGCAGCTCGCCGAGCGCCGGGAGAAGGCCGAGCGCGAGGAGTCCGAGCGGCACGCCGCGCAGGTCGCCCAGACCCAGAAGCTGGTCAGCGAGGCCGAGCAGCGCGCCCACGCCGCCCAGGAGCGGGCCAAGGAGATCGAGCAGCGCGCCGAGGCCCGCCGGGTCGAGTCCGAGCGCACCGCCAACGAGACGGTCGACAAGGCCAAGGCGCTCGCCGACAAGACGCTCACCGAGGCGAAGGCGGAGGCGAAGCGCCTGCTCACCGAGGCGCGTACCGAGGCCGAGCTGACCACCCAGGCGGCCCGCCGCGAGGTCGAGGACCTCACCCGGCAGAAGGACGCCGTCACGTCGCAGCTCGGTCAGATGCTCTCCGGCCTCGCCGGCATCGTGCCGGGCGTACCGGCCGCGCAGGCCAAGCCGGAGGCGAAGAAGGCCGACAGCGCCGACGAGCGGGTGACCGCGGAGACCTCCAACTGACCCAACCGCACGGGGCATGATCCGCGGCGCGGGGTGACACCGGGTGACCGGTGCGCCCCGCGCCGTATGCGTTTGTTCTCCACGCAAATTGCCCGCGCGCGCCGGTAGTGAAGTAGCTCCTATCCGGGGCGTCCGTATCGCCCCAGCCGGACTGGTTGCGTGTGAGGATGGGGGTATGTCGCACGGCGAGGAACTGTTCGCTCTCGGCGGAGACGTGACCACGGAGCCCAGCTTCGAGTCCGCTCTGCGGGGGTACGAGAAACGACAGGTCGATCGGTACGTCGCTCGCGCGGAGCACGAGATAGCGGCCCTCGCGGCCGAACGGGAACAGGCCTACACACAGATCCACAAGCTGGCCGGCCAGGTCGAGGTGCTCCAGCGCGACCTCGCCCAGGCGCGCAAGTCGTCCGGGGCGCTGGAGAACGTCTCCTACCGGCACCTCGGCCCGCGGGTGGAGCAGATCCTCACCCTCGCCGAGGAGCAGGCCGACGCGATCCTGGCCTCCGCCAACGAGGAGATCGAGACCCGCCGGGCCGCCGCCGAGCACATCGTCGACGAGGCCCGCGAGCAGGCCGCCACCGCCCTCAAGGACTTCGAGATCGCGCTGGCCGCCCGCCGTACGGAGGAGGAGCGGCACAGCGCGGCGCGCAGGGCCGAGGCGGACGCCGCCGTCCGGACGGCGCAGGAGGAGGCCGCCCGGCTCCGCAAGGCCGCCCAGGAGGCGCTGGCGAAGGCCCAGCAGGAGGCCACCCAGCTGCGGGACGCGGCGAAGGAGATCCACCACCGGGCCCAGCAGGAGGCGACCAAGCTGCGCGAGGCGGCCAAGGAGGCGCACGCCAAGGCGCAGCAGGAGGCCACCCAGCTGCGCGAGGCGGCCAAGGAGGTGCACGCCAAGGCCCAGCAGGAGGCCAAGCGCCTGGTCGACCAGGCCACCGAGGCGGGCCGGGCCACCCACGCCAAGGCCCAGCGCGACGCCAAGCAGATCATCGACGACGCCGCCGGCGCCGGCCGGGCGACCCGCGAGAAGGCCCGCCAGGAGGCGGAGCGGCTCACCACCCAGGCGGCCGAGACCGCCAAGCGCAACCGCGCCGAGACCGAGGCGTACGTGCAGCGGATGCGCAGCGAGACCGAGGCGTACGTGCAGCACTCGCGGGCCCAGACGCAGCAGGAACTGGGTGCCTGGCGGGCCGGCGTGGAGCAGGAGGTCAACAGCCGGCGCGAAGCCGCGGACCGCGAGCTGACCCAGCGCCGCGCGGCGGCCGAGCAGGAGTTCACCACGCGCCGCGACGAGCTGGAGAAGACGTACAAGACCCGGCTCACCGAGTTGGACGAGCAGCACACGAGCCGGCGCGACGAGCTGGAGTCGGAGTTCGAGGCGCGCCGCACCACGCTGGAGACGGAGTACACCGCCCGCAGGAACGAGATCGAGCAGGGTGCCGCCGCGATCCGCCAGGCCGCCGAGCAGGACGCCCTGACCATGCGCCAGCGGGCCGAGGAGGAGGCCACGACGCTGCTCAGCCGGGCCGAGTCGGAGGCGGCCGAGAAGCGCCGCAAGGCCGACGAGCACGTGGCGACGTCGCGCCGGCAGTTCGAGGAGTACGCGGCCACGACCCAGCAGCACCTCGCCACCACCCAGCAGCACCTCGCCGCCACGCAGCAGGAGGCCGCCGCCGGCCGTCAGCAGCTCGCCCAGGTCATGCTCGAGATCGCCCAGGCCCAGCAGCAGCTGGCCGACCTGCGGCAGGAGACCTGGCAGGCTCGCCAGGAGTCCGACGAGCTCCAGCGACAGGTGGCGGAGCTGCGGCTGGGGATGGTCGGCGCGACCGACCGGCCGGGTGGCACGGACGGCGTCGCCGCCCCGGTGGTGGCGGGCGGGAAGCCGGCCACCGCGAACGGCGGTAAGCCCCGCCCCGACACCGACAAGGCTCCGGCCGACAAGGTCCCGGCGGGCGTGGGCACTGCCGACGAGAAGGCGGGCACGCCGGACAAGGCCCCGGTGGGCGCGAACGCGGCCCCGACCGGCGCGGGCGACAAGGCCCCGGCCGGCGCGGGCGTCGGGGCGACCGGGGAGGGCGCGTCCGCCCCGGGTGGGAAGCCCGCCGGCGGCAAGGTCGAGCCCGAGGACGCCGGGCAGCCGGCCAAGGGCCGCATCGAGCCGGCCGACGCCGGGCAGCCGGCCAACGGCAAGGTCGCCAGCGTGACCACGGTCGACGGGGGTACGGCCAGCGCGGGCGTGGACGGCGAGCCGACCGTGGCGGCGGTGCCCGGCGAGGCGGGGCGGGGAGCGACCCCGACGAAGATCACCAGCACCGGCGAGAACGGCAAGCGCCCGGCGAAGCCGACCACCGACGAGCGCAGCGCCAAGCCGAGCAAGGTCGTCGTCGAGAAGGACTGACCCCGACCAGCCCCTCCGCCCGACGACCCGGATCGTCGGGCGGATCTTGGTAGGAACCGGCCCCTGGAGGGGCCCGTTCCTGCCAGAGGTCTCAAGACTCGGGCCTGCCCCCGCCCCCGGCGGGGTGGGCGGCAAGGCCCGGCTGGTCGGGCAGGCGGGTCGGTCGGACTGCGGGGTCGGCCGGGCTGCGTCGGGTCGGCCGGGCTGCGTCGGGTCGGCCGGGCTGCGTCGGGTCGGTCGAGCTGCGTCGGGTCGGTCGAGCTGCGTCGGGTCGGTCGAGCTGCGTCGGGTCGGTCGAGCTGCGTCGGGTCGGTCGAGCTGCGTCGGGTCGGCCGGACCGCGTGATCGGCCGGGCTGGCGGCGTACGCTCCCGGGTGAGGTCCGCCCGACGCGTACCGGGTCGGGGCCTCGGCGGGAATCGATCAGGGGAGGTCCGATGGCAGACGACGGACCGAAGGCGTCGAGCGGCGGCGGGGAGCCCGGCAGCGCACCGGGACCGGGCGACGGGAGCCGGAAGCCCAAGCACGCCGGCGCGCCCCGGCACGCCGACCGGGCCGGCACGACGGACCACGACGACCAGGCCACGGGCACGGGCACGAGGAACCACGACGACCAGGGCACGGGCACCACGGACCACGGCGGTACAGCCACGGGCACCGCGGGCCTCGACGAGCCGGCGGCGACCGTGTCGAGCCGGTTCGGTACGCCGGGACGGCCGCTGAAGCGCAGCAGCTTCCTGGTCGGCTTCACCGGCGCGGCCGGGGTGCTGCTCGCGTACGCGTTCTATCTGGGCCTGCGCAACGCGGCCGGGATCCTGGTCCTGGTGGTCATCGCGCTCTTCCTCGCCGTCGGCCTGCACCCCGCCGTGGTGCGGTTGCGCTCCTGGGGGCTGCCGCACGGGCTCGCCGTGGCGGTGGTCGCGCTGACGGTCGTGCTGCTGCTCTGCGGTGGCGTGTTCGCCCTGGTGCCGCCGATCGTGACGCAGAGCGGGCAGTTCATCGAGCAGTTGCCGAGCTACCTGGAGGCGTTGCGCCGCAACGAGACGGTGAACGACCTGGTGGTGCGGTACGACCTGATGGAGCGCTTGCAGAGCGCCGCGAACGCGGACACGATCGGCCAGGCCCTCGGCGGGGTGCTCGGCGGGGCCCAGCTGGTGTTCGGCACGGCCTTCCGGGCGCTGACCGTGCTGGTGCTGACCATCTACTTCCTGGCCTACTTCGACCGGCTCCGCGAGCTGGGCTACTCGCTGGTGCCCCGCTCGCGCCGGGAGCGGGTGCGGCTCATCGGGGACGAGATCCTGACCAAGGTGGGCGCGTACATGGTCGGCGCGCTCACCATCGCGGTGCTGGCCGGGATCTCCACGTACGTCTTCGCGTTGATCGTCGGGCTGCCGTACCCGTTCGCGCTGGCCGTGGTGGTGGCGGTGACGGACCTGATCCCGCAGATCGGCGCGACCCTGGGCGCCGTGATCGTCAGCCTGGTCGGCTTCGCCACCGACCTGCCGGTCGGCATCGCCTGCGCGGTGTTCTTCCTGATCTACCAGCAGGTGGAGAACTACCTGATCTACCCCAAGATCATGCGCCGGTCGGTGTCGGTCAACGAGGTGGCCGCCCTGGTGGCCGCCCTGCTCGGGGTCTCCCTGCTGGGCGTGGTGGGCGCGCTGATCGCGATCCCGGCGGTGGCCGCGCTCCAGCTCATCCTGCGGGAGGTCGTCCTGCCCCGGCAGGACTCCCGCTGACGCGGGTCGGCCCAGCCGGACGGCCCGAGGGCCGGGACGGACGATCCGGGTCGGCGCGAGGGGCGACCGACAGCAGGGTGGATCAGCCGGCCTGACCGGCGGGCGGGCCGGGCACCGGACGGTCCGCGAAGGAGGCCACCGTGCGGTCGGCGTACGCGCTGACGTCGCCGGTCTCCATCGGGCCGTCCCAGGTGGTCGGCAGCGGCACGGCTGCGGCCGGGTTGACCCGGCGGACCACCTCGTCCAGCACGGTCTCGGCGTCGCCGACCCAGAGGTGCTTCGCACCGGGCACCCCGACCACCTCGGCCTGCGGCACCGCCGCGAAGCGCTCCCGGGCCTCGTCGGGACGCAGGTAGTCGTCGAACTCGGGCACCAGCGCGGTCAGCGGCTTGCCGGACTCCGCCCAGTGCTCCAGGTCGGCCGGGGCGGAGAAGCGCAGCGGCGGGGAGAGCAGGATCGCCCCGACGACGGCCGGGTCGCAGCCGTACTTCAGGGTCAGGTCGGTGCCGAACGACCAGCCGAGCAGCCAGACGTTCGGCAGCTCGTGGAACTCGGCGTACTCGATGGCGGCGGCGACGTCGAACCGCTCCCCGACCGCGTTGTCGAAGGCCCCTTCGCTGGTGCCGCGCAGGCTGCTGGTCCCCCGGGTGTTGAAGCGGAGCACCGCCAGGTCGGCCAGGGCCGGCAGCCGCCACGCCGCCTTGCGGAACACGTGGCTGTCCATCATCCCGCCGTGCGTCGGCAGCGGGTGCAGGCAGACGAGGGTGCCCACCGGCGCACGGTCCAGCGGACGGGCCAGCTCGCCGACCAGCCGCAGATTGTCCGCGGTGTGCAGCTCGATGTCCTCGCGGTGCCCGGGCAGGATGGAGGACGCGCGGATCGGTGTGCTCACCCCACCAGTCTCGCCGGTGCCGCCGGAAACCGCCGGGCGGGGCGGAAACAGCGTGATCCAGATCGCTCAGCCGTAGCGGGGAGCGCCCCGGCCGCGCTGCACGACCGGCCCGCGCCGGTCCCGGGCCCGCCAGCACCCGCTGTGCCAGTGCCGCCGGTCGGTCAGGTCGCCCCGCCCGTCCGCCGGCCAGGCCACGAGGTGCGCCACGCCGGGCCGGATCTCCTGGTCGCAGCCCGGACAGCGGTACGTCTTGGTGGAGGCGCCGCCGCTGATGCCGCGTACCTGCCAGTCGCCGTCGCGCCACTGCTGCACGGAGGCGACGCCCTGACGGACCCGGTCGGAGTCGAGGTGCGCGGCGTCATCGCGGCGGGGTCGGTTGCGACGGGGGCTCACGCTTGCCAAGCGTACGGGCCGACGGCCGGACCGGCCCGGGGGCGGGCCGGCCCGGGCACTGGTCAGTCCCAGGTCTGCGGGTCACCGGGATCGGCGGCGACCTGCGCCCCGCCCAGCAGGACGGCCGCGTCCGCCTCCGTGAAGCCCCCACGCGACCAGCTGAAGTCGACGATCAGGTGGGCCTTCGGGATGCCGAGCAGCTCCAACTGGTCGCCCTGGGGATAGAGGTAGGCGGCCCGGCCCCCGATCGTCCGGTTGCCCGCCGTACGACCGGTGACCATCGAGCGCGCGTAGTAGAACGTGACACTCGTCTGCGTCTCGCCGGGCCCGTACACCACCAGCGACAGGTGCAACGTGGCGGGGAAGGACCCCGCGTCGGCGGTGCACTGGTCCAGCCGGGCGCCGGCGGGCAGCGTGGTGAGCCGCAGCGGCGCGCCGCAGCGGCGCGCCTCACCCCACCGGAGGGCACCGACCGCCACCTCGATCTCCTCGGCGGTCGAGGCGGACACGGCGGCCCGGGCGTACAGGCCGGGGGCCGGTTGCCAGAGCCGGACCCAGACGGAGGTGCCGCCCTTTCGGTGCGGGCGGTCGGCGCCGTCGAAGGCGGTCTCCGGCGTCATCCCGGTGATCGGCACCGGCAGCCCTTCGATCGCGTGCCCTCGCAGCGCGGCGGCGGAACGGGCCAGCGCGACGTTGACCGGCCGGCCACCGCCGACGTCGACGCGGACGCTCTCCACGCCGAACCCGACGTACCAGCCCAGGTAGCGGGCGCGGGCCGGGTCGACTCCGAAGTGCAGCACCTGCGGATCCGTGCCGACCAGGTCGGGCCGGGCGGCGGCACCGGGGACGTCGTCCAGCCGGGGCGGCGCGGCGGTGGCGACGGTCGGCGCGGCGGTGTCCGGTGGGCGTACCCGCTCCGGCAGGCCGGTGCCGGTGGCGACGGTGAGGCCGAGCACCGCCGCCAGTCCCAGCGCGGTGCCCCCGCCGATCCGGCGACGGCGGCGGCGGGCCCTCCCCCGGGCGACGGCACGCGCGGTGAGGCGGTCGGTGTCGACCGTTCCCTCGGCGCGTTCCCGCAGCGTCCGTACGATTCGTTCGTCGAGGTCGGTCACGGCCGGCTCCCGTTGGTCGTCGGGATGCCGCAGCGTTCCCGGAGATGGGCGAGCGCCCGCATGGCGTGGGTGCGGACGGTGACCGGCGAGCAGCCGAGGATCTGGGCGATCGTCGCGTCGTCGAGGTCCTCGTAGTAACGCAGCACGAGCACCGCCCGCTGGCGGGTCGGCAGGGCGAGGACGAGCCGCCACATCGCGTCCCGGTCGGCCGTCTCGCCGCCGAGGTCGCCGTGCTGCGGTCGTTCCGCGAAGTCGGCGGTGGCCAGCTCGCGGTTCGTTCGCCGTCGCCACCACGAGTTGTTGGCGTTGATCAGCATCCGGCGCACGTACACGTCCGGCCGGTCCACTCTGGCGATCCGCCGCCAGTGCACGTACGCGCGGGCCAGGACGTCCTGGGTGAGGTCCTCGGCCCGATGCTCGTCGCCCGTCAGCAGCCGGGCCAGCCGCACCAGGGCGGGGCCTCGGCTGCTGACGTACTCCTCAAAGGTCACACCATGCAGACGCCGTCACCGGCTTGCGGCGTTGACCCGGTCAGCGACGGGTGTGGTCGCGGAAGCCACGGCCGCTCTTGCGGCCCAGGTAGCCGGCCGTGACGAGGTGCTCCAGCAGCGGCGCGGGCGCGAAGCCCGGCTCGCGCAGCTCCAGGTAGAGCTCCCGCTGGATGGCCAGCGAGACGTCCAGGCCGACCACGTCGAGCAGCTCGAACGGGCCCATCGGGTAGCCGCAGCCGAGCTTCATCGCGTGGTCGATGTCGTCGGCGGTGGAGTAGCTCGCCTCCAGCATCCTCACCGCGTCGTTGAGGTACGGGAAGAGCAGCGCGTTGACGATGAAGCCGGACCGGTCGCCGCAGACCACGCCCGTCTTGCCCAGCGCGGTGCAGACCGCGCGGGCGGTGGCGGTGGTCTCCGCCGAGGTGCGGATGGTCTCCACGACCTCGACCAGCGGCATGAGCGGCGCCGGGTTGAAGAAGTGCAGCCCGATCACGTCGGCGGGCCGCTGGGTGGCCATGGCCACGTCGATCACCGGCAGCGAGGAGGTGGTGGTGGCGAGCACGACGCCCGGCTTGCAGATCTCGTCGAGGCTGGCGAAGAGGGCCTTCTTGACGCTCAGCTCCTCGACCACGGCCTCGACGACGAGGTCGACGTCCGCGAGGTGCTCCAGGGTGGCCGACCAGTTGATCCGACCGAGCGCCGCGTCCCGGTCGGCCTCGCTGAGCTTGCCGCGTACGACGCCCTTGTTGAGCGAGGTCTTGACCACCTCGAAGACCTTGGCGGACTTCTCCGCGCCCCGGGTCACCGAGACGACCTCGTAGCCGGCCTTGGCGAAGACCTCGATGATGCCGGTGGCCATCGTCCCGGAGCCGACGATGCCCACCTTCGCGATGGCGCGGGCGTCGCCGAGCGCCGACTCCGCCGTCACCGGCGTCTGCTCGTCGGGTACGACGACCGGGGAACCCGGCCGCTCGTAGGTGTAGAAGCCCCGACCGGACTTGCGGCCGAGCAGCCCGGCGGTGACCATCTGCTTGATCAGCGGCACCGGGGCGTGCCGGCGGTCCCGCCCGCCGCGCCGGTACATGGTGTCGAGGATCTCGTACGCGGTGTCCAGGCCGATCAGGTCCATCAGCGCCAGCGGGCCCATCGGCAGGCCGCAGCCGAGCTTCATGGCCGCGTCGATGTCCTCACGCGTGGCGTAGTGCGACTCGAACATCCCGACGGCGTGGTTGAGGTAGCCGAAGAGCAGCGCGTTGGCGATGAACCCGGCCCGGTCGCTGATGGTGACGTCGACCTTGCCCAGCCGCTTGCAGAGCGCCTCCACGTCGGCGACCACGTCGGTCGAGGTGACCACCGTCCGGACCACCTCGACCAGCTTCATGACCGGGGCGGGGTTGAAGAAGTGGATGCCGATGACCTGGTTGGGCCGGGTGGTGGCGACGGAGATCTCGGTGACGCTCAGCGACGACGTGTTGGTGGCCAGGATCGCCTCGGGCTTGCAGACCCGGTCCAGCTCGGCGAAGATCCGCTGCTTGAGGTCCAGGTGCTCGGGCACCGCCTCGACGACCAGGTCCACCGAGTGCAGCGCGTCCAGCCCGACGGCGAACTGTACGCGGCCCAGCAGCGCGTCCCGGTCGGCCTCGGCGAGCTTGCCCTTGGCCACGGCCCGGTCCGTCGACCCGGTGAGGATGGCCCGGCCGCGTTCCAGCGCGCCCTCGGAGACCTCCACCGCCACGACGTCGACCCCGTTGCGCGCGAAGACCTCGACGATGCCGGCACCCATGGTGCCCAGGCCCACAACGCCCACGCTGCTGAAATCGCGCGCCACGACCAGCCTCCTCAAAGCTCGCACGGCCGCGTGAACGACCCTTAAGTTTATGCGCGCGAGTCTGCCACGTGACGCTGGGTTGTCGAGACGCCGTGGGAAATTTCACGAGCCCTGCGGGGCGGCCAGCCTCAGCAGCTCGGCGACGAACTCGGCCGGCTGCTCCAGGTGCGGGCTGTGCCCGCAGCCGGGCAGCGGCACCTCGCGGTACGTCCCGCCGGCCGCCGCGTAACGCTCCAGCACCGCCCGGGTCTGCGCCACCATGGGCTGCGCCGGACAGGCCGCCTCCCCCGGCCAGCCCGGCAGTACGCCCAGCGCGCCCAGGTGGGCCAGGTCCATCATCGCGGTGTCCGAGACGATCAGGTCGGCGTCCCCGTGGATCCAGGTGATCGGCGGCTTGTCGGCCACGGCGACGAGTTCGTCGGCGACCCGGAAGTACGCCGGCGAGAGGGCGTTGAGCACGCCGCGCCGGCCGGGGGCGGTGCCGGGCCAGTTCGGCGAGGTGACCGCCGTGCCGGGGTAGTTGTCGTCGCCGGTCGCGGTGGAGAGCAGGCTGTCCAGCAGCAGTTCCTCGTCGTCACCGAGCGACGCCGGGTCCGCCACGTAGGTAGCCCGCAGCACGGCGCGTGGGCTGGTCTGGGCGTCCGCGCTCCGGTCGCCGGCGGCCAGCCGCTTGACGAAGTCCCGGTTGGCGGTGCCGCCGCCGGTGCCGGCGAAGTCGGGCGTCGTCGGTGTCCCCGTCACGTCCCGGGTGCCGCCGTAGCCGTACGGCGAGACCGGCGCGGCGAGCAGCAGCGCGCCCACCCGGTCGGGGTGGTCGACGAGCAGCCGCATGGCCACCCCGCCCCCGAGGGAATGGCCGACCACCACCGGCCGGGCGCCGGGCGCGAAGAGGGACGGGTCGTCGAGCAACGCGGCGACGTCGTCGGCGAAGTCGCTCAGCCCGCGGGTCGCGTCCACCGGGGCGGTGTCGGTGAGCCCGTAGCCGCGCAGGTCGGGCGCCACCACCCGGAGGGTGGCCGGCAGCCGTCGTACCAGCGGCTCCCAGAAGGCCGCCGACGAACAGTTGCCGTGGATCAGCAGTACGGGAGCGCCGTCCGGCGGCCCGGCCAGCCGCACCGCCTGGGTGATTCCGTTCGCCGACACCAGCCGCTGTCCGGTCTCCATCCGCCGGATGTTGCCATCACGACGCCCGACGGTCCATGGGCCGGCCCGCCACTTCCCGTCACCGGTGGGTGTGGGGCCGGACGCCGGCCGGCGAGGGGTGGGCCGGCGTCGGCCGACCGCCGGTCAGGACGGGGCGGACCGCACCGCCGGAACCGCCGCCAGCGGCGGCCCGACGGCCGGTGCGGCCGGGATCGCCACGGGCGACGCCGGACCGACGGCCGGTACGGGCGGGGTCGCGATCGGCAACGGCAGGGTCGGGCGACGGTCCCGGCGCGGCGCGGCGAAGGAGAAGCCCACCGGGTCGGTACGCGCCACACCCGGGTCGAAGACGCGCAGCTCGGTGCGGCCGAGCCGGATCACGTCCCCGTCGGCCAGCCGCTCCACGCCGGTGATGCGCCGGTCGTTCAGCCAGGTGCCGTTGGTGGAGCCCAGATCCGCCAGGGTCGCCCCCTCGCCCGTCAGCCAGACCTCGGCGTGCCGGCGGCTCAGGTGGGCGTCGTGCACCACGATGTCGGCCGTCGGCGCCCGACCGATGACTTGCCGTTCAGGGCTCACCCGGACGCTCAGCCCTCGCATCGACCCGCCGGCCACCGTCAACAACGGTCTCAGTTCCGGATGTTCCTCCATCGGACAGTCCGCCTCCACCCCACACGGTCACCCGTGCGTCAGCCTGCCATCAGGCGGTAGTCGCCCTCCACCGCCGCGTGGTCACCTCCGCGTCCCCGGCCGGACACCTGACGTTCGGCGGTTCGGCGCGCAGCGGTGCAAGAATCATCACAAGTCCGGCCGTCGGCCGTCCACCCCGTCCCGTGCCCACCTCGCCCGGTCCCGCCCGGGTCCGACGGGCGGGACCTGCCTACGCGGCCCTACCGGTGAGTAATCTTCGGGTCTAGAATTCCGCCATGACGGCTGTGCATGCCCCGGGTACCCCGGTCATCGAGGACGATCGGCTGGTCTCCACGAGCCCGGCGACCGGCGCGGAGGTCGGACGCCTGCCCGTCGCCACCGCCGCGGACGTCGAACGGGCCGTCGAACGGGCCCGCGCCGCCGGCGAGTGGTGGGCCGGGCTCGGCTTCGGCGGGCGCAGGGAGCGGCTGCTGCGCTGGCGCACCCTGCTCGCCAAGCGGATCGAGGAGATCGCCGAGCTGGTGCACGCCGAGGGCGGCAAGCCGGTCGCCGACGCCGTCGTCGAGCTGGTCACCGCCGTCGAGCACGTCGACTGGGCGGCCCGCAACGCCCGCCGGGTGCTGGGCCCCCGCCGGGTGCGCTCGCGGCTCGTCCTGGCCGAGTTCTCCGCCCACCTCGAATACCAGCCGTACGGCGTCGTCGGCGTGATCGGCCCGTGGAACTACCCCGTCTTCACGCCGATCGGCTCGGCCGCGTACGCGCTGGCGGCGGGGAACGCCGTGGTGCTGAAGCCCAGCGAGTACACGCCCGTCGTCGGCCAGTGGCTGGTCGACACGTTCGCCGAGGTGGTGCCGGAGCAGCCGGTGTTCACCGCCGTGCACGGGCTCGGTGACGTGGGGGCGGCGCTCTGCCGCTCGGGCGTGGGCAAGGTGGCCTTCACCGGCTCGTCGGCGACCGCCCGGAAGGTGATGGCGGCCTGCGCCGAGTCGCTGACGCCGGTGCTGCTGGAGGCCGGCGGCAAGGACGCGATGATCGTCGACGCCGACGCCGATCTGGACGCCGCCGCCGAGGCGTGCGTCTGGGGGGCGCTGACCAACGCCGGCCAGACCTGCATCGGCATCGAGCGCGTCTACGCGGTCGAGCCGGTCTTCGACGCCTTCGTCGGCAAGGTGGTCGAGCGGGCCGGCCGGCTGACCGTCGGCCCGGACGACGCGGACATCGGCCCCATCACCATGCCGAGCCAGCTCGACGTGATCCGCCGGCACATCGACGACGCGCTGTCCCGGGGCGGCCGGGCGGTGCTCGGCGGCGCGGACGCGGTGCGGCCCCCGTACGTGCGGCCGACCGTGCTGGTGGACGTCCCGGAGGACTCCGCCGCCGTACGCGAGGAGACCTTCGGCCCGACCCTGACCATCAACCGGGTCCGCGACGCCGACGAGGCCGTCGCCCGGGCCAACGCCCTGTCGTACGGCCTGGGGGGTTCGGTCTTCGGCCGGCGGCACGCCGTGGCGATCGCCCGGCGGCTGCGCTCGGGCATGGCGTCGGTCAATTCGGCGCTGACCTTCGCCGGCATGTCCACCCTGCCCTTCGGCGGCGTCGGCGACTCCGGCTTCGGGCGCATCCACGGCGAGGACGGCCTGCGGGAGTTCAGCCGCGCCAAGGCGATCACCCGGCGGCGGGCCCGGTCGCTGCTGCCCTCGACGACCTTCGAGCGCACGCCGGCCGACGTCGCCCGGCTCGTGAAGGCCATCAAGATCATGTACGGCAGGTGACGGCCCGGACGCACTCCTTCGCGGGCGCCCGGCGCGGGAGCGCCCGTGGCACGGGCCGGCGGCGCCTCAGAAGAGGGTGAGTTCGTCGCGTTCGATGCCGCGCAGCCTGTCGTAGTTCACGACCACGCAGCGGATGCCCCGGTCCGTGGCGAGTACGCGGGCCTGCGGCTTGATCTCCTGCGCGGCGAAGACCCCGGCCACCGGAGCCAGCAGCGGATCGCGGTTGAGCAGCTCCAGGTAGCGGGTGAGCTGCTCGACGCCGTCGATCTCGCCCCGGCGCTTGACCTCGACGGCGACGGTGCCCGACGCGGCGTCGCGGCAGAGCAGGTCCACCGGGCCGATGGCCGTCATGTACTCCCGGCGGATCAGCGTGAAGCCCTCGCCGAGGGTCTCCGGGTTGGCCGCCAGCAGTTCCTGGAGGTGCGCCTCCACGCCGTCCTTGCGCAGGCCCGGATCGACACCCAGCTCGTACGACGTGTCCTGGAAGATCTCCTCCAGGGTGATCCGCAGCTCCTCGCCCGCCTTGTTGACGACCCGCCAGACGCCGGGGGCCTCCTCCAACCGGCAGGGCGGGCTCATCCAGTTCAGCGGCTTGTACGCCCGGTCGTCGGCATGGATCGACACCGACCCGTCCGCCTTCACCATGAGCAACCGGGTGGCCGGCGGCAGGTGGGCCGAGAGCCGTCCGACGTAGTCCACCGAGCACTTCGCAATGACCAACCGCACCCGACGAGGGTAGCCGAGACCCCGGCCCACGCCAGCGAGCGGCACTGGCGTGCCGGTGCGATGCTGAGACGGTGCTCGAAGTTCTCACCGGTACGGGTCTCGCCGCCTCGGCGGGGCTGAACGCGTACGTTCCCCTGCTCACCATGGGACTGCTGGCCCGCTACACCAGCGTGATCGACCTGCCCGGCGGGTGGCAGTGGCTGGGCAACGGCTGGGTGATCGCCATCCTGGCCGTCCTGCTGGTGGTCGAGATCGTCGCCGACAAGGTCCCGGTGGTCGACCACGTCAACGACGTCGTACAGACCGTGGTCCGGCCGACCGCCGGCGGCCTGGCGTTCGGCGCCGGCTCCTCGTCGGAGACCGTGACGGTGAGCGACCCGGGCAGTTTCTTCTCGTCCAACCAGTGGGTCCCCGTGGTGGCGGGGGTGGTGATCGCCCTCGGCGTGCACGTGCTGAAGGCCGCCGCCCGACCGGTCATCAACGCGACCACGGCCGGCATCGGTGCGCCGGTGGCCAGCACCGCCGAGGACGCCACCAGCGTGGCCATGTCGGTGGTGGCGATCCTGCTGCCGGTGCTGGTGCTGGCGTTCCTGCTCGGGCTGGTCGTCTTCCTCTTCTGGTTCCTGCGCCGCCGCTCCGACCGCCGCCGGGAACGTCAGGCGGCGCGGGCCGCCGGCTTCCGCGTCTGACCGGCGTACGCCCGCCGACCCGGCGTTACCCCCCGCCGACCTGGCGGCGTGCCTACCTGGGCGGCGTGCCGAACCCCCTGCCGGGCCGCCATCATTCCGGGGCCCGGGCCGCCGGCCCGTCGCTCACTCGACGGGGTGGACCCTGCTCGGCCGTACGCATGTAACGACCCCGCCCCAGCCACGATTCCGCCCCCACGATGCGGCCGGCCACACCCGCAAACCGGACAACCAGGCCGTGATTGGCCACCGTGCCCGTTCAGGAACATCCGGCTCATCCGTGATCAGGACGCCATGGACCTCAAGACTGCCGGGTAAGGCCCATGGCGTCCTGATCACGTGGCCAGCACCCCTCGCCTTGGACCCGTGCCGCCCGCCACGGAGACCGTGGGTCGGGCGGCTGACATCATCTTTCGGTGCACGTGAAGATCCCCCGCGTTCCGCTCGTCGCGACGCTCATCGCCGTGGCCGCCGCCGCAGCGCTCCTCGCCGCCCCTGCCCCGCTGCGCGACCCGGCCAACGCCGGCATCGCGCGCATCGCGGCGACGGGCAGATCTCCGCAGCCTGCGGCCACCCCGGCACCGACCGCCACAGCGGCCGCGCCCGGCGGGACGGTGCCCGGGGCGACCCCGCCCGGCACCAGACCGCCCGTCGTCGACCACGGGCCGCGTACGGGGAACAAGGTCGCGCTCACCTTCGACGCCGACATGACGGACGCGATGCGCTACCAGCTGCGCAGCGGCGCGGTGCGGTCGTACGCGAACCTGAAGATCATCGACCTGCTGGAGCGGGAACGGGTGCCGGCCACCTTCTTCCTCACGGGCAAGTGGGTCGAGCAGTACCCGGACGTGACCCGCCGACTCGCCGCGAACCCGCGCTTCGAGCTGGCCAACCACACGTACGGGCACCTGGCCTTCACCGCGGACTGCTACGGCCTGCCCCGCATCGCGGAGCGGGAGATGACCGCCGACGTGGCCAGGACGTTCGACGTGATGGCCGCGTACAGGGGGCGGCAGACCCGGTACTTCCGCTTTCCGGGGCTGTGCCACGACCGGAAGGCCCTCGCCGCGCTGGCCCCGCTGGGCCTGACCGTGGTGGACGGTGACGTGGTCAGCGGCGACCCGTTCGCGAAGTCCTGGCGGCCGGTGGTGCGCGCGTCGCTGGCCGGGGTACGTCCCGGATCGGTGATCGTCCTGCACGTGACGGAGGCGAACGCCCCGATGACGGACGAGGCGCTGCCACACATCCTGGCTGGCTTGGCCGAGCGTGGCCTCGAGCCGGCCCCGCTGTCGGAGGTGCTCGGACTGGGCTGAACCAGCCCGAAAAAGGCCGCAAAAGCCTAAAATCGGGGCAAGACTCTATGGGAGGTCACCATGACCGCAGCAGTGGAGATGCCCCGCGTCCAGGAATGTGTCGTGGCGGCGTGCTCGTACAACCACACCAACGACTGCCACGCCTTCGCCATCACCATCGGCAGCCCGGACCACGCGCACTGCCACACCTTCGTGGAGATGCCGGCGGTCCGTGGCGGGGTGGACGGCGGCATGACCGCCCAGGTCGGCGCCTGTCAGCGCGCGGACTGCCAGCACAACGAGCAGCTGGAGTGCCGCGCGCCGGGGATCAAGGTCGGCCCCGACAACGACATGGCCGACTGCATGACCTACGTCAGCCGCTGACCGACCCGAAGCGGAGCAAGGGGTCCCTCGCCGACGGGGGACCCCTTGCTGTCAGCCCAGGCCGTTGGCGTCGCGCACCACGGTCACCAGCTCGTCGATGATGCCGGTCAGGGCGAAGTCCTTGGGCGTGAAGACGCGGGCCACCCCGGCGGCACGCAGCTGCTCCGCGTCGTCGGCCGGGATGATCCCGCCGACCACCACGGGCAGGTCCGCCCGGCCGGCGGCGCGCAGGCCGTCCAGCACCGCCGGCACCGCCGCCAGGTGCGAGCCGGAGAGCACCGAGAGGCCGACCAGGTCCACGTCCTCCTCGACGGCGGCGGCGACGATCTGTCCGGCGGTCAGCCGGATGCCCTGGTAGACCACCTCGAATCCGGCGTCGCGGGCGCGTACCGCGATCTGCTCCGCGCCGTTGGAGTGCCCGTCGAGGCCGGGCTTGCCGACGAGCAGCCGCAGCCGGCCGCTGCCCAGCTCGCGGGCGGTGGCCGCGACGCGCTGCCGGACGGCGGCCAGGGTGGCGTCCCCGCCGACGCCGGCGGCGCCGGTCAGACCGGTGGGCGCCCGGTACTCGCCGAAGACCTGGCGCAGCGCGCCGGCCCACTCGCCGGTGGTCACCCCGACCCGCACGCACTCCAGCGTCGCCGGCATCAGGTTCGTCGTGGTCGCGGCGTCCGCGCGCAGCCGGGCCAGCGCGGCGTCGACCGCCGCGTCGTCCCGCCCGGCCCGCCACCGGCGTACGGCCTCAGTGGCCGCCGCCTCGACGGCCGGGTCGACCTGCTCGACCGACCCGGCTCCGGCGGCGGTCAGTGGCGACGACTCGGTCTCGGTGAACCTGTTGACGCCGACCACCACGTCGGCCCCGGACTCGATCCGGCGACGCCGCTCGGCCAGCGAGGCGACCAGCGCGTTCTTGAGGTAGCCGGTCTCGACGGCGGCGACCACGCCGCCCATCTCCAGCACCTTCTCCAGCTCGACCCGGGCCCCGGTGACGATCTCCTCGACCAGCGCGGTCATCACGTGCGAGCCCTCGAACAGGTCCGGGTACTCCAGCAGGTCCGACTCGTACGCGAGCACCTGCTGCATGCGCAGCGACCACTGCTGGTCCCACGGCCGGGGCAGGCCGAGCGCCTCGTTCCAGGCGGGCAGCTGCACGGCGCGGGCGCGGGCGTCCCGGGAGAGGGTCACGCCGAGCATCTCCAGCACGATGCGCTGGATGTTGTTCTCCGGCTGCGCCTCGGTCAGGCCCAGCGAGTTGACCTGTACGCCGTAGCGGAACCGGCGCTGCTTCGGGTTCTCCACCCCGTAGCGCTCGCGGGTGATCTCGTCCCAGAGCGCCCCGAAGGCGCGCATCTTGGCGATCTCCTCGACGAAGCGCACCCCGGCGTTGACGAAGAAGGAGACCCGCTGCACGACGTCGCCCATCCGCTCGGCGGGCACCTGCCCGGAGTCGCGGACCGCGTCGAGCACCGCGACGGCGGTGGAGAGCGCGAAGCCGACCTCCTGCACCGGCGTCGCGCCGGCCTCCTGGAGGTGGTACGAGCAGATGTTCACCGGGTTCCAGCGCGGCATCTCGCGCAGCGTGTACGCGACGACGTCGGCGGTCAGCCGCAGCGACGCCGCCGGCGGGAAGATGTACGTCCCCCGGGACAGGTACTCCTTGATGATGTCGTTCTGCGTGGTGCCCGCGCAGCGGGACAGCTCGGCCCCCTGCTCGGCGCCGACCGTGCCGTAGAGGGCGAGCAGCCACATGGCCGGGGCGTTGATGGTCATGGACGTGTTCATCTCGGCCAGCGGGATGCCGTCGAAGAGGGCCCGCATGTCGCCGAGGTGCGCCACCGGGACGCCCACCCGGCCCACCTCACCGGCGGCGAGCTCGTGGTCGGGGTCGTAGCCGGTCTGCGTGGGCAGATCGAAGGCGACCGACAGCCCGGTCTGCCCCTTCGCCAGGTTGCGGCGGAAGAGCGCGTTCGTCGCGGCGGCCGAGCTGTGCCCGGCGTACGTGCGCATCACCCAGGGGCGGTCGCGCTCGGGCAGCCGGCCGGGGAGAGCCTTCTCGTCCATGGCCGGAGTCTAAGTTACCGTTCAGTCACCGAGGTTGTGGAAAACCACACAGCTCCATGGAGCGGAAACCCGGGTGCGAAGCACCCGACATGGGTGCGACCGCCACACCCCGCCCGGTCGGCCGCCGCGAGCAGGTCGCACACTTGACGCATGCATGACGAGCTGGCGATCTCCGTACGGGGGCTGCGCAAGGCGTACGGCGGGAACGTCGCCGTGGCGGGCGTGGATCTCGACGTCCACCGTGGCGAGGTCTTCGCCCTCCTCGGCCCCAACGGCGCCGGCAAGACCACCACCGTGGAGATCCTGGAGGGCTACCGGCGGCGCGACGCCGGCGACGTCGACGTCCTCGGCAGCGACCCGGCCCGTCCGGCCGCCGACTGGCGCTCCCGGGTGGGCATCGTGCTCCAGGGCACGGGCGAGTTCGACGAGCTGACGGTCGCCGAGGTGGTGCGCCACTTCGCCGGCTTCTACGCCGACGCCGACGACCCGGACAAGGTCATCGAGCGCGTCGGGCTGGCCGGCAAGGCGAAGGCGCGTACGCACACCCTCTCCGGCGGGCAGAAGCGCCGGCTCGACGTGGCCCTCGGCATCGTCGGCCGCCCCGAGCTGCTCTTCCTCGACGAGCCGACCACCGGCTTCGACCCGGAGGCGCGCCGGGAGTTCTGGGAGCTGATCCGGGACCTGGCCGCCGCCGGCACCACCATCGTGCTCACCACCCACTACCTCGACGAGGCCGAGTCCCTCGCCGACCGGGTCGGCGTGATCGCGGGCGGCCGGGTGGTCGAGGTGTCCACGCCCGACCAGCTCGGCAACCGGCGGGAGGCCCTGGCGACGGTCTCCTGGCGTACGCCGGAGGGGGTGCTGGAGACGGCGGAGAGTGCGACGCCGACGGCGCTCGTGGCGGAGCTGGCCGCGCGTTTCGGCGGTGAGGTCCCGGGCCTGACGGTGACCCGGCCGACCCTGGAGGACATCTACCTGCGGATGATCGGACACCGATGACCACCACGATGAAGCCGGCCACGCCGGCCAGCACGGCAGCCGCCCGGCGGCCCGGTCCGGTCGGCCTCAGCCTGCGGCAGAGCCGGCTGGAGATCACCCAGTTCCTGCGCAGCCGGGAGTCCGTCGTCTTCACGATGGGTTTCCCGGTCATCATGATCCTGATCTTCGCGGCGATCTTCAGTGACGAGATCGCCCCCGGGGTCAGCTACACCCAGTACTTCATCACCGGCATGATCGCCACCGGCCTGATGACGGTGAGCTTCCAGAACCTCGGCGTCTGGATCCCGATCGAGCGCGACCGGGGGGTGCTCAAGCGCTACCGGGGCACGCCGATGCCGAAGTGGGTCTGGTTCGCCGGCAAGGTGATCATGGTGGTGGCGATCGGCATCGCCGAGACCGTGCTGCTGCTCGCCGTGTCGGTGGCGCTGTTCGACCTGGAGCTGCCCGGCACCGCCGCGAAGTGGCTGACGTTCGGCTGGGTGTCGGTGCTCGGCATCACCGCCTGCACGCTGTGCGGCATCGCCATCTCGTCGCTGGCCCGCACCGCCCGCAGTGGCTCGGCGGTGGTCACCCCGGTCGCGCTGGTGCTCCAGTTCATCTCCGGGGTCTTCTTCGTCTTCACCGAGCTGCCGACGTGGATGCAGCAGGTGGCGGCGCTCTTCCCGCTGAAGTGGATGTGCCAGGGCCTGCGCTCGGTCTTCCTGCCGGAGGCCTTCGGCGCCCGTGAGCCGGGCGGCTCGTTCGAGCTGGACCGGGTCGCCCTGGTGCTCGTCGCGTGGTGCGTGATCGGCCTGGTGCTCTGCCTGACCACGTTCCGCTGGACCACCAAGCGCGACGGCTGAGTTCGTGCCCCGTCAAGGGGTGGGGCCGCCATCCGGGGGCAGGGCGGCGTACCGGCCCATGTGGTAGAGCAGCGGGGCGCCCTCGCCGTGCCGGCCGGCCAGCGGCTCGGCCAGCACGATCGCGTGGTCCCCGGCGAGCACCCGCTCGGTGACCCGGCACAGCAGCCAGGCGACCGGCCCGTGCAGCAGCGGCACCCCGTACGGGCCGTACTGCCAGCCGGGGCACGCGGCGAAGCGGTCGATGCCCCTGGTGGCGAACGTCCGCGCCACGTCCTGCTGGTCGGCGCCGAGCAGGTGCACCGCCACGTGCTCGGCGCCGGCGACGGTCGGCCAACTCGACGACGACCGGTCCAGGCAGAACGACACCAGCGGTGGACGCAGCGAGACCGACGTGAACGAGGTGGCGGTGAACCCCACCGGCGGGGTGCCCGGGGCGGTGACCACCGCGACGGACGCGGCCTGCCGGCGCAACAGGGCACGGAACGTGTCCGGGTCGACCGGCTGGGCCGGCTCGGCGGTGACGGTCATGGGTTCCTCCTGGTCGGGGTACGACGTGCCCGGCCCCCCGTCGGGCGATCCCCTGGGGATCAATCGCCCACCTGGACCTCGATGCTGATCGGTGCTCCACCGCGCACCAGGGTGTTGTAGATCGGGCAGCGGGCCGTGAAGTCGTCGACGTAGCGCCGGCTCTGCTCCTCGGGCGTGTCGGCGAACCTGAAGGACAGCTCGATGCGTTCGAAGCGGGTGCTGTCGTCCGCGTCGACCAGGTACGACGCGCCGACCTTGAGTCGCGGGTACGGCAACTCCCACTCGACCGACCGCGCCGCGATGAGGTTCAGCGCGCATCCCGCGAGGCTGGCCAGGAAGTACGCCGCCGTGCCCGGGTGCTCGACGTGCTCCACCAGCTTGCCGTTGTCGATGGTGAACGCCACGTCAGCGTCGGCGACGAAGCGCCCCACCACCTCGGTCGACCGCAGCGTCAGCACGTACGGCTGCCGGTCGGTTGCGACCGTGGTCACGCCGCACCGCCGTCCTCGGCGACCGCCGCGCGTTCGGCCAGCCGGTTCGGCGCGGGCTTGAGTCCGAGGTGTTCACGCAGCGTCGACGTCGTGTACTCGGTCCGGAAGACGCCCCGACGCTGGAGTTCCGGCACCACCAGGTCGACGAAGTCCGCCGCCGGTCCGGGCCAGTAGGGCTGGCAGATCGCCAGGCCGTCGAACGCCCCGTCCCGGAAGTTGGACTCGACGAAGTCGGCGAGTTGTTTCGCGTCCCCCACGATCGCCGGCTGCGACTGGGGATTGTTGCCCATGTAGTGGGTCAGGTCCTCCAGGGTGATGTCCTCGTCGTCGAAGCTCGCGACCGCGTTGTCGATGATCCATGCCTTCTCGGGGATGAGCGTACGGTCGATCGCGGCCAGCACCCGGTCCGCTCCCGTACGGCCGGCGAGGTCGATCCCGAGCTGCTCGGACAGCACCTGCGGTACGAAGACGTTGGTGTTCAGGTCCTGCACCGCGCGGAACCTGGCGTGCGCGTCCCGCGCGTTCTCGGCGACGTAGGGGGTGATCCCCGCGATGAGCAGGTGGTCGTCGGCGTCCCGTCCGTGCCGGACGACGCGGGACTTGATGTCGGCGTAGTACGCCTTGTTCCACTCGGCGTGCCGCCACTGGATGAACCGCATCTCGGTGTACTTGGCGGCGTACTCGAGTGAGCGCTCGGAGTATCCGGGGTGCATGAAGGGAACGTGTCCCTGTGGCGGCCGGGGGAAGTTCAGCGGGCCCCGGATCGAGAAGTGCTTACCGGTGTGGTCGATCCGCCGCGCCTTGCTGACGTCGTGGTAGACGGCCTGCTCCTTGTCCGCGACGAGCCAGCCGTCCTCCCAGCTGTCCCACAGGTCCCGCAGCACGTCGGTGAACTCCTCGACCCGGTCGTACCGGTCCTCGTTGTCCAGGTGCCGCTCCCGTCCGAAGTTGTAGGCCGCCGAGAGGTCCGACCCGGTGACGATGTTGAGACCGAGCCGCCCACGCGAGAGGTGGTCGAGGGTCGCGGTGACGCGGGCGATGTGGAACGGATCGTTGTACGTCGAGTTGAAGGTCACCACGAGGCCGACCTTCTCGCTGAATGCCGCCGCGTAGGCCATCAGGGCGAAGCCCTCGACGGCGAAGAGGTGGTCGTGCGACACCTGGACGCTCTTGCCGGTGTACGCGAAGTTGCCCCGGTGGGCGGAGCTGGTCAGCGAGTTGCCGACGAAGAAGAAGTCCAACTTGCCGCGCTCGGCGAGCTGCACGCTCTCGGCGACCAGCGTCGGGTCGGTGTAGCCGTCCGCCCTGACCTCCGGCAGCCGCCAGGCGCTGGAGTGGCGTCCGATCCCGCTGTAGACGAGACCGAGTCTCACATGCTCGTGGGTCATTTCGGGGCGTACCTTCCTGCGGGCGATGGTGGGGACACCCGGCGTCCGCCGGACGCGGCGTTCCCGGGGATGTCGGGGCGTTGCGTGTCGGGTTCGGGTGGCTCGGCGGGCACCGCCGCGCGGGACTTCCTGCGCAAGCTGCCCTGCCGCTCGACACCCAGCCAGCCGAGCAGTTCGGCCCGGTGGGCGAGCAGTTCCGGCCCCGGGACCAGGCCGGCGGCGTCCCTGGCGACCGCGAGCGAACGGGCGATCCGCCCCTCCCGCAGCACGAGGATCCGGTCGGCCAGCGCCACCGCCTCGTCGACGTCGTGCGTCACCAGCACCACGGTCGCCGCGTGCCGTTCCCAGAGCCTGACGACGAGTTGGTGCATGGAGATGCGGGTGAGGGCGTCGAGCGCGCCGAACGGCTCGTCGAACAGCATGAGCCGGGGCTCCCGGACCAGGGCACGGGCCAGGGCGACCCGCTGGGCCTCCCCGCCCGACAGGGTCAACGGCCAGGCGTGACTCTTGTCGGCGAGCCCGACCTCGGCGAGCGCGTCGAGCCCCGCTCCGGTCGAGGCGCCGGGCAGGCCCACGGTCACGTTGTCGAGCACGCTGAGCCACGGGAACAGCCGCGGCTCCTGGAAGACGACCGCCACCTGGTCCGGCACCGAGACCCGACCGGCGTCCGGCTCGTCCAGTCCGGCGAGCAGGCGCAGGAGGGTGGACTTCCCGGAACCGGACCGGCCGAGGAGGGCGACGATCTCGCCCTCCCCGACGGTCAGGTCCAGTCCGTCGAGAACACGCTGGTCGCCGAACGCGCGAGAGACGTTGCTGGCCAGTTCGAGCATGTCAGTCGCCAAGGGTCGTGACGTCCACGTAGTTCTTGGAGAGATCGGGGACGCTCTTGCGGAACCCGAAACGTACGGTCTGCTCGCCGACCTCCTTGATCTGCGCCAGGACCTCGTTGTTGATCGCGACCAGTTCTCCGGGGTCGAAGCCCACCACGACGTCGACGAGTGCGGCCGGTTGCCCGTCCGCCAGTCGTGCCTTCTTCTCCACCTCACGGTCGGTGCGGATCTGGGTCGCCTGGTTGGCGAGTCCCTCGAACACGGCCTTGACGGTGGCGGGGTGCGCGTCGAGGAACGCCCGGGTGACGACGAACAGGCTCCAGTTGCGCGCCCCCGTCTGCGCGTTGGTCGTCAGCACCGTGGTGTCCTTGACCAGTTGGGCCGACGCCAGGAAGTTGTCCCAGGTGGCGAGGGCGTCCACATCGCCACTGGCGAGTGCGGAGACGCCGTCGGCGGGATTGGCGATGTAGACGACCTTGACGGCGTCGGCCTTGAGGCCGGCCGACTCCAACGCGGCGAGCAGCACGTACTCGCCCGTCGAACCGGGGGTGCTCACCGCGACCCGCTTCCCGGCGAGATCGGCGACGGTCGAGATGCCGGCCTTGTTGCGGACGACGATTCCCTGGTTGTCGCCCTTGTTGCGGACCAGGGCGAAGGCCACCAGGCTCGACGCGGAGTCCGCCTCGTTGAAGAAGGTCGCCACCGAGTTCGAGGTGAAGTCGATCCGACCGGCCTTGGCCGCCTCGGATGCCTCGACCGGTGCGAGCGGCCCGTTCCACTGCACGGACCCGCCGATCTTCTTGAGGGCGTCCGACACGGCGTTGCTGTCCTCGGCGAGAGTCCAGAGGTTGGTGCCGCCGAAGTACCCGACCCGGGCGACGGCCGGATCGGTCGGGCCTCCCGGCGAGGAGGAGGCACCCGTGGAGGTGGCCGAGGAGGCCGGGTCACCGGCGCAGGCGGTCAGGGCGAGGGCCGCAGCGAGCACGAGGCCGCTGAGCGCGCGACGACGAATACGGGGGCGGGGTGGATTTCTCATGTCACGTTTCCTTTGTTGGCGCGCTTGCCCGGACCGATCCGTCCGGTGGGGGCTAGACACCGCGGTGGGCTTGTCGCCACCGGAAGACCCGGCGCTCGAGCAGCGCCACGAGCGCGTCGGTGACCAGTCCCAACGCGGCGTACAGGACGACACAGAGGACGACCACGTCACCCTGCCCGTACTGGCGTGCGTTGGTCAGGAGGAAGCCGATGCCGCTCACCGCGTTGAGACTCTCGGCGATCACGAGCACCGCCCAGGTGATGCCGAGCGCGTACCGGATCCCGATGAATACCGAAGGCAGGGCTCCGCGTAGGAGCACCCGCGTGGAGAGCTGGTACGCGGTCAGGCCGTAGACCCTGCCGGCCTCGACCAGTTTGCGGTCCACGTTCCGGATGCCGCCGAAGGTGTTGAAGTAGACCGGGACCGCCGTGGCCAGCACCACGAGCAGCACCTTGGTCTGCTCGCCGATGCCGACCCAGAGAATGAGCAGGGGAAGCATGGCCGTGAACGGGACGGCCCGCACGATCTGGACCGGCTTGTCGAGCACGAACTCGGCCCAGCGGGCGAACCCGGCGAGCAGGCCCAGCAGCGTCCCGGCCGCGATGCCGATGCCGGCCCCGAGCAGCCCCCGGGTGACCGTGACCCCGATGGAGGGCCACAGCAGACCTGTCTCGGCCAGTTCCGTCGCGGCACCGGCGACGTCGGTCGGGGACGGAAGGAACTGGGCCGACACCGAACCCGTCGCCGTGGTCACGGTCCAGATCGCGACGATCGCGAGCACGCTCAGCCAGGGCGCGAGACGCATCCCCAGCCGCAGCCACGAGATGCCCGAGTGAGCGGCGGTGGAACTCATCACAACCTTCCGTCCGGACACGCGGCCGACTGCCGCTGACGCCGCAGACCATCCACTAAGTCCCACAAACCAGATCGGTTAGATAGGGATATTAGCCAGGGGTCAGTTCCCCGGGATAGCCGTAGCCGATGTGACTGGCGTAACATCGCAGGTCAGAGGCTTGCCGGCCGGATCGGCGGCAGCTCCGACCGGGCAGTTAACTGATTCGAGGGTCAGCGATAGCGGGCCGTGTTCCCCGATGCCGGCCGCTCAGCGCCGGGGCGTCGCTCAGCGCGGCGGCGCGTCGCTCAGCGCGGCGGCGCGTCGCTCAGCGCGGCGGCGCGTCGCTCAGCGCGGCGGCGCGTCGCTCAGCGCGGCGGCGCGTCGCGTTCGAGAGTCGCCAGGAAGCTGTCGGCCGCGGCCTGGACGCGGTCGCGGTCGCCGGTGGCCAGCAGATCGAGCAGCAGCCCGCGGATCGTCGCGATCACCAGGGTGGCCCTGCGCGTCGCCGCCGCCACGTCGGCGTCCGACCCTTGTGCGTCGACCAGGGCGCTCATCCAGTCGGCCACGACGCGCTCGAGGAACTCCGCGAACTGTCGCGGCGCCTGCAGGGCGCGTCCGTAGACCGCGAAGAACAGCCTGAACTCCGCCGACTGCCGCGGATCGGAGGCGCGGGCCCAGACCGCGCGCGCGGCCGCAGCCAGGTCGGGCTGGTCGCCGACCGCATCGCTCGTGGCCGCGAAAGCGCGCTCCCGCAGCCGACCGAGGATGGCTTCGAGCATCTGCTCCTTGGTGCCGAAGTGATGCACCAGCGTGGTGGTCGACACCCCGAGGGCGCGGGCCACCGGCCGCCACGACAGCTCGGCGAACCCGTGCCGTATCGCGTAGTCCACTGCGGCGTCGAGCAGGTCGGCCCGCCGCTGGTGATTGACCGGCCGTCCCGTCATCGCCGCCTCGCGATCCCTCTCGTCTTGCGATTCCTAGAACGATCGTACTACGGTTGTTTCTAGCACGATCGTTCTAGGATCTGGGAGGTCCCCATGCACGTGTTCGTCACCGGTGCGTCGGGCTGGGTCGGCCGAGGGCTCGTCCCCGAGCTGATCGCCGCCGGCCACAAGGTCACCGGGCTGGCCCGTTCGGACGCGGCGGCTGAGTCCCTGCGGGCGATGGGAGCCGAGGCCCGTCCGGGATCGCTCGACGACCTCGACGACCTGCGCGACGCGGCCGCCGGCTCCGACGGCGTCGTCCACCTCGCGTTCAAGCACGACCTGTTCTTCGTCGGCGACTCCGCCGGCGCCACCGACGCCGATCGCGGGGCGGTCGAGGCCTTCGGCGAGGCCCTCGCCGGCACCGGCAAGCCGTTCGTCATGGCCTCCGGCATGCTCGGCGTACTCGGGCTGCCCTCCGGTGTCGTCGCCACCGAACGCGACGGGCTGGCCCCGGACGCTGGCAGCACGGGCCCGGTCAGCGGCGCCGGCGGCCGGATGGCGAACGCCCGCCGGGCCCTCGCCCTCGCCGAGCACGGGATCCGCTCCTCGATCGTGCGGCTCCCACCCGCCACCCACGGCAGGGGCGACAACGGCTTCACCGCCACCGCGATCGGCTTCGCCCGCCAGAAGGGCGCCGCCGCGTACGTCGGCGAGGGCGGCAACCGCTGGCCCGCCGTCCACCGCGACGACGCCGCGCGGCTGTTCCGCCTCGCGGTCGAGTCCGCGCCGGCCGGGTCCGTGCTGCACGCGGTCGACGACGAGGGCGTGCCGATCCGTACGGTCGCCGAGGTCCTCGCCGCGCGTCTGGCCGTCCCGGCGGTCTCCGTCAGCTCTGAGGAAGCTGGCGACTACGTCGGCTGGCTCGGCGATCTCTGGGCAGTCGACGGGCCCGCCTCGGCACAGATCACCCGCGACCTTCTCGGATGGCGGCCTGCTGGCCCCGGACTGATCGCGGACCTCCAACAGGGCCACTACTTCACCTGAGCCCACCGAGTGGACCAGGCGCGACAGCCGCACGGGCGGCCCTTTCGCCACCGGTGGGCGGGCGGCCCGGCTCAGCCGCCGGCGACGAGCGCGACCCCGAGCGGCGTACGCCAGTAGAGCACCTCGCGCCCGGACCGCCGCTTGCCGACGGCGCCCGCGTCCAGCAGCACCCGCAGGTGGTCGCTCACCGTCCCGAGGGACAGCCCGGTCACCACCACGAGCTGCGAGGTGCTCAGCGGCGTGTCCAGCCTGGCCAGGATGTTGGCCCGGTTCGCGCCGATCAGCCTGGCGAGCCCGTCGGAGGCCGGTGACGTGGGATCGACCAGGACCCCCCGCACCGGATACACCATCCCGAACCGGACCGGCCTGTCCCAGACCACCCAGCCACGACGGCAGTGCGCCGGAAGGAAGACAAGTTGCTCGGCCTCGTCCAGCGACAGCGGCGGCTCCGGGTAGTCGTTGACCTGGAGACGGCCGTCGCCCAGCCAGCGCATGTTGCGGTTGAGGTCGGCGAACACCGCGGCCCAGCCGCCCGTGCTCAACGCGGCGGTGCGGGCCACGATGTCCGCCCGCAGCCGGCGTTCCCGCTTCGGCCACTCCGGCTCGACGGTGTGCGTCCAGACCCAGTCGAGCAGCTCCACCACCTGACCGGCGAGACCGTCCGCCCGCAACTCGGCGGAGAGCGGCTCCGGGCGGGTGGCGCGCAGGTCGGCCCGGATCCGCTCGTCGGACAGCCGCCCGACGGCCGCCAGCTCCGCCGCGAACGTCGGCTCCGGCCCGGCGGGCGCGACGGTGAGGAAGTCCGCGGTCCACCGGGGATGGAACGACGCGGGCAGCAGCGCCCGGATGACCGGTCGACCGGCCAGCATCCGTCGGAACGCCTCGACGTGCCGTGCTCGCCAGGCCCGCTGCCACGGGGTACGCGGGTCGTGCAGCGCGCGCAGCGCGGCGATCGTGTCGACCATCGGCGAGACCGTGAAGCGGCTGCGCGCGAGTAGATCCGACGGCACCTGCCAGACGCCCACGTTTCGCCTCCGGACGTAACTCTACGAGATCCGCCCGGTGCCCTCGACGATGGCGCCGTGAAGACGTACGCGGATCTGTTCGCGGTCCGGGAGTTCCGCAACCTGTTCCTGGCGAACTGCGCGGGGATCGCGGCGCACACGACGTCGGCGCTGGCGCTGGGCGCGCTGACCTACGCGTCGACCGGCTCGGCGCTGCTCACCGCGCTGAGCATGTTCGGCGCACCACTCGCCGGCGTGCTCGGCAGCCTGACGTTGCTGTCGGCCGCGGACAGCCTGCCGCCCCGCCGGGCGCTGACCCTCGCCGCCCTGGTGGTCGCCGCCGGCACGGCGTTGCAGGCCGTGCCCGGCCTGCCGCTGTGGGCCCGGTTCGCGATCATCTTCGTCGGCGCGTACGTCGGCTCGATCACCGGCGGGGCCCGGTGGGCGCTGCTCACCGACATCCTGCCGACCGACGCCTACGTGCTGGGCAGGTCCACGATGAACACGAGCGTCGGCGCGATGCAGATCGCCGGGTTCGGACTGGCCGGCGTCGTGCTGGTCTGGCTGAACCCGTACGAGGTGTTCCTGCTCTCGACGGTGCTGCGGGTGGTGGCGGCGGCGGTCGGGTGGTTCGGGATCTCGGAGCGCCCGGCGCGGGCCACCGCCCGGATGACGGTCGGGCGCACCCTGCGGGTGAACCGGGAACTGTGGACGGATCCCGGTCGTCGCTCGCTCCTGCTCAACCTGTGGGTGCCGGGCGGACTGGTCGTCGGTTGCGAGGCGCTCTTCGTGCCGTACGCCGGGGATCGGGCCGGTTTCCTCTACGCTGCCGCGGCCCTCGGCATGCTGGCCGGCGACATCGGGGTGGGACGGTTCCTGCCGCCGGACTGGCGGGACCGGCTGGTCCCCGTCCTCCGGCTGCTGCTCGCCCTGCCGTACCTGGTCTTCGCGCTGTCGCCGGCGCTGCCGCTGGCCATGCTCGTCGCGGTCGTCGCCTCGGTGGGCTTCGCCGCCGGGCTGCCGTTGCAGGAGCGGCTGATCGCCCACTCGCCCGCTGAGATCCGGGGCCAGGTGCTCGGCCTGCACCACAACGGGATGCTGGCCACGCAGGCGCTGTGTGCCGTGCTCGCCGGCACGGTCGCGGACCTGGTCCCGGCGAGCTGGGCCGTCGCGCTGCTCGCCGCGGCGTCGCTGGTGGCCACGCTCGTGCTCACCGCCGGGCTGCGACGGACCGCCCCCGCACTGGCGGAGGCGGTCCGCTGAGCGGCCGGGGACGTCGCCCCGGCTGCGTCGACGACGCCGAGCGCGTCGCCGCCGACCCGCCCGTCAGTACGTGTAGAAGCCCTTGCCGCTCTTGCGGCCCAGGTCGCCCGCGGTGACCATGCGCTGGAGCAGCTCCGGCGGGAAGAACTTCTCGTCCGCCGTGTCGGTGTAGATGTTCTTCGATGCGTGCAGCAGCACGTCCACGCCGGTCAGGTCCGTGGTGGCCAGCGGGCCCATGGCGTGGCCAAAACCAAGGCGGCAGGCGGTGTCCAGGTCCTCGGCCGACACCACGCCCGACTCGACGAGCTTGACCGCCTCGACGACCAGGGCGGAGATCAGCCGGGTGGTGACGAAGCCCGCGATGTCGCGGTTGACCACCACGACGGTCTTGCCGATGCCCTCGGCGAACGCCTTCACCGTCGCCAGGGTCTCGTCGCTGGTCTTGTAGCCGCGTACCAGCTCGCAGAGCTTCATCATCGGCACCGGCGAGAAGAAGTGGGTGCCGACGACCGCCTCCGGGCGCTCGGTCACCGCGGCGATCTGCGTCACCGGGATGGCCGAGGTGTTGGTCGCGAGCACCGCGTCGGCCTTGCAGATCTTGTCGAGCGCGCGGAACACCTCGTGCTTGATCTCCAGCCGTTCGAAGACCGCCTCGACCACGATGTCCGCGTCGGCCGCCGCCTCCAGGTCGGTGGTCGGGGTGATCCGGGCGAGGGTCGCCTCGACCTCGGACGCCTCGATCTTCCCCTTCTCGGCGAACTTCGCCAGCGACTTCCGGATGCCGTCCACGCCCCGCCCGGTGGCCGCGTCGTCCAGGTCCCGCAGCGTCACCTGCCAGCCCGCCTGCGCCGCCACCTGGGCGATACCCGAGCCCATCAGCCCGGCCCCGACGACCGCGAGTCGACCCGCCATCTGCTTCTCCCTCGCCTGATTGAGTGTCTGCCAGCACCCTAGTCGGCGAGCCTGAACGGATGCTAAGGCGTGTCGGCGATGTGGCGGCCGCGTCCGGCCTGGCCCCGCGAGCGGGAGCGGGCCGCGCTGGTGCCTACCGACGCGGGCGGGCTCAGATGGTCAGGTCCGGCTCCTCCGGCGCGGTCCCCCGCTCCACCTCGACCCCGAGCGCGCGCAGGTCGGACGCGAAGTCCGGATAGCCCCGGTCCACGTGGTGCACGTGGGAGACCTCCGTGACCCCCTCGGCGCAGAGCCCGGCGATGATCAGCCCGGCCCCGGCCCGGATGTCGGTGGCGCGCACGGGCGCACCCGAGAGCACCTCCCGGCCGCGGACCACCGCGTGGTGGCCGTCGGTCTTGATGTCCGCGCCCAGCCGCATCATCTCGTTGGCGAACATGAACCGGCCGTCGAAGATGTTCTCGGTGATCAGGGAGGCCCCGTCGCTGACCGCGGCCAGCCCGATCGCCATCGGCAGCAGGTCGGTGGCGAACCCGGGGTACGGCAGCGTGACGACGTCCACCGCCTTCGGCCGGTCGTCCATCCGGATCCGGAACGCGTCGCCCCGGGTCTCCACCAGGCCACCGGCGGAGACCAGCTTGTCGAGCGCGACCTCCAGGAAGGCCGGCTCCACCCCGGTCACGGTGACGTCCCCTTGCGTCATCGCCGCGCCGAACGCCCAGGTGCCCGCCACGATCCGGTCCCCCACCGTGGCGTGCCGCACCGGCCGCAGCCCCGGCACCCCCTCGATGTGCAGGGTGGAGGTGCCGGCGCCGGAGATCCGGGCCCCCATCTGGTTCAGCATCGTGCAGATGTCGACGATCTCCGGCTCCCGCGCGGCGTTGTCGATGAGGCTCGGCCCCCGGGCCAGCACCGCCGCCATGACGAGGTTCTCCGTCGCCCCGACGCTGGGGAAGTCGAGCACGATCTCCGCGCCGTGCAGCCCGTGCGGCGCCGACGCGATCACGAACCCGTGCTCGCCGGAGATCTCGGCGCCCATCCGGGTCAGGCCGGAGACGTGCATGTCCAGGCCCCGCGAGCCGATGGCGTCCCCGCCCGGGTGGGCCACCCGCACGTAGCCCTGGCGGGCCAGCAGCGGGCCCAGCACGCAGATCGAGGCGCGCAGCCGGCGTACGAGGTCGTAGTCCGCCTCGGTGCCGGGCCGCTCGGGCACGTCGATGACGACCGACCGGGAGCGGGCCACCCCGTCGTACGCGACCATCGGGTCGACCGGCTCGTCGGCGTCGAAGTGGACGCCGCAGCCGAGCCGGCGGAGCACCTCGCCCATGATGGCGATGTCGGTGATCCGCGGCACATTGGTGATCACACTGCGGCCCGGGGCGAGCAGCGCGGCGGCCATCAGCTTCAGCGCCGAGTTCTTGGCGCCGACGACGTGCACCGTGCCGGCCAGGCGCGCGGCACCGCGTACCCGGATGACGTCGAGTTCGTCGACCGCCGGATCAGCGGCGTCGCCGGGCCCCACCCCGGCCGGTCGGACGGCGGCGCCGCCCGGGCGCTCCGGGATCGTCAGGTCCGCTATCCGTAGGCTGTGCGTCATGGCCGTCCACCTCACGCGCATCTACACAAGGGCCGGCGACGCCGGCATGACCAGGCTGAGCAACAACGAGCAGGTACCGAAGACCGATCCGCGCATCTCCGCGTACGCGGACGTCGACGAGTGCAACGCCGCGATCGGCGTGGCGCTCGCCCTGGGGCAGCTCGACGACGAGCTGCGGGCCGTCCTGGCGTCGATCCAGAACGACATGTTCGACGTGGGAGCCGACCTGTCCACGCCGGTCGAGCCCGATCCGGAGTACCCGCCGCTGCGGGTCACCGAGGCGTACGTCGAGCGCCTGGAGGGCTGGTGCGACGAGTACAACGCACGCCTGAGCAAGCTCGACTCCTTCATCCTCCCCGGCGGCACCGCGGGTGCGGCGCTGCTACACGTGGCGCGGACGGTCGCCCGGCGCGCCGAGCGGGCGGCGTGGGCCCTGGTCGCGCACGACCCGGATCGGACCAGCTCGCTCCCGGCAAAGTATCTCAACCGGCTCTCCGATTTGCTCTTTATCCTGTCAAGAACGGCAAATCCGGACGGAGATGTGCTATGGGTGCCGGGCGGCAAGCGCTGACCACCCACGGTTGACGGAACTGGTCGCGTCGCCACGCCGGCAGTCGATCCGACCTCTGCGGCGTGCGCGGCGCTCCAGTACACCGGCGGCAGGTCGTAGACCGCTGACGGTGGAAGGTGCGGTGGGAGTGCGCCGGATCGCGGGCAGTGCGACGGCAGGGGTTTCCGGGCAGCCCGCCCGCGGAGGGATCAGGCCTGACCACCGGAGCGGGTGGGCTCCGGCGGAAACCCCCAAGGACGAGGGGACGTCAGGCGGCGGGCCAGTCCTGGGAGGCCAGACGCGGCGAGACCGCCCCCGGAGGGGCGGCCTCGAGCCAGGAGAGGAATCCGGTGACCGTGGAACGGGCCATGGCGATCTCCACCGGAGCGTGCCCGCTCGTACAGCGGAGGATGACCCAGTCGGCGGGCATCGAGAGGCGTTCCTGCCCCTCGGGGAGCCGCCGCCGCTCGACGGCGAGCGCCTTGCGGGAGAGCACCCGGGTGGGGCGGATGGCGAAGCTGACCAGCCGGTACCAGCGGAGTTCGTCACCGACGAAGCGGCCGAAGCCGGGAGACCAGCCGCGGCCGTCGAGAATCGTGGAGGTCCGGACGGTGAGCCGGATGATGCCACCGCTACGGGTGACGACGGCCCGCCGCACGATGAGGATCAACAGCGCGCCGAGGATGACGGCGACGCCGATTCCGATCCCCTCGACGATCTCCATCGGCGCTTCGGCTCAGCGGCTCTGCGCGGCGGAGACCGGGGTGGCGCTCTCGGCCAGGACGGTGACGCCCTCGTCGGTCACCGACAGGAAGCCGCCGGCCACCTCGTAGGAGACCTGCTCGCCGCCGGGAAGCTTGATGCGCACCTGGCCGGGCTCGGCAAGCTGGCCGAGCAGGGGCGCGTGCCCCGCCAGCACACCCAGCTCGCCCTCGGTCGTACGGGCGACGACCATCTCGGCCTCGCCGGACCAGACCTTCTCCTCGACGGCTACGAGCTCGACGTGAAGCTGCTTTGCCACGCTGTCTCCTTGCTGCGGCGGCGGATTGTCGAAAGTCTAGTCGTGCCTCCGACCAGCCCCCAACGCGGGTGGCGAGACCTGCGCCACGGCTACTTCGACTTGTTCTGGAAGTCAGGATGCTCCACCAGGAACGCGTCGAGCTGCCCCTTGCTCAGTGCGGCGAAGAAGTCGTCCACGGCGGGCTCGAACTTCTCGCCCCGGTACTGGCCGTTCTCGATGACCGAGCCGCCCGGCAGTTTGATCATCTGGATCGTCTCCGGGCGGATGTCCTTCAGCGCCAGGCCGAAGTCGACCACGCCGTGGCCCCGGCCGCTGAAGATCAGCGACTCGCCGGCCGCGCGCAGCACCCGGTCCAGCTTGACCGGGTTGGTCACCACGTCGGCGCTCAGCGCCTGACCCGCCATGGCCTTGACGAACTGCTGCTGGTGCCGCTGCCGCCCGTAGTCGCCGTCGGGAACCCCGTTCTTCGGGTAGCGCTGGCGGACGTAGTCGAGCGCCTGCCAGCCGCTGAGGTGCTGGTTGCCCTTCTTGTAGACCGCCTGCGGGCCGACGTAGCCCTCACCGTTCGGGTTCGGCTTGCGGTGCTTGCCGTCCGGCTCCCGGTGCTCGGAGCGCACCTCGCGCTCGATGTACATGTCGACGCCGCCCATCGCGTCGACGATCTTCTTGAAGCCGTTGAAGTTGATGATGGCGCCGGCGTCGAAGCGCGTGATGCCGGTGACGTTCTGCACCGTCGTCGCCAGCAGCTCGAAGCCGCGGGCCGCGTCCGGATTGGCGCCGGGCACCCGGCTGCCGTACGACATCGCCGCGTTGAGCCGGTCGGTGCCGCCGTTGAACTCCGCGCGGCTGAACTTGGGGATCTCCACGATGAGGTCACGCGGCATGGAGAAGAGGTAGGCGCGGTCCATCTCCGCCGGCACGTGCAGCACCATGACCGAGTCGGCCAGCGGCGGCATCTCCGGATTGCGCGGGTCGATGCCCACCAGCAGGATGTTGAGCGGGCCCTTGATGTCGCTCTTGCGCTCCTTGGCCCCGGCCGCCTGGTCGCCGAAGAGGTCGGCCTTGCCGACGGCGCCCTCGTAGCGGGCCATCAGCGCCTCGGCTCCGACCAGCACCGCGCCGCTGAGCAGCATCAGGACGGCACCGAAGACGGTGCAGACCCGGGCCCAGCGCGGCACACCCGACCACCTGGACGGCTTGGCGCCGCCCTTGTCGGCCTTACCCACGATCATCTCCGTTCGTCACGCCCACGATCAGGAGACGGGCGCATGCAGCCGGTTCGTTGCGATCGGCGCCCACGTGGTGCGTGGGCGGATCGACGTTACCTCGCGTACGGCATGATCGCCGAGTACGCCGATCGGGTCGGCGGCGATCAAGACGCCCGAAGACGGGCAAAAGGCCGCCCCGGTAACCCGGGGCGGCCTTTCGTCAGGACCGACAGGTCAGCTCTTCATGAGCTCGGCTGCCTTGCGCTCCAGGTCCTCCAGACCACCGCACATGAAGAAGGCCTGCTCGGGGAAGTGGTCGTACTCACCCTCGCTGATCTTCTTGAAGGCCTCGATGGTCTCCTGGATCGGCACCGTCGAGCCCGGCACGCCGGTGAACTGCTCCGCCGCGTAGGTGTTCTGCGACAGGAAGCGCTCGATCCGCCGCGCGCGCTGCACGGTGATCTTGTCTTCCTCGGAGAGCTCCTCGATACCGAGGATGGCGATGATGTCCTGCAGGTCCTTGTACTTCTGCAGGATCCGCTTCACCTCGGTCGCCACCGCGAAGTGCTCGGCGCCGACGAACTCCGGGGCGAGGATCCGGGACGAGGACGCCAGCGGGTCCACGGCCGGGTAGATGCCCTTGTCGGAGATCGAACGCTCCAGGTTGGTGGTCGCGTCGAGGTGGGCGAACGTGGTGGCCGGAGCGGGGTCGGTGTAGTCGTCCGCCGGCACGTAGATCGCCTGCATCGAGGTGATGGCCTGGCCCCGGACGGAGGTGATCCGCTCCTGGAGCTCGCCCATCTCGTCGGCCAGGGTCGGCTGGTAGCCCACCGCGCTCGGCATCCGGCCGAGCAGGGTGGAGACCTCCGAACCGGCCTGGGTGAAGCGGAAGATGTTGTCGATGAAGAGCAGCACCTCCTGCTTCTTCACGTCGCGGAAGTACTCCGCCATCGTCAGCGCGGAGAGGGCGACCCGCAGGCGGGTGCCCGGCGGCTCGTCCATCTGGCCGTAGACCAGCGCGGTCTTGTCGATGACGCCCGACTCGGTCATCTCGGCGATGAGGTCGTTGCCCTCGCGGGTGCGCTCACCCACGCCGGCGAAGACCGAGGTACCACCGAAGTTCCGGGCCACACGGGTGATCATCTCCTGGATGAGCACCGTCTTGCCCACGCCGGCACCGCCGAACAGGCCGATCTTGCCGCCCTTGACGTACGGGGCGAGCAGGTCGATGACCTTGATGCCGGTCTCCAGCATCTCGGTCTTCGGCTCCAGGTCCGCGAAGGCCGGGGCCTTGCGGTGGATTCCCCAGTGGTCGTCGGGCTGGAGCGTCTCGCCCTCGGTGAGGTTGAGGCACTCGCCGATCGCGTTGAACACGTGGCCCTTGACCGTGTCGCCCACCGGAACGGTGATCGGCGAGCCGGAGTCGCGCACCTCGGTGCCGCGAACCAGGCCGTCGGTCGGCTGCATCGAGATGGCGCGGACCATGTTGTCGCCCAGGTGCTGGGCGACCTCGAGGGTCAGCGTCTTCTCGCCGCCCGAGAGCGTCACGTTGACGTGCAGGGCGTTGAACAGGGCCGGCATGACGTCGCGCGGGAACTCGGCGTCGACGACCGGGCCGATGACCCGGACCACGCGACCCGTGGCCGTCTTGGTCTCTACTGGGGCAGTCATCACACTTCACTTCCCGACGCGGCCAGCGCGTTCGCGCCGCCGACGATCTCGCTGATCTCCTGGGTGATCCCGGCCTGGCGGGCCGAGTTCATCTCACGCGTGTACTTCTCGATCATCTCTTCGGCGTTGTCGGTGGCGCTCTTCATCGCCCGCCGACGGGCCGCCGACTCGCTCGCCGCCGACTCCAGCAACGCCGCGTAGATCCGCGTGTTGATGTACTTCGGCAGCAGCGCGTCGAGCAGCGCCTCCGCGTCCGGCTCGAAGTCGTACGCCGGCAGTGCGCCCTCGGACCGGGGCCGGTCCTCCACCTGCATCGGGCCGATGACCTTGGTGACCGGGGTCTGGGTCATCAGGGAGTGGAACTCGGTGTAGACGATGTGCAGCTCGTCCACCCCGAGCACCCCGTCCGCCCCGGCGCCGCCGTCGACGTCGTCCGCACCGGCGGTGAACGCCTTGATCAGCGTCTCGCCCACCGCGCGGGCGTCGGCGAAGGTCGGCTGCTCCGAGAACCCGGTCCAGTTGGCCTCGATCGGCCGGTCGCGGAACCGGAAGAACCCGACGCCCTTGCGCCCGATGACGTAGAGCACCGGCTCCTTGCCGTCGGCCCGCAGCCGGGCGATCAGCGACTCGGCCATCTTGATGGCGTTGGAGCTGTAACCACCGGCCAGGCCGCGGTCGGAGGTGACCAGCAGGACGCCCGCCCGCCGCACCCGCGGACGCGGGGTGAGCAGCGGGTGGTCGATCTGCGCGTTGGACGCCAGCGCCGTGAGCACACCGGTGACAGCCTGGGCGTACGGCAGGGACGCCTCCACCCGGGCCTGGGCCTTGGCGATCCGGCTCGTCGCCACGAGCTCCATCGCCTTGGTGATCTTCTTCATCCCCTTCGCCGAGCGGATCCGTTGACGAAGAACGCGTACCTGGGCCGCCATGAATCAGCCCTTACTGGTTCTCGGCCGGGCCGGCGCTGGCGCCGTCACGGAAGCGGGTCACCGTCTCGCGGCTCTCCTCGCCCTCCAGCGGCGCGGCCGGGGCCTCGTTGATCCGCCGCTCGTCCTCCTTGCCGAGGAAGACCTGCTTGAAGTCGGCGATGGCGGCGTCGAGCGAGCCGATGATGTCGTCGTTCCACTGGTGGTCGGCGATGCTGGCCAGCACACCCTCGTGCTTGTGACGCAGGTACTGGAGGAACTCCGACTCGAAGCGGCGGATCTCCCCGACCGGGACGTCGTCCAGCTTGCCCTCGGTGCCGGCCCAGACCGAGACGACCTGCTCCTGCACCGGGTACGGCGAGTAGTTCGGCTGCTTGAGCAGCTCGACCAGGCGCGAACCGCGGTCCAGCTGGGCGCGGGAGGCCTTGTCCAGGTCGGAGGCGAAGGCGGCGAACGCCTCCAGCTCGCGGTACTGGGCCAGGTTGAGCCGCAGCGAACCGGCGACCTTCTTCATCGGCTTCACCTGCGCGGCGCCACCGACCCGGGAGACCGAGGTGCCGACGTTGATGGCCGGCCGGACGCCCTGGTTGAACAGGTCGGTCTCGAGGAAGATCTGGCCGTCGGTGATGGAGATGACGTTGGTCGGGATGAAGGCCGAGATGTCGTTGGCCTTCGTCTCGATGATCGGCAGGCCGGTCATCGAGCCGCCGCCCATCTCGTCGGAGAGCTTCGCGCAGCGCTCCAGCAGGCGGGAGTGCAGGTAGAAGACGTCACCCGGGTACGCCTCGCGGCCCGGCGGGCGACGCAGCAGCAGGGACACGGCGCGGTACGCCTCGGCCTGCTTGCTCAGGTCGTCGAAGACGATCAGGACGTGCTTGCCGCCGTACATCCAGTGCTGTCCGATGGACGAGCCGGTGTAGGGGGCGAGGTACTTGAAGCCCGCCGGGTCGGAGGCCGGGGAGGCGACGATGGTGGTGTACTCCATCGCGCCCGCCTCCTCCAGGATGCCCTTGATCGAGGCGATCGTGGAGGCCTTCTGGCCGATGGCGACGTAGATGCAGCGGACCTGCTTCTTCGGGTCGCCGGAGCGCCAGTTGTCCCGCTGGTTGAGGATGGTGTCCAGCGCGACGGTGGTCTTGCCGGTCTTCCGGTCGCCGATGATCAGCTGACGCTGGCCGCGGCCGATCGGGGTCATGGCGTCGACGGCCTTGATACCGGTCTGCAGCGGCTCGTCGACGGACTGCCGGGCCATCACGTTCGGGGCCTGGAGCTCCAGCTCGCGGAAGCCCTCGTTGGCGATGTCGCCGAGCCCGTCGATCGGCTGGCCGAGCGCGTTGACCACGCGGCCGAGGAAGGCGTCGCCGACCGGCACGGAGAGCACCCGGCCGGTGCGCTTGACGCGCTGGCCCTCTTCGAGCTTGGCGGAGTCACCGAGAACGACGACACCGATCTCCCGGACGTCGAGGTTCAGCGCCACACCCAGGGTGCCGTCCTCGAACTCCAGGAGCTCGTTGGTCATGGTCGAGGGGAGGCCCTCGACGTGGGCGATGCCGTCGCCGGTGTCGGCGACGGTACCGACCTCCTCGCGGGAGAGTTCGGACGAGTAGGAGGAGACGTAGCGCTCCAGGGCGCCGCGGATCTCCTCCGTCGAGATGGTCAGCTCGGCCATCCTCTGCTTCCTTAAGTATCAGGGGCCCGGGATACCTAGTACCGACCGGTCCGAATGGCGTCTATCAGGGCGCTGGGCGGCGGTGCCGCCTCAGCGCTTCGCGAGCGCGTTACGGCTCTCGTTGAGGCGGCGCAGAACGGTGCCGTCGTACAGGTCGGAGCCGACCCGTACGCTCACGCCACCGAGAACCGAGGGGTCCACCGTCTGCTTGACGGAAACCTCTCGACCGTATATCGCGGAGAGGCTGGCACCCAACCGGCGCTCGTCCTCTTCACTCAACGGGGCCGCGGCGGTCACGTACGCCACCTGCCGGTCCCGCCGGTCGGCGGCGAGCTCGACCAGCCGGGTGAGCGCCCCGTTGAAGGAGCGTCCCCCGAACCCGCTCAACGCCACCTCGACGAGGCTGACGGTGACCGGGCGGGCCTTGCCGGCGAGCAGTTCGCGGACCAGGCCGGCCCGCTGCCCGATCGGGGCGATCGGGTCGGCCAGCGCGTTGGAGAGCGCGGGCTGACCGGCGACCACCTGACCGAAGCGGAACAGCTCGTCCTCGACCTCACCGAGGTCGCCGGCGGAGTCGGCGCTGGCCAGCAGCGCCTCCACGCCGATCCGCTCGGCGCCGTCGAGCAGCTCCGACGGCACCGACCAGCGGCCGGACACCAGCGCGGTGACCAGGTCCAGCGCCTCGGCGCCGACCTTGCCACGCAGCAGCTCACCGAGCAGGGCCGCGCGGTCGGCGCCCGAGCGGGCCGGGTCGGAGAGCGCCCGGCGCAGCCGCGGCTCGCGCCGCAGCAGGTCGGCGACGGAGAGGATGTCGGCGGCGGTGGTGGCCACCGCCGACGGCTCCGCGCCGCGGACGTACGCGTCGAGGCGCTCGGCCGCGACCTTGTACGACTCCCGGCTGGCGGCCTGCATCAGCGGGCCCCCGCGCTCTCGAGGTTGCTCAGGAACCGGTCGACGGTGCCCTTGCGACGCGCCTCGTCGGCGAGGGACTCCCCGACGATCTTGCTGGCCAGGTCGACCGCGATCGTGCCGACCTCCGTACGCAGCTCGCGCACGATGGTGGCCCGCTCGGCGGCGAGCTGCTCCTTGCCGGCCGCGATGATCCGGTCGGACTCCTCCCGCGCCTTGGCGAGGATGTCCTGGCGGATGCCCTCGGCGTCGGCCCGGGCGTCGTCCCGGATCCGGGCCGCCTCGGTACGCACCTCGGCGAGCTGGGCGCGGTACTGCTCAAGCACCTGGTTCGCCTCGGCCTGGGCGGCCTCGGCCCGCTTGAGCCCACCCTCGATCGCGTCGACCCGCGCCTGGTACATCGCCTCCATGCGGGGCATGACGAACTTCAGCAGGACGAAGCAGAGCAGGGCGAAGGCGATGGTCCCGACGACCATCTCCTGCCAGATGGGCAGGATCGGGTTGTGCTCCACACCTTCTGCGGCGATGAACATGTCAGACCTCCGGGTCGGGAGAGAACTCTCGTCAGCCGCCGACGGCGAAGGCGAGCACCAGGCCGAACAGCGCGAGGGCCTCGACCAGGGCGAAGCCCAGGATCAGCCAGGTGCGGTTGTAGCCGGCGGACTCCGGCTGACGCGCGCTCGACTGGATGTAGGCCGCGAAGACCAGGGCGACACCGATACCGGGGCCGATGGCGGCGAGGCCGTAGCCGATGGTGTTGACGCTACCGCCGATCTCGGCAAGAACAGTCATTGCGGGTATTCCTCCTGTTCGACGCGTGAGGACTCACGCGTACGCGGGTCGGTACCAGAAGCTTGGTCGGACCGGGTGGCCCGCCGAGCCCGATCAGTGCTCGTCGGCGAGCGAACTTCCGATGTAGTTCGCGCTCAGCGTGACGAAGACGTAGGCCTGCAGGACGGCGACCAGCACCTCGAAGAAGGCCATCACGATCGCCATCAGGAAGGAGAAGACCGAGGTCACCTGGATGAACAGGCTGCTCGAGTTGAGCATCACGAAGCCGCCGATGGTGAAGACCAGCAGCAGCAGGTGGCCGGCGAACAGGTTGGCGAAGAGCCGCAGCGCCAGCGTGACGGGCCGGACGATGAACGTCTGCATGAACTCGATCGGGATCAGCAGAATGTGCATGGGCCACGGCACGTTCGGGATGATCAGGCTCATCTTGAGGTACTTGCCGAGGCCGTGCTTGCGGGCGCCGATGTAGAGGTACATCACGTAGGAGATCGCCGCGAGGACGATCGGGAAGGCGATGTGCGAGTTCGGCGAGATCTGCAACCCGGGCACGATGGCGAAGAGGTTGGTCAGCACGATGAAGCTGAACAGCACCGTGAAGTAGGGCGCGAAGCGGATGCCGGCGTTGCCCATCTGCTCGCGGGCGATGTTGTCCCGGACCAGGCCGTAGACCGACTCCGCGTACCACTGGGCCTTGCTGGGGACCAGCTTGGGCTTCCGGTAGGCCAGCATGAAGAAGATGATCAGCAGCGCCACCGCGAGCCAGACCATGATCCCGAACTTGGTGACCCAGGGGCCAGCCACGTCCGGCGGGTAGAAATCTCCGACGCTGGGGGGCCAGGGAAGCCCCTCTGCGGCGACGAGCTGTCCACTCACCGTGTCATCCTCCGCACTCGACAGACCCGCGCGTGCTGGCACTCAAGCACTGAGCCTCTTCATGATCAGGTAAATCGCTCCGGCCGCGCCGAAGATCATGCCGAGGGCGACCCCGACGCCGGTTCGCAGATCGAGGAGTCGCTCCGCCAACCATCCGAGGAAACCCCACACCACGATGCCGGCGAGTAGGTAGCCCAGGACGGCCCCTGCCGCGCCTTCCGACGATGGGTCGTCGGACCTGCGGGGGTGTGGGTCTTCGGCCATGACGTGGCGAACAATATCAGCAGGGACGCGCGGGAGTGTGCGGCACCCCCCACACTGCATCGCAGCGTGCGGGCCGTGGGTGCGGGCGCGAAAGTCGTTGGTCAGGTTACTCCCGTGCGGCCCGCCACGGCAGCCCGAAATGCCGGGCGTGAATCCGACAGCTCGCTCACTCACCACGTCGATGGAAGGTGGGCAGGGGCGAACGCAGGGCCCACGCCAGGTGGGCCCCCGTCCAGACCACCACGGCGGCGATGATCGCGACCCCCATGTCCGGCAGGCCGGACCAGCCGGTGGCCGCCACGGCGGCCATCGCCACGCCGAGCACCACGATCTTCGTGGCGTAGGTGACCAGTCCCACCGACATGATCATCCGCGGGTTGACGGCGTCGGCCCAGGCCACCGAGACGCCGGAGACCAGGTAGCTGACGATGACCAGCGCGATGCCGGCGGCCACGCCGGCCGCGCCGGTGGCCCCGCGCAGCACCGCCGCGACCGGCACCGCGACCAGCGCGAGCACCGCGCACGCCAGCAGCGGCAGGCGCAGGTGCGGCAGCCGGGACCGGATGGCGCCCGGCTCGCCCGCGCGCGGCTCGCTCATCGGGGGTACGCCGGGAAGGCGGCGACCAGCTCGGCGACCTCGCCCGCGATCCCGGCGAGGGTGTCGGCGCCCCCCGGGGCGGCCGGATCGGTGCGTACGGCGCGGGCGATCAGCGAGGCGACCTGGCGCATCTCCGGCTCGCGCATGCCCTGCGTGGTCACGCTCGGGGTGCCGACCCGGATGCCCGAGGCCACCATCGGCTTCTGCGGGTCGTACGGGATGGCGTTCTTGTTCAGGGTGATGGTGGCGGCGTCGCAGCGCGCCTCGGCGTCCGCGCCGCTCACCCCGACCTCGCGCAGGTCGAGCAGGGCGAGATGGGTGTCGGTGCCCCCGGAGACGGGACGCATCCCCTCGTCGGCCAGCCCGGCGGCGAGCGCCCGCGCGTTGGCCACCACCCGCTCGGCGTACGTCCGGAACTCGGGCTGGGCGGCCTCGCGCAGCGCGACCGCCTTGGCGGCGACGACGTGCATCAGCGGGCCGCCCTGCGTGAACGGGAAGACCGCCTTGTCGACGCGCTGGGCGAGCGACTCCCGGCAGAGGATCATGCCGCCGCGCGGCCCGCGCAGCACCTTGTGCGTGGTGAAGCAGACGACGTCGGCGTGCGGCACCGGCGACGGCACGGCCTTCCCCGCGACCAGCCCGATGAAGTGCGCGGCGTCGACCATCAGGTACGCCCCGACCTCGTCGGCGATCTCGCGGAACCGCGCGAAGTCGATCAGACGCGGGTACGCCGTCGCCCCGCAGATGATCATCTTGGGCCGGTGGGCGAGGGCGAGATCCCGCACCTCGTCGTAGTCGATCAGCTCGGTGTCCGGCCGGACGGTGTAGCCGACGGTGTGGAACCACCTGCCCGAGAAGTTCACCCGGCTGCCGTGGGTGAGGTGGCCGCCGTGCGGCAGGTCCATGGCGAGCACCGTGTCCCCCGGCTGGACCAGCGCGGCGTACGCGGCCAGGTTGGCGCTCGCGCCCGAGTGCGGCTGGAGGTTGGCGTGCTCGGCGCCGAACAGCTCCTTCGCCCGCGCGATGCCGATCTCCTCGGCCCGGTCGACCTCGGCGCACCCGCCGTAGTAGCGCCGGCCCGGGTAGCCCTCGGCGTACTTGTTGGTCAGCGTCGAGCCGAGCGCGGCCAGCACCGCCGGCGAGGTGAGGTTCTCGCTCGCGATCAGTTGCAGTCCGCCCCGGAGCCGGTCCAGCTCGCCGAGCACCACCCCGGCGATCTCCGGGTCGGTCGCACGGAGCTGGTCGAAGTCCGGCCCCCAGAAGGTGCTCGTCTCAGTAGCCACAGCGCCAAAGTCTATTGGGCCGCACACTGGAGGCCGTGAGATGCCTGGTCACCGGAGCGACGGGTTACATCGGCGGGCGGCTCGCGCCCCGTCTGCTGGCCGAGGGGCACCAGGTGCGCTGCCTGGCCCGCCACGCCGGCCGGCTGCGGGACGTGCCGTGGGCCGCGCGGGCCGAGATCGCCGAGGGCGACCTGCGCCGGCCGGAGACCCTGCCGGCCGCGTTCGCCGGCGTGGACGTCGCGTACTACCTGGTGCACTCGCTCGGCCAGGCCGGTTTCGAGGCCGCCGACCGGGAGGCCGCCACCCGGTTCGCCGACGCCGCGCGGGCCGCCGGCGTACGCCGGATCGTCTACCTCGGCGGGCCGGAGCCGGCGGCGGACCGGCAGGTCCCGTCGGCGCACCTGCGCTCGCGGGCCGAGGTGGGGCGGATCCTGCTCGACAGCGGGGTGCCGACGGCCGTGCTGCGGGCCGCGGTGATCATCGGCTCCGGGTCCGCCTCGTTCGAGATGCTGCGCTACCTGACCGAGCGGCTGCCGGCCATGGTCACCCCGCGCTGGGTACGCAACCGGATCCAGCCGATCGCCGTCCGGGACGTGCTGCGCTACCTGGTCGGCTGCGCGAGCCTGCCGCCGGAGGTCAACCGCGCCTTCGACGTCGGCGGGCCGGACGTGCTCACCTTCGAGGACATGATGCAGCGGTACGCGCGGGTGGCCGGGCTGCGCCGACGCGTCGTCCTGCCGGTACGACCGCTGACACCGTCGCTCTCCTCGTACTGGGTGGGGCTCGTCACGCCGGTGCCGAACGCGATCGCCCGGCCCCTGGTGGAGAGCCTGGTCCACGAGGCCGTCGCCCACGAGCACGACATCGCGGAGTACGTCCCCGACCCGCCCGACGGGCTGACCGGCTTCGACGAGGCGGTCGCGGCGGCCCTGACGAAGGTCCGCGACGGCGAGGTGGAGACGCGCTGGTCGAACGCGAGCGGCCCCGACGCGCCCGCCGAGCCGCTGCCCAGCGACCCTCGGTGGTCCGGCGGGACCGCCTACACCGACGTACGCGAGCGGGCGGTGCACGCCCCGCCGGAGGAGCTGTGGCGGGTCGTCGAGGGCGTCGGCGGCGAACACGGCTGGTACTCGTTCCCGCTGGCCTGGTCGGCGCGGGGCTGGCTGGACCGGCTGATCGGCGGGGTGGGGCTGCGCCGGGGCCGGCGCGACCCGCACCGCCTCCAGGTCGGCGAGGCGCTGGACTTCTGGCGGGTCGAGGAGATCGTGCCCGGCGAACTGCTGCGGCTGCGCGCCGAGATGCGGCTGCCGGGCCGGGCCTGGCTGGAGATGCGCGTGATCCGGGTGGACGGGGAGCGCAGCCGCTACCAGCAGCGGGCGGTGTTCCTGCCCCGCGGGCTGTCCGGGCACGCGTACTGGGGCGGGGTGGCGCCCTTCCACGCGGTGGTGTTCGGCGGGATGGCCCGCAACATCGCCCGCCAGGCCGAGCAGGCCGCCCGCCGGCCCGCCACCCCGGCCCCGCGCCGCTGAGCCGGCCCGCTCCGGCAGCCGGCCCGGTTCACCTGCCGGCCGGGTTCAGCCGCCGGCCCTGCTCACTCGCCGGGACCGGCTCCCGGTAGCCGGGCCGGCTCCGGTTGCCGGCCGATTTCAGTTGCCGGCCGGGTTCAGTTGCCGGTCCGGGTGCCGCTGAACCGGAAGGCCGTGGTCTCGCTGGGCGGCACGAAGTCGCGCACCGGCTCGTCGCGCAGCGCGAAGGCGAGCACCTCCCCCACCGCCTCGACCAGCTTTCCCTGCACCCGCTGGCCGACCGCGTCACGCGGATCGTCGGGGTTGGCGGCGATCGAGGCGACCGCCAGTTGCGGGGTGAAGGCGACCACGGTCTCCGTCGCGTACCCGTCCGAGCTGCCCGTCTTGCCCGCCACCGGCCGGCCCACCTGCCGGCGCAGCCCCTCGGCGGTGCCGCGGTCGCACTCCCGGTACATCGACTGGTCGCCGACGGGGCAGCGGGCCGCGTCGGCCGCCGCCCGGGCCACGTCCACGTCCACCGCCTGCCGGCAGTCCGGCCGCCCGGCGGCCACCGGACGGTCGGCCGCGTCGGTGATCGACACGACCGGCAGCGGCGCGCACCACGATCCCTCGGCCGCCACGGCGGCGTACGCGCCGGCCAGGTCGAGCGGGGTCGTGGCGGAGACGCCGAGGGTGAACGGCCCCCACTCGCGCGCGCCGTGGCGGGCCAGCTGCGCGTCGTCCTGGGAGCGGAAGACGATGCCGAGCCGCTCGGCCATCTCCACCACCCGGTCCGCGCCGACCCGCTCGGTCAGCCAGGCGAAGTACGTGTTGACCGACTCGCCGAAGGCGGTCCACATGGTGTGCTCGCCGTCCATCGACCCGCTGGCGTTCCTCGGGCACCAGTACCCGTCACAGCTCGCCGACCCGGACGCCGAGTAGTTGGTCACGATCCGGTCCGGCGCGTCGAACTCCGTACTCAGCGGCAGCCCGGACTCCAGTGCGGCCAGCATCGTGAAGAGCTTGAACGTGGAACCGGCCTGGTAACCCTCGATCGCCCCGCCCCCGGCGACCAGCTGGTTGACCGTGTTCGGGTGGTTCTTCTGCCCAGCGGGGTTGTCGGCCACGCCGTAGTTCCGGTTCACCGCCAACGCGAGCACCCGGCCGGTGCCGGGCTGGACCACCGCCGTCGGGGCGGCCCAGCGGTCCTCGACCGAGTAGATCCGGCGGACCTGCTCGGTGGTGGCGCGCTGCACGGCCGGGTCGAGCGAGGAGACGATGGAGAAGCCGCCCCGGCGCAGCAGGAGCTGCCGCTCGTCGACCGTCGCGCCGAACGCCGGCTGGGCGTTCCACCAACGGGTGAACCAGTCGCAGAAGAAGCCCCAGTCGCTGTGCTCCGCCGGAACCCCCGAGCAGTCGTTCGGCGTCTGGCTGGGGCGCAGCTTCAACTGCTCGGCCTTGGCGCGCTCCGCCGCCTCGGCCGGGACCTGCCCGGACTCCACCAGCCGGTCGAGCACGTACGTCCGGCGGGCGAGCGCCGCGTCGGCGTCGCCGTTGATCGGGTCGTCGGTGTGCGGGGAGCGGACCAGACCGGCCAGCAGTGCCGCCTCGGCCAGGGTGAGCTCCGCCGGCGGCTTCGAGAAGTAGCGCCTGCTCGCGGCGGCCACCCCGTACGCGCCCGCGCCGAAGTAGGCGATGTTGAGGTAGCGGGCGAGGATTTCGTCCTTGGTCAGCTCCCGCTCCAGGGCCAGCGCGTACCGCATCTCCTGGATCTTGCGCGCGGTGGTCAGCTCGGTGGCGGCGGTACGCTGCCGCTCGCTCAGCCGGGGGTCGTTGCTGAGCACGTTGCGGACGTACTGCATGGTCAGCGTGGACGCGCCCTGCCGGGTCTCCCCGGAGCCCTGGTTGACGGTGAAGGCCCGCACCACGCCGCGCAGGTCGACGCCGCTGTGCTCGTGGAACCGGGCGTCCTCGGCGGCGATGACCGCCTGTGCCATCACCGGCGCCACCTCGGCCAGCGGCACGTCCACCCGGTCCTCCTGGTAGAAGGAGGTGATCAGGGTGGTGCCGTCGTTGGCGTAGAGGTTCGAGCGCTGGGGTGTGGGCGGCGTGCGCAGCGTGTTCGGCAGCTCCGAGTACGGCGCGGCGAGCGTGGAGAACCCGATCCCGAAGACCAGCGCGGCCGGTAGCGCCGCGACCGCGAGCGCCAGCCCCGCCAGCACTCCGGCGAGCAGCACGGTGAACAGTTTGTCGAGGCGTGCCCGGGTCATCAGCTCTCCCCGCAGGAGCCGGTCAGGACCCACCCAGAATGACCCGAAATCTCCTCTCGACCGCCCTTTTCCCCCAAACCCGCAGGAAGCTCACGCGCGGGGGTACCTCGGGTGGGTTACGGCAGGAGCGCGGCGGCGAGGGGGTGCACGGTCTCCTCGATCTCGTCGGCGACCCGGCCGAAGCACTGGTCGCCGCGCCCCCACGGGTCGTCGAGATCGTCGGTGGGCAGCGAGGTGGTGCCCAGGCGGGCGGCGTGGGCGGCCGCCACCACGGCCACGCCGCGCGCGTACACCGCCTCGGGGGTCGCCTCGGCCGGCGGCAGCCCGGCGGCGTCCACCCCGGCGAGCAGCCGGCCGAACTCGCCCAGCACGAACGTGCGCGCCGCGGCGTCGGGGCGCAGCGCCACCACGTACTCCTGCTGGTCGGCGGTGGCGGTGAGCACGAGGTCGGCGGCGTCGATGTGGTCCGAACGCAGCTTGCGCGCGGCGAAGCCGGCCACGCTGCCGCCCCGGGAGAGCACCTGGCGCGACGCCGGCGGGTTCATCTCCTCGCCGGCGTGCCAGCCGCCGGTGCCGGCGCTGTGGCTGTGCAGCAGCTCGTCGGCACGCTCCGGGTCGACGTCGCGGCGGGCCAACCGTTCGCGGACGGCGAGGGCCAGCAGCCGCTCGGCCATCGGGGACCGGCAGATGTTGCCCATGCACACGTGCAGCACGGTGAACGGAGGCACTCAGACCCCCTGGTCGGCGAGGATGTCGGGCACCACGTCGCGGAGCTTCTCCAGCCCGACGGCGCCCTGGCGCAGGACGCGGGGCACCTCGCCGGTCAGGTCCACGATGGTGCTCGGCACCGGATCCGGGCAGGGCCCCGCCTCCAGATAGGCCCGCACCGAGTAGGCGAGCTGGTCGCGGGCCCCCTCGGCGGTGAGGGCCGCCGGCTGGCCGGTCTTGTTGGCCGAGGCGACCGTCATCGGACCCGTCTCGCGCAGCACCTCCAGCGCCACCGGGTGCAGCGGCATCCGTACCGCCACCGTCCCCGAGACGTCGCCGATGTCCCAGCGCAGGCTGGGCGCGTGCGCCACGATGATCGTCAGCGCCCCCGGCCAGAACGCCTCGACGAGGTCCCGGGCCGTCTGGGGCAGCGAGTAGACCAGGCCGTCGAGGGCGTGCCGGGAGCCGATCAGCACGGGCGGCGGTGCCTGAGGGCCGCCCTTGGCGTCCATCAGCGCCTTGACCGCGTACGGGGTGAACGCGTCCGCCCCGATCCCGTAGACCGTGTCGGTCGGCAGCACGACCAGCTCGCCGTTCTTGACGGCTTCAATGGCGGCGGCGATGCCGCGGTCCCGGTCGGCGGGCGACCGGCAGTCGTAGAGCATCACGAGGAGTCAGTCTGCCACGTCGCGCCGGTGGCGGCGTGCCGGCCGTCCGACCGACGGGACGCGGTCGCGAAGCGGGGCCGCCCGGTCAGGTCCGGATGGTCGGCGACCGCCTCGAACCGCCCGTCCCCGGCGAGCAGGTCGGGCACCGCCGTGCCGTGCGAGTCGTCGTGCTCGATGCCGAGCACCCCGCCCGGGCGCAGCAGCGCCGCCGCCCGGGCGATCACCGGGCGGATCACCGCCAGTCCGTCCGCGCCGCCGAAGACCGCGTTCGCCGGGTCGTGCCGGCCGACCTCCGGCGGTACGGCGACGTCCGACGGCACGTACGGCGGGTTGCAGAGCAGCACGTCGACCCGGCCCACCAGGTCGGCGAGCAGGTCGGCGGCGGTGACGTCCGCCGCCACCACCTCGATCGGCCGGTCCCCCGCGGCGGCCCGGTCCGCCGCGTTGCGCCGCAGCCAGGGCAGCGCCGCCGCCGACCGTTCCACCGCGACCACCCGGGCGGCCGGCAGCTCCTGGGCGACCGAGAGGGCGATCGCCCCCGAGCCGCTGCACAGGTCCACCACCAGCCCGGCGCCCATCCGCCGACCCTGGTCGATCCCCCAGCCGGCGAGCAGCTCGGTCTCCGGCCGGGGCACGAAGACGCCCGGCCCGACGGCCAGCTCCAGGTGCCGGAAGCCGGCGCTGCCCGTGAGGTGCTGCAACGGTTCCCGTCCGGCCCGCCGCGCGACCAGCTCGTCGAACCGGGCGAGCTGCTCGGCGGTGAGGTCGTCGGCCAGCGCCAGCCGCCCCCGGGGCACCGCCAGCACGTACGCGGCCAACTGTTCCGCCTCGGCCCGTGCCGAGGCGATCCCGGCGTCGGCGAGGGTGCGGGACGCGCGGGCCAGGGCCACGGAAGGGCGTTGCCGTCTCGTCCCTTCGGACGGGTGTTGCGGCACTGTGGTCACGAGATAATCATGGAGCGTCGCGCTGGACATCACGAGCGGATGCGTCCGGACGCACACCGACAGGAGGTCGCGGTGGGTTGGCTCGACCGGGTCACCGACCAGGTTGACGCCCTGACGCGGGCGCGCACCCTCCAGGAGACCAGCCGGTCCGCCGAGGCGTACGCGATCCTCGACCGGGTCGTCGCCACCACCACCGACCCGTACGCGCGGGCCGACGCCCTGGTGCAGCGCCTCTGCGCCGTGATCAACCTGGGGCGTACGGCGGAGTACACCCGGGCCGTCGAGGAGGCCTCCACCGCCGTCCGCGACCTCGCCGAGCCCTACCTGCTCGGGCACCTCAACGCGCTGGCCGCCCTCGCCGCGCACCACCAGGGCGCGCTGGACCGCTGCGTCACCCACCTGGTGAAGGCCGCGCGGGCGCTGGGCGCCGTGGAGGACCCCGACCGCGACACCGCCTGGGGCTGGCACGACCTGGCGATGGCCTACTCGTACCTCAGCTTCCACGGCTACGCCCTCGGCGCGATCGAGCGCGCCCGGCAGCTCGGCGGCACCGCCGGCATCCCCGAGGAGACCTTCGCCGCCCCCGGCATCCGGCTGCGCAACGCCGTGGCGCTGGACCACAACGGCGACAGCGACGGCTGCCTGCGGGTGCTGCGGGACGTCGCCGCCGACCTCGACCGCTTCCTGCGCAGCGGGCGGGCCGGGAGACTGCGCCCGAGCAGCCTCGCCGCGTACGGCTACGCCGCCGCCCGGCGCTCCGCCCTCGGCGACCGGCTGGACGTCGACACGGACGCCGCCCCGGCCCGGCTGCTCGGCCACGGCGGCGACAGCGCCCGCGCCCGCGACATGCGCCAGCTCGGCCAGGTCTGCCTGGCGGTCGCCGAGGCACGGCCGATCGAGGCCGTCACCCGGCTGGACACCGTCGTGGTCTCCACCGAGACGCTGGGCGCGGCCGAACCGGCCCGGCTGCGCAGCATCGCCCTGGCCCGCGCCGGCGACCACGCCGGGGCGCACCGGGCCGACCGGCTGGCGTTCCGGCTGGCCGCCCAGCGCAACGACCGGCTCCGCGACGTCTACATCGACGGCATCGCCGCCCGCATCGACCACGAGGAGATGCGCCGCGAGGCGGCCCGCTTCGAGGGCGAGGCGCTGACCGACCCGCTGACCGGGCTGCCCAACCGGCGGCGGTTGGAGCGCTACATCGCCACCGTCGTCGCCCAGGGCGACCGGGTGGTGATCGGCGTCTGCGACCTGGACGGCTTCAAGGCCGTCAACACACGGCACGGGCACCACTCCGGCGACCTGGTGCTCCAGCGCGTCGCCGGGGTGATCAACCGGGTGATGCGCCGGGGCGACTTCGTGGCCCGCTACGGCGGGGACGAGTTCGTGGTGGTGCTCCCCGGCGCCGGGATGGCCGAGGCGGCCGAGGTGGGCCGCCGGATCGACGCCGCGGTGCGCACCGAGGACTGGGAGTCGCTGGTGCCCGGCACCCCGGTCGGGGTCAGCGTCGGCTTCGCCGAGGTGGGCGCCGCCGGGCCCGGCCTGCGCGACGCCCTCGGCGCCGCCTTCGAGGCCGCCGACCGCGAGATGCTGCGCGCGAAGCACCGCCCACCCGCGTCCTGACCCCGTGCGGGGTCAGCGGCGGGTCAGCTCGGTGTCGCCGGCGAGGCGGGCGGCACGGTCGGCCTCCGCGAGGGCGTCGAGGACCCCGTCCAGGTCGCCCGCGAGCGCCAGGTCCAGGTTGTACGCGGTGTAGCCGATCCGGTGGTCGGTGATCCGGTTCTGCGGGAAGTTGTAGGTGCGGATCCGCTCGGAGCGGTCCACGGTGCGCACCTGCGCCTTGCGGGCGTCCGAGGCGGCCGCGTCGGCCTGCTCCTGGGCCGCCGCCAGCAGTCGGGCACGCAGGATCCGCATCGCCTGCTCCCGGTTCTGCAACTGGGACTTCTCGTTCTGGCAGGAGACCACGATGCCGGTCGGTACGTGCGTGATGCGTACCGCCGAGTCGGTGGTGTTGACCGACTGCCCACCCGGCCCCGACGAGCGGAACACGTCGATCCGCAGCTCGTTCTGGTCAATGGTGACGTCGACGTCCTCGGCCTCGGGCAGCACCAGCACACCGGCGGCGCTCGTGTGGATGCGGCCCTGCGACTCGGTGACCGGTACGCGCTGCACCCGGTGCACGCCGCCCTCCCACTTGAGCCGCGACCAGACGCCGTTGCCGCCCTCCGGCACGCCCTTGGCCTTGATCGCCAGCGAGACGTCCTTCACCCCGCCCAGGTCCGAGTCCTGGGCGTCGAGCACCTCCGTGAGCCAGCCGCGCCGCTCGGCGTAGCGGGTGTACATCCGCAGCAGGTCACCGGCGAACAGGGCGGACTCCTCGCCGCCCTCACCCGCCTTGATCTCGACGATCACGTCCTTGGCGTCGTGCGGGTCGCGCGGGATCAGCAGCTCCGCCAGCCGCTGCTCCAGCGCCGGCAGCGCCCCCGCGATCGACTCCGCCTCGGCGGCGAAGGACGCGTCCTCGGCGGCCAGCTCCCGGGCGGCGGCGAGGTCGGCGCGGGCCTGCTCCAGCTCCCCGGCCGCCTTGTGCAGCGGAACCAGCTCGGCGTACCGGCGGCCGACCCGGCGGGCGGTGCCCTGGTCGGCGTGGATGGCCGGATCCGCCAGCCGCTTCTCCAACTCGGCGTACTCGTCGAGGAGGGCGGCCAGACGCTCGCTGCTCATGCGGGGGAGGCTCCTTCGGCGACGAGGGCGGTGTCAGGGGCAACACGGACGGCGCCCGCGCCCGGCACGAAACCGGACGCGGGCGCCGAACGAGGAGCTACTTGGCCTTCTTCGCCTGAACCTTGGCGTACTTCTGCTGGAACTTCGCCACCCGGCCCGCGGTGTCCAGGACGCGCTGCTTGCCGGTGTAGAACGGGTGGCAGGCGCTGCAGGTCTCGACGTGGATCGAGCCACCCTTGGCGGTGCTGCGGGTGGTGAACGTGTTGCCGCAGGAGCAGCTGACCTCGGTGGTCACGTACTCCGGGTGGATGTTGGACTTCATCTCGCCTCGGTCCTCTCGTGGGTGGTCGCCGGGTCGCCGTCGGTGTCCGTCGCGGGTGCGACGGGCTCGGGCGTGAACCGGAACCGGTGGCCGATTGACCAGTGTGCCATGGGCGCGCGCCGCCCCGGCAGTCGGGCCGCACGGCTGGTCCGGCATCGACAACGCGCGCCGTACCTGCCGCATTCCCGGCCCGCCGCCGGGCATTCACCCCGGTACGGCCGCCGCCCGGTCGTGCCCCGCGCGTGGCACGGTGCCGGAGGCGACGGGGAACGCCGAGGACGTCACGACACGGAGGAGCCGATGGCCCGCCTGATCGCCACCCGGGGACTGCCCGCCTCCGGCAAGACCACGTTCGCCCGTACGCTCCAGCCGTCCGTGGTCCGGGTCAACCGGGACGACCTGCGCCGGATGCTGCACGGCGAGCGGCTGTTCACCCAGCGGGCGGAGTGGCAGGTCACCGTCGTGCAGCGGGCCCAGGTCGAGGCGCTGCTGCGGGCCCGGGCCGACGTCTGCGTCGACGACACCAACCTGCGGTCGCGGACCCTGCGCGACTGGGCCGACCTGGCCGCCCGGCACGGTGCCGAGTTCGAGGTGCACGACTTCACCGACGTGCCGCTGGCGGAGTGCCTGCGCCGCGACGCCGCCCGCCCCGAGGCCGACCGGGTAGGCGAGGCGTGGATCCGCCGGCTGCACGAGCGCTACCTCGAGGGTCGTACGCTGCCGCTGCCCGTGCCGCAGGCCCGGCCGGGGCGGCCCGCCACGGTGCACGCCCCGTCGGCCGAGCCGCCGGAGATCGTCCTGGTCGACATCGACGGCACGGTCGCGCTGAACGTCTCGCGCAGCCCGTACGACATGACCCGGGTCGCCGAGGACGAGCCGAACCCGGCGGTGATCGCGGCGGTCCGGGCGATGCACGCCGCCGGGTACGGGGTGGTGTTCTGCTCGGGCCGGGACGCCACCGCCCGCGCCGCCACCGAGGCGTGGCTGGCCCGGCACGTCCGGGTCCCCTACCTCGGCCTGCACCTGCGCGCCGTCGGCGACAGCCGGAAGGACTCCGTGGTCAAGCGGGAGATCTACGAACGCGAGATCGCCGGCCGCTACCGGGTGGTCGGCGTCTTCGACGACCGGCAGCAGGTGGTGCGGATGTGGCGCGCCCTCGGCCTCACCGTCTTCCAGGTCGCCGAGGGCGACTTCTGAGGTCGGCACCGGTCGACCCGGTCGGCACCGCTCACCACCGAGGCCCGCACCGGCAACCGGTACGGGCCTCGGGGCGGCGGTGTCAGGCGGCGGGAGCCGCGGCGGCTGCCGTCAGGGTGACCGTCGCCTCGGCGTGCGCGCCGTTGACCGCCACGGCCAGCTTGACCTGCGCGCCGGAACGCAGGGCGGTGAGCTTGCCGGTGGCCGGGTCGAAGTAGGCCACGTGCCAGGGCCGCAGCCCGAGGATCGAGCCGACGTGCACGTTCGGCGAGGCGGACCAGTCCGCGCTCACCGGCGCCGCCACCGGCACCGTACGCCCGCCGGGCTGGGTCACCGCGGCGGCGACCGTCGCCGGGGCGCCGACCGCGACGCTGGCCGGGGCGGTCAGCGTGAGCGCGTCGACGTGCGCGTGGGTCTCGGCGGCGACCCAGCGCGGGCCCTCGACGAAGGGGTTGATGCGGGCCAGCTCGGCCTCGGCCGAGGTCACCGGGTCCACCCCGAACTCCGTCCACCCGGTGAAGCCGCCCTGGTCGGCGGGGGTGGAGGGATTCTTGCCCGCGTTGCCGTTGATCAGGTACGGCACCCCGTCGACCCGGTCGGCGTGGAAGGTGCCGACGTGCCCGCCGACGAAGGCCGCGCCCTTGCCGGTGCGGTGCTGGAAGTCGGCCAGCCGCTGCTCCAGCAGCGCCGCCTCCTTCCGGTCACCGAGCTGGCTGGCCTTGGCCGGGCTCGGGTCGCGCGGCGGGTGATGGTGCAGCACGACCACCGAGCCGACGGCCGGGTCGCCGGCCGCCGAGTCGAGCGCCTCGCGCAGCATCCGCACCTGGTCGAAGCCGCCGCCGCGCAGGGAGCCGGTCGACGAGTTCAGCGTGACGAACCGGGTGCCCTTGTGGTCGAAGGTCCGCTCGGTGGCGCCGAAGGCGGCCCGGAAGTTGGCGATCGGGGCGCCCATGATCTCGTGGTTGCCAGGCACGTAGTAGTAGGGCAGTTCCCCGCCCAACTCCTCGTCCAGGATCCGCTTGGCCAGCGCGAAGTCGGCCGGGTACGCGGTGTCCACGAAGTCGCCGTTGATCACCAGGAAGTCCGGCTTCGCGGCCTTGACCTCGCGGAGCGTACGGCGGGCCTGGGCGACCAGGTCGCTGTCCGGGTTCGCCGCGACGAACTGCGCGTCGGACATGACGGCGAAGCGCCAGGGCGCACCGTCCACCGTGCCGTCGCGCAGCACCACCCGGTCGGTACGCGGCTTCTCGGCCGGCACGTCGACCGTCGGCGGCACCTTCGCCACCAGGTCGTCGATGACCACCTCGCTGCGGTACTGGGCGGCGGCGTTGGTCTCCGCCACGTAGAACCGGCGGATCCGCACCGGGTACTGCACCCCGGCGGGCACGGCCAACTCGACGTACTTCCAGCCCGTCCAGGTGATCAGCGGGCCGCGCAGGACGTGCTGGGTGTCCTGCGCGTCGTGCAGGTGCAGGCTGGGCCACTCCCCCGTGCCGTTGCCGTGGATCCACATGCCGAACGCCTGCGGCTGGCCGGGCACCTCGATCCAGGCGGGCGGGTCCGCGTACGCGGCCCGGGTGCCGGTGGACTGGCTGAAGTCGTACGTCATCTTCAGGCCCGTGCCGGTGCGGCCCGGCGCGGGCGCGACGGCGCCGCTGGCGCGTGCCTGGCTGAACTTCCAGGCCGCCGCGTCGTCGAAGGTGGCCACCGGCACGTCGGTCAGCCCGACGGTGACCGGCAGGACGGTGCTGTTCCGGCCGACGTGGACGGTGACCAGCGCCGAGCCGGTGTCCCGCAGCGCGGTGACGGCGAGGTTGCCGTCGGCCGTCGGGGCGATCTTCAGCAGGTCCTTGTCGTAGTCGAGCTTCAGGTCGTCCGGCTCGATGGGGGCGGTGTTGCCCTCGGCGTCGTAGCCGACCACGCCGAACAGCGCGCTGCCCTGCGCGCCCGTCAGGCCGACCCTGTCCACCGTGGAGTCGATGCGGGCCAGCGGCCCCAGCACGGTCAGGTCGAGGGTGCCACGGGCCTCGTCCCGCGAGGCGGTGACCGTGGTCTTCCCGGGCAACAGGGCGCGGAAGCGGCCCTTGCTGTCGACGACGCCGTGCACCGCCGGGTTGGCCCGCCACGTCGGCGCGCCGGCCGCCGGGCCGTACGTCTCGTCGTAGCCGGCGGCGGTGAGCCGCCGGGTCAGGCCGGGGAAGACGCGGTCGGGCCGGCCGCCGCGTACCGGCGCGACGCCGGGGGCGGTGGTCGGGTCGCTGGCGGTCTCCAGCCAGTACCCGGCGAGCCGGCCGCTGCCCTCGGGCGCGAAGATGGCCAGGCCGTTGGGCACGGCGCGCTCGCTGCCGTCGGACGGGCTGTTCTCCACCTGCACGGCCGCCGCGCCCGGCTCCCGGGCGAGCAGCGTCGAGGAGCCGCCGCCGTCGAGGTTGAGCGCGTGGTGCGCGCCGAGTTCGGCCATCATGCGACCCATCTCGGTCAGGGTGACGCCACGGCTGTCGACCTGCCGGCCGTCCACCGTCAACATGATCATCCGGCGGCCGTCGGCGGAGAAGCCGACCGCCGTGCGCGGGGCCAGCGACGGGTCGGCGATGCTCTGCACCACGCCGTCGCGGACCAGCACGTGGCTGCCGCCGATCGCCGCGTGCAGCGCGCTGCCGTCGGCCGGCTTGGGCTGGTAGGCGACCGTCACGGGGTCGCCGGGGCGCAGACCGGCGAGGGCGTCCGCACCGGCGTCGCGACCGAGCAGCACGGTGGTGCCGGCCGGGATCGGCCCGCTTCCGGCCGTGCCGCCGACGGTGGCGACGCGGCCGTCGACCACCGTGACCTCCGTGACGCGGTTGGCGCCGGTGACCGCGCGCTCCCGGGTGTACGACCCCCAGAGCGCGGTGAACACGCCGATGCCGTTCGCCTGGATCATGTTGTTGAACTGGGTCAACGTCACCGGGCCGGTGGGCAGCGTCGCGGTGCCGTCGAAGTTCACCTCGATGACCCGGCCGAGCCCCTCGGTGGTGATCGCGACGGCGTTGCGGTGCCCGCTGACCGCGGACTGGACCAGCTGGCCGTTGCGGATGCCCACACCCTGGGCGGCGCCGGAGTTGTTGATGTCGAAGAAGTCGCCGTTCACGGCGGCGACCGCCCGAGCGGCGTCGACGGCCCCGCGCAACGGTTCCGCCCGGCTGACCGCGCCGGAGTTGACGTAGTCCACGGTGAGCCCGCCGGCGAGGTCGGCGGTGAGCGCGTCCGCGCGCAGCCACCCGTCGGCGTCGTACCGGTCGAAGGAGGTCAGTTCGAGGCCCGGGGCGACCGGGCGGGTGGTCTTCGCGGTCTCCAGCCCGCCGGCCGGCTCCACGCCGGTAACGGCCGTGGCGGCGGACGTGCTCGCGGCCGGGTCGCCGGCGAGCGTCACGGAGCCCGTGGAGTACGAGGAGGCACGGGGTGCGTCCTCGGCGGCGGTCAGGGAGGGGTCGGTGGCCGGGGCGGGCGCACCGGCGGTCGCCGGCAAGGTGCCGGCCATGGTGAGCAGCGGCGTCAGCAGCAGGACGCCTGCGAGCCGGGCGGATCGTCTGCGGGTACGCATGGGCGACAGTCAACCGGACGGTGAATAGAAGTTTCAATAGCTGCCGGCCAAAGCGAAGGAAAACTCCGCCCGTTCCCCGCCCCGCACCGATGCGGGCTCGCACCGACGGGCGCCCCCGTTCGGGATTCGCGGCGGGCGCGCCGGGCTCCACGTCGGGATACGCGCCGGGCTCCGTGTCGGGTTTCGCGCCGCACCCAGGCGCCACCCGCACCTACACACGGTGATGACGCCCGCGTGTCGCCGACCTCCCCCACCTCCTCGCTCCGTCCCCTTTGCTCTGCAGCCATATCCGCAACGGACACGTTGGGTAAGTGGTGCGCATGTGGCTGCAGAGCAAAGGGCGCGGGGGCACTGGGCGGCGGGATCAGGCCCCACGAAGAAATGCCTGTTCAGAAAGCTTCGGTAGCGACGAGACCGACAGAGGGACCTTGCGCGCGCCCGAATCATGTCACGAAGAGTGACATCGGAGGCGTAGCGAACATCGGTGACACACCGTAGCCGGTTGCGCGGGACAGGGAGGCGGGCTCGGCACAACGGCGCGGAATGAGCCGGCGGCGCGAAGTGAGCCGGCGACGTGGATGTGCCGGCGGCGCGAAACGGGCTGGCGGCGCACCACGGGCCGGCGACGTGGAAGGTGCCCGCGACGCGGGACGTGCCCGGATGGTGGAGGTCGGTCGGCGCCAGCGCATCGCCAGAGCGGGGTCGGAGAAGCGGGAAGGGCACGACCGCGTGGCCGTGCCCTTCCCGATCGTCTCACCCGGCGGAGGTCACTCCCCCGGCGTCGACTTGGCGATCTGCATCAGGAACTCGATGTTGGTGCGGGTCTGCTTGAGCTTGTCCAGCAGCAGGTCCAGCGCCGCCTGCGAGTCCAGCGAGTGCAGGACCTTCCGGAGCTTGTGGATGATGGCCAGCTCCTCCGGCGCGAGCAGGATCTCCTCCTTGCGCGTGCCGGACGGGTGGATGTCGATGGCCGGGAAGATGCGCTTGTCAGCGATCTTCCGGTCCAGCTTCAGCTCCGCGTTGCCGGTGCCCTTGAACTCCTCGAAGATGACCGTGTCCGCCATGGATCCGGTCTCCACCAGCGCGGTGGCGAGGATGGTCAGCGAGCCGCCGTTCTCGATGTTGCGGGCCGCGCCCAGGAAGCGCTTCGGCGGGTAGAGCGCGGTGGAGTCGATACCACCCGACATGATCCGGCCGCTGGCCGGCGCCGCCAGGTTGTACGACCGACCGAGGCGGGTCACCGAGTCGAGCAGTACGACCACGTCGTGGCCCAGCTCGACCAGGCGCTTCGCCCGCTCGATCGCCAGCTCGGCCACGGTGGTGTGGTCCTGCGGCGGACGGTCGAACGTCGCCGCGATGACCTCACCCTTCACCGACCGCTGCATGTCGGTGACCTCTTCGGGCCGCTCGTCGACCAGCACCACCATCAGGTGGCACTCCGGGTTGTTGTGCGTGATCGCGTTCGCGATGGCCTGGAGCACCATCGTCTTACCCGCCTTCGGCGGCGACACGATCAGCGCGCGCTGGCCCTTGCCGAGCGGCATGACCAGGTCGATGACCCGGGTGGTGAGGATGTGCGGCTCGGTCTCCAGCCGCAGCCGCTCCTGCGGATAGAGCGGCGTGAGCTTGTAGAACTCCGGCCGGCGCTTCGCCTCGTCCGGCTCCATCCCGTTGATGGTGTCCAGCCGCACCAGCGGGTTGTACTTGTCCCGCCGCTGCTCGCCGTCGCGCGAGGCGCGCACCGCACCGGTGATGGCGTCGCCGCGCCGCAGACCGTACTTCTTGATCTGGGACATGGAGACGTAGACGTCGTTCGGGCCGGCCAGGTAGCCGGTGGTCCGGACGAACGCGTAGTTGTCGAGCACGTCGATGATGCCGGCCACGGGGACGAGCACGTCGTCCTCGCCGACCTGCGGCTCGCGCCCGCCGTCCCGCCCGCCGTCGCCGCCCTCGGCGCGGTCACCGCGGCCACGGCGGCGGTCCCGGAAACGGCTGCGCCGGCCGCGCCGGCCGCCGCCCTCGTCGTCGTCACCGTCGTTGTCACGCTCGACGCGCTGGCCCCGGTCACCACGCTCGTTGCGGTCGCGGTCACCACGCTCGGCACGCTCGCCCCGCTCGTTGCGGTCGTTACGGTCGCCGCGATCGGCACGCTCACCGCGCTCGGCACGGTCGCCCCGCTCGGCACGGTCGCCCCGCTCGGCACGGTCGCCCCGCTCGGCACGCTCGCCCCGCTCGGCACGCTCACCGCGCTCGGCACGGTCGCCCCGCTCGGCGCGCTCGGCACGCTCAGCACGGTCGCCGCGCTCACGGCCACGGCTCTCGCCCCGGTCGGCGCGCTCGCCGGCCTCGGCCTCGCCCGTACGCGTCTCCGCCGCCGGAGCCTCCGCCGGACGGGCCTCCGCGGCCCGCGCCTCGGCGGTGGCGGCGCGGCTGCGCCTGGTCCGGGGGCGCGGCTCGGCCTCGACCGCCGCCGGCTCCGCCGGAGCCTGCTCCGCGGCGCGCCGCTCGGGCGCCTGCCGCTCCGTGGCGCCCCGGGCCTCGGCGGGCGCCTCCTCACGGGCAGGAGCGGCAGCGGCGGTGGCCGCGACCTCGGCCCGCGGTCGAGGGGTCCCGGCGGCGCCGCCGCCCTGCCGCTCGGAGATGGCGCTGATCAGCTCGCCCTTGCGCATGCGGGCCGTGCCCGAGATGCCGAGCGAGGCGGCCAGGCTCTGCAGCTCCGGCAGCAGCATCGCCGACAGGCCGGTGCCGCTACGCCGACGACGGGCAGGGGCCGCAGCGGTGGTGGCATCGCCAGCGACGTTGGAAACATCCGACGTCACGTCGGTGGTGTCGCTCAATGGATTCCTTCCCTCGATAGGCCGGGACTGCCCGGAGTCGAAAAACAAGGTGGCCGGGCGGCCTCGGTGCACCCGCCTCGCATGGACGCGTCGCGGGAGTCTGTGACACAGCAGCCGGTCGGTTTCCCGACTCACCAAACGTCGGTGAGCAGGTCTCGCCGCCTGCGGCGACCTGTGGAGACTGCGGTGCGGCGTGGGCCTAGGCAGGGGTGACGGGCTGACCGCCGACAGCTTCGGGGGTGCGCCGACCCGCAGGGAGATCGCATGCTTCGCGGCTGTGCTAAGTCTAGAGCGTAATCAACTCTTCCGACCTGCGGCAACAGGGTCCCGCTCTGCGTGTCCCAGTCTACCCCGGGCAACCTGTGCTCCGCGCCCGTCTGGATCCAACCGCCAGACCTGCCATCCTGTTCCGACGGCGAAGCCCTCGGGCGGCTCCGTCAGGGCCAGCACGGTCGGGCCCGCACCGCTGACCACAGCGGCCACACCGGCCTCACGCAGCACTTTCACCAGCTCCGCGCTGCCCGGCATGCCGTCGGCGCGGTAGTCCTGGTGCAGCCGGTCGACCGTGGCGGGCAGCAGCAGCCCTGGCTCGGCGGTCAGCGCGTGCACCAGCAGGGCGGCCCGGCCGGCGTTGAGCGCGGCGTCGCCGTGGGGCACGGTTGCCGGCAGCGCGGCCCGCGCCGTCGCCGTCAGACCGCGCTCCTCCGGCACGAAGACCGTCGGTCGTACGCCGTCGGCGACCGGCAGCGACACCGCCCGGGCTCCGGACGGTTCCGTCCAGGCCAGGGTGAAGCCGCCGAGCAGGCACGGGGCCACGTTGTCGGGATGACCCTCGATGTCGGCGGCGAGGCGCAGCGCGGCGTCGTCGTCGAGGCGGGCCTCCCCGTCGCTGACCAGCGCGCGGGCCAGCAGCACGCCGGCGACGATCGCCGCGGACGAGGAACCCAGCCCACGGGCCTGCGGGATGCGGTTGACGCACTCCACCGCCAACCCGGGCGGCTGCCCGCCCAGCACGTCGAACGCCGCCCGCATGGCGCGTACGACCAGGTGCCGGTCGTCGGTCGGCAACTCGCCGGCCCCCTGCCCGGCCACGGTCACCGTGACTCCCTCCGCCGTCACCTCGGCGGCCACGTCGTCGTGGAGCGACAGGGCGAGCCCCAGGGCGTCGAACCCCGGCCCCAGGTTGGCGCTGGTGGCGGGGACACGGACCCGGACCGGGCCGGAGGTGAAGTTCGTCGGCACCGGCTCATGGTAGGGCCGCGTACCGACGAGACGGGTCTCCGTCCGCCGGATGGGACGGGCCGGACCGGCGCGCAGCACGCTCGTGGGTGGCCCACCGTTCCGTTAGCCTGTCCCGACCTACGGCGGGCGGAGGCAGGGATGCACAACTTCGAATACGTGGCGACGACGATCGCCTTCAGGATGCCCACGGTGCTCGTGCTGCTGGCCGGCCTCGTACTGGCCGCGGCGGCCGGGCGACGGCTGACCCGTGGGCCCCGGTTGCTGGCGTTGTTCGGGCTCGGGGTGCTGCTGCTCGGCGAGGTGCTCAGCACCGCCTGGATCGTGCTGCTGCCCCGCGTGTTCACCTCCGACTGGGGGCGGTCGAACTTCCAGCTGGTGAACCTGGCCAACAGCGGGTTGCTGGCCCTGGCGTACGCGCTCGGGTTGGGTCTGCTGATCGCGGCGCTGCTGGCCGGGCGGCGGCCCGGCGGCGCGGCGGCCGGGCCCTTCGGCGGCGGCGCACAGGCCGGGCCCTTCGGCGGCGGCGCACAGGCCGGGCCCCTCGGCGGCGGCGCGCCCGTGTCGAACGGTTGGTCGACCCCGGCGACCGGCCCGGGATGGCGGCCGGCGGGCGGCGCCGACGTGCCGGCGCAGCGGGACGAGCGCTCCGTGCCGGACGCGCCGACGGGCACCGGGACGGACCAGCCCTGACGGGCGGGCCGGTCAGGAGGCGACGCTCGGGGCCGGCTGCCCGGCCGGCTCCGTGAGCGAGAGCCGGCGGGTGGCGATGCGCCAGCCGACCGCGTAGAGCACCGTGACGAGACCGCAGCTGGCCAGCACCACCCGCTCGTCCACCGTGTCCACCACGGCGGCCACCGCGAGTTGGCTGACGGAGATGGCGAGGGTCGCCAGCATCATGTCGGTGGCGAAGACGCGGCCCCGCAGCCGGTCCGGCACCTCGCCCTGGAGGGCGAAGTTCGACATCACCCAGTTGCTGCCGCCCGCGAAGTGGGCGACGAAGACCAGGGCCAGCACCAACGGAAACCAGCGGGCGACCGAGGTGCCGAGGTAGGCCAGCCCGTAGAGGGACATGGACAGCGCCAGCCCGGGCAGCAGCCAGGCCCGGTTGGTGAGCACCCGGCGCATCAGGATCGGCCCGACGAGCGCCCCCGCCCCACGGACCGCGAAGAGCAGCCCGGCGCCGACAGGACCCACGCCGTACACCGCCGCGAGCAGCGGGAACACCGTCAGCACGCCGTTGCCGAGGCCGACCGCCGACTTCACGGTGACCAGCGCCAGCACCCTCGGCCGGTGCGCGATGTAGCCGAGGGCCTCGCGGATCGCCGGCCAGGTCCGCTGCGCCGGCAGGTCCGCGTCGCGGTGCGCCTGCAACGGCCGGCGGATGAACGCGGCCAGGCCCGCGGCGGCCACCAGGCCCACCGCCGCCACCCAGAAGCAGGCGTACGGGCCGACGGCGGCGCTCAGCACGCCGCCCAGGGAGGCGCCGACGACGGTCATGGTGCCCCAGGCCGAACCCGCGACGGCGTTGCCGGCGGCCAGTTCGTCGGGGTCGAGCACGTTGGGCAGCGCCGCCTGGGCCGCCGGCGAGTAGAAGGCCTTCGCGACGGCCACCACCCCGATGCCGACCATCGCCAGCCAGGCAGTCCCGGCGCTGCGCACCCCGAGCAGCAGCAGTACGCCGAGCAGGGCCGCCACGTTCGACACGATCATGATCTTGCGCCGGTCGAACCGGTCGGCCACGGTGCCCGTGTACGGCAGCAGCAACGCCACGATTCCGGTGTCCACGGCGAGCACCAACGCGCCCCACACACCGCTGCCGGTCAGCTCCGGCAACAGCACCAGCAGCGGCACCATGACGAACCAGTCGGCGCCGAAGACCACCAGCTCGGCGAAAAAGAGATTGCGAAAGCTCCGGTTTCGAACGAGAACCGAGACGGTGGACGGCACGTCCGGCACCCTACCGGGCGGCGTACCGCGGGCCCGCCGGACGGCGGGTACCTGTCCACAACGCGAACGCCCCCGGCGGGCAGTACCCGTCGGGGGCGTTCGCGAACGCGTCGCTACTCGGTCGGGGGCAGCGGGGACTGGCGGCTCTTCGGTAGCCGCAGCACCTCGAACTGGTCGGTGCCGTCCACCAGCGCGCCCGACGGCGTGGGCCGGGACGCCTCGGCGTCGGCGGCCTCCGCGCCGGCGGTGGACGGGGCAGGCGTGGCCGCCACCGGGACCGGCTCGGCGGCGGGCTCACCGCCTACGGTCGGCTCGCCGTCACCCTCCCGGTCGGCCGGGGCCGCCCCGCCGGACCGGCGGGTCCGCCGGGACCGGAACGACTCCTTGGTGTTTTCCGCCATCGCGTAGAGCGTCGGCACCAGGATCAGGGTGAGCAGCGTCGAGCTGAGCAGGCCGCCGATCACCACGATGGCCAGCGGCTTGGAGATGAAGCCGCCCTCCCCGGTGAGGCCGAGGGCCATCGGCAACAGGGCGAAGATGGTGGCGACGGCGGTCATCAGGATCGGCCGCAGCCGGCGCCGGCCGCCCTCGACCACCGCCTCCTGCACCCCCATGCCCTGGGCCCGGTACTGGTTGACCAGATCCAGCAGCACGATCGCGTTGGTCACCACGATGCCGACCAGCATGAGCACGCCGATCAGCGCCGGCACACCCATCGGGGTGCCGGTGGCCAGCAGCAGGCCGATCGCGCCGGTCGCCGCGAACGGGATGGAGATCAGCAGGATCAGCGCCTGGACCAGGCTCCGGAACGTCGCCACCATGATCAGGAAGACGATCGCGATGGCGGCGAGCACGGCCAGGCCCAGATCGGCGAAGGCCTCCTCCTGGTCCGCGCTGACCCCACCGATCTCGAAGCTCGCCCCCTGCACGTCGATGGCGTCCAGCTTCTTCTGCAACTCCTGCGTGATGGCGCCGAGGTTCGAGCCGGTGGCCGTACCGGTGACGGAGACGCTGCGCTCGCCGTCGATCCGGCTCACCTGCTGCGGTCCCTCGGTCTGGGCGACCTCGGCGATGTCGTCGAGCTTCACCGGCCCGACCGGCATGGCGCGCAGCTCCGCCACCGTCATCGGCGGCTTGCCGGCGAACCGCAGCACCACGTCGCGCTGCCCGTCGCCCAGCGTGACCTGCCCCAGGGGCGAGCCCCGGAACGCCTGGGCCACCAGCTGGCCCACGGCGGCCTCGGTGAGCCCGACCCGGCCGGCGGCGACCCGGTCGACGGTCACCTCGACGCGCGGCACCCGCGTGGCGAGGCTGGTGGTGACGTCCTCGACGCCCGCCAGCCCGTCCATCGCCGAGCGGACCTCCTCGGCGGCCCGGGTCAGCGCCTCCGGGTCGGTGCCCTGCACGACCACCTCGATCTGGTTGGCCGCCGTGCCGCCCTGACCGGCGCCGAAGCTGACCTCACCGACGCCCGGGCCGAGCGCGTCGAACTCCCGGCGCAGCTTCTCCCGCATCTGCTTGGCGTCGGTCCCGCCGCCGAGGGCCAGCGACCAGGTGGCGATGTTGTTGCCGCCACCGCCGAACGGGTTCTCCCCGCCGCCCGCCGTCACCTGGTACGTCTCGACCTCCTCGGTACGCTCCAGCACCGCCTCGACCTGGCGGGCCGCCGCGTCGGTGCCGGCCAGCCCGGTGCCCGCCGGCAGCTCCTGCGTGATGCTCAGGGTGTCCTGCCCGGAGTCGTCGATGAAGTTCGTCTCCAGTTGGCTCGACAGGCCGAAGGTGCCGAGCAGGACGAGCATGCCGAGCCCCAACGTGATCCACCGGGTGCCCCGCTTACGGGTCGCGAACCCGATCACCGGCAGGTACGCCCGCTGCAACGGGTTGCGCAGCTCCTTCTCCTCCGCCTCCCGGCGCACCACGGCGTCGTCCGGCGCACCGGCGGGGGGCTTCAGGAACCAGTACGCGAGCACCGGGATGACGGTCAGCGAGACCAGCAGCGAGGCGAGCAGGGCCACCGTGACGGTGATCGCGAACGGCGCGAAGAGCTGCCCGACGAAGCCCCCCACCAGCGCGATCGGCGCGAAGACCGCCACGGTGGTGAGGGTGGACGCGGTCACCGCACCGGCCACCTCGCGGACGGCGGTGAGGATCGCCTCCCGCTTCGGCTCGCCGTACTCCAGGTGTCTCTTGATGTTCTCCAGCACGACGATCGAGTCGTCGACCACCCGGCCGACCGCGATGGTGAGCGCGCCGAGGGTGAGCAGGTTGAGCGAGTAGTCGCCGATCCAGAGCGCGATCAGGGCGACCATCACCGACAGCGGGATGGAGACCGCGGTGACCACGGTGGAGCGCACCGACAGCAGGAAGACCAGGATGACCACGACGGCCATGACCAGGCCCAGCAGGCCCTCGGTGGTCAGGCTCTCGATCGACTTCTCGACGAACGGCGCCTGGTCGAAGACGACCGTCAGCTCGGCGCCGGAGGTGCCCCGCAGGTCGGCGAGCCGGTCCCGGATCTCGTGGGAGATCTCCACGGCGTTGCCGTCCGGGGAGGCCGTGACCATGATGCCCAGGCTGTCCTTGCCGTTCGTACGGGTGATCGCCGTGGCCGGGGCGAGCTGCTGCTCGACGGTGGCCACGTCGCCGAGGCGGACCGGGACCGTCCCCCGGCCCGTCGCCGGCGCCACCACGACGCCACGCAGGTCGTCCAGGGTGACGAGCCGGGTGCCGACCTGCACCGGCAGCGCGCGGGTGCCGTCGGTCACCGCGCCGGCCGGCACCGTCACGCCGTTGGTCTTCAACGCCGCGCCGAGGGCGGCCGGCTGGAGCTTCGCCGCCGCCAGCTTGGCCGGGTCGGGGGTGACCACCACGACGTCGTCGCGCGCGCCGGTCAGGTCGACCGTACGGACCCCCTCGATCGCCTCCAGCTCCGGCACCACCGTGGCGCGCAGCTTCTCCGCGAGGACGCGCTGGTCGTCACCGCCGGAGGCGGCGAGCACCACGGCCGGCAGGTCGTCGGTGCTGCCCGCGATGACCTGCGGATCGACCCCCTCCGGCAACTGCGCGTCGATCCGGTTGAGCGCGGTCTGCATCTTGTTGACGACGTCGTCCAGGTCGGTGCCGAACTCGTACTGGACCTGGACGGTCGCGGATCCCTCGCGGGAGGTCGAGGTGACCTGGTCCAGCCCGGGGATGCCCTGGAGGGCGTTCTCGATGGGCTCGGTGACCTGCGACTCGACCACCTCGGGACCGGCGCCGGGGTAGACCGCCACGATGAACGCGGCGGGGAACTCCAGCGACGGCAGGAGCTGCTGCTTCAGGGACGGTACGGCGAACGCCCCGAACAGCGTGGTCACCACCGCGACGAGGGCGATCAGCCCTCGGTTGGCGAGGCTGAATCTGGCGAGCAGCGACATCGGCGTGACTCACTCCTGAAAAGGCGATTGGCGGGGGTACGAATTCTCCCCCACCGTGCCCGACCGACCCCGGTCGGCCCCTGCCCCCGGTCCGATGGACAGGACTCGCGCCACCGCGCCGCAGCCAGCCCGCCGCGGCGCGGATGACCGGCTGCGGGCGGTGGTGGCTCAGGCCACGTACCGGAGGCTCAGGCCAGGTCGAGACAGCGGGCGGCGACCAGGGGGTCGTTGGCGATGGTGATGGGCACGGGCGCGGTGGAGATCGCCCACTCCGGGTCCTTCAGGCCGTGGCCGGTGACCGTGCAGACCACCGTCGAGCCGGCCGGGACCCGACCGGCGGCGGCCTGCTGGAGCAGGCCGGCCACGCTGGCCGCGCTGCCCAGCTCGACGAAGACCCCGACCTCGCGGGCCAGCAGCCGGTACGCGGCCAGGATCTCCCGGTCGGTGACGGCGGCGATCAGGCCCCCCGAGGAGTCCCGGGCGTCCAGCGCCCTGGTCCAGCTCGCCGGATTGCCGATCCGGATGGCGGTGGCGATCGTGGAGGGCTCGCGGACCACCTCGCCGCTGACGATCGGGGCGGCGCCGGCGGCCTGGAAGCCGTACATCTTCGGGGCGCGGGTGGCGTTGCCGTCCCGCAGTTCCTCCGAGTAGCCCAGCCAGTAGGCGGAGACGTTCCCGGCGTTGCCGACCGGCAGGCAGTGGATGTCGGGGGCCTCGCCCAGCGCCTCGACGATCTCGAACGCGGCCGTCTTCTGGCCGTGCAGCCGGTCGATGTTGACCGAGTTGACCAGGGCGACCGGGTAGTCCTGGGCGAGCTTGGCGGCCAGCGACAGGCAGTCGTCGAAGTTGCCCTGCACCTGGAGCAGCTTCGCCCCGTGCACGAGCGCCTGGGCCAGCTTGCCCAGCGCGATCTTGCCCTGCGGCACGAGCACCGCGCAGGTCAGGCCGGCACGGGCCGCGTACGCCGCCGCAGAGGCGCTGGTGTTGCCGGTGGAGGCGCAGATGATCGCCTTGTTGCCGGCCTCGACCGCCTTGGAGACCGCGAGCGTCATCCCCCGGTCCTTGAACGAGCCGGTCGGGTTGGCGCCCTCCACCTTGAGGTACACGTCACAGCCGAGCCGGGCGGAGAGCACCGGCGCGGGCAGCAGCGGGGTGTTCCCCTCGTGCAGGGTCACGACCGGGGTGGCGTCGGTGACCGGCAGCCGGTCCCGGTACGCGTCGATCAGGCCCCGCCACATGTCGTTCTCCCTCGCCTCTAAGACGTCCCGCCCCGCGCCGGGTACGCCTCCAGCCTGGACCAGCGTCGCCGGGTCGCCGCCGGCGCACCCGCAGTTAACCACCAGGCGAGACGCGCAGGCGCCCGCCCCGCCGAGGCTGTGGGTCAGCCGGTCAGAGCCCGCCCTCGACGCGCAGCACGCTCGCCACCGAGCGGACGATGTCCAGCCCGCGCAGCTCGCGCACGGTGGCGGCGAGCGCCGCGTCCGGCGCGACGTGGGTGACGATGACCAGGTCGGCGTCGTCGCCCCGGCCGGCCGCGCCGCCGCCCGCGGGGCCCTGCCGCACGGTGGCGATCGACACGTCGTGCCGGGCGAACACGCCCGCGACCGCCGCCAGCACGCCCGGCCGGTCGGCCACGTCGAGGCTGATGTGGTAGCGGGTCAGCGCCTCCCCCATCGGCCGCACGGGCAGGTCGGCGTACGCGCTCTCGCTGGCCGACCGCACCCCGGCGAGCCGGTTGCGGGAGACCGCCACGACGTCGCCCAGCACCGCGCTGGCGGTCGGCGCGCCGCCCGCGCCCCGGCCGTAGAACATCAGCGGCCCGGCCGCCTCGGCCTCGACGAAGACGGCGTTGAACGCGTCGCCGACGCTGGCCAGCGGGTGGCTCAGCGGGATCATCGCCGGGTGCACCCGCACGCTGACCGTCTCCCGGCCGGCGGCGTCGGTGCCCCGGGCGGCGATGCAGAGCAGCTTGATCGTGCACCCCATCGCCTTGGCGCTGGCCATGTCGGCGGCGGTGACCTCGGTGATGCCCTCCCGGTGCACGTCGGCCGCGCCCACCCGGGTGTGGAACGCCAGCGAGGCGAGGATGGCCGCCTTCGCCGCCGCGTCGAAGCCCTCCACGTCGGCGGTCGGGTCGGCCTCGGCGTAGCCCAGCTCGGTCGCCTCCTCCAGCGCCTCGGCGAAGCCGGCGCCGGTGGCGTCCATGGCGGAGAGGATGAAGTTGGTGGTGCCGTTGACGATGCCCGTGACCTGGTTGATCCGGTCGCCGTGCAGCGACTCGCGCAGCGGGCGCAGCAGCGGGATCGCCCCCGCGACGGACGCCTCGTAGTAGAGGTCGCCGCCGCCCTCGGCCGCCGCGTCGTGCAGGGCGGCGCCGTCCTCGGCGAGCAGCGCCTTGTTGGCCGTGACCACGCTCTTGCCGGCCCGCAGCGCCTCCACCAGCCAGCCCCGCGCCGGCTCGATGCCGCCGACCACCTCGACGACCACGTCCACGTCGTCGCGCTTGATCAGCCCCAGCGCGTCGGTGGTGAACAGGGTCGGGTCGACCGGCAGGTCGCCCCGGTCGCGGCCGAGACGGCGTACGGCGATGCCGGCGATCTCCAGCGGAGCGCCGATCCGGGCGGCGAGGTCGGCCGCCTGCTCGTGCAGCAGCCGGACCACCTCGCTACCGACCGTGCCGCAGCCGAGCAGCGCCAGGCGCACAGGTGACGTCATCCCACATCCAATGCGAGCAGGTCCTCTTCGGTTTCCCGCCGGACGATCAGCCGCGCCTCGCCGCCGCGTACGGCGACGACCGGGGGGCGGGGCACGTGGTTGTAGTTGCTGGCCATGCTCCGGCAGTAGGCACCGGTGCCGGGCACCGCGACAAGATCTCCGGGCTGCACGTCGGCGGGCAGGAATTCATCCTTCACCACGATGTCCCCGGACTCACAATGCTTTCCCACCACGCGGGCGAGCATCGGCTCGGCGGCCGACGCCCGGGACGCCAGCGTCGCGGAGTAGGACGCGTCGTAGAGGGCCGTACGGATGTTGTCGCTCATCCCGCCGTCGACGCTCACGTACGTCCGGATCCCATCCACGTCCTTGACCGTGCCGACCTCGTAGAGGGTGAACACGGCCGGCCCCACGATCGCCCGGCCCGGCTCGATCGACAGGTGCGGCACCGTCAGCCGCTCGGCGGCGCACTCCGCCTCGACGATCCGGCGCAGCCGCTTCGCCAGGTCCTGCGGGGCGGCCGGATCGTCCTGGGTCGTGTACGCGATGCCGAAGCCACCGCCGAGGTCCAGCTCGGGAAGCTGCACCCCGCGCGCGTCGCGGATCTGCCCCTGGAGGCCGAGCACCCGGCGGGCGGACACCTCGAAGCCGCTGGCGTCGAAGATCTGCGAGCCGATGTGCGAGTGCAGGCCGCGCAGCTCCAGCACGTCGTCGTCGAGCACCCGGAAGGCCGCCTCGGCCGCCGCCCCGCCCGCGAGGGAGAAGCCGAACTTCTGGTCCTCGTGGGCGGTCGCGATGAACTCGTGGGTGTGCGCCTCGACGCCGACCGTGACCCGGATCAGCACCCGGGGACGCACGCCCCGCTCGCGGGCCAGCGCGGTGAGCCGGTCGATCTCGTCGAACGAGTCGAGGATGATCCGGCCGACCCCGGCGTCGAGCGCCCGGGTCAGCTCGGCCACCGACTTGTTGTTGCCGTGGAAGCCGATCCGCTCGGGCGGCATCCCGGCCGACAGCGCGGTGGCCAGCTCGCCCCCGGTGCACACGTCGAGGTGCAGGCCCTCCTCGGCGATCATCCGGACCACGGCCCGGCAGAGGAACGCCTTGCCGGCGTAGTAGACGTCGACGCCGTCGAACGCGTCGCGGAAGTCGCGGCAGCGCGAGCGCAGGTCGTCCTCGTCGAGGACGTACACCGGGGTGCCGAACTCGGCCGCGATGTCGCGGACGCCGAGCCCGGCCACGGCCAGCACGCCGTCGCCGCCGCGCGTCACGTTGCGCGGCCACAGCGCCGGCACCAGGGCGTTGACGTCGACCGGCGTACGCAGCCACGCCGGTCCCCGGCTGCCGATGTCGCCGTGCAGCGCACCGGCCTCGTGAGCACGCATTACCGCTCGTCCCTTCGCGCCTGCGGGGCTCGCAAGCTCACTCCTCGCGCTCGCATGGGTGAGCTACATCCTTTCCGGGGCCGAGACGCCGAGCAGGCGCAGGCCGTTTGCGATCACGGTGCGGGTGGCGTCGTTCAGCCAGAGCCGGGCCCGGTGCAGATCGGTGATCTCCTCGTCGCCGCGCGGCAGGATCCGGCACTCGTCGTAGAACCGGTGGTAGGCCCCGGCCAGTTCCTCCAGGTAGCGGGCCACCCGGTGCGGGCCCCGCAGCTCGGCCGCCGCCGCCACCACGGCGGGGAACTCGGCGAGCGCCTTGAGCAGCTCGTTCTCCTTCTCGTGGCCGAGCAGCTCCGGGCGGAACGCCTCGGCGTCGCCCCGGGTCAGCCCCACCTCGGCGGCGTTGCGGCCCACGCTGGCCGTCCGGGCCGCCACGTACTGCACGTAGTAGACCGGGTTGTCGCGGGTGGCCCGGGTCCACAGCTCCACGTCGATGTCGATCGGGGAGTCGCTGGAGTAGCGGGCCAGCGCGTAGCGGGCGGCGTCAACGCCGATGGCGTCGACCAGGTCCTCCAGGGTCACCACGGTGCCGGCCCGCTTGCTCATCCGGACCGGCGCGCCGTCACGGACCAGGTTGACCAGCTGGCCGATCAGGATCTCCAGGCTGCGCTCCGGGTCGTCGCCGAAGCACGCGGCCATCGCCTTCATCCGGCCGATGTAGCCGTGGTGGTCGGCGCCCAGCATGATCACGACCCGGTCGAAGCCCCGCTCCCGCTTGTCCAGGTAGTAGGCGCAGTCGGCGGCGAAGTAGGTCCACTCGCCGTTGGACTTGCGCAGCACCCGGTCCTTGTCGTCGCCGAAGTCGGTGGTGCGCAGCCAGGTCGCGCCGTCGGACTCGAACACCCGGCCCTGCTCGCGCAGCCGCTGCAGCGCCAGGTCCAGCTCGCCCCGGTCGTGCAGGTCCTTCTCGTTGAAGTAGGTGTCGAACTCGACCCCGAAGCCGCGCAGCGAGGACTTGATCTCGGCGAACATGAGCTGCACGCCCTCGACCCGGAAGACCTCCTGGGCGGCGGCGTCGTCCAGCTCCAGCACGTCGGGCCGGATGCCGCGCACGGCGTCGGCGATCTCGTTGATGTACGCCCCGGCGTAGCCGTCCTCGGGGGCCGGCTCACCCTTGGCGGCGGCGAGCAGGGAGCGGGCGAACCGGTCGATCTGGGAGCCCGCGTCGTTGAAGTAGTACTCCGTGCCGACCTCGGCGCCGGTGGCGCGCAGGAGCCGGCTCAGGGCGTCGCCGACGGCCGCCCACCGGACGCCGCCGATGTGCACCGGGCCGGTCGGGTTCGCCGAGACGAACTCCAGGTTCATCCGCTGGCCGGCGAGCCGGTCGCTGCGCCCGTACTCCTCGCCCGCCTCGACGATCACGCGGGCGAGCTGGCCGGCGGCGGCCGCGTCGAGCCGGATGTTGAGGAAGCCCGGACCGGCGATCTCCACGGACTTGACCCCCGGGGCCCGGCCGAGCTGGTCGGCGAGGGCCGTGGCCAGCTCGCGCGGCGCGACGCCCACCTTCTTGCTGAGCTGGAGGGCCAGCGTCGAGGCGTAGTCGCCGTGCTCGGGGTTGCGGGGTCGCTCGACCACCGTCCGCTCCGGCAGAGCGGAGCGATCCAGGCCACGCTCGGTGAAGACGGCGTGGGCTGCGGAGAGGACGACCTCGGCGAGTTCTGCGGGAGTCACCGATCCATGTTATCGGGGGTAGACTCGGCAGCCGCGGCGGCGACCCAGTGTGTGGGACCGGCCCGCCGGATCCCCTGACCGACCGACCTGACGAGGCACGATGAGCATCAGCACACCGGGTGGCAGCCCCGAGCGCCGTCCGTCCGTGGTCAGCACCGGCAAGAAGCCGGCAGCGGGCCGGCCGGCCGCCGGCGCCAAGGCCGGGTCCGGCGGCGCGAAGACCGGCTCCGGCGCCAAGACCGGGTCCGGCAAGCCGACCGGCACCCGCCCCGGCGCCGGGGGCAAGGGCCGCAAGCCCATCGCCCCGGTGAAGGTGAGCCAGGGCCGCTCCTGGGGCCCGATCGCGCTCTTCGTCGCCGTGGGTGTGCTCGCTGTCTCCATCATCGGCTACGGCGCCTGGGCCACGTTCCAGGGCGCCAAGCCGTGGGAGGACCGGGCCGACGCGATCGAGGGCATCGTCAACTACCGCGAGAAGGACAAGGACCTCGTCTCGGGCGGTAACCACAAGGCGGGGCCCATCACCTACACGGTACTGCCGCCGGTGGCCGGCCCGCACAACGCGGCCTGGCAGAACTGCATGGGCGACGTCTACCCGGCCCAGATCGCCAACGAGCACGCGGTGCACAGCCTGGAGCACGGCACGGTGTGGATCACCTACCGCCCCGACCTGCCGGCCGACCAGGTGACGAAGCTCGCCGACAAGGTGCGGGGCAAGGAGAAGCTGATGCTCAGCCCGTTCGAGGGGCTGGACAAGCCGATCTCGCTCCAGGCGTGGGGCTACCAGCTCAAGGTCGACAACGCCGACGACAGCCGGATCGACGAGTTCATCAAGACGCTGAAGGTCAACGCCTCGATCGAGGGCCCGACCGCGCTGTGCAGCCAGGGCATCACCGCCACCGGCACCACCCCGCGTGACGACGCCCCGCAGATGCCGCAGGGCTGAGGAGAGCGATGAGCATCCCGACCATGACCGAGACCAGCGAGCCGGCCGCCCCGGCTCCGGAGGAGCGGCGGCCGCCGGTTCGCTGGGGCACGGCCGCGCTGGCCCTGGCCGTCGTGGTCGGGCTGCTCCTCGGGTACGCGGGCGGCATGCTGACGCCCCGGCTGACCCGCCCCGGTGACGCCTCGGCCGAGGCGGGCTTCGCCCGGGACATGATGACCCACCACGCGCAGGCGGTGGAGATGGGCCTGGTCGCCTTCGACAAGGGCAGCGACCCGGAGGTCCGCAGCATCGGCGGCGACATCGCCACCGCCCAGCAGGGCGAGATCGGCACCATGCACACGTGGTTGCGTTCGTGGGGGCTCGACCCGGCGGGCAGCAAGCCGCCGATGTCCTGGATGTCCGACGGCGCCGGCCTGGTCAAGAACGGGTTGATGCCGGGCATGGCCACTCCCGAGGAGATGGCGAAGCTGCACGCGGCGGAGGGCCGGGAGCTGGACGTCCTCTTCCTGCAACTGATGATCAAGCATCATCTGGGCGGCATCCACATGATCGACGGAATCCTCGAGGTCAGCGACGAGACCGACGTGGTCAGGACCGCGCAGACCATGAAGAACACCCAGCGCAACGACCTCACCAACCTCCAGAACGCACTGCAGCGCCTGGGCGGCTGACCCCGCCCGCCGACCAGCCCGGAAGGCGCCCACGTCGCCTGCCGACATCGCTGCCAACCGAGAGGCCCACGTCGACCGCCGGTCCGATCCGGCTCGACGTGGGCCTCTCGCCGTCGCACGGCGGCCCGGACGGTGGCGGCTGCGGGCGGGTGCGGCCCGGCAGCGCCCGAGGCCCGCAGTGCCCGAGGCCGGCAGCGCGAAGCCGGTATTGCCCGAGGCCGGCGGTGCCCGAGGCAGGGTGCCCGAGGCCGCTGGTGCCCGAGGCCGGCAGGGCCTCCTGGTCGTCGCGATCCGCCTCGCTGCCGGAGGAGCCCGCCATCCCACCAGTGTCCGTTTTGGCGCACTAGAGAACATGATGCACCTTGAGACCGACTTCGACACTAAGAGAGTTTTCTCCACACATATCGTGACCAGTAGCGATTCGGGCTCGTTGCGCAGGACGTGGGGGTTGCACTGAGAGACGCACGGCGTTCGGTCACCAGCTGGTGCCGGCGCCACACCATCGGCGGTGACGGGGCGGTGGCAGCCGTCCGTCGCGGACAGCGGCAGGGCGAGCCGGGAACGCTCAGCCGCGAACAGGAGCTAGAACTCATCGACGTCCTGCGGGGCGTCTACCCCGACGAGCTGGGCTTGGACGAGGAGCTGTGGACGCGGCAGAGCCTGCACGCCCTCATCCAGCGCCGCTTCGAGGCGTCCATGGACGCCGGGGCGGTCGGGGCGTACCTGCGGGCCTGGGGGCTGGGCCCACGGGAGCCCCGGGAGCGCGCCTGCGGCCTCTGCGTCGGCGCGGTGGAACGCTGGGTCCGCAGCGACTACCCGATCATCACCCGGGCGGCCCAGGAGCACCTCGCCGACGTCTACTGGATCGGCCGGGTACGCCTGCGCGGCACGATGCCGGCGGCGGACGTCATCTCCGCCGTCTCGGCGCGCGGCCGGGTGCGCTTCATGATCACCACACCGTCGGTCGATCCGCCGCTCCCCCGCGACTTCGTACTGCGGCTCAGCGGCGAGGAGCAGCGGACCGTGCACCTGATCGTGGACGGCTCCTGGCCCCGCAACGAGTGGCCCCGGCGCCTGCCCCGGCGCATCGTGCTGCACCCGCTGCCCAGCTGCGGTCGCGCCGTCGCCGCCTGACCGCTCCCGCCCGGGTGACCACACCACGTCCCCGGGCACCGGAACGCACCGGACGGCTCCGAAGGCGGGCTTGCCGGCATCCGGCGATCCCGAGGCGGACTTCTGGCGTTCGGCGGCCCCGATGCGGCCAACGGCCCCGGCGGCCCTCGTCCCGGGCCCGAACGAGGGCACGCACCGGGCGGCCCCGTCGGGCTGGCCGGCGCCGTCGTCGGCCTGGCCGCCCGCGGCATTGGCGAATGGAACGTCAGGGGTGCATCCGGCGCCCGGAGACAACCGTGAGGTTCCACTCGCGCCCGCCGAGGCTCTCGTCAGCCGCCTCCGTCTGGCGGCGGTAGGCGCAGGTGGAACGGGCAGGGGCGACACGAGGGCGAGGACCGGATACCGATTCGGCGTTCCGGGGAGGCGTTTGCTAGTCTTCTCCAGTCGCTGAGCCCCCGTAGCTCAGGGGATAGAGCACCGCCCTCCGGAGGCGGGGGCGCAGGTTCGAATCCTGCCGGGGGCACACACAACAAAACATGCGCCACCTGCGCTAAGGCCACTGACCAGCAACAACACCGGTCAGTGGCCTTCTTCGTCGGTCCGGCCCGCATCCGACCGTCGCCCGCCCTCCCCGGCCCGCAGCTTCAGACTTCGCATTACGGGCACGACCGCCTGGGCCCGCAGCTTCAGGCTTCGCAGCACGTGGCACGACCGCCTCGGTCAGCAGCTTCAGGTTCGCGGCACGAGGACGACGGCCTCCGTCCGCAGCACGGGGGTGGACACTGTGACCGGACCGAGGCATCGCCGCCGCCGTCTGATGACCCGGGTCACAGCCCTTGCCTCTGACGCCAACGTCAGGTCCTAGCGTCGTTTTCGCGAGGCCGGCCACACCGGGTGGGCGGTCACCGCGTGGAGGAACACGATGCAGTACCCCGATTTCACCGCGTTGCGGATCACCGATGCCGACGGCGTCGCCTGGGTGACCCTGTCCCACCCGCCACTGAACCTGCTCGACGCGACACTGGTGCCCGAACTGAAGCGTTTCGTGCGTGCCGTCGGCGATGACACCGACGTGCGGGTCGTCGTCGTGCAGAGCGACGTACCGGAGTTCTTCTCCGCCCACGTCGACGCGTGTTTCGCCGCCGACCCCGCCGGGTTCATGGCCCTGGGCGCCGACGACACGGGCACTGCGCAGCTCAACCCGATGCAGCACCTGATGCTGTCGATCCGGTCCCTGCCGCAGGTGACGATCGCGAAGCTGTCCGGACGGCTCCGCGGGGGCGGCAACGAACTCGCCACCGCCATGGACATGCGTTTCGCCGCCGCCGGACGCACCTGGATGTCGCAGCTGGAGACCCGGCTGGGCATCATTCCCGGTGGTGGCGGCACCCAGCTGCTGTCCTCGCTGATCGGCCGGCCGCGCGCGCTGGAGGCGATCCTGGGCGCCGGGCTGTACGACACCGACACCGCCGAGCGCTACGGCTGGATCAACCGGGCCGTTCCCGCCGGCGAACTCGACGCCTTCGTCGCCGACCTGGCCCGACGCATGGCCGCACTCACCCCGCAGCAGATCGCCGCCGCGAAAGCCGCGGTGAACGCCGCGACCGGCGGCGACCGGCTCGAGGAGGGCCTGACCCGCGAGGCGCAAGCCCTCGGCCTCGTGTACCCCTCACCGCAGGCGGCACTCGACCGCACCGCCCGCTACCTCGACGCCGGGATGCAGACCCGGGCGGGCGAGCTGGACCTCGAAGCCGTCATGGACCGCGCCGCCTGAACCCGGCTCCAGCCCCGGCGGGCTCCGTCCCCACCGGAGCCCGCAGCGGACCGCCCGCGGTCGCCAGGACTCCGCCTCGGCGACCTCACCGCGGCGGCCGGCCGTCGATGGCGCCGTCCGGCCGACGTAGCGCCTTCAGCGCCCCAACCAGCTCGGGCCGCCACTGGGCGTGCACCGCTGACGCCTGTAGCCGGACGTAGGCTGACCCGGCCGGGACCTGATCGGCCACGAGGAGGACATCGTGCGCATCGGCGAGCTGGCCGCCGTGTCCGGGGTGAGCGTGCGCGCCTTGCGCTACTACGAGGAGCAGCGCATCCTCGCCGCCCACCGCAGCCCCAGCGGGCAACGGCACTACCCCGCCACCGCCGTCGACCGCGTCCGGCTCATCCAGCAGCTGTACGCCGCCGGGCTGTCCAGCACCGCCATCCGTGACCTGCTGCCCTGCGTGGACACCGGGATCAGCACCCCCGAGTCGCTGGCCCGCCTCGTCACCGAACACGACCGCATCAGCCGCCAGATCGTCGACCTCATCGACACCCGGGACCGGCTGCAAGCAGTCATCGACGAGGCGCTCGCGTCCCGCGCAAGCGAGCCGGACGCGCTCACGCGGTGACGGCCGCAGGGCGGGTCATGCAGGACGCCGGGCGTCCACCCGTTCGCTCGTCCGCGTCAGGTCCGAGGCGCCGTCGCCCAGCGCAGCAGCGCGGTGAACGCCAACGCTGCCGTCACCGCCCCGCCCACCAGGCGCACCCGGTGCCCGGCGACGAACTCGGCCGCGACCTGGCGCAGGTACTCCGGGGAGTGCGTGCCGACCGGGTCGACGAACATGATCTCGTTGCGCGGCCAGAAGAAGAACACCGAGAACAGGAACTCGCAGGCGACGAAGACCACGGCCGCGCCGGCGATCCACCAGCGCAGCCGGCGGTCGCGCCAGGTGAGCACCGCCGCCACGAGACTGGCGAGCACGACGGTCGCGCCGAGCGGCGGGAAGTAGTCGCTCGGGCCGCCCGCTACCAGGAACTCGCGGGCGCGGTCCAGCGACGCCGGCGGGTCCCCGAAGATGTTCGGGTAGAGCATCACCGTTTCGGCGGCGACGCCGCCGAACGACATCATGGCCGCCCATACGAGAGCGACGAGCACCGCCCAGGTCAACCTGCTGCGGGTCATGGTTCCTCCTGCCGATCCGCCGACGCCGTCCGCCGCCGGGTCGTCCCGACGCCGTCCGCCGGGTCGTCGTCGACGCTAGGTCGGCCGCCGTCGCCCGTCTGCCGCCCGGGAGCGCCATGACGGCGTCGCCTCCGGGCGTACGGCGGCACGGATCGGTCGCCCGTCCGCGCAGTCGGGGATCGCTCCCCGCCGTAGCGCGGGATGGTCGACAGCAGCAGGAAGGGCGGCGAGCAGGGTCGGCGCGGCGCGGCTGGTGGGCGTACGTCAGCCGGCGGCGCGGCGGGCGCGGGCCCGGCGCTTGCCCTCGTGCATGGCCTGCACCCGGGCGATCGGGATGGTGTGCCCCTCCGCGACCAGGTCCGCCGGGAGCCGCTGCGGCGCGGGCAGCCGCTCGGTCCACGGGTCGCGGTCGGCGACCAGCGCCGGGACGGTACGGATCGTGAAGTCGGCCGGGGTGACGTCGCCCAGGTCGGCCCAGTCGACCGGGAAGGAGACCGGCACGCCCGGCCGCAGGCGGGGGCTGTAGGCGGCCACCACGGTCGCCCCGCCGGCGCGGGTCGAGTCGACGAACACCTTGCCGCCCCGGTCCTCGCGGATGAAGGCGGTGGTGGCCAGCGCCGGGTCGAGCCGTTCGGCGCGGGCCGCCACCGCCCGCGTCGCGGCGGCCATGTCCTCGACCGTGGCGCCCCGCGCCACCGGCACGAAGACGTGCACGCCCTTGGCCCCGCTGGTCTTGACCGCCCCGGTGAGCCCGGCGTCGGCGAGCGCCTGCCGGACCAGCAGGGCGGCGGCGACCGCCAGCGCGAACGAGTCCCCCTCCGGCGGGTCGAGGTCGAGCACCAGGTGGGTGGGGCGGTGCAGGTCCTCGACGGTGGCGAGGGTGGGGTGGTACTCGACGGCGCGCTGGTTGGCGAACCAGAGCAGGGTGCGCCGGTCGTCGCAGAGCGCGTACGAGATCTCGCGGTGCGACGCCTCGGCCCAGACCGGCGTGCGGGCCACCCAGTCCGGGGTGTACTTCGGCAGGTTCTTCTGCATGAACGGCGGCTGCCCCGGCCGGACGCGGATCACCGACAGCGGCCGGCCGCGCAGCTGCGGCAGGATCCGCTCGTGCACGGCGTCGAGGTAGTCGACCAGGTCCCGCTTGGTCGCGCCGGCGGTGTCGGACAGCGGCTGGTCGAGGTTGGTCAGCGACACCCCGTCCCGGCTTTCGTCAGCGCCACTCATCCGACCACCTTCGCGGGCCGGAGGCCGGCGGTCAACCGGACGCGGCGGGGTGAACACGCCCGGTGTCGACTGACCGGCCCCCTTCAGCGTCGACCACCCAGGTCAGGCCGGTCGCGGCGACTCTGTGACCATGGGGGCAGAGCGAGGGAGGCACCTTCATGGCCCAGGGGAACGGCGAGGCGACCGCCGGCCGGGCGGCGCGGGCGTGCGGGGCGGTCGCACCCGGTCAGGCCGAGGCGTGCACCGTCCGCGAGGTGCTGGACCGGGTGGGCGGCAAGTGGAGCATCGGCATCCTGGTCGCCGCCTCCCGGGGCCCGGTGCGCTTCACCGAGCTGGAGCGCCGCGTGGAGGGCATCAGCCGCCGGATGCTCACCCTGACCCTGCGTAACCTGGAGCGCGACGGGCTGCTGCGCCGTACGGTCCATCCGACCGTCCCGCCGAAGGTGGAGTACACGGCCACGCCGATGGCGCTGGAGCTCTACGAGTCGCTGGTCGCCCTGACCCGTTGGGCGGAACGGCACCGGAGCGCGATCGCCGACGCCCGGGCCGCGTACGACCGGGCACACGGCGCGGCCGACCAGGCGGGCGGGACTCCCGCCCGAACCGGCGACGGCCTCGTCGGACGGCCGGCGGAGCCGTAAACCTCGGCCGTCTGTGGGAAACGCCACGTCACTCATCTGACCGATCGGTCAGGGTCTGACCGATCGGTCAGGCATGCTGGTCGGGGAGGTGGACCGGCATGGCGCGGATGGTTCCGGAGACGCACGACGAGATCCTTGCGGCGGCGGCTCGACGGTTCGCGACGACCGGTTACCGGGGCACCTCGTTGCAGGACATCGCCCGCGAGGTCGGCTGTTCCAAGGCGGCGGTGCTCTACCACTTCGCCAACAAGGAGGCCATCCTCACCGAGCTGATGGCCCCGGCGATCGGCGTCCTCCACGCGCTCGACGAGCGGATCCGCGCGCATCGCGGCGCGACCGCCCAACGGGTCGCCGCCGAGGGCTTCGTCGACCTCGCGGTCCGCTTCCGGCGCGAGATCGCCCTGCTCCGGGGTGAGTTCCCGGAGCTGCTCCAGCAGCCCGCCTTCGCGCACATCCAGCGGATCTCCGAGCGGCTGGTCGACGCGCTCGCCGGGCACCCGGAACGCCCGTCGGCCCGGATCGCCGCGCTCGTGCTGCTCGCCGGCATCTCCGAGACCTGCGGGGAGTTCGGCGACGTGCCCGACGAGGAGTTGCGCGCCGCCCTGCTGGCACTCGCCCGGCGGGCGCTGGAGCCCGTCGACTGATCTGTTTCCACCCATTCCACGACCGAGGACAAGGAACTCATGGCCACCCTCCTCTACCGGCTCGGCCGGGGCTCGATGCGCCGGCGGCGACTCGTCGCGGCCATCTGGCTCGTCGTACTCGTCGGTCTCGGCCTCGCCGCCGGGACCCTGCGCGGCCAGTTGGCCGACAACTTCACCATGCCGGGCACCGAGTCGCAGCGCGCCCTGGACCTGCTCGCCGAGCAGTTCCCGGCGGCCAGCGGCGCGACCGGCACGATCGCGGTCAAGGCCCCGGCCGACGGCGCGCTCGCCAGCCCGGAGGGGCAGGCCGTGGTGAAGGAGCTCATCCAGGAGGCCGGGACGCTGCCCGGCGTGGTCGGCGCCGTCGACCCGTTCCAGGTGGGAGCGGTCTCCCCGGAAGGCCGGTACGCGCTGATCCAGGTCCAGTTCGCCACGGGCGCCGACGAGGTGACCGACGACCAGCGTGACGCGTACGAGAAGGTCGGCGAGCGCGTCGAGGCCCAGGGTTGGGAGGTCGCGCCCGGCGGCGAGGTGCTCAGCAGCGTGCCGGAGGTCGGCTCCACCGAGGTGATCGGTGTGGCGGTCGCCGCGCTCGTCCTGGTGGTCACGTTCGGCTCGCTCGTGGCGGCCGGGATGACCATGCTCAACGCGCTGATCGGCGTGGGCGTCGGCATGGCGGGCCTGTTCACCATCAGCAGCGTGGTCGACCTGAGCACCACCGCGCCGATCCTCGCCCTGATGCTGGGCCTCGCGGTCGGCATCGACTACTCGCTCTTCATCACCTCCCGCTACCGGCAGAACCTGCTGGAGGGGCTGTCGCCGGACGAGGCGGTGGGCCGGGCCGTGGGCACGGCCGGGTCGGCCGTGGTCTTCGCCGGCGCCACCGTGGTCATCGCGCTGGCCGGGCTGGCCGTCGTGAACATCCCGTTCCTCACGGTGATGGGTCTGGCCGCCGCCGCCACGGTCACCGTCGCGGTGCTGGTCGCGATCACGCTCCAGCCGGCGCTGCTCGGCTTCGCCGGCCGCCGGGTGCTGCCCCGCAAGCTGCGCACCACCGTGCCGGCCGGGGACGGGGCGGTCGACGCCGCCGCTCCGGTGACCCCGCCCGCCGAGGACCGTTCGGGCTTCGGGTTCCGCTGGGCGCGTCTCGCCACCCGGTTCCGGGTGCCGGTCATCCTGGTCGGGGTGCTCGGGCTGGGGCTGCTCGCCCTGCCCACGCCGGACATGCGGCTGTCGCTGCCCGACGCCGGCACCGCGCCGGTCGGCTCGCCGGCCCGGGAGTCGAACGATCTCATCGTCGAGGGCTTCGGACCGGGCTTCACCGGCCGGCTCGCGGTGGTGGTCGCCGGGGACGACCCGCAGGAGACCGCAGCCGCCATCCCGCAGGTCACCGCGCTGGTCCAGCGCACCGAGAACGTCCTCGCGGTGGCTCCGCCGCAGCTCAGCCCGGACGGCCGTACCGCGCTGCTCGGGGTGGTGCCGAAGACGGGTCCGACCGACGAGGCCACCGAGACGCTCGTCAACGACGTACGCGCGGCGGTGGGCGACTTCCGCGACGTCGACGTGCTGCTGACCGGGGCGACCGCGATCGGCATCGACGTCTCCGAGAAGCTCTCCGACGCCCTGCCGGTGTACCTGCTGCTGGTGGTGGGGCTCTCGGTGCTGCTGCTGATGCTGGTCTTCCGTTCGGTGCTGGTGCCGGTCAAGGCCGCGCTGGGCTTCCTGCTCACGGTCGCCGCCACGTTCGGCATCACCGTGGCGGTGTTCCAGCAGGGCCACCTCGCCGACCTGGTCGGCCTGGACACGCCCGGCCCGCTGGTCAGCTTCCTGCCCATCCTGCTGATCGGCATCCTGTTCGGCCTGGCGATGGACTACGAGGTGTTCCTGGTCTCCCGGATGCGGGAGGACTTCGTGCACGGCGACACCGCGCAGCAGGCGACCATCAACGGCATGGGGCACGGCGCCCGGGTGGTCACCGCCGCCGCGCTGATCATGATCTCGGTGTTCGGCGGCTTCGTCTTCCTCGACGACCCGGTCATCAAGTCGATGGGCTTCGCGCTCGCCATCGGCGTCGCCATCGACGCGTTCGTGGTCCGGATGACCATCGTGCCGGCCGTGATGTCGCTGCTCGACAAGCGCGCCTGGTGGCTGCCGCGTTGGCTGGACAAGATCCTGCCCAACGTCGACATCGAGGGCGAGGGCCTGCGCGCCCACCTGGACGAGAAGGCCCCGGCCCGCGCCTGACCCGCCTGACCCGCCTGAGTCGATCATGCAGTTGTGGTGCCCCGCACAACCGGCGAAGCCGGCTGGAACGGGCACCACAACTGCATGATCAGCGGGAGCGGGAGGGGTCAGACCCCGGCCGGGTAGGTCTCCATCTCGCCCGGGGTGCTCAGGGCGGGGAGGGGGTGCAGGGCCGTCGTCTCGTCGCACCAGACGAAGGCGTCGTAGCGCTCCCCCAGGCGGGTCGGCACGTAGTTGCCCCACGCCTCGAAGGACGGGTCGTAGACCACCCCGATCGCCCGGTGGTCGGCGGGCCCGGTGACCCAGCCGGGCTGGTCGTCGCCGCCGAAGACGAGCACCGCCCGCTCGGGCATCAGCTCGTGCAGCCGGTGTTCCACCGATCCGGGGCGGGCCGGCGGCACGATCATCGCCTCGGCCGGCGAGCCCCAGCGCGGCGCGGCGATCGTCGTGCCCCGGTAGCCGCCGAAGCCGACCAGGACCACCTGGTCGGCCCCGTGCCGCTCGCGGGCCAACTGGCCGACGTTGACCATCCCGTCGGCGGCCATGTCGGTGGCGCGGGCGTCGCCGACGTGCGTGTTGTGCGCCCAGACGATGCCCCGCGCGCCCGGGCCGTAGCGCTCCAGCAGCCGGTCCAGGGTGTCCGCCATGTGCGTGTCCCGGATGTTCCACGACTCCGGCCCGCCGCGCACCATCGCCCGGTAGTAGCGCTCCGCGCCGGCCACCACCTCCGCGTTCTGCCAGGCCGAGAAGCTGTCCGGGCCGTCCCCGGCGGCCTGTTCACGGGTACGCGCCAGCAGCCGTACGACCTCCTCCTCGCAACGGGCGGAGACGAACCGGCTCGCCGCGCCGTACTCCTCGATCCGCTTGCCGTACGGCTCGAAGCAGCGGTACGCCTCCTGCGCCGCCTCCAGCGAGCCCGGGTCCTCCTCGCCGAGGTAGTCGAAGATCGCCTGCATGGACTCCCAGAGGCTGTAGACGTCCAGGCCGTGGAAGCCGGCCCGGGCGTCCTCGGGCCGCTCCACGTTCCACGCCCGCAGCCAGGAGCAGAAGCGGGCCACCTCGGCGTTCGCCCACATCCAGGTCGGCCAGCGCTCGAAGCGTTCCAGCGCGGTACGCGGGTCGGCGGCCCCGCCCGGGGCGGCGGTCACCGAGCGGTGCACCCGGTCGCAGTCGGGCCAGTCCCCCTCCACGGCCACGAACGAGAACCCGCACTCGGCAATCAGCCGGCGGGTGAGCTGTTCGCGCAGCCGGTAGTAGTCGTAGCTGCCGTGCGTCGCCTCGCCGATCATCACGATCCGGGCGTCCCGGACGCGCTCCAGCAACGGGTCGAAGTCGCTCGGCGCGCCGAGCCGCTGAACCAGCATGCGGGCGGCTACCCGGCGCGCCGCCGGGCAAACCGATCACGCCCCGGCCACGGCCGACGCCCGGTGGCGGTGATCTCGTGCCGCGTACCCGGTCGTCCGGCGCCGGGAGCACGCACGGCGCGGAGCGGGGCGGAAACCGTGTGCCGGCGGGCTGAGCGGGTAGCCCGCCGGCATGACCGTCACCGGCGCGCAGTTGCAGGAGTACCTGGCCGGGCTCGACTATCCGGTCTCCCGGGAGGACCTGGTCCGCTGGGCCCAGGAGAACGGGGTGAGCACGGAGATGCTCCAGACGCTGCGGGCCCTGCCGGCGGAGGAGTTCGACTCCCCCGCCGAGCTGGGCGAGGCCCTGAACACGCTGGCCTGAGCCGGGCCCGGCTCACCCCACATGGTCCCACCGGCCGCCTGCCCACCACCGACGCGCGGCGGCAGACGCGGCACGACGACCGGTCAGCGGGCGTGCAGCAGCCGGAACAGCACCAGCCACTGCTCGGGCCAGACGTGCCCGACCGGGATGGTCGGGTCGAGCCGGGTCGCCCGCAGCGCCGCCGACAGCCGCGCCCGCGGGTGGTGCCGGGCGAGCGAGGCCGCGAGCGAGCCGCCGACCCCGTCGAAGCCGATCTCCACCATCCGGCGGTACGCGGGCAGCGCCGCCGCGGCCAGCAGCGGCTCCGGTCGCCGCTCGACGCGCAGGATGCCGGCGTCCACCCTCGGCACCGGGCGGAACGCCGTACGGGGCACCCGCCCGGCGAGCCGCCAACCGAACTCCGGCCAGGTCAGCACGGTCAGCCTGGTCCACCGGCCGTAGTCGCCGCTGCGGCGGCGGGCGTACTCGAGCTGGGTGAGCAGGGTGGCCGCGCGCAGGCCGGGCGCGGACAGGCACCAGCGCACCACGGCCGAGGTCAGCGACCAGGGAATGTTGCCGACCACGTCGAACTCCTCGGGCGGCGGCGCGGCGGTGAGGAAGTCGGCCTGCCGGTGCGCCACGTTCGGCAGGGCCGCGCAGACGCGGGCCAGCTCCGCACCGGCGGCCGGGTCCACCTCGTACGCCGTCAGGTGCCGGCAGCGGGCGGCGAGCGGCCGGGTGAGCTGGCCCCGGCCGGCGCCCACCTCCAGCAGGAGCCGGTCGGGCCGGGGGCGGGCGGCGTGCACCAGCCGGGCGATCGCGGCCGGGTCGGCGAGGAAGTTCTGGGATAGTACGCGACGGGACCGGTCGCGTTCGGTTGCTCGGGTACGGCGGGGCGCCACGGGTCGTCGTCCTGTCTGTCGCCGTGCGGCGACGGAGCGGACAGGCAGCCGGGAACGGGGGCCTGTCCGGAGAATTCAGGGGACTCGGACGGCCCTGTGCGTGGCGCGGGGGATCGGTGGTGCACAGCGCAACGCCACGCGAGGTGCGGGCGGCACCTGCCCGGGACGGTGCCCGGGGGCGTGGCGGGACGGCGCGGCGCCCGGGCTCGCCGGGCGGTGGCGTCGTCTGTGCGGTGCGGGTCAGTCGCGGATCGCGCCGGACAGGGCCGGACGCCGGACTCGCGGGCGGGCCACCAGCAGCGGCCCGAGTGCGGCCGGCGTGCCGACCGCCTCGATCAGAGCGTGCGCGAACATGCCGCGACCCTAGCCACGCCCCCGCCGGAAGGCGACCGCTTTTCCGCCTCGTCGGCGGGTCAGCCCGACAGGTCCACGGTGCGGCCCTCGGCGCGGGCGGTCTCGGCGGCGGCGAGCACGGCGACGACCTCGCGGCCGAAGCGCACGTCGCAGTGGTGGTCGCGGGTGCCCGACCCGATCTCCTCCAGCAACTGGTCGACCGCCACCCCGAACGCGGTCACCGAGTCACCCTCGCCGGCCGGAACGGTCTCGACGCCGTTCTCGCCGTAGAAGACGAACTCCCGGCTCACCGCCTCCGGCGGGGCGTCCAGGGTCAGCGAGACGGTGCTGGTCGCGCCCCCGTCGTGGGTGAGGAGCAGGTGCACTAGCCCGCGCGGCCCATCCATCGCGGCGACGCGGGTGACCCGGCCGAGCACCGGCAGGAGGAGCGACAGCGCGTGCGGCCCGACGTCCCACAGCGCGCCGTGCTCCCGGCGCCAGGGCGAGGCGCCGTACGGGCTGCCCGGCTGGAAGATGGACCCGAACCGGACCGCCTTGGCGGTGTGCCACCCGCCGACGGCGGCCGTCGAGGCGAGGAAGGCGGCCACGTCGGGCTGGTAGCGGCCGGTGAAGAAGACCACCGAGGCGACGCCCGCCGCCTGCGCGGCGTCGACCACCCGGTCGGCGTCGGCCACGCTCAAGGCGAGCGGCTTGTCCAGCAGCAGGTGCCGGCCGGCGGTGGCCGCGCGGACCGCGATGTCGGCCTGGACGTCCGGCGGGAGGGCCACGGCGACCGCGTCGCAGGCGTCGACGAGCGCGTCGACGTCGTCGAACGCCGGCACCCCGTAGCGCTCGGCCAGGGCCGCCGCCTTGCGCGGGTCCCGGCCCCAGACGCCGGCGAACGCGACCCCGGGGTGCGTGTCCAGCGCCGCCCCGTGCGTCTCGGCCGCCCAGTGACCGGTGCCGAACAACCCGAACCGCACCACGAGAACCTCCACCCGTCGTCGTCCCACCACGGTACCCGCGGCCGGTACCCACGCCGGGGGCCGTGTCGGAAGTCGTCGCGGCGTCCCGCCCCGGTCCGCCACCGGTGTCGGGTCCGGGGTGGACGCGGCACCGGTGGCGGACCGCCGCTCGTCTACGCCTCAGGCCCCCAGGGCGGCGGTCAACCGGGTCGCGGCGAGCTGTGCCGCGTCGGTGCGTACGACGGCGGCGAACTCGCGGGCACGGTCGGCCACCTCGGGGCGCAGCGCGGCGCCGAGCGCCTCGGTCAGCGACTCGACGGTCAGCACCGCGCCGGGGTGTGCGGTGCCGATGCCGAGGGCGGCCACCCGCCGCGCGAAGTAGTGCTGGTCGTAGACCTGCGGTATGACGACCTGCGGCGTGCCGGCCCGCGCGGCGGTGGTCGTGGTGCCCGAGCCGCCGTGGTGGACCACCGCGGCCACCTCCTTGAACAGCGCCTGCTGGTTGACCTCGCCGACGACCAGACAGTCGGACGCCCGGTCAGTCCGCGACAATGGCGCCCAGCCCCTGGAGACGACCAACCGGCAGCCGACCGCGCGTACCGCCTGGACAGCCGTCTCCAGCAGTCCCGGTGGCGCGGCGACGCTGCCGAATCCGACGTAGACGCACGGTCCGCCGGCGTCCAGGAAGGCCCTCAGCTCGGCGGGCAGCGGCCGCTCGTCCGGCAGGAGCCAGGCGCCCGGCTGGTAGACGGCCGTGTCGGCGGCGTCCGGCCAGGGTGCCAGCGTCGGATCCGTGGCCAGCCACGGCTGGTCGGTGTGGATGTGGTCGCTGACGTCGTCGACCGGGACCAGTCCCACCGCCGACCGCAGTGCGTTGAGCGGCACGCCGAAGGTGTCGTTGACGTGCCGCAGGTTGGCGGCCCACAGTTCGCCGTTGTCGGCCGACTCGGGTGCCGGTCTCTCCCCGAGGAGGGGCAGCGGCAGCGGCGGATGGTGCGGTGAGGGAAGGGCCGCCGGGCAGAGCGCCGCGTAGACGTACGGGATGCCCCGCTTCTCCGCGACCGTGCGGGCGGCGACCTGGAGGCCGGTCGACGCGACGAGGACGTCGCAGTCCCGGGCCGCCGCCGACAGCACCTCGTACTGGATGCCGATGGAGGACTCGGCCAACTTGCGGACCTGTGCGGGCGAGGGCCGGGGCACGGCGGCGCGCGGCCCGGGCGCCGCCGACCTGCGCCAGGGCGGGCCGACGGGCACGAAGGGGATCTTGAAGGTACTCACCCAGCGGGCGAAGTCCGGCGGGGCGCAGAGGCGCACGTGCAGGCCGAGAGCCTTCAACCGCGACGCCAGCGCCACCAGTGGTTGGACATCACCCCGCGACCCGAGAGTCGACAGCAGTACGCGCATGTGCTCGCCTTTCCGTCTCTAGCCGCGGATCCGGGCGCGGTGGAACGGGCCCGACACCCTTGTCGGGCCCGGCTGCACCGTCGATCCGCTATCCCCGCGTCGGGGTGCGCCCCGGCGCCAGTGCCGTGGGTCGCGTCCGGGCGGCGGTCTGTGCGGGCATCCGGCGCACGGCACGGGGCACCGGCCGGCGGGCCCGCAGGGTCAACACGTGGCCGAGCCCTTCGACGGCGCGCAGTTCAGCCGTGCACTGGGCGGCCTGCGCCTGGCGCAGGTAGTCCAGCGTCTGTGGGTCGGCGGCGCACATCCCCGGCGTCGAGTCGGCGGTGGCGACCAGGTGCACCTCGCCACTCAGCGCCAGCGAGGCGGAGATGAACTGGCAGAGCTCCGGCCACAGCAGGTACCGCCAGAAGTCGACGCTGACCACCGCGTCCAGGCTGCCCGGCGGCATGGGTGGGGCGAGGCCGAGCAGGTGGGAGTTGGCCGGCCCGATGGGTGCGGCGTAGTCGAAGGTCGGCGCCGAGGCCGGCAGCCCCGACTCGGCGCGGCCGGTGCCGATCCAGAGGGTCCGGGGCCCCCGCAACTGGCCGCCGAGCCGGGCGGCGGCGGGCCCGATGGCACAGGCCGACCGCTCGACGCACTCGTCGACGAGGGCCCGGTAGTGCAGGATCCGCCGGATCGCCTCGTATCCCATGACGGCGCTGAGGAGTTCCCACTCGATGCAGGGATAGAGCTTGGCGGCCTGCTGGAAGTTGGCCTTCAACTCCATGAAGTCGCGGTTGATGTTCTTGTAGTGCGGCAGGTGGACGACCCGGGCCTCGTCGTCGTAGCCGAAGTTGACGCCGCCCGGCAGGCTCCGGTCCACGCGGTAGAACAGCTCGACGTCCTCCATGCCGTAGCTCAGCCCGAACGCCTCGCGGTAGCCACCGACCTGTGTGAAGAGCGAACGGGAGAGCGAGACGTTGTGCGTGTAGGCGATCACCCAGCCGGCCCGGAGCCAGTCGCCGCCGTCGTCCGGAAGCCCCGTCCCGAACCGCAGGTCGCCGCCGCGCGGGAAGGCGCGCGCGATCGAGTCCGACTCTCCGGCCAGCACGGCGGGCAGGTCTGCCAGCCCGATCTCGTCCCGCCGGCCGATCAGCACCGCCGCGCTGCCGGGGCTGCCGTGCCACGTCAGGTGCCGCTCCAGCAGTTCGGGCACGGCCCACGAGTCGGCGTCAAGGAAGACCAGAAGGGGCGCGGCGGCTCGCCGCACCCCTTCGTTGCGGGCGACCGAGCGACCCCTGCGTTCGGCGAGCTCCAGTACGCGCAGGCGCAGGCCGGCACCTTCGACGAGGGCCTCCGCGTATCCGTCGGACGAGCCACCGTCCCGGACCACGATCACCTCGAAGCGTTCCGGCGACAGCGTCTGTCGGGTCAGTGCCTTGAGGGTCAGCGCGAGGCACTGCGGATCCTGGTAGGTCGGGATCACCACGCTCAGCGCCGGGGGAATGGTGGGCAACGACATGGTGGTCCTCTCCGTCAGACGAACGTGCCGTCGGAGTCGCGTGACGTCATCAGAGACTAACGCTGCGCAACCGTGCCCCTGCTCGCGAATAGGGGTCGATAGGGGTTCGACCGTCCCTTCGCGACAGTCAACCCCTCGGCCGGACCCGCATCCGCCCCGCCGGGCGCCGGGCGCCGGGCGTCGGATCGGACCGGGCGCCGGACGGCTCACGGGTGACGGAGCGCTGCGGCGGGGCGGCGGGGCGGCGGGTGACAGGGTGTACTACGTGGGTTAGTAGGCTGTGCCGGTGACCGAACCGCACTCCGGATGGCCCCGGTGACCAGCGCAGCGTCGGCGTCATCGCCGGTGGACGGGCTCCTCGCGACCGCCTCGATCGTGTTGTCGCTCCTCATCGCCGCGTGGGCGCTGGTCGCCACGCTGCGCCACCGCGCACCGGACCGGGTGCAGTTCGCCGGCCTGGCCGTGCTGGAGGTGGCGCTGCTCGCGCTCGCGGCGGTGGCGCTGGTCGCCCTCGCCGGCGGCGAGCGGCCGGGCGAGCCGGGCGCCTTCTTCGGGTACGTCGCCACGGTGGTCTGCCTGCCGCCGCTGGCCTGGGTGCTGGCCCGGATGGAGCCGACGCGCTGGGGCTCGGCGATCGTCTGCGCGGTCTGCCTGGTCACGCCGGTGGTCGTCGTACGGCTCCAGCAGACCTGGGAGGTGCTGGGTGGCTGACGTACGCGCCCCGGAGGCGAAGCGGACCAACGCCGGGCCGGGCCGGCTGCTGATCGCGGTCTACCTGATCTTCGCGATCGCCGCGACGAGCCGCGCCGGCCTGCAGATCGCCACGAAGTTCGACGAGGCGCCCGTGGCGTACCTGCTCTCGGCCCTCGCGGCGGCCATCTACATCGTCGCGGCGGTGGGTCTGGCCCGCGCCGGCGCCGCCGGCCGCCGCGTCGCCCTGGCCTGCTGCGCCGTGGAGCTGGCCGGGGTGCTCGGCGTCGGCGCCCTCAGCCTCGTCGAGCCGGAGCTCTTCCCCGACGAGACGGTCTGGTCGCAGTTCGGCAGCGGGTACGGCTACGTCCCGCTGGTCCTGCCGGTGCTCGGCCTGCTCTGGCTCTGGCGCACCCGCCCCGCCCCGGCGGCCTGATCCCCGGCGGGCGGGTGCCCGCCGGGGCGTACGCGGGGGCTCAGTCCTTCGGGCCGCCGGCCACGTAGATCACCTGGCCGGAGACGAAGGAGGCGCCCTCGCTGGCCAGGAACGAGATGGTGTGCGCGACGTCCTCGGGGCGGCCGACCCGGCGCACCGCGATCTCCGACTCGGCGTGCTTCTGGAGCGCCTCGAAGTCGACCTTCATCCGGGCGGCGGTGGCGGCGGTCATGTCGGTGACGATGAAGCCGGGCGCGACCGCGTTGACGGTCACCCCGAACGGGCCCAGCTCGATGGCGAGGGTCTTGGTGAAGCCCTGGAGGCCGGCCTTCGCCGCCGAGTAGTTCGCCTGGCCCCGGTTGCCGAGCGCCGAGGTGCTGGACAGGTTGACGATGCGGCCCCACTTGGCCTCGACCATGTGCTTCTGGGCGGCCTGGCTGAACAGGAACGCGCCGCGCAGGTGCACGCCCATGACCGTGTCCCAGTCGGCGTCGGTCATCTTGAACAGCAGGTTGTCGCGGAGCACGCCGGCGTTGTTGACCAGCACCGTCGGGGCGCCCAGCTCGGCGGCGATCCGTTCCACGGCCGCCTCGACCTGGGCCCGGTCGGACACGTCCGCGCCGACGCCGAGCGCCCGGCCGCCGGCCGCCGCGACGGCGTCCACGGTCTCCTTGGTCGCGGACTCGTCGATGTCGACCACCGCGACCGCGAGGCCGTCGGCCGCCAGCCGCCGGGCGGTCGCCGCCCCGATCCCCCGCGCCGCCCCCGTGACGATGGCGACCCGCTGCTCCTCCGACATGCCTACCTCCCGGTAACCTGCAATCGATCGAAGGAGCTTAACCCAGCCGTACGCCGTGGCGGCCCGGCGCGGAACGCCGGTGCGAGCACCGCCCTACTACTCTCGCCGCCGTGAGGGCAGTGGAAATCGAAGCACCCGTCGTCGGCGTCACCGTCTACCCGGACCGGGCCCGGGTCACCCGCCGGGGCCGCACCCGGCTGGCCGCCGGTGAGCACCGGGTACGCATCGCACCGTTGCCGCTGGGCGTACGGCGGGACTCGCTGCGCGTCGGCGGCCGGGGCGCGGCCACCGTGCTCGGCGTGGACGTCACGACGTGGCGGCAGGCGCGCAGCGCCGACGGGCAGGTCCGCGAGCTGGAGCAGCGCAGCCGGGAGCTGGCCGACGAGCTGGCCGAGATCGACGACGCGGACGAGGTCGAGGCGCAGCGGGGGCAGTTCCTCACCCGGCTGGCCGACCGGGCCGGCGGCACGTACGCCCGCGCGCTGGCCTCCGGCGACGCCGCCCCGACCGACGTGGCCGCCTTCGCCGACTCGGTGGCCGGCCAGCTCGCCGACTCGCAGGGCCGCCGGCGTGGCCTGGCCCGGCGGCGTACCGACCTGACCGAGGAGTTGGCGGCCGTCCGGCGGGAGCTGGACGCCGCGAGCGGCAAACGGGAACCGGACCGGCTGGCCGCCGAGGTGACCGTGGCGGTGGACGCCGACGACGACGAGCTGGACCTGGAGCTGAGCTACCTGATCGACGGGGCCCGCTGGCAGCCCTCCTACGACCTGCGGCTGGTCGACGACACCATGACCGTCACCTGGTTCGGGCTGGTCAGCCAGGACACCGGCGAGGACTGGCCGGAGTGCGTACTCGAACTCTCGACGGCCCGGCCGGCGGCGGCGACCCGCGTACCCGAGCTGACGCCCTGGTATCTCGACCGGCTCCGGCCGGTGCCGCCGCCGATGCCGAGGGCGGCCAGCTTCGGCGCGATGCCGGCCCCCGCGGCGCCCGGCGGTCCGCCCGCCGGGGCCGTGGCCCGGTCCGGCGCGCCGCGCCCCGAGATGCGCGAGAGCGTGGCCACCGTCGAGCAGGGGGTCACGGCGGCCACCTACCGGCCGGCCCGCCCGGTCGCGGTGCCGGCGGACGGCAGCGCCCACCGGGCCACCATCGCCGTGCTGGAGCTGCCGGCCCGGCTGGACCACGTGACCGTGCCGGTCCGCGCGGCTGAGGCGCACCTGCGCGCGACGGTCCGCAACACCTCGCCGCACACGCTGCTCCCCGGCCCGGCGGCGGTCTTCCACGGGGCCGACTTCGTCGCGGCCACCCGGCTGCCGACGTGGGCACCCGGTGAGGAGACCGAGCTGGCGCTCGGCGTGGACGACCGGGTCCGGGTGGAGCGGAAACTCAGCCGACGCGCCGACACCCGGGCCACGCTCGGCTCGACCCGGCGGCGGGACGTGGAATACCGGATCAGCGTGGCCAACCACACGTCCCGGCCGGCGACGGTGGAGGTACGCGACCAACTGCCGGTGTCCCGCGACGAGGCGGTCCTCGTCCGCGATGCCACCCTCGTCCCGCCCCCGGCCGAGCGCACCGAGCTGGGCGAGCTGACCTGGCAGTTGCGGCTCGGTCCGGGAGACAGTGGTGAGATCACCCTGGGCTTCCGCGTCGAACTCGCCAAGGGCGTCGAACTGGCCGGCTGGCGGGAGTGACCGGCCGCCCCCGCCTCGGCGGGAGCGGCCGGTGTTCGGCGTGGCGACCGGGTCAGAGGCCGCGGCCCCGGCAGAGGCGGATCCACCGGTAGCCGTAGCCGGCCACCTTGAGCCGGTCCAGCTTGCCGACGTCGCCGTAGTTGCGGTCGGAGAGGACGTCGACGGGCAGGTCCGCCTCCGGTTCCAGCATGCTGAGGTCCACCTCGGCGTCGGTGGTGCCGAGGTTGTGCACGAAGACCATCGTGCCGGTGCGGCCGTCGGCCCGGTGCGCCAGCACGCCCGGCGGCATCGCCACGTCGATGTGGGTGGTCGAGCCCGAGCCCACCTCGGGGGCCTCGCGCAGCGTACGGATCATCCGCTCGAACCAGGCGAGCAGTGACTTCTGGTCGCTGCGCTGGGCGGTCACGTTGACCTTCTCGTACGAGTACTCGCCCTTGTCGATGACCGGGCGGATCAGCTTCTCCGGGTCGGCCGTGGAGAAGCCGGCGTTCGGCTGGAACGACCACTGCATCGGGGTACGGATCGCCTCCCGGCCGGGCAGCGACAGGTCCTCCCCCATGCCGATCTCCTCGCCGTAGCGCAGCACCGGCGTGCCGCGCAGCGAGAACTGCAACGAGTACGCCAGCTCGATGCGGCGACGGTCGTTGCCGAGCATCGGGGCGAGCCGGCGGCGGATGCCCCGGTCGTAGATGCGCATGTTCTCGTCCGGGCCGAACTGCTCGTACACCTGGTTGCGCTGCTCGGCGGTGAGCCGGGAGAGGTCGATCTCGTCGTGGTTGCGCAGGAAGGTGGCCCACTGCCCGCCCTCGGGCAGCGCCGGGGTGTCCCGCAGCGCCTCGATGATCGGCTCGGGATCCTGCCGGGCCAGGGCCAGCATCAGCCGCCCGTTGAGCATGAAGTCGAAGAGCATGTGCAGCCGGTTCGCCGAGCCGCCTACGTCGGTGAAGAAGGTGGGCAGTTCGTCGGGCTCGACGTTGGCCTCGGCGAGCAGGACGGCGTCGCCCCGGCGCCACTGCACGTGCTGGCGCAGCTCGCTGAGGAACTCGAAGTCCTTCGGCGAGTCCGGGTTGCCCGGTTCGGTCAGCTCGATGATGAACGGCACCGCGTCCATCCGGAAGCCGGAGACGCCGAGCTGGAGCCAGAACGAGACGATCTTCTTGATCTCGGCCCGGACGGCGGGGTTCGTGAAGTTCAGGTCCGGCTGGAACTTGTAGAACCGGTGGTAGTACCAGGCCTTGGCGGTCCGGTCGTAGGTCCACGTCTCGTGCTGCTCGCCGGGGAAGACCATGCCCTGGTGCCGGTCGCTCGGCTCGTGGTCGGCCCAGACGTACCAGTCGCGGTACGGCGAGTCGGGCGACGAGCGGGCGGACTGGAACCACGGGTGCTCGTTCGAGGTGTGGTTCACCACCAGGTCGATGATCACCCGGATGCCACGGTTCTGCGCCTGGTGCAGCAGTTCCGCGAAGTCGCCGAGGGTGCCGAAGCGCGGGTCGACGTTGTAGAAGTCGGTCGCGTCGTAGCCGTCGTCGCGGTTGGGTGACGGGTGGATGGGGTGCAGCCAGAGGCAGGTCACGCCCAGCCGGGCGAGGTAGTCCAGCCGCCCGATGAGCCCCCGGATGTCACCGACCCCGTCGCCGTCGGAGTCCGCGTACGTGTCGATGTCGAGGCAGTAGACGACCGCCTCCGAGTACCACCTGTCAGCCATGCCGGGGTTATGTCTCCGATCCCGCGCCCCCGCAAACCCCCGGGCCTGGGGTTCCGTGGTCGGGACGGGCGGTGGGCACTGCGTCGTCCGCACCGCCCGTCGGCGGGGGCGGGCGCTCAGGTGGCGATGTCGACGTCGCCGACCTGCCCGCCGCCGGCCATCGTGAGCCACCCGGCGTAGACGCCCTGCTTGGCGAAGAAGTTCCCGCCGCCGACGAACGCGAACCAGTCGTCGCCGCCGATCGCGACGTCGCTGACCTGCCCGCCCTCGGCCAGGGTGAGCCACCCGCCCTGGATGCCTTCCTTGGCGTAGAAGTTGCCGCCCTGCACCCAGCCGATCCGGTTGCCGGCCAGCACCACCCTCGTCGCCCCGCCGGAATTGACCGCCTGCCACGACGAGTACAGGCCGTCCTTCGCGTACAACACACCCGCCGAATTCACGAACGCGAACCGATCACCACTCACCGCGAGGTCCCGCACCTGCCCACCCCCGGCCAACGTCAACCACTGACCGAAGACACCCTCCTTGACATAGAAGTTGCCATCCTGCACCCAGCCGATCCGGTTACCGGCCAGCACCACCCTCGTCGCCCCACCAGCATTGACCGCCTGCCACGACGAGTACAGGCCGTCCTTCGCGTACAACACACCCGCCGAATTCACGAACGCGAACCGATCACCACTCACCGCGATGTCCCGCACCTGCCCACCCCCGGCCAACGTCAACCACTGACCGAAGACACCCTCCTTGACATAGAAGTCGCCGCCCTGCACCCAGCCGATCCGGTTACCGGCCAGCACCACCCTCGTCGCCCCACCAGCATTGACCGCCTGCCACGACGAGTACGCGCCGTCCTTCGCGTACAACACACCCGCCGAATTCACGAACGCGAACCGGTCGGGAGCGGCGTTGACCGGTGCCAGGTCCGGGAACGGCAGGTTGATGGGGGCGCCCTTGCTGACCGTGCCGCCGCAGGTGTAGGCCGGGGCGATGTCCTGGACCGCACCGTTGCGGCGGATCTCGAAGTGCAGGTGCGGGCCGGTGGAGTTGCCGGTGCTGCCGACGTACCCGAGCACCTGGCCCTGCCCGACCTGCTGCCCCGTCGCGACCGAGGCCGGCTGCACCATGTGCAGGTAGCGGGTCTGGTAACCACCGGCGTGCGAGAGCGTCACCGAGTTGCCCCCGCCGGAGGTCCAACCGGCGAACGTGACCGTGCCCGGGTAGGCGGCGCCGATCGCCGTCCCGCCGTTCCCCGCGATGTCCACGCCGTAGTGGTCGCCGTCGATGCTGCCGCACCTGTTCGACAGCACTCCGGTGACCCGCCCGCCCACCGGCTGGATCATGGCCCCGGCCTGCGCGGACGCCGGCTGCGCCGGCACGAGCGCGAGTCCACACAGGACCACTGCGGCCACCACCAGCGCCCGCAGCCGCCTCCCCACCTTCTCCCCCACGCCACGCCCTCTCCGCCGTCTTCCCGAACGTCCGTCAACGACGTGAATATAGACGAGCCCGATTGTGATCCCCGCCGTCGTGCCCGAGGGGGAAGCGCCGGGGGCAGCACCGGCGGTACCGTCCCGGCATGGCTTACGCGCAGCGGCGGATCGACTGGGCCGAGGGTGAGTGGTGGAACGAGCCGGTGCTGGTCGAGGGCGGGCCGGCGGGCGACCTGCTGGTGCAGCCGGCCGAGGGCAGCGACCTGTGGCGGCACACCTCGTACGGCTTCGTCCACGACGACGCCCCGGCGCTGCTCGCGCCGCTGCCCGCCGGCGAGGCGGTGGAGGTCACCTTCGTCCTCGACTACGGCGAGCAGTTCGACCAGGCCGGCGTGCTGGTGCGGGTGGACGAGCGGAACTGGGTCAAGGCCGGAGTGGAGGTCAGCGACGGTCAGCCGCAGGTCGGCGCCGTGGTGACCCGTGAGGTCTCCGACTGGTCGGTCGCCCCGGTGCCGCTGTGGGCCGGTCGGGAGGTGACCGTGCGGGTCAGCCGCGACCGGGACGCCCTCACCGTACGGGCCCGGGCGGACGACGAGCCGTCGCGGCTGGTCCGGCTCGCCCCGCTGGACCCGCAGGCGGTGGCGCTCGCCGGGCCGTACTGCTGCTCCCCCACGCGGGCGGGCCTGCGGGTCCGGTTCACCGGCTGGCGGCGGGGGCCGGCCGACGCGGAACTGCACCCGCAGGGGTGAAGCCGGGTGGCCCCGCTCACCGGCAGGTGTGACGGCCAGGCCGCAGGGTAGATGACTCTGATCGGACCCGGCCGAAAGGATCGCGATGGCACTCGCCGAGAACGTCGACCCGACCGAACTCGGCGGCCTGACCGGCTGGGTGGCGGGAGTGATCGACGCCGCCGGCGCCATCGGGGTGGCCCTGCTGGTCGCCCTGGAGAGCATCATCCCGCCGATCCCGAGCGAGATCGTCCTGGCGATGGCCGGCTACCTGGCCAGCGAGGGACGGTTCAACGTCGTCCTGGTGGGGCTCGCCGCCACCGCCGGCTCCCTGGGCGGGGCGCTCGTCCTCTACTGGCTGGGCGCGGTCGCCGGCGAGGACCGGCTCAAGCGTTGGCTCGACCGGCTGCCTCTGGTCGACCTCGACGACCTGGAGAAGGCCGACCGCTGGTTCGAGCGGCACGGCCGGTGGGCGGTGCTCTTCGGCCGGATGATGCCGGTGGTCCGCAGCCTGATCTCCATCCCCGCCGGGGCCAACCGGATGCCGTTGCCGGAGTTCATCGCGTTCACCACGCTGGGCAGCGGCATCTGGAACGCCCTCTTCGTCGGTCTGGGATACGCGCTCGGCTCCCGCTGGCAGCAGATCGAGCAGTACAGCAAGTGGTTCGACTACGGCATCATCGCCGTCTTCGTCGTCATGATCGCCTGGTGGGCGGTCAAGAAGACCCGTCGCCGCCGCGCCCGCCAACACGACCACGCCGACGCCACCCACTGACCCACCCGGGACAGCAGGGCAGTTCACCGACCACGCCGCCCCCGCCACCGCCACCGAGCGCCCCGCCCACCCACATGAGTCTCCACCCCACCCCACCCCACCCCGTCCCCGCCCTGCCGGCGTCGATCATGCAGTCGTAGTGCCGATGTAGCCGCTTGCGTGGCTTTTTAGAACCACCACAACTGCATGATCGACGCGGGGGATGGGGGCGGGCGAGCGGGGCGGGGCGGGGCGGTGGCAGGGGCGGGCGAGCGGGGGCGGGGATGGGTCATTGGGAGTGGGAGTAGCGGGGTGGGGGGTTGGTCAGGGGAGGGTCTTCAGGTGGGGGGCGACCGTGCGTGCGAAGGTGTTGCCGTTGGTCACGTCCCAGTTGACCGACCAGGTCATCGCGCCACGGATGCCCGGGTAGGTGCGCGGCGGGCGGAAGCTGCCGCAGTTGGTGCCCCGGGCCAGGCAGTCCAGCGCCGCGTTGACCACGGAGGGCGCGACGACGCCGCCGCCGGCCGCGCCGGCGCCGGCCGGCAGGCCGAGGCCGACCTGGTCCGGGCGGAGCCCGGCCTCCAGTTGGATGCAGGCCAGCGCGACGATGAAGTTCACCGTCCCCTGGGCGTACGCGGCGTTGCGGTCGCAGCCGAGCATCGCCCCCGAGTTGTAGAACTGGGTGTTCACGACGGTGAGGATGTCCTTGATGTCGAGCGCCAGCTTGAAGTAGCTGGTGTCCGGTGACTGCATGTCGATGGTCTGCGGAGCCATCGCGATGATCAGTCCGCTCCCCACCTTTGCCCGCAGCGAGCGCAGCGCCTGGGCCATGTAGGTCGGGTTCAGCCCGTTCTCCAGGTCGATGTCGACGCCGTCGAAGCCGTACCGCTGGATGAGCGCGTGGACGCTGTCGCTGAACGCGGCGGCGGAGGCGGCGTCGTTGACCGCCACCCGACCCGTCTCCCCGCCGACCGAGATGATCACCTTTTTGCCCCGGGCCTGGAGGGTGCGTACGTCGGCGGAGAAGTCGGCGTCGGTGTAGCCGCCGAGGGCGGCGGACAGGCCGGGGTCGACGGCGAAGGCGACCGCGCCGGGGGTGGCGGTGGCGTCGGCGAAGGCGACCGCGACGACGTCGTACTCGGCCGGCACGTCACGCAGTCGCAACTCGACGGCGGGATTGTCGAAGTTGTGCCAGTAGCCGGTGAGGATGTGCTTCGGCAGGCCGGTGTTCGGCGGCGGGCTCGTCGGTGGCGGCGTGGTCGGGGGCGGGGTGGTGGGGGGTGCGGTCGTCGGCGGCGCGGTCGTCGGCGGCGCGGTGGTGGGATTCGTGCCGCCCCCGCACGCCGCGCCGTTGAGCTGGCAGTTGGTGGGCGCACCCGACCCGGAGCCGAGGAAGCCGAACGAGACCGAGGCCCCGGGGGCGATGTGGCCGTTCCAGGACCGGTTGGTGAAGGTGTGCCGCTGGCCCGACGAGGTCAGCAGCGCGTCCCAGTAGCTGCCGAGGGTCGTGCCGGCCGGCAGGTCGAAGGCCAGGCTCCAGCCGTCGACGGCGGCTCCGCCCCCGTTCGTGATCGTGTACTTGCCCTCCCAGCCCGATCCCCAGTCGGACGTCTTGACGAAGCTGGCGGTCACCCCGGCAGCGAACGCGGGCAACGCCACCCACACCGCTCCGAGCGCCGCGACGACGGCTGTGACCAGCGAGAACACCAGAGATCTGGATCGTTTCACGACACCCTCCAGCACCGGCCACCATCCACCGGCATCGACATTGACGCCTATTATTAGGAGTGTTAACTGTTTCTGTCCAGAACAGACTGCCGGCAGGCGAGAGCCCCGGCGATCGACAGACGCGGCACGCGGGCCCCGGCGACGCGGCAAGGGGGGACTCGGCGCAGCACGGCCACGCGGCACGCGGGGACTCAGCGCGATCCGCCACGCGGCACGCGGGGAACCGGCGCGACCCGGCGGCGCGGCACGCGGGGCTCAGGCCGGGCGGCGGCGGGTCCCGGCGATGCGGCGGCGGGACCCCGGGCAGGGGCCGTGACGGGCGCGGGACAGGACTCCGGACGGACGCCGTGGAGCCCTCGGTGGCGGCCGAGGGCTCCACGGTGGTCAGCGGCGGAAGGTGAACCAGTTGACGTTGACGAAGTCGGCGGGCTGTCCGCTGGTGAAGGTCAGGTAGACCGTCCGGCGGCCGGTCGGACCGGCGACGTTGCCAGGCACCGAACGCCAGCTCTGCCAGCCGCCCGTGTTCCCGATCGCAAAGCTGCCGATCGGCGGGCTGGTCGGGCTGTCCAGCCGGACCTCCACCAGTCCGCTCACCCCGCCCGCCGCGCCGGAGGCGACGCGGGCCACGAAGTCGCGGGGCGGGGTGGAGCCGAACTCGACGTTGTCGTACCGCACCCAGTCGCCGTTGCGCAGCGCGCCGATGTTCTGCCCGCCCTCGGCGCACGCCTCGACGAGCACGCCGTTCTGCGCGTTGAACGCCTCCGCCTGGATCGTCGCGTACGCGTCGCGCACCCCGCCGGGCGGCGGGGTCGTCGGCGGCGGGGTCGTGGGCGGAGGCGTGGTGCCGCCGCCCCGGCTGTACACCGCCACGTAGTCGACCAGCATCGGCCGGCCGGGGACGGTGGCGGCGGTCGGCGTGGCGCCACCGGCCACGCCGTTCGGGAAGGCCCCGCCCATCGCCACGTTGAGCAGCAGGAAGTAGCCCGCGTGGCTGGTCATCTGCGACCAGTACGGCTCGCCGACGCGGGACTGGCTTACCGTGTGGTACAGCTGCCCGTCGACGTACCAACGCAACTGCTGCGGGCTGACGGAGGCGTCCCACTCGAACCGGTAGGTGTGGAAGGCCGACTGGCAGGTGCTGCCGGGGCAGGCCCGGGACGCGCCGATGCCGTTGAACTCGTCGCACGGCCCGCCCGGGGCCACCCCGCAGTGCAGTACGCCCCAGACCGAGTTGAGGCCGTTGACGTTCTCCATCACGTCGAACTCGCCGATGCCGGGCCAGTTCTGGTAGTTGCCCCGGTACGGCGAGCCGAGCGCCCAGAATGCCGGCCAGTACCCGGACGCCTGGGCGCCGGTCACGTTGGGCATCTGGATGCGGCCCTCGATGGCCAGCACGCCGCCGGCGGGAGCCTTGAAGTTGCTGCGTACGGTCTCGATCCGGGCCGAGGTCCAGCCGCCGGAGGCGTCGCGCAGCGGGGTGATGCGCAGGTTGCCGCCGCCGTCGTGGCTGACGTTGGCCGTGCTGTTGGTGTAGGTCTGGATCTCCCCGGTGCCCCAGTTCGGCGGGCCGCCGGGATAGCTGGTGCCGGTGTCGATGATCCAGTTCGCAGCGGACGGCAGCGTGCCGGCCGCGCCGGTGAAGTCGTCGCTCCACACCAGGCTCCAGCCGGGCGCGGGCGACGGGACCGCCGCGTTGGCGGTCACGGTCACTCCGGTCAGCGCGGTGGTGGCGGCGGTGAACAGGGCCAGCGCCAGCGGCAGCCGGCGTCGCGAGGGCGGGGCGGCGGGCGCCGCCGGGGCAGGTGTCATTGACGTGCCTCTCTGCGGGGACGGTCGAGAGAGCGCTCTCTCACGAGTTGTACGTGCCGATGCCACAGATGTCAACGTCCGTCAATGGCGGCGCCGCCCGGGTCCCGCACCGCACCCGGGCGGCGCCGCGTCAACGGCCCTCGGCGGGAGCCGGCACCGGGCGCGGGCGGCGCAGCACCGCCTGCTCCGCCGCCGACCAGGCCGTGGTGGTGACCAGGTAGATCACCGCGGCGAGCGGCAGCACCAGCGCCACCAGCAGCGTCGTGTACGGCAACAGCGGCAGCAGCCGACCGAGCACGGCCGCACCGGGCCCCTCGGTCGGCGTACCGGCCACCGTCGCGGTCGCCGCCGCCGCACGCCGCATCCGCCGCGACGTCCACCAGGCGAGCGCGAGCAGGGCCGCCAGCAGGGCGCCGAACAGCGGCAGCGCCCCGCCGCCCAGCCCGTCGCCGAGGTGGTGGCCCAGCGACACGCCGGCCAGCCGCTCGCCGAGCAGCCCCGTGCCACCCTCGGCGGTGGTGAAGAGCCGGTACATCACCAGCAGGATCGGGGCCTGGAGCAGCAGTGGCAGGCAGCCGGAGACCGGGCTGGCGCCGTTGGCCCGGTAGAGCGCGTACAACTCGCCCTGCAACCGGGCGGGGTCGTCCGCGTACCGTCGCTGAAGCTCGCGGACCTCGGGGGCGAGCGCCGCGCGACGCCGCTCCGCGCGCACCTGCGCGAGGGCCAGCGGCGAGATCAGCAACCGGACGACGACGGTGAGGACGACGATGGCGGCGGCCGTGGCCGCGTCGCCGGCCAGCGGTTCGAGCAGGGTGGTGAACCAGGTGAGCGCGCGGCCGGCGGCGCCGACGGCGTCGTGCAGAGGTGCGAAGGCGAGCATGGGTGACCCCTCGGTCCGATTCCGGAGTGCCGCCCCGGGCGGTGTCGCCGGGGCGGGCGGGTGAACGGCGGAATCGGCCGCGCGGCGGTGCTACGCGGCCGAGGGGTGCGGCCCGGGTGCGCGGGGCCGGGGACGCCCGGCGGCGTCCGGGTCGACCTGCCGGGGCAACCGGCGGTGCCGGGCCCGGGCGCGCAGGGCGGTGGCCCGGCCGGCCCGGGGCGCGTCGGCGACGCCGGCCGCGCGCACCGCGAGCGCGACGGCCAGCAGTGCCACCGCGGCGAGCACGGCCCCCGCGAGCAGCTCGGCGGGGCGGTCGGCGAGCAGCGTCAGGTGGACGAGGACGTACGCCCACGTCCCCAGCGCGACCCCTGGCAGCCCCGGCATGCGACCAGCCTAGGACCCGTTGTCACGCCGCCCGGCCCGTTCGGTCGACGCCCCTTCCACACCCGCCTTGACCTGCTCTTTTACGACACTTACCGGCTGGACGCAGGCGCGCCGGAAGTGGTACGACTTGGTACGTCGACCGCCGACGTGGGCGGGTCGGCCCGTTCGGTCGCCAGGTGCCCCGCGTCGTCAGGGTGCCCGCGATCCGGGCGGTGGGAGCGGGCCCTCCCGGCACACCGTCGGCAACGGGCGCCCGCCCCCGCCGACGGATCGCCTCGACGAGGTGGCGGGCCCATCCTGAGGAGCCGCCGTGCCCCACAACCGAATCCGCTCGAGGCACCAGCCCTTCGAGATCGCCATTATGGCGACCGCCCCGGTCTGCGGGATCCTGCTGATCATCTTCGACGCCCGACCGCAGTCGGTCGAGATGGCGATGCCGGGTCCCATCCAGGTGGGATGGGAGTCGGGGCTCATCGTGGCCGGCTGCGCCGGGCTGCTGGGCCTGGCCTGGCCCGGCCGGCTCTCCACCAGCCTCGGTATCGAACTCGCGTCGGTGCTCATGCTGGGCACGGTCACCGGCATGTACGCCGTCGCCCTGACGGTGATCGCCGGCCTACAGGGGATCGCCGCGACGTCGTTCGTCGTCGCGGTCGCCTTCGGCTCGGGGTGGCGCGCCATCCAGCTCTCGATCGACCTGCGCCGGCTCACCCAGGTGGCTCCGCTCGCCGGGCTGTCCGGTGGTGGCACGGTTCCCGCCGGAGGTGGGACGTGAACGCCTCGACGCCGTCCGCCCCGCACTGGGTGCAGGTTCTGCTCTCCATCCTCGGTGTGCTCGGAGGCACCGGGGGTCTCGCCGTCATCGCGACGGTCGTCGTGCAGCGGAGCAAGTTCAAGGCGGACGCCGCCGACACCCTCACCGACGCCGCCCTCACGCTGGTGCAACCGCTGCGCACCCGGGTCGCCGAGTTGGAGGAGGCCGCCCTGCTCGCCCGGGCGCAGCTCGACTCGGCCCGCGAGCAGGAACGGCAGCTCAAGGCGACGGTGTGGGACCTGCGCCGGACGCTGGACCGGTGGCGGGAGGCGATCATGGCCCCCGACGCCACGCTGCGCCGCGTCCGCGCCCTGGTGCACGCCACGGAGGACCGCTCGCCGCACTGACCCGGCCCCACCCGCGCGGGCTCGCGGATCGGGGCGCGCCGACACGCCGGACCGCGTTTCCCCGCCTCCGCACGGTGGGTAACCACCGACCGACCCGGCGCGGACGGACCGCCGCCGGCGCGAACGGACGGTGGTGACGATGACCGGCCAGGTGGTGGAGGCCCCGAACGGGACGACCGAGGGGACCGACCTGCTCACGGTGGGTGTCGAGGAGGAGTTCCTGCTCGTCGATCCGCACACCGGGGCGGCGGTGCCCGCCGTCGACCTCGTCATGGAGCAGGTGCCGCCCGAGCTGCGCGGTCAGGTGGAGCGGGAGTTCCAGACCAGCCAGATCGAGATCGGCAGCCCGCCCGGCCTGGAACTCTCCTCGATCCGGCACTCCCTCGGCGTGCTGCGGGCCGCACTCGCCGACGCGGCCGAGCGCGCGGGCGTACGGCTGCTGGCCATCGGCACCGGGCCGGTCGACGGTCCCGTGCCGCCGGTGGTCGACAAGCCCCGCTTCGACCGGATGATCGAGCGGTTCCGCCTGCTCGTCCCCGGCCCCGGCAACAACGGCATGCACGTGCACGTCGGGGTGCCCGACCCGGACACCGGGGTGCAGGTGCTCAACCACGTCCGGCCCTGGCTGCCGGTACTGCACGCGGCGACCACCAACTCCCCCTTCGCCCGGGGCGAGGACACCGGCTACGCGAGCTGGCGCTCGGTGGAGTGGGAGCGTTGGCCGTCCGTGGCGCCCACCCCGTTCCTGGAGTCGCACGAGCACTACGAGCGGCTGATCCGGCAGCTCATCGCCAGCGGCGTGATGCTCGACGAGGGGATGCTCTACTGGTACGCCCGCCTGTCGGCCAAGTACCCGACGGTGGAGATCCGCATCGGTGACGTCTGCCCGTCGGTGGACGACGCGGTGCTCGTCGCCGCCCTGGTCCGGGCCATGGTGGCGACCGCGATGGACGACATCGCCGCCGGGCGGCCGGCCCTGCGTACCGACCACCACCTGCTGGTCGCCGCGCACTGGCGGGCGGCGCACGACGGGCTGGAGGGCGAGGGCGTCGACCTGACCGACGGCGAGCTGCGGCCGGCCTGGGAGCTGTTCGACCAGCTCGTCGAGAGGCTGCGCCCGGCGCTGGAACGCCACGGCGACCTGGACGAGGTGACCGATCTCGTCGCCGGGCTGCGCCGGCACGGCACCGGGGCGGCCCGGCAGCGCGCCGTCTTCGCGCGTACCGGCAAGCTCGTGGACGTGGTGGAGGACGTCGCGCGACAGACCCGCGGCGCGAGCCGTTCGTGACAGGATGGTGCCCGTGGCGCAACGGCTGATCGTCATCGGTGGGGACGCCGCGGGGATGGCGGCGGCGTCCCAGGCGCGACGCCGCCGCGACCGCGGCGATCTGGAGATCGTGGCCTTCGAGCGGGGGCACTTCACCTCGTACTCGGCGTGCGGCATCCCGTACTGGATCAGCGGGCTGGTGCCCGAGCGGGACCAGCTGATCGCCCGCGACCCGGCCACCTTCCGGGAGAAGTTCGACATCGACGTCCGGCTCCGGCACGAGGTGACCGCCATCGACCTCGACCGGCGCGAGGTCCGCGCGCGGGACCTTGACGGCGGCGGCGAGGTCCGGGAGCGCTTCGACACCCTGGTGTACGCCACCGGGGCGGTGCCCACGAAGCCGGACTGGGCGGACACCGACGCCGACGGGGTCTTCGGGATGCAGACCCTCGACGACGGCGCGGCGCTGCGCGAGTGGCTGGACGCCGAGCCCCGGCCGCGCCGGGCCGTGGTGGTCGGCGGCGGCTACATCGGCGTGGAGATGGCCGAGGCGCTGATCCAGCGCGGGCTCAGCGTCACCCTCGTCGAGCAGGCCGAGCAGCCGATGGCCACCGTGGACCCGGACATGGCCGAACTCGTCACGGACGCCATGCGGGGCATCGGCATCACCATCCGCACCGGCCTCGGGGTGACCGGCCTGGAGGAGACCGAAGGACGGGTCTCCGCGGTGCTGACCGCCGAGGGGCCCATCCCCGCCGACGTGGTCGTCCTCGGTCTGGGCGTACGCCCCAACACCGCGCTCGCGGAGGCGGCCGGCCTGCCGCTGGGCACCACCGGCGGGATCCGGGTGGACCGCCGGATGCGGGTGCAGGGGGTGCCGGACGTGTGGGCCGCCGGCGACTGCGTGGAGACCGTGCACCGGGTCACCGGGATGCCCGTGCACGTGCCGCTGGGCACCCACGCCAACAAGCAGGGCCGGGTCGCCGGCATCAACATCGGCGGCGGGTACGCCACCTTCGCGGGGGTGATCGGCACCGCCGTCACCAAGGTCTGCGAGCTGGAGGTCGGGCGCACCGGGCTGCGCGAGAAGGACGCCGCCGCGGCGGGGTTCGAGTTCGTCTCGGTGATCGCCGAGTCGACCAACCGCGCCGGCTACTACCCGGGTGCCCGGCCGATGACGGTCAAGCTGATCGCCGAGAAGCCCGGCGGACGGCTGCTCGGGGCGCAGATCGTCGGCTGGTCCGAGGCGGCGAAGCGGATCGACACCCTCGCGGTGGCGTTGTGGAACGGCATGACGGTGGACGACATGACCGCGCTGGACCTGGGCTACGCCCCGCCGTACGCCCCGGTCTGGGATCCGGTGCTGATCGCCGCCCGCAAGGCTGTCGACGCCCTGGCCGCCACCGCCCGGTAGCCGCGCGGAGGGGTCCCTTCCTGACGCCTGAGGCACAGGAAGGGGCCCTTCCGCACACCTCGGCGGGGCTTTGTCGGGGGTGACGGTTAGCGTGTGCCCGCGCTCGCCGCGCCGGCCACGTCGGGCCGGTCGCTGACCCCCTCGGAGGCCCCCATGTCGCAGGAGACGACCTACCTCGAGCTGTCCGAAGTGGACGGTGCACACAAGTTCTACGAGGTCGTCGTCGACGACGCCGCGCTGACCGTCCGCTATGGCCGGATCGGTGACCAGGGCCAGATCAAGACCACGGCCTACGCCGACAACGCGAAGGCCCGCGCGGCGGCGGCCAAGAAGATCGGCGAGAAGGTCCGCAAGGGGTACGCCCCGGCCGTACCGGGGGTGCGGCAGAAGCGCGCGGTCTCCCGGCGGCAGATCGTCAGCACCCGCTCCACGGCCCGCACCGCCCCGGTGCTGTGGCGCTACGACTCCGGCGCCCCCGCCTTCGGCATCTTCGTCGACGGGCAGAGCTGCATGGTCGGCAACGAGCGCGGCGTCATCACGACGCTCGGCCACGACGCCCGGGTGCTGAACCAGGTCCGCCTCCCCGACGGGGTGAAGTGCATCGTCGCCGACGACGCCTGGATCTACGCGGGCTGCGACGACGGCAACGTCTACGACCTGTCGGGCAAGGTGCCCCGCGTGGCCTACGAGATCGCGCCGGAGATCGACATCTACTGGCTGGACATCCACGACGGCGTGCTGGGCGTCTCCGACGCGGGCGGCGGCATCGTCGCCGTCGACCACGAGGACGAGTTCCTCTGGCGCCGGCAGGGTCGCGGCCGGTCGGCGTGGATGGTGCGCTGCGACGCCGACGCGCTCTACCACGGCCACTCGCAGGGCGTGACGGGCTACGACTGGCGCACGGGCCGGGAGCTGTGGCACACCCGTACCGGCTCGGTGCTCTTCGGCTGGCAGGAGCCCGGGGCGGTGTTCGCGGGCACCGGCACCCGGGAGGTGGTGCGCCTGGCGAAGGACGGTCGCGTCGAGCACAGCTACCGCTGCGACGCCCCGGTCTTCTCCTGCGCCACCGCCGAGGGCGGCCGGTACGTCTTCGCCGGCGACAGCCAGTCCTCGATCTACTGCTTCGACCAGGCCGGCAACCGGCTGTGGAAGCTCGGGACCGGCTGCGGCTCGGCCTACTCGATGCAGTACCACGAGGACCGGCTCTACGTGGTCACCACCGGCGGCTACCTGGCCTGCGTCGACGCCAGCGAGCCGGCGATCCGGGCGGCGGAGGCCGGCAGCGTGCCGGAGGTCGTCGACGTGAAGGCCCCGCCCCGGATGCCGGAGCCGGCGGCCTGGACGACCGTCGAGGTGACCAGCGACGTCGACGGCGGCGTGATCGTGCAGTGCGTCGAGGAACGGGGCCGGCTGCGGGTGCACGTGCTCTCCCCCGGCTACCACCGGGACTGGTCCGTGCAGTTCCCCAAGGGCATCCGCGAGCCGGGCGCACGCTACCTGGTCACGCAGGTCCGCGAGTCCGGCCGGGGCGGCTTCTACCGCGCTCATGGCGACATCCGCCGCCTCCGCTGACCTCTCCCCGCCCCGCCCACCGTCCTCCCCGCCCGCCCTCCGCCCGGTCCCGCCCCCTCCCCGTCCGCGATCCGGCCCGGTGATCAAGAGGTTCGCGTCCGGTTCGATCTCCGTGGCGGGCCGAAACCTCTTGGTCAACCGGCAGGGCGGGCGGTGGGCGGAATCGGTGCTGCGCGGTGGCGGGCCCGGGGTCCAGGATGGCCGGATGGATTCCGAACTCCTGATTCCGGACGGGTTGGGCTGGGTGCGGGACGTGCCGGCCGGGCGCGAGTGGCTGGCGGCGCTGCCGGAGCGGCTGGCCGCCTGCGCCGCCAGATGGTCGTTGCGGCTCGGGCCACCCTTCCCGTACGCCTTCGCCTCGCTGGCCCTGCCGGCGGAGCTGCCCGACGGCACGCCGGCGGTGCTGAAGCTCCAGTACCCGGACCCCGACAGCGTCCACGAGGCGACGGCGCTGGATCAGTGGGCCGGGGCGGGCGCGGCCCGGCTGCTCGGGCACGACCCGCAGCGGCGGGCGCTGCTGGTCGAGCGGTGCGTGCCCGGCACGCCGCTGCACGCGTTGCCCGCCGACGCGGCGCTGGACGTGGCGGTCGGGCTGCTGCCCCGGCTGTGGCGACCGGCCGGCCCGCCGTTCACCCCGCTCGCCGACGAGGTAGCCGGCTGGCTCGAACGGCTGCCGGCGAACTGGGAGCGGGCCGGTCGGCCGTACGAGCGGCGGCTGGTCGACGCGGCGCTGGGGCTGCTGACGGACCTGGTCGGCAGCCAGGGCGAGCAGGTGCTGGTCAACCAGGACCTGCACGCCGGCAACGTGCTGCGGGCGACCCGGGAGCCGTGGCTGCTCATCGACCCGAAGCCGCTGACCGGCGAGCGCGAGTTCGGCGTGGTGCCGCTGGTGCGCGGCGCGGAGCTGGGGCACTCACCGGACGCCGTACGGCACCGGTTGGACCGGCTCAGCGCGGAGCTGGGCCTCGACCGGGAGCGGGTACGCGGTTGGACGATCGGGCAGACGCTGGCCTGGAGCATCGGCGAGGGCCGGGTCTTCCCCAACCAGGTGGAGGTGGTCCGCTGGCTGCTCGGCACGCGATGAGAGGCGGCCGAGCCACCCGGAGGGCGGCCGGCACCATCTCCGCCGCCGTCACCAGGTCGGACGTCTCGGCCGCCTACAACTTCGGACGGGAGCGGCGGGGCCTGTCAGCCTGGTTGGCAGGTGGCGCACCAGTAGAGGTTGCGGCCGGCCAGTTCGCCCCGGCGCACCGGCGTGCCGCAGACGTGGCAGGGGTCGCCGGGGCGGCGGTAGACGTACACCTCGCCGCCGTGCCGGTCGACCCGGGCGGGGCGACCCATCGCCTCGGGCAGGTGCGCGTCGCGGACGGTGTCGATCCGGCCGCGATCGACGGCGAGCCGCATCAACGCCACCAGGTCGGCCCAGAGCGCGTCCCAGCCGGCGCGGGTCAGCCGCCGGCCGGGGAGCGTCGGCGGCAGCCCGGCCCGGAACAGCGCCTCGGTGACGAAGATCAGCCCGGTGCCGGCCACCACCGACTGGTCCAGCAGCAACGCCGCCATGGACGTGGGGCTGCGGGAGATCCGGGCGTACGCCCGCTCCGGGTCGGCGTCGGCGCGCAGCGGGTCGGGGCCCAGCCGGGCACGCAGCGCCGCCACCTCGGGCGGGGTGAGCAGCTCGCAGGCGGTGGGCCCACGCAGGTCGAGCCAGTGCCGGTCGCTGGTCAACCGCAGCCGCACCTGGCCGACGGGCTCCGGCGGTTCCCCGGCGCCGTCGGCGAACCTGCCGTAGAGCCCGAGGTGGACGTGCAGGGTCAGCTCGCCGGCGTGGTGGTGCAGCAGGTGCTTGCCGTACGCCTCGGTGGCCTCCAGGACGGTGCCGGAGAGGCGGGCCGCGCCCTCGGCGAAGCGGCCCTGCGGGCTGGCGGCGTGCAGCTTGTCCCCGGCGAACATCTCGGAGTGCCGCGCCGCCAGGCGGTGGATGGTGTGTCCCTCTGGCACGGGTGCCAAGGATAGCCACGCCGTCCGGGTCCACCCCCTGGTGTCGGAGAACGGCCGGCTGGGTACCCGGGTGACGTAACGCGTGGGCGGCGTCGATCCCATCAGCCACCACGCATTTCCCCAGGAGGTGTGTTGTGGTCAGGATCCCTTCGCTGTCGCGGCGGTCGGAAGAGGCGCCCACGCGGGACGAGAACCCCGACGGTCGCGATGCTCCGGCCGCCACCGGTAGGTACGACGCGGCCCGGACCGACGGGGACCCGAGTCCCGGGTCCAGCCGCCCGGCGGTCACCGACCGGGACGGCGAGCAGACGACGTACCGCAGCAGCACGGCGCCCGGCGGCGACGGGCGGAGCGGCGACAGGCGGACGGGTGACGGGCGGGACGCCGACGCCGAGCGGCGGGCGGCCGAGCGGGCGGCCGTCGCCCGCGCGGCCACGGGCCGGCCCACCGACGACGACCGGCGCGTCCCCCGGAGCACCGACCCCGACCCGGCCCTGGAACGGACCCTCGACGGCCGCACGACCGACCTGGACCGCAAGACGTCGGCGCCGGTGACCCGGCCGGACGGGGACCGCACCGCGGAGCGCCCGCTCGACCGCGACCGCACCGTCGAACGTCCCGTCGACCGCGACGGCGACGGCGTCGCCGACCGGGAGCCGGAGCGGCCCGTGGTCGCCGGCCCGAAGCCCCGGGCCAGCCTGCTCGCCACGCTGGGTCTGGTCGTCGGCGTGGCCGGGGCGCTCTTCGTGCTCACCGGCGCCCTCGCCGGCTACGGCATCGCGCTCGGCGCCCTCGGCGCGATCCTCGCGGTGCTCGGCCTGATGGCCACCCGCCGCCGGCACATCGCCGGCAAGACCGACGCGTTGCTCGGCATCGCGCTGGGCCTCGGCGCAGTGGTGCTCGGCGTGCTGGCGATGACCGGCCAGTTCGACTGGCCGACCACCGACGGGGACTGGGTGCAGCGGTTCCGCGAGTGGCTCGACTCACAGTTTGTGGACCGCTTCTAGCGGGCAATGATCGGCTCGCCGGCGACGTGCCGGCAGCGCCGGTGGTTCACCGGCGACGCCCGACCAGCCTGGTGGTTCACCAGCCGGGCAACCCTTTTCGGGGGCGGCGGTTCGCCGCCCCCGAAGTGTTTTCCGGGCCGGGTCCCGGCGGAGCGCCTCCACGCGGCGCCGTACGCAACGAACCATCGTTCACAATCCCCCAGACGCAACGATCCGTCGGCCTGCGCAACTTCCAGCGGTGGATTCAATCATCGGTGCCGACATAGCGTTGAGCAACGGCGCCAGCCCGTGGGCCGAAGGTGGCCGGGCGCGCCCGACCCTGGGAGCAGGACAATGACGATGGACGCCACCAGCCAGCGCTTCCTGATGTGCCGGCCGACGTACTTCGCCGTCGACTACGCCATCAACCCGTGGATGGACCCGACCGCGCCGGTCGACGTCGACCTCGCCGTCCGGCAGTGGGAGCAGCTGCGGCAGACCTACCGGGACCTGGGCCACACCGTCGAGGAGATCGCTCCGGTGCCCGGCCTGCCCGACATGGTGTTCGCCGCCAACGGCGGCACCGTGATCGACGGCAAGGCGATGGCGGTGCAGTTCCGCGACCCGCAGCGCGCCGACGAGGCCCCCGCCTACCGCGCCTGGTTCGAGGCCGCCGGCTTCGAGATGCACGACCCGAAGCACGTCAACGAGGGCGAGGGCGACATCCTGCTGGCCGGCGACTTCCTGCTGGCCGGCACCGGCTTCCGCACCGCGCACGCCTCGCACGCGCAACTCCAGGAGGTCTTCGGCTACCCGGTGGTGACCATGCAACTGGTCGACCCCCGCTTCTACCACCTGGACACCGCGCTCACCGTGCTCGACGAACGGACCGTGGCGTACCTGCCGGAGGCGTTCTCGCCCGGCAGCCGGGCGGTGCTGCGCCGGCTCTTCCCCGACGCGGTGCACGCCACCCTGGCCGACGCGGAGGTCTTCGGGTTGAACGCGGTCAGCGACGGCCGGCACGTGGTGCTGCCGGCGCAGGCCACCGGGCTGGCCGCGAAGCTGCGCGACCGGGGCTACGAGACGATCGGTGTCGACCTTTCCGAGCTGCGCAAAGCCGGCGGCGGACCGAAGTGCTGCACGTTGCGACTCCGTCAGGGAAAGGCGAGCCAGTGATCGACGACATGCTGCGGACGCCGGAGGCGATCCGCGACGCGGAGCGGTGGACCGCGCACAACTACCACCCGTTGCCGGTGGTGATCTCCTCCGCCGAGGGCTCCTGGCTGACCGACGTGGACGGTCGCCGCTACCTCGACTGCCTGGCCGGCTACTCGGCACTGAACTTCGGCCACCGGCACCCGACGCTGATCGCGGCCGCGCACGCCCAGCTCGACCGGCTGACCCTCACCAGCCGGGCGTTCGTCCACGACCAGTTCGCCGACTTCTGCCGCGAGCTGGCCGAGTTGTGCGGCAAGGACCTCGTGCTGCCGATGAACACCGGCGCCGAGGCGGTGGAGACCGGCATCAAGGTCGCCCGCAAGTGGGGCTACCAGGTCAAGGGCGTCGCCCCGGGCCAGGCCAACATCGTGGTGGCCGAGGGGAACTTCCACGGCCGTACGACCACCATCGTCAGCTTCTCCACGGACGAGGACGCGCGGGCCGACTTCGGGCCGTACACCCCGGGCTTCACCGTGGTGCCCTACGGCGACCTGGACGCGCTGGCCGCCGCGATCGACGAGAACACCGTCGCTGTCCTGATCGAGCCGATCCAGGGCGAGCAGGGCGTCGTGGTGCCGCCGGAGGGCTACCTGCCGGGCGTACGCCGGGTCTGCACCGAGCAGAACGTGCTCTTCATCGCCGACGAGATCCAGTCCGGCCTCGGCCGGACCGGGGACACCTTCGCCTGCGACCACGAGGGCGTCACGCCCGACATGTACCTGCTGGGCAAGGCGCTGGGCGGCGGTATCGTGCCGGTCTCCGCGGTGGCCGCGAACGCCGACGTGCTCGGCGTGCTCAGGCCGGGTCAGCACGGCTCCACGTTCGGCGGCAACCCGCTGGCGTGCGCCGTCGCGACCGAGGTCGTCCGGCTGCTGGCCACCGGCGAGTTCCAGCGCCGCTCGACCGAGTTGGGCGCCCGACTGCACGCCGGTCTCCGGTCGCTGGTCGGCCGGGGCCTCGTGGCGGTGCGGGGCCGTGGCCTGTGGGCCGGCCTCGACATCGACCCGGCGCTGATGAGCGGCCGGGAGGCGTGCGAGCGGCTCGCCGAGCGCGGGGTGCTCGCCAAGGACACCCACGGCGCCACCATCCGGCTCGCCCCGCCGCTGGTGATCACCGAGCAGGAGATCGACCACGCGGTCGCCCAGCTCGCCGCCGTGCTGGCCGGCTGAGCCCCGTACGACGAAAGGCGGGCGTCGGGACCACGGTCCCGGCGCCCGCCGTCGTTGCCCGGCGGATCAGCGGGGCAGGCGCATCGCCATCGTGGGGGCCTCGGCCATGACCGAGGTCGGCGTGTAGGAGGCGCCGGTGGGAAGCTCGCCGGGCCGGCCGATCTGCACCCCGGGATAGAGCTCCACCATGTCGCCCTCGGCCAGCACGCGGGACTGCTGGGGCGCCAGCGGGACGCGCTCGGCCTCCACCATCGAGCCGTTCGGGCGGATGCCCGAGCCGTTGGTGCTCACGTCGGTCACGATCACCTCGCCGACCCGCAGCTCGAAGCGGACGTGGCTGCGGCTGATCCAGCGGCGCGCCTCGTCGTTGAGCCACTGCCCGAGGACGATCCCCCCGGACTGGTCGGGTGCCCGGCCCACCACCACCGGCTGCTCCTCGGTGAGCACGAAGCGGCGCCGGATCAGCCCACCCACCCGGACGGCGAGGACGGCGCTGCGCGGTCGCGGACCGGCGTCGCCCAGCCGGGCGCCGTGCCGGGGGCAGGTCGGCGCGCCGCCGCGCAGGGTGGGCGGTGACTGGCCGGCGGGGCTGCGCTCCACCACCCCGGCCAGGTCGGCGAAGGCCCCACCGCCCCCGCCACCACCGAAGAGCGCACAGCCGGGCTCGGGGCACCGCCACTTCCGGGCGAGCAGCTTCGCGCCGGCCGGCGAACGGTCACCGGCGACCGGCGTGTGCCCGCCGCCGACGTGGGCGACGAAGGCCGGTCCCCCGGCGCCGGGGACCGGGGCGAGCACCCGACCGGCCTGCTCGACCAGCCACGGGTAGCGCCCGCGCAGGCCGTCGGCCCGCACCCGGGTCAGCACCGGCAACCCGAGCAGGTCTGCCACCTCCAGCATCCGGTCGCCCGGGTTGTCGAGCACCTCGACCAGCCCGTCGTCGGCCCACCGGCGGACCACCATGCGCTCGTTGGAGGTGAGGTCGGCGTCGGAGAGCAGGGCCCGGTGGACCACCGCGTAGACGGGGACGCTGTCCTCCTCCATCTCCCGGGCGAGGGCGTCGATCACCATGCCGAGGCGGAGCAGGCTCGCCGGTCGGCCGCCGTCGAGATCCTGGTAGCGGATCACCTCGGCCAGGTCGACGACGGCCCGGGCCAGCGACGGATCGGTGCTGACCCGGCCCTCGATGGCGTCCAGCACCTTACTGATCTCGAATCTCATCCGACGCTCCCCACGATGTCGCCGATCCGCCGGGTCGGTCCCAGGTCACGCCCGGTGAAGCCGCTCAGCGGGGGCGTGCGGCGGCACCAGCCCGCCAGCTCGCCCAACTCGTCTCGCACCGCCTCGGCGGTGAGCAGGTCTGCCATGGGGAGACCCTACCGGGACCGCGCGACGACGCCGACCAGCGGCGGAGGCCGTCACCGACCCGGGCGGCAGGTAGGCGCGAGCCGGGGCCGGGGCCGGGGTCGTGGGCCGGCCACCGGCGGCACCGTGGCCCGGAGGACGCCACGACATAGATGGGCGGCTGTGCAGCGGCGGGTTAGGCTGACCGGCGGCCCGGCCGGGGCCGTGACCAGCCGTCATCCCCGGCCAACCCTGCGTGAGGAGATTCCACGATGAACACTCGACGGTTGGCGACCACGGGGGTCGCACTCGTCGCCGCGCTCGCTCTCGGGCTCACCGGGTGCGGCGGGGGGACGGACGCGGAGGCTCCGGCCGGCGACGGGGGCGCCACCACCGGCGCGGCGGCGGCCAGCAGCGCCCCGGCCGACGCCCGCGCGGAGTTGGGCGCCGCGGCGAAGAAGCTGAACCAGCAGAGCGTCAAGGTGAAGCTGACGTCGCCGGTCATCAACGGCGACGGCATGATGGACCCGGCCGCCAAGAGCGGCGACATGACGCTGAAGATGGGCGCGGAGGGCACCTTCCGGATCCTGATGCTCGGCGACGACGTCTACCTGAAGGTCACCGGCATGGAGGGGATGCCGAAGAAGTGGATGCACATGGACGTCACCAAGCTCGGCAAGAGCGCCCAGCTCAACATGATGCCCGACGGTGACCCGGGCGGCGCGCAGCAGATGGTCGAGAGCGTCGTCGACGTCGAGAAGACCGGGCCGGGCACCTACTCCGGCGTCCTCGACTACACCCGCACCAAGCCCGACGACAAGGCCATCCAAGCCCTCGGCGACAAGGCCAAGGCCGTACCGTTCACCGCCCGGGTCGACGACCAGGGCCGGCTCGTCGAGTTCGCCGTCGACACCCAGGTGCTGCACGAGTCGCTGGGCACCATGATCACCACGTACTCGGACTTCGGCACCCCGGTCACCGTGAAGAAGCCCGCTGCCGGCGACACGCAGGAGGCCCCGCAGGAGCTGATCGAGTCCCTCGGCTCCTGAGCCGGGTTCCTCTTCAGCCCGACCGCACGCACGGACGGGGGCGGCGCCGACCGCGCCGCCCCCGTCGCGCGTACTCAGCCGCGCAGCGGCCGGCCCACCTCGTGCAGGTGCGCGAGCGCCTGACGGTACGACTCGACCAGCCCCGTCTCGGCGTACGGGATGCCCCGCTCGGCGCAGTAGGCGCGCACGATCGGCCGGGCCCGGCGCAGGTTGGCCCGGGGCATGTTCGGGAACAAATGGTGCTCGATCTGGTAGTTGAGCCCGCCCAGGGCGACGTCGACGACCCGCCCGCCCCGCACGTTGCGCGACGTGAGCACCTGCTTGCGCAGGAAGTCCAGGTTGTCGTCGGCGGTGGGCATCGGCATGCCCTTGTGGTTCGGGGCGAACGAGCAGCCCATGTAGAGGCCCCACAGTCCCTGGTGTACGGCGACGAAGAGCAGCGCCTTCAGCGGCGACATCACCAGCAGCAGCGCGCCGACGTAGGCCACCGCGTGCAGGGCCAGCAGCAGCGCCTCGACGCCTCGACGTCGCATGGGGGTACGGAAGGCGCCGTCGGCGTCCCGCCCCACGATCGCCCGTACGCTCGCCACGTGCAGGGCGAGCCCCTCCAGCAGCAGCATCGGGAAGAACAGCCACGCCTGCCGACGGGCCAGCCGGCGGCCGAGTCCGCGCGTCGCGGCGGCCTGCTCGTACGTCCAGACCAGCGCGCCGGCCCCGACGTCCGGGTCCTCGTCGGTGTGGTTGGGGTTGGCGTGGTGGCGGTTGTGCTTGTCGACCCACCAGCCGTAGCTCAGCCCGACGGCCAGGTTGCCGGTGAGCAGGCCGATGGCCTCGCTCGGTCCACGCCGCCGGAACATCTGCCGGTGGCCCGCGTCGTGACCGAGGAACGCGACCTGGGTGGTGGCGACGGCCAGGAAGACGGCCACCAGCAACTGCGCCCACGAGTCACCGAGCAGGCCGACCGCGACCCAGCCGGCCGCGAAGACACCCAGCGTGAGCACGATCCGGGTGACGTACCGTCCCGGACGTCGCTCCAGCAGGCCCGCCCCGCTGATCCGCCGGGACAACTGCGCGTAGTCACTCCCCCGTCGTACCGGCGGATCCGCCACCGCTTCCAGCACCATCACGCCCCCGTTCCCGTTCGTCGATCACGGTTCGCGCCGGCCGGCGCGTCCCCTTCGAGTCTCCGGTGAAACGGTTGCGCTGAGTAACCCTGCACACCCCCGAGTGCGAGGTAGGGCGAGCCCTACCTCGCGGGCCCGTGAGCGGCCCCGTCAGCGGGTCCGGCCCCGACCGGCCCGTCAGCCCGACCGGCCCGTCAGCCCATCCGGCCGACGGCGGCCCGGAGGCGGGCCAGGTCGCGGCGGCGCCGCTCGTAGGTGGTGGCGAGCCCGATCAGCGCGAACCCGCCGACCGCCAGGAAGACCCACCGGGGCAGCAGGTCCCAGCCCCGGACCAGTTCGTGCAGCGCGAGCAGCGCCAGGGTCACCCCGCCCAGCAGCACCGGCGCCTGCCACCGGCGGGTCGCCCCGGCGAGCACCACGCCGAGCGCGGCGACACCCAGCAGCAGCCGCCGCCACGGCTGCGCGTCCGGGGCCACCAGCACCGACACCAGGCTCGGCAGCAGCGCGGCGGCGAGCCCCGGGCCCAGCGCCAGCCAACTGTTCAGCCCGGGCCGGGTACGCAGCGCCACCAGGCCCGCCACGAGAGCCAGCGCGGCCGCCGGCACCGTGTACGCCTCCAGCACCGCCACGCTCCCGGCGGCCAGCAGCAGCCAGCCGCCGAGCAGTTCGCTGCCGCCGGCGATGCCCGCGAAGACCCACCGCCGGCCCGACGACTCGCCCCGGCGCAGTACGCGCAACGCGACGGCGGCGCCCCACAGCACACAGACCGCCGCCGCGTGCCGGAGCGAGCCCACCGCGAGCAGCAGCGCGACCAGCGCCACCGCCTGGGCCACCGCGTCCAGCGCCACCGCCGCGTCCCGCCCTCGCCGACCCGGAGTCGCCACCACCCCGCCGGGGCGGTTGAGCACCGCTGCGGCGGCCAGGGTGAGCGTCGCGACGGCGAGCACGCTGAACGCCGCCGCCCGTACCGGCAGCCCACCGGCCAGCGGCGCGACGACCGCGAGGCCGGTCGCGGCGGCCACCGCGGCCAGGGCGCCGCCCAGCCGGGCGTCGTCCCGGCGGGCGGCGACGCCGACCACCGTCGCCGCGACCACGAGCACGCCGAGGCCGACGATCGTGCCCGCCCGGGTGGCCAGCAGCCCGAGCAGCCCGGACAGCACCAGCACCAGCCCCACCGGCAGCCCGACCGGGGCGAGCAGGGGGCGCGACGCGGCCAGCGCGGCGCACAGCACCAGGGCCACCCCGACGAGCAGCGTGACGACCGGCAGCACCGGCCACGGCACGCCGGCGGCCATCAGCAGTACGGGCAGCGCGGCGGCGGCGAACGGCACCGCGACCAGCGCGGCCCGCCACCAGCCGCCACCCCTGGTCGGGACGGCGGTGGGGTCGGGCCGGCCGACGCCCCGGTCCCGCCGGCCGGCCACCATCCCGGCCACCAGGAGCGCGACCAGCGCCAGGCCCACCGGGAACGCCCCCGCATCGGCCCGTACGGTGGGCACCCCGGACCAGGGCGCCACCGCGCCGTACGGGGCGAAGAGCGCCTTCAGCACCACCGGCACCGCGGTGGCGACCGAGACCACGAGCAGCCCGACGCCGGCCACCCGCAGTACGACGTCGGAGCGCCCCGCGCCGCCCAGCGCCGCCAGCAGCACCGCTACGGCGGCGTAGAGCGCCACCGGTTCGTCGGCCGGTACGGCCACCGGCGCCAACCCGACCGCCGTGACCGCCACGGCGACGCCGACAGAGGCGTACGCCCGCAGGTCGGGCCAGTGCCGGCGGACCGCGAGCAGTCCGACGGGCAGCAGCGCGACGGCGGCGAGCGCCGCCCGCGCCTGCCACCAGGCCGGCGCGGCGGCGGCGAGGAGGGCGACGACCGCGACGGCCGGGACGGCGAGCGGTACGACGGACAACGCCGCCCCCGCCACCCCGCGCTGCACGGGCGTGCCGCGCCGGCCGGCCGCCGCCACAGCGGTCCCGACGACCAGCAGCACCCCGAGCGCCGCCCCCGCCCCGGCGGGCGCGGCGAGCCCGACCACCAGGCCGTGCCCGAGCAGGACGGCTCCGGCGACCCCCGCCGCCAGGGACGTCCAGGACCGGACGCCCGGACGCGCCACGGCGAGGGCCAGCAGGCCGACCGCCGCCACCAGGTCCAGGGCCACGACCGCGGGCCAGGGCGACGGCCAGCCGGCGGGCACCGCCAGCGCGACGGCCGCCACCCCGATCGCGGCCAGCGCCGGCCGGGCGGCCCTCGGCAGCAGCAGCCCCAGGGCGGCCACGGTCAGCGCGATCACCACCGGGAGCTGCCAGCCCTGGTCCAGTTCGGGTCCGGGAGCGGCCCCCCGCCACGGCGGCAGCGAGCGGCCGGCGGTGGCGCCGGCGAGCGCGACGGCCAGCAGCACGACGAACTGGGCCGTCCCGCCGGCCACCAGCAGCGCGCCCGCGCGGGGACCGGTCCGCCACCCGGCGGGCAGCAGCAGAACCGCGCCGGCCAGGGCCACCACGACCAGCGCGGAGAGCACCGGCGACAGGCCCAGTTCCGCCATCGGGCGGACCAGCGCGCCGGCCAGCACCGGCACCAGCAGCGCGGCGGCCACGGCGCGGAACACGGCCCCGCCGGTGAGCAGCGCGGTGCCCAGCAGCGTCAGCGCCACGAGCAGCAGCGGCACCCCGGCCAGCAGCGGGATGCCGGCGGCCCGGCCGACGGCCAACGGCACCACCGCGCAGCACGCGGCCACGAGCAGCGCGCCCGCGTGCCCCACCCAGGCGAGGACACGCCCGGCGACGACCGCCGGCCGCTCCCCGGTCGGCGCGGGCGACGCGGCGCCCGGCCGCACCGCCCCGGCGACGGCCGGGACGCCGCCCACCGGACCGGCCTCCGCCGACGGGCCGCCCACCGTCGCGGCGTCCGCCAGCGGGGCGCCCACGGTCGCGGCGTCCGCCAGCGGGGCGCCCACGGTCGCGGCACCCGTCGACGGGCCGCTGCGACGGCGCAACGCGACCAGCACCGCCAGGTCGAGCAGCGCCACCCCCAGGAAGACCAGCGCCCAGCCGGCGGCGTCCGGTCGCGCGTCGGCGGCGAGCAGCGGCAGCACCGGTTGCGCGGTCACCAGGGCCGCGAACCACGGCACCGTCAGCCCGCTGAGCCGGGCGTACCCGGCGGCGACCGCCGCGCTGGCCCCCCCGACCAGCGCGGCGTACCGGGTGGCGGGCCAGTCCGCGACGCCGACCAGGTCGACCGACCAGGCGGCGTAGCCGTCCAGGAGCACCAGCAGCAGCCCGACGGCGGCGAAGGTCTCCGCCGTGCCGCGCAGCCCGCGCCGCACCGCCACCAGCGGCACGGCCAGGGCGAGCGCCGTGAACGCGAACAGGATCAGGGCCCGACCGGCGACCCCCACCGCCGCCCAGGCGACCGCCGTGAAGACCACCGCGGCGGTGCCCAGCAGCAGCCCGCCGAGGACGAAGAGCAGACCCTGCACCGTACGGGTGGAGGTCTCCGCCCCGCCGACGCCGGCCGGCGCCGGGACGACCGGCGCGTGGCCCGGCCACCCGGGCGGCGGAGGCGCGGCCTGCGGCGGCACCACGCCCGGCGCAGCGTGGGCCGGCACCGGGTGGGCCGGCATCGCGTGGGCCGGCATCGGGTTCGGGGCGGCGGGGCGCATCGGCGTCGCAGTCGCGGGAGCCGCCGGGCGCGGCACGGGGAACTCCGCCCGGACCGCCGCGGCCAGCGCCGCCCGCCGCTGCCGGACCGCGCCCAGCCGGTCGACGAGCCCCTGGTACGTCGCGCGGGCCCGCTCGACCTCGCCGCCGAGCGCGACGATCTCCCGGTCGAGCCGGACCACCTCGGCCGCGGCCGGGTGCGGCGGCCGGCCGCAGCCGGAGCAGCCGGAACCGAGGTCGGCCGGCGCGCCGCAGGCGGGACAGGGATAGCCGGTGTTCTGCACCCGGCCATCATGAAGGCCGGGAGATCACCTGACCAGAGTGCTCGTACTCAGGGCCGGGTGTGCTCGTACACCCAGGTGGCGTAGCCGGGATCGCCGCTGTCCACCCGGCTCACCAGGATCTCCGGCACCTCGTACGGGTGGCTGGCCCGGATCTGCTCCACCAGCGCGGCGGCCCGGTCCGGTGCGGTCTTGAACTGCACCGACCACTCGGTGCTGGTCTCCACCCCGGAACGCCACCAGTAGGTGCTGTCCACCTGGCCGCCCACCTGCGCGCAGGCCGCGAGCCGTCCCGCGACGGCCGCCGCCGCCATCACGTCAGCGACCGAGCGGGCGTCCACCACAGTCGTCACCACGCAGATCTGGTCCACGAGCGCACCCTACGCGGCACCGTCCCGATTGGCCGCGATCCACTCGTCTATCCGCGCCCACCAGTCGAAAAGCCAGTCGATCCGCTCCTGCCGACCGGCCGGCACCTCCTCCGGCGGCACCGACCAGAAACGCATGACGATCCGCTTGTCCATCGGCAGTTCCCGCCACACGTCACCGACGGTGAGCATCCGGTCCAGGCCGGTGTGTGCCACGAAGATCACCCCGGCGTCGGGCGCCGCGTCCAGAGCCGCGAGCAGCCCGCCCGGCTGCGGGGCGAGCACGTGCCGCATCCGTTCCGCGCGCCGCGCCATGAGTTCGAGGCCGAGCGCGCGCAGCCGGTCGATGGCCCGCAGCCGGCGACCGGGGGTGAAGTTGCCGCCCTCCGGAAAGATCACGAAGGCGTCGTCGTCGTCCAGGCCCTGCGCCAGGTGCCCGATCTGCTCGGTCACCGATCCCCGACCGTCCGGGCCCGGCGCGAGGAAGCGGTTCGGCAGCCGGTTGAGCAGCACGTCGACCGCCGGGTCCCACTGGAGGCTGTCCTTCAGCACGATCCGCGGCTCCCGGTTGAACCAGTTGACCAGGGCGTGGATGAGGATGAACGAGTCGCCGGGGCCGGCGTGCCGGCAGAGCACCAGCTCGGGCCGGCCGGGCAGGGCCGTGTCGGGGTCGGTGCCCACCACGTCGATGCTCAGGTGCAGCGCCCAGCGGGCCTGCCAGAAGAGGATCCGCAGGAACCAGCCGGCGAGCACGTAGTGGGCCCGCTGGAAGCCCGGCGAGCGGACCCGCCAGCCGAAGCCGGAGGCGACCCAGAGCAGGAAGAGCGCGAGCAGCGCCGAGGCGTCCCAGACCAGGTAGACGCAGCCGAGCCAGAGCAGGCGCAACGGCCGCAGCCGGCCCGGAACGAGCGGCGAGACGGCCGCCGCGAGCAGCGCCCAGACCGGCAGGGTCGTCACCACCAGGAAGGCGAGCAGCACCACGCCGGGGGCCAGGAACAACCGGCGGGCCCACCTCGGCGGCAGCGGCATCAGTGCTCCAGCTGCGTGGCCAGGTAGCGCCGGGAGGCCGTGTAGGCGCGGCTGATCCGCCGCCCCACCGCCGCCATGTCGCGGTACGCCCACGGCGTGTCGTCGCGCGGCTCCAACCCTCCCGTGGGCAGCACGTGCACCTCCACCCCGTCGGGCAGGGCCGCCATCTCCCGGGCGAACCGGTGCCGCCGGGCGATCTCGAACGCGACCTGGGCGATCTCCCAGGGCCGCCGGGGCGGCGTCAGTTCCCGCTCGATCCGGCCCACCTGGAGTACGAAGATGCGCTTCGCGCCCACGGCGACGGCCTCCCCGATGGGGATGGAGTTGACGATCCCGCCGTCGACGTAGTGCTGGTCGTCGATCCGGGCCGGCGGCAGCAGCCCCGGCACCGAGGCGGAGGCGAGTACGGCCGGCACCAGCGGCCCGCGGTCGAACCAGTGCTCCGCGGCCCGCTCGATGTTGGCCGCGCAGCAGCGGAAGGGCACCTGGAGGTCGGCGAAGGTGGTCTCCGCGCCCAGCTCCGCCTCCAGCAGCTTGCGCAGCGGGCGCGGCGAGTGCAGGTGGGTACGGGCGGCGAACCGGCGCAGTTGGCGGGCCACCGAGTCGCCGTACACCTCGCTCGCCTCGGGGGAGGCCCAGAGCCGGACCAGCCGGTCGGTGACCGCCTCAGACGGTTCGGCGGCGACCAGCGCGCCGTTGACCGCCCCGATCGAGGTCCCCAGCACCAGGTCGGGCGTGATGCCGGCCCGGAACAGTGCCCGCAGCATGCCCACCTCGACAGCGCCGAGGACTCCCCCGCCCCCCAGTACGAACGCCACCGGTCCCCGCGACATGGCCTCATCCTGGCACGGGCGCGAAAGGGGCCGCCCGGGGCCGCCCGGCGAGGTGGCGGCGACGACGCTCTCCGGCGCAGGCCAGCAGCTCGTCGGGGTCGCCCACGTCGAAGGTGCGCTCGGCGTTCCAGGGTCGGCGGCTGCCGGGGCCGCCAGGACCGGGCCCGGCTCCGGAAGGTAGCCGACCGTTGACAGGCCCGACACATTCACGCAACCTGATAGCGCTCCCACAGCGAGGCAGGTGCGATCCGTGAAGCCAGCACTGCACCCCGGCCGGTTGCTGGCCCGCCGGTACCGGCTCGTCGACCAGATCGGCGCCGGTGGCATGTCGGTGATCTGGCGGGCGCGGGACGAGGTCCTCGACCGGACCGTGGCGCTGAAGGTGCTCGCCCCGTCGCTCGCGGCCGACGCCCGCTTCCGCGACATGGTGCGCGAGGAGGCGCGCGCCGCCGCCCAGCTCGTCCACCCCCACGTCACCTCGGTGCACGACTACGGCGAGACGGTCGCGCCCGACGGTTCGATCACGTCGTTCGTGGTGATGGAGCTGCTGACCGGCGAGGAGTTGGAGGTCCGGCTCACCGAGGGGCCGATGCCGTGGACCGAGGCGGCCGAGGTCGGGGCCCAGGTGGCGGACGCGCTCGCCGCCGCCCACCGGCTCGGCATCGTGCACCGGGACATCACCCCGGCCAACGTCATGATGACCCGGGCGGGGGCCAAGGTGCTCGACTTCGGCATCGCCACCCGGATCGGCGCGCCGGACGACGACGAGGACGGGGGCACCTTCGGCACGCCCGCGTACGTGGCCCCGGAGCGGCTCGACGGGGCGCCCGCCCAGCCGGCGACCGACGTGTACTCCCTCGGCGTGCTGCTCTACGAGGCGCTGACCGGTCGGGTGCCGTACCCGGCGGACACCTGGGAGCAGCTCAGCGAGGCGCTCGCCGGGGCGGGGCCACCCTCGCTGGCGGACCTGCCGGGCCTGCCGCCGGAGGTGGCCCGCACGTGCCTGCGCTGCCTGGCGCGAGACCCGCTGGACCGGCCCACCGCGCGCCAGGTCGCCACGCTCCTGCGGGACCAACTGCTCCCCGCCGACCCGCAGGCCGCCACCATGCTCGCGCCGACGGTCACCCTCCCGACGCTGCCGGCCCCGGCACCGGCGGCCACCGTCCCCCAGGCAGCTGCCACCCCCGCCACCCTGCCGCTGGCAGCAGGACCGGGCGGGGCAGCAGGAGGGCCGGGCGGGAAGGCGGGACCGGACGAGGCGGCAGGGCCGGGCAGCGGGGCGGAGACGCGCAGCGCCCGCCTCGCCCGCCAGCGGCGTCGACGTCGCCTGCCACGGCCGGTGCTGGTCGTGCCGGTCGTACTGCTCGTGGGGGTGGCGCTGGCCGTGCCCGCGATCCGTCAGGAGGAGGCGAGCCCGCCCCGGGCGCTGCCCACCACGGGTCCGTCCGAGCCGGCGGCCTCCGCCACGCCGACGGCCGACGTCGTACCGCCCCCGGCGACCTCGGCGCCGACGTCCGCCGCACCGGTCGCGCCCGGGCCGGCCCGGACACCGCCGGAACCCGGCGACCTCATCGAGGCGGCCAACCGGGTCGACGGGTTGATCGGCGCGGGCCTCGACGACGGGGGGATCCGCCCCGACGTGGGCCTCGACTTCCGCAACGAGCTGCGCAACCTGACCGACGCGGCCCGCGCCCGCTCCGGCGACCTGGGCGAGCGGATCGCCCGGCTCCGCGAGAAGGTCGCGGTGCGACGCGGTGAGGGCGCCGTCACCGACGCGTACGCCCGCCGGCTGGACAGCGCGATCACCGCGCTCGCCGCCGCGCAGGTCTGACCGGCGGTCAGCGGGCCCTGGCCCGGACCGGCCTGCGCGCCTCCACGGCCGCCACCTCGGCGATGAAGCGCCGGTACACGTCCTCGTAGCCGACGGCCATCTTCTCGGTGGAGAAGCTCTCCGCCACGTGCGCGACGCAGGCCGCCGGGTCGAGGTCCGTCGCCGCCCGCAACGCGGCGGGCAGCTCGTCCACGTGCTCGCAGATCAGGCCGGTCGTCCCGGGCCGGACGAGTTCCGGTACGGCGCCCCGGTCCAGCGCCACCACGGGCGTGCCGGTCGCCATCGCCTCCACCATCACCATGCCGAACGGTTCCTCCCACTGGATCGGCATGATCAGGCACCGGGCCTCGACCAGCAGCCGCAGCGCCTCGGCCCGGCCCGCGTCGAACACCACCCGGACGTCCTCGCCGAGCAGGGGCCGGACCGCCTGGTCGTAGTAGCGGTGCTCGGCCGGCTCGTTGCACTTGCCGGCCAGCACCAGCGGCAGACCGGCCGCGCGGCACGCCCGGATCGCGGCGTCCGGGCCCTTGTCGGGGCTGAACCGGGCCAGCCAGAGCACCGGCCCCTGCGAGGGCGCGGTCTTGTGCGGGACGCCCCGGAGGTCCATCGCGTTGTGCACCGTGCCGACCCAGGGCAGCGCCGGATTCAGCCGGCGTTGGGCGTGCGAGATGGCCACCAGCCCGACGCCCGTGTCGGCCTCGCTGAGCACGTCGCCGTACTCGCCCACGGGGTTGCCGTGCACGGTGGCCACGGTGGGCACGACCCGGTGGCCGGCGATCAGCGGGCCGATGGTGGTGTGGTCGTGGACGACGTCGAAGTCGCCCGCGTGGACCCGGTGGTTGACCCGGGCCAGGTGGGCCAGCTCGGGCAGCGCCTCGCCGAGCCGCTCGAACTGCAGGTCGGGCACCGTGGAGACGAACTCGGCCGGTGTGCCGTGCTCGCGGCCGGCCCCGAAGACGGTGACCTGGTGACCTCGCTCGATCAGCGTCTCCACCAGGCCGGTCACCACCTGCTCCAGCCCGCCGTAGCCGGGTGGCGGCACCGACAGCCAGGGCGGCACCACCATCGCGATCCGCAACGGTCCCTGTGCCGATCGCTCGGGCGACGGATGCTCGACGGCCACGGAACCTCCCCCTCGGTCACTGCTGTGCAGCACCGGCCGCCTCGCCCCGACCGGGCCCCGCCTGAGGGGCGGGATCCCCGCCGGTTTCCCGGCGGCGGCACCACTAAACGGGATGATCCGGGCGGTCACCCGCCGACGAGGAGCCGGTTCCGCACCGCCCGTACCCCCTCGCCGGACCACGCCGTCCGCTCCGCCTCGTCCCGTTCCCACCACGATCGGACGACCCCGGCGAGCACGACCGTGTCCCCGTCCAGCTCGACGGTCACCCGCTCGGTGCCGAGGCCGCGCCCGAGCGCCCGCTGGAGGTCGCGCCGTCGGCGCTCGGCGTCCGGCTGGATGACGGGCCGCACGTCGACCAGGTTGGTCACCCCGCGTACGCCCCGCAGCCGGCGCAGCTCCCACTCGGCGGTACGCCGTTGCCAGCCGAACTCCACCTCGCCCCGGAGCAGCACCCAGCCGTCGGACACGGTGACGTCGAGTCGCTCGGCGGGCACGAAGCTGTCCCACTCCAGTGCCCGGCTCGCCGCGATCGCGATCTCGGCGTCCGTACGCCCCGGCTCGCCGGGCAGCCGCACCTCGATCTCGTCGGCGACCGCCCGCACCCCCCGTACGCGCTGCGCGCAGCGTCGCGCCGCCCAGGTGAGCGCGTACGCGTCGACCTGACCGGTCAGGGTCACCACGCCGTCGTGGACGCTCACCCCGATCTCGTTCGGCTGCACCTGGGCGTCCCAGGCCAGTTCGTCGAGCACGTCCCGCTGGATCCGCTCGTCCGTCCGGACGGCCGCTGCCGTGGTCATCGCACCCCCCCGTACGCCTCACCGGTCCTCGCCGACGATGCCGGCGCGAAGGGTGACGGCGGTTCACCCGCACCGGGTGAACCGCCGTCTGGGGAGGGAGCGGCGGGTGACGGAGCCAACCCCCTTGGCCCCGCCACCCGCCGCCGGAGGGAGGAGGAATGTCGTGGTTACCGGTTACGACGCCTCGGCGAGCGTCACGGTCGCGGTGGATTCGCTGCCGTTGCGCTTGTAGGTCACCTGGACCCGGTCGCCGACCTTGCCGGCCTGCACGGCGCCGACCAGGTCGTCCGAGTCGTTGACCGGCTTGTCGCCGAACCGGGTCACCACGTCGCCGCGCTGCAGTCCGGCCTTCTCGGCGGCGCTGCCCGGGGTGACCGCCGCGACCAGGGCGCCCCCGCCCTCGGCGGTGGTCACGCTGACCCCCAGCGACGGGTGGCTGACCTTCTCGCCCCGCTGGAGCTTGCCGGCCACGTCCTTGGCCTTGTTGCTGGGGATCGCGAAGCCGAGGCCGATGTTGCCGGTGCTGCCCTGCCCGGCGGTGGCGATCGCGGTGTTGATGCCGATCACCTCGCCCCGGGTGTTGACCAGGGCGCCGCCGGAGTTGCCGGGGTTGATCGGCGCGTCGGTCTGGAGCAGCCCGGCGATCGAGGAGGCTCCCTGGTTGGACTCCTGCCGCTGCTCGCCGCTGCCCGCCTGGATGGTGCGGTCCCGGGCGCTGAGGATGCCGGCGGTGACGGAGCCCTGGAGGCCCAGCGGGCTGCCGAGGGCGAGCACCTGGTCGCCGACCTGCATCGCGTCGCTGTCGCCGAAGGTGGCGGCCTTCAAGCCGCTGACGCCGCTGGCCTTCACCACCGCCAGGTCGGTCTTCGGGTCGGTGCCGACGATCCGGGCCTGGGCCGTCTTGCCGTCGGCGAAGGTCACCACGACCCGGTCCCCGCTGCCGGAGGAGACGACGTGGTTGTTGGTGAGCACGAAGCCGTCGGCGGTGAGGATCACGCCGGAGCCCTCGCCGTTGTCCGTCGCGATCGAGACGACGCTGGGCTGCACGGCGGCGGCGATCCGGGGCAGGTCGGCGCTGTTGATGATGGGCGCGGCCGAGTAGTTGCGCGTGATGCCGGAGTCGCCGTCGACGGCGAGCGCGAGCGCCCCGCCGGCGACGCCCGAGCCGAGCATCAGCGCGAACACCGCGACGCCCGCGCCGGCGAACTTGGCGATCCGGCCGGGGCGAGGGCCCGCCTGCGGGGGCGCCCACGGCGGCAGCGGCTGGCCGGGGTGGTGCGGCTGGTGGCCGTACGGCTGGCCCGGCTGTCCCCCGCCACCCCAGCCGGACTGCTGGCCGTACCAGGGCGCGCCGGGCTGGCCGGCGGCCTGCGCGTAGCCGGGCTGCGGATAGCCCGGCTGGCCCACGGCGTGCGGGTGGCCGGGCTGCCCGGGTGCCTGCGGATGCCCCTGCTGGGGCTGGCCGGGGGCCGGATACTGCGCGCCGGCCGGGGCCGGCGCGAAGGGACCGGGCGGGGTGGGTGGCGCGGCCTCGGGGGCGCGGGCCGGCTCGCCGGCGCGCGGGCCGTCGGCGGCCGGGCCCACCTCGGCGGTACGCGACGCCTCGCCACCGGCCGAGGGGTGGCCGCCGGAGACGGGGGCCGAGGAGTGTCCGCCGACGACGGGGGCTGCGGGGTGGCCGCCGGAGACGGGGGTCGCGGGGTGGCCGCCGGAGACGGGGGTCGGCTCGCCGGCGGGCGGCGTGGTGAAGCCGACGGTGGGGGCGGAGTCGGACTGCGCGCGCTCGGCGCGCGGCAGCTCGGCGGTGGGGTGCGACGGCTCGGCGTCGGGGTGGGCCGGCCGGCGCTGCGGGTCGGACTCGTGCTCGGTCATGTCTCCACCTTGCCGCGCACCACTGCGATCCGCCTGGAACCCACCTGAATGTTGGCTGAAAGTCACTCGCCCTCGGCGTCGCCATCGTCCTCGGCGTCACCCTCCGGCACGAGCGGGAGCCGGACCCGGAAGGTCGCTCCCCCACCGGGGGTCTCGGCGACCTCGACCGTGCCGTGCTGGGCGCGCACCAGCGCCGCGACGATGGCCAGGCCCAGCCCGGTGCCGGTGTTGCCCCCGGCCCGCCGGGTACGCGCCGCGTCCACCCGGTAGAAGCGCTCGAAGACGCGTTCCGCCTGTTCAGGGGTGAGTCCGGGGCCGGTGTCCGCCACCTCCACCACGGCCAGGTTCCCCGGCTCGGAACGCAGCCGCAGGGTCACCGAGGCGTCCGGCGGGGTGTGCGTGAGGGCGTTGGTCATCAGGTTGCCGATGACCTGGCGCAGCCGGGCGTCGTCGCCGTAGACCACCAGCGGGCCGGAGCCGGGCCTGACGTCCAGCTCGATCCGGCGCTCCGGTGCCACCACCCGGGCGGCCTCGACCGCCTCGCTGGCCAGCACGGGCAGCTCCACCGGGGCGAGGGTGAGCGGTCGTTCCCGATCCAGTCGGGCCAGCAGCAGCAGGTCCTCCACCAGCAGCCCCATCCGGGCCGCCTCCTGCTCGATGCGGCGCAGCAGGTCGGCGGTCTGCTCCGGCGCGCGGGCCGCGCCCTGCCGGTAGAGCTCGGCGAAGCCCCGGATGGTGGTCAGCGGGGTCCGCAGCTCGTGCGAGGCGTCCGCCACGAACTGCCGCATCCGCTCCTCGGAGCGCCGGGCCCGCGCCTCCGAGGCCAACGCCGCGCCGGCCGCGTCCCGGGCGCTGGCCTCGGCGGACCGGGCGGCCAGCTCGGAGGCCGCCCGCGCCGTGAAGGCGACCTCGATCTGGTTCAGCATGGCGTTCAACGCCCGGGAGAGCCGACCCAGCTCCGAGGTCGGCACGGGTTGCCCCTGCTCCGGGTCGGGCACCCGCCGGGTGAGATCACCCCCGGCGATGGCGGCAGCCGTACGCTCGATCTCCACCAGCGGCTTCAGGCTGGTACGGACGATCGCCGCCCCGATGGAGGCGAGCAGGATCAGCACCGCGCCACCGACCAGCAGGTCTATCCAGACCAGCCGCTTGACGGCCCGGTCGACGTCGCTCAGGTGCTGCCCGACAATGAGGATCTCGCCGTCCGGCAACTGCGTGTAGAGCATCCGCCAGCGGGACCTGTGGTCCTCGGAGGTGACCGTACGCGGCTTGCCGGTCTGTTCCGCGAAGCCCTCGACGGTGTCCGGGAGCCGGGGCAGCTGCTCGGACCGGAAGTTGCGGTAGTCGTAGACGGGCGACATCACCTCACCCGGCTGGGCCAGGGCCACGACGAAGTCGCTGGGCAGCACGGTGCCGCCCCGGCCGCCCTCCTTGTAGAGATTCAGCGCCGCGTCGACGGAGCGCGTGGTGCCGCGCAGTTCCCCGTCCACCTGCTCGATGAGGTAGCCCCGCAGGAAGACGGTGGTCAACGAGCTGATCACCAGGAGCGCGGCGGCGACCAGGGCGAGCACCGCGGCGACCAACTTCACCCGCAGCGGTACGCCGCGCAGCCACGTCTTTCCCTGGTGGAGCGCGTTCACGCCGCCGGCTTGCGGAGGACGTAGCCGACGCCTCGCAGCGTGTGGATCAGTCGGGGCTGGGTGTTGTCCACCTTGCGGCGCAGATAGGAGATGTAGGACTCGACGATGTTGTCGTCGCCCCGGAAGTCGTAGTTCCACACGTGGTCGAGGATCTGCGCCTTCGACAGCACCCGGTTGGCGTTCAGCATCAGATAGCGCAGCAGCTTGAACTCGGTCGGCGAGAGCTGCACCCGCTGGCCGGCGCGGTGCACCTCGTGGGTCTCCTCGTCCAGCTCCAGGTCGGCGAAGGTGAGCCGGGAGGGCGCCTGCTCGCCGCTGCTGGTCCGCCGCAGCACCGCCCGGATGCGGGCGGTCAACTCCTCCAGGCTGAACGGCTTGGTGACGTAGTCGTCGCCGCCCAGGGTCAGCCCGCGGATCTTGTCGTCGGTGGCGTCGCGGGCGGTGAGGAAGACCACCGGCGTACGGGTGCCGCCCTCGCGCAGCATCCGGATGACCTCGAAGCCGTCCAGGTCCGGCAGCATCACGTCGAGCACCACCAGGTCGGGCCGGTGGTCCTTGGCGGCGTTGAGGGCGGAACTGCCGCTCGTCGCTGTGGCCACGTCGAAGCCCGCGAAGCGTAGGCTCGCGGAGAGCAGTTCGAGGATGTTGGGATCGTCCTCGACGACGAGCAGTCGCGCCTCGGTCTGGGTAGTGGCCATGCCCGCCATCATCCGTGTTCTCGCTGCGTCCGCGCTGGGCACTCGCTGGAAATAACCTGTGAGACGACGACCGCTCAGCGCAGCAGCCGGCGCAGCCCGTCCAGCGCGCCGTCGAGCAGTCGTACGGCGGTGCGCAGCTGCGAGTCGGTCGGTCGCCGGGCCCGTACCAGCGCTCCCGCCTCCCCGGCGAAGGCGGCCAGCCGCTGGTCGAACTCGTCGAGCGGCGTCGGCGCGGGGCCGGGCGCCGACGCCGGGCCGGCGGGGGGCGCGGGGGTGGGGTTGGGGGGCGACCAGCGGGTACGGCGGGTCCGCGGGACCGCCTCGCGCAGCTCCCGCTCCAGGTCGCGGACGGTGCCGCAGACCTCGTGGTGGATCTCTCCGAGCCGGTCGGACAACTCCCGCACCGAGGCGACGATGTCCGACTCCAGGGCGGTGAGCTCGCCGGATCGCTGCCGCAGCTCGGCCCGGCCCGCCTCGGTGATCTCGTAGACCTTGCGGCCTCCGACGGCGGTGTGGGTGACGAGCCCCTCGGTCTCCAACCGCCGCAACCGGGGATAGATCGTGCCGGCGCTGGGCGCGTAGAGGCCCTGGAAGCGTGCCTCCAGCAGCCGGATCAGCTCGTAGCCGTGCTTCGGGCCGTCGTCGAGGAGCTTGAGCAGGTAGAGCCGGAGCCGCCCGTGACTGAACACGGCGGTCACGGCAGCCCGCCCTCGCCGTGGCCCACGGGGCCTCCCCTGTACGACGCGACGCCGCTGACAGCGCCGGATGGGCAGGACACTAACGCGATACATCGCGACGGAACAAGCGGACAACCACCGTCACGGGCCACCGCACCCAACGCGACACCCGCCCACTCGCGATCAGGACGCCATGGACCTCAAAACTGCCCCGTGAGGTCCATGACGTCCTGATCGTCACGGATGTTCGCGCCTCCGCAGCGAAGGCGCTCACGGCTGCGGCGACTCACCGAGCTTGTGCGAGGCTGCCGGGGGCGTGCCGGCGACGGGGCCGGACGTCGTCGCCGGAGGTGTTTGATGATCATCGAGTCGCGTTTCAACGGGCCGCCCGGTTCGGGCAACGGCGGCTGGAGCGCCGGTGTCTTCGCCGCCGGGTCCGGCGCTCCGGGGCCGGTCGAGGTCACGCTGCGTCGCCCGCCTCCGCTGGAGACCCCGCTCACTCTCGTCGACGGGGAGGTCCGCGACCGGCAGGGCGTCGTGGTCGCCCAGGTCCGCCCCACGGAGGACCCCCGGGCGGTGGTGCCGCCGGTGCAACTGCCGGCCGCGCGAGCCGCCTCGGCGGCGTACGCCGGACTGGTCGACCACCCCTTCCCCGGCTGCTACGTCTGCGGCCCGGACCGGGTCGACGGGCTGCGGATCTTTCCGGGGCGGCTGCCGGACGGTCGTACCGCCGCGCCGTTCCGGGTGCCGGCTTCCGTCACGACGCCCACCGTCTGGGCGGCGCTGGACTGCCCCGGGGGCTGGGCGGTGATCGCTCCCGGCCGGCCGTACGTCCTCGGCCGGATCGCGGCGGTGGTCGCGGCGCTGCCCGAACCCGGCGACGAGTGCGTGGTGACCGGCGTCATGGTCGGCGGCGAGGGCCGCAAGGCGCTCGTGCACACCAGCCTGTACGCCCCCGACGGCACCCTCCTGGCCTGGGCCCGGGCGACCTGGATCTCGGTGGCCGAAGAGATCGGATAATCCTCCCTGGGGATGAGCGCCTCCCGCCTGAGGCGGAGGTGGATCAAAGAAGCGCGCCTGATTGACCTGCTTGCGCCCGCCCGCCACGCTGTGTCACGGCGTACCCCGACGCCACCGCACGAAGGAGAGCAATGACTGACGGGCAGAGAAGCCCCACCGTTGACGGTCAGATCGTGGTGTCCGGCCTGACGAAGCAGTACAAGAACGTCCGGGCCGTCAACAACCTGTCGTTCACCGTCGAACCGGGGCGGGTGACCGGCTTCCTCGGCCCCAACGGTGCCGGCAAGACCACCACGCTGCGGATGCTGCTGAACCTGGTCACCCCGACCAGCGGCGAGGCGTTCATCGGCGGGCGGCGGTACGCCGACCTGACCGACCCGCTGCGGCACGTCGGTGCCGTGCTGGAGGCGTCCAGCGCGCACAAGGGTCGTACCGGCATCAACCACCTGCGGGTGATCGCGGCGGCGGCCGGGCTGCCGAAGAGCCGGGCCGACGAGGTGCTGGCGCAGGTCGGGCTCACCCCGGCGGCGAAGCGCAAGTTCAAGGGCTACTCGCTCGGCATGAAGCAGCGGCTCGGCATCGCCGCCGCCATGCTGGGCGACCCGCGCGTGCTGGTCCTCGACGAGCCCGCCAACGGGCTCGACCCGGAGGGCATCCGGTGGATGCGCGGGTTCCTCAAGAGCCTCGCGCACGAGGGCCGCACCGTGCTGGTCTCCAGCCACCTGCTGTCGGAGATGCAGCTGCTCGCCGACGACGTGGTGATCATCGCGGCGGGGCAGCTGGTCCGGCAGGGCACGGTCGAGCAGGTGATCGGCTCGATGGCGCAGGGCGTCCGGGTGCGGGTACGCACCCCGCAGGCCGACGCGCTGACCGCCGCCCTCAAGGACGGACCGGCCACCGTCGACGTCGACGAGCACGGCGTCCTGCTGGTGGGCGGGGTGGACGCCCCGACCGTGGGGCGGGCCGCCCTGACGGCGGGCGTCGAACTGCACGAACTGACCACGGAACGACCCGACCTCGAACGGGTCTTCCTGGAGCTGACGGCCGGAAAGGCGGGCATCCGATGAACCTCGTCCGGTCCGAGCTTCTCAAGATCCGTACCACCAGCGCGTGGTGGTGGCTGGCGATCGCCGCGTTCCTGTCGATCGCGCTGGCCTTCGCGTTCAACGCCTGGGTCGCCAACGAGACGTTGAGCGGCAACGCCGAGGAACTGGGCGTCACGGGCGACCAGGCCTCCGCGGCGGCGCAGGCCGCGAACCTCTACACCTCCGGGCAGTACCTGGGCCTGATGTTCGTGATGCTGATCGGCATCCTGATGGTCACCAACGAGTTCTTCCACCAGACGGCGACCACGACGTTCCTGGCCACGCCACGGCGTACGTCGGTGATCATCAGCAAGCTGGTCGCGGCCAGCCTGCTCGGCTTCGCCTTCTGGCTGGTGACCACGCTGATCGACCTGGTGGCCGGGGCACTGTTCCTCTCGGCCAACGGCCACGGCACCCTGCTCGGCGAGTGGGCCGTGCAGCGCGCGCTGCTGCTCAACCTGCTGGCGTACGCGATCTGGACGGTCCTCGGCATCGGCATCGGCACGCTGATCACCAACCAGCTCGGCGCGGTGATCACCGCCGCGGTGCTGTACCTGGTCGGCACGCAGGTCGTGGGGCTGCTCTTCGTGCTGCTGTCGAACCTGCTCAACAGCGAGGCCGTCATCAAGTGGCAGGTGATCTGGCCGGCCGTCGCCTCGACGGTGATGGTCAGCGAGGGCGAGACGGACTTCACCCCCGCGTGGTGGGTCGGCGCACTCGTGCTGATCGGCTACGCCGTGGTGAGCGGGGTCGCCGGTGTCCTGATCACCCGGCGGCGCGACATCTCCTGACGGGTACGGACGACGACGACGGCGGGGGTGGTGCGGCGCACCACCCCCGCTGCCGTCGCGGCGGCCGTCGCCCACATGCGGGGCCATACCAGCAGCCGACCAAACACGCAGCGTATGGTGAACTTCTGGCATCTTCTGTGAAACCGACCACGCGTCGGAGGCGGAAATGCCTGCGGCATCCGTACGGCGTAGCCTGGGAGCCGTCTCGTGCGCGCTCGCAGGTAGGGCGTTACGGACACCGCGTGCCACACAAAACCCGCGTGAAAGAGGCGATTACCGGCCGTGTCGACCCAGCAGACTTCGCAGGAGAACCCGCTGGCGGGTTTCGGTCCGAACGAATGGATCGTCGAGGAGATGTACCAGCGTTACCTCGCCGACCCCACCAGCGTCGATTCGGCCTGGCACGACTTCTTCGCGGACTACCGCCCGGCGCCCGGCGCCGGAAAGCCGCGTGGAGCTGAGCAGGCCCCGAAGCCGGCCGCCAAGCCGGAGCCCGCCGGCCAGCAGGAGGCGGCCACCACGGTCGCGCAGCCGGCGGAGAAGAAGCCGGCCGAGAAGAAGCCGGAGCCCACGCAGGAGAAGCCCGCGGCCAAGGCCGCCCCGGCCAAGCCGGCGCCCGCGAAGGCGGCCCCCGCCAAGCCGGCGGGGACCAAGCCGACCGCCACCGGCCCGCAGACCACCCCGCTGCGTGGCGTGGCGGCGAAGATCGTCCAGAACATGGACGCCTCGCTGGCCGTGCCGACCGCCACCAGCGTGCGCGCCGTCCCGGCCAAGCTGCTGGTCGACAACCGCATCGTGATCAACAACCACCTCGCCCGTGGGCGCGGTGGCAAGGTCAGCTTCACCCACCTCATCGGCTACGCGATGGTCCGCGCCCTGGTCGCCCACCCGGAGATGAACAACTCCTTCGCCGAGACCGACGGCAAGCCGGTGATGGTCCGGCCCGAGCACGTCAACCTGGGCATCGCGATCGACCTTTCCAAGCCGGACGGCAGCCGCAACCTGGTGGTCCCCTCCATCAAGGCCTGCGAGCAGATGGACTTCCGGCAGTTCTGGCAGGCGTACGAGGACGTGGTCCGGCGCGCCCGCCGCAACGAGCTGACCATGGACGACTACTCCGGCACCACGATCTCGCTGACCAACCCCGGCGGCATCGGCACCGTGCACTCGATGCCGCGGCTCATGCAGGGGCAGAGCGCCATCATCGGTGTCGGCGCGATGGAATACCCGGCCCCCTACCAGGGCATGTCCGAGGCCACCCTGGCCGACCTGGCCGTCAGCAAGGTCATCACCCTCACCAGCACGTACGACCACCGGATCATCCAGGGTGCCCAGTCCGGCGAGTTCCTGAAGGTCATGCACGAGCTGCTGCTCGGCGAGCACGGCTTCTACGACCAGATCTTCACCTCGCTGCGCATCCCCTACGAGCCGGTGCGCTGGATGCGCGACGTCGCGGTCAACAGCGAGGGCCAGATCAACAAGACCGCCCGGGTGCACGAGCTGATCCACGCGTACCGCGTGCGCGGGCACCTGATGGCCGACACCGACCCGCTCGAGTTCAAGATCCGTAAGCACCCCGACCTGGACGTGCTCCAGCACGGGCTGACGCTCTGGGACCTCGACCGCGAGTTCCCGGTCAACGGCTTCGCCGGCAAGCAGCGCATGAAGCTGCGCGCCGTCCTCGGTGTGCTGCGCGACTCGTACTGCCGGCGCGTCGGCATCGAGTACATGCACATCCAGGACCCGGAGGAGCGGCGCTGGATCCAGGAGCGGATCGAGCGCAAGTACGAGAAGCCGTCGGCCGACGAGCAGAAGCACGTGCTCAACCGGCTCAACGCCGCCGAGGCGTTCGAGACCTTCCTCCAGACCAAGTACGTCGGGCAGAAGCGCTTCTCGCTGGAGGGCGGCGAGTCGCTGATCCCGCTGCTCGGCGAGGTGCTGGAGGCCTCCGCCGAGGGCGGCCTGGACGAGGTCGTCATCGGCATGGCCCACCGGGGTCGGCTCAACGTGCTGGCCAACATCGTCGGCAAGCCGTACGAGAAGATCTTCTCGGAGTTCGAGGGGCACCTCGACCCGCGCTCCACCCAGGGTTCCGGCGACGTGAAGTACCACCTGGGCCAGAACGGCAAGTTCACCACGCCCGACGGCGACCACTCGGTCAAGGTCTCGGTGGTGGCGAACCCGTCGCACCTGGAGGCCGTCGACCCGGTGCTGGAGGGCATCGTCCGGGCCAAGCAGGACCGCATAGACCTCAAGCTGGAGGGCTACACCGTGCTGCCGCTGGCGGTGCACGGTGACGCCGCCTTCGCGGGCCAGGGCGTGGTCGCCGAGACCCTCAACCTCTCGCAGCTCAGCGGTTACCGCACCGGCGGCACCGTCCACGTGGTGGTCAACAACCAGGTCGGCTTCACCACCGCCCCGGAGTACAGCCGCTCCAGCCTCTACAGCACCGACGTCGCCCGGATGATCCAGGCGCCGATCTTCCACGTCAACGGTGACGACCCCGAGGCCGTGGTCCGGGTCGCCCGGCTGGCCTTCGAGTACCGGCAGGAGTTCAACAAGGACGTCGTCATCGACATGGTCTGCTACCGGCGGCGCGGGCACAACGAGGGCGACGACCCGTCGATGTCCAACCCGCAGATGTACAAGATCATCGACTCGAAGCGGTCCGTCCGGAAGCTCTACACCGAGGAGCTGATCGGGCGCGGCGATATCACCGTGGAGGACGCGGAGGAGCTGCTGCGCGACTACCAGGCGCAGCTCGAGCGGGTCTTCAAGGCCACCCGCGACGCGGCCACCACCCCGCGGCAGCTCAGCCGCCCCAAGCGGGAGGACGAGCCGGAGCCGCAGGTGCAGACCGCCACGGACGCCGCCGTCGTCAGGGCCATCGGCGACGCGCACGTCAACCTGCCGGAGGGCTTCACCCCGCACAAGCGGATCCAGCAGCTGCTCGACCGGCGGGCCAAGATGTCCGTCGAGGGCAACATCGACTGGGGCTTCGGCGAGATCATCGCGTTCGGCTCGCTGCTGCACGACGGGGTCACCGTCCGGCTCGCCGGGCAGGACTCCCGCCGGGGCACCTTCGTGCAGCGGCACGCCTCCGTGGTCGACGCGCAGACCGGCAACGACTACCTGCCGTTGCAGTCGCTGACCGCCGACGGCGAGCGGTCGCGGTTCTTCGTGCACGACTCCCTGCTCAGCGAGTACGCGGCGATGGGCTTCGAGTACGGCTACTCGGTGGAGAACCTCGACGCGCTGGTCTGCTGGGAGGCGCAGTTCGGCGACTTCGTCAACGGCGCCCAGTCGGTGATCGACGAGTTCATCTCCTCCGGCGAGGTGAAGTGGGGCCAGCGTTCCGCCGTCACGCTGCTGCTGCCGCACGGCCACGAGGGCCAGGGCCCGGACCACACCTCCGGCCGCCCGGAGCGGTTCCTGCAGATGTGCGCCGAGGACAACATGCGGGTGTCCATCCCGACGACCCCGGCGAACTACTTCCACCTGCTGCGCCGCCAGGCGCTGTCGCCGAAGCGCAAGCCGCTGGTGGTGTTCACGCCGAAGTCGCTGCTGCGGCACAAGCTCTGCGTCTCCCCGGTGGAGGACTTCACCACCGGCACCTTCCAGCCGGTCCTGCCCGACTCGGGCTCCCCGGCGCCGGAGCAGGTGAAGCGGGTGCTGCTCTGCTCGGGCAAGGTCTACTACGACCTGTTCCAGGCCCGGCAGGAGCGCGGTGTCACCGACACCGCGATCATCCGGATCGAGCAGCTCTACCCGATGCCGGTCGAGGAGATCCGGGCCGCCCTGGCGGCGTACCCGAACGCCGAGGACTTCGCCTGGGTGCAGGAGGAGCCGGCCAACCAGGGTGCCTGGTCGTTCGTCGCGCTCAACCTGCTGGAGCACCTGTCGGAGGTACGGCTGCGCCGGATCTCCCGCCCGGCTGCGGCAGCCCCCGCCGTCGGCTCCGCCAAGATGCACGAGGTCGAGCACACCGCGCTGATCGAGGCGGCCCTGCCCCGCCCGTGACCTGACGCACCGCCGAGCGCACCGGGGCAGAGCCCGTCGACCCTGACGGCTCTGCCCCGGTCGCCGTCCCGGCTCCCGCCGCCGGCAGGTCCGGCGGCACCACGGCCCGCACAGCACAGCGACGAAGAGGGAACGGACAGGATGTACTTCACCGACCGCGGTATCGAGGAACTGGTCGAGCGCCGGGGCGAGGAGCAGGTCAGCATGGAGTGGCTCGGCGAGCGCCTACGCGACTTCGTGGACCTCAACCCCGAGTTCGAGACCCCGATCGAGCGCTTCGCCACCTGGCTCGCCCGCCTCGACGACGAGGACGAGGACTGAGCCGGATCACCCCGGAGCAACGGACGTCCCTGGTGCCCCCACCGAACCGCTCCCGCCGCACACCCGTACGCCGGTCGGCCCTGGCGGCGGGTGCCGCCGTGGCGCTGCTGCTCGCGGGCTGCGGCGCGGAACCCCCACGCCCCGTGCCGGCGCCGGGGAGCGCAACTGGGTCCCCGGCGGTGGACCTGCCCCCGGTCTTCTACGTCGACCCGGGCAACCCGGCGGCGGCGGAGGCGGACCGGTGGGAGGCGCTGGGCCGGACCGCCGACGCGGCGGCGCTGCGCCGGATCGGCACGCGGCCCAGCGCGAAGTGGCTGACCGGCGGGCCGGCGGTCCGCGACGAGGTGGACGCGTTCCTGGGGCGGGCGGCGCTCGCCGGCCAGACGCCGCTGCTGGTGGTGCACAACATCCCCGACCGCGACTGCGGTCGGCAGGGCACCGGCGGGGCCGGCGGTCCGGCGGAGTACCAGCGCTGGATCCGCGACCTCGCGGCGGGCGTCGGAGGCCGGCCGGTCACCGTGGTCCTCGAACCCGGGGCGGTGCCGGACGCCGTGCAGGGCTGCGTCCGCGACCCCGACGGGCGGCTCACGCTGCTGCGGGACGCCGTCACGGTGCTCGGCAGCACCGGCAGCGCCCGGGTCTACGTCGACGCGGGGCACCCCGGCTGGGTCTCCGATGTGGCCGCGCTCGCGGCGGCGCTCGACCGGGCGGGGATCGGCGAGGCCGACGGCTTCGCGCTCAACGTGGCCAACTTCGTCGACACCGCGCAGAACGTCCGCTACGGCCACCGCGTCTCCGACGCCCTCGGCGGCGGCACCCGGTTCGTCGTCGACACCAGCCGCAGCGGCAACGGCCCCCACGCGGGCACCACGGTGGGCGGCGCGCCCAGCTGGTGCAATCCGCCGGGGCGGGCGCTCGGTGAGGAGCCGACGGCCGACCCGGGCCTGCCACGGGTGGACGCGCTGCTCTGGATCAAGTACCCGGGTGAGTCCGACGGCGCCTGCCGCCCCGGGGAGCCGGACAGCGGCGTCTGGTGGCCCGAGTACGCCCTCGGCCTGGCCCGGCGCGCCGGCTGACCCCACCCGGCCGACCCGGGCAGGTCAACCGCTCAGCCGGCCCGGGCCGGTCAGGGCAGCCGGCCGGTCAGGGCAGCGGGTTGGTCAGGGCAGCGGGTCGGTCAGCCGCGCCGCCGCGTTCCGCCGGTGCCAGGCCGGTCCGCCGCAGCTTCTGCCAGCCCAGCCGGCCGCCGGTCAACGCGGTGACCACCGACTGGAGCATCACCAGGTACATCAGTTGCCGGTAGACGAACTGCTGGAGCGGCAGCACCCACAGCACGCCCAGCTTCTCCCGGTCCAGCCGGAACGCCACCACGGCGGTCAGTGCCTGCAACCCGAGCATGGCCAGCCAGGCCACCGCCGTGGCGGTGCTGTCCAGGAAGAACAACCCGTACAGGGCCATCAGGTCGATCACCGGCGCCAGCAGGGGCAGCAGCACCCCGAACAGGCTGAGGAAGGCCAGGCAGCGGCGGGTGAACCGGCCGGACGCGCCCCGGTCGAGCAGGGACCGCCGGTGCTTCCACATCGCCTGCATGGTGCCGTAGCTCCACCGGTAGCGCTGCTTCCACAGCTGCCCCATCGTCGCCGGGGCCTCGGTCCAGGCGCGCGCCGTCTCCTCGTACACCACCTTCCAGCCGGCCCGGCCCAGCGCCATGGTGATGTCGGTGTCCTCGGCCAGGGTGTCGTCGGTCATCCCGCCGGCGTACACCAGCGCCTCCCGCCGGAAGCCGCCGATCGCCCCCGGCACCGTCGACATGCAGCGCATCGACTCGTAGAGGCGGCGGTCGAGGTTGAAGCCGATCACGTACTCGATGTGCTGCCACTTGGCGATCAGGCTGTCCCGGTTGCCCACCTTGACGTTGCCGGCCACCGCGCCGACCTGCGGGTCGGCGAACGGCTGCACCAGCCGCCGGACGGAGTCCCGTTCGAGGATGGTGTCGCCGTCGACCATCACGATCAGGTCGTGCCGGGCCAGCGCGACGCCGGTGTTCAACGCGCTCGGCTTGCCGCCGTTGGGCCTGCGGACCACCCGGACGTTCGGCAGGCCGAGCCCCTCGGCGATGTCGGCGGTGCCGTCGGTGGAGCCGTCGTCGACGACGACCACCTCGATCCCCCCGGGATGGTCGCCGGTGGCCAGCGAGCGGACCGCCGCCGCGATCCCCTCCTTCTCGTTGTACGCCGGGACGATCACCGACACCGGCGCGGTGACCGGCGGCCCCCAGGTCCAGTCCCGGGCACGCCGCCGCCGGGCGTGCCGCCCGGCGAGCAGGAAGAGCAGTGCGGTACGCCCGACCGTGAGCACCCCGACGACGACGAAGAGCAGCCCGAAGCCGCTCATCGTCCGGTCCGCGCCCCGCACCGCCCAGCCCAGCATCCGCCCCCGCCACCGGTCCCCGACGGAGGCGGCCGGGTTGCCGATCACCTCGTGCTGCACCCCCGCGCCGGCCAACGCCTGGTTCAGCCCGCCGGTGACGGTGGTGAACTCGTACCCGCGCGCCTTCATCAACGGGATGAACCGGTCCAGCGCCTCGACGGTCTGCGCGCGGTCGCCGCCGGCGTCGTGCCACAGCGTGATCGCGCCCGCGTACCCGGACGGCGTGGCGTTCTCGACGATCCGCTCGACGCCCGGCAGCGCCCAGTCCCGACTGTCGGTGTCGTTGAGCACCGTCAGGTAGCCCAGGTCGCCGGCCTCGGTGACCAGCGGCCAGTCCCGGTCGTCGAGCGCGTGGGCGTGCGAGGAGTACGGGAACCGCACCAGCGAACTCCGGATTCCCGCCGCGCCGGCGACCGCGAGCTGGGTCTGGGCGTACTCCATGCGGCGCCGCCAGCCCGGCATGGTGCTCAGGTCGGGGTGGGTGAAGGTGTGCACCCCGATCTCGTGCCCGGCCGCCGACATCTCCCGGACCAGCTCGGGATGCCGGGCGACCTGCGCCCCCAGCACGAAGAAGGTGGCCCTGACCTGGTGGGCGTCCAGCACCCGGAGCACCTCCCGGGTCCAGTACGGGTCCGGGCCGTCGTCGAAGGTCAGCGAGACGGTGCGGGGCGGCAGCCGGTAGGAACGGGTCCGCTCGTCACCGGCGCTGATGATCGGCCCGCCCCGCACCACCTCGTCGGGCACCCGGTCCTGGCCGGTGCCGGCCGGCCGGCGCTCGGGCACGAAGGCGGCGTTCGCGTACGCGTCGACGAGGAGCACACCGGCCAGGACGACGAGCAGCATGCCGAGCACGGTCCAGCTGGGCGGCGGCGCGACCCGCCGGGCCCGGCGGTGGCGGCGGACGGCCGTCCCGGACCCGCGCGGACGCGCGCGGTCAGCCATCGCCGTCCGCTTCCCCGGGAGCGGGCGGCGGCTCGATCACCGGGGACGGTTCCTCCGGCGGCGGCTCGGCTGCCGGCGGGGCGGGTGGGGTGGTGGTCGCGGGTGACCGTGAGACCGGGGGCGGGGTGGTGCGGCCGGGGGCGGATGGCGTGCCGGCGGGCGTCTGCGCCGGACGCGAGGACGACCGGGGCGCCGCCGGGGTGCCCGAGGTCGACCTGTCGCCGGGCACGACCGGCGCGGACCGTCCGACGGCCGGCTCCGGGGCGGCGGGCGCCGGCGGCGGGGTCCAGGGGCGTCGGGTGGACTCGACGAAGGGCAGGACGTTCTCCGGGCTCACCGGTCCCCCGACGAAGCTCATCCCGACCAGGGCGGTGTACGCCACGCCGGCCAGCCCCAGGGCGTACGCGAGCCAGCGCAGCCGCTGCCGGCGTCGCCCGCTCGGGTCGACGAAGACCGGCGCGGACGAGGGCACGGCGGCGTGGACGGCGGTCGGGGCGTCCGCCCCCGGTCGGGCGTCCGCCGCAGCCCGGACCGTCGGAGTGCCCACCATCGACAGCGGTGCCCCCGGCGCGTGGACCGCCGGGCGGACCACCGTGGGCGCGTCCACCGCCGGCAGCGGTGCCGTCGGGCGGACCACTGTCGGGGCGTCCACCGCCGGCAGCGGCGCCGTCGGGGCGTCGGCCGTCGGGTGGACCACTGTCGGCGCGTCGACCGGCGCGTGGACGACCGTCGGCGCGTGGGTACCGGCCGGCACGACGGCTGGCCCTACATTCGTCTCCTGGACGACGGTCGGGCTGTCGATGGCCGCCTGAGCTGCGGCGGAACGGTCGGGCACGGGTAGCGAGTCTAGGAACGTCGCCGGTCGGAGCGGTCAGTCCGCCCGCGGAGTGAGACGAGCATCCCCCCTGCTCACGATATGGATCGCGGCGGGCACCTCCACGATCTTGTAGCGTGAGGGCGTGGCCCGGAGCGTGTACCTGACCAGCGTGGGTTCGGGCGGGGGAAAGTCGACCGTCGCCCTCGGCCTGGCCGAGTTGCTGTCCCGGCAGGTCGAGCGGATCGGCGCGTTCCGGCCGCTGGTGCGCGGGAACGGCCCCGACCCGATCCTCGCCCTGCTCAGTGACCGCTACCGCATCGAGCCGCCCCTGGTCGACCTGAGCGGCACCAGCTACGCCGAGGCGACCGCGCTGGTGGCCGACGGGCGGCGGGAGGAACTGGTCAGCCGCATCGTCGAGCGCTACCGGGCGGTCGAGCGGCGCTGCCCCGCCGTGGTCGTGGTCGGCAGCGACTTCGCCGACGGCGGCGACGGGGCCGGCCCCCGCGAGCTGGCCTTCAACGCCCGGCTGGCCACCGAGTTCGGCAGCGTCGTGGTGCCCGTCGTCGACGGCTTCGAGCAGGATCCGGCGGCGATCGCGGCGGCGGCGCGCGGGGCGTACCACGATCTGGAGGACCTCGGGGCGACGGTGCTGGCCGTCATCGCCAACCGGGTCCCCGGCCCGATGACGATGCCCGAGCTGCCCGTCCCCACGTACGCCATCCCGGAGGTGCCGACCGTGTCGGCGCCGACGGTGGCCGAGGTGGCGGCGGCGCTCGGCGCCACCCTGCTCGCCGGGGACGACGACGCGCTCAGCCGCGACGTGCTCGACTACGTGGTGGGGGCGGCGCACGTGCCGACGCTGCTGGACCACCTCACCGAGGGCGCGCTGGTGATCACCCCGGGCGACCGGGCCGACCTGCTGGTGGCGGCGAGCGCGGCGCACGTGGCCGGGCAGGTCTCGGTCGCCGGGCTGGTGCTGACCCTCGGCGAGCGGCCCGACCCGCGCGCGATGCGACTCGTCGAAGGGCTCAACACCGGGCTCGCGGTGCTCTCCGTGCCCAGCGACAGCTACGATACCGTCGCCGCGTCCAGTCGGATCGAGGGGCGGCCCAGCGCGACCAACCCGCGCAAGGTGGAGGCCGCCCTCGGCGCGTTCGAGCGCTGCGTGGACACCGACGACCTGGCCCGCCGGCTGCGGGTCAGCCGCTCCGAGCGGGTCACCCCGCTGATGTTCGAGTACGACCTGATCGACCGCGCCCGGGCCCGGCGCCGGCACCTCGTGCTGCCCGAGGGGGCGGAGGAACGGATCCTGCGGGCCACGGAGATCCTGCTGCGCCGGGGCGTCGCCGACATCACCCTGCTCGGCCGCCCCGACGACATCGCCCGGCGCACCCGCGAGCTGGGCATCGACATCACCGGCGCGCAGGTGGTCGACCCCGTCACCAGCGAGTGGCGCGACGAGTTCGCCACCACGTACGCCGAGCTGCGCGCCCACCGCGGCGTCACCGTCGACCTGGCCCACGACATCGTCGCCCAGCCCAACTACTTCGGCACGCTGATGGTGCACTCCGGGCACGCCGACGGGATGGTCTCCGGCGCGACCCACACCACCGCCGCCACCATCCGCCCCGCGTTCGAGATCATCCGGAACGTGCCGGGCGTCTCGGTGGCCTCCAGCGTCTTCTTCATGCTGCTCGCCGACCGGGTGCTCGTCTACGGCGACTGCGCGGTCAATCCCGACCCGGACGCCGCCCAACTCGCCGACATCGCCATCTCCTCGGCGGACACCGCCGCCCGGTTCGGCATCGAGCCCCGGCTCGCGATGCTCTCCTACTCCACCGGCAGTTCGGGGGCGGGCGCCGACGTGGAGAAGGTCGCGGCGGCGACCGCGCTGGTCCGCGAACGCCGCCCGGACCTGCTCGTCGAGGGGCCCATCCAGTACGACGCGGCGATCGACCCGGCGGTGGCGGCGACGAAGCTGCCCGGCAGCGAGGTCGCCGGCCGGGCCACGGTCTTCATCTTCCCGGACCTGAACACGGGCAACAACACGTACAAGGCGGTGCAGCGGTCCGCCGGGGCGGTGGCCGTCGGGCCGGTGATGCAGGGCCTGCGCCGGCCGGTGAACGACCTGTCCCGGGGCGCCACCGTGCCGGACATCGTCAACACCGTGGCGATCACCGCGATCCAGGCCGCGGCCGCCGAGGAGTCGTCATGACCACGCCGGATCCGTCCCCCTCCCGGGTGCTCGTGCTCAACTGCGGGTCGTCGTCGGTGAAGTTCCGGCTCTTCGACGGTGACCGGGTGGTCGACAAGGGCACCGTCGAGCGGGTCGGCGAGGCCGGCGGCGGGCCGGCCGACCACGAGACGGCCGTCCGGGACATCCTCGACGGGCTGGACGTGACCGGCCTGACCGCCGTCGGGCACCGGGTCGTGCACGGCGGGAAGCGGTTCGGCGAGCCCGTGCTGATCGACGACGCGGTGCTGACCGCGATCCGCGACCTGATCCCGCTGGCGCCGCTGCACAACCCCGCCAACCTGACCGGTATCGAGGCCACGCGGGCGGCACTGCCGGAGGTGCCGCAGGTCGCCGTCTTCGACACCGCGTTCCACCACACCCTGCCCGAGGCCGCCGCCACCTACGCGATCGAGCGGGACACCGCCGAGCGGTACGGCATCCGCCGCTACGGGTTCCACGGCACCTCGCACGCGTACGTGTCGCGGCGCACCGCCGAACTGCTCGGCCGCCCGTACGCGGAGGTCAACAGCATCACCCTGCACCTCGGCAACGGCGCGAGCGCCTGCGCGGTGGCCGGCGGCCGGAGCGTGGCCACCTCGATGGGCATGTCGCCGCTGGAGGGCCTGGTGATGGGCACCCGCAGCGGCGACCTCGACCCGACGGTGATCTTCCACCTGCGCCGGGAGGGCGGGCTCTCGGTCGACGAGATCGACGACCTGCTCAACCACCGCAGCGGCCTGCTCGGGCTCACCGGCGCCAACGACATGCGCGAGGTGCTCGCGCGCCGGGCGGACGGCGATCCGGCGGCGGCCCTCGCCTTCGACGTCTGCTGCCGGCGGATCACCGGTTACGTCGGGGCCTACTACGCGCTGCTCGGCCGGGTGGACGCGGTCACCTTCACGGCCGGCGTCGGCGAGCACGCCGCCCCGGTCCGCGCCGCCGCCATGGCCGGCCTGGAACGGCTCGGCATCGCGGTGGACCCGGACCGCAACGCCGGCACCGGCGACCGGGTCATCTCGCCGGAGGGCGCCGAGGTGACCGTCTGCGTCATCGGCACCGACGAGGAGCGGGAGATCGCCCTCCAGACCCGCGCGGTGGTCGAGGCCACCGCCTGACCGGCTGACCGCCTTCGCGGCGGGCGAATTCGCGAGCCGTGGTCGGGATTCGCGCCGTCACCGTCGGCCTCAGCGGCGGGCCTTTCCTCGTCGCCGGGCGGCCCGGGTGCGCCGGACGCGGTCGCGTCCCCGGCCCCGCCGGGGCGGTGCGAGGGCGGGCCGGTCGAACATCCCCGTCGGAACGAGGGCCGCGAAGAGGAATCCCCCGCCCAACGCCGCCCCCAGCAGCCCGAACGGGATGCCGCGCCAGGAGTTGAGGAAGAAGACCGAGTCGTCGGTGTTGCCGTTGGCGGCCACGAACTCCGCCGGCCGCTCCGGATCGACCCAGAGTGTCATCGCCGCCGGGGGTTCCTCGGCGCAGCCGCCGGCCGAGCCGCAGAGGATGCGCTTGTCGTGCTGGACGCCGCCGTACTCGTACCAGACCCGGACGGTGTCGGTGCCGCCGCCGCGCCCCACGTTGTCGCGCCGGTCGGTCACGGTGGCCCGCACCGGGACGCCGTCCGCGCGCAGCCGCTCCGCCTTGGCGTGCAGGTGCCACTTGTACGCCCCGGTGGCCACCGCGTTCGTCAGGCCCGCGAGCAGCAGCACCAGACCGATGACGGCGCTGCGCCGGTGGACGCCGCGCAGCCGGGAGCGCAGCCGACGCCACCGGCCGGGAACACGCCCCGGGCCCACCGCCTGCTCCGGGCTTCCCGGCGGGCCGGCGTCGGTCTGATCGCCGCGCCGGTCGCGGCCCCCCGCGCCCACCGCTGGCTCCGGGCTTGCCGGCGACGGCTCCCCCGCGCCCGGCTTCGGGCCGCCAGACGGCTCCACGCCGCTCAGCCCAGCGCGAGCCAGGCGAGCAGGGCGACCAGTACGACCACGACGACCACCGCGCCGACGATCAGCGGCGTCCGGGAGGCGCCGGCCGGCGGCTCCGGATCGGCGGTGTCGGCGAACGCGCGGAACGCCTCGGTGTTGCCGCTCGGGTCTGTGTGCTTCTCCACCATGCCGCTGACCATAGCGACGCCGGTTCCGCGCCGCCGTCCCCCGCACGCTCCCCGGCCTCAGGTCGAGCCGGCCGGTGGAGACGATCCGGCCGGGTGGTGAGGGCGTCCGGTCCGGACGGCGGGACCACTGCGGGCCGCTGGGCACCTACCGTGAATCCGTGGGGACAAGGCGGCTGGTCGCCGCACTGATGACGACGCTGCTGGCCGGTTGCGCCCCGGCCGCCACCGCCGCGCCTGGCGCGGTGCCGCCGGCCCGTCCGGCGCCCGTGGCGGCCTACGCGGTCGGCGTACGCACGTTCACCGTCGACCCGGCCTCCGCGCGCCCCCTGCCCGTGACCGTCTGGTACCCGGCGGACCACGGCACGGTGGCCGTCGGACGCTTCCCCGTGGTGGTCTACAGCCACGGGCTGCACAGCCTGCCCGAGCTGCACGCGGGGCTGACCTCCCGCTGGGCCGCCGCCGGGTTCGTGGTGGCCGCCCCCGCCTACCCGCACACCCGGCGCGGCACGGCCCGGTTCAGCCGTGCCGACGTACGCCACCAGCCCGCCGACGGTTGGCGGCTGATCCGGCACCTGGTGCGGCTCGACACCCGGGCCGGGGACCCGCTCGCCGGGCACCTCGACGTCGCCCGGATCGCCGCCGCCGGCCACTCGGCGGGCGGCTTCACCACGGCCGGCATGTTCACCTCCGGGCGCTCGGGGCGGCTGCGCGCGGGCATCGTGATCGCTGGCGGCGGGATGGCCGGCAGCTTCGCCGGGCCGGCGGCCCCGCTGCTCTTCGTACACGGTACGGCCGACCGGATCGTGCCGGCGACGGTCGGCCGCGCCGCGTACCAGCGCACGACCGGCCCCACCGCCTTCCTGAGCCTGCTCGGGCAGGGCCACGGCGAGTACCTGAACCCCGGGCGGCCCGGCTTCGACCAGGTCCTGGCCACCACCACCGACTTCCTCCGCTGGACCCTGTACGGCGACGAGGCGGCCGGCCGCCGCCTGCCCGCCGTCGCCCGCCGCCCCGGCGTGACGCTCTACGAGACCCGCCCCGCCCGCTGACCCTCCCGCCCGGATGTCCGAAGCCAAAGGGAGCCGCGACCCGGCACAGGCGCCGCTCGAAGCAGGCCGGCGCCGCTCGGCAGGCCGGGCACCGCTCGGAGCCCGACTCAACGCCACCGGGGTGGTGCTGCACACGAACCTGGGTCGCGCCGGGCACCGTTGCTAGACGCCGGGGTCCGGTGCCGCAGGGCGCGTCGAGTCAGATGCCGACGTAGTTGGCCGCCTCTCGGAGTTGGCCGCCTCTCGGAGTTGGCCGGCGCTCGGAGTTGGCCGGCGCGAGCCCGGACCAGGATGTGCCGCTGGCGCGGAGGGGCCGGGGCTTGTCCCTGGCACGAAGTCCGGGGATTGTCCCTGGCACGGGGCCGGAGGTTGTTCCGGCACAGGGCCAGGGGCGCCCCAGGCACGGAGTCGAAAGTCGTCCCCACACGGGGCCGGAAGTGGTCCCTGGCGCGGGTAACGGCGTGGTGTGCACAGGGCGGCAGAGCTAGGTTGCCGTGGTGGATGGTCTCGCGGGGCGGCAGTTGGACGGCATCGGCGAGTTGGCCGCGACGGCGTCGGCGGCGGGCATTGAGGTGTGGCTGCGGGGCGGCTGGGCGATGGACTTCCACCTCGGCGAGGTGACGCGGCCGCACGTGGACGTCGACTGGTACTGCTGGCGCGCCGACGCCGATCGACTGGCCGGCCTGATGACCGGACGCGGCTGGCGGATCGACCCCCGGATGCCCGTCGACGTGCAGCTCGATCTTCTCCGCGCCGATGTCGAGATGAGCGTCGCGTACCTGGCGCGGGACGCGACGGGGCAGGTGGTGGTGGGTGCCGGGCCGTGGGCGGGCACGACGCTGCCGGACGGGATGCTGGCCGGTCCGCCCGGTCGGATCGGCCCGCTGACCGTCCCGATGATCTCGGTGGCCGCCCAGATCGAGTTCAAGGAGATGTTCCCCGTCTGGATGCCGGGGCGACCCCGGCGGGCGAAGGACGCCGCCGACCTCAGCCGCCTCCGCGCCGCCGGTGCCGCCGAGCGGCACTTCGGGACCGGTTGACGCTCCGCCGGCCTCCGAGCGACGGAGTCGCCGGTGCGCCACTCGTGCGGGCCGTCAGCGAACCGCCTCCCGCCCAAGCCGACGGGAACTGCTCATACGGAGAGCAAGCTGGTGCGCCAACCAGCAGCGATCAGGACGCCATGGACCCTAAAACGGCCCGGTAACGTCCATGGCGTCCTGATCATCGGGGCGCATCCACCGGCCGGGGCGCATCCAGCGGCCCAGGTGCTGCCACCGGCCCAGGCGCGGCCAGCAGCCCCGGTACCGCAGCGGCCAGCCCTCTCACCAGCGGTTGCGTGCCTCCTCGGCCCAGCCGCAGGGGCAGGCAGCGGGCGTGGGGGGCGTGGGCGCAAGCAGCGGGCGTGGGCGCAAGCAGCGAGTGGCAGCGGAGGGCAGCGGGCGGGGCGGAGGCAGCGCAGGGTGTGAGGGCGTACTGCGGCGGTCTGCGCGGGCCGGGGCACGCCCGCGAGGCACAATCGTTGCCATGCCGCGTCGTGTCGCCCCTGCCCTGCTCGCCTCCGTACTGCTCGCCGCCGGGCTGGTCGGTTGTTCCGACGACGCCGGGCCGGCCCCGCAGGCAGCGGCTCCGCAGGTGACGGCTCCGGCGCCACCCGCGCAGGCGGTCACCCCCACCCCGCAGGTACCCGCCGGCACCGCGCCCGGCAAGGCCTTCGCCGTCGGCGTACGCCAGTTGAAGCTGAACCGCGACGGGAAGCGACCGCTGCCGGTGACCATCTGGTACCCGGCGGCGGGGAAGCCCGGCGGTCAGCCGGAGCGGTCGGCGGACGCCGCCGAGGGGAAGTTTCCCGTCGTCATGTTCAGCCACGGGTTGAACAGCCGGCCGGCCGACTACGAGACGCTGCTCACCCGCTGGACGGCGGCCGGGTTCGTGGTGGCCGCGCCGACCTTCCCGCACACGGCCCGGGGCGGCGACGGCAACGTGCTGGACGTGCTCAACCAGCCGGCCGACGTGTCGTACGTCCTGACCCAGGTGCTCGCCCTCGACGGCAGGGACGGCGACGCGCTGCGCGGCCGGCTCGCCACCGACCGGGTGGCGGCGGCCGGGCACTCGGCCGGCGGGGTGACCACGATCGGCCTCTTCACGGCCGGCCGGGACGAGCGGCTGGACGCCGGCGTGGTCTTCGCCGGCACGGCGCTCGGCGTCGGTACGGCCTTCGCGGGCGCCGCCGCCCCGCAGCTCTTCGTGCACGGCGAGGCCGACAAGGTGGTCGAGTACGCCGCCGGCAAGGCGGTCTACGACAAGGTGCCGTGGCCGAAGGCCATGCTGAGCCTGCCGAAGGGCGACCACGGCCGGGCGCTGCTCAGCGACGGCACGGCGCTGCGGGTGGTGTCGGACACCACGGTCGAGTTCCTGCGCTGGTCGCTCTACGGCGACCAGGCCGCCAAGGGCCGCATCCCCACGGACGCCGCCCGTGACGACATCGCGACCCTCGACAACCGCCTCTGACCCGCTTCCTTCAAGATCGCGCCCGGAGAAGAACCGGGGCGGGGTCAGGCGGTGTGGTCGACGACGACCTTGCCGAAGACGTCGCCGGAGTGCAGGCGGGCGAAGGCGTCGGCGACCCGGCTGAACGGGACCACGGTGTCCACCACCGGGCGTACGCCGCGCTCCGCGCAGAAGGCGAGCAGGGCGGCCAGCTCGTCGGAGGTGCCCATCGAGGTGCCCAGGATCTCCAACTGCATGGCGAAGACCCGGCGCAGGTTCACCTTCGGCTCGTGCCCGGCGGTGGCGCCGGAGACCACGATCCGGGCCATCGGCGCGGCGGACTTCAGCGAGTGGTCGAAGGTGGCCGCGCCGACCGTCTCGATGACCACGTCGACCCGCTCCGGCAGCCGGGCACCGGGCTCGACGGCGGTGGCGCCCAGCTCGGCGATCCGCTCCCGCTTGGCGGCGTCGCGGCTGGTCGCGTACACCCGCTTGCCCATCGCGGCGGCGAGCGCGACGGCCGCGGTGGCCACGCCCCCGCCGGCGCCCTGCACCAGCACGGCGTCGCCCTCGTCGACCCGGCCCACCGTGGTCAGCATCCGCCACGCGGTCAGCCAGGCCGTCGGCAGGCAGGCCGCGTCGGCCGCCGCCAGGCCCGCCGGCAGGGCCAGCAGGTTCGACCGGGGTACGGCCACCCGCTCGGCCAGCGTGCCGGGGAAGTGCTCCGAGAGGATGGAGACGCCGCGCGGGTCGCCCGGGGTGGGGATGACCGGGTAGACGACGACCTCGTTGCCGTCCGGGTCCACCCCGACGGCGTCGCAGCCGAGGATCATCGGCAGCTGCTCCGCGCGCAGCCCGACCCCCCGCAGGGACCACAGGTCGTGGTGGTTGAGGGAGCTGGCCCGCACCCGCACGGTCACCCAGTCGTCGGCCGGGTGAGTCGGCTCGGGCTGCTCGCCGACGGTGAGCGCGGCGAGCGGGTTGGCGTCGTCGAAGTGGGAGGCGAAGGCGGCACGCATGATCGGCACCGTAACAAGCCGAGCCCTCGACAAGAAGGGCATCGGCGTGCGGAAGGGCTCCTTCCTGCCGGCTGGGCGGCAGGAAGGAGCCCTTCGTCACACGTTCAGCGGGTGACGCCGTCGCGGCGGGCGGCCTCGGCCACCGCCTCGGCCACCGCCGGGGCGACCCGGGGGTCGAGCGGGGACGGGACGATCGCCTCCGCGGTGAGCGACTCGGCCACCACGCCGGCGATGGCGTCGGCGGCGGCGACCTTCATCCCCTCGGTGATCCGGGTGGCGCGGGCGTCCAGCGCGCCGCGGAACACGCCCGGGAAGGCCAGCACGTTGTTGATCTGGTTGGGGTAGTCGCTGCGGCCGGTGGCGACGACCGCCACGTGCCGGGCGGCCACCTCCGGGTGCACCTCGGGGGTCGGGTTGGCCAGCGCGAAGACGATGCCGCCGGGGGCCATGCCGGCCACCGCCGCCTCCGGGATCTGCCCGCCCGAGACGCCGATCAGCACGTCCGCGCCGCGCAGCGCCTCGGTGACGTCGCCCTCGCGACCGTCGGCGTTCGTGCTCGCCGCCAGCTCGGCCTTGCTGCCGGTCAGTTCGGACCGGTGCCGGCCGATGATCCCCTTGGAGTCGCAGACCACCACCTGGTCGGGGTTCACGCCGCCGGCGATGAGCATCTTCGTCACCGCCACCCCGGCCGCGCCGGCGCCGCTGACCGTCACCCGCAGGTCGCCGAGCTTGCGGTCGAGCAGCGTGGCGGCGTTGCGCAGGGCGGCGAGCACGACGATCGCGGTGCCGTGCTGGTCGTCGTGGAAGACCGGGATGTCCAGGGCCTCGTCCAGGCGGCGCTCCACCTCGAAGCAGCGCGGGGCGCTGATGTCCTCCAGGTTGATCCCGCCGAACGAGGGGGCCAGCGCGCGCACCACGGCCACGATCTCGTCCACGTCCTGTGTGTCCAGGCAGACCGGTACCGCGTCGACGCCGGCGAACTGCTTGAACAGCACCGCCTTGCCCTCCATCACGGGCAGTGCCGCGCGCGGGCCGATGTTGCCCAGCCCGAGTACGGCCGTGCCGTCGGTGACGACGGCGACGGTGTGCGACGCCCAGGTGTAGTCGTCGGCGAGCGACGGGTCGGCGGCGATCGCCTCGCAGACCCGGGCCACACCCGGGGTGTACGCGAGGGAGAGGTCTTCGCGGCTGGTCAGCGGAACGGTCGAGGTGACGGCCATCTTGCCGCCCCGGTGCAGCCGGAAGACGGCATCGGCGGGGTCCACAGTGGACGATGACATGGTGACTCCAGGATCTGTCGAGCAGACGGAGCGGCCGGCGCGGACGCGAGGTGAGGCGCCCGGCGGCGGCACGCGGTGCGGGGGTCACCCGGGCACGTTCCCGAGCATAGTGTCGCCACCGTCACACCGATGTGAGCGGGGTCATATCCGCCGGCGCACCCACGCGGGGCGGGGCCAGTAGCGGATCACCACGCGCCCCCGCACGTCGGCGACCCCGTACGCCCGGGAATCGTCGGTGACCAGGTCGTTGTCGCCGCGCAGCCACCAGCCGCCGTCCTGGGCACGGACCGCGCGCTTGACCACGAGCAGGTCGGGGCGGCTACGGAAGACAGCAATCACGACGTCGCCGGGACGCACCGCCCGGCCGCCGGGACGCACCAGCACCGCGTCGCCGTGGCGCAGCGTGGGCGACATGGAGGGACCGGTCACCAGCACGGCGGTCAGCGGCCACCGGAGCCGGGGAGCGGCCACCGGGCGACCGGTACCCATCGGTTTCCCCTCCACCCGCCCTCCCCGGCGCCCGTCCAGGAGTAATGTCGTCTTGGATCATCGCAAACTTCCCATGGAGGATCCTGATGCGACTTCCGCGCATCCTTACGCCCCGCGTGACCGCCAGCGCCCACTGCGACCTGCCCTGCGGCGTCTACGACCCGGCCCAGGCCCGGATCGAGGCCGAGTCGGTGAAGGCGATCTGCGAGAAGTACCAGGCCAACACCGACCCCGAGTTCCGCACCCGCGCCATCCTGATCAAGGAGCAGCGCGCCGACCTGGTGAAGCACCACCTGTGGGTGCTCTGGACCGACTACTTCAAGCCGGCCCACTTCGAGAAGTACCCCAACCTGCACCAGCTGTTCAACGAGGCCACCAAGCTGGCCGGCGCCGCCGGCGCGAAGGGCGGCACGGACCCGTCCAAGGCCGACGAGCTGCTCCAGAAGATCGACGAGATCTCCAAGATCTTCTGGGAGACCAAGCAGGCGTGACCGTCACCGGTCCGCCGACGATCCGGCCGGCACGTCCCGAGGGCGTGCCGGCCGTCGTCGCCGTGGGGCCGAACGGGCACGTGGCGGTCCCCACACGTACGGACGACCGAGCGGGTAGAGTCCCCGACCGGGGGGATGAGTGGTGACTCAACTGACCGGGCAGCCGACGACCGACGACGACGTCGTGCACCTCACCGTGCCCGCGGACGGGGGCTACCTCGGGGTGCTTCGTACCGCCACCGCCGGGCTCGCGGCGCGGCTGCAGTTCGCCCTCGACGAGATCGAGGACCTGCGCATCGCCGTCGACGAGGCGTGCGCCATGCTGCTCGCCATCGCCACCCGCGACGCGGAACTCGACTGCCGCTTCGCCGTCACCGACGACGCGCTGACCGTCGAGGTGACCGTGCCGACCGTGCGCGGTGCCACGCTCCCCGCCGAGTCGTCCTTCGCCTGGAAGGTGCTCACCGCGCTGACCACGTCGGCGGGCGCGACGGCCGCCGACGGGCGGGCCACCATCTCGCTGCTCACCCGCCGCGCCTCCGGCTACTGACCGCCCGCCCCCGCGGCCGGCCGGGCAGGCGTCACCCGACGCCGAGGGCCCGGGCGCTGGGGGTGCTGACCAGCAGCGCGGTCACGCCGAGACCGAGCGCCATCAGTGGTACGCCGAGCCACGCCATTCCACCCTGGAGCATGAACCACCCGATCGGCAGCAGCATCAACTGCAGCACGATCGCCGGGGCCCGGGCCCCGGCCCTGCGGCGCGTCAGCGCGCCGCCCAGCGCCCAGAGGGCCGCCGCCGCGCCGACGGCGAACGCGGTCACCAGCAACGCCGACGTGAGGTCGGTGGTGGTGGCGGTGAGGTCGGCCCAGAGCAGCCACGCGGCGACCACTCCCACGGCGACCGCCTCGGCCCGTAACAGCCGGACCGCCCAGCGGAGGGTGGCGGGGATCGGGTCGGAGTCCATGGTCACGCGCGCCACGATACCCGTGGTGGCGCGCGGTACAGTGCCGCCCATGCGGGCCGTCCTGGTGGTCAATCCGAAGGCCACCACCACCAGCGAGCGCAGCCGGGACGTCCTGGTCCGGGCGCTGCGCAGCGAAGTCGATCTCTCCGTGCGCTACACCCGACGACGGGGGCACGCGACCGACCTGGCGCGCGAGGCGGCCGAGGAGGGCGTCGACGTCGTGGTCACGCTGGGTGGCGACGGCACGGTCAACGAGGTCGTCAACGGGTTGATGACGGCGCAGCCCCCGACCCTGCCGCACGGCGCCACGTCGGCCGAGCGGCTGCCCGCGCTGGCGACCGTGCCGGGGGGCTCGACCAACGTCTTCGCCCGGGCGTTGGGCCTGCCCCGGGACTGGCCGGACGGGACCAGCATGATCCTGGAGGGCCTGCGGCTGGGCCGGTACCGGACGATCGGGCTGGGCCGGGCCGACGAGCGCTACTTCACCTTCTGCGCGGGCTTCGGCATCGACGCGGCCGTCATCCACCGGGTGGAGCAGGCCCGCCGGCGGGGTCGGGTCTCGACGCCCGCGCTCTACTTCCGCGCCACCGCGGCCCAGTACTTCCTCGGCTCCGACCGGCGCCATCCCGCGATCAGGCTGGAGCGCCCGGGCGAGTCGGCGGAGGGCGAACTGGCGACGGTCATCATCCAGAACACCGCGCCGTGGACGTACCTGGGCGACCGCGAGGTCAACCCGAACCCGGAGGCGTCCTTCGATCTGGGCCTGGACGTGCTGGCGCTGCGTCAGCTCCGGGTGGCCAGTACGACACGCACAGTGACGCAGTTCTTCTCGCGGACGCCCGATCCGCACGGCCGCCAGGTGCTGCGGCTGCACGATGTCGCCGAGTTCACCCTGCTCTCGGCGCGGCCCCAGGCGTTCCAGCTCGACGGCGACTACCTTGGCGCACGGGAGAAAGTCAGATTCACATCCGTTCCCGCCGCACTGAGAGTAATCTGCTAGGTCTCGGGTACTGCCCTAGGTCAACGCGGCCACGACGCCGGACGATGCGACGGCCGCCACACCGAGGGGCAGGTGCCGGAAATGTCAGCAATGTCGCGTGGACTGTACTATATTGATTCTCGACAGTGGTACGCCGGGTAACCAGGAAGGCACTGGAATCCGGACAAATGGGTTGTGGGCTTGCTCACCGCCCGGAGTTTTTCCGAGCGTCACCCTTGACATCCCAGGCGTTCGTGAAAGTATTCACAAGCGAACTTGAGTTACCGGGACATTGCCTGGACGCGCTCGTAAGGGTGAGCTGTTCCAGCAGGTCCGCGGGGCCACCACAGCCTGCTCACGCACTGCCGAATAGTCAAACGCGAACCGTCACCATTCGGCGCTGCGGATGCATATAGGAAAAGCAACAAAGCAATCTCTGCCACCCACCCAGAATGAGGAGTGTTGCCGCCATGGACTGGCGTCACCATGCTGTCTGCCGCGACGAGGACCCGGAGCTGTTCTTCCCGATCGGGACGTCCGGACCGGCTCTCCTGCAGGTCGAGCAGGCCAAGGCCGTCTGCCGGCGCTGCTCCGTGACCGACCAGTGCCTGCAGTGGGCGCTGGAGTCCGGTCAGGACGCCGGCGTCTGGGGCGGGATGAGCGAGGAGGAGCGGCGGGCTGTCAAGCGCCGCGGTGGCCTCCGAGTGCTGCGCGCTCACTCCGCCTGATCCAGCACACCAGCGATACGCCCCGGCCGGGTCCGCCTGGCCGGGGCGTACTGCTGTCCGTGGGCGGGAACCCCCGGGGCATCCCGCTGCCCACGGACGGGAAGCCGGGGCATCCCGCCGGACAGCCGCCGGGCGCCGCTCCGGGGTCAGGGGCGGGGTGTGAGCCCGGCCACCCGGGCGACGGCGTCCACCCGGCGCAGGACCAGGTCGGCCAACTCCGGCGCGTCGGTCAGCGGGGCGGACACCGCCACCGCCCCGGCGCCCCGCGCCGCCGCCGCGACCGCGTCGTGGAAGAGCCCCGGAGCCAGGAAGTACGAGGACACCGCCACCCGTCCGGCGCCCCGGGCCCGCAGCCGCCCCACCGCCGCCGCGACGGCCGGCGGGGCCGCCGAGGCGTACGAGACACGGGTCGGCACACCGAGACCGGCGCGCAGGGCGGCGGCCACCAGGCCCACCGACCCGCGTGCCCGCGCGTCCCTCGTGCCGGCCGCCGCCAGCACCAGCCCGTCGAACCGCCCCGGACCCGCCTCGCCCAGCCGTCGGCGCAGGCCCGCCAGCAGGGCGGCGTCCACCTCTCCGCCGGACGGGCCGAGCACGTCGGTCACCCGTACCGCGATGGTTGCCCCCGCCGCCCGGGCTGCCGCGACCGCCGCCGGTACGTCCACCCGCCGGTGGTACGCCGCGGTGAGCAGCAGCGGCACCAGCACCGCCCGGGGGTGCCCGGCGGCGGCCAGGTCCCGCAGCACGGTCGCCGGTCCCGGCTCCGTGTGGTCCAGCCAGCTCGCCAGCACCGGCGTGCCCGGGCGGGCGGCTGACACGGCCCGGGCCAGCGCAAGGGTCGCCTCGGCGGCCCTCGGGTCCCGGCTGCCGTGGGCGACCAGGACCACCGGATCCGCCTCCCCCGGCGGCCGCGACGGCACGGGAGGTACCGGGAGCGGCCCGGACGCCCCCGACGGCACGGGAGGTACCGGGAGCGGTCCGGACGGTCCGGACGCGCCCCACGGCGCCGGAAGGACCGGGAGCGGCCCGGTCAGACGTGCAGTCCGCACTCGGTCTTCTCGAACATGGCCCAGCGGCCGGCCCGGGGGTCCTCCCCCGCCTTCGTACGGCGGGTGCAGGGCCAGCAGCCGATCGAGCCGTAGCCCTGCCGGAACAGCTCGTTGACCGGCACGTTCCAGCGGGCGACGTAGGCGTCCACGTCGGCCTGCGGCCACGCCGCGATCGGGTTGACCTTGACCTTGCCCCGGCGTGCGTCGAAGGTCACCACCGGCGTGTTCGCCCTGGTCGGCGACTCGTCCCGGCGCAGCCCGGCCGCCCAGGCGTCGTAGCCGGCGAGCGCCCGCTCCAGCGGCTCCACCTTGCGCAGCTGGCAGCAGTCGTCCGGGGCCTTGTTGAACAGGCGCGGGCCGTACTGGCCGTCCTGCTGGCCCACGGTCAGCCGCGGCCGGATCGAGCGCACGTTCACCGGCAGCGTCCGGGCCACCTCGTCGCGGACGCGGAGCGTCTCCGGGAAGTGCAGCCCGGTGTCGAGGAAGACCACGTCCACCCCCGGGGCGACCCGGGAGACCAGGTGGGCCAGCACGGCGTCGGCCATCGAGCTGGTGACGCAGAACCGGTCGCCGAAGGTCTCGGCCGCCCAGCGGGCGATCTCCAGCGCGGGCGCGCCCTCCAGTTCCCGGCCGGCCTCCTCGGCCAGCGCGCGCAACTCGTCGGGGTCGCGCCGGGCCGGATCGGCCGGTGCCGCAGGGCCCGGACCCACTAGGCCCAGGCCCGCCGCCGAGACCAGGCCGGGCCGCTCGCCCGAGCCGCCGCTCACCGGGTCACCGCCCGGCCGAGCAGCCCGGTGAACTTCACCGTGAACACCCGGGCGCACGCGTGGCACTCCCAGGCGCCGTGACCGGCCTCGCTCGGCCGCAGGTCCTCCTCGCCGCAGTACGGGCAGTACAGCGGCGCGGAACGGGTCTCGCTCATCGCGTCACCTCGCTTCGCCCGGCGCCGCGACGAGGCTCCACGGCGCCGGCCCCGCTGGTTCGCTCGCTACGCTCGCTCATCGCAGTTCCTCCTCGTCGACCCTGATCACCCAGTTGGCGAACGTCTCGTCCGCCTCCCGGCCCGCCAGGTAGCGCCGGGCCAGCCGTTCCACATACGCCGGAAGCTCGTCGGCGGTGGTCTTCAGACCGCGCAGCTTGCGGCCGAACCCGGCCGTCTGCCCCTCGGCCATGCCGAGCCCGCCGCCGAGGTGGACCTGGAAGCCCTCGACCTGGCTGCCGTCCGGGCCGACCACCAGCTGGCCCTTGAGGCCGATGTCGGCGACCTGGGTGCGGGCGCAGGCGTTGGGGCAGCCGTTGAGGTGGATGGAGATGTCGGCGTCGAAGTCGCGCAGCCGCTCCTCCAGCCGGGCCACCAGCTCCTCGCCGCGTGCCTTGGTCTCGACGATCGCCAGCTTGCAGTACTCGATGCCGGTGCAGGCCATGGTGCCGCGCCGCCAGGCCGACGGCTGCGCCTCCAGGCCGATCCCCCGCAGCTCGCGCACCAGCGAGTCGGTCCGCTCCGGCGCCACGTCCAGCACCAGCAGCTTCTGGTACGGGGTGAGCCGCACCCGCCCGCTGCCGTGCGCCTCGACCACGTCGGCCAGGCGGGCGAGCTGCCCGCCGGAGACCCGGCCCACCACCGGGGCGGCGCCCACGTAGTGGCGACCGTCACGCTGCTGGTGCACCCCGATGTGGTCCACCGGCCGGTCGGGCAGCTGCGGTGCCGGGCCGTCGAGCAGGGCCCGGCCCAGGTACTCCTTCTCCAGCACCTCGCGGAACTTCTCCACGCCCCAGTCGGCGACCAGGAACTTCAGCCGGGCGCGGTGGCGCAGCCGGCGATAGCCGTAGTCGCGGAAGATGCCGACCACGCCCGCCCAGACGTCCGGCACCTCGTCCAGCGGCACCCAGACGCCGAGCCGCTGGGCCAGCATCGGGTTCGTGGACAGGCCGCCGCCGACCCACACGTCGAAGCCCGGCCCGTGGTCCGGGTGGTCCACGCCCAGGAAGGCGATGTCGTTCGCCTCGTACGGGGTGTCGACCAGCCAGGAGATGGAGGTCTTGAACTTGCGCGGCAGGTTCGAGTACGCCTTGTCGCCCACGTACCGGCGGACGATCTCGTCGACCGCCGGCGTCGGGTCGAGCAGTTCGTCGCGGGCCACCCCGGCGACCGGGCTGCCCAGCACGACGCGGGGGCAGTCGCCGCACGCCTCGGTGGTCTGCAGGCCGACGGACTCCAGCCGACGCCAGATCTCCGGCATGTCCTCGACCCGGATCCAGTGGTACTGGATGTTCTGCCGGTCGGTGATGTCGGCGGTGTCCCGGGCGAACTCGCGGGAGATGTCCGCGACCACCCGCAGCTGCGCCAGGTTGAGCTCGCCCCCGTCCACCCGGACGCGGAGCATGAAGAACTCGTCCTCCAGCTCGTGCGGCTCCAGCACGGCGGTGCGACCGCCGTCGATGCCCGCCCGGCGCTGGGTGTAGAGGCCCCACCAGCGGAACCGGCCGCGCAGGTCCTGCGGGTCGATGGAGGCGAACCCCTGGTGGGCGTAGATGTTCTCGATCCGGGCCCGTACGTTCAGCGGGTCGTCGTCCTTCTTGATCCGCTCGTTGGGGTTGAGCGGCTCGCGGTGACCGAGCGCCCACTGGCCTTCGCCCCGGGCCCGGCGGGGGGCACGGGCCGGTCGAGGGGACGTCGGGTCCCCGGCCCGGGCCGGGATGCTGCTGACCGCCATGGCGGCGTCCTCCGTTGTCTGGGGTGCCTCTGGATACGCGAGGCGCGCGGCCGACCCGTCGGAACGGGCTGGCGACAACGGTGTCGGAACAGCCGGCGCGCGGCGCGCCCGAGACAGATTGGGTCGGGCGTCGTCAGTAGGCCGGACAGATGGCGCTGCGCACGCGGCCGTAGTCGACGTGGCGACGGGCCACGAAGCGGCGGACGACGGCGGCGCTCATGAAGGTGATGCTGCCACAACCCGACGGGGGTCAGCCACCGCGTACGTGCTCATCCCACATCACGGGCCACGGCGCCACCGCCGCCGGTGCTAAGCTCCGCCGCCACCCGAACGGAGGACGTGTCCATGACCCACCCGCCCGCCGACATGACGGACACCGGGACCGCGCCAGCGGGCGATCCGGCTCGGCGCAGCCGACGCCGCGTCGTGGTGGCCGTGGCCGCCCTGCTCGGGCTGCTCCTGGTGGGGGCCGGCGCGGTGGTGGCGTACCGGAGCCTCGCGGCGCCCGAGGACGAGGACAGCGGCGTACGCGCGTGCCGCTCCGCCGGGGTGCTGATCCGCGGCGAGCAAGGGGAGACCGTGCCCCGCGAGAAGCTGGTCGAGCTGAACGAACTCTTCGAGGCATCCTCGCACCCCCGCCTGGCCAAGGTGGGACCCTTCGCGGTCGGTTCCGTGGAACGGGTGCAGCGCCAGCGCGGCGAGACCGGTCCGGGCGCCGAGCTCTACCGGCAGTCACTGCGCGAGGCGCTGCCCCTCCTCGTGACCGCGTGCCGCGAGCACGGGATCACGGTCGAGGGCTGACGCCGCCACGCTCCGGGTCGACGGCACCTGGTCGGCGTCCCGGTGCTCGTGGCGCGCGCTCCCCGGTGCGGCCATGTGGTGGGTCAGCCGCCGATCGGCGGATCGGCGCACCGGGCCGCCGGACTGTGTGACGCTGCGGTATGTGACCGGTTCCGCTGACCTGCCCGGCGACCGCGTCCCGCCGGCGCGCGAGGCGGTGGGCGGGCCGGATCGCACGGGTCGGCTGGTCTGGATCGTGCCGACGCTGCTCACCCTGACCGTCGTGCTGGCCGGGATCGACCACGCGCAGCCCTGGCGCGACGAGTTGGCCACCTGGAGTGCGGCGAGCCGGTCGCCCGCCGACCTCGTCCGGCTCGCCGGCACCATCGACGCCGCCACCAGCCCCTACTACCTGTTCATGCACGCCTGGGTGGCCGTCTTCGGCGACTCGGTGACCGCCCTGCGGCTGCCCGCCGCCCTGGCCATGGCCGCCACCGCCGGGCTCACCACGCTCCTCGGGCAGCGGTTGTTCGACACCCGGGTCGGGCTGCTCGCCGGGCTGCTCTTCGCGGTGCTGCCGGGCACGTCGCGGTACGGACAGGAGGCCCGCCCGTACGCGCTGGCCACCCTCCTGGCGGTGCTGGCGACCCTGCTGCTGGTCGAGGCGCTGGCGCGGCCGGGGTGGACGCGCTGGGCCGGGTACGCCGCCGTCGTCGCCGCGCTCGGGCTCACCCATCTGGTCGCGCTCACCCTGCTCGCCGCGCACGCGGTGGCGGTGCTCACCACCCGCCGTACGGGACCGCCGAACCGGCAACTGCGCTGGGTGCTCGCCCTGCTGCCGAGCGCACTGCTGCTGGCCCCGCTGGTGCTGCTCGCCCGGACACAGCGTTCCCGGCAGCTCGACTGGGTGCAGGCCGTACGCCCCGACGACCTCGCCGCGCTCCCCGGCGGGGTGGCGCAGAGCGGCGTGGTCGGCGGGGTGCTGGTGGGCCTCGCGGCGCTCGGGGCGGCGCGGCTGGGCCGGCGCGCCCTGCTGCCCGGGCTCGCCGTGCTGCTGCCCGTGCTGCTGCTCTTCGCCGCGGGGCTGGCCGTACCGCTCTGGGTGCCCCGCTACCTCGTCTTCGTGGTGCCGTTCGCGTGCCTGCTGGCCGGCGCGGCGCTGACGGCGGTGCCGCTGCCGCCCGCGCTGGCCGTCGTCGCCCTGGCCGGGCTGCTCGGGCTGCCCGACCAGGCGGCGCTGCGGCGCACCCACGAGTGGCCGCGCAACGCGACGGTGGACTACCGGGGCGCGGCCCGGATCGTCGCCGACGCTCAGCGGCCGGGCGACGCCGTCGTCTACTCCCCCCGCGAGAGCTGGCTCTTCCTCGACGTGGGTCTCGCGTACCACCTGGGCGAGCGTCGACCCCGGGACGTGCTGGTGGTCGAGGACCAGGCCCGCCGGGGTGACCTGTGGGCCACCGAGTGCGCCCGCCCGGGCGAGTGTCTGGCCGGCGTGGACCGGGTCTGGCTGGTGGTGTCCGGCCGCCGCGACGATCCGCTGGCCGCCGTCGCCGGCGCCAAGGGCGACGCGCTACGCGACGGGTTCACCGTCGAACGGATCTGGCCGCGCCCGGGGCTGACCGTCGCCCTACTGACCCGCTGACCTGCCGGCCCCGCAGGCACCTCCCGTCCGGCCCGCTGGCCGCTCCCGGCCGCACCGCCGCTCCCGCCCGGCCCGCCGGCACCGCCGGGGGTCAGCCAGCGGAACGGCCGTCGGGGGCACTGCGGGCCAGCGGAACGACGAGCGTCGCCTCCGTGCCGCCCTTCGCGCCGTCGCGCAGCTCGATGGTGCCGCGCAGCTCGCCGGTGATCAGCGCCCGGACGATCTGCAGGCCGAGGTTGCCGCCCCGCTCGGCGTCGAAGTCGGGTGGCAGCCCGCGCCCGTTGTCGGTGACCGAGACGTGCAGCATCTTGCGGAACCGGTGCGCCGACACCACCACCTCCGCGGCAACCGGCCCAGCCGCCGCCGGGACAGCCGCGGCGGGCGTCGCGGAACCGGCCTCGGCGGTGGCTGCCTCGGCGTCCGACGGGAAGCCGTGCTCGACGGCGTTGAGCAGCAGCTCGTTGAGCACCATCACCAGCGACGTGGCCACCTCGGCGGGCAGTACGCCGAAGCTGCCCTCGCGCCGCATGCCGACCGTCGCCTCGGTGGCGGCCACCTCCGTCGCGGCGCTGGCCACCCGGTCGACGATGCCGTCGAACTCGACCGCCTCGTCGCTGGACATGGAGAGGGTCTCGTGCACCAGCGCGATGGAGGCGACCCGGCGTACCGACTCCTCCAGAGCGACCCGGGCCTCCGGCATGGAGACCCGGCGGGCCTGGAGCCGCAGCAGGGCGGCGACGGTCTGGAGGTTGTTCTTCACCCGGTGGTGGATCTCGCGGATGGTGGCGTCCTTGGTGATCAGAGCGCGGTCGCGGCGGCGTACCTCGGTGATGTCGCGGACCAGCACCAGCGCGCCGATCGGCACCCCGGCGGGCATCAGCGGCAGGGCCCGGGTGAGCATCGTCGCGCCCCGCGCGTCGATCTCCCGGCGGGGCGGCGCCTCGCCGCGCAGCGCGGCGAGGATCCCGTTCGCCGCGTCGGTGCCCTCCAGCGGGTCGCTGGCCAGCCTGCGGTGCAGCGCCGCCAGGTCCTCGCCCACGAGGTGGGAGGCGTAGCCCAGCCGCCGGTACGCCGACTGCGCGTTCGGGCTGGCGTAGGTGACCTTGCCGCCGGCGTCGAGCCGGACCAGCCCGTCGCCGACGCGCGGGGCCGACGTGGTCTCCCCGGGATGGCGCGGCGGCGGGAAGGTCCCGTCGGCGATCATCTGGGCCAGGTCGTCGGCGGTGGTGAGGTAGTTCAGCTCCAGCTGGCTCGGGGTGCGGGCGGTGGAGAGGTTGGTGTCGCGCCCCACCACGGCGATCACCTCGCCGGCCTCCCCGTCGGTGGTACGCAGCCGGACCGGTATCGCCTCGTGCCGGGCCGGCACGTCGCCGTACCAGACCGGGTCGCCCTCCCGCCAGATCCGGCCCTGCCGGTGGGCGACCTCCAGGTGCGCCACCTCGGGCCCGCCGACGATCCGCCCCACCTGGTCGTCCAGGTACGCGGTGGGTGCGGTCGTCGGCCGGACCTGGGCGACGCAGAGGAAGGAGCCGTCGCCGTCCACGGGCACCCAGAGCAGCAGGTCGGCGAAGGACAGATCGGACAGCAACTGCCAGTCGCCGGCGATCCGGTGCAGGTGGTCGATGTCGGCCGGACGGAGGCGGGTGTGCTCCTCGGCGAGGTCGCGCAGCGTGGACACGCTGACCAGCGTGCCACGACCGGCGTCACATCGTCGCGGTGACCTTCTTCAGCCCGCGCGGCGCGTCCGGGTCCTCGCCCCGGGCGAGTGCCAGCGCCAGCGCCAGGCGCTGCAACGGCAGGATGTCCAGCAGCGGCGCGTACCGCTCGTCGACCTCCGGGACCGCCATCCGGGTGGCGCCCTCGACGTCGGCGGAGCCGACCACCACCACGTCGGCGCGGCGCTCGCCGAGGCGGGGCAGCACCTCCCCCATCGACCGGCCGCCCGGCCCGGAGCCGACCACGGCGAGCACGGGCACGTCCGGGTCGGTCATGGCGAGGGGGCCGTGCAGCAGGTCGGCGCCGGAGAACGCGAGCGCCGGCAGGTAGGAGGTCTCCATCAGCTTCAGCGCGGCCTCGCGGGCGGTCGGGTACGCGTACCCGCGGCCGGTGGTGACGAGCTGGCCGGCGAACCGGTAGCGGGGCGCGAGCTGGGCCGGGGTGGGGTCCTCCAGCGTGCGGGCGGCCAGCTCGGGCAGGGCGGCGAGCGCCGCGCGCTCGTCGGCGGGCAGCGCGCCGTCGCCGGCCCGGACGCCCTCGACGAGCATCAGCAGGGCGAGCAGCTCGGCGGTGTAGGTCTTGGTGGCGGCCACCGCGCGCTCGTGCCCGGCGGCGATGTCGACGCTGAGCTCGGCGACGTCGGCCAGCCGGGAGTCGGGCGCGTTGGTGACCGCGAGGGTCAGCGCGCCGGAGTCACGGGCGGTGCGCAGCACCTCGGCGAGGTCGGGCGAGCCGCCGCTCTGGCTGACGCCGACGACCAGCGCGTCGGAGAGGTCCGGCGTGGCGCCGTAGAGGGTCACGACGCTGGGCGAGGCGAGGCCGGCGGGCAGCCCGAGCCGGATCTCGGTCAGGTACGCCCCGTAGAGGGCGGCGTGGTCGGAGGTGCCCCGGGCGGTGAAGACCACGTGTCGGGGGCGGCGCTCGGCGATGACCGCCGCCACCCGGGCGATCGCCCCGGCGTGCTCGGCGGAGAGCAGTCGCTCGTAGCCCGCCGGCTGCTCGTCGATGTCGGCGGCCATGCCAGCCCCTGCACGCGTCACGGAAACTCCTCCCACTGCGCGATTGCCGCGCGTTTCCTGCTCAGTCTTGCACCTTTGATCTGGAACGAGCAATCGAACGAGCAGTAGTGCGCAGATGATCACCATCTCGGTTCGGCATCACCTAGGCTTGCCCGACCCCGCTCCACCTACGCTTGCCCGATTCCACGACGAGCGAGAGGACCACGTGCCCGAGGACGACCGGTCGCCGACCGCGGCGGAGGAACTCGCCCTGGCCCGCCTCGCCATGGACGACGGCGACCTGGCACACGCGGCGAGCCACGTCGCCGCCGCGCTGGCCCAGGCCCCGACGCTGCCCGAGGTGCACGAGACGCTCGCCCGCCTGGCCGCCGCCGACGGCACGGGCGGCGTCGACCTCTTCCCGCTCCAGGGCCACGCCTTCGTCGGTGCCGTGGTGGCCCGCGCCCACCTGCTCGCCGCCGCCGGCCGGCCGGCGGAAGGGCTGGACCTGCTGGTCGCGGCCACCGGTCACGCGCCCGCGACGGATTGGGCCGGCGTCCCGTGGGTGACCACCCCGGACCTCGCCGAGCGCCTCGAACCCGACCGGACCGCCCGGATCCTGATGCAGGTCTGCGCCGCCGTGGCCGACCCGGTGCCCCGGGCCGGCCGGGCCGCCCTGGCCCCCTACCTGGCGCTGGCCCGCAACGCCGTCACCGTCCACCCCGAACACGCCCTGCTGCTTGGCGCGGCGTCCGCGCTGGCCAGGCGGGTCGGGCAGGCAGACCTGGCGATCCGCTGGGCTGCCCGGGGCGTACGCGCGGAGCCGTCGAAGATCGGCGAGGTGTGGCTCGGGTACGCGTACCGCAGCGCCGGGCGTACCCGCGAAGCGCTGGCGGCACTCGGCCGGGCCGTGGCGCACGACCCCGACGACCTCACCGTCTACGCCGACATCGCCGGCACCCTCGCCGACAACGGGCGGCTCGACGAGGCGCTCGACTGGATAGACCGCGCCCTGGCCCGGGACCCCTCCTTCGAGTGCGCCGTGCACACCGCGCACCGGCTACGGCACCAGCGCGACGGCGACGTGGCGCACCTCGTCGCGCTCGCCGACTTCGTCCGCGACCACCCCGACGACACGCACGAGCACGGCGACCTGGCCGAGAGCTGCCGGGGCCGCCCCTGGCTCGGCCAGCTCACCCCGGCGACCGGGCCGCTGGTGGACGCGCTGCGTCAGGCAGTCACCGACGAGCGGGCCGGCCTCGGCGTCGTACGGCTGGGCTCACCCGCGCCGCCCAGCGCGCTGCGTACCGCCGCGACGGCCGCGCCCGGGTTGCGCGTCGAGGTGGCGGGCGTACCCGATCCGGACCCGCGCGAGCCCCGACGGCCCACCGCCCTGCGGCTCTGGCACCACGACGGGCCGACGATCGTGCCCGCCGTGCCGGCGCCCTCGCCGGAGGCGGCCGCGCGGCTGCGGCAGCTCGCCCACCCGGCGTGGCCGCACCCGCCGGCGGCGTACGACGCGGCGGTGGGCCTGGCCACCCTGGAGCTGGCCGACCTGCTCGGCCTGCTGGCGCACCCGCCGGAGGCGCCGCCCACGGCGCTGGGCCGGGTACTCGGGCAGGACCCGTCGCTCTGGGTGCGCTGCGTGCAGGTGTGGGCGTGCCTCGGCCTGCTGCACCACCGCACCGACGAGCCGTGGGCGGAGTCGACCCGGCGCCGGGTGCTGCTGGACCTGGTCTGGGGTGTCGAGGACTGGGTCACCGAGGCGGCCCTGTTCGCCCTGGTCACCGCCGCCTGGGTCGATCCGGACGTACGCCCCGAGGTGGCCCGGGTGATGACCGGAGTGCTGTCCGACGCGGCGGCGGTCGCCCGGACCCGCCCGGTGCCGATCGCGCCCTCCCTGGCGCACCTGGCCCTGGCCAGCCCGGCCCTGGATCCGCAGACGGCGGCCCTGGCCGCCGTGCTGACGGCCACCCGCCCGGCGCCCCGGCAGCGTTCCCCCCTGAGCCGCCTCTGGCGCCGCCTCACCCGCCGGTGAGCGCCAACCGGAGAGCGAGCAGTTCCACCCCGGCCAGGGGCGCCCAGTCCAGCTCGGGCACCCGGACGAAGCCGCGGCGCAGGTAGAGCCGCTGGGCGGGGGCGGCGAAGCCGCGGCGTACGCAGATGACCACGGCGGAGCAGCCCAGCTCGGTCGCCCGCGACACGCAGGCCTCGACCAGCGCCGCACCGACGCCCCGCCCCTGCGCGGCCGGGTCCACCGCCAGCATCCGGAACTCCGCCTCGCCCGCCCGGGACAGCTCGGCGTAGCGGGTGCCGGGCAGGACGAAGGTCACCGAGCCGAGCAGCTCACCCGTGGCGTCGTCGGTGGCCACGAGCACCTCGCCGTCCTGTGCCCGGGACGCCACGTCGGCGAGCACGTCGGCGTAGCCGTGCTCGCCCTTCAACTGGCCGTCCGCCTCGTACGCAGCCACCGTCAGCCGGGCCACCGCCGCGAAGTCGTCCGGCCCGGCCCGCCGGACCGAGAGGCCGGTCAATCGATCACCGCGATCAGGTCACCGTCCTGCACGACGTCGCCCTCGTTGACCGCGAGCTGCTTGACGACACCGTCGGCCTCGGCGACCACGGGGATCTCCATCTTCATCGACTCCAGGATCACCAGCGTGTCCCCCTCCGACACGGTGTCCCCGGCCGACGCGACGACCTTCCAGACGTTCGCCACCATCTCGGCGCGGATCTCCTCGGCCATCTTCAGGGCCCTCCCTCTCGCGATTGCCTGCCGACGTATCCAATCATGCGGGCGACCGCCGACGGGCGTGGAGCGACCCGGGCCGGTGGATGACCGGACATGGGCCCGGCGGACGACGGCGGGTGCCGGCCGCACTAGCATCAGCGGGTCGGACCCCGGCGCCGGGAGGACCGGTGCGTGCACCGGCGCCGAGCTCGTGCGCAGGCGGATCCGACCATCACGAGGAGGTCACCATGGCGAAGAAGGCCCGCAAGAAGAAGGCCCGCAAGAAGAGCGGCGCGAACCACGGCAAGCGCCCCAACTCCTGACCGGCGGCCGGGCCCACCGCCCGGCCTCACGTCAGCGCAGACGCCGGTGGTCCGGGTCGTCACGACCCGGACCACCGGCGTTGCTGTCTGCCCCGGCCGACCTCAGTCGGCCAGTTCCTTCGACTCGGTGCTCTCGAAGACGACCAGTTCGGTGAGGCGCAGCCGCAGCCGCTCCCGCAACTGGTCGGGTGCGGTCTCGTTGCCGCAGCAGCGGGCCACCAGCGCCCGCACCTCCTGCTCGATGCCGTACTCGCGCAGGCACGGCCCGCACTCGTCGAGGTGGTGCCGGATCAGCGCGCGCCGCTCCTCGGCACACTCCAGATCCAGGTAGAGGTAGACCTCCGCGATGACCTCTCGGCAGTCCGTCTCGTGCGGATCCCCACAGCTCATGTCAGACCTCCCGGCCGGCGGAAGCGGTCGAGCCCTTCTTCGACGCCGCGGCGCTGAAGCCCCGCTCGGCGGCGTACTGCTCGAGCAGCTTGCGCAGATTACGTCGGCCCCGGTGCAGGCGCGACATGACCGTGCCGATCGGCGTGCCCATGATGTCGGCGACCTCCTTGTAGGAGAAGCCCTCGACGTCGGTCAGATAGACGGCCAGCCGGAACTCCTCCGGCAACTGCTGGAGGGCCTCCTTGACGTCGCTGTCCGGCAGCCGGTCCAGCGCCTCGGTCTCGGCTGACCGCAGCCCGCTGGAGGTGTGCGACTCGGCCTCGGCGAGCTGCCAGTCGGTGATCTCCTCGGTCGGTGCCTGGATGGGCTGGCGCTGCCGCTTGCGGTAGGAGTTGATGTAGGTGTTGGTGAGGATCCGGTAGAGCCACGCCTTGAGGTTCGTGCCCTGCTCGAACTGGTGGAAGGCGGCGTACGCCTTCAGGTACGTCTCCTGGACCAGGTCCTCGGCATCCGCCGGGTTGCGGGTCATCCGCAGCCCGGCAGCGTAGAGCTGATCGACGAAGGGCATCGCGTCCCGCTCGAAGCGGGCCCTGCGCTCGTCCGTCTTCTCGGTGGTCAACCGCACATCCCCTCGCGTCGGATGCTTTCCCGCCGAGGATACGCGTACGGGCGTGCCCGCAGATTCACTTCCGGCGGGTGTGCTGGTGCTCACCGTGGGCGTGCCCTTCGCGGCCGGGCCGACCGGCGGCACCACCGCGGGCCAGTCCGGGCCGCCCAGCAGCCGTCGCAGCTGCCGCGTCTCCCGCTCGTCCCGTTCCCGGACCCGCGTCTCCGTCGGCACCCGTCTCCCCCCTCGCCAGAAATGTCGTCCGGGGGGTGCAACGCCCCCGACGGGGCAGGGCATTCCGCCGGCCTCCCGTTCCCGGTCCCGGCGCCGACGGAGGCCGCCGCTGGGACCAGGAAGGGCCTGGGAGGACCGGCGTCGCCACCCGAACCGGGCGGCCGGCGCCATCCGATGCAACGACCCGCCGCCGCGAGCGGAAACGCTCAGCCGCGCGTCCAGCCCTCCGCGCGCAGCCAGTCGCGCACGACCGCGGCCGTGCCGGCCGGGTCGCCCCGCAGGTCGTGCCGCTCCCCCGGGCGGGTCACCACGTGCACGCCCGGCCCCGGCCCGGGCACCCCGAACGGGTCGCGGTCGCCGTTGACCACGAGGGTCGGCAGGCCCGTCGTCAACTCCGCCGCCCGCGACCGCTCCGGTCGGCCGGGCGGGTGCAGCGGGAACGCGAGCGCGACGATGCCGGCGGCGCCCACCGCCCGCGCGGTGCGGCAGGCCACCCGCGCGCCGCTGGAGCGTCCGCCCACCAGCAGGGGTACGCCGGGATGCCGTTGCCGCAGCACGGCGAGCACCGCGCTCCACGCCTCGTCGAGGTGCCCCGCCGGGGCCGGCGCGCGCCGGCCGGCGACGCGGTACGGCTGGGTCACCCGGGCAACCACCAGACCGGCGTCGACCGCCGCGTCCCGGAGCGCACGCAGGTCGGGCACGTCGACGTCACCGCCCGCGCCGTGGCCGAGCACCAGCAGGGCGCTCGGCGCGCCCGCCGGCGGGTCGGTGTCGACCCGGGCGGGCCCGCGCGGGGTGGAGATCTCGTCGTCCTGCGGCATCGGCCCATTCTGCGGGGGCCCCGGCACGACGGGCAGCCGGCCCGCCGAGGTGGCGGGCCGGCTGCGACCGTGTCAGTCGACGGTCAGCTCAGCGGCACCAGGGTGAGCAACCGGTCCCGGACCGGCGGGCCCGCCTCGCCGGCGGCGTCGGGATCCGGTTGCACCTCGTCGCGCCAGGCCACCAGCATCGCCCGCCGTTCGCGCGGGGTGGTGCCGCCCCAGACGCCGTGACAGTCACCCACCTCCAGCGCCCAGGCCAGGCAGGAGCCCTGCACGTCACAGCTCCGGCAGAGCGCGACGGCGGCGTCGGCTGGTTCGTTCGGCGCCGGAAAGAACGTTTCCGGGTCGATGTTGCGGCAGGTTCCTCTGGTCCGCCACGCCTCGTCCTGTCGCCGCTCCCGCAACGCACGCAACAGCCGCGGATCTCGTCGTGCGGCGGCCACCTCGTGCGGGCGGGGCATACGTGCCCGTGTCATCCACCCACCTCCCCCGTGGGACCGGCAAGATTTCGGTGCGCGTCGTCCGCCCCGTGCGAATCGACTCCCAACTACCGGCGCTGTGTTCTATCGCACTTACGGACATCGGGACAAGACTTCCCGGTGAATATGGGGGAACGACAGGGCGACCTTTCGGCCGCAACTCTGGCAAATCACACCCGACAATGTGTCGGACTGTCAGAAGAGCGTCATTTCCTCCGGCGTGGCGGTCCCCGCCAACGGCACCCGCTCGGTCAACTGCGGCCCGTCGTTGCGTACGTCACCCACCGCCGTGCCCACCGGCCGGATCTCCAGCGCCGCCAGCCAGTCGGGCGGAGGGGGCGCGAGCAGGGACTCCGGCTCGTCCGACGCCAGCCACGCCCCCCAGCGCTCCCGGGTCAGCAGCAGCGGCATCCGGTCGTGCACCTCGGCCAGCTCGCCGAGCGCGGCAGTGGTGAGCACGCTGAAGGTGAGCAGCGGACCGCCGGAGCCCTCCCAGACCGACCAGATGCCGGCGAACGCGAGCACCGAGCCGTCCGCCGGGGTCATGTAGTAGGGCTGCTTGCGCCCGTCCGCCGTGCGGACCCACTCGTACCAGCCGTCGGCCGGGACGACGCAGCGGCGACGGGCGAAGGCCCCGGCGTACGCGCGGCTGGTGGCGACCGTCTCGGCGCGGGCGTTGATCATGCGGGCGGCCCCGGCGGGCGACCGGGACCAGGACGGGACCAGCCCCCAACGGCCGACCGAGAGCGCGCGGTGCCCCTCGGGACTGATCCGCACCAGCGGCACGGGGTCGGTGGGCGCGACGTTGTGGTCGGGGCCGACGCGACCGCCGGTCTCGTCCTGGGACTCGAACAGCGCGCTCAGGTCGCCCGCGCTCCGGGTCGTCGCGTACCTCCCGCACATGCCGCACACGCTAACCTGCCGCGCGCCCAGCGGCTGTCCCGCTGACCGGGAGTGAGCGCGCCGACCGGCCGCGCCCGCGCCGGAGGCGGCAGAATGGAGGCGTGGGGAACCTGATCGCGACCCGGCCGCCGCAGCCGTGGACCGCTCCGACCGCCTCCGATCCGGTGGGGGCCACGCTGCGCCTGCCCGGGTCCAAGTCGATGACCGCACGCGCGCTGGTGCTGAGCGCGCTGGCCAGCGGCCCGTCGACCCTGACCGGGCCGCTGCGCGCCCGGGACACCGAACTGATGGCGGCCGGGCTGCGCGCGATGGGCGCACACATGTCGATCAGCGACGACGAGCGCTGGCTCGTACGCCCCCACCCGCTGGCCGGCCCCGCGCACGTCGACGTCGGCCTGGCCGGCACCGTGATGCGCTTCGTCCCGCCGGTGGCGGGCCTGGCCGACGGGCGGATCACCTTCGACGGCGACCCGCAGGCCCGCACCCGGCCGCTCGGCCCGCTGATCGGGGCGCTGCGCTCACTCGGCGTACGCGTGGACGCCCCCGCCACCGGCAGCCTGCCGCTGACCGTGCTCGGCGCCGGGCGGGTGGCCGGCGGTGAGGTGGTCATCGACGCCTCCGCGTCCAGCCAACTGGTCTCCGGGCTGCTGCTGGCCGCGCCACGCTTCGACCGGGGCGTGGTGGTCCGGCACGTGGGGCCGCCGGTGCCCTCGGCGCCGCACCTGCGGATGACGGTGCAGATGCTCCGGGCGGCCGGCGCGGCCGTCGACGACGGCACGCCCGACGTGTGGGTGGTCGAGCCGGGCCCGTTGACCGGGCGCGGCTGGGAGATCGAGCCCGACCTGTCGGGCGCCGTGCCGTTCTTCGCCGCCGCCCTGGTCACCGGCGGGGAGGTGACCCTCCAGGGCTGGCCGCGCAGCAGCGCCCAGCCCGTCGAGCAGCTCCGCTCGCTGCTCCAGCGGATGGGCGGCGAGGTGACCCTCTCCACCGCCGGGCTGACGGTCCGGGGCACCGGCGTGGTGCACGGCCTGGACGCCGACCTCTCCGACGTCAGCGAGCTGACCCCGGCGCTGACCGCGCTGGCCATGCTCGCCGACTCGCCGTCGGTGTTCACCGGCGTAGGCCACATCCGGGGCCACGAGACCGACCGGCTGACCGCGCTGGCGCGGGAGTTCACCGCCCTGGGCGCCGACATCACCGAGTCCCCGGACGGGCTGGAGATCCGGCCCCGGCCGCTGCACGGCGGGGTGTTCGAGACCTACCACGACCACCGGATGGCGCACGCCGCCGCCGTGGCCGGCCTGGCCGTGCCGGGCGTCGAGCTGAGCGACGTGTCGTGCACCTCGAAGACCATGCCCGAGTTTCCGGCACTATGGTCGGCGATGGTGACCGGCAAGAGCTGACACGACGAAGGGGGCCGCGTCCTGGCGACCAGACGGCGGGAGTACGACGAGGACGACGTCCGGGTCCGTCCCGGCAGGTCGTCGCGCCCGCGTACCCGCACCCGCCCACGGCATGAGGACGCGGTGGACGGCTTCGTGATCGCCGTCGACCGGGGCCGCTACACGTGTGTGCCGCCCGACGCCGGGCCGGACGCTCCCCTGGTCACCGCGATGCGGGCCCGGGAGCTGGGGCGCAAGTCGGTGGTGGTCGGCGACCGCGTCGGCCTGGTCGGCGACACCTCCGGCACGGCCGGGGCGCTGGCCCGCATCGTCCGGATCGCCGAGCGCACGTCGGTGCTGCGGCGCACCGCCGACGACGACGAGACCACCGCCGAGGGGCGGCTGGAGCGGGTGGTCGTCGCCAACGCCGACCAGTTGGTCATCGTCAGCGCGCTGGCCGACCCGCCGCCGCGCACCGGGTTCATCGACCGGTGCCTGGTGGCCGCGTACGACGCCGACATCGAGCCGCTGCTCTGCCTCACGAAGGCCGACCTGGCCGGCCCCGAGGCGGTCCTCGGCTACTACGCCGAGCTGGAGCTGCCGTACGTGCTGATCCGCCCGGACTCCGACCTCGACGCCCTGCGCAGCCTGCTCGCCGGGCGGATCTCGGTCATGGTGGGGCACTCCGGGGTGGGCAAGTCGACGCTGGTCAACCGACTCGTGCCGGACGCCGCGCGGGCCGTCGGCACGGTCAGCGCGATCGGCCGGGGCCGGCACACCTCCACGAGCGCGGTGGCGCTGCGACTGCCCCGGGACCCGACGCACGGCGGGAACGCCCCGGCCGGCTGGATCGTCGACACCCCGGGCGTACGCAGCTTCGGGCTCGCGCACGTCTCCGCAGACAGCCTGCTGCACGGCTTCCCCGACCTGGTCGAGGGGACGGTCGACTGCCCCGCCAACTGCCCGCACACGCCGGACGAGCCCGACTGCGGGCTGGACGCGTGGGTCGCCGCCGGCAAGGCCGATCCGCGCCGGCTGGCCTCGTACCGCCGGCTGCTGGCCTCCCGGTCGGGCGAGGGCGACGCGCGGGCGGAGGCCGACCAGCGGAATCCCGGCGACCCGCTCGCCGGGTCCTGAGCCGGTCGCCGTTACCGTTTGGGGCATGCCCGGGTACGCCGACGACATCGCCCTCGCCCACCTGCTCGCCGACGCCGCCGACGCCGTCTCCACGGCCCGGTTCCGCGCGCTCGACCTGCGGGTCGAGGCGAAGCCCGACCTGACCCCGGTCTCCGACGCGGACACCGCCGTGGAGCGCGAGATCCGGGCCCTGCTGGCCGCCCACCGGCCGGCCGACGGCCTGCTCGGCGAGGAGTACGGCGAGGAGCCCGCCAGCGGCCCGGACGGCCGGCGCTGGGTGGTCGACCCGATCGACGGCACGAAGAACTTCATCCGTGGCGTGCCGGTCTGGGCCACGCTGATCGCGCTGCTGGAGGGGGATCGTCCCGTCGCCGGGCTGGTCTCCGCGCCGGCGCTCGGCCGCCGCTGGTGGGGTGCCCTCGGCGAGGGCGCGTACGCGGGTCCGGACGCCGCCGGGGGCGTGCCGATCCGGGTCTCCGCCGTCCGGGACCTCTCCGACGCGAGCTTCTGCTACTCGTCGCTGACGGGGTGGGAGTCCGCCGGCCGGCTGGACGCGATGCTCCAGCTCATGCGCGACACCTGGCGCAGCCGGGCCTACGGCGACTTCTACGGCTACATGCTGCTGGCCGAGGGCGCACTGGACGTGATGGTGGAGCCGGAACTGTCGCTGTGGGACGTCGCCGCGCTGGTGCCGATCGTCACCGAGGCGGGCGGGGCGTTCACCGACCTGGCCGGCCGGCCCGCCCCCGCCGGCGATGCGGGCGCCGATTGCAGCGCCGTGGCCAGCAACGGCGCGTTGCACGCCGACATCCTCGCCCGGCTGGGTCGGCCAATCGAGCACTGACCCCCGGCAGCCTCTATCCTCGCCAGGTGGTTTCCTCCGGTTGGTGCTTCCTCGCGGCCATGATCGTCGCGTACGGCGTCGCCAACCTGCTCCAGTCGGTGGCCGCCGCCCGCACCACCGTGCACCACTCCTTCGACCCGGGGCTGCTGCTGCGGCTGGCGGGTCACCGGGCCTACCTGATCGGGCTCGGCTGCCAGGTGGCCGGGTTCGTGCTGGCCCTGCTCGCCCGGCGGGACCTGCCGCTCTTCCTGGTCCAGTCCAGCGTCGCCGCCGGGCTCGGGGTCACCGCCCTGCTCGGCGTGCTGGTGCTGAAGTGGCGGCTGCCGGCCGCCGAGGTGGCCCTGCTGGTGCTGCTGTTCGCCGGGATCACCGCGCTGGTGCTCTCCGCCGAGCCCGCGCCGGCCAAGCCGCTCGGCACCACCGGCATGATCGCCCTGGCAGTGGCGCTCGGCGTGATCGCCGTGATCGGCTTCTTCGCCGTACGCCTGCACGGGGCGCCCGGTTCGGTGGCGCTCGGCGCGCTGGCCGGGCTGGCGTTCTCCGCCGCGGCGGTCGCCGCCCGGCCGCTGGCCTCCGCCCCGACGCCCGAGGCGTTCGTCCGGGACCCGCTGCTCTACCTGCTGATCGCCCACTCGATCGTCGGCCAGCTGCTGCTCGGCCTGGCCATGCAGCGCGGCTCGACCACGGCCGCCGTGGCGGCGATGGACGCCGCCGGGGCGGTGCCCGCCGCGGTCGTCGGCCTGCTGCTGCTCAACGACAAGATCTGGCCCGGCCGGGAGTGGCTCGCGGCCGTCGGCTTCCTGGTCACCCTCGCGGCGGTCATCGGCCTCACCCGGTACGCCGAACCCCAGCACCACCACGCGGTCGCCGGGGAACGGGACCGGGACATGGTCGGCGCCGGGGCGACCGGTCGTCCGAGCTGAGGGAGCCGGGCGGATCAGGCCGCCTCGACCGGCTTGCGCCGGCTCACCACCCGTTCGTAGAGGCGCTCCAGCGCGCCCGCCGTCCGCTCCCAGGTGTAGCTGCACCGGACCCGGTCCACGGCGGCGTGCCCGTACGCGAAGCGCCCGGCGTTGTCGGCGAGCAGCCGACGCAGCGTCACGCCCAGCGTGCGGACGTCGCCCGGCGGCACCAGCCGGCCGGTGACCTCGTCCACCACCGCGTCGGCGATCCCGCCCATGGCGTAGCCGACCACGGGTACCCCGCAGGCCATCGCCTCCAGCGACACCCGCCCGGCCGAGGAGTAGTGCGGCGTGCAGGCGACCACGTCGGCCGAGCGGTACCAGGTGGCCATCTGCTCGTGCGGCACCGCGCCCACCAGCTTCACCTGCTCGGCCGTCCCGCTGCGCTCGGCCAGCTCGCGCAGCCGTCGGGCCTCGGCGTGGTTGGCGAGCTGCCCGGCGGGCGGTCCCCCGGCGATCACCAGCTCGGCGTCGCCGACCAGCCGCATGGCCCGGATCAGGTCCTCCTGGCCGTGTCCGGACGAGAGCCCGCCGACGGAGAGGATCCGGGGCCGGCGGTCGCGGGGGGCGGCCTCGCCGTCGGGGTGGAACTGCGTGGTGTCCACGCCGGCCGGCACCATCGCCACGGAGGCGCGTTGCAGCCCCATCCGGGTCAGCTCGTCGACCTCGTCGGTGCACTGGGCGACCGCGATGTCCACCGCCCGGGTCAGCGCGCGCTCCAGCGGGATCCGCTCCCCCGGCCCGTCGTACTGCCGGCCGAGGTGGCGCAGCTGCTCGACGCCGAGGGAGTGGAAGGTCTGCACCACCGGGATGTCGGTCTCGCGGACCGCGTGCGCGGCGGCCAGCCCGCCGACCCAGTAGTGCCCGTGCACCACCTCGGGTTGCCAGTCGCCCACCCACCGGTCGGCCAGCCAGGCGCCGAACGCGGACACGTGCGGCACCAGCTCGGCGGTGGGCAGCGGGGCGGCGGGGCCGATCGGCACCCGCTCCACCCGGTAACCGTCGACCGTCGCCGTGTCCGGCAGGCCCGGGTCGTCGCGGCGCTCGTACACCCGGACGTCGTGACCCCGCGCGGCGAGTTCGGCGGCGACCCGGGCGATGTGCTGGTGGGTGCCGACGGTCAGGCCGTCGGCGCCCCTGGGTGGGCCGGCGTGCGCGCAGACGAGGCCGACGCGCATGGGTCACCTCCATGCGATCTTCTCGAGCGGTGGTCCTCGGTCAGAGGGTCCCATTAACCGAACCCCGGCGAGCCGAAACCTGGCAGATCGGGAAGAGCCCGGCGAATGCTCGCGACGGCAACACGCCGATCCCGTGCCACGTCGGCCGCATGACCCCTGCCGCCGGGGGTACGGGCGAGAGATGCCTCTGACCCGCAGCCTCGCCGACGCCACCGTGGTGCTCACCGGCGCCTCCAGCGGCATCGGTACGGCCACCGCGTACGCCCTCGCCCGGCACGGCACCGCCGTGGTGCTGGCCGCCCGCAGCGAGGTGGCCCTCGAAGAGGTCGCCGTACGGTGCCGGGAACTGGGCGGACGGGCGCTGGTGGTGCCGACCGACGTGACCGACCCGGCGGCCCTGGAGCGCCTCGCCGCCCGCGCGGTCGCCGAGTTCGGCCGGATCGACGGCTGGATCAACAACGCCGCCGTCGGCGCGGTCGGGCTCTTCGACGAGATCCCGGTGGCGGAGTTCCGTCGGGTGCTGGAGGTGAACCTGCTCGGCGCCGCGTACGGCACCCGGGCCGCCCTGCCCCACCTGAGCGCGGCGGGCGGCGGGGTGCTGATCAACAACGCCTCGGTGCTGGCCGAGGTGGCGATGCCCTACCAGTCGCCGTACAACGCCGCGAAGCACGGCATCCGTGGCCTGGCCGACACCGTCCGTCAGGAGATGCGGGTCACCGGCCGGGGCCACGTCTCGATCTGCACGGTGCTGCCGGCCACCATCGACACCCCGTTCTTCCGGCACGCCGCCAACCACAGCGGAAGGGAGCTGGTGCCGCCGCCCCCGGTGTACCCGCCGGAGGTGGTGGCCGAGACGATCGTCCGGCTGCTGCGCCGCCCCCGGCGCGAGGCGTACGCCGGCGGGGCCGCCCGGCTGATCGGCCTCCAGTGGCGGCTCGCCCCGGCGCTCGCCGAACGGGTCCTCGGCTGGTACACGCACCGCACCCAGTTCGGGCCCGCCCCGCGACCGGAGAGCACCGGCAACGTGTTCCGCCCCGACGCGGCGGCGCGGCGGGAGGGCGGCTGGCACGGCCGGCGGCGGCACCTGGTACGGATGACGGCCGCGTTCGGGCTGGCCGCCGCGGGGACGGCCGTCGGTACGGTGGCCGCGATGACCCGCCGGGCGCGGACGGAGCGCTGATGTCGGAAGGTGGGCGGTCGGCTGCGCGCTCCGCGCGGGCGGTGCAGAATGGGCCGATCATGGGGACCGACACGCGCTGCCGGGTGGCGACCGACGAGGCGTCGGGGGTGATCCGGGTGACCGGCGTGCTCGACCGGTCCAGCGTCGACGCCGTACGCGACGGCCTGCTCGCCCGGCTCTGCGGCCGGCCCGGCCCGGTGGTGGCCGACCTCACCGACCTGCGGGTGGCCGACCCGGCGGCCCGGGACGTCTTCGCCGAGGTACGCCGGGAGGTGCGCGACTGGCCCGCCGCCGACCTGCTGCTCTGCGATCCGACCGGGGCCGTCGAGGGGGTGCCGGCCTGGCCGACCCTGGACGGGGCGATGGCCGGACTGGCCGTCGCGCCCATGGCGGCGGTGGTCGAGGTCGACCTGCCGCCCGTCGTCGAGGCCGCCCGGCAGGCCCGGCAGCTCGTCACCGAGGGGTGCGCCGCCTGGGGCCTGCCCGAGCTGAGCGAGCCGGCCTGCCTCGCCGTCACCGAGATGGTGAACAACGTCGTCGCCCACGCGCGCACCCCGATGACGGTCCGCCTGGCGCCCCGGGACGACACCCTGCACCTGGCGGTACGCGACCACTCGTCGCGGCAGCCCGCGTTCACCGGGACGGCCGCGCCGGACACCGTGGGCGGGCGCGGGCTGCTGCTGATCGACACCGTCGCCCGCCGCTGGGGCAGCAGCCGGGTGCCGGACGGCAAGGTCGTGTGGTGCGTGCTGCACGCCGCCGACGAGGCCGGCGACCAGGGCTGACGGCCGGCGACCACGGCTGACGGCCGCCGATCAGCACGGCTGACCGCCGGCGACCAGGGCCGACGGGCGTCCCGATCCTGCCCCGCCGTCCCCCGAGACGCCCCTTGCGCCCGGATGGCCACGGGCGGTACCGGTTATGCCGGGAGGGCAGTGGGTAGTGCTCAGCCATGCGCGACGACGAGTACCCGACCCCCGTGTCCGACCCCGAGGCCGAGGGCCTGCCCGACACCGCCGACGACGACTCGACCGCCGACGACGACGTCCTGACCGGGCGCGAGGCGGACGGACCGGAGCCCGCCCAGTTGCCGGGCGACCGGACGCCGGTGGCGGTGGACCGGTTCGGGACCACCGCCGACGAGCAGCTCGACGGCGAGTCGCTGGACTACAAGCTCGACCGGGAACAGTACGAACGCTCCGCCGACGACCCGCTCGCCGGTCCCGTCGACCCGGACATCGCCGCCGAGGCCGACAGCGAGGAGGCCGCGGCGCAGGCCCAGCTCGACGCGGACGTGATCGACCCCGGTCCGACGTCCGACCCCGACTCGCCGGTCTCCCTCTACGACCACGGTCAGCTCGGCGGCGTCACCGACGGCCAGGTCGGCCGGCTCGTCGAACCGGACGAGGGGGCGCACACCGACCAGGAGACCGACTCGGTCGCGTACGACGCCGGTTCGGCGGGCGGGGGCGCGAGCGCCGAGGAGCTGGCCATCCACGAGACGCGCCCGCCGCACTCGGTCTGAGCCGGGCCGCCGGGGAACCCTTCGGGGGGGCGGTTCCCCGGCGGCCCTTCAGTCGTCCAGGCCCTTCTCGATCGCGTACCGCGTCAGCTCGACCCGGTTGTGCAGCTGGAGCTTGCCGAGCGTGTTCTGCACGTGGTTCTGCACCGTACGGTGGGCCAGGCCGAGCCGCTCGGCGATCTGCTTGTAGGACATCCCCTTGGCGACCAGGCGCAGCACCTCGGTCTCCCGGTCGGTCAGCCGGGGTGCCGGGCCGGCGCCCCGGGCGCCCCGTTCGGCGGCGTCGGCACCGTCCGGGTCGGCCGCGAGCCGGCGGTACTCGCCGAGGACCAACCCGGCCAGCCCGGGCGTGAAGACCGGATCCCCCGCCGCCGTCCGGCGCACCGCCTCCAGGAACTCCGCCGGGGCGGCCGACTTCACCAGGTAGCCGGTGGCGCCCGCCTTGACCGCGTCCAGCACGCTCTGCTGCTCGCCGCTGGCCGAGAGCATCAGCACCCGCACCTGCGGCAGCGCGGCGCGCAGCCCGTGGATCACCTCCACCCCGGAGACGTCGGGCAGTTGCAGGTCGAGGACCACCAGGTCGGGTCGGGCGGCGGCGGCCACCCGTACCGCCTGCCGGCCCTCGCCGGTGGTGGCGACGACGACGTGGCCGGCCTCGGTGAGGTCCCGGGCCACCCCCTCCCGCCACATCGGGTGGTCGTCCACCACCATCACGCGTACGCCTGTCACGGCCCCTCCTTCGTTCGCGACCGGGGCTGGCTCACTCCTCGCGCTCACCGGTCCTCGCGCTCCACGGTCAGTTCCAGCTCGGTGCCGACGCCCGGCGCGGAGGTGATCCGCACGGTGCCGCCGAGGTCGGCGAGGCGGCCCCGGATCGACCGGGCGATGCCCAGCCGGCCCTCGGCGGCGGCCTCCTCCAGCCGGCCGTCGGGAAACCCCGGCCCCTCGTCGCGGATCGACACCGTGACCGTCGTCCCCTCGTCCTCCACCAGCACCCAGGCCCGCCCGTCGGTGTGCCGGGCCACGTTGTCGAGGGCGGCGGCGGTCGCGGCGGCCAGCTCGTGGGCGACCCGACCGGGCAGCGGCACCGGGGTGGCCGGCGCGGAGAGCGAGACCGTGGCCGAGGCGTACCGGCCGAGCAGCCCGCGCAGGTCCACCGGGCCGCCGGGAGCGGTGGACCCGGCCGGCGTGACGCCGCCGATGAGGGCGCGCAGCGCGGCCTCCTGCTCCCCGGCGAGCCGGGCCAGTTCCCCGGCCTCGCCGTCCAGGTGGGCGCCGCGCCGCTGCACCAGCGCGAGCACCTGGAGCACGGAGTCGTGGATGTCCCGGGCCAGCCGCTCGCGCTCCCGGGCGGCGGCCTCCAGCTCCACGGCCCGGTGCAGCCGCTCCTCGGCGGTCACGGCCAGCCGGGCGACGTGTCCGACCACCACGCCGGCGAGCAGCAGCAGGATCACCCCGGTGAGCGAGGACTGGCCGATGCGTTCGCGGGTGGCGAGGTCCGCCGCGCCGAGCACCAGGGCGGCGACGGTGCCCCGCCGCCGGCCGCCGGAGACCGCCCACGCCAGCACCGGGCCGGCCAGCCAGGCCACCGCGAGGGAGGGCACGCCGGCGGCGAGCGCCGCCCGCCCGATCACCCACGGGGTGGCCAGCATGATGCCGAGGACGAGCCCCAGGTCCGCCAGGAGCAGCGGCCAGCCCCGGCGGGCGGGGTCGGCGTAGCCGACGGCGGTCACGCCGGTCCAGGCCGCCATCAGCAGGACCAGTCCGCCGGCCGCGAGCGGGTGGGCGTACCGGTCGGCGTCCCGGAGCGCCAGCGCGCAGACGTACGCCAGGGAGGCCACCCGGAACACGGCGATGGCCCGCCAGAGCGGGACCTCGAAACCACCGTGCGGGGTCGACACGCCCGTCACGATGCCACAGCCGGTGAAACGGCCGGCGGGCCGACGGATGCGCTTCGAGAAATCCTGACGTACGGTAGAAAAGCCGCGAAAAACATCGCGATCCGCTGTCGGGACGGGGCCATGACGAATGCGGAACCCGGCGCACAGCGTACGGTTGTGCCCATCGAACCTTCCCTCCTCATCGCCGAGGCCTTCGAACAGGCCCAGGTGACCGAGCTTCGCCACTCGGTCACCTCCTGCGCGCACGCCGCGGGGCTCAGCGGGCAGCGCCTGGACGACTTCGTGCTGGCGGTCAACGAGCTGATCACCAACGCGGTCCGCCACGGCGGCGGCCGGGGCTGGCTGCGACTGTGGCGGCAGTCGGGGCAGCTGGTCTGCGAGGTCTCCGACCACGGGCAGGGCATCAGCACGCAGCGGCTGGACGACCGGAGCCGCCCCGCCGCCGACACCGCCGGCGGGTGGGGTCTCTGGCTGGCCCGGGAACTGAGCGACAGCATGGACGTCGAGACCGGCACGCGCGGCACCACCGTACGCATCAGCGCCGCCGTCGAGGCCCCCCAGCACAGCGGTCGCCACCGCCGCGACTGACCCCACCCGGGCGGGGCGGAGGTCAGGCGAACAGCGCGCTCACCGACTCGCCGTTGTGGATCCGGCGTACCGCCTCGGCCAGGGCCGGCGCCACGGACAGGACGTGCAGCTTCGGCACCCGCTTGTCGGCCGGGATCGGCACCGTGTTGGTGCAGACGATCTCCAGCACGCCCTCCTGCTCGCTCAGCCGCCGCAGCGCCCCGCTGGAGAAGAGGCCGTGCGTGCAGGCCAGGCGGATCGAGCGGACCTTCAGCTCCCGCAAATGCTCCATCAGCTCGATCACCGTGCTGCCCTTGGCGATCTCATCGTCGAGCACGATGACGTCCCGGTCGGCCACGTCGCCGATCACCGCACTGATCTTGACCCGGTCGTCGCTGAACCGCTGCTTCGCCCCGGCGGCCACCGGGGTGCCGAGCCGCCGGGCGAACGCCGCCGCCTCCTTGGCGTTGCCGAGGTCCGGCGAGACCACCACCGCGTTGCTCAGGTCGTAGCGCGCGAAGTGGTCGGCCAGCTCGCGCAGCGCGTGCAGGTGGTCGACCGGCACGTTGAAGAAGCCGTGCACCTGGGGCGAGTGCAGGGTCATCGCCAGCACCCGGTCCGCGCCCGCCGACGTGAGCAGGTCCGCCACGAGCCGCCCGCCGATCGAGATGCGTGGCGCGTCCTTCTTGTCCGACCGGGCGTACGCGTAGTGCGGCAGCACCACGGTGATCCGGCCGGCCGAGGCGCCCCGGGCCGCGTCGATCATGAGCAGCAGCTCGACCAGGTTCTCCTGCACGGGCGGCACCAACGGCTGGATCAGGAAGACGTCCCGCTCCCGGCAGTTGGCCTGCAACTGCACTTCCAGGCAGTCGTTGGCGAACCGGGAGACGCGCACCGGGTGCAGCGGCACGCCGAGGTGGGCGCAGATCTCGGCGGCGAGCTCGGGGTGGGCGGTTCCACTGAAGACGGCGATGTCGCGCACGTCCACACATCGTACGGAGGTCGTTCCGGTTCGCCCCCGACCGGGGCCGGGACCCGCAGGCGGGGCGCGGCCGGTCGGCGGGGCGCCTCCGGTCCGGGTACGGTGCTGCCGTGACCCCCCAGTACGTCGCCGCCATCGACCAGGGCACCACCTCCTCGCGGTGCATCGTCTTCGACCGGGCCGGAGAGATCGTCTCCGTGGCCCAGCGGGAGCACCGGCAGATCTTCCCCCGGCCCGGCTGGGTGGAGCACGACGCGGAGGAGATCTGGGACAACGTTCAGCGGGTGGTCCGCGAGGCGCTGCACGCGGCGGGCACCGACGCCGCCGGGCTCGCCGCCGTGGGCATCACCAACCAGCGGGAGACCACCGTCGTCTGGGACCGGGCGACCGGTCGGCCGGTGGCCAACGCGATCGTCTGGCAGGACACCCGCACCGGCCCGCTGCTGCGCGAGCTCGACCAGGCGTACGGCGAGGAACGGTTCCGCACCCGCACCGGGCTGCCGCTGGCCACCTACTTCGCCGGACCGAAGCTGCGGTGGCTGCTGGAGCACGTCGACGGGCTGCGGGAGCGCGCCGAGGCCGGCGAGGTGCTCTTCGGCACGATGGACAGCTGGCTGATCTGGAAGCTGACCGGCCGGCACGTCACCGACGTGACCAACGCCAGCCGCACCCTGCTGATGGACCTCGGCACCCTCGACTGGGACCCGGAACTGCTCGACGCGATGGGCGTGCCGGCCGCGATGCTGCCGGAAATCCGCAGCTCCGCCGAGGTCTACGGGGAAGCCACCGGCGTCCTGGCCGGGGTACCGGTGGCCAGCGCGCTCGGCGACCAGCAGGCCGCCCTGTTCGGGCAGACCTGCTTCCAGCCGGGCGAGGCCAAGTGCACCTACGGCACCGGCAGCTTCCTGCTGCTCAACACCGGCGCCAGCCCGGTCCCCTCCACCCACGGCCTGCTCACCACGGTCGCCTACCGCATCCACGGCCAGCCGGCCGCGTACGCGCTGGAGGGGGCGATCGCGGTCACGGGCTCGCTCGTGCAGTGGCTGCGCGACAACCTCGGGCTGATCTCCACCGCGTCCGAGGTGGAGGAGCTGGCGCGCACCGTCGACGACAACGGCGGCTGCTACGTCGTACCGGCCTTCTCCGGGCTGTTCGCCCCGCACTGGCGCAGCGACGCGCGCGGGGTGATCGCCGGGCTGACCGGGTACATCACCAAGGGGCACCTGGCCCGGGCGGCGCTGGAGGCGTCCGCCTGGCAGACCCGCGAGGTGGTCGACGCGATGAACGCCGACTCCGACGTGGCGCTACGCCGGCTGCGGGTCGATGGCGGGATGACGGCCAACGGGCTGCTCATGCAGTTCCTCGCCGACGTGCTCGACGTGCCGGTGGTCCGGTCCCGGATCACCGAGACCACCTGCCTCGGCGCGGCGTACGCGGCCGGCCTGGCGGTCGGCTTCTGGCCCGACCTGGCGACGCTGCGCGCCCAGTGGCGCTCCGACGCGCAGTGGGAGTCGACGATGGAGCCGGCGCACCGGGAGCGGGAGCTGGGCAACTGGCGCAAGGCCGTCCAGCGCACCCTCGACTGGGTGGAGTGAGCGCGCCGCCCGACCGTCGTGGGCGGCACCCGCGCCCGTGGCGGCGCGCGGGGATCAGTCCCAGCGGTTGCCGGTGAGCTTCTCGTACACGTCCACGTACCGGGCCCGGGTCGCCTCGACCACCTCGGCCGGCACCTCGGGCGCCGGGGCCTGCTTGTCCCAGCCGCTCTGGACCGCCCAGTCCCGGACGTACTGCTTGTCGTAGGAGAACTGCGCCCGGCCCGGCTGGTACGACTCCGCCGGCCAGAACCGGGACGAGTCGGAGGTGAGCAGCTCGTCGCCGAGCATCAACGTGCCGTCCGGCGCCCAGCCCAGCTCGAGCTTGGTGTCGGCCACCAGGATGCCCCGGTCGGCGGCCAGCTCCGCGCCCCGGCGGTAGACGTCGATCGTGATCCGGCGCAGCCGCTCGGCCGTCTCGGCGCCGACCTTGTCCACCACCTCGGCGAAGGTGATCGGCTCGTCGTGCTCGCCCATCGGCGCCTTGGTCGACGGGGTGAAGATCGGCTCGGGCAGGATGGACGCCTCGACCAGGCCGCGCGGCAGCTCGACGCCGGAGACCGCGCCGGTGCGCTGGTACTCCTTGAGGCCGCCGCCGGTCAGGTAGCCACGGGCGACGCACTCCACGGGCACCATCTCCAGGCGTCGGCAGCGGATGGCCCGGCCGGCGAACTCCCCCGGTACGTCGGTGGCGGAGATGACGTGGTTCGGCACCAGGTCGGCCAGTTGCTCGAACCACCACAGCGAGAGCGCGGTGAGCAGCTTGCCCTTGTCGGGGATCGGCGTCGGCAGCACCACGTCGTAGATCGAGATGCGGTCGGAGGCGACCAGGATCAGGTCGTCGCCGTCGGCGTAGACGTCCCTGACCTTGCCCGAGTGCAGAAGTTCCACGCGCCCTAGTACACCATGCGGGCCAGGTACGGCCGCTGCCGGTGGTTTCAGGCAGCGATGCGTACGCCTCGGGATGCGGCGGTGTGGCCGGACGTACGTTGACACCCTCCCGCGCGCCTGCGTGAATGATCCGGCCGCCCGCCCCCACCGGTCCGCCAGGAGTCTCCGTGCCCGCTGCCCGACCCCCGCTGCCCCGCACCGGAGCGGACCCGGGACGCCGTCGGGTGCTCGCCGCGATGATGGGCGCACCGGTGCTCGCCGCCGGCGGGCTCACCGGGTGCAGCGAGATCCGGGTCGCCCCCGTGGAGACCGGGCCGGTCGAGCTGTCGGTGTTCTGGTACGGCGGCGCCCAGCGTGCCGAACTCACCGAACGGGTGCTGCGGCTCTACACCGACCGCAACCCCCGCGTCGGGTTCCGGATCACCTGGCAGGGCGCCGACGGCTACTACGAACGGCTGGCCACCCAGGCCGCGGGCGGCAACGTGCCCGACCTGATCCAGCTCGACGACGGCATCCTGACCGAGTACGCCCGCCGCGAGATCGTCCTCGACCTCAGCAGGTACGTCGCCGATCACCGCCTCGACCTGCGCACGCTGCCCCCGGGCCTGGTCCGCTACGGGCAGGTCGACGGGCGTACGTTCGGCGTCCCGGCGGCACAGACCGCCGCCGCCGTGGTCTACGACCGCACGCTGCTGCGCCGGCTGCGGCTGCCCGAGCCGACCACGGGGATGTCCTGGGCGGAGTACATCGCCTGGGCGCGGCAGGTCACCCGGGCCGGCGAGGGCCGGGTGGCCGGCACGATGGACCCGTCCGGGGACTACCGGGCATTCTGGCTCTGGCTGCGCGGCCAGGGCGGCGAGTTCTACCGGGGCCGACAGCTCGGATTCGGCACCGACGCACTGGTCGAGTGGTTCGAACTGTGGCGGCGCGCCCGCTCCGGCCGGGCGACCCCGAGCGCCGCCCTGGTGGAGCAGGCCGAGGGCGGCGAACCGACCCGGCAGCTCGTGGTCACCGGCGCCACGGCCGCCTCGTTCGCCTGGTCGCACCAACTACCGGAGCTCCAGCGGCTCACCGACGCCGAACTGGGTCTGGCCGCCATGCCGGGTCCTCCGGAGGCGCAGTGGCACCGGGCGTCGATGTACTGGGCGGCCTTCCACGGCACCCGACACCCCGCCCTGGTCGCCGACGTGATCAACTTCCTCACCGGCAACGGCGAGGCGGGCACGGTGCTCGGCCACGAGCGCGGCCTCAGCCCCAGCCTCGCCGTACGCAGCTTCGTCGAAGGCAGCATCACCGACCCCGCACAGCGGCGCGCGGCCGCCCTCGGCAGCGCACTGGCCGACCGGCTGGGGCCGGCCCCCAGCCCGCCGCCGCAGGGCCACCCCCGGGTGCGGGCGCTGCTGCTGGAGGCCGCCGAGAGCATTCGCGGCGGCAGGACCGGGCCGCGCGCGGCAGCGGCCCGCTTCATGGCCCAGGCGGACGCGACGCTGGCCGGCTAGGGCCCGCCACTGCACAACCGCGCAAACGGGACGCTGCGGCCACGATGGCGCCCTGCGTTTCATGGCAGGACCATGCGCCACCCGCCAGCCAGCACGTCCGGGTACGCGGCCTGTGTCCCCCGACGCTCGGCTCGTTCGCCGACGCCATGGCGGGGAGGCAGTGGTCACGGCAGGACGCCAATGGGTCACTGCGGGACGCCAAATGGTCACGGCGGGACGCCAATGGTCGCGGCGGGGTGCAGTGGCCGCGGCGGGGTGCCGACGGGTCCTTCAGTTGGCGCTCCGCCGAGGAGCCGGCGTGCCGCCCTGTCTCAGCGCGGCGGGCCGCCCCGGCGGTTGCGCATCAGGCGCAGCAGCAGGAAGACGACGCCAGCGACCACGACCAGGCAGCAGAGCAGGCCGATGAAGCCGAAGCCGCCGCCGCGCCGCCGCCGCGCGGCCTCCACCACGAGTTCACCCGTGCCGGTGGACGCCCAGGCCGCAACGGGCACGAACACCGACAACACGACCGCACCGAAAACGGTGGTCAACCGGCCCCAGAACTTACCGAATGAAGACATGCCAACATCCTTGCCCACGACCGCAAACTCGGCACGTCGGTCGACGAGGAAAGCGGTAGCAGAGGTCGGGACGCGGCAAGCGGGCAGGCGGGACGCCGACAACCGGCGGGCAAGAGCAAAGGGGGCGGGGGCAGAAATGCAGAACGGCCCCGGAGTGAACTCCGGGGCCGTTCTGTCGTGGTAGCGGGGACAGGATTTGAACCTGCGACCTCTGGGTTATGAGCCCAGCGAGCTACCGAGCTGCTCCACCCCGCGTCGGCTCGTTAACTCTAGCGCACTCGACGCCACGATGATCAGCGGACCCCCGATCCTGCCGTAGACCCGTCCCGACCAGCGCGAACCGGTGTCGGAGACCGGCGCGGCCCCGCCTTCCCCAACCGACTCCCGCTGCCTCCGACCGCAGTCGCCGTGATGGAACGTCCCGATCCGCTGCCGAGCTACCCGTCTCGCACGAGCACGCCTCGCGAGAGCACGCCTCGTGAAAGCACGCCTCGTGAAAGCACGCCTCGTGGAAGCACGCCTCCCTGCCGCGCGACGCCTCCTCTCGCGCAAGCACGCCCCTTGGCGCAAGCACGTCCTCGGGCGCAAGCACGCCGTCTGGCACGAGCCGCACCGTTCTGACACGAGCGCACCGCTCTGGCGCGAGCAGGCCGCTCTGGCCGCCCGATGCGTCCTCTCACGAAGGCAACACGCCTCCCTTGGCGCGAGCGCGATGCCTCCTCTGGAGCCAGCGCCGATGATCAGGACGTCATGGACGTAATACAGGCGTTTTAGGGTCCATGGCGTCCTGATCATCTCTGACAGGACCCGCGCTCGTGGATGGGCGGCAGCGACGAGGCGGAGTGGCCGGCGTCGCGCCAGGCAAGGAGCCGTGGACCGGAACCCGAGCCAATGTCAGAGCCAGGGCAACAGCCAGGAGCCAAGCAAGAGCCGGACCGGAAGCCATAGCCGGGAGTCAAGTACGAGCCAGAGCCGGAGGAGAGCCGGAGCCGGGAGCCAAGTAAGCGCCACAGTCGGGAGCCGGGAGCTGAGTAAAAGCCGGAACCGGAGTCGAAAGCCGGAGCCGCTTGATCGTCGGGCCGCAGATGGAGCCGGGAATGCGGAACGGTCCCGGAGTGAACTCCGGGACCGTTCCGTCGTGGTAGCGGGGACAGGATTTGAACCTGCGACCTCTGGGTTATGAGCCCAGCGAGCTACCGAGCTGCTCCACCCCGCGTCGGTTCGTACACCGTATCCCACTCACCCCCGTTGCCGCAAAACGACCCCGGCGCACGCCGCCCGACCCGTGCCCGCCCGACCCGTGCCCGCCCGCCCCGGGCCCGCCCGCCCCGGGCCCGCCCGCGCGGGCGGATCTCAGCGCAGCCAGTCCTCGATCGCGTCCACCGCCCGTCGGCTGTCGGCGTCGACCTGCGACCGGATCGAGGAGGTGCCCTCCCAGCCCTGCTCCCAGAGCACGGTCACCACGTCGCCGACCCGGATCACCCGGACCAGGCGGACCTCGTCGTCGCCCGTGGGCCTGCCGTCGATGTCCCGGACGGGCGTCCGGATCTCGAACAGCACCGACCCGTCACCGAAGTCGCCGTCGGCCAGCAGGCGCGGGCGGGAGGTCGACGCGTTGCCGCCGCCCACTCCGGGCTGCGCGGGGCAGCCCCGCACCGCCGCCCGCAGTTCGCGGAGGAACTCGGCGGCCCGCCCCGGTCGGTAGAGGGTGATGGTGTGCGCGTAGCTGCCGTCCGGGACGTACCCCCGAGGGGTCTGCGGCAGCTTGTAGGCCAGGTTGCGGGTGCGGCGCTGCACGATCCCGGCGTCGCTGCCGTAGCGCGCGTCGCAGAGCGCCGGCAGCGCGTCGGTGTCCCGGAAGACCGGCTCCATGCCCGTACGGTTCCCAGCCGCTTGGACGAAGAACGCCCGGTCCGGGATGCTCCTGGGCGCCCGGGGCGGCGTGGTGCCGGTTTTCCCCGGCGTACCCGTCGGCGAGGGCGAGCCGGTGCGCGGCGCGCTCGTCGGGGTCGGGGCGGCCGGCGGTGCGGAGCCGGCCGGCGACGCCGGGACGGTCGGGGGCGGGACGGCGGCGGGCGGCGCAACGGTCCCGTGGTCCCCGGCGAGCACCAGCCCGGTGCCGGTCGCCAGCCCACCGACCAGCAGCGCCGTCCCGAGCGCGGCACCGGTGATCCGGAACCGGGCCCGCCGGTCGGCGCGCCTGCGCAGGTCGGCGGGAACGGTCAGGGTACGGCCGTCGGCGTGCGCGGCGAGCGACCGGTAGAGCTCGGACAGTTCACGCGACATCGTTCGCCTCCAACTCCTCGGCGGGCAGACCGGGCAGCAGCGTGGCCAGCCGCGCCCGCCCCCGCGACAACCAGGACTTCACGGTGCCGGCGGGCACCTGCGTCTCCCGGGCGATGTCCTGCACCGACATGTCGAAGAGGTAGTGCAGGGCGAGCGCCTGCCGCTGGGCTGCCGGCAGCCGGCGCAGCGCGCCCGCGAGCAGCACGGCGTCCTCGTTCGGCGGCGGCACCGGCTCGGGCGGGCCGGTACGGCTCAGCGCCGCGCGCCAACCCTGTAGCCGACGCCACCGGTCGGTGGCCAGCCGCGCGACCACCAGCCGCAGCCACGCCTCCGGTGCCGGGTGGGCGGCCAGCATGGCCCACTGCCGCCAGGCCCGGGCGTACGCCTCCTGCACCAGGTCCTGCGCCTCGGTGTGGTCGCCGGAGACGGCGTAGCCGAAGCGGAGCATCCGTCGGGAGGTGCTCCGGTAGAACTCGTCGAAGCTCGTCGCGTCTCTCATGTCTCCGACCCACGCTTCCCGGTCGTCGCGCCGATCCGGGCGCCCCGCCGCCGCGAACGGCGGCGCATTCCCGCCTCTTGCAGGGAAGACGGCGTCTCGGGGCGGCGGGTTGCGGGTGCCGGGCCGGTCGTCGCGAACACGACAGCGCCCCCGGCGTGGGACCGGATCGGTCCGTGGGCCGGGGGCGCTGTGCGGGGTGGTGCCGGTCAGCCGCCCGGGGTCGGTGCGGCGCTGCCGCTCGCTGCCGGCGACGCCGGCGTGCTGGCTCCGGGCGACGGGGAGGCCGGGGCGCTCGCCCCGGGGGTCGGGGTGCTGGCTGCCCGCTGGGCCTGTTGGAAAGCGGTGAGCGCCTCGTCCAGTGCCTTCAACGCGCGCCCGTACCGCTCGAAGTCGCCCGAGGTCTGCGCGGCCCGGACCTCCGCGATGGCGGCCTGGACCCGGTTCGCCGCCTCGGCCAACTCGCCCGTCATCGGAGGCGCGGTCCCGCCCGGCGGGGTGCCCCCGGTCGGCGGCGGGGTGTCACCGGCGGGCGGTGGGGTGCCCGGGGCGGCGGCCTGCTTGCCCTGCTCGATGAGCTGTTTGATGCCGTCGGTGACGTTGTTGGCCAGCACGACGTAGGAGCCGCCGTCGCCGTAGGACATCAGCACCCGCTGCAACAGCGGCGGCGCGTTCTGCGCGGCGGTCTTCACGTAGACCGGCTCGACGTAGAGCATGCCGTCGCCGAACGGCAGGGAGAGCAGGTTGCCGTACTGCACCTGGGCCTGTTGGGACTGGAGCAGGTTGAGCTGCTGCCGGATGTTGGCGTTGTTGGTCATGGACTGGTGCACCTGCACCGGGCCGGAGATCCGGGTCTGGTCGGGCAGGTCGAGCACCTCCAGCTTCGGCTGCCCGTCGACGTACGACCCGGAGATCAGTGCGGCGAGGTTCTCCCGGCCGTTCGGGGTGACCGCCGAGGTGAGCTGGAAGCGTGGCGCCTCCTGGCCGGGGAACTGCGTGAAGAGGTAGTAGGGCGGCTGCTTCTGGCCGGTGTCGGGGGCGTCCGGCACGTTCGGCACCTGCCAGAAGTCCGTCTCCGAGTAGAAGGCGCCCGGGTCGGTCACGTGGAACCGGGTCAGCAGGTTGCGCTGCACCTTGAACAGGTCGGCCGGGTAGCGGAAGTGCTCGGCCAGTTCCGCCGGGATCTCCGCCTTCGGCACCACCAGGTCGCCGCCGAACGCCTTGTTCCACGCCTTGAGCACCGGGTCGGTCTCGTCGAACTCGTAGAGCCGGACCGTGCCGTCGTACGCGTCGACGGTCGCCTTGACCGAGTTGCGGATGTAGTTGACGTTCTCCCGGGCGAGCTGGAAGGTGCCCCGCCCGGTCAGCTCGTCGGCCGTCTGCTCCTGGAGGTTGACGCGCTCCGCGTACGGGTAGGTCGCCGCCGTGGTGTAGCCGTCGATGATCCACTGGATGCGGCCGTCCACCACCGCCGGGTACGGGTCGCCGTCGAGGGTGAGGAACGGGGCGACCTTCTCCACCCGGTCCCGCGGGTTACGCACGTAGAGCAGCTTGGAGTTGTCGTTGACCGCGTCGGAGAGCAGGAAGTTCGACTCCTGCTCCTTGATCGCGTAGAGCAGCCGCCGGGTGAACGAGCCGATCTCGACGCCACCCTCACCGGTGTACGTGTAGGACTCGCCGCCCTCGCCGACCGGGCGGTCGAACTCCGCCTTCCGCTCCGGGTCGCTCTGGCCGACGATCGCGTAGTCGCTGGCGTCCATCCGCTCGCCGTAGTAGACGCGGGGCTGCTTCGCCGCGATCTGCTCGGTCTGCGAGGCGCACTGCTCGCTCGTCTGCTGGCCCTGCTGCTCCTTCTGCTGCTCCTGCGGGTCGCCGAGGAAGCCGGAGACGAAGAAGGGCTGGCCGCCGCAGACCACCCGGTTGCCGGGCGCCGCCACGAGCCCGTAGCCGTGGGTGTAGACGGTGTGCCGGTTGATCCAGGTGTTCTGCTGAGGGGTCAGCTGCCGGTAGTTGACCTCGCGGAGGCCGACCACGTAGTCCTGCACCTTGCCGTTGACGCCGTACCGGTCGACGTCCAGTTTCTCGCCGAAGTCGTAGAACTGCCGGACCTGCTGGCGCTGGGTGTACGTCTCGGAGACCAGTTGCGGGTCGAGCAGCCGGATGTTCGGCACCACGGAGGTGTCCGTGGCGAGGCTCGCCGGCGGGGTCAGGTTGCTCGCCGCGTACGGCGTGGTGGTGGCCGACTCCAGGCCGAACGCCGCGCGGGTGGCCTTGATGCTGCGCTCGATGTACGGCGCTTCCTTCTCCTTCGCGCTGGGCTTGACCTCGAAGGTCTGCACCGCCCAGGGGTAGATGCCGCCGATGGCCACGGCGGAGACGCCCAGCAGGGCCAGCGAGATGCCCGGCCAGACCAGGTTCCGCATCCAGGCGTTGGAGAAGATGATGATCGCGATCGCCACCACGATGGAGATGTACGCGAGGATCTCCTTGGCCGGCAGCAGCGCGTTGACGTCGGCGTAGCCGGCGCCGTAGACGGGGCCGTTGCCGTACTCCAGCAGCATCGCGCGCCGGTCCAGCACGTACGCGAGCGCCTTCAGCAGGACGAAGACCGCGACGAGCGTGCTCAGGTGGGCCCGGGCGGCGTTGGTCATCCGGTCGCCGACGCCCTGGAGCCGGACGCCGCCGAAGATGTAGTGCACGGCGAGCGCGCCGATCACGGAGAGCACCACCGCGGTGAAGCCCACCCCGAGCAGGTAGCGCAGGAACGGCAGCTGGAAGACGTAGAAGCCGACGTCGATGTTGAACTCCGGGTCCTTCACGCCGAAGTCCCCGCCGTTGCGGAAGAGCAGCCACTGGTTCCACCGGCTCTGTGCCGACAGCCCGGCGAAGAGGCCGACCACGGTGGCGACCAGCGCGATCCACAGGCCGAGCCGGGGGCTCAGCAGCATCCGGTAGCGCTCCAGGGTGGCCTGCTCCGGCGAGTGGGGGCGCGTACGGGGGCGCAACCGCTGGGCCAGCCAGAGGTTGCCGCCGACGATCAGCGCCATGCCCAGGCCGACGGCGAGGAAGAGCAGCAGCCGGGTCGTCAGCACCCCGGTGAAGACACCGGTGTAGCGGACCTCCTCGAACCACAGCCAGTCCGTCCAGGCCTGGACACCCCAGCCGAGCAGGGTGAAGAGCACGAACACCCCGACCAGGACACCGATCGTGACGCGTCCGCGTCGGCTCATCCTCGGCAGGGGGCTGCTGCTACGCATGACCACTGTTGGCTCCGCACGCTCGATGTGATCGGCTCCGACCAGGCACCCAGAGTACGGGGTGTTCCTGAACGTGTCGGTCCAAGGTCACGCGGTGCCGCCCGGGCGGCAGGAGCGTCGATGGAAGGCGCAGCCCGTACGGACCCGCCCGGCTGTCGCCCCGCGCGCCGGAAACCGCGGCGCACCCGGGCCAGGTGCGAGCCCGCCGGGGTGCCCGGCGGCAGCGCGCCCGGGCCCGCCGCGGCGGTGTCGGCTCTGCGGGCGTCGGTGGTCAGCAGCGGGCGGGCTGGCCCCCGGCGCGCAGGGTCTCCAGCGCGGTCAACGCCTCGTCCAGCGAGCCGACCTTCAGCAACGGCAGGCCCGGCTGCGGGTTGCGTACGGCCTCGGCGCAGTTGTCCGCCGGCACCAGGAACGCCACCGCTCCGGCGTCCTTCGCGCCCACCAGCTTCTGGGCGATGCCGCCGATGGGGCCGACCCGCCCGGAGTCGTCGATCGTGCCGGTGCCCGCGATGATCTTCCCGCCGGTCAGGTCCTCCGGCGTGAGCTTGTCGATGATGCCGAGGGCGAACATCAGGCCGGCGCTCGGCCCGCCGATGTCCTCAAGATCGATGTTGAGGGTGAACGGGTGGGGCTGCTGCTGCTCGATCTCCACGCCGATGCGGGGCCGGCCGTCCTGCTCCCGGCTGGTGACCTTCGCCGTCGCGGCGGCCCCGCCACGGGTGTAGCCGATCTCCAGCGCGGTACCGGCCGGCTTCGCCCGGATCAGCTCCGTGAGGCGGGCGGCCAGCGGCACGGGCTCCCCGTCGACGGAGGTCAGCACGTCGCCGGGCTTGAGTACGCCGGCCGCCGGTCCGTCGGCGGCCACGGTCTTGACGACCACCTGCACCGGGAAGCCCAGTTCCCGCAGCGCCGCGGTCTCCGCGCTGGTCTGCGAGACGCGGAAGTCCTCCGCGTTGCGCTCCTCGACCTGCTTGCGGCTCTCCCCGGGCGGGTACACCAGTTCGCGGGGCACCACCGCCTCGTCGTCGGAGAACCAGCCCTGGATCGCCGAGCGCAGCTTGACCGAGGGCTGCACCCCGACCGTGGTCAGCCGAAGCTGGCCGGCGGAGGTGGACGTCTCCCGGCCGGTGACCTGGATGACCTCCTTGCCGTTCTCCTTGCCCAGCGTGTTGACGGTCGGCCCCGGGCCGAGCACCACGTACGGGATGGGCGCGCCGAGCACGCCGATGCTGAGCAGAGCGGTGAGCAGAGCACCGAGCAGGACGGTCACGCCGCGACGTCTCATGCGGCAGAGCGTACCGACCGGGATCCGGGCCGCCGGCGGGTGAATCGCGACTTCGCCCTCAGCGCAACGCCAGCGGCGGCTACCTGGGGCGCGGCGCGCGTACCGTAGACGTCGTGCCTGATATTCCGTTCGGTTTCGCGCTCCCGGGTGGGCAACCACCAGACCCCAACGATCCCGCGCAGATGCAGCAGTTCATGTCGCAGTTGCAGCACCTGCTCTCCGCGTCGGGCAGCGGTCCGGTCAACTGGGACCTGGCCCGCCAGGTGGCCGCCAGCCAGCTCGCCGCCTCGGGCGACCCGGCGGTGTCGCCCTTCGAGCGCAACGCGGTCGAGGAGGCGCTGCGGCTCGCCGACCTGTGGCTGGAGCCGGCCTCCGCCCTGCCGTCGGGCATCCAGACCTCGCTGGCCTGGAACCGCAACGAGTGGATCTACAAGACGCTCGACGTCTGGCGCAAGCTCTGCGACCCGGTGGCCAGCCGGATGGTCGGCGCCATGGGTGACCTGGTGCCGCCGGAGGCGCGCGCCCAGCTCGGCCCGATGCAGTCGATGGTCGCCACCCTCGGTGGCGCGCTCTTCGGCGGCCAGCTCGGTCAGGCGCTCGGCTCGCTCGCCGCGGAGGTGCTCTCCGCCGGCGACATCGGGCTGCCGCTCGGCCCGGCCGGCACGGCCGCGCTGATCCCGGCCAACATCCGGGCGTACGGCGAGGGCCTGGAGCTGCCCGAGGACGAGGTACGCCTCTACGTGGCCCTGCGCGAGGCGGCCCACCAGCGGCTCTTCCAGCACGTGCCGTGGCTGCGCGGGCACGTGCTCAACGCCGTGGAGATGTACGCCGCCGGCATCCGGGTCAACCGGGAGGCGATCGAGGAGGCGATGGGCCGGGTCGACCCGACCGACCCGGAGTCGATGCAGGCGATCGCCCTGGAGGGCATCTTCACGCCGGAGGACAGCCCGGCGCAGAAGGCCTCCCTGGCCCGGCTGGAGACCGCCCTCGCGCTGGTCGAGGGCTGGGTGTGCCACGTGGTGGACAGCGCCGCGAGCGGCCGGCTGCCCAACGTGGTGAGCCTCGGCGAGGCGTTCCGCCGCCGCCGGGCAGCCGGCGGTCCCGCCGAGCAGACCTTCGCGGCGCTGGTCGGCCTGGAGCTGCGCCCGCGCCGGCTACGCGAGGCGGCGGCGCTCTGGGCGGCGCTCACCGAACACCGGGGCATCTCCGGCCGGGACGCCCTGTGGGGTCACCCCGACCTGCTCCCCTCCGACGACGACTTCGCCGACCCGGTGGCCTTCGCGATGTCCGAGTGGGACCTCGGCGATCTGGAGAACTTCGACTTCAGCGCGCCGGGCGGCCCGGAGGAGAAGGCCCCGGGCGAGCCGGAGCAGAAGCGCCCGGACGACGGCACCGAGGACGGCGACTCCCGCCCCTGACCCGCCCCGACGACGGACGCCGCCCGACTCCCCGGAGCCGGGCGGCCCTGACCGGCGGCCCACGTCGGCGGCCCTGACCGACGTCCCAGGTCGGCGGCCCACGTCGGCGAGGGCGGTGCCGGTCAGCGGGGCTGTGCCGTGCCGGAGAGCAGTGCGCGGGTGGTCTCCCAGCCCTCCACCGCCGGGTCGAGGAAGGCCAGGTCGTCCGGCCCGCGCATGCGCCGCCAGGCAGGGGTGACCGCCAGGTCGCCGGGTCGCGGCGCCACCGCGCGCACGGCCGCGGGACGCGCGGTGTCCAGGTCCAGCGCCGGCAGCCACGCCGGTACGGGCAGCCGCGTGGCCACCCCGAGCAGCCCCGGCCCACCGCCCTCGACCGGGGCGACTGCGACCGGCCGGGTGGTGAGCGGTCGCAGCAGCTTGCCGATGGTCAGGCCCGGCACGTCCGGCGCGTCGCCGGCGATCACGGCCGCCTGGTCGTAGCCGGCGTCGGCGAGAGCGGCGAAGACGGCGTTCGGCGTCGCCTCCGGTACCTCGTACACGGTGGTGTCCGGCCAGACGACCGCGTCGGCCAACTGCCGGTCCGCCGGGGTGACCGCGACGGCCGTCTCCACCTCGTTGAGCGTGGCGAGCAGGTCGACCACGTCCTCGGCGAGCGCCGCCCGCCAGTGCGCCGGGTCGATGCCGGGCGGCGCCCAGTCCACCGGTCCGAGCAACGCCACCACCACACGTCGGGCCACCCCACGACCCTAGACCCGGAGGCCGACGGGACAGGTAGCGGGCAGCCGACAGGAGACCTGGCGGGCAGCGAACGGAAAACCTGGCGGGCAGCCGACAGGAGACCTGGCGGCCTATCCGACGGGAGACCCGATGAGCGGCCGACGGGAGACGCAGTAAGCGGCGGCGGAAGGCAGCGTCGAGATCTTGGTAAGAACAGGCCCTTTGAGGGGCCGTTTCCTACCAGGATCTCGCTGGCGCAGGTGACCGACGCATGGGATCGCGGCTGTCAGGCCGCAGCCGTCTCTTGACGAACGCGCTCCGGGCGGAGGTGACCACTACGAGGCAGTCAGTCAGCCAGCGGAGTGCCGGAGGCCGCCGCGACGCCCTCCAGGTAGCCGCGCGCCCGCTCGGACTTCGGGTAGCGCGCGACGAGCGCCCAGAACCGGGCGTTGTGGCTGGGCACGATGAGGTGCGCGAGTTCGTGCATGAGCACGTAGTCGATCACCCAGTCGGGCATGTCCTGGACGCGGTGCGAGATGCGGATCGTGCCGTCGGCCGGGGTGCAGGAGCCCCAGCGGCCGTTCTGGTTGGTGACCCAGCGGACGCTCGCCGGCACGGCCTCTGCGCCGTACTCGGCGAGGTGGAGCCTGATCAGGCGGGTGGCCCGGGCGAGCAACTCGGCGTCGGAGCGGGCGAGACGCCCCTCCCGGGCGGCGAGCCGGGCGAGCATCCGGTCGACCCACTCGCTCTCCTCGGCCCGGGAGAACTGGTCGGGAATGAGGACGACGACCCGCTCACCGTCGCGGTAGGCGGACACCGTGCGTCGCCGACGCTGGCTGCGCCGTACTTCGACGACCGGCTTCCGCGCCCCTGCCATCAGCGGGCCGCGCAGCCTCGGATTCCTGTCACGATGGAAAGCTAATGCGTACTGACCAGGGGTCCGCAAGGGTCAACACCCCGACACCCGCCCGGAAAATGGTGATTGGTCGGCAGGAGTCCCGAAAAAATTCTTTGCCGGGGCCCTGCGATTCGCCGCCGTCACCCTTCGTGGCGACCGCCGGCGGGGGCGACGGGGCCGCACCGAGGGGCGGGGCGTCGCGTCCGCTGGACGCACCCACACCGTAGATGATCTCCGAAGCGTCCGCAGCTCGGGGTCCCCGCACGGGGCATCTGACCGGATTCGGTCGGCGTGTCCCCGCGAAACTGACTTATCCGACGTAATTCGCCATGCACACTCTCGACGTCGACTTGCTCACAGTGACGAAGCACAGCTGACATGGAACCGCCCAGACCTGGGTAGGGTCCGCGCACCAGCGGTCACGAGCGTGGCCGCGGGAGAACGACCCAGCGCCGGTGCCCGAGTGGCCCGCCGCCGGGAACCCCGCCGGGACGGCATCGGCCGGCGGACGAGACGAGGAGGGCACCGTGGCCGACCAGGCCCAGAGCTACAACGGTTACTGCGTCAAGTGCAAGGAGAAGCGGGACTTCGAGGGTCGCGTCGAGGTCTCGAAGACCGGGATGAACATGGCCAAGGGCAAGTGTCCGGTTTGCGGGACAACAGTGAACCGCATCCTGGGCAAGGCGAAGGTCTGACCCGTACGGATGCGTCGGAGGGGGCGGCCGCCGGCCGCCCCCTCCGACATGTACGCGCCCGGTCCGGCGTCGCCTCGGCCACCCGGCCCACCCCTGCGCTCTCGCCGACCGGCACCCCGGCCCATCCGCCGACCGGCGTGCCCGACCGCTCACCCCGGCGCGTCCGGCCACCCACTGTCGGCTCGCCGACATGGTTACCGGCTGGTTGTGGATATCCCGCGATTTTCTGTGGACAACCCTGGACAGGGCACCGCCCACCTGTGGACAACGAACGACGGTGAGCACGGACACGGTCACGATTCGTGTCATGCGTCCTGCCACGTCGCCCCGCCCCACCCTGCTGCCGGGCCTCACCCGGCTCTGGCGGAACCGCCACACCCTGCAGCTCGGCGTCGAGCCCGGCCGCGCCGTACTGCTGGAGATCGCCGATCCCCGGGCCGCCCGCCTGCTCGACCTGCTCGACGGCACCCGGAGCGAACGGCTGGTCCTGGCGCAGGCCGTGGCCGCCGAGGTGGCGCCCGACGAGGCCCGTACCCTGCTCGACGCACTGCGGGCCGCGGGTCTGGTCGTACCCGCGCACACCCTGCTGCCGAGGGACCTGGCCGGCGAGCCCCGGGCCCGGCTCACGGCCGAGGCCGAGGCGCTCGCCCTGGCCGCCGCGCGACTGCCCGGCACGCCCGCCCAGGTGCTGCGCCGGCGGCTGGCCGCCCGGGTGGTGGTCAGCGGCACCGGCCGCCTCGGCGCCCCCGTCGCCCTCGCGCTGGCCCAGGCCGGGGTCGGGCACGTGCACCCGGACCTCACCGGCCCGGTGCGACCGGCGGATCTGGTCGGCACCGGCATCCCGGCCGCCGCGCTCGGCCGTCCGCTCGCCCGGGCGGTACGCGACGCCGTCGAGCGGGCCGCCCCCGGCACGGGCACGGGTGTCCCACGGCGGGGCCGGGTCGACCTGGTCGTCCAGCTCGGTACGGAGCGACCCGCCGCCCTGCTCGCCGCCGGTCACGCCCAGCGCCGTCAGCCCCACCTGCTGCTCGGCCTGCGGGAGGGCGTGCCCGTGGTCGGCCCGCTCGTCCGCCCGCCCACCGGCCCCTGCCTGCACTGCCTCGACCTGCACCGGGCCGACCGCGACCCGGACTGGCCGGCGCTCGCCGCCCAGCTCGCCACGGGCGCCGGCGAGCAGGCGTGCGCCACGGCGACCCTCCTGGCGGCCGTGGCGTACGCGACGGCCGAGGCGCTGGCCCAGCTCGACGGGGGCGTCCCGGAGACCCTGGGTTGCGCCGTGGAGATCGCCGGGGCGGGGCGGTTCCGCCGCAGGACGTGGCCGCCGCACCCCTCCTGCGGATGCTCCCGGCGGCGGCGATGAGGGCCCCCTGGTGCGGGGATGGGCAGCCAGCCCGGCGGCAGAGCAGCCGCGGGCCCCCGGAGTCGGTAACAATGGCCGGGTGACCGACATCCCGCGCCGGGCCGTGTCCCGGACCGCCAAGCTCGCCGCTCTGCCGCTCGGCTTCGCCGGTCGGACCGTCCTCGGCATGGGTAAGCGCGTCACCGGGCTCGCCTCCGACGTGATCTCCGCCGAGATCCAGCAACGCACCGCCGAGCAGCTCTTCAGCGTGTTGGGGCAGCTCAAGGGCGGTGCGATGAAGTTCGGCCAGGCGCTGTCGGTCTTCGAGGCCGCCCTGCCCGAGGAGATCGCCGCCCCCTACCGGCAGGCCCTGACCAAGCTCCAGGAGGCCGCGCCGCCGCTGCCGGTGGCCAGCGTGCACAAGGTGCTCGCCGAGCAGCTCGGGCCGGACTGGCGGGACCGGTTCGTGGAGTTTGACGACACCCCCGCCGCCGCGGCCAGCATCGGCCAGGTGCACCGGGCGGTGTGGCGGGAGCCGGGCTACGGTCCCTCCGGCGCGCCGAACACCCGCGACGTCGCCGTCAAGATCCAGTACCCGGGCGCCGGTGACGCCCTCCTCGCCGATCTCAAGCAGCTCTCCCGGCTCGGTGGGATGTTCCGGGCGATCCAACCCGGGCTGGACGTCAAGCCGCTCCTGGTCGAGCTGCGGGAACGCATCACCGAGGAGCTGGACTACGAGCTGGAGGCCGAGTCGCAGCGGGCCTTCGCCGCCGCGTACGCGGACGATCCGGAGATCTTCATCCCGGCGGTGGTCTCGGCCTCGCCCCGGGTCCTGGTCACCGAGTGGGTCGAGGGCACCCCGCTCGCGGAGATCATCCGGGAGGGCACGGAGGAGCAGCGCGACGAGGCCGGCCGGCTGATGGCCATCCTGCACCTGTCCGCACCGCAGCGGGCCGGGCTGCTGCACGCCGACCCGCATCCGGGCAACTTCCGGCTGCTGGCGGACGGTCGGCTGGGCGTGATCGACTTCGGCGCGGTGGCCCGGATGCCGGAGGGTACGCCCGAGCCGATCGGTCGCATCGCCGCGCTGGCGCTGCGGGGCGACGCCGCCGAGGTGGTCGCGGGCCTGCGCGCGGAGGGCTTCATCGGTTCCACCGAGGAGATCGACGCCGAGGCGGTGCTCGACTTCCTGCGTCCGATGCTGGAGCCGATCGCCGCCGACGAGTTCCGGTTCACCCGGGCCTGGCTGCGCACGGAGGCGACCCGGCTGGCCAGTCCCCGCTCCCCCGCGTACCAGTTGAGCCGGCAGCTCAACCTGCCGCCGTCGTACCTGCTCATCCACCGGGTGACGCTCGGCTCGATCGGTGTGCTCTGCCAGCTGGAGGCGAAGGCGCCCTACCGGGGCGTCCTGGAGCGCTGGCTGCCCGGCTTCGCCCCGTCGGCCGGCCAGCCCTCGGCCGGCGGCTGACCGTAGGCCGCACGGCAGCACGGCAGGCCCGGCGAGACGGCAGACCGACAACCCGGGCCGGCGGAGCCGGGCGCGACCGCCGAGCCGCCTGGCGGAACGGCCGGCCGGCTGCGGAGCGGGCACGAATCGGGCGCGGGAAAGGGCGCGAACGCGCCGAGGGGCGGTGACCGGGTCTCGGTCACCGCCCCTCGGCTCTCGGTGGGTACTAGAGAACGCCCAGCTCGCGCGCAGCCTGGGTACGGCTGTTCATCGCGACGGTACGGGCGGAAAGGGTTGCCTCAGTGCTCGTGGTGGTACGACCGGCCTGAGGCCGGCGCATTCGAGCCCGGGACAACGCTTCGTGAAGTAGTTGCATCTCGGCGACTCCGTCAAGAACGTTCAGCATCGTGGTCAGCTCTCTCGTCGCCGGCGTGACACCGGCATGGGTGGGTTGGATCGGGTGCATGTCAGGCCGCCAGCCGGACCGTCGTACGCGACTCGGACAGCCCACTGGCCGCCAGTCGCGCCTCGGCCTCGACCCGGAGCGCCGCGTCGCGGGCGAGGTCCTCCTTGCGCGGACGGCCACGGGGCCGCTTGCGCGGGACGACCGCGCCACGCTCGAAGATCTCGCCGCCCCAGACGCCCCAGGGCTCGGCCCGCTCCACCGCCCCGGCCAGGCACTCGACGCGCAGCGGGCAGTCCCCGCAGAGCGACTTGGCCAGCTCGAGCTCGGCGGGCGAGTCGGAGAACCACAGGTCGGGGTCGAACTTCCGGCAGGGCAGGTTCGCCTCCACCTCGACGCTCACGTCGAGCGGGGCCAACGCCAGACTCATCGCCCGGTCACCTCTCTCTCACTTCGATCTCGTGGATCGCGTTTCCGACATACTTGGCGGGCAAAAAACTGAGGCCGCGGATCCCGGTAGCGGGTTCCGCGGCCTCGAGGTGAGCCGGTGTCTGAAGATCAGACGCGTCTACCTCGAGGTGGAACTCCGCGGACGTCCATGTGACGCTTGACAGCATCGACGTCCTTGCCCGTGAAGCCACTGGTCCCCCGGGTCCCGTTCGGTGCGGCGGCAAGGATCAGCTCGGCCTGAGCCTCGACCTGCTGCACCTGGGAAACCGACGGTCGCGCAGCGGCGAGGGCCACCGGGACAGCCGACAGTGGAGCGACGGCAGCGGGCAGCGCCGCCGGACGCTCGCAGTTGTAGACGATCTCCATCGGTGCCACCTCCTCTGACGTTCACTCGTGCCGATACGGTCTCTACCCCTCGTGAGCAGCCAGAATGGCGCCGCTCGCGAGGTGTGCCATGAGGCTATTCCTCGTCACGGGGCGAGGGCAAACGAATTTACGGCGAGATTTCGAAAGTTTTCTCCGGGCAGATCTCGTCGACCGCCGCGCCCGCCACCAGCGCCAGCACCGCCTCCCCGTACAGGCCGAGTTTCCGGGGCCCGATGCCGGCGATCGCGATCAGCTCCTCCGCCCGGCCGGGGCGCCGCTCCGCGAGCGCGACCAGGGTGGCGTCGGTGAAGACCACATAGGCCGGTACCCGCTGCCCACCGGCCACCCGCTGGCGCCACTCGCGCAGCCGTTCGTGCAGCTCCTCGTCGATGTCGGAGGGGCAGGTGGGGCAGCGACCGAGCTTGCGGTCCGGCCCGGCGAGCAGGGTGGCGCCGCAGATCCGGCAGGAGACGATCTGGGTCCGGCGACGCTCCGGCCGCCGCGCCGCCGACGAGGCCCCGGCCCGCTCGGTCCCGCCGGAGCGGTCGAGCTGCGGCAGAAAGCGCGAGGGCCGCCGGGCCCGCCCGCCCGGGGACCGGGCCGAGGCGTACGACAGCCAGAGCCACTCCCGCGCCCGGGTGACGCCGACGTAGAGCAGCCGGCGCTCCTCCTCGACCTGTTCCGCGGTCTTGGCGTACGTGGTGGGCAGGGTGCCCTCGGAGAGGCCGACCAGGAAGACGGCGTCCCACTCCAGGCCCTTGGCGGAGTGCAGCGAGGCCAGGGTCACCCCGTCGACGGTCGGCACGTGCTGCGCGGCGGCCCGGCGGGCCAGCTCGTCGTTGAAGTCGGCCAGGGTGACCGGGCGCTCGACCGAGGCGGCCGGCCCGATCGGCACGACCTGCGGGGTGGCCGCGTACTCCTCGGCGAGTTGCACCAGCGCGGCGAGCGCCTCCCACCGCTCGCGGGCGGCGCCACCGGCGGGGGCCGCGTCGGGGGCCCAGCCGACCGCGGCGAGTGCCTCCACCACGGCGAGGGGCAGCGGGGTCTCCCCGGGGATCGAGCGGGTGGCGGCGCGCAGGCCGACCATCGCCTGCCGGACCTCGGCGCGTTCGAAGAACCGTTCCGCCCCCTGCACCACGTACGGCACCTGCGCCTCGGTCAGCGCCTTCTCGTACGCCTCGGACTGCGCGTTGGTCCGGAACAGCACGGCGATCTCCCGCGCCGGGGTGCCGGCGTCGACCAGCGCCCGGCAGCGGGCGGCCACGGCGTTGGCCTCGGCCGGCTCGTCGGTGAAGATCCGCAGCTCCGGTTCGGGGCCGGGCGGGCGCTGACCGACCAGCTCCAGGCGCAGCCGCGCCTCGGCGCCCCGCGCCTGGGAGATCACCGCGTTGGCCAGCCCGACGACCTGCGGGGTGGAGCGGTAGTCGCGGACCAGGCGGACCACCGTCGCGCCCCGGTAGCGGCGCGGGAAGTCGACCAGGTAGGACGAGGTGGCCCCCGTGAACGAGTAGATCGTCTGGCTGGCGTCGCCGACCACGGTCAGGTCGTCCCGCCCGCCCAGCCAGGCGTCCAGCAGCCGCTGCTGGAGGGGGTTGACGTCCTGGTACTCGTCGACGACGAAGTGCCGGTACTGGGCGCGGACCTGCTCGGCGACGTCCCGGTGCTCCTCGATGCCCCAGACCGCCGCGCGCAGCATGTCCTCGAAGTCGATCACCCCGTTCGACCGCTTGAGCCGCTCGTACGCCGCGAAGACCTCGGCGACGCGGGCCGGCTCGTGCGGGGTGTCGCGCATCGCCTTGGCCGCCGCGACGACGTACTCCCCCGGCTCCACGAGCGACGACTTGGCCCACTCGATCTCGCCGGCCAGGTCCCGGGCGGCCGCCCGGTCGGTACGCAGACCGGCCTTGGCCGCGGCGAGGGTGACCAGCCGGACCTTGCTGTCCAGCAGCTCGGGCATGGCCCGCCCCTCCAGCAGGCGGGGCGCGAAGTAGCGCACCTGGCGCAACGCGGCGGCGTGGAACGTCCGCGCCTGCACGCCGCCCACCCCGAGCGCGGTGAGCCGGGCCCGCATCTCGGCGGCGGCGCGGGCCGTGAAGGTCACCGCGAGCACGTGCCGGGCGGAGATCTCCCCGGAGAGCGCCCGGTGGGCGATCCGGGAGGTGACCGCGCGGGTCTTGCCGGTGCCGGCGCCGGCAAGGACGCAGACCGGGCCGGCGGGGGCGGTCACCGCCGACCGCTGCTCCGGGTCGAGCCCGACGAGCACACGTTCGGATGCCGAGTGAACCGCCACAGCGAGGAATTGTCTCAGCTCCGCCGGACGTTGCAGCGATTAGCCTGGGCTTGACCGGCAAGCCGCCGGGCGGACCGTTGGAGGACCTGAACCATGCTGACGATGTATTCCACCCCCTGGTGCGGCTACTGCCACCGGCTGAAGTCGCAGCTCGACCGGGAGGGCATCGGCTACGAGGTGGTCGACATCGAGCAGGACCCGAAGGCCGCGGAGTTCGTGATGAGCGTCAACGGCGGCAACCAGACGGTCCCGACGCTGCGTTTCGCCGACGGCAGCGCCCTGACCAACCCCTCGATCGTCCAGGTCAAGCAGCACCTGGCCACGATCGACGCCTGACCCGACGCACCACGGACGACGAGCGGCCGCCCACCCGGGCCGGCCGCTCGTCGCGTACCGCCGGGTGGTCCCGGCGACGACGGAGGCCGGCGGCTCACCGCCGCGGCGGTGTGGTGCGGACCACCTCCTGGCCCCCGGCGGCAGGCCGGCCGGCAGAGGCGGGCCCGGCGGTGGGCCGGCGGGGGGCGGGGATCCGCACGGGCGGCGGCGGGCTGAGCGTGCGGCCGTGCCAGAGGTAGCCGCCGGCGAGCAGGGTGGCCACCCCGATCAGGGCGAACAGGACGCGGTAGTCCAGCACCCCGACGAGCAGCGCCCCCGCGCCGATGGAGAGTGCCTGCGGGCCGCTGACCACGGCCTCCGACGCGGCGGCGACCCGGCCGAGCAGGGCCGACGGGGTACGCCGCTGGATCAACGTGTGCAGCCCGACCATCGTCAGCGGTAGCGACACCCCGGCCAGCAGCACCGCGACGAAGCCGAGCCAGAGGTTCGGGTGGACCAGGGCCAGCGAGGCCGGCCCGAAGAACGCCACCCCGGCGGCGAGCGTGCCCACCTCCCCGGCGCGACGCACGACGGCCGGCGAGAGCAGCCCGCCGACCAGCCCACCGATGCCCTGCACGGTGACCAGCACGCCGACGAACGCGGCGTCGCGGCGGAGCCCCTGATCGACGTACGCGAAGATCAGCGACTCGCTGAAGCCCATGGCCAGCGACCCCAGCCCGTAGCCGAGCAGTGCCCGGCGCAGCGCCGGTTCCCCGGCCAGGTGCCGCAGCCCCGCGCCCACCTCGGCCGGCCAGCGCAGGGCGGGTCCGGTCGGCGGCGTCTCGGTCGTGCGGAGCAGGCCCACGACGACGGCCGCCGACAGGAAGCCGACCATCCCGATGACCGCCAGCACCCAGCCGCCGACGGCGGCGTAGAGCCCGGCGCCGGCCAGCGGGCCGATCAGGCGCAGCCCCTGGCGCACGGTCTGGAGCACGCCGTTCGCCTCGGCCAGCAGGTCCACCGGCACGATCTGGCGGATCAGGCCGCTGAGCACCGCGCTGAGGGTGATGTACGACAGGCCGTACAGGGCCGCCACCACGTAGATGACCCACACGTCGGTCCGGTCGCGCACCGCGAGGAGCGGGGTGAGCAGTACGGCCGTCACCAGGTTCGCCGCCACGAAGAACGGGCGGCGGGGATAGCGGTCGACGATCCACCCCACCAGCGGGGCCAGGGTCATCGGGGCGATGACCGCGAAGATGGTGGCGCCGGCCAGCCCGTCCGACCCGGTCAGGTCCTTCACCCAGATGGCGAGGGCCAGCAGCAGGATCGATTCGGCGGCCATGCTGGCGAGCAGGCCGCCGAAGAGCAGGCGGAAATCCGGGCGGCGCAGGACGGTGCGCATGGGGTCCCTCCGACGGGGGTGGTGCGCGGCGTGGCGCGATCGGGGTGTGGCGCGGGCGGGGTCTGGCGTGGGTGGGCCGACGGCGCCGTACCGGACGCCGCGTCCCTTCACGGTCCTCTTTTCTGCGAGACACGCCCCCCACCGGGACCTCCGGCGGGAGGCGCGCCGTCCATACTGACCGTGGGGGGCGAATTTCATACAGTTACCGTCGCGTCTGCGGCGGTCCACGGGAAAGAGGACGTCGTGCCTCCTGCCTCACCGAGCCCGATCCTGCGCCGTCGCAGGCTGGGCACCGAACTGCGCCGGTTGCGCGAGGCCGCGGGTCTCACGGGAGATCAGGTCATCGAGCGGATCGGCTGGGCGTCCGCGTCCAAGTTGTCCCGTCTGGAGAACGGCCGCAGCCGCCCGGACCCGGACGACGTCCGTGTGCTGCTGGATCTCTACGGCGCCGACGAGGCGGTGCGCCAGGAACTCCTGGGCATCACGCGGGAGGCCGGTGACATCCGCGGCTGGCTGCGGAACTACCCGGTGATGACCCAGCAGCAGCGCAGCTTCGCCGAGCTGGAGGCGGGCTGTGCGGAGATCTCGGAGTACAACCCCGTCCTGGTGCCGGGCCTGCTCCAGACGCCGGGCTACGCGTCGGTGCGGATCGCCTCGGCCCGGCAGGTCGGCGACGAGGCCGGCGAGCCGGAGGCCGGGGAGGACATCGGCACCGAGGTGCAGGCCCGGCTGGCCCGCCAGTCGCTGCTCACCCGCACGGGCGACCCGCCCCGCTACACGGCGGTGCTGGAGGAGGCGGCGCTCGGCTGCCGGGCCGGGCCCCCGGAGGTGTTGCGGGAGCAGCTCGTCCAGCTCTGCGAGCTGGCGATGCTGCCGAACGTCACGCTGCACGTGCTGCCGCGCGACACGCAGATCGGCAACTGGTACCTGCCGCCGACCGCGTTCTCGGTCTACCGGTTCGCGGATCCGCTCGATCCGGAGACGCTGGCGATCGAAGGGGGGTTCACCGACGTCATGTCAACCGATACAAACACCCTAAACCGCTATAAAGTGGTGTTTGAGTGGCTATGCATGGCGGCACTCTCCGAGTCGGAAACCCTCTCCTGGCTGATCGAAGCGACGGGACGGCTGCCCGGCACGGCGACCGCGCCCACGGTGGCGTACGGGTCGGCAACGGCGCCGACCCAACGCCGCCGGCACTCCGGGCGCCTGACGGATCGGTGAGCACGGGGGGACCACCGTCGGGCCGTGCGGCGCCACTCGTTCCATCGGAGCAGTTCACCTCAGGAGTGGCACGATGAACGAGATCCGCAACATGCCGTCCGTGATCGACCAGCTCGCGGACGCCCCGTGGCGTAAGAGCACGCGCAGCCAGACCTCGAACTGCGTGGAGGTCGCACCACTGAGGACCGGGCCGGCCGCGGTGGCCCTGCGGGACAGCAAGGACCAGAGCGGTCCGGTGCTGCTGTTCAACCGGGCGGGCTGGCTGGGCTTCATCGCCGGCGCGAAGACCGGACAGTTCGATCTGAACTGATCCGTCGCGCGTCGCGGGGCCGCCGGCAGTGTGCCGGCGGCCCCGTCGCGTCTGCGCCGTTCCACCCCGCCGACCAGGCATCCGATGATCGGATGAGGCTCCGAACCAATCGTCGCGTTTCACTTGATGAGACTGCCGTGCGGCGTAACATGACGACAGAGTGACGTGGAACTTCCACCCGTTCCCCACCGTCGCGACTCATCCGGAGACCCGCATGCGGTTCCTGATCGTTCGCACCGACATCCGCGCCGCCGCCGACGTGGACATCGCCGCCGCCTGGGCGTGCGGCGGCCGTCTGCGTGACGAGACCACCGCGCCCGAGCCGCGCCGACAGATCGTGCACGCCGAGGAGCGCGACGCCGCGCTGCTGCTGGCCCGGGCCCTCGCCACCGTCGGCGCCGTCCGCTCCGGGAAGCAACGGGTCAAGGTCCTCCCGCTCGACGAGCCGGGCTGCGGCTCGGTTGCCGCACCCGACGACCGCGGCAGCTGACCCGTACCCCAAGACGTCCGTCGTGGTCGGACCGGCTCCCCCGCCGTGCTCCTTGCCCCAGCCGGCCACGACGGCCCGTGTTCCCGGTCCGTGACCGTCGCGGCAACGGCGGCCACGGGCCGGGACCGCACGACCTCCCGGCCCGGCGGGACACCCGCGCGCACGGCCACCGGACCCCGCCGCCGATCATCCGGCGCTCCACGCCGGACCCGCCACGGTCCATCGGGCTCGCCGGCGGGACCGGCTCAGCAGTGCCCGTCGAGCCAGCGGTGGATGAGGAAGAGCGCGATCGACGACGGCGGCGGCAGCACCAGCCGGGCGCCGCCGACCTGCACCGGCCGTCCCGCCAGGGCCGCACCGATCTCCCTGCGGGAGAACCACCGGGCGTACGCGATCTCCGTCGGGTCCACCTGCACCGGGTGCTCCGGATCCGCGGTGGCGAGGAACCCGAGCATCAGCGAGCCGGGGAACGGCCAGGCCTGGCTGCCCGCGTACGAGATGCCCTCGATCGGGACGCCGACCTCCTCGCGGACCTCGCGCAGCACCGCCGCCTCGGCCGACTCCCCCGGTTCGACGAAGCCGGCCAGGCAGGAGAACCGCCGCTCGCCATCGGTGTGCGGCCACGTGGCGTTGTTGCCGAGCAGGCAGCGCCCGTCCAGACCGGGGACGCCGTCGTGCACCAGCACGATCATCGCCGGATCGGTACGCGGCCAGAGGCGATCCCCGGCCGGGTCCACCCGGGACCAGCCGGCCTCGTCCACCTCCGTCGGGTGCCCGGTGGCCGACGAGTAGCGGTGCCGCAGGTGCCAGTTGAGCAGCGCCAGCGCGGTGGTGAACAGCCCGGCGTCGCGGTCGCCCAGCAGGTGCCCGACCTCGCGCAGGTGTGCCGCCCGGGCCCCCGGCACCGCCGGCAGCGGGGCGTCCACGGCGAAGACCGGCACCCCGTCCGGCTCGACGCCGAGGAACATCGGTGCCGCCGGCTCCGGCAGCCCGGCCGGGTCGAGCAGCACCAGCGTCGGCGGCGACGCCTCGGTACGCACCAGCGTCCGGCCGCCGTCGCCGGAGTCGAGCACCAGCACCCGGGCCTGGCTCCACGCCTGCGCCAACCACGCCGGGTCGGTACGCCGGTGCGCCGCCCGGTCCAGGGTGGAACGGGCCAGCGGCGGCGCGACCTCCCCGTTCACGGTCGTGCCGGCTCGGTGGTGACCGGGGACAGCGCCGCCAACTGCGGGGCGATCCGTTCGGCGTCGCCCAGCACCACGGTGGCGGCGCGGGCCGGGGCGAGGTAGCGGGCCGCCGCCTCCGCCACCTCCGCCACGGTCGCCCCGGCCAGCCGTGCGGCGTGCTCGGCGAGGAAGTCCAGCCGCAGCCCGCTGCCGGCGTACGCACTGGTCAGCGAGGCGAGCCCGGCCTGGGTGGAGATCCCCAGCTGGAGGGTGCCGAGGGCGTACTGACGGGCCTGCTCCAGCTCGTCCTCGCGGGGCGCGAGAGTGGCCAGCCGACCGAGTTCGTACGTCGTCTCCAGCAGCGCCGGCCCGGTGACCTCGGTGGCCACGTCGACGGCGGCGACCAGTACCGACCCGGCCACCGAGTGCTCGACGACGGAGTGCCCGCCGTACGTGTAGCCCTTGTCCTCGCGGATGTTCTCCACCCAGCGGGAGGAGAAGTAGCCGCCGAAGATCAGGTTGGCCAGTTGCAGCGCGGCGTGGTCGGGGTGGGTACGCGGCACCGCCGGCAGCGCCATCCGCAGCGAGGACTGCACCGATCCCGGGCGGTCGACCAGCAGCAGCGGCCCGGGCTCCAGCGGCGGGGCGGGCGGCAGGTCGGCGGTGTGCCCCGCGCCGTTCCATCCCGACAGAGCCTTCTCGGCCGCGTCCAGCGCCCGATCCGGCTGCACGTCGCCGACCAGCACCAGCACCGCGTCGGCGGGGTGGACGCGCTGGGCGTGCAGGGTCCGCAGCACTCCCGGCCGGACCGCCCGGACCGCCTCCGGTTCGGGGGTCTGCACCGCGTACGGGTGCGTGCCGTAGATCCGCCGCAGCAGTGCGGTGCGGGCCAGGTGCGCCGGTTGGCTCCGCGCCACCTGGATCCGGTCGACCAGCCGGTCGCGCTCCGTGGCGACGTCGTCGTTGGGGTAGCTGGCGTCGGTCAGCACCTCGGCGAGGATCTCCAGCATCCGGTCCAGCCCGGTGACCAGCGCGGCGCCGGAGAGCATCAGCCGGTCCGGGTCGATCCCTGCGGAGAGCCCGCCGCCGACCCGCTGCAACTCGGCCGCGATCCGCACGCCGGACATGGTCCGCGTGCCGGAGAGCAGGGTCTGCGCGAGCATCGCGCCCCGGGCGAGGTGGGCGCGGCCGAACGGCATCCACAGCCGCACCTCCACCAGCGGCACCGCCGGCCGGCGTACGACGATCACGGTGAGCCCGTTGCCCAGCGTGCGCTCGGCCTGCTTCGGCAGCTTGAGCCTGCGGTTCGGGCCGAGCGGCGGCAGCTCCCGCGGCGCGGCCTGTGCGGTTGCCGTCGTCACCGGCCCTCCTTCGTTCGCGACTGCGGGGCTCGCCAAACCGGCTCACTCCTCGCGCTCACCGAACCACCCACCGTTCGCGACTGCGGGGCTCGCAAAACCGGCTCACTCCTCGCGCTCACCCGGCACCTCCCGGAACGACCTCGATGGACGCCCGGCGCTCGGGTCGCAGGGTGGCCGCGGCGGCGCGGACCTGCTCGTCGGTGACCTCGCCGACGAGCCGGGGCAGGTCGTTGAGCAGCCCCGGTTCGCCCCGCTGCTGCTCCAGCACGGCCATCTGCAACGCCCGGCCGAGCACCGCGTCGGTGCCGCGCAGCAGGTGGGTCGCCATCCGGGCCTGGGTGCGGGCCAGTTCCCCCTCGGCCAGGCCGTCGGCGGCCAGCCGGTCCAACTCCTCGTCGATGGTGCGCAGCACCTTGTCCACGTTCCCGCCGGGCGGCAGGTGCGCCTCGAGCAGCAGCGCCGTCGGGTCCCGCACGTCGAACGGGTCGCCCATGAAGCCGACGTAGCCGCCGAGGCCGGTGACCGCCCGGTCCCGCTGGACGAGCCGCTCGACCAGCCGGGACGCGTCGCCGTCGGTGAGCACCTCCGCCAGCACGACGTACGGCAGGTAGGCGGCGAAGTCGGTGATCGGGTCGGGGACCCGCCAGGCGCCGGCCACCGCCGGCAACGGGGCCAGCTTGTCCGTGTACGAGGCGCGCCGTTCCTCGGTCAGGTCGGGCTCGGCGAAGTCGGGCCGTTGCGGGGCGGGGCGGGCCGGCACGTCGCCGAAGTGCCGCTCGATCAGCGTGGTCGCCTCGGCGACGTCGATGTCGCCGCCGATCGCCAGCACCGCGTTGCCGCTCGCGTAGTAGCGGCGGAAGAAGTCCGCGGCGTCCGTGACGGTGGCCGACTCCAGGTCGACGAAGGAGCCGTAGCCGTCGTGCGCGTTCGGGAAGGTGTCGAACAGCACGGGCGGCAGGGTCAGCCAGGGAAAGCCGCCGTACGGGCGGTTGAGCACGTTGACCCGGATCTCCTCCTTGACCACGTCGACCTGGTTGCGCAGGTTCTCCTCGGTCAGGCTCGGCGCGCGCATCCGGTCGGCCTCCAGGAACAGCGCCCGCTCCAGGGCGTTGCTCGGCAGGACCTCGAAGTAGTCGGTGTAGTCCAGGTGGGTGGAGCCGTTGAAGGTGCCGCCCGCCCCCTGCACGTGCCGGAAGTGCGCCAGCTTCTCCAGGTTCTCCGAGCCCTGGAACATGAGGTGCTCGAAGAGGTGGGCGAAGCCGGTGCGCCCCTCGGGTTCGGAGCGGATGCCGACGTCGTAGACGACCGCCACCCCGATCACCGGGGCGCTGCGGTCCGGGGTCAGGACCACCCGCAGGCCGTTGTCGAGGGTGAACCGCTCGACCGGGTATCTCGTCGTTGGAATTCTCGATCTCCGGGCCGCCACGGGATCGACCCTAGCGCGTCGGCACCCCCGCCACAGGTGACCTTTCGCCAGGTGTCCCGAGCGGTGCCCGGGGCGGCTCGGCCGCCCTCCCTGGCGCTCCGGTGCCGTCCCGGGAACAGGTGCCGCGAAACCCATCCAACCAGTAGAGATTGCCGACTTTTTTGGGACACGAATCCCGCCATGCGGATGCCCCTTGACGCGAGTTCACCGCCTGCCCCAGTCTTCCTACCAACTAAGTAGGAATACTGCGGATTGGATGGACGATGAGACGGCTCCCCTTGCGTCGGTTGGTCTCCCTGGCCACCCTCGCCGTCGTCGGCGCGGCGACCCTGGGCACGGCCGCCGCCTGCGGCGACGACAGCGAGAGCGCGGGCGGCGGCTCCGGCCCGACCACGCTACGGCTGGGCTACTTCCCCAACATCACCCACGCGCCGGCGGTGGTCGGCGTGGAGAAGGGCATCTTCGCCGAGAAGCTCGGCAGCGACGTCAAGCTGGAGACGAAGACCTTCAACGCCGGCCCCGCCGCCATCGAGGCGATCTTCTCCGGCGCGCTCGACGCCACGTACATCGGCCCGAACCCCACCGTGAACGCCTTCTCCAAGTCCAAGGGCGAGGCCGTCCGGGTCATCTCCGGCGCGGCCTCCGGCGGCGTCGCGCTCGTGGTCAAGCCGGAGATCACCTCGGTGGAGCAGCTCCGGGGCAAGAAGATCGCGACCCCGCAGCTGGGCAACACCCAGGACGTGGCCATCCGCTACTGGCTCAAGGAGAAGGGCCTCACGACGACCAAGGAGGGCGGCGGCGACGTCAAGATCGTCCCGCAGGAGAACGCCCAGACCGTGGAGACGTTCAACAGCGGGGCCATCGACGGCGCCTGGGTGCCCGAGCCGTTCGTGTCCCGGCTGGTCAACGCGGGCGGCAAGGTGCTCGTCGACGAGCGCGACCTCTGGCCGGACCGGAAGTTCGTGATCACCAACCTGATCGTCAGCACCAAGTTCCTCAAGGAACACCCGGACGTGGTCAAGAAGCTCGTCGAGGGCCAGGTGGCGGCCAACGAGTTCGTCAACACCAGGCCCGACGAGACGCACCAGGCCATCTCCGACCACATCGGAAAGATCAGCGGCAAGCCGCTCGACCTGAAGCTCATCAAGCAGGCGTGGCCGACGCTGGAGTTCACCAACGACCCGATCGCCTCGTCGCTGAAGACCGGGCTCGACCACGCCGTCGCGGTAGAGCTGACCCAGCCGGTCAGCCTCGACGGCCTCTACGACCTGACCCACCTCAACGAGGTGCTCAAGGCCCAGGGCAAGACAGAGGTCGCCCAACCATGACGTCGACCACGACGACGCCACGCAGCGCGACCGGCTCGGTCGCGCTGCACGGCGTCACCAAGGTGTACGGGCGCGGAGCGAACGCCGTCGTCGCCCTCGACGGGGTCTCCCTCGACGTCGCGCCGGGCGAGTTCGTCTGCCTGGTCGGCGCGTCCGGCTGCGGCAAGAGCACCCTGCTCAACCTGGTCGCCGGCCTCGACCGGCCCAGCGGCGGGCGGATCGCCCTCGACGAGGGCGTCGACCCGGGGCTGATGTTCCAGGAGCCCGCCCTCTTCCCCTGGCTGACCGTCGAGGGCAACGTCGAGGTGCCGCTGAAGCTGCGCGGGCTGCCCCGCGCGGCGCGGCGGGACCGGGTGGCCGAACTGCTCGGCGCGGTGCACCTGGCCGACTTCGGCCGCAAGCGCCCGCACGAGCTGTCCGGCGGCATGCGCCAGCGGGTGGCGCTGGCCCGCACCCTCGCCCTGGACACGCCGGTGCTGCTGATGGACGAGCCGTTCGGCGCGCTCGACGCGATGACCCGCGACATCCTGCACGACGAGCTGGAACGGATCTGGACCGAGCGGCGGCTCACCGTGCTCTTCGTGACGCACAACGTCCGCGAGGCGGCCCGGCTCGCCGACCGGATCATCCTGCTCTCCAGCCGGCCCGGCCGGATCATCTGGTCCACCCCGGTCGACGTGCCCCGGCCGCGCCGCATCGACTCCCCCGAGGTCGCCGCGATCGCCGCCGAGGTCACCGACCGCCTGCGTACGGAGGTGGGCCGCCATGGCCGGTGACACCCTCGCCACCGCCCCGCGTACCGACGCGGAGATCTCCGGGCTGGACGCCCTGGAGCTGGCCGGCCGGGAGGAGAGCGGTACCCGGGCCAGCCGGCTCTGGGCGGCGACCTGGCCGAAGCTGGCCGCCCTCGCCCTCGCCCTCGCCGCCTGGCAGATCGTGGTCTGGACCGGTTGGAAGCCCGAGTACTCGCTGCCCGGTCCGGCGGCCGTGGGCAAGGAACTGCTCCGGCAGATCAGCGGCGTACAGCTCTGGGACGGGCTGGTCACCACCCTGCGCCGGGCGGCCGTCGGCTACCTCTTCTCGGTCGCCGTCGGCCTGCTGCTCGGCCTCGCGGTGGCCCGGTCGCGGATCCTGCGGGCCGCGATCGGCTCGATGATCACCGCGTTGCAGACCATGCCGTCGATCGCCTGGTTCCCGCTGGCGATCCTGCTGTTCGAGCTGAGCGAGAAGGCGATCTTCTTCGTGGTGGTGCTCGGCGCCGCACCGTCCATCGCCAACGGCGTCATCGCCGGCGTGGACTACGTGCCGCCGCTGCTGCTGCGGGCGGGCCGCAACCTCGGCGCCCGGGGACTGAACCTGTACCGGTACGTCATCGCGCCCGCCGCGCTGCCGGCCATCGTGGCCGGCCTCAAGCAGGGTTGGGCGTTCTCCTGGCGCAGCCTGATGGCCGGCGAGCTGATCGTGGTCGGCATCTCGCAGACGTCGCTGGGCGCGCAACTGACCTACTCGCGGGAACTCTCCGACTCGCCCTGGCTCATCTCCACGATGATCGTGATCCTGGTGCTCGGCCTGGTGGTCGACGCCGCGTTCGGGGCGGCGGACAAGGCGATCCGGCGTCGCTGGGGCGTGCTGGACCAGGCGGGTCAGTGACGTGTACGTCTCCGCGCGCAGCGACTACGCGCTCCGGGCCATGCTCGCCGTCGCCGCCTCGGCTCCCGGCGGCGGCGGGCTGGTCAAGGCGGGAGCGCTGGCCGACGCCCAGGACATCCCGCTGAGCTTTCTCCAGGGCATCCTGGTCGACCTGCGACGGGCCGGGCTGTTGGTGAGCCACCGGGGCACGGAGGGCGGCTACGCCCTGGCCCGCCCCGCCGCGGAGATCAGCGTCGGGGACGTGCTGCGCGCGGTCGGCGGTTCCCTGACGACCGTCCGCGGCCTGCCGGCCGAGAGCGCCGGCTACGCGGGCGTGGCGACCGGCCTGCGGGACGTCTGGCTGGCCGTGCACGGCGCGATCGCGCTGGTGGTCGACCGGACCAGCCTCGCCGACCTGCTGGGGGCGCAGCCCCGGCCGGCCGGCGCCGGGGAGACGCGCGCCCGCTGACCTTCGGTCCTCCTCAAGCACCGCCCCGAGCGACGGCGTCGCGGCCGGCCATCCCCCTTGCCGGTCGCGACGCCGTCGTCCTCGGCCGGGCGCCGCAGGAGTGTTCGGCTGGTCAGCCTGCGGTGGCGGCCGGCTGCTCCGTCGGGCTGCGCAGCTCGACGGGAGCGGCGGGCGCGGCCCCGTCCGGGGCGGCGTGCCACGGCGTGAACACCGCGACCACCGCGAGCAACAGCCCAGCCAGCGCCACCGCGAGCACCAGCAACAACTCCCGCACGGCACCCGAGCCGGCGTCCCCCACCATCGTCACCCCTCCCCGCCGGACGCTTCCGCCCGGATCTTCCCCCGCACTCAGCCTTCACCACCCGGGGCGTCGGAAACAGCCGCCGATCGGACGCAACATGTGCTGATTCAAGACTCAGCCGGCTCCGGGCACGAGGTGCCCGGAGCCGGTGGGAGGAGCGGGAAGGACGTCGGTCAGGAGGCGTGCGGGGCCCGGGGACGGCGGGAGCGACGGGGCCGCCCCGAGGCGCGGTGCGGAGCCCGACCGCCCTCACCCGCCCGGCCGCCCTCAGTGGTACGGCCGCCCTCACCGGCGCGACCGGCCGACCGGCCGCCCGCGGGCTTGGCAGTGGTGGCCTGCGGCGGGGGCGTGATCGTCACCGGCACGCCGGACGGCTCCCGGGCGCCGGTCACCCGGGTCAGGGCCTCGTCGCCGGGACGCACCTGGACGGACTCGGGACGGATGCCGGCGGTCGACATCAGCCGGGACACGTCCCGACGCTGCTCCGGCAGGACCAGGGTGACCACCGTGCCCGACTCCCCCGCCCGGGCGGTACGCCCACCACGGTGCAGGTAGTCCTTCGCCTCGGTGGGCGGGTCCACGTTGACCACCATGTCCAGCCCGTCGACGTGGATTCCCCGGGCCGCCACATCCGTGGCGACCAGCGCCGTCACCTGCCCGGTGCGGAACTGCTCCAGGATCCGGGTGCGCTGCGGCTGCGACTTCCCGCCGTGCAGTGCCGCCGCGCGTACCCCCTTGGCCAGCAACTGACGGGCGAGCCGGTCGGCGCGGTGCTTGGTGCCCATGAACAGGATGGTGCGACCCTCCCGGGCGGCGATCCAGGTCAGCGCGGTCGGCTTGTCCGCCGCGTCGACGTGCAGCACGTGGTGGGTCATCGCGGTCACCGTGGCGGTACCCGGGTCGACCGAGTGCGAGACCGGGTCGCTGAGGAAGCGGCGCACCAGCCGGTCCACGCCACCGTCGAGGGTGGCCGAGAAGAGCATCCGCTGCCCGTTCGGGGCGACCTGCTCCAGCAACTTGGTGACCTGCGGCAGGAAGCCCATGTCGGCCATCTGGTCGGCCTCGTCGAGGACGGTGATGCCCACCTGGTCCAGCCGGGCGTCGCCACGGTTGATCAGGTCGTGCAGCCGGCCGGGGGTCGCCACGACCAGCTCGGCACCCGCACGCAGGGCGTCGGCCTGGCGTTGCAACGACAGGCCGCCGACGACGGTGGCGCAGCGCAGCCCGACGGCCCGGGCGTACGGGGCGAGCGCCGTGGTGACCTGCTGGGCCAGCTCGCGGGTCGGCACCAGCACCAGGGCCAGCGGGCGGCCCGGGCGGGCCCGGCGGCCGGCGGTGCGCGACAGCAGGGGAAGCCCGAAGGCGAGCGTCTTGCCGGAGCCGGTACGGCCACGGCCGAGCACGTCCCGGCCGGCGAGCGAGTCCGGCAGGGTCGCCGACTGGATCGGGAACGGCTCGGTGATGCCCTGGGCGGTCAGCTCGGCGAGCAGTGCCGGGGCCAGCCCGGTGAGGGCGAACGAGGGTACGACGGTGGTCATGCGGAAGCCTTCCTCGACGCGGCACGTGTCGAGGGAGGGCGCCGGAGGCGGCGCTGTCACCGGCGGACCAGGCCACGGGTGACTCACAAGCACGAACCGAAAGGGGTACGGGGCCCGGCCCGCCGCCGTTTCGCCGCCTGCTCACGCAGGTCGACGGCGCGGCGGACCGGTCCCGTCACCGCACCCGGAGGGCGCGGTGGGTGTTTCTGGAGATCCGGAGATCAGAGCGGGCGGATGTTCTCCGCCTGCGGGCCCTTCTGGCCCTGGGTCACCTCGAACTCGACCCGCTGGTTCTCGTCCAGGCTCCGGTAGCCGGAGGTCTGGATCGCCGAGAAGTGGGCGAAGACGTCGGCGCCGCCGCCGTCCGGGGTGATGAAGCCGAAGCCCTTGTCAGCGTTGAACCACTTGACGGTGCCAATAGCCATTTTTGTTTCGTCTCCTTGACGGAACGTCGAACCCGCACTTGTTACGGGCTCGAAGAGGAGCGCGCCACGCGGAACTGCCTGGCTCGCTTGTCGCTTCTGGTCGCCCCGCCCGGAGAACTCCGGACACAACAAAGAGCGCCTGGGCCACAATCCTCCAGGCGCACACAGAGTCTCTGGGAACCATAACTGCAACGCGATCAACCTATCACGGATTCGGCCCGGCACCACCGTCTGCCGGAATTTCCGGCACGGAGGCGATCAGCGCCGTCAGGCCCTCCGCGTCGAGCAGGTCCGCCGGCCGGACCGTCACCCCGTCCCGTACGTAGTGGAACGCGGCGCCCACCCGCCGCACGGGCACGCCGGCCAGCTCCGCCCAGGCCAGTCGGTAGACCGCGAGCTGTACGGCGGCCACGTCGGCGGCGGGGCCGGCGGGCTGCCGGCCGGTCTTCCAGTCGACCACGTCGAAGCGCCCGCCCGGTCGGGCGAAGACGGCGTCCATCCGCCCCCGGACCACCACGCCGGCGATCACCGTGGCGAAGGGCACCTCCACCTCGACCGGCACCCGGTCGGCCCACTCGCTGGCCAGGAAGCGCTCCTGGAGCTCGGCCAGCGCCTCGTCCGGCGCCGCGTCCGCGTCGGCCGCACCCGGCAACTCGTCCAGGTCGAGCAGCCGGTCGGCGCCGAACCGCTGCTCCAGCCAGCTGTGGAAGGCGGTGCCCCGGCGGGCGTACGGATTGGGCTCGGTGGGCACCGGGCGGCGCAACGCGCGGGCCAGCGCCGCCGAATCGCGGCGCAGCGCCACCAGCTGGGTCACCGACAGCTGGCCGGGCAGGGCCACCTCGATCGCGCCGGACTGCCGGGTCAGCTCGGCCCGCTCGGCGAGCAGCAGGTCGGCCTCCCGCCGCCACCGGGACACGTCCGCGTCGTCGGCCGCCGGGTCCGTGCCCGCCCCGGCGGTGTCGTCGCCGCCGGCCAGCGGGCGGACGGCCGGCTCGCCGCCGGGCAGCGTCCGTTCGCCCGGCTCGCCACCGGGCAGCGGACGGGCGGGCGTACCCCCGTCGGGCACTGGACGGGCGGCCGGGTCGCCGTCGGTGAGGAAGCGGCGGACCAGGGCGGCGGCCTCGGCCAGCGCCGGCCGGCGTACGCCCAGCGGGTCGGCCGGCCACTCGGCGCGCAACACCACCTCGGTCGTCGGGTTGACCGCGTCGCCCGGCGGCTCCGGCGTCCACTCGTCGACCAGGTGCCCCGCGCCGGCGTCCAGGCAGGCGTCGTGCACCTCCCGCAGCAGCACCGACGGGCCGCGCGGCCGTTTGGTGCCCTCCCCCCACCAGTAGCCGGAGCAGAGCAGCAGCCGGCGGGGCCGGGTCACCGCCACGTACGCCAGCCGGCGCTCCTCCCGCTCGTCGTGCGCCCGCCAGGCGTCGGTGAAGTCCTCCACCGCCCGGGCCACCCCCCGCTGGTCCGCCGCCTCGTCCAGGCCCAGCTCCGGCAGCCCGTCGGCGTCGCCACGCAGCGGGAACGGCAGCACGCCCAGACCGCCGAGCCAGTGGTCGGAGTTGCGCACCGGTCCCGGCCAGACACCCCGGCTCAGCCCGGCCACCGCGACCACGTCCCACTCCAGGCCCTTCGCGGCGTGGGCGGTGAGGATCTGCACCGCACCCTCGACCACCTCCACCTCACCCGGGGTGAGGCCGCGCTCCTCGTCCTCGGCGGCGGCCAGGTAGGCCAGGAACCCCGACAGGGTGGCGCCCGGCGTCTCCCCGCTGAACCGGGCGGCCACGTCGCCGAGCGCGTCCAGGTGGCCCCGGGCCAGGCCGGCGTCCCCGGCCCCGTCCCGGCCGGCCCGCACCGCCACCTCCACGTCCAGGCCGATCGTCCGCTCGATGTCCGCGATCAGCTCCGGCAGCGACTGGTCCAGCCGGTAGCGCAGCAGGCCCAGCTCCCGGGCGTACGCCCGCAGCCGCGCGTAGCCCTCCGCCGAGTACGCCTGCGCCGGGCCCAGGTCGGCCAGTGCCTCGACCAGGGTCGCCTCGTCGAGCAGGTCCGGGCTGATCTCCGGGGTGCCGTCGTCGGCGAGTTTGCGCCGGGCCGCCGCGATGGCCTTCGCCCGGCGGTGCAGGGCCACCAGGTCACGTGGCCCGATCCGCCAGCGCGCGCCGGTCAGCAGCCGCAGCAGTGCGGCCCCGTCCGTGGGATCGGCCAGCACCCGCAGGGTGCACACCACGTCCCGCACCTCGGGGGTGTCGAGCAGGCCGCCGAGCCCGACCACCTCGACCGGCAGGCCGCGCTCGCGCAGCGCCGACTCGATCGCCGGGATCTGACTGCGCAGCCGTACGAGCACGGCGGTCGTCGGCCGCAGCGGCACCGGGATGTGCTCGGGCAGCACCCCGGGCGTCCCCGCCGCACCTCGCCACGCGTTCAGGACGCTGTCGGCGATCCAGTCGGCCTCGTCGGCGTACGTGCGCAGCAGGGCGCAGTGGACGGTGCCGCCGGCGGCGCCCCGGGCGCTGCGGTGCGGTACCGGCTCCTTGACGCTCATCGCCGCGTGCAGCTCCGGCACCCGGGCGCCGGCGGCCCGCAGCGGGGTGGCCAGGGCGTTGGCGACACCCAGGATCTCGGGCCGGTTGCGCCAGCTCGTGGTGAGGCCGAGCACCTCGGCCGGCGCGCCGCCGGCGCGGGCGAACTCCGTGGGGAAGCGGTCCAGGGTGCCGGCGCTCGCCCCGCGCCAGCCGTAGATCGACTGGCACGGGTCGCCGACCGCCGTCACCGGGTGCCCGCCGCCGAAGAGCGCGTTGAGAAGCACCACCTGGGCGTGGCTGGTGTCCTGGTACTCGTCGAGCAGCACCACCCGGAAACGGTCCCGCTCGATCTCGCCGACCCCCGGGTGGTCCCGGGCCACCCGGGCCGCCCGGGCGAGCTGGTCGGCGAAGTCCATCGCCTCGAAGTCCTCCTTGCGCCGGGCGTACGCGCGCACCAGCGGGAGCAGCTTCAGCCGGGTCTGCTGGAGTTGCAGCGCCTTGCGTACGTCGGCGTAGACCCGGCCGGGGCGTGCCTGCACGTCGGCGAAGAAGCGGCCCGTCCACGCGGCCAGCGCGTCCGGGTCGACCAGGTGCTCGTCCAGTTCCCCGGCGAGCGCCAGCACCGCGTCGGTGACGGTGCTCGGCATCCGGTCCACCCCGGACATGTCGCCGTCGTAGTTGCGCACCAGCAGGTCGACCAACTGCCAGCGGGACGCCTCGGTGAGCAGCCGGGTGGACGGCTCGTAGCCGGCCCGCAGCCCGTGCTCGGTGACGATCCGGCCGGCGTACGAGTGGTAGGTGGAGACGGTCGGCTCCCCGGCCAGCGGATCGTCCAGCGGGTCGCGCCCCCGCCGCCCGAGCCGCCGCACCAACTGGTCCAGCCGGGTACGCACCCGGTGCGCCAGTTCCCCGGCCGCCTTGCGGGTGAAGGTGAGCCCGAGCACCTGCTCCGGCCGCACGTACGAGTTGGCGACCAGCCAGACCACCCGGGCGGCCATCGTCTCGGTCTTGCCCGAGCCGGCGCCCGCGACCACCAGCAGCGGCTCGACGGGCGCCGCGATGATGGCCGCCTGTTCCCGGGTCGGCGCGGGCAGCCGCAGCAGCTTCGCCAGCTCCACCGGCGTGTACCGGGGGCCGGCGTCGGCGACCCGGGGCGCCGGGGCCGCGCTGCTGAACAGGGCGGGCTGCGTCAAGTCTTCTCCGGACGGTGGGCGGTCGGCGGCTCGACCACCTGACGCCCCTGCCCGGACACCGGGCAGCTCGTACGCACCGGGCAGACCCGGCACTTGGAGTTGGCGACGGCGGCGAAGGTGGCGGCGGCCATCGTATCGGCGGTGCGCCGCACCAGCGCGGTCGCCCAGCCGGCCTCCGGCCCCTCCCCGGCCGGCGCCTGGCTCTGCTCCTTCGCGTCCTTCGCGCCGGTGCCGAGCTGCACCAGGGCCGCCCCGCCGGACTCCTCGCCGAAGTCGGCGAAGGCGCCCGCCTCCACCGCCGCCTGGTAGGCGCCGAGCTGCGGGTGCTCGGCGAGATCGTGGGCCGTGACGGCGGTGGACTTGCCGGTCTTGAGGTCGATCACGACCAGCCGGCCGTCCTCGTCGACCTCCAGCCGGTCCACCCGGCCAACCAGCTCGACCGGTCGCTGCGGGTCGTCGAGGCGTACCGCGAACTCGTGCTCGATGGCGAGCAGGCGGCGCGGGTTCGCGGCCAGCCAGCGCAGCAGCTTGTCCACCATCGCCTCAGCTCGGCTGCGCTCCGGCCCGACCATCCAGCGGGCGGCCAGCTCGATCGCGTCGAACCGGGCGGCCACGTAGTCCAGCAGCGCGCCCCGGTCGGCGCTGGCGTCCTCGGCGAGCATCGCGGCGGCGTGCACCAGGTTGCCGACCCCCTGGGCGGCGCTGGCCGGCGGGCTGCCGCCGTGCCGCTCCAGCAGCCAGCGCAGGCTGCACCGCAGCGCGCTCTCCATGGCCGACGGGGTGACCCGGACCGCGTCACCCTCGTCGACGAGCGGGCGGTCGTCGGAGAGCTGCCGCAGCCCCCACCAGTCGTCGGGGTGCGCGCCGGCCACCCCGGCGGCGGCGAGCCGGGCCAGTTCGGCGGCAGCCGCCTGCCGCCGGGCGTAGGGCGCGGCCGGGTCGCTCACGGCGGTACGCAGCTCCGCCACCAGCGCCGGCAGGGTCAGTGCCCGGGGCGGCCGGCTCACCGGCAAGGCGCCCGGCCGGTCCGGCTCCTCCCCGGCGTCAGCGGGACCGCTTCCCTCCGGGCGCTGCGCCGCGTCCCGATCCGGATCGGACGGGCCGGTCGGCCCGGTCGGCCCGGTGGGATCGGACGGGCCGGTCGGCCCGGTGGGACCGGACGGGCCAGTCGGCTCGGTCGGGTCGGACGGGCCCAGTTCGTAGAGGAAGCGGCTCGGCTGCTCCTCGTGGTCGTCGCCGCCCACCGCGGCGGAGGCGACCGCGCTGACCAGCAGTCGCCGCCGGGCCCGGGTGACCGCCACGTGGAACAGTCGGCGCTCCTCGTCGAGCAGCGCCGAGGACTGCCCGACGAGGACGGCCACCGCGCCGGCGCCGGCGGTCCGCCCGGCCAGCACGTCGACCAGGCGCTCCGAGCCGAGCAGGCTGCCGCGCAGCCGCAGGTCGGGCCAGACGCCCTCCTGCACCCCGGCGACCGCCACGAGATCCCACTCCAGCCCCTTCGCGGCGTGGGCGGTGAGCAGCCGCACGGCCTCCCCCCGGTCGGCGGTCGCGGCGAGGGTGTCGGCCGGCAGGTCCTGGCCGAGGACGTGGTCGAGGAAGACCTCCGTACGCGCGCCGGGCAGCCGGTCGGTGAACCGGGCGGCCGCGTCGAAGAGCACCATCACGGCGTCGAGGTCGCGGTCTGCCGCCTCGGCGCGGCGGCGCCGCGCGACGTCGCCCTCACCGGCCACGACCTGGCCACGGCCGGTGGCCGCCGACCACAGCTCGGCGAGCCCGCTGGCCCGCCACACCGCCCAGAGGACGTCCTCCGCCGTCGCGCCGGGCCGCGCGGCGGTCTCCCGGGCGACGGCCAGCAGACCCGCCACCGTCTGCGCGGGCTCCGCCCAGTGCCGCTCGATCCCGGCCAGTTCGGCCGGGTCGCGCAGCGCCTCCACGATCAGCTCGCCCGAGGGCCGGCGGTCGCCGCCGGCCAGCGCCAGTGCGCGCAGCCCCTGCCGCAGCCGCCGTTCGGCCAGCGGATCGGCGCCGCCGAGCGGTGAGTGCAACAGGGCGACGGCGGCCTCCTCGTCGAGCCGCTCCGGCTCCAGCGCGCAGCGCAGCAGGAGCAGCAGCGGCGCGACCGCCGGTTGCAGGTGCAGCGGCAGGTCCTCGCCGTGCACGACGGTGGGCACGCCGGCGGCGTGCAGGGCGCGTTGCAGCGAGGGCAGTTGCCGACCGGTGGAGCGCACCAGCACGGCCATCTCCGACCAGGGCACGCCGCCGAGCAGGTGCGCCTCGCGCAGCGCGTGCGCCAGCCAGGCCGCCTCGCTGGTGGCCGAGCGGAAGGTGCGTACCTCGACCGAACCGGGTGGCGCGTCGGGCAGCGGGTGCAGCCGTCGGTGCGCCGCCGGCCCGCGCAGCCGCCGCGCCAGCCGGCCGGAGGCGGCGAGCAGCCGGGCGCCGCTGCGGTAGGAGGTGGTGAGCACCACCTGCGCGGCGGGCGCTCCCGAGGCGGTGCGGAAGCGGTGCGGGAACGTGGCGACCGCCGCCGGATCCGCGCCACGGAACGCGTACGTGGACGAATCCGGGTCGGCGAACGCGACCAGGGGCTTGCCGCCCCCGGCCACCGTCGCGAGCAGATCCTGCTGGGCCGGGTCGGTGTCGGCCAGTTCGTCGACGTAGACGTACGCCAGCCGCCGTCGCTCGGCCGCGAGCAGTTCGGGATCGTCGAGCAGCATCCCGGTCGCGGCCCGGACCAGCTCGGCCGGGTCGTACGCCACGGAACCGCGGTTGCTGACGTCGCGCAGGGCGAGCACTGCCACGTACTCCCGCAGGAAGCGCGCGGCGGCGGGCCAGTCGGCGCGGCCGAGCTTCTCGCCCAGCCGGGCCAGCTCGACGGGGCCGACGCCCCGCTCCGCGGCACGCATCAGCAGGTCGCGCAGCTGCGCCGCGAAGGCCCGGGTACGCAGGGCGGGGCGCAGGTCCTCCGGCCAGCCGACCGGGTCGTCGTCGGGTTCCTCGCCGACCACGTCGAGCAGCTCACGGATGATCAGATCCTGCTCCGGACCGGTGAGCAGCCGGGGGGACGGCTCGCCGCGCTCGGCGGCGGCCCGGCGCAACAGCCCGAAGGCGTACGCCGGGAGGGTGCGCACCAGCGGCTCACGCAGCACGCGGTGCCCGCCCTCGGCGATCCGGGCCTCGATCCGCTGGCGCAGCGCGGTGGCGCCCCGGCGGCCGAAGGTGAGCACCAGGATCCGCTCGGGGTCGACGCCCTCGCCCACCCGCGCGGCGACGGCCTCGACCAGCGTGGCGGTCTTGCCCGTGCCGGGACCGCCGAGCACCAGCATCGGCCCGTCGGTGTGTGCCACGATCTCGGCCTGGCGCGGGTCGACCAGGCGTGCCGCCCCGCGTCGCGCGCCCCCGCCAGCCGACCCTCCGGACCGCCGCGGCCCCTCGGTGGCCTCCCCCGCACGCCGCTCGCCCTCGGCCGGTCCCCCGGCCCGCCGTTCACTCTCGGCCAGCCCGCCAGGCCGCCGCTCACCCTCGGTCGGCCCGCCGGACCGACCGTCCCCCCGGGCCGGCCCGCCGGGCCGCTGGTCCCCCCGGACCGCCTCGGCAGGCCGGCGCACCAGCCGGTACGCCTGCATCCGCTCATCCCACCACGCCGGTACGACACCCCCGCCCCGCCACCCCGACCGGGGTCACGCCATGCGGAGTTCCAGGGCGTCCAGGGCGGCGGGGACCGTGTCGGTCACGGTGAGCAGGCCCAGGCCGGCGGGCTTGAGGAAGGCCTGGTCGGCCAGCGCGCCCAGCCAGTCGAGCACCGGGCGGTAGAAGCCGTCGGTGTCGACCAGGACCATCGGCTTGGCGTGCAGGGCCAGCGTGGCGGTCGTCCAGACCTCGAACAGCTCGTCGAGGGTGCCGAGCCCGCCCGGCAGGGTGAGGAACGCGTCCGACTTGTCGATCATGATGGTCTTGCGGCTGGCCATCGAGTCGGTGACGAGCAACTCGTCCGACGCCAGGTCGGCGACCTCCAGGTCGACCAGCGACTGCGGGATCACCCCGATCGTCCGGCCGCCGGCGGACCGCGCCCCGTCCACCAGCGCACCCATCATGCCGACGCACCCGCCGCCGCTGACGAGGGTGTGCCCACGCCGGGCGATCTCCGCGCCCGTCTCGGCCGCGAGATCCAGCCAGCGCTGGTCGAGCGTACGGGAGGAGGCGCAGAACACGCAGATCGCCGCCACGTCAGCGCTCCCGGTTCTCGTCGCCCGCCTCGGCGGCGGCCTGCTGGTCGGCGGCGACGCGGGCGACGGCCTCCTCGCGGACCGCCTCCTGCTCGACGTTGAGGACGGCTTCGGCCTCCACGATGTGCCGGACCGCCGCGTCGACGTCGTCGGTGACGCACATCAGTTCCAGGTCGACCGGCCCGATCTTGCCGTCGGCGGCCATCGTGTCGCGTAGCCAGTCGAGCAGGCCGCTCCAGTAGTCGGCGCCCATCAGCACCACGGGGAACCGGGTGACCTTGCCGGTCTGCACCAGGGTCAGCGCCTCGAAGAGCTCGTCCATGGTGCCGAACCCGCCGGGCAGCACGACGAACGCCTGGGCGTACTTGACGAACATCGTCTTGCGGGCGAAGAAGTAACGGAAGTCGATGGCCAGGTCGACCCAGTCGTTGAGGCCCTGCTCGAAGGGGAGCTCGATGCCGAGACCGACCGACAGCCCGCCGGCCTCGCTGGCGCCCCGGTTGGCCGCCTCCATCACGCCCGGCCCGCCGCCGGTGATCACCGCGTAGCCGGCCCGGGCGAGGGCGGCGCCCAGCGCCTCGGCCAACTGGCACTCCGGGCTCTCCGGCCGGCTGCGGGCGGAGCCGAACACGCTGACCGCCGGGGGCAGGTCGGCGAGGGTGTCGAAACCCTCGACGAACTCGGAGAGGATGCGCAGCGCCCGCCAGGCGTCCTTGGTCTTCCAGTCGCTGCGCCCCCGCGAATCGAGCAGGCGTTGGTCGGCGGTGCTGCTCGTGATCGCCTGCCGCCGCAGCGTCACGGCTCCCCGGTGCCGTTCCCGTCCCGGCTCGCGGCCGGCCTCCCGCCCATTGCTCTGACCCATGCAGCCACCGTAGTGGAGCGACACCCACCAGGTACGGGCACCACGGGCCGGACCTGCGCCAACCGGCCAGGAGGCTCCCGGACGACGGACGAGGGCGGGCGGGGCGGGTCCCTCGCCGTGCGGGTGGCGGCCCGCCACGCGGCGGCTGAAAATAATCTCCGATCTTGGGCAACTAATTCGGTCGCACGGACGTCTTACTATTCACATACCGGGTATGCCCCGGCGCGCGCGGGGGAGGAGTCAGCGTGATCAGCAACAGCGAGATGATCCGGATCCGGCGGCAGATGCAGCGCCGCATCCGCGACGTGGTGGCCGAGCGCCGCCGCGCCCGCCTGATGGAACCGTCCACCGACCAGAACGGCCAGACCGACGCCCGGCCCAGCGAGGCGTCCACCAGCGTCTGACCCGCACCGGCAGCACCGTGACGGAGGGTCCGCGTCGTCCGACGCGGACCCTCCGTGCATGACCCGGCGCGAGGCGATGTCGGGTGTCCAGGGCCAGCGCCCCGGACACCCGCCGGCCGTACGTCAGGCGGAGGCGAGCCAGCGGTACAGCGTGGCGGCGCCCTCCCGGATCTTGCTGATCTCGACGTGCTCGTCGGGGTGGTGGGCGAGGTTCGGGTCCCCGGGGCCGAAGTTCAGGGCCGGGATGCCCATGGCCGCGAACCGGGCCACGTCCGTCCAGCCCAGCTTGCCGATCGGCGCGGCGCCCACCGCCGCGAGGAACTCCTGGGCGGGTGCCGCCTCCAGCCCGGGCGGGGCGCCGGCGGCCGAGTCCGTGATCCGCACCTCGAAGCCGGCGAAGACCTCCCGCAGGTGCGCCTCGGCCTCCTCCGGGGTGCGGTCCGGCGCGAACCGGTAGTTGACCTCGACCTCGCACCGGTCGGGCACCACGTTGCCGGCCACGCCGCCGTGGATGCGGACCGCGTTCATGCCCTCCCGGTAGTCGCAGCCGTCGATGGTGACCCGGCGTGCCTCGTACGCGGTCAGCCGGTCGAGCACCTCGCCGGCCGCGTGGATCGCGTTCACGCCGTGCCAGGAGCGGGCCGAGTGGGCGCGTACGCCGGTGGTGGTGACGACCGAGCGCATGGTGCCCTGGCACCCGGCCTCGACGATGCCGTGCGTCGGCTCCAGCAGCACCGCGAAGTCCGCCTCCAGCCACTCCGGGTACGCCTCGGCGACCAGGAAGAGGCCGTTGTACTTCTGCTCGATCTCCTCCGCCTCGTAGAAGAAGTACGTCACGTCGTAGCGCGGGTCCGGCAGGTGCACCGCGAGGTTCAGCGCGTACGCCACCCCGGACTTCATGTCGGAGGTGCCGCAGCCGTACATCAGGTCGCCGCGCGTGGTCGACGGGAAGTTGTTGTTCAGCGGCACCGTGTCCAGGTGACCGGCGAGCACCACCCGCTGGTCGCGGCCCAGTTCGGTCCGGGCCATCACCGTGTTGCCGTGCCGGTACGTCCTCAGGTGCGGCACGCCCCGCAGCACCTGCTCCACGCAGTCGGCGATGGCCTTCTCGTTGAGGGAAACGGACTCCATGTCGACCAACGCACGGGTCAGCGCCACCGGATCGGCCAGGACCTCGGGGGTCAGCGGGTTCTCCATGGTTCGCACGGTACCGTCAGATCCGGCGAGCGCGGGAAGCGAGCGTTCCGGGGAGGCCCGGGTGCGACGCGGGACGCGCGGGATTCGCCGGCCCGCAGCACGAACGAGAGGTGAATCAGTGACGTCCGAATCCGCCTGGGGCATCGGCCTGGCCACCGTGACCGCTGACGGCCAGACGCTCGACACCTGGTACCCGACCGGCAAACTGGGCCTCGGCGAACTGCCGCTCGTGGCCGGCGAGGACGAGGCGGACGTGCTGGACCTGCCGCCGGGAGCGGTCGGCGACCGGGCGCTGCCGGGCCTGCGTACCGTCCAGGTGGTCACCGTGATCGGCTCGCTGGACGACCCGATCAAGGATGCCGCCGACGCGTACCTGCGGCTGCACCTGCTCTCCCACCGCCTGGTGCGACCCAACGAGCTCAACCTCGACGGCATCTTCGGCAAGCTGGCGAACGTGGCCTGGACCTCCGCCGGGCCGTGCCCGCCGGAGCGGGTGGACGAGCTGCGGGTCATCGAGCGGGCCGCCGGCCGCCACCTGGCCGTCTACGGGGTGGACAAGTTCCCCCGGATGACCGACTACGTGGTGCCGTCGGGCGTGCGGATCGCCGACGCGGACCGGGTGCGGCTCGGTGCGCACCTGGCGGCCGGCACCACCGTCATGCACGAGGGCTTCGTCAACTTCAACGCCGGCACGCTCGGCACCTCAATGGTCGAGGGCCGGATCGTGCAGGGCGTCGTGGTCGGTGACGGCTCCGACATCGGCGGTGGCGCCTCGATCATGGGCACCCTCTCCGGCGGCGGCACCGACCGGGTCCGCATCGGCGAGCGCAGCCTGGTCGGCGCGAACGCGGGCGTGGGCATCTCGCTCGGCGACGACTGCGTGGTGGAGGCCGGCTGCTACATCACCGCCGCCTCCAAGATCACGTTGCCGGACGGCCGGGTGGTGAAGGCCCGCGAACTCTCCGGCGTGGACAACCTGCTGTTCTGGCGCAACTCGGTCACCGGTGCGCTGGAGGCGAAGCAGCGCGCCGGCCGGGGCATCGAACTGAACGCCGCGCTGCACGCCAACGACTGACGGGGCGACCCCGCCGGGCCCGCGGTCGGCCGCGGACCCGGCGGGGGTACGTCTCAGCGCAGGCGGTACGCCTGGATGACGCGCTGGGTGACCGTGTTGCCGGCGGTGTCCCGGGCGGTGGCCCGCAGCGAGACGTGTCCGGCGCCGGACGGGTGCCGCACGGTGGCCGCCCAGCCCTGGCCGTCGGGCCGGACCCGGGCCTGCTGCCAGGTCTTCCCGCCGTCGTAGGAGACGTCGACGGTCAACGCGGCCACCCGGGCCGGGGGCGCGCCCGGCTGCCGCTGCACCGTCACCGGGATCACGAAGCTCCGGCCCGCCGGGGCGGTGTTGTCCCGGTCCAGCCGGGGCGCGAACCGGATCGCCGACGCCGGCAGCACGGCCGGGTCGTCCCCGGTGACGTGCCGGGACCGGAACGTCCAGGTGGCCGACACCTCGGTGGCGAGGTCGGTGAAGCTCCGCTTCGACGACGTCTCCAGCCGGTAGTCGGCCGCGCCCGGCGGCACCTCGAACCTGCCGTACGCCGGCTCGGGCGTCTGGCCGACCAGCGCCCCGTTGCGGTAGAGGGCGGTGCGGGCGGTGTCGGCGAGCGAGCCGCCCGGGTGCCCCTCGGCGTCACTGTGCAGCGGCAGGTTCACCTCGATGTGGTCGCCCTGCCGGACGATCCCGGCCGCCGGGAACGACGGCCCGTACGGCGCGCTGTTCCAGCTCTCCCGGTAGTGCCGCCCGGCCCGCAGGCTCCGCTCCTCGGAGTACAGGACGGCCTTGGTGTCGGGCCAGCCGTCCGGGTTCGGCACCCCGAAGAGCAGCTCGGTCGACCAGCGCACGTCCCGGGTGTTGTAGTGCTCGACCCGCTGCCCCGGCGTGGCGGTGGGCACGCCGACCGCCCAGCCGCCGAGATCGGGGTCCCGGTGCGCGAAGACCAACCGGTCGGTGACCAGGCCCGGGCTGCCGCCGTTGAACCGGTGGGTGACGGTGGCCAGGTCCTTCGCCCGGTAGTGCCGTACGAAGCCGGTCGGCAGCCGGCCGGGCACGGCCTCGCTGAGGGCGTAGAGGTAGGGGCTGCTCGCCGCCTCCAGGTCGGCCCACTGGCTGCTGACCGTGGAGAAGAAGCGGTCCCCCGGCGCCGGCTGCCCGAGCCCGGCGGTGAAGAGACCGTCGAAGTCGGAGTCGAGCAGGCCGAAGGAGTAGCCGCCCCCGTCGATGAGGAAGTTCGCCTCGACGACCACGAGCGCCGGGGTGGCCGAGCGCTGCGGGACGCTCATCCGGACCGGCTTGCCCCGCCGGGCGTCGAGGGTGAGCCGGGTGTCCCCGGCGACCGCCAGCTCCGGCTGGACGAGCTGGGTGGCCGCGACGTACTCCTCGCCCTCGACGTCGTACACCCAGCTCGCCAGCCCGTACCGGCCCTTGGGGACGCGCAGTTCGGCGGTGCCGTCCGCGTCGTACAGCTCGTACGCGTCGAAACTGTCCAGCGAGACCAGCGTGGTGCCGTGCGCACCGGTGACCGCGCCGGCGCGGTTCAGGTGCCGGACGGTGACCGTGTAGCTCTCCACCTCCCGGTACACGGCCAGCGGCGTGCTGGCCACCACCGAGCCGGCGGAGCGGGCGACGATCCGGCCGGTGTAGTGGCCGTCCGGGCCGTCGACCCGGGTGTCGGCGGTGACGGTGGCGCTCGCCGTGCCACCGCCCGGCACGCTGATCCGGCTCGCGCCGAGGGTGAACATGCCGGCCGGCGCGGGTCTGCCGTCCGGACCGGTCGCCTCGACCGCCAGCTCCAGGTCGATCGTCGCGCCGTCGCTGCGCCAGGTCACGGTGCGGGTGATCGGGGTGTCGTCGTCGTGCGGCCAGAGTGCCCGCCCCAGCGACACGCTCGGCGGGTCAGTGGTCAGGTTCTGCCAGACCGCCTTCGACAGGTCGACCCGCCCGGCCCCCTGCTCGTACGCGGTCAGCTCCGGGTTGGGCTTCGCCGAGGACATCAGGAGCGCCTTGAGCCGGCCGCCCTTGTGGTCGGGGTGCTTCTGGGCCATCAGCGCCGCCGCGCCGCTGACGTGCGGGGCGGCCATCGAGGTGCCCGACAGCGCCACGTACCCGTCGCCGGCCGGCTCGCCGATCACCCCGTCCCGGCTGCGCGCCGCCACGATTCCCACCCCGGGGGCGGTGATGTCGGGCTTGATCGCGTCGTCGCCCGTACGGGGACCACGGCTGGAGAAGTCGGCGAGGCTGTCGTCCCGGTCGACGGCGCCCACCGAGAGGGCGGCGTCGGCGGTGCTGGGGGAACTGACCGGGGCGAACCGGCCGGAGTTGCCGGCGCTGATGACGAAGAGGGCGCCGGTCTGCGCGGTGAGCGTGTTGACGGCCTCCTCCAGCGGGTCGAGCTGCGGGGTGTCGAAGCCGCCGAGGCTCAGGTTGATCACGTTGGCCCGCTGGTCGACCGCCGCCCACTGCATGCCGGCGAGGATCGCCGACTCCGGGCAGCCGTACGTCTCGCAGACCTTGCCGTCGAGCAGCGTCGCGTCCGGGGCGACGCCCCGGTGCCGCCCGTTGGACGCGGCGCCCGTGCCGGCGATGGTCGCGGCGACGTGCGTGCCGTGCCCGACCACGTCACCCGGCGCGGACTCCTCGGTGAAGTTCTGCCGCTGCGCCACCCGACCGGTCAGGTCCGGGTGCGTGGCGTCGATCCCCGTGTCCAGCACGGCGACGCGGATCCCCCGGCCGGTGAATCCGGCGCGGTGCGCCTCCGGCGCGCCGATCTGCGGCACGCTGCGCTCGAGCGTGAGCTGCCGCCGGCCGTCGAGCCAGATCCGGTCGGCGCCCCCTGCCGCGCCGACCCTCGCGCCGGGGGCGGCGACCGCCGCCCAGACCTCCGCCGCCCGCCGCTTGCTGGCGGTGGCGGCGAGCCCGCCGACGGCGGGCAGCTCGCGGGTGACCGTCACCCCGCCGGGCACGGCCGAGCGCCGGGCCGCGCCCTTGCCGCCGGTGATCAGCAGGGGCAGGTCGTCGCGCCGGGCGTCGTCGTAGCCGGCGGCGACCAACTCGGTGACGTCGAACAGCCGCGGGTCGACCCGCCCCTCGCGGATCGGCGCCACGGCGTCCTCGGGCACCACCGAGAGGTGGCCCCGGTCGCGTCGGGTCAGGAAGCGGACGTCCTCGCGCCCGGGTGCGGGACGCACGCTGGCCCGGGTGCCGGTGAGGGTGACGCGGTCGCCGGTGAGCAGTGTGACGGTGACCGGGCGGCTGGCCGCGCCCGCCGCCGGAGACGACGCGGCGGGGCCGGCGGTCGGCTCGGGACGGGCGGCCGGATCGGCGGGTGCCTGGGCCACGGCCATGCCGGGGGTGCCGAGCACCATGCCGAGCACCAGACCGAGACCGACCAGTTTTCTTCTTCGCTGCAACGGATCCTCCTCGTCGGGCGTTACTACCTGTAGAGAGAGACGCATTGACAGTCATCAGGGTTGCATACCGGGTATGCAAAATGAAGACACGAAGATGACGGACCAGCCAACAACCGGCCCCCCGCTTCGGGGATGATCGGCCGGTGACCTCCATGAAGGAACGCATGCTGGCCGGCGAGCCCTACATCGCCGAGGGCCCGGAGATCGCCGCCGACCTGGACCGGGCCACGCGGCTGATGGAACGCTTCAACACCAGCCCCGCCGCCGACCCCGAGGCCCGGCTCGCCGCCCTGCGCGACCTGCTCGGCGAGGTCGGCGAGGGCACCAACGTCCGGCCACCGCTCTACGTCGACTATGGCCGGCACGTCCGGATCGGGCCGCGCAGCTTCGTCAACTTCAACGCCGTCCTCCTCGACGTCGCCCCGATCACCATCGGCGCCGACGTCCAGATCGGACCCAACGTGCAACTGCTCACCCCCACCCACCCCGTCGAGCCCGGCCCCCGCCGCGACAAGTGGGAGGCGGCCAAGCCGATCACCATCGGCGACAACGTCTGGCTCGGCGGCGGGGCCATCGTGCTCGCCGGCGTCACCATCGGGGAGAACACCGTCGTCGGCGCGGGCGCCGTGGTGACGAGGGACCTGCCGGCGAACGTCGTCGCCGTCGGTAACCCGGCCCGGGTCGTACGCCAGCTCGACTGACCACGATCAAGCCCACCACCTGCACAAACACCCTCCGATCACTGGCGCGACACGCATGCCACCCGGCACTGTGGGTGGTGACGTCGTCACCAGGGGGCGGGCATGGACGATCCGGTTCTCGAACTGCGCGTGCACGGGGTCTCGAACACTCCCCCGGGTCAGATCCTCGGCCTGCGTCCGGCGCCGGGGGCCGACGCGCCGCCCCCGCCGTGGCTCGTCGCGGGTGGACCGGTCACCGGTTTCTACCGCTCCCCTGCCGCCGAGCCGGCTGACCCGGTCGTCGTCGAGGCGTACAGCTGGGGGCAGTTGACCTCCGGCGCGCGGACCGCGCGGGACGTGGAGCGCGCACTGTGGACGCTGCTGCTCCCGTTCACGTTGGCCAACGTCGCGCTGCACGCCCGGCCGTCCGTCCCGGCCGACGCCGCCGCCGAACGCTGGAACAGCACCTCGGGGACCACGGCCTGGCTCATCCGGCTGTTCTGCCTGAGCCTCACCGGCACCCTCGCCCTCACCCTCACCGCCGTCGGGGTCGACCTCGTGGGCTGGCAGTGCGTCGACACGGACTGCCTGCGCCGCGTCCCCGGCCCCTGGGAGTTCCTGGGGCAGGGCTGGTGGAGCGAGGGCGCGCGATCGTTGGCCGTCGGCCTGCTCCTACCGCTCGGCGTGCTGGCCCTGATCGGGCTGGTGACCTGGCGGACCTACCAGTACGAGGCGCAGATGCCCGCCGAACCGGTGCTCCCGTCGGGGGCCCCGCAGCCGACCGGCGTACCCGCGGACGGGTCGGCGCAGCCCGCGCCGGGCCCGGCCACGCCCGAGCCGCCCCCCGGCCCGCCCGACAATCCGTTGCAGGACCGCACCTTCTGGATCGGCGAGGGCCAGTTACGCAGGGGCGCGGTGCTGCACCTGTGCACCGGCGTGGTCGTCTCCGCCGCCGTACCGCTGGGCGCGGTCCTCGCGATGGACCCGCCCCGGGGCGTACGGGCGGCCGTCGCCTGGACCACCGTGGCGGCGCTCGTCGCCGTCGTGCTGGTCGCGGTCGTGGCGCTCGCGAGACCCGGCCTGACCCGGCGCGCGGGAGCCACCCCGCTCGGCGGGTGGAGCGTCACGGTCGCCGTGCTCACCGCCGCGGGGCTGGTCGGGACGGTGCTGATCCTGCTGCTGCCCGAGGGTGCGGCGGGCACGCCCCTGCCCAACCTGCGCCCGGCGCCCGACTGCCTCCCGTACGCCGTCGCGTCGGCCGCGCCCGGATCGTCCGGCGGTCCGGGCACCTGCCCGACCGACCGGTCGTTGCCGGGCCTCGACTGGATCGTCGCCTGGCTCGGCACGGGACAGTTGCTGCTGCTGATCGCGATCGGCGCGGTGGCCCGCTCCGGGCGGCGGGCGCTGGCCGCGCCGGCGGCGGCCGGCCTGCTGCTCGTTCTCGGGTTCGCCTGGTTCACCGGCTGGCTGCCCGCGCTGCCGCCCCCGCCCGCGGCGCTGGATTTCTGGGCGGTCGTCGTCCCGGTCGTCGCCCTGGCCGCCACCGGACTGCTGCTGCCGCGCATCCCTGCGCCGGCCGGGCGACAGCCCCTGTCACCCCACACCGACCTCGCCTGGGGCGGTCGCGCCCCGGCCGTCATCGCCGGCTTCGGCTGGATCCTCTGCGTCTCCTACAGCGCCGGACTGCTCTACTGGATCACCGGCCGACTGAACGGCGACCCGCACCCCGACGGGCCCGTGGTGACGCCCCCGGTCCCCGTGATGTGGGCCGGGCTCGCGTTCGCCGGCGCCCTGCTCGCGCTCGCCGCCACGGCCGCCCGGGCCGGTCTGCTCTACCTCCGCCTGCGCCGGCACGAGTACGCGGAGGCGACGGCACGCACCGCCACTCCCCTCTCGGCGCACGAGCTGCGGCGCTGCCGCGACGTCAGCGCGTGGCGGGCGCTGCACCGGCTGGTCGGCGACCATGCCGTACGGCTGGTCGGTTGGTACGCCGTCGTGTCCCTCGTGCTGACGGCCCTCGCCTGTGCCGCCCTGCTCGCCCGCAAACCGCCGCACCCCACGGACGCGACCGGCGGCGCGGCGGTGATCGCCTGGATCTCCGAGATGGGCGACCGGCTGCTCGGCTGGCTGCCGATGCTGATCGCCACGGTGGGCCTGCTGGTCTACCGCAACGACGTCGTCCGCCGCTCGGTCGGCGTGGTCTGGGACGTGGGCACCTTCTGGCCCCGGACCGCGCACCCGCTGGCCCCGCCCAGCTACGCCGAGCGGGCGGTACCCGAGTTGCAGACCCGCGCCGCCGGGCTGCTGGCGCTCGCCGAGCACGATCCCCGCAGCGTGGACGGGATCATCCTCTCCGGGCACAGTCAGGGCACGGTGATCTGCGCGGCGGTGCTCCTCCAACTGCCCGCCCGGTCGCGGCGGAGGATCTGGTTCTTCTCGTACGGCTGTCAGCTGACCCGGCTCTACGGGCGGGTCTTTCCCGGATACTTCGGCCCGGACCGGCTGCCGGTGCTGGCCGAGGCGTTGACCTCGCCCGACGGCCGGATCCGCTGGACCAACTTCTGGCGGGACACCGACCCGCTCGGCTGGCCGGTCACGGCCGGGGAACGGGACCTGCCCGTACGCGACCCGGAGGCGCTGCACCCCAGCGACGGGGAGGTGGCCGACCCACCGATCCGCAACCACAGCGGCTATCCCGAGGCGCCCGAGTTCCACCGGGAACGCTCGCGGGTGGCGTGGCTGCTGCGCCGGGGCGTCCCGGCACCGAGGCGCGGCTCCGGCTGACCCCGCCTGGCCCCGTCAGGGCTGAGCGTGGTTCCTCGTCCGAGGGCTGAGCGTGGTTCCTCGTCAGGGCGGCGGTGGCTCGGCGAGCCGGACCACCAGGTCGGCGCGGCGCGCGGTGTCGGCCACCAGGGCGGCGTTGGCCTCGTCGCTGCCCGTCGCCCACTCCCGCGCCTGCTCCGGCGACCGCCCGTACGCCTCGTGCCGGGCGGTCAGCCGGCGCAGCCGCAGCTCGGCGTCCAGGTCCAGGAACCACGCCTCGTGCAGCAGCTGCCGCACCTCGTCCCAGGGCGTCCCGGCCATCAGCAGGTAGTTGCCCTCGGTGATTACCAGCCGCACCGACGGCGGCACCTCGATCGAGCCGGCCACCGGCTCCTCCAGGTCCCGGCGGAACGCCGGCGCGTAGACCGCCGTCGGCTCCAGCCGCCGCAGGCGGCGCAGCAGCGAGACGTAGCCGTTGGCGTCGAAGGTGTCCAGCGCCCCCTTGCGCTCCGCCCGGCCCAGGCGGCGCAACTCGGCCTGGGCGAGGTGGAACCCGTCCATGGGCACCAGCCGGGCCGTCGCGCCGACCGCCTCGACGATCCGCTCCGCCAGCGTCGACTTGCCCGCGCCGGGCGGCCCGGCGATGCCGAGCAGTTGCCGCGGGCCGGCCTCGGCGAGGGCCCGCGCCCGCTTCACCAGTTCGTCGATCCCGACGACCCGGGGCGCGGCCATCAGCCGAGGACCGGCTCGCTGATCGCGAACCGCGCCTGCACCGCGGCGTGCACGGTCTGCGGTTGCGGGTCGAGTTCCAGCTCCGGCGTGCCACCGCCGGCACCGCCGGCCGCGTACGCCATCCGGCTCATCATCGGCTGCTCCATGGCGCCCGCGTCGGACAGCTCGATCAGGGCGGTCACCTGGGCGCCGAGCGCCTCGGCGTATTCGCGGGCACGCAGCAGGGCGTCGGCGAGGGCGGCGTGCCGGGCCTCCCGGTGGGCCGGGCTGTCCGGCCGCAGCGACCACCACGGCCCGGCGACCTCGACCTGGTCCTGGTCCGCCAGGCGCAGCATCAACTCGCCGAGCGCGGTGAAGTCGCTGACCGTCACGGTCGTGGTCACACTGCCGCTGTACGCCACCACCCGCTCGCCGGATCGCCGCGTCTCCGGCCGCACCCGCAGCTCGCCGGTCTCCCGCCGGTCGATGCCGGCGCCCTCGCCGTCGAGCAGCACCCGCACGGCGGCGGCCCGCTCCGCGAGCCGGGTCAGCGTGGCCTCCCGGTCCCGGTCGCGTGCCCTGGCGGTCACCGAGAACCGGGCGACCTCCGGAGCCACCTCCCGGTACGCCTCACCGCGCACCGTAACCACCGGCCCGTCCACCATGCCTTCACCCTAACCGCGCGTCCACCGGCCCGCCCGCCGTCTCAGCGCACGTCGGCCGGCGCTGCCGGCGGGAGGTGGCCCGTGTAACCCACCCGGTCGCCGTCGATCCGGCACCCGGTGAGGTAGCCGCCGGCGGCCCCCAGGCCCATCAGGTACGCGACCTCGGCGCGGTGGTCACCGTCGGCGGGGAACTCCCGCCGGTGGGCGAGCAGGTCACGGTCGAGAAAGGCGGTACGCAGGCCCTGCGCCCGCTGGAGGAGAGCGACCAGGGCGTCGTCGTCCCGGGCGCGTAACGCGGCGGCCAGCCCGTCGAGGAACGCGCTGACCTGGCCGAGTTGGCGTACCACCTGCTCGCGGTTGTCGAGCAGCATGTTGGCCGTACGCCGGGCCGGGGTGCCGGCGACCCGGGTGCCGTCACGGAAGCTGCCCGCCGCGAGGCCCAACACGGCATCCGTGACGTCCGACCCCGCGACCGCGCCGGCGAGGCTGCCGGCGAGCAGGTGCGGGATGTGGGACGCGAGCGCCACCACCGAGTCGTGCACCGTCGGCGACATCGGCACCACCCGGGCGTCGAAGACGTCCACGATGAGGCTCGACAGCATCCGGAACGGCCCGATGCCCTCGGCCGCCGGGCAGAGCACCCACGCGGCGCCCGCGAAGAGGGCCGGCACGGCGGCGGTGATCCCGGACCGCTCGGTACCCGCCATCGGGTGGCCGGGGACGAACCGGTCGGTCAACCCGTGGGCGGCGGCGAAGGCGGCCACCGCGCCCTTCGTGCTGCCCACATCGGTGAGGACGCATTCGTCGCGGGTGTGCCGCACGGCGCTGAGCAGGGTCTCCGGCAGGCTCGGCAGCGGACCGCAGAGAAACACGACGTCGCGGTCACGGACCGCCTCGCCCAGTTCGTCGGGGAAGGCCACCCCGCGTTCGCGGCCCGCCGCCCGGGTGGCCTGGTCCGGGTCCCAGCCGACGACGTCCAGCCCCGCCTCGTGCAGCCGGAGCAGGATCGAGCCGCCGATGAGGCCGGTGCCCACCACGGCGGCCCGAAGCCGTCCTCGGGGACTGTCCGCCATCACGCGCCGCCGGTCCCGCTCAGGCGAGCCGGCCGGCGACCGCCGCCACGTGCTCGTCGGACTCGGTCAGGGCCACCCGGACGTGCTGCCGGCCGCCCGGGCCGTAGAAGGCTCCGGCGGCGACCAGGATGCCCCGCCGGGCCAGCCAGTCGACCGTCTCCCAGCAGTCCTCCCCCCGGGTCAGCCAGAGGTAGAGCCCGGCCTCGGAGTGCTCGACGGTGAAGCCCGCGCCGGTGAACGCGGCGTGCAGGACGTCCCGCCGGGCCCGGTAGCGCTCCCGCTGCTCGTCGGCGTGCCGCTCGTCGCGCAGCGCGGCCACCATCGCCGCCTGCACCGGCGCCGGCACGATCATCCCGGCGTGCTTGCGGATCTTGAGCAGCTCCGCCACCAGCGCCGGGTCGCCCGCCACGAACCCCGCCCGGTAGCCGGCCAGGTTGGAGCGCTTCGAGAGCGAGTGCACGGCCAGCACCCCGTCGTACGACCCGCCGCAGACCTCGGGCGAGAGCACCGAGACGGGTGCGGCGGACCAGCCCAGCGGCAGGTAGCACTCGTCGCTGGCGACCACCGCGCCGCGCTCCCGGGCCCAGTCGACCACCTTGCGCAGGTGGGCGGCGGGCAGCACCCGGCCGGTGGGGTTGCCCGGCGAGTTGACCCAGACCAGGCGCACCCGGGAGGTGGGGCCGACGGCGGTCAGCGAGTCGGCGCGTACGACTGTGGCGCCGGCGAGCCGCACCCCGTCCTCGTACGTCGGGTAGGCGATCGAGGGCACCACGACGACGTCGCCGGGGCCGATCCCGATCAGGGTGGGCAGCCATGCGACGAGTTCCTTCGAGCCGATCGTCGGGAGCACGCCGAGACCGTCGACCCCGGCGCCGCAGGCCCGCGCGGTCCAGGCCGCGATCGTGTCGCGCAGCACCGGGGTGCCGGCCGTCAGCGGATAGCCGGGGGCGTCGGACGCGTCGGCCAGCGCCTGCCGGATCACCCCGGGCACCGGGTCGACCGGCGTACCCATGGAGAGGTTGATCAGACCCTCAGGGTGCGCCGCGGCCAGTGTCGCCGCGGCGTCCAGAGCGTCCCAGGTGAACTCGGGCAGCCGCGACGAGACCGGCGCGGGCCGGCTCAGTGGCCCTCGCCGCGCGGCGGCTGCGCGGCGACGAAGGTGGCATCCTTCTCCACCTTGCCGATCTTCGAGGCACCGCCGGGCGAGCCCAGCTCCTCGAAGAACTCGTAGTTGGCGCCGGTGTAGTCCTTCCACTGCTCCGGGACGTCGTCCTCGTAGAAGATCGCCTCGACCGGGCAGACCGGCTCACAGGCACCACAGTCGACGCACTCGTCGGGGTGGATGTAGAGCATCCGGTTGCCCTCGTAAATGCAGTCGACCGGGCATTCCTCGATGCAAGCCTTGTCGAGCACATCCACGCACGGTTCGGCGATGATGTAGGTCACCGGTCTTCTCCTCCGCAAGACACGCCGCGATCACCCGCGACGGTAAGAGCCTAGTATCTCGCCGGGGAGGGGGTCGATCGTGCTCCGACAGCAGGATGTGGGACACCGGATCGTGGTGCGCCGGATCGTGGGGGTTCGCGAAGGTCGGCCGCTCTACTCGGACGCCCTCGGCGAGTTGGTCGAGCTGAGTGACACCCACCTCACACTCGCCACCGCGCAGGGCCGGCTCCAGGTCCCGGTGGTCGAGGTGCACCGGGCCAAACGGGTGCCGCCGGCCCGCCGGCCCACCGCCGCCGCCGTGGTCGAGCTGGAACTGGCCGCCGACGAGGCCTGGCCCGCCGCCGTACGGGGACGGCTCGGCGACTGGCGGCTGCGCGCCGCCGGCGGCTGGACCGGCCGGGCCAATTCGGCGCTGCCCGTGGGCGACCCCGACCGGCCGCTGCCCGCCGCCCTCGACGCGGTGCAGCGCTGGTACGCCGACCTCGGCCTGCCGCCGATGGTCAACACCCCGCTGCCCCTCGCCGCCCCGGTCGGCGCGGAGCTGGACGCCCGCGGCTGGGTCGGCCGACCGCCCGTACTGGTGCAGACCGTGCCGCTGGCGGGGCTGCCGCCGGCCGCGCCGGAGCGCGCCGGGGCACCGCCGGTCGTGCTGGCCACCGGCCCGTCGGACGACTGGCTCACCGTCGCCGCCGGCCGCAAGGGCGGCCTGCCGGACGCCGCCCGGCACGTGCTCACCGCCGTGGACCAGGTCCGCTTCGCCCACGTGTACGCCGACGGCGCGCTGCTCGCCATCGGCCGGGGCACGGTCACCGGGCAGGGACGCTGGCTCGGGCTCAGCCTGATCGAGGTGCTGCCCGAGGCGCGGCGGCAGGGCCTGGCGGGCCGGATCATCCGCGCGCTCGCCGACTGGGGCGCCGCGACCGGCGCCTCGCGCGCCTTCCTCCAGGTCGAGCAACGCAACACCCCGGCGGTGGCCCTCTACCGCACCCTGGGCTTCACCACCCACCACACCTACCTGACCCGCACACCCCCACCCTGACCCCACCCGGCCCCGCTCCCGCTCCCCCTCCCCTCCGCCGTCCCCTGCCCCTCCACCCGCCGCGCCCTTCTGCCCGCCGCGTCGATCATGAAGTTATTGCCAGCGGAAAGCGCTTTCAGTGGCAACAACTTCATGATCGACGCGGTGAGGCGGGGGTGGTGGGCGGGAGAAGGGGTGGGGTGGGGAAGGGGAGGGCGGGCTGGCCCGGTGGGTGGGTCAGCGGCGGACCACGCGGCGGGGCTTGGTGGCCCTGAGTTCGGCGTACCGCTTGAGCGACTGCGAGCGGTAGTCCAGGCCGAGCGCCGTGACCAGCAGGAAGCCGAGCAGCACGCCGACGCCGGCCGCCGCGAGGTAGAGCCAGATCTGGGCGAAGAACATGCCCGCGCCCCCGCCGAACGGGTTGTCCCCGACCAGCAGCGGCCCGACCAGCACCGTCAGCAGCAGCGCGATCCCGGCCGCGGCGGCCACGTCCGCGCCCCAGGCGGCGACCGGCCGACGCTTCCCCCAGAAGAAGGCGACCGCGGCCAGGACCAGCCCGATCACCACGAACATCCCCAGCGACACCCGGTCGGCGGCGGCCGTGTCATCGCCGTCGAAGCCGAACCGGGTGACCAGCCGGGCGACCACGTTGACCGCGAACAGTGCGACCGCGAGAATCCCGATCGCGCGCCACCGCTCCCTCATCGCACGCCTCCAGCCGTACCGCCCGCCCCGGCGGCGGGCATCCTTGGCACGAATGTCTACCACCGCAACCTGTGCGGCGTCAGTCCCCCGACCGGACCGGTGGCGGTGCCAGTACCTGCCGGAAACCCATCACCGCGAAGGTCATCGCGCCGGCCACGATCATCGCCAGGCCGACCCAGTTGTCGCCGGTGACGAGCAGGTCCCCCTCGGCGGTGCGGACCGCCGCGACCGCCATCAGGACGAACCACGGCGTCGCCGGCAGCGCCACCGCCCAGCGACGGCCGACGGTCTCGTGCGCGAACCAGCTCAGCGCGATGTTCGCGCCGATCGCCACGAGCACCGAGACGCCGATCAGGTGCCCGCCTACCCGGAGCGTGGCCAGCAGCAGCTCCAGCACCGCGGTGAGCGTCCCGGCGAGGACGGCGACCAGCCCGCCGGCGACGCGCAGGGCGAGGTCGAGCAGCCGCCGGGACTGCCCGGACGGTGGCGGCGCTGTCTCCTCCGGGGCGGCCGACATCGACGCGACGGGCAGGGTCACCGGAGACCGGCCGCCGCGACCGGGGACCGGTCCGGGCCGTCGGCGACGTCGAGCCCGGCGAAGAGGTCGTCCTCCCAGCCGTACGGGCCGCTGCCCGGTCCCTTCTGCCCGACGGCGAGGGTGTAGTACTCCATGCCCATGAACTCGCCGCCGAAGCTCCCGGCGATCGAGTAGAGCCAGGAGGTGTCGGGGATCTGCGTGGCGTGCGCCCGCATCGCCGCCTCCTTGGCGGCGTGCTGGTCGGTGGCGTCGATCCGCGCGGCGATCTGCTCGTCGGGCGTGCCGAAGGGCAGCTCGGAGATGTCCTGGATGCCGGCGAAGGGGTTGTCGGAGGACTCGACGAAGTGGCCCATCCCCGCCTCCAGCACGCTGAGCGGCATCGCGGTCCAGTAGACCTTCGCTGGGGCGAAGCCCTCCGCGCCGGCCAGCTCGTGGGCGCGCATCGCCACCCGGTGCGCCTGGATGTGGTCCGGGTGCCCGTAGAAGCCGTTGTCGTCGTACGTGACCATGACCTGCGGGCGTACCTCCCGCATGATCTCCACCAGGTGCCCGGCGGCCTCGTCGAGGTCGGCCTGCCAGAAGGCCCGGGGATGCTCGTTGGTGGCGAGACCCATCATGCCGGAGTCGCGGTAGCGCCCGGCGCCGCCGAGGAAGCGGTGGTCGGTGACGCCGAGCGCGGCGCAGGCGGCGTTCAGCTCGGCGATCCGCCAACCGCCGAGCTGGTCGGCCTCGGCGGCGGCGAGCTGTGCCAGCGCCGGCACGTGGATCTCACCCTCCTCGCCGAGGGTGCAGGTCACCAGGGTGACGTGGGCGCCGGCGGCGGCGTAGTGCGCCATCGTCGAGCCGGTGCCGATGGACTCGTCGTCGGGGTGCGCGTGGACCAGCAGGAGCCGGCGGTCAGGCAGCGTCGTCACGCCGGTCACTCTAACCGGCGGTTCTGCCCGGCCGGCCCTGACGCGTCCGCGCAGGTCCGCCACATCACCCCCCGTCACCGCTCTACGATCTGGGCTGTGGACTTTCCGGAGCTGGCCGCCCGCACCCGTCGGTTCAGCCGCGGAGCGCCTCGGGCGGTCACCGTGGCCGACGACGGCTCCCGGGTTCTGTTCCTGCGTTCGGCCGGCCCGGAGGACCCGGCCGACGCGCTCTGGCTGCTCGACGTGGCGACCGGCGAGGAGCGGCTGGTCGCCGATCCGGCGGCGCTGCTCGGGGCCGACGCCGACCCCGACGCGCTGAGCCCGGGCGAGCGCGCGCTGCGCGAGCGGCTGCGGCTGAGCGCCTCCGGCATCGGCTCGTACGCGCTGGACGGCGCCGGGCGGGTGGCGGTCTTCGCGCTGGCCGGGCGGCTGTTCCGGGCCGACCTGGTGCACGGCGACGTGGTCGAGGTGGCCACCGTCGGCCCGGTGCTGGATCCCCGTCCCGACCCCACCGGGCAGCGCCTGGCGTACGTCACCGACGCCGCCGAGGGGGTCCGCCGGGGTCAGCTGCGGGTGGTCGAGCACGACGGCACGGACACCCTGCTGGCCGGCGAGGACTCCGGGGTGACCTGGGGGCTGGCCGAGCACATCGCGGCCGAGGAGTTCCACCGCTTCCGCGGCTACTGGTGGGCGCCGGACGGCCGCTCGGTGCTGGCCGCCCGGGTGGACGAGTCCCGGGTGCAACGCTGGCACCTGCACGACCCGGCCGACCCGGCGAGCCCGCCGACCACGGTCGCCTATCCCGCGGCGGGCGGCGCGAACGCCGAGGTCAGCCTGCACCTGCTGGATCTCGACGACGGCTGGGTCGACGTGCACTGGGACCGGGAGACCTACCCGTACCTGACTGCCGTGCACTGGGCCGAGGGCGGCCCGCTGATCACCGTGCTGCGCCGTTCCCAGCAGCACGGCCTGGTGCTCGCCGTCGACCCGCGCACCGGCGAGACCCAGGTGCACGCCGAGCTGGCCGACCCGCGTTGGGTGGAGCCGATCCCCGGGACGCCGGCGCACCTGCCGGACGGCCGGGTGCTGGTCGGCGGCGAACTCGCCCACGACGGGTATGACGCGCGCTGCCTCTTCGCCGACGGGACCCTGCTCACGCCGCCGTCGCTCTACGTGCGGCGGGTGGTGGGGCGGCTGCCGGGTGGCAGCGGCCCGGCCGACCTGCTGGTGGAGGCGAGCGACGGGGAGCCGAGCGAGCGGCACCTGTTCCGGGTGCGTACCACCATCGGGGGCGGGGTGGACGCCCGCCGGATCACCACCGACCCGGGCTGGCACACGGCCGCCGTGGGCGGGGACGTGCTGGTGGTGGGGAGCGCCTCGCTCGACCACCCGGGCACCCGGTGGACGGTGTGGCAGGGCGAGCGCGAGGTGGGCGTGCTGCGCTCGCTCGCCGCCACCCCGCCGTACGCGCCGCTGCCGCTGCTGGAGCGGGTCACCGACCGGCGCCTGCCGACGGCCGTGCTCTACCCGGACAACTACGTCACCGGCCGGCGGCTGCCGGTGCTGCTGGACGTCTACGGCGGGCCGGGGCACCAGGAGGTGCTGGCCGCCCGTGGGGCGTGGCTGGAGCGGCAGTGGTGGGCCGACGCCGGCTTCGCGGTGGTCACCATCGACAACCGCGGTACGCCGGGCGTGGCCCCCTCCTTCGAGAAGGCGATCCACCGGCGGGTGGCCGACGTCGTCCTGCTCGACCAGGTGGACGCGCTCACCGCGTTGGCCGGCAAGCACCCCGACCTCGACCTGGAGCGGGTGGCGGTGCGCGGCTGGTCGTTCGGCGGCTGGCTGGCCGGGCTGGCGGTGCTGCGGCACCCGGAGCTGTTCCGCTGCGGCATCGTCGGGGCGCCCGTCACCGACTGGGCGTTGTACGACACCGCCTACACCGAGCGCTACCTGGGTCTGCCGGAGGACGGCACGGACATCTACGCGCACCATTCGCTTGTGGAACTGGCCGGCGAGCCGGTGTCGGACCCGGCGGAGGCCCGGCCGTTGCTGCTGGTGCACGGCCTGGCCGACGACAACGTGGTGGCCGCGCACACGCTGCGGCTGTCGGCGGCGCTGCTGGCGACGGGCCGCCCGCACTCCGTGCTCCCGCTGACGGGGGCCACCCACATGGCCGCCGGCGGCACCGCCGAACGCCTGCTCAAGCTGGAACTCGACTTCGTCCGCCGCCACCTGGCGTAAGGCGGTGCAGGAAGGGCACCTCCCCTGACGCTCAGCGTCGGGAAGGTGCCCTTCCTTGCACTTCAGAGCGCGCCGGTGGGAGCACCGGCGCTGCCCGGTGTCACTGCTTGACGTACGCGTCCACGAAGCTCGGCCAGCCGAAGATGCTGCCCACGAAGATGCCACCGGCCTTCTCGCCGTGCGCGACGGAGACCACCTCGGTGTACAGCGGCACCGCCGGCGCCGTCTCCTTCATGAGCCGCTCGTCGAGCTTGCTCCACTCCTCGGCCTGCTTGGCCGGGTCGAGCGCGAGGACCCGGTCGAACTCCGCGTTGATCGCCTCGTTGTTGAGCTGCGAGGTGTTGCTGTTGCCCTCGGCCTTGATGCCACGGCCGTCGAAGAGCACCGGCAGGATCGCCGCGCCGCTGGGCCAGTCGGCCGCCCACGAGTCGACCCAGAGGTCGTACGGGTTGTCCTTCTTCTTCACCGTGTCGAGGTAGCCGTCCTCGGGGATCGTCTTGATCGTCACGGTGAGGCCGACCTTCTCCAGGGCGTTCTTGATCTGGGTGGCCCGCTCCTGGGAGCTGCTCACGTCGGAGGTGAGCAGCACCAGGTTCTGCGTCTTGCCGGCGAGCACCTCCTTGGCCTTCTCCGGGTTGCCGCTGTCACCGGCCGGGTACGCGTCGAACTGCTTGTAGCCGAGCGTGGTGGGCGGCAGCAGCGTGGTCAGCGGCACGGCGCCGTAGGGGCCGCCGAGGTTCTTGGTGATGCTGGTGCGGTCGATCGCGTAGTTGATGGCCTGGCGCACCGCCAGGTCGGTGACGCGCGTGGTGTTGATGCTCAGCCGGTACGCGTTCGGCGTGGCGGCGACGATCATCCGCTCCTTGAGCTTGGGGTCGCCGGTGACCTTGGCGATCAGCTCGGACGGGACGCCGCCGGTGGCGACCGCCGCGGCGTCGTTGCCGGTGCCGGCGAGCACCCGGTTGGTCTGGGCGGCCTGGTCGGCGCCCAGGGACCAGATGAACTTGTCCGGGTACTGGTGGCGCACGGCGTCGGTGGCCGGGTCCCAGTGCTCGTTGCGCTCGAGCACGATCTCGACACCCGGCGTGTGCTTGGTCATCTTGTACGGGCCCGACGAGAACGGCTGGTTGTCCAGGTTGACGCCGGTGTCCTTGTCCGCCGGCAGCGGCGCGGTGGCCGGCAGCGAGACGGCGAACGGCAGGTCACAGCGGGGCTTGTTGAACTCGAAGCGCAGCGTCTTCTCGTCCGGCGTGGTGAGCCCCGGCGGCAGCGAGGTCTTGTTGGCCTTGAAGTCCCACTTGGTGTCGTACTGCGGGCTGTCGACCAGCCACTCCTGGATGTAGGTCGGGCCGCCGGTGAGGTCCGGGTCGAAGGACCGGGCGATGCCGTACGCGATCTCCTTGCTGGTGATCGGCCGGCCGTCCTCGAACTTCACCCCCTGCTTGATCTTGAACTCCCAGACCTTGCAGTCGTTGTTGACGTTGGTGCCGGGGGTCTCGGCCAGGTCGCCGACCAGCGTGACGTTGCCCTTGCCGTCGTCCTTGAACGTGGTGAGGAAGCGGGCGTAGAGCTGGCTGCCCATCAGGCCCGCGAACGAGTAGATCCGCTGCGGGTCCATGTGGGAGATCTTGTTCTGCCGCAGGATGTAGAACGTGCCGCCCTTGGCCGCGCCGGGCACCTCCGGCGCCGGGCCGAGAGAGTCCTTGGGGTCGGTCGCGATGGCGCCGGTGCGCGGCTTGGTGGTGTCCACCCCGCCGGTGTCGTCACCGGTGTTCTCGCTGCACGCACCGAGGGAAACCATCAGTGCGATCGCACCGCCCAGGGCGGTGACGCGTCTTGCTCGCATTCTCACTCCTCCGGATCGCCGATGAAGGAAAGCTTCGCCTAGCCTTCAATGACGGTAAATTTCGAGCGGATAACGGGGCTACAACGATCGGCACCCGGCGGACCGGGGTCAGCCGAGGCGCACCCGAGGGTCGACGAACGCGTAGAGCAGGTCGACGACCATGTTGGCGATGACCACGAACAGCGCGGCGATGAGCACGGTCCCCATGATCGTCGGCAGGTCACCCTGACGGACCGCCTCCACCGCCGTACGACCCAGTCCCTGGATGCCGAAGGTGGTCTCGGTGATCACCGTGCCGCCGAGCGCCGCGCCCACGTCGAGGCCGGCGATGGTGACGATCGGCGTGATCGCCGCGCGCAGCGCGTGCTTGCCGTACACCTTGCGTTTCGGCATGCCCTTGGCCCGGGCGGTACGCACGAAGTCCTCCGAGAGCGTCTCCAGCATCTGCGCCCGGGACAGCCGGGCGTAGATCGCGGAGAAGAGCAGCGCCAGGGTGACCCAGGCCAGCACCAGCCCCCGCGCCCATTCCAGGGGACTCTCGAACAGGGACGTGTAGCGCGGCGTGGGCAGGATCTTCAGCGTGTACACGAAGACCAGCAACAGGACCGCGCCGACGAAGTAGAGCTGGAGCGAGGCGAAGGTCAGGGTGAGACCTATCGAGATCCGGTCGAGCAGCGAGCCGCGCCGCAGCGCCGAGACCATGCCGAGCCCGACCCCGACGGCGAGCCACAGCACCGCCGCGGGCAGGACGATGCTCAACGTCACCGGCAGCACCCGGGCGAAGGTGTCGGTGACCGCCTCGCTGTTGACGTACGAGTAGCCGAGGCAGGGCGCCGCGCACTCGCCGCCCTGCGCGCTGCCCAGGTCGCGGCCGACGAAGATGCCCTTCATGTAGTCGGCGTACTGCTGCACCTTCGGCTCGTTGAGACCCAGTTCCGTCCGCACCCGTTCGAGGCGCTCGGCGTTGCAGTTCTTCGGGCACATGCCGGTCACCGGGTCGGCGGGCAGCGCGAAGAACAGCAGGAAGCTGACCACACTCACCGCGAACAGCACCGAGATCGCGAGCGTCACCCGCTTCAGCAGGAAGCGCACCATGCGCAGTACCCCTTACCGTGACGACTTCGGGTCGAGCGCGTCACGCAACGCGTCGCCGAAGAGGTTGAACGCCAGCACGAGCGCGAAGATCGTGATGCCGGGGAAGAAGACGTATGCCGGGTCGGTCTGCAGGTAGTCGATGCTCCGGAAGATCATCCGGCCGAAGCTGGGCACCGACTCGGGCAGCCCGACGCCGAGGAAGGACAGCGCCGCCTCGCTGGTCACGTACGACGGCACCAGCAGCGAGAACGACACCAGGATCGGGGCCCAGATGTTCGGCAGCAGCTGCCGGAAGAGCATGTGCCCGAGCCCCGCGCCGCTGGCCTTCGCCGCCTCCACGAACTCGCGTTCGCGCAGTGACACCACCTGCCCCCGGACCAGCCGCGCGGTGCTGGTCCAGCCGAACGCGGTGAAGACCACGATCAGCGTGGTGACCGCGAACCAGGTCGGCACCTCGTCACGCGGCCCGTAGAAGCGCAGCGAGAACGTCGGCACCACGGCCAGCGCGAAGATCAGGAACGGCATCGCCAGGGCCACGTCGGTCACCCAGCTGATCACCGCGTCCGCCACGCCGCCGAGGTAGCCGGCGAGGATCCCGAGGACCACGCCGATCGCCGTGGTGATCAGGGCGGCGCCGAGCGCGATCAGCAGCGAGGTGCGGATGCCGTAGATCATCCGGATGAAGATGTCCCGGCCCAGGCCGGGTTCCAGCCCGAACCAGTGGTCGCCGCTGATTCCGCCGACGTACCCCAGCGGCATCCCGGTGCTGTCCAGCAGGTCGCCGAACTGCTCGTTCGGCGTCACCCCGTAGAGCCGCTGGACCAGGGGCGCACCCAACGCCAGCAGCACGAAGACGACCAGCACGATCCCGCTGACCAGGGCCGTGCGGTCCTTCCGCAGCCGGCTGAGGACGAGTTGGCCGGGCGAGCGGCCGATCAGCGTCTTCTGCTCGCCGGTGTCCGCGCCGGACTCGATCTCGGCCAGCGCCGTGCCCTCGACCGGGGACAGGCTCACTTCGCCACCTCCTCGGCGGTCGTACCGGCCCCGGCGGTCCCGGGGTCCACCGACGGCGCGTCGTCACCGGCCGGCCCCGTCTCCGGGAAGTGGCAGGCGGTGGCCTGGTCGCCGCCGCGCGGCACCAGCGCCGGCTCCTCGGTGGCGCACCGCTCCTGCGCCTTCCAGCACCGGGTGCGGAAACGGCAACCCGACGGCGGGTCCAGCGGCGTCGGGACGTCCCCGGAGAGCCGGATCCGGCCCGCCGCGCCGAGCTGGGTGACGTCGGGGATCGCCGAGAGCAGAGCCCGGGTGTACGGGTGCTGCGGGCGTTCGTAGATGTCGTCCCGGTCGCCGATCTCCACGATCTTGCCGAGGTACATGACGGCGACCCGCTGGCAGAAGTGCCGCACCACGGCCAGGTCGTGGGCGATGAAGACGAACGCCAGGCCGAGATCGCGTTGCAGGTCGCGCAGGAGGTTGACCACCTGTGCCTGGATCGACACGTCCAGGGCGGAGACCGGCTCGTCGGCGACGATCAGCTTCGGTCGCAGCGCCAGCGCCCGGGCGATGCCGATGCGCTGCCGCTGGCCGCCGGAGAACTCGTGCGGGTAGCGGTTGTAGTGCTCCGGGTTCAGCCCGACCAGCTCCAGCAGCTCCTGGACCCGCTTCTTCACCCCGCCCGGCGGCTCGATCCCGTTGACCTGCAACGGCATCGCCACGATCCGGCCCACCGTGTGTCGCGGGTTCAGCGACGCGTACGGGTCCTGGAAGATGATCTGGAGGTCCTGCCGCAGCGCCCGCAGCTCGCGGCGGCCGGCGTGGGTGATGTCCCGCCCGGCGAACTCGATGCTGCCCGCCGTGGGCTCCAGCAGGCGGACCAGCATCCGCCCCGTGGTCGTCTTGCCGCAGCCCGACTCGCCCACCAGGCCGAGCGTCTCGCCCGGCCGCACGTCGAAGTCCAGCCCGTCGACGGCCCGGACCAGCCCGCCGCGCCGCAGGCCCTCGCGCACCGGGAAGTGCTTGGTCAGCCCCCGCACCCGCAGCAGCGGCTCAGCGGTCTCGGCCGGGCGCACCGGCCCGGTGTCCACCTGGGTGCTCATCGGAGCCCACCTCCGTTCGCGACTGCGGGACTCCGCTGCGCTACGTTCCTCGCGCTCACCCGGGTGCCACCTTCGTTCGCGACTGCGGGACTCCGCTGCGCTGCATTCCTCGCGCTCACCGGGATGCCACCTTCGTTCGCGACTGCGGGACTCCGCTGCGCTGCGTTCCTCGCGCTCACCGGGCGACTCCCACCTGGGCGATGTCCTCCGCGTACAGGCGCGTCCGGTCGTCGGCGGAGAGGTGGCAGGCGACCAGGTGGCCGGGCGCGCCGGCGGGACGCAGCTCGGGGACCTCCGTGCGGGACCGGTCGCCGTTGCGGTCGGCGTACCGGCAGCGCGGGTGGAAGGCGCAGCCGGACGGCAGGTTGATCAGGCTCGGCGGGTTGCCCCGGATCGGCACCAGGTCCGCGTCCGCGTCGCCGTGCAGCGAGGGCACGCTGGAGAGCAGACCCCAGGTGTACGGGTGCTGCGGCCGGCGGAGCACCTGCTCGACGCTGCCGTGCTCGACGGCCCGCCCGCCGTACATGACCAGCACCTCGTCGGCGACCTGGCTGACCACGCCCAGGTCGTGGGTGATCAGGATGATCGCGGAGTGGAACTCGGCCTGGAGGTCGGCCAGCAGGTCGAGGATCTGCGCCTGCACCGTCACGTCCAGGGCGGTGGTCGGCTCGTCGGCGATCAGCAGGTCCGGGTCGTTGACCAGCGCCATGGCGATCATCGCCCGCTGCCGCATGCCGCCGGAGAACTCGTGCGGGTACTGGTCGAAGCGGCGGGCCGGCTGCGGGATACCGACCCGGCCCAGCATGTCGACGGCGCGCTGGCGGGCCTCGCGCTTGCCGGCCTTCGGGTGGTGCACCCGGTACGCCTCGGCGATCTGCCTGCCCACCGTGTAGTACGGGTGCAGCGCCGACAGCGGATCCTGGAAGATCATCGCCATGTCCCGGCCGCGCAGCCGGCGTACCTCCTCGTCGGGCAGGCCGACCAGCTGTCGGCCGCCGACGGAGATCTCCCCGGTGATGCTGGTCCGCTTGGCGCTGTGCAGCCCGAGGATGGCCAGCGAGGTGACGCTCTTACCCGAGCCGGACTCCCCGACGATGCCGAGGGTGCGCCCCCGGGCCACCTCGAACGACACCCCGTCGACGGCGCGCACCACGCCGTCCTCGGTGTCGAACCGGACCCGCAGGTCGCTCACCCGCAGGTAGGGATCCTGGCCGGAGCGCTGCTCCGGCGCGCTGGGGCGGTCCGGTTTTCCGGACGGCGCCGACCCGGGACTGTCCACGACCGCCTCCCTCAGTGACGAAGAGAACTTACAGGAAACCACTGAGGGTGAAAATAAGCTACAAAGCCGGGTGCTGTCAGCGGGCCACAGCGTAACGAGTCCGCAACGGGCGTGAACACCCTCACCTCGCCATTCACGGGCGTTGACGTCCCGCACGCACAGCGGGTGCGACGATGGGCGCGGCAGCCCTGGAAGGATTCCCGCCGGCACGAGGCGGGGGTGACCATGACCGCGGCGGTGTTCGGCCACGACGGCCCGTGGCGCGAAGAGGAGTACCTCGCCCTCGGCGGGACGCTGGTGCCGACCGAGCCCGTCCGGGCCGCCATCCGGCCGGCGGATCTGCTCGCCTGACACCGCACGCCCCGCTCCGGTGAAGTTCTTAACATCCGGCCATCGATCACCGTCCAGGGCTTCCCACCAGCCCGGACACACGGGACACTGCCTTGCGCGGACGGCTCGCAGAGATCGGCGTAACGTGTGTCACTTAGCTGCGCCGAATCGTCGGCGTGGTCGTTGGTGTGCGCATGACGCGGCAGGCGGCGCGGGTTCGCGGTCCGCATGCCGACCGGAACTTGATCCGCCCCGTGAGGGTCCTGTCAGGGAGACGACTGAATGACATCAACGGCAACGAGGCCGCTGGGGGCGCGGGCGCGCGCCGCCATCGCGGCGAAGACGTTGCGTACCGACCGCTGGTGGCTCGCCCCGCTGATCACGGTGATCGGGCTCGGCGCATGGGTGGCGTACGCGACGGTCCGGGTCTTCATGCACAAGTGGTACTGGGTCGAGGACTTCCACTACCTGACCCCGTTCTACTCCCCCTGCGTGACCGACCGGTGTCTGCCGGAGGCCGCGCACTTCGGACGGTTCCTGCCCGGCTGGTGGATCATCCCGGACGCGGCGCTGACGCTGCCGTTCCTGCTGCTGTTCCGGCTCACCTGCTACTACTACCGCAAGGCGTACTACCGGTCGTTCTGGCTGTCGCCGCCCGCCTGCGCGGTCCCGGACGGGCACAAGTCCTACAGCGGCGAGACCCGGTTCCCGCTGCTCGGGCAGAACCTGCACCGCTACTTCTTCTACGCCGCCGCGATCATCTCGCTGATCAACACCTGGGACGCGATCCTGGCCTTCCACTCCCCCAAGGGCTTCGGGTTCGGGCTGGGCAACCTCATCCTGCTCGGCAACGTGGTCATGCTGTGGGCGTACACGATCTCCTGCCACTCGTGCCGGCACATCATCGGCGGGCGGCTCAAGCACTTCTCCAAGCACCCGGTGCGCTACCGGGCCTGGACCTTCGTCTCGGCCCTGAACGTCCGGCACATGCAGCTCGCCTGGATCACCCTCGGCACGCTGGCCCTGACGGACTTCTACGTCATGGCGCTGGCTGCCGGCTGGTTCAACGACCTGCGGTTCATCAACTAGAGGGCCTCTGACATGACGAATCCTCACGACCACGCGGGTTCCACCACGCGCATCGAACGACACCACTACGACGTCGTCGTGATCGGGGCCGGCGGCGCCGGCCTGCGCGCGGCGATCGAGGCCCGCCTCGCCGGCAAGAAGACCGCGATCATCTCCAAGTCGCTCTTCGGCAAGGCGCACACGGTGATGGCCGAGGGCGGCGCCGCCGCCGCGATGGGGAACGTGAACAGCCGGGACAACTGGCAGGTGCACTTCCGCGACACGATGCGCGGCGGCAAGTTCCTCAACAACTTCCGGATGGCCGAGCTGCACGCCAAGGAGTCGCCGCAGCGCATCTGGGAGCTGGAGACGTACGGTGCGCTCTTCGACCGCACCAAGGACGGGAAGATCTCGCAGCGCAACTTCGGCGGCCACGAGTACCCCCGCCTGGCGCACGTCGGCGACCGGACCGGCCTGGAGCTGATCCGCACCCTCCAGCAGAAGATCGTGTCGCTCCAGCAGGAGGACAAGCGCGACCACGGCTCGTACGACGCCCGGATCAAGGTCTTCTCCGAGACCACGATCACCGAGCTGCTGCTCGACGGTGACCGGGTCGCCGGCGCGTTCGGCTACTACCGGGAGTCCGGCGAGTTCGTCCTGTTCGAGGCGCCGGCGGTGGTGCTGGCGACCGGCGGCGTCGGCCGCTCCTACAAGGTCACCTCGAACTCCTGGGAGTACACGGGCGACGGTCACGCGCTGGCCCTGCGGGCCGGCGCGACGCTGATCAACATGGAGTTCCTCCAGTTCCACCCGACCGGCATGGTCTGGCCGCCCTCGGTGAAGGGCATCCTGGTCACCGAGTCGGTACGCGGCGACGGCGGCGTGCTGAAGAACTCCGACGGCAAGCGGTTCATGTTCGACTACGTCCCCGACGTCTTCCGCAAGCAGTACGCGGAGACCGAGGAGGAGGCGGACCGCTGGTACACCGACCCGGACAACAACCGGCGCCCGCCGGAGCTGCTGCCGCGCGACGAGGTGGCGCGGGCGATCAACAGCGAGGTGAAGGCCGGCCGGGGCACCCCCGCGGGCGGCGTCTACCTGGACATCGCCTCGCGTAAGCCGGCGGAGGAGATCCGCCGCCGCCTGCCGTCGATGTACCACCAGTTCAAGGAGCTGGCCGACGTCGACATCACGAAGGAGCCGATGGAGGTCGGCCCCACCTGTCACTACGTGATGGGTGGCGTCGAGGTCGACCCCGACAGCGGTGCCGCGTTCGGCCACGTGCGGGGCCTCTTCGCCGCGGGCGAGGTGTCCGGTGGCATGCACGGCTCCAACCGGCTCGGCGGCAACTCCCTGTCCGACCTGCTGGTGTTCGGCAAGCGCGCGGGCGGCCACGCCGCCTCGTACGCCGACAGCCTCCCCGCGCGCCCGAAGGTCGGCATCGCCGCCGTCGAGGCCGCGGTGGAGACGGCCCTCGCGCCGTTGCAGCGGGACACCGGCGAGAGCCCGTACACCCTCCAGCAGGACCTCCAGGCGGTCATGGGCGACCTGGTCGGCATCATCCGCCGCGAGGGCGAGCTCGAAGACGCGCTGATCAGGCTGGCGGAGCTGCGGGAGCGGGTGGCGAAGGTCAGCGCGAGCGGCGGCCGGCGCTACAACCCGGGCTGGCACCTGGCGCTCGACCTGCGCAACATGCTGGTCGTCTCGGAGTGCACCGCGAAGGCGGCGCTGGAGCGGCGCGAGTCGCGCGGCGGGCACACCCGCGAGGACCACCCGGCGATGGACCCGTCCTGGCGCCGGGTCAACCTCGTCTGCTCCCTGGAGGGCGACACGGTGCGCCTGGAGCGCAAGCCGCTGCCGAAGATGCGCCCGGAGCTGATCGGCCTCTTCGACCGCGCGGAGCTGGCCAAGTACCTCACGGACGAGGAACTCGCCGAGTTCGACGCCCAAGTCGCCCACGTCGAGACCGAGAAGGAGCGCTGACGCAATGGGTAACCAGAACTCCCCGGGGCCGGGTAAGTCGGGCGCCAAGCGCCAGTTCCGCATCTGGCGGGGCGACGAGAACGGCGGCGAGCTCCAGGACTACATGGTCGAGGTGAACGAGGGCGAGGTCGTCCTCGACGTCATCCACCGGCTCCAGGCGACCGACGCCCCCGACCTGGCCTGCCGCTGGAACTGCAAGGCCGGCAAGTGCGGCTCCTGCTCGATGGAGATCAACGGCAAGCCGCGGCTGAGCTGCATGACCCGGATGTCCACCTTCACGGAGGACGAGACGGTCACGGTCACCCCGCTGCGTACCTTCCCGGTGATCCGGGACCTGGTCACCGACGTCTCGTTCAACTACGAGAAGGCCCGGGAGACGCCGGCGTTCGCGCCGCCGGCCGACCTGGCGCCCGGCGAGTACCGGATGCAGCAGGTCGACGTGGAACGCTCGCAGGAGTTCCGCAAGTGCATCGAGTGCTTCCTGTGCCAGAACGTCTGCCACGTCATCCGGGACCACGAGGAGAACAAGCAGGCGTTCTCCGGGCCCCGGTACTTCATCCGGGCGGCCGAGCTGGACATGCACCCGCTGGACGCGAAGAGCGACCGCAAGGAGTACGCGCAGGCCGAGCAGGGTCTCGGATTCTGCAACATCACCAAGTGCTGCACCGAGGTCTGCCCCGAGCACATCAAGATCACGGACAACGGGATCATCCCCATGAAGGAGCGGGTCGTCGACCGCAGGTACGATCCCCTTGTGTGGCTTGGTAGCAAGATCTTCCGGAGGGGTCAGGTGCCGCAGACCATCGTGACCAGCGAACACGTCGGTGGCGCGGTGCGCCAGAGCGCCGCCCACGGGGGCGTGCACTCGCACGCGGGCGGCTCGCACGACCCGCACGCCGAGGTGCAGGCGCAGCAGGGCGTCAACTGGCACCGCGAGGTGCCGAAGCCGACCGCGCCCGCCGTCGACGCGCACGGCAGGCTGCCGCTGACGGAGCTCACGTTCGACCGGGCCGCCGCGCCGTCGCCGTTCGGCGACGACGTGGCCTTCCCGCTGCCGCCTGAGCACCTGAACTTCGCCCACCCGGAGCAGGACAAGCACTGAGTGCGCTGACGATGACGGGGGCCGCGGCTTGATGCTGCCGGCCCCCGTCCTCTTTCGGCCCGGGTGTCCGCTTCCGTCAGGCGGACAGGATGGGCCGGAGGGCGGCGACGATCGGCGCGTCGGCGGGAAGCCAGGTGACGCTGTCCAACTCGTCCGCCGCTAGCCAGCGCAGCGCCGAGTGCTCCAGGGCCTGTGGCTGGTCGTCGTGCAGCAGGCGGGCCGCGTAGACCTTGAGCACCGAACGACCGTGGGCCATCCGGACGTTGCGGCCCACCCGGTCGCCGATCTCCACACGGACGGCCAGTTCCTCGGCGCACTCGCGGGCGAGCGCGGCGGTCTCGCTCTCGCCCGGCTCCACCTTGCCGCCGGGGAACTCCCACATGCCCGCCACCTCGGGCGGGGCGGAACGGGCGCAGGCGAGCACCCGGCCGTCCCTGATGATCGCCGCCCCGACGATCACCTTGAGGTCCCGTCGCTCGGCCTGCCCACCGCCATTAGCCCGTTCGGTCCGCACGGGCATCCAGCGTGCCAGATCAATCGGCGGTTTGGGTACCGTGGCTGACCGTCAGGGCAGGAGAACCCGGAAGTGTGGGCGTGGACACACCCAGCATGCGAGGACAGACTAGAAGGCACCGACAAGACACGGGACGGCGACGATTTGGCCACAAGCCGGCAACGGCGCCTGGGAGGTGCGGTGATGCGCGCGCTGTTCAGCAGTCGATCTAAGCACGACTATCTCAGCGACGCCCTCACCCTCCTCACCGGCTGGATCCGGGAGGGTGAGCAGATCCGACGCACCCTCACCATCGACGATTCGCAGCACGCCGCCCTCACCGAACGGGTGAAGGTTGTCGCCGACGCACTGCACCTGCGCCCCGAGATCAGCCGCCGGGCCGACCAGACCCAGATCCGGGTCGGGCACGGCAGCGTGCCGCTGACCGAGGGCGAGGTCCTGCTGGCCGCGCGCATCGAGGACGCGTACCGGGCGGTCACCGAACCCTGATCCCTCCCCGGCCGGCACCGCCCGGGGCACCCCGCCGGGCCCGGGTCACCGGCCGGTCAGGCGTCGTCCTCGGGGTAACAGCGCAGCTCGACGACGTTGCCGTCCGGGTCCCGCACGTAGATCGAGGTGGCGTCGCCGCGCGCGCCGAACCGGCCCACCGGGCCCTCGATCACCGCGAAGGCACCTGAGGCGATCACCTGCGCCCAGTCCAGCGGCTTTACCACCAGGCAGAAGTGGTCGACGTTGGTCCCGCCCCGGTCGCGGCGCACGAGGTCGATGATGGTGCCCGCGTCGACCCGTACCGAGGGGAACGGGACCTCGCCGGCCCGCCACCGGTCGACCCGTACCGGCGCCAGGCCGAGCTGCCCGCAGTAGAAGTCCAACGCGCGCTCGACGTCGGTCACGTTGAGCACCAGGTGGTCGAAGCCCGTGACCCGCACCGCGCTCACCTCGTCTCCAGCGCGTGCGCCTGGCGCAGCCAGTCGGTGAACAGGGCGGGGTCGACGTCGGCGAGGGTCCGCAGCTTCACGGTGGCCATCTGCCGGGCACCGGGGACGAGCCGCCCCGAGGGGTCGGTGACCTCGGCGCCGCGCCACAGCCCGAAGGTGACGTACGCGGCGTACGCCTTCACCAGGCAGACGGGGCGCCGGCCCGGGCGGTCGCCGAGACCCCAGACGGGGTGCCCGTGCCACATCGCGCCCGTCACGTCCGGCAGGGCCGCCTCGATGATCGGGCAGAGCTTCTCGCCGACCTCCCGCAGCGGGGCGTCGAGGGCGGCCAGGTAGTCGGTGACTGTCGTCGTTTCCATGCCACTCACGATCCGCCGGCGGGCGCGGCCGACCAAGACGCGATCGCACTACCATCGTTGAGCCGGATTCAACGATGGGGCGGGACGTGCTGGAACGACACGAGCTGGAGACCTTCCTGACCCTCGCCGAGGAGCTGCACTTCGGCCGGACGGCGGCGCGCCTGCGGGTGACCACCGGGCGGATCAGCCACGTGGTGAAGAAGCTCGAACGCCGCGTCGGCGCCCCACTGTTCGCCCGTACCAGCCGCGTCGTGCAGCTCACCCCGATCGGCCGTCAGCTCGCCGCCGACCTCGCGCCGCTGGTCGCCGGCATCGACGACGCGGTACGCCGGGCCGTCGAGGCGGGGCGGGGCGTGACCGGACGCCTGCGGGTCGCCTTCCTCGGTGAGTGGACCGCGCCGACGCTGCTCAAGGCCGTCGCCCTCTTCTCGCAGCGCCACCCCGAGTGCCAGGTCGAGGTACGGGAGGTGCAGCTCTTCGACTCCCGGCAGAGCCTGCTCGACGGCTCCGTCGACATCCTGATGGCCGCGTACCCCTTCGACGGGATGGCCTGCGGCCCGGCGCTGCTGGAGGAACGGCGGTTGCTCGCGGTGGCCGCCGGGCACCCGCTCGCCCGGGAGGAGTCCGTCAGCCTGGAGACGCTCGGCGACCATCCGGTGGTGCAGTACCCGGCCGTGACCTCGGCGGGGTTCAAGCGCGACCGCACCCCCGAGCACACCCCGTCGGGCCGGCCCGTGCCGAAGGGACCGGCCGGCAACACGTTCTCGGAGATGCTGACGCTGGTCGCCATGGGTCGGGGGGTGCTGCCCGTCGGCGAACACACCCGCCGCTACTACCCGCGCCCCGACGTGGCGTACGTGCCGATCCGCGACGCGCCACCGATCCGGCGGGGCCTCATCTGGCGGGAGAGCAACGGCACGGCCCGGGTCCACGAGTTCGTCCGCGCCGCGACCGACGCCAACGCGGCCTGACGGACGCCGGCCGGAATGGCATGATCGACGCCGATGAGGCACGGCGAGTTCCGTCATCCACGGCTGGTCCCGGTCTACGACGCCGAGTGCCCCTGGTCACGTGACGACGAGTGGTTCCTCGCCGTCGTCAGCGAGACACCCGGCGTACGGGTCCTCGACCTGGGCTGCGGCACCGGGCGGCTCGCCCTCGCGCTGGCCGACGCCGGCCACACCGTCACCGGCGTCGACCCGGCCCACGCCTCCCTCGACGCCGCCCGCGCCAAGCCGGGTGCCGAGCGGGTGACGTGGATCGAGGGCACCTCGGCCGTACTGGCGGACGGGTCCTTCGACGTGGCAGTGCTGACCAGCCACGTCGCGCAGTTCCTCGTGGCCGACGACGAGTGGGCGCGTACGCTCGCCGACCTGGCCCGGGCGCTGGTGCCCGGCGGCCGGCTGGTGTTCGACTCGCGCGACCCGGAAGACCGGCGGTGGGAACGCTGGAACCCGGTCGATTCGCGGCGGCGGATCGCCCTGCCCGACGGTGGGGTGGTCCAGGCGTGGACACGCGTGCACGCGGTGGCCGGTGGCCGCGTCGACTTCACCCACCACTACCTCTTCGGCGACGGCGAGGAACTGCTCAGCTCGGCCACCCTGCGCTTCCGAACCGAGAAGGAGCTGCGCGGCTCGCTGCGGTCGGCCGGGTTCGCCGTCGAACGGGTCCTCGGCGGCTGGGGCGGGGAGCCCGTGGGCCGGGGCGATGGCGAGTTCCTCGTCCTGGCCCGTCGGGAGTGATCTTCGGTTGGCATGCCCGGCCTACCGTTGAGGGCATGGCGAACGCGACGTACGACCGCAAAGAACAGTTCCAGCAGATCCAGAGCGGCCTGCTCCACGGGGAGCAGATCATCGCCGTCTACGACGCAGTCGGCACCGGCACCGGCTTCATCGGCCTGACCGACCGGCGCGTCATCATCCAGGACCGCTCCTTCGTCGGCAAGCGGTACGCCATCACCAGCATCCCGTACTCGAAGATCACCAGCGTCAGCGTGGTCAGCAACAAGTCGTGGGGCGGCTCGTTCTTCTCGACCGGCGCCATCGCGATCCACGTCGGCACGCACACCTACGAGGTGGAGTTCCGGGGCGCCGACAAGAGCCACCACGTACACAACGTGATCCTGCACCACATCAGCTGAGCGGGGCGGCGAAGCCCACGGGCGGCGGGTAAATCGGTTGCCGGCGCCGTCCGGGGCCGGTTGGGTGGGGTCAGGCCGAGTGAAGGGAGACGACGATGTCCGACGCGTCGAGGTCCGTCCAGGCAGGAACCCCCGACCAACCGGAATCGAGGCTTCGTGTACACCCGCACTTCCGCACCACCCGCGCCGGAGGGCGCTGACCGCGTGCCCCGGGGAGGCCGATGATGTCGGTCTTCGACGATCCCGGTCTCTTCGGCCGGCAGTGGGCCGACACCTACGACGGTCCCGGCAGCCCGGACCCGGCTCCGGCGGTCGACTTCCTCGCCGCCCTGGCCGACGGCGGCCCGGTCCTTGAGCTCGCCATCGGTACCGGCCGGGTCGCGCTGCCGCTCGCCGAGCGAGGTGTCACCGTCGAGGGCGTCGAGGCGTCACCGGAGATGGTGGCGAAGATGCGCCCCAAGCCCGGCGGCGCCGACATCCCGGTCGCCATCGGCGACATGGCCGACGTGCCGGTCACCGGCCCGTACCGGCTGGCGTACCTGGTGTTCAACACCCTGTTCAACCTGGTCAACGCCGAGCGGCAGGCGGACTGCTTCCGCAACGTCGCCCGGGTGCTCGCGCCGGGCGGCGCGTTCGTCATCGAGGCGTTCGTGCCGGACCCGGCCGACTTCGACCGGGACGAGCAGGTCCAGATGCGGGCGGTGACCGAGGACTCTGCCACCATCCGTGTACACCAGTACGACCGGGCGGCACAGACGTTCGTCCGGCAGACCATCACGTTCGACCGGAACGGCGTCCACCTGCGGCCCTTCGCGATGCGCTATCTCTGGCCGGAGCAGGTCGACGAGTTGGCGGAGCGGGCCGGACTCCGGCTCGCCGAGCGCTACGCCGACTGGCACCGGTCGCCCTTCGGGCCGGACAGCGCCTCGCACGTCTCCGTGTACCGCAAGGGGTAGGCACACCGGGACGCAGCGCGGAGGGAGCGGCCGATCCGACGGAACGGCCGCTCCCTTCGCCGGTCGGCGCACCGGGTCAGTGTCCGGGCAGCAGGGTCGCCGCGCGATCCAGGAGGGCTCGCCGGGTGGCGCCGGAGTGTGCCTCGGCGGCCCGTCGGAACAGCTCGGCGGCCCGGTGCCGGTCGCCCTGCCGGGCGGTCAGCTCGGCCTCGGCGGCGACGGCGAGCGGATAGCCGTCCAGCGCCCCGCCGGCCCGGGCGGCGGCCAGCAGCGCCAGCCCCGTCGCCGGCCCGTGCGCGTAGCCGTGCGCGACGGCCCGGTTCAACTCCACCACCGGCGACGGCTGCCGCCGGGCTAGCCGGTCGTACGCCTCGGCGATCGCGATCCAGTCGGTGGCCTCGGCGGAGGCGGCGGTGGCGTGGCACGCGGCGATCCGGGCCTGGAGGGCGTACGGGCCGTCCGCCGTGACCCGGGCGAGGATGGCGACCCCCTCGGCGATCGCGTCGTGGTCCCAGCGGGAGCGGTCCTGCCGGTCGAGGGTGAGCAGGTTGCCGTCGCGGTCGCGCCGGGCGTCGCGCCGCGAGTGCTGGAGGAGGAAGAGCGCCAGCAGCGCCGCCACCTCGGGCTGGGCCGGCATCAGCCGGTCGAGCAGCCGGGCCAGCCGGATCGCCTCGTCGGCGAAGGCGGGCTCGCCGTCGGCGTCGTAGCCCTGGGTGAAGAGCAGGTAGAGCACGGCGAGGACGCCCGGGAGCCGCTCGGCGAGCGCCGGGCCGGTCGGCACCCGGTACGGGATGCCGGCGGCGGCGATCCTCGCCTTGGCCCGGGTGAGCCGCCGGGTCATGGTCGACTCGGTGACCAGGAAGGCCCGCGCGATGTCGGCCGCCGGCACCCCGCAGACCGTACGCAGCGTCAGGGCGACCCGCGCCTCCGGCGACAGGGCCGGGTGGCAGCAGGTGAAGACGAGCCGCAGCCGGTCGTCCACGATCTCCCCCTCCCCCGTCGTCCCCGGGCCGGGCTCCGGTCCGGTCAGCGTCAGCACTGCCAGCTCACGCAGCTTGCGCCGCTCGACCGAGGCCCGCCGGAGCACGTCGATCGCGCGGTTGCGGGCCACCGTCATCAGCCAGCCGCCCGGGTTGGCGGGCACGCCCTCCGCCGGCCACCGGGTCAGCGCGAGCGCCCACGCCTCCTGGGCGCAGTCCTCGGCCAGGGTCCAGTCGCCGGTCACCCGGATCAGGGTGGCGACGATCCGGGCGTACGATCCGGTGCTCGCGGCGGCGACGGCAGCCGCCACCGCGAGCGGGTCGGCGGGGCCGTCAGCCATCCAGGCCGACGACCGGGCGCAGTTCGAGCCGCCCCTGGCGGGCCATCGGGTGGGCGCGCGCCACCTCGATCGCCTCGTCCAGGTCGGCGCACTCCAGCAGGTCGAAGCCCACGATCACCTCCTTGGTCTCGGCGAACGGGCCGTCGGTGACCAGCAGCTCCCCGTTGCGGACGCGTACCGTCGTGGCCGCCGTCGTCTCCGCGAGCGCGTCGCCCGTCAGCCGCCGGCCCCGGGCGTCGTTCTCCTCGACCCACGCCTCGATGTCCGGCCAGTCGGCCCGGTCGGTGTCCGGCTCGCTGTCGGTGCAGACGAACATCAGGTACTTCATGCCGCTCCTCCGTGTCGGATGGTCACCAGGGTGACGAACGGGCGGCCCGGTTCCGGACACCCTGCGGCCGGCGATCTCAGAATTTCGCCGGGCGGCGGGTGCAGGGGCCGTCGTGGTCGGCCCGCAGCAGGCAGCGCCGGCCCTCGGGCAGCAGCGTGTCACAGAAGACCCGGTGCCGCAGGTGCTGCGCGTCCTCGGCGGAGACCGTGGTCTCGCCGGGGTCGGTCTGCGCGAGCACGCTCGCCCACCGCGCCACCACCCGAGCCAGGCGTACGGCGGAGAGCAGGTCCCTCGTGACCACCGGCAGGTGAATGACGAAACGCTCCCGGGCGACTCTCATGAGCAGTGACCTCCGGCGGTAAGGCGAGCATGACGGCGGGCCAGTCACCTAGTGACGGAGCATTTCCACCCGAGCACCAAGCGTTACTGGGACTATAGGCCCAGGGGCTCAGGGGCACAACCAGACCTGCCGACGGGGGAACAAGGCTTATGTGCCATGACCATCGATCCGCGCTCGCACACCCCGGTCTATGTGCAACTCGCCGAGCAGCTTCGGCAGCGCATCGAATCGGGCGAGTTCAGCCCTGGGGCAACCTTGCCGAGTGAGACACGGCTGACACAGGAGTACGGGATCGGCCGTGAAGCCGTGCGCATGGCGATCTCACTGCTGCGATCCGAGGGGCTGATCAGCACGGTAAGGGGCCACGGCAGCCACGTGCGCGAGACACCCGCACGCCGGCCGGTCGAGGTGCCCTCCGGTGGGACGGTGATCGCGCGGATGCCCACGGGTGAGGAGCGGCGGAGTTTGCAGCTCGACGAGGGTGTGCCGGTGCTGGAGGTCCGCCACCCCAAGGGCACCACGGAGGTGCTGGCCGGCGACCAGGTCGAGCTGACGCGCCCCGCCGCCGGCTGACTCACGCGCCGGGCAGCGACCGTCCCGACTACTCCCGCAACCGGGCACGTGCCGCCGCCACCGTCCCGGCCTCGACGCCGGCCCCGGTGAGGTACGACGTCGCTCCGCCGTAGCGGTCCGCCAGATGCGCCAGTGTGTGCAGCATCGCCCCGGGCGAGCAGCCGTCGGTGCACGCGTAGTCCCTGGCGACGACATCGGCGGCGACGCCCGCCACCGTCAGCAGGAGCGCCACCAGCACCCCCGTTCGGTCCCGGCCTTCGTGGCAGTGCACGACGACACCGCCCGGCGGCGCCTCGGCCACGGCCCGGAAGGCCGCGCCGATGCGCGACCGGTTGTGGTCGAGCATGGGGACGTAGGTGTCCGGCGGCGGCTCATAGCCCAGCACGTCGTTGAGCATCGGCACGTGGCGGTGGACCGGCTCGCCCGCGAACGGGCTGGGATCCCGCGCGCACTCCCACGACCAGCGCAGGTCGACGATGCGGCTGACCGGCCCGCGTCGAAGGGACTCGACGGCCGCAGGGGTCAGGAGGTGGTGGCCGTCCGACCGCAGCAGTGCGCCGGCACGGATCCGGCCACCGTCCACCGTGGGCAGGCCGCCGAGGTCACGGGCGTTCCGACAGCCCGACCAGTCGAGTTTCACCCGTCCACCTTCCCGTCCCCGCCGCAGCGGTGCCTCCGCCACCCGGGCGGCGTGGAGATCTTGGTAGATCCCGGCCCCTCCGAGGGCCGTTTCGTACCAAGATCGTCAGCCGATGTCCGCGACGTCCCAGGGGTGGGTGTCCGTCGGGTCGTACGGCGTGTCCGCCAGCTCGACGGCCTGCGCGTGCTCCTGCGCGTGGTAGGCGTGGGCGCAGCGCGGCTGCACGGTCACCAGGTCCCCCGCCCCGATCGTCAGCTCGGTCCGCTCGTCGGAGTCCAGGTCACGGAACACCGCCCGGAGCCGCCCGCTGATCACGTACAGCGTCTCGGTCTTGTGGACGTGGTAGTGGTTGCCGCGCGGCCGGGCGTCCGGCCGGAACTCCAGGTACGCCAGGAAGCGGTAGGTGCCGCCGTTGACGATCTGGGCCAGCTCGCCGGCCGGCGACTCGATCCGACCGCCACCCGCCGGGATCGGCGGTGACGTCAGCGGAAGCCTGCGGAGGCGTACCTTCTGCACCGCCCGATCGTAGGTCCGACCCGGCGACCTGATTGAGCGCGAATCCGCCTGCTGCTCGTTCTTCACGTTCGACCTCTCCCGGTCCGGCCCGGACGCGCTGACGCTGGACGTCCGGGTGCCCGCGGCACACGCCGACGTGCTCGACGGCCTCGCCGACCAGGCGAGGGCAGCGACCACCGGGCGGTGAGCACGCGGCTCCCGCCCGTGGGGCAGGTGGTGCTCCCGCTACCTTCGACCGCATGACGGTCGCCCGTTCCATCCTGCTGTTCCTGCTCGCCGCGCTCGCCGAGATCGGCGGGGCCTGGCTCGTGTGGCAGGGCTGGCGGGAGAACCGGGGGCTGCTGTGGGTGGCGGCGGGCGTCATCGCCCTCGGCTTCTACGGCTTCGTCGCCACCTTCCAGCCCGACCCGAACTTCGGCCGCATCCTGGCCGCGTACGGCGGCGTCTTCGTCGCCGGCTCCCTCGCCTGGGGCATGCTCGTCGACAAGTTCCGCCCCGACCGCTACGACCTGGTCGGCGCGGCCATCTGCCTGGTCGGGGTCGCCATCATCATGTACGCCCCACGCAGCGGCTGAGCCGCGCTCCCGCGACCGGGGTACGGATGACGCTGGCTGCTACCTTCGGCACCCATGGACGACTCGCCCCCGTGGTACCGGCCTGCGCCCGACGTGTTGCTCATGTTCGGCACCAGCATCACCCTGCTCGGGTACCTGACCCCGTGGTTCCGGATCAGCGAGAGGTACCTGTGGTCGTATTCGGGCTGGGCCTACCTGGAAGTCGGAGGCGGCTGGACCTGGTGGGTGGTGGTTCTTCTCCTGACCGCCCTCGGTGCCAGCTTCTGGGCCCGCCGGGCGGCGGGGTTCGCTCTGCTCACCGTTGGCGCGGCGGTGGCCGGGATGTTCCTCGCCAGCGCCGTGGTCGCGGTGAGCCTGGGTTCCCTGCCGGAACGCAGCAACATCAACTGGGTCGGTGAACTGCCCTTCGGGTGGGGGCTGCCCCTGATGGCCATCGGCTTCGGAACCGTCGTCGCCGGAGCCCTGGCCGCCGTCCGCCGCTGACGGTACGTACGCCGTCGTCCCGCCCGCCTCACGTGCGGTCTCACGCGGCCCACTGGTCTCCCGCTCGAACAGGTAGCGTCCGACCATGCGCCTGAGGTTCGGCCGCCCCGACATCGACGCCTACGCCGACCGGTTCGACGTCCCGCTGGCGGCCGAGGGCTTCAGCGTCACGTTCCTCGGCACCGCCAGCCTGCTGTTCGACGCCGGCGACACGGCAGTGCTGACCGACGGGTTCTTCTCCCGGCCGTCCCTGCTCCGGGTCGCCCTGCGCAGGCTCGCGCCCGACGACGCCCGCATCGCCGCCGCGCTCACCCGGCTGGGACTGGACCACGACCATGGCGGACGCAGGCTGGCCGCCGTGGTCCCGGTGCACACCCACTTCGACCACGTCCTGGACTCCGCGACCGTCGCCCTGCGCACCGGTGCGGTGCTCACCGGTGGCCTCTCCGCAGCCTGGGTCGGTCGAGGCGCCGGTCTCAGCGACGACCGCATCCAGGTCGTCACGCCGCGCGAGCCGGTGACCCGGGGCCCCTTCACCCTCACGTTCGTCGAGTCCGCGCACTGCCCACCGGATCGCTACCCCGGCGCCATCACCGCGCCCGTGGTGTCCCCTGCCAGGGCCGCCGCCTACCGGTGCGGTGAGGCATGGTCCGTGTTCGTCGCGCACACGAGCGGCCGGACGGCTCTGGTCCAGGGCAGCGCCGGCTACCGACCCTCGGCGCTGGACGGGTACCGGGCCGACGTGGTCTACCTGGGCGTCGGCCAGCTCGGCGCGCAGGACGAGGAGTACGTCCGTGCCTACTGGGCCCAGACCGTACGGGCTGTCGGGGCGCGGCGAGTGGTCCTCGTCCACTGGGACGACTTCTTCCGCCCGCTCGACCAGCCGCTGCGCGCCCTGCCGTACGCGGGCGACGACCTCGACCGCACCATGCGGGTCCTCGTCCGGCTGGCCGAGCACGACCGGATCGCGCTGCACCTGCCGACCGTGTGGCGCCGGGAGGATCCCTGGGCGGGACTCGGCTGACACCACAGGGGCCGGCCAGCATCCGGGGCTGCTGGCAGCTGACGGAATCCGCGTCAGTACGGCTGGCCGCACACCTTCCAGGCGCCGTCCTCCTTCACCAGCATGAACATGTGCTGGTCGGTGAAGCCGCTGTCCAGCGTCAGCGCCATGCGCACCGTCGCCGACGTGCGGCCGTTGACGCTCTGCACGTTCACGCCGTTCACCTTGTGACCGCGGATCTTCGGCTCCTTGGCGACACCCTGGGCGAACGCCTCCCTCGTGTACCCGGCGCGCGTGTCGCCGCACAACAGCTCGTACGCCGCGTCCGGGTCGCCCGCCTCCAGGTGGCTCACGAACGACTCGGCGGCCTGCCGCGCCGGATCCGTCGCACCCTTGACCCCCTTGTACAGGAAGAAGCCGCCGATGCCGGCGCCACCGCAGCACAGCACGAGGACCACGCCGACGACGATCAACACGGTGCGCAGCGTGCGCCGCTTCGGCGGCTGGGGCGGCTGGGGCGGCTGGGGCAGCTGGTACGGGTGGGTCATAGGTAGTGACAGTAGGGGCTACGAAAAGTCCTCGGGTACACCCTTACGGCGCTCCGATTGTGCCGAACAGGACATCCTCACCCCAGAAGACGCCACCTGCTTCTCGGAACGTCGCTGCCTCCGGGCGCCCCGGACGCCGATCCCCGTAACCACACCACCGATCGCGCACAGGCTCGGGGCGGAGAAAGGCCAACGCGCTTCGGGCACGTACGCCATGGTCATGGCGATTCCGGTGACGGCCATCACTGCACCGCCCACCATCAAGAGCAGATACACGAACCGTCGGCTCTGCATTGGATCAGTAAAGCAAGCATGGCAAGGCAGCCCTCGCGTCTGTTTCCTAACCGATAGTCACTCAGCCATTGCTGGGGCTGGAAATCCCTCGTTCCGCGAAGGACGCCGCGACGTCATTGAAGACCCTGACGGCAAGCTCCGGCTGCGCGAGGGCATCGGGCAACGGCAGCTCCAGCTGGGGGTCGTACCCGGGTAGGCCCGTGACCGCCTGGACGGCTTCGCCGAGTTGATACATCGCCGTGACGACCGCCCGAGCATCTCCGCCTCGGCACCAGAAGGGAACCGTGATCCCAGCCTCTGCTGCGTGGTAGCTGACCTGGATGCCAGTCGTCTCATGCGTCAGTTCGTAGTTGTGAGCCCCCTCGAAGACGAAAACCTCACCGAGCACCTGCCGCGCCGCCGCCACCAGTCGCGCCCAAGCCTCGTCGCTGGGGCGCTCGTCGCTGCCGGCCTCCTCTGCCGCGTCCAACGCGTCATCCCAGGACTGGTCGTCGCCTCGGGGCACGAAGATCAGGTCATAGCTCATGGCGAGGGACCGTACATCCGTCCGGCCTCGCCAGGGAGGGTCCCCGCCGTCGGCCACGGGATCAGCCTGCCGTCAGGTCCGCCCTTGGATCACTCCGACGCCTCCCGAGCCGGAGCGGAACCGGGGCTGTGTCCGGGATGTGCCCCGGGCGCGAACTCCTGATCTGCGGAAGCGTCCGCGCTCAGACGTTGAAGCGGAACTCCACGACGTCGCCGTCCTGCATGACGTACTCCTTGCCCTCGATCCGGACCTTGCCGGCGGCCTTTGCCGCCGCCATCGATCCGGCCGCGACCAGGTCGTCGAAGGAGACCACCTCGGCCTTGATGAAGCCGCGCTGGAAGTCGGAGTGGATGACCCCCGCGGCCTCCGGCGCGGTCGCGCCGACCGGGATGGTCCAGGCCCGCGCCTCCTTGGGGCCGGCGGTGAGGTACGTCTGGAGCCCGAGCGTGCGGAAGCCGACCCGGACGAGCTGGTCCAGGCCCGGCTCGGGCTGGCCGATCGACTCCAGCAGCTCGCGGGCCTCCTCCTCGGGCAGGTCCACCAGCTCGGACTCGATCTTGGCGTCCATGAAGACCGCGTCGGCCGGGGCGACCAGGGCGCGCAGCTCGTCGAGGAACTCGGCGTTGCCCAGCTCGGCCTCGTCGACGTTGAAGACGTACAGGAAGGGCTTGGTGGTGAGCAGGTGCAGCTCGCGCAGGTGCTCCAGCTCGATGCCCGCGTCCTTGGCGCCCGCGTAGAGGGTGACGCCGGTGTCCAGCAGTTCGACGGCCTGCTTGGCGGCGGTGACGGCGGCGGCCCGATCCTTGCGGAGCTTGGCCTCCTTCTCCAGCCGGGGCAGCGCCTTCTCCAGGGTCTGCAGGTCGGCGAGGATCAGCTCGGTGTTGATCGTCTCGATGTCGTCGGCCGGCGAGACCTTGCCGTCGACGTGCACCACGTTCGGGTCCGAGAAGGCCCGGACGACCTGGCAGATCGCCGAGGCGTCGCGGATGTTCGCCAGGAAGGCGTTGCCCCGGCCCTGCCCCTTGGACGCGCCGCGCACCAGGCCAGCGATGTCGACGAACGACACGGGGGCCGGCAGCACCTTCTGCGAGCTGAAGATCTCGGCGAGCTTGTGCAGCCGCTCGTCCGGCAGCCCGACCACGCCGACGTTGGGCTCGATGGTGGCGAACGGATAGTTCGCCGCGAGCACGTCGTTCTTGGTCAGCGCGTTGAACAGGGTGCTCTTGCCGACGTTGGGCAGGCCGACGATGCCGATGGTGAGACTCACGACGAGCCAGCTTACGCCCTTGCCCCACAGCCCCGACGAGCCAGGCCGGTGCCGGACCACGCCCGACCGATCCTGGTACGGGAGCGCCCCTCGAAGGGCAGTCTCGTACCAGGATCGGCCCGAAGGGCGCGGGGAGCGGGGCCGGTGCGGCGGGTCAGCAGGGGAGCAGGCGTGGTGGGATCGGGGTCTCCCGGGCGGTGCCGTCCTCGGCGCGACTGACCTCGTACGCCGAGACCCCCTCGCGGTCCGCGACCGCCTCGACCAGCCGGGTGCCCTGGTAGAGCAGGCCGGTGCCGTCGTCGGTGCAGTGGGCGGTCGGCAGCGTGCCGTCGGCGACCAGCCGGTGCATCAGCGGCCGGCGCTGCTCCTCGCTGTCGTAGTGCACGCCGTTGCCGTAGGGCAGCCAGCCCAAGCCGTCGGTGAAGCCGCGCAGGGTGGTGCCGAAGCTGTCGGTGGCCCCGCCGGCGTGCCAGCAGATCGAGCCGGCGGAGACGCCGCCGAGCACCACGCCGGCCTCCCAGCACTCGCGCAGGATCTCGCCGAGGCCGTGCACCCGCCAGACCGCGCAGAGGTTGGCGACGCTCCCGCCACCCACCCAGACCACGTCCTGGGCGAGCAGGTGGGCGCGGAGGTCGTCGACGTTGGGCATCGGGAACAGCGCCAGGTGCGTCATCCGGAACCGGCTGCCGGCGAACGCCTCGTAGACCCGCGCGAGCGTGGTCGGCTGGTCCCCCTCGGCCTGGTTGAGGAAGCAGATCCTCGGCTCCGGCCCGGCCCCGGCCAGCTCGGCGGCGAGGTCGAAGACGGGGTTGACCCGCCGGGTGCCGCCCTCGTGGCGCGGCGCGTAGATGCCCATGCTGGTGGCGAGGATGGTCGGTTCGCTGGCGGGCACGGTCGTCCTTTCCGTCAGGGTCTGCGCTGCCCATCCTGCCCGAGGCCCCTCCCCCTGCCGCCGGACGGGCCGGGCGCGGTCAGCCCGCGGCGACCAGGGCGCGGCGGACGCCCGCGGGCAACTGCCGGGTGGTCAGTCGCGGGGGCCGGCCTGACGGGGCACCACCGCCTCGATCCGCAGGGTGCCGGGGGCCAACTCCCCGGCGGCGGCCAGCGGCAGGGCGAAACGGGCCTCGGCGGCGGGGCCCGCCGCGTAGGACTCGCGGAGCATCCAGCGCACCTCGTCGGCCGTCCAGCCCAGCCCGGCGCGACCGGCGACCTCCCGGACCAGGCGCAGCGCCACCCTCGTGTCGTCGTCGTAGAACCGCATGCACCAGTGGTGCACCCACATGCCCAGCGCGCGCAGGCCGTCGGCGTCGAGCGAACGCACGAGGCGACCGCAGGCGGTGTCGCCGAACGCCCGCCCCGGATCGCCGGCCCGGTCCCGCTCGATCGCGCCGACGGCGGCCGGAGCGACCGCGCGCATCCGCTCGTAGAAGCGCTGCACCACCACGTCGTCCAGCGGCGGGTGCCCGTCCCGTGCCGACGCCGCCTCCCGACCCGCCACGCTCGCCATCGCCGCACCCCTTCTTGAGTTGGTGGCCGGACGGTACCGACCACAACCGACACTTTCGGGGCCGGCGTCCCGTTCGCTCGCGCACGGCCACGTCCGATTCCCGCGAGCCAGGGGCACCGGGCAGGAGCATCATCGGTGGCGTGGAGTTGGACTTCGAGCGGTGCTACCGGGCGGTCGACAGCCGCGACCAGCGGTTCGACGGCTGGTTCTACACCGGCGTGACGTCGACCGGGATCTACTGCCGGCCGTCCTGCCCGGCGACGACGCCGAAGCGGCAGAACGTCCGGTTCTTCCCCTCGGCCGCCGCCGCCCAGACGGCGGGCCTGCGCGCCTGCCGGCGCTGCCGCCCGGACGCCGCCCCGGGCTCCCCCCAGTGGGACGTACGGGCCGACGTGGTGGGCCGGGCCATGCGGCTGATCGCCGACGGGGTGGTCGACCGCGACGGCATCCCGGGGCTGGCCGCCCGGCTCGGCTACACCGAGCGGCACCTGCACCGGATGCTGCGGGCCGAGATGGGCGCCGGCCCCCTGGCCCTGGCCCGGGCGCAACGCGCGCAGACCGCCCGCACCCTCATCGAGACCACGGGGCTGGGCATGGCCGAGGTGGCGTTCGCCGCCGGGTTCGGCAGCGTACGGCAGTTCAACGACACGGTCCGGGAGGTGTTCGGGGCGGCCCCGTCCGAGCTGCGCACCACGCGCGGCCGGCCGCGTACGCCCGGCGGGGCGGGCACGATCACGCTGCGGCTCGCGTACCGCCCGCCGTTGCACGCGCAGGCGCTGCTGGACTTCCTGGCGTTGCGCGCGCTGCCCGGCGTCGAGGAGGTGCGCGACGGGACGTACCGGCGGGGCCTGCGGCTGCCGCACGGCCCGGGCGAGGCGGCCCTGACGCCGGCGGACGGGCACGTGACGGCGACGCTGCGGCTGACCGACATGCGCGACCTCGCCCCCGCCGTGGCCCGCTGCCGCCGCCTGCTCGACCTCGACGCCGACCCGACCGCCGTCGACGGCACCCTCGCCGCCGACCCGGGGCTGGCCGGGGCGGTCGCCGCCGAGCCGGGCATCCGCCTCCCCCGCTCGGTCGACGGCTTCGAGATGGCCGTACGCGCGGTCGTCGGCCAGCAGGTCTCCGTCCGGTCGGCCCGCACCACCCTCACCCGCCTGCTGACCCACCTGCGCCCACCCGCGCCCGAGGGCCCCGACGGGCCGGAGCCGTGGCTCGCCGGCTTCCCCGCCGCCGAGGAGGTGCTCGGGGTGCCGGACGAGGTGTTCGGGATGCCGGCCGGGCGGCGGGAGACGATCCGGGGGCTGGCCCGCGCCGTCGCCGACGGGTCCCTGGACCTGGCGCCGGGCGGGGACCGCGAGGAGAGCGTACGGCGGCTGCTGGCGCTGCCCGGCATCGGACCCTGGACGGCGGGCTACGTCGCGATGCGCGCCCTCGGCGACCCGGACGTCCTGCTCCCCACCGATCTCGCCGTACGCCGGGGCGCCGCCGCCCTCGGCCTGCCCGACGACCACCGGTCCCTCGACACGTACGCCGACCGCTGGCGCCCCTGGCGCTCGTACGCGGTGATCCGACTCTGGAGAGCAGCATGAGCATGAACGACAGCACCGTCATCGACACCCCCGCCGGCCCGCTCAGCATCGTCGCCGGCCCGGCCGGCGCGGTCCGGGCGGCGGGCTTCACCGGCGATCCCGAGAGCCTGCTCCCCCTGGTGCACCCGACCATGCGGGCACCGCTGCGGCACCGGGCCGACCTCGGCCCCGTCAGCGCCGCCGTGGCGTCCTACCTCGACGGTGACCTGGCGGCGATCGACGCCGTGCCGGTCGAGCAGCACACGGGGGGCGCGTTCATGGCGCACGCCTGGCAGGTGCTGCGCGAGGTGAAACCGGGCGAGCCCGTGACCTACACCGGTTTCGCCGGGCTGGCCGGCCGCCCCGCCGCCGTACGCGCCGCCGCCGCGGCCTGCGCCCGCAACGCCGCCGCCCTGTTCGTGCCCTGCCACCGCGTGCTGCGTACCGACGGGACGCTCGGCGGCTACCGCTGGGGGCTGGACGTGAAGAGGTGGCTGCTCGGGCACGAGCGCCGCTGACGGGAAGCCGACGGCCGTGTGCTCGCCAGCGGCGTGGGCCCGACGAGGCAGCGGGGGCCTACGGCTGTCGCGCGCCGGGCGGCGTCGCCGGACACGTTAAGCCGTGGTCCGGCCGCCGGCCGCTGCCTACGATCGACCGATGACAGACACGGAGAGGACGGCCCGCGCCGGCGTCCCCGACCGTCCGAGCCTGGACGGCATCGAGGAGACGTGGGCGCGCCGCTGGCAGGAGGAGGGCACGTACGCGTTCGACCGCTCGAAGGAGCGCCCGGACGTGTACGCGATCGACACCCCGCCGCCGACCGTATCCGGCGAGCTGCACATGGGACACGTCTTCTCGTACACGCACACCGACGTGGTGGCCCGGTTCCAGCGGATGCGCGGACGCACGGTCTTCTACCCGATGGGCTGGGACGACAACGGCCTGCCCACCGAGCGCCGGGTGCAGAACGTCCACGGCGTGCGCTGCGATCCGGCGCTGCCGTACGACCCGGACTGGCGGGCCCCCGAGGCACCGGTGGACGAGGCGGCCCGCCGGGACCCGACCCCGATCTCCCGGCGGAACTTCATCGAGCTGTGCGAGCGGCTGACCGTCGCCGACGAGCAGGTCTTCGAGGCGCTCTGGCGGCGGCTGGGGCTCTCCGTGGACTGGTCGTTGACGTACACCACGATCGGCCGCCTGGCCCGGGCCACGTCACAGCGGGCGTTCCTGCGGAACCTGGCCCGGGGCGAGGCGTACCAGGCGGAGGCGCCGACGCTCTGGGACGTCGGCTTCGCCACCGCCGTCGCGCAGGCGGAACTGGAGGACCGGGAGCGGCCCGGGGCGTACCACCGGCTGCGCTTCGCCGGGCCGGACGGGCGCGAGGTGCTCATCGACACCACCCGTCCGGAGCTGCTGCCGGCCTGCGTGGCGCTGGTCTGCCACCCCGACGACGAGCGGTACGCCGACCTGGTCGGCGGCACCGTGCGTACGCCGGTCTTCGGGGTCGAGGTGCCGGTGCGGGCGCACCCGCTGGCGGACCCGGCCAAGGGCACGGGCGCGGCGATGGTCTGCACCTTCGGCGACCTGACCGACGTGACCTGGTGGCGGGAGCTGCGCCTGGACACCCGGGTGGTGATCGGCCGGGAGGGCCGGCTGCTGCCGGAGGCGCCGGCCGGGGTGCCTTCGGGTCCCTACGCGGCGCTGGCCGGGCAGACCGTCAACGGCGCCCGGCGGACCATCGTCGAGCTGCTGGCCGACGCCGGCGACCTGGTCGGCGAGCCGCGACCGATCACCCACCCCGTGAAGTTCTACGAGCGCGGCGACCGGCCGTTGGAGATCGTCTCGACCCGGCAGTGGTACCTGCGCAACGGCGGGCGCGACGAGGGGCTGCGCGCCGAACTGCTGGCCCGGGGCGGGGAACTGCGCTGGGTGCCGGAACACATGCGGCACCGCTACGAGCACTGGGTGGGCGGCCTGACCGGTGACTGGCTGGTCAGCCGGCAACGCTTCTTCGGCGTGCCGGTGCCGGTGTGGTACCGGCTCGACGACGCTGGCGAGCCGGACTGGTCCCAGCCTCTCACGCCGGAGGAGTCCGCGCTGCCGGTCGACCCGTCCAGCGACGCCCCGCCCGGGTTCGAGGAGTCCCTACGCGGGCTGCCGGGCGGCTTCGTCGGCGACCCGGACGTGCTCGACACCTGGGCCACCTCGTCGCTGACCCCGCAGATCGCCGGCGGGTGGGAGACCGATCCGGACCTGTTCGCCCGCGTCTTCCCGATGGACCTGCGCCCGCAGGGGCAGGAGATCATCCGCACCTGGCTGTTCTCCACCGTGGTCCGCGCCCACCTGGAGCACGGGGTGCTGCCCTGGCGGGACACGGTGCTCTCCGGCTGGATCCTCGACCCGGACCGGAAGAAGATGTCGAAGTCCAAGGGGAACGTGGTCACCCCGATGGCGCTGCTGGAGCAGCACGGCTCCGACGCGGTCCGCTACTGGGCGGCCAACGGCAGGCCGGGCATGGACCTCGCCTTCGACCCGGCCCAGATCAAGGTCGGCCGGCGGTTGGCCACCAAGCTGCTGAACGCCTCGAAGTTCGCCCTCGGGCTGGGCGCCGCCGACGCGTTGCGCTCCCCGGCGACCGAGCCGCTGGACCGCGCCATGCTCGCCGAACTCTCCGGCGTGGTCGCCGCCGCGACGTCGGCGCTGGAGGCGTACGACCACACGGCCGCGTTGCAGGTCGCCGAGAGCTTCTTCTGGCGGTTCTGCGACGACTACATCGAGTTGGTGAAGGAGCGCGCCTACGGCTCCGGGCCGGGGGCGGACTCCGCCCGGGCGGCGCTGGCCACCGCGCTCTCGGTGCAGCTGCGGCTCTTCGCCCCGGTGCTGCCGTACGCGACCGAGGAGGTGTGGTCGTGGTGGCGCTACGGGTCGGTGCACCGCTCGACCTGGCCCACCACGTACGAGGTGGACCGGGCGATCCAGGGTGCCGGCGAACCGGAGCTGCTGCGGCTGGCCGCCGACGCGCTCAGCCAGGTGCGTCGCGCCAAGTCGGAGCGGAAACTGTCGATGAGGGCGGAGGTGCCGCTGGCCGAGGCGCTCGGCCCGGCGGCGCTGCTCGACCAGCTGACCGTGATCGCCGACGACCTCCGGGCCGCCGGCCGCATCGCCAAGCTGGACCTGCTCCCCGACCGCACCCCGGAACTCGTGATCGCCTGCGCGTTCTGACCCCCGCCCCGTCGCGCCCCACCCGGCGCGGCGGGACGGGGCTGGCGCGGCGGGGCGGGGCTGGCGCGGCACCGGGCTGGCGAGCCCATCCGGCGCGGTGAGGTCTACCAGCCGCGCAAAAGGCGCAGCCCGAGCAGGAAGGCGACGACGGCCGGGCCGACCAGCAGGGTGATCGCCTGGAGGCGGTACGGCATCCGGTGCCGGGTCAGCTCCACCGCGTTGCCCAGCACGATCACCCCGGCCAGCATCAGGAACGCCCCCCACATCCCGGCGGCCCCCACCCCGACCAGGCCGACGCGGATCAGTTGCAGCGTCCCGCCGAGCAGCAGGGCGCCGGCCAGCGCCAGCAGGGAGACCGTCCGGTGCAGCCCCCGGGCCAGCGGGTGGAACAGCCGCCAGTGGTAGGTGCCGGCGACCGCCAGGCAGGGCAGGATCACCATCAGGGGCCAGCCCCGCCCGAACACGCCGAACATCAGCAGCGCCCCGACCGCGAAGACCAGCGCGCCGAGGCAGGCGACCACGTAGCCGGCGAAGGCCCGCCCGCCGCCCCGGGCCAGCAGCGGCCCGCCGGTGGCGGCGATCAGCGCGCCGGGGATCAGCACGAACCCCGCCCACCAGTGGAAGTGCCCGGTGGCCTGCGCGGCCGTGGTGGTCGCCGCCGCCGCCAGTCCGGCCACCGCCAGGCTGACCATCCAGTGCCGGCCGGCATCCGGGTACGACTCCCGAGTCATGACCAGCCCCGTCTCCGCGCTCACCCCGTCAGCCTCGCCCAGCCGCCCGACCCGGTCCATCCGGACAGCCCTACCATCGCGGGTCGGGCCGCCCGGACGACCGTCACGTCGCGCCGCGGATCTCGGCGGGCGGCGGGGCGCCCGGACCGGCGGAGATCAGCTCGTCTCGCCGGCCACGCTGAACGAGCGCAGCCGGTCGATCGCCAGCACGGTGAAGCCCACGCTGATCAACGCGGCCATCACCGCCGCCACCGGCACCGAGACGCCGGCCTCCAGCAACCTGGTGGGGGCCATCTTGTCGGCGAGGCTGATCACGTACTGCTGGATGGAGAGCACCTTCGTGCCGCTGACGACGTTGCCGAGCAGGCCCTCCCAGATCAGCACGTAGACCAGGCCGAGCAGCACCGGCCGCCGGGTGATCATGCTGAGCGCCACGAACAGCGCCGAGTACGCCAGCGCACCGACCGCCGACGCGGCGGCGAGCGCCAACCCGAGCCGTACGGAGTCGGCCAGCACGCCCGCCACGTAGAGCGGCAGGGCCACGGTGACCGCGGTGACGCCGGTGGCCACCGCCAGCTTGGGCAGCACGATCTGCCAGCGCGGCAGCGGCTTGGTCAGGATGTGCACGACCGTGCCGTCGTCGATCTCGGCCCCGAGCACGCCGGTGCCTACGATCAGGGCGACCACCGGGAGCACCACGGCCAGGCCGAGGCCGACCAGCACCGGCGGGCCCCACTGGCCCGGGTCCACCCCGAGCGAGCGGGAGAGCACGGCGAGCAGCACCAGCACCACCGGGAGGGGCAGCAGCAGGAGGAACCGGCGACGCCCGAACAGCCCCCGCACGGTGATCCAGGAAACGGTAGACATGGGTTCAGGCCTCCACGAGGTAGGAGAAGACGCTCTCCAGGGATTCGTCCTCGGGCACCAACTGCCGCACCCGGATGCCCTTGGCCAGGGCGATCTTCGGCAGGACGCGGGTGAACGCGCCGTAGTCGCCGGCCCGCACGGTCAACCCGGCGCGGCCCAGCTCGACCCCCGTCACCGACGCCTCGGCCATCAGCGCCACGGCGAGCGCCCGGTCGTCGGTGGAGTGCACGGCGAAGACGTGCGGCCGGTTGGTCATCAGCCGGCGGATGGTACGGAAGTCGCCGGAGGCGGCCAGCCGGCCGGCGACCATCACCTGGACGGTGCCGGAGACCTGCTCGACCTCCTCCAGGATGTGCGAGCTGAACAGGATGGTGCGGCCGGCGTCGCCGAGGCGGTGCAGCAGCTCCATCATGTGCAGCCGCTGGCGCGGGTCCATCCCGTTGAACGGCTCGTCGAGCAGCAGCACCTGCGGCTCGTGCACCAGCGCCGCGGCCACCCGGGCGCGCTGCCGCATGCCCTTGGAGTACGTGCCGATCCGGCGGTCCTGCGCGCCCTCCATCTCCACCAGGGCGATCGCCCGGCGGGCCGCCTCCGCCGGGTCCGGCAACCGGTGCAGCTTCGCGCTGGCCAGCACGAACTCGTACGCGGTGAGGAACGTGTGCACCGCCTCCCGCTCGCTGACCAGGCCGAGCCGACGGTAGACCTCGGGATTGCGCCAGGTGGGCCGGCCGTCCAGGCTGACCGCCCCGCGCGACGGGGCGAGGAAGCCCGCCATCATGTGCAGCAGCGTGGTCTTGCCGGCGCCGTTCGGGCCGAGCAGCCCGGTGACGCCGGGGCCGAGGCTCATGCTGACGTCGTTGACGGCCACCACGTTGCCGTACCAGCGGGAGACGCCGGCGAGGTCGAGGGTGCTGGCGGCGGCGGTCGGCGTCCCCGCCGCCTGGTCGACGCTGATCGTGGTCATCGGGCGGCCACCTTCCGGTATCGCAGCATCAGCAGGGCGACGCAGCCGGCCACGAGCAGCACGGCGGCGACCGCGTAGACCGGGCCGAAGTCGCCGATCGGCACTCCGCCCTCCCCCTCGAACAGCAGCAGGTCGCCGAGCGCCCAGGTGCCCACCCCGCCCACGATCGTCGAGGGCGAGGCCAGGAAGGCCAGTTCGTTGACCGTCTGGGAGGGCATGATCGACAGGGTGCCGACGATCGGGGTGGTCATCAGGAACACGGCCACGATCCCGCCGGCCGCGAACGCCCGCTTGCCGGTCAGGGAGGCGACCAGCAGCCCGACCGAGGCGAAGACCGCCGCCCAGAGCCCGGCGTAGAGCAGGCTGGGCAACAGGTCGAGCAGCTCGTTCCAGACGCCGCGCATGCCGTCGCCGGTGGTGAAGGCGGCGCCCAGGAACATCACCAGCTGCGGCCCGCCGAGCAGCAACCAGAGCGCGGTCGCCAGCGCCAGCAGCTTGGCCAGCGGGTAGTCCGAACGCGGCAGCGGCCGGGAGAAGTAGAGCGGCAGCACGCCGCTGCGCAGGTCCCGCGAGACCAGCTCGGGAGCCACCACCGCGACGAAGAAGATGACCAGCCAGCTCATGTTGTCGGCGAACTGGGCGTACGTCATCACCGCCTCGCCGATCTGGCTGCGCACCGCCGTGAGCCCGGCGGCCACCACGGTGACGATGGCGACCACCAGCCAGGGGAAGATCTTGGCCTTGGCGCTGCGGCCCAGCCCGAACGCCGTCCGCACGCCGTGCAGGTAGAGGGCGCCGAAGACGGCCCGGCGGCCCAGCCGGGGGCCGGTGTAGCGCTGGTAGCCGATGTCGTGGATGACGCCGGTCGGCTCAGGCATGGCTGGGCTCCCTCGTGGCGAAGAGTTCGGCCACCCGGTGCCGGCGCTGGTCCAGCCGGTGCAGCGGCAGGTCCAGCTCGGCGACCGCGCCGAGGATCAGGTCGTAGGTGGCGTCGTCGGCGAGCTCGACCAGCAGCAGGCGGCCGTCCCGGCGGACCGGCAGGTCGAGCGCCGCCAGCCGGGCGGCCAGTTCCTCCGTGCCCTCGCTGACCTCCACGGCGAGCACGTCGGTGGCCGAGGTCATGGCGGAGATGTGGTCGGCGCGCAGCAGCCGCCCGCCGTCGATGGCGACCAGGGTGTCGCAGATCCGCTCGACCTCGCCGAGCAGGTGCGAGCAGACCAGCACGGAGATGCCGAACTCGGTGCCGATGCGGTGCACCAGCGCCAGCATGGCGTCGCGGCCGGCCGGGTCGAGGCCGTTGGTCGGCTCGTCGAGGAGCAGCAGGTCGGGGTCGTGCACGAGGGCCTGGGCGAGCTTGACCCGCTGCTTCATGCCGGTGGAGTAGCCACCGACCGGGCGGTAGCGCTCCTCGTAGAGCCCGACGTGCCGCAGCGCCTCGGAGGCCCGCTCCCGGGCGACCGTACGCGGCAGCCCGCTGATCCGGCCGAGGTGGGTGACCAGCTCGGCGGCGGAGAGGTCCGGCGGCAGGGCGTCGTGCTCGGGCATGTAGCCCACCCGGGCGCGGACCTGGGCGGAGTCGGTGGTCGGGTCGAGGCCGAGCACCCGGACCCGGCCACTGGTCGGGGCGAGGAGGCCGAGCAGGATCTTGATCAGGGTGGACTTGCCGGCGCCGTTCGCGCCCACCAACCCCACGATCCCCGGCTCGACCGCGACGGTCAGGTCGGCCAGCGCGGTGACCCCACCCCCGTACGTCTTGGTCAGCGACTCGGTCGCGATGAGTGTCACGTCGTACAGCGTAGGAGGCGACGCCCGCTGTGGGCAGCGGCTCGCCCCCGGGCACTCCCCTGATCCTGGCGGCCCGCGTCCCCTAGGGTCCCTGCAGGTGGCGGGCCGCCGGCACCGTCGGCACGCATCGACCTCAGCCAGGCCGGACGGGGCAGACAGGACGCGGCCGGGCCGACACACTGGACGCGTGACCCGACTGTTGCGCGCGCCGCTGACGTGGGTGGTGGTCGCCATCCTCGCCGCGGGGTCGGCGTTCGGCCTCTACTGGTTTCAGCCCTGGAGGCTGGTCACCGACGCCGAGGTCGACGAGGCGCTCTCCAGCGTGGCGGCCACGCCGGCGCCGACGGGTTCCGCCCCGGGTGCCGCGCCCGCCGGGCCGGTCCTCGTCGGGCAGGGCGACTTCGTGACCCACGAGCACGACACGTCGGGCAGCGCGCGGATCGTCCGCACCCCCGACGGGCGGCACCGGCTGGAACTCGTCGGCCTGGCCACCTCCAACGGCCCTGACCTGCGGGTCTGGCTCACCGACCAGCCGGTGCGCAGCGGCACCGCCGGGTGGTGGGTCTTCGACGACGGCCGGTGGGTCGAGCTGGGCCGGCTCAAGGGCAACCGGGGCGACCAGGGTTACGACATCCCGGCCGACGTCGACCTGACGGGCCTGACCAGCGTCTCCATCTGGTGCAAGCGGTTCGCCGTCTCCTTCGGGGCCGCGCCCCTGACCCCGCCCCGCTGACCCGCCGGCCGCCACCCCTACCGTGGCGCCCGGGTGGAGTGGCGCTCTCGACCGATCGCAGGCCGGCTGAGAAACTGTGTGCCGACCAGCGTCGTTTGGGGGATGGATGAGCAACAGCTGGGTGCTGCCCGACGAGGTGCTCCGGGATGCGCCGGCGTACACGCCGCGCCCCGGCGAGCTGGCCGACCTGGAGCTGCTGCTGATCGGGGCGTACGCCCCGCTGGTCGGCTTCATGACCCGCGCCGACCTGGTCTCGGTGAGCCGCCGGGGCCGGCTCGCCGACGGCTCGCCGTGGCCGGTGCCGGTGACCCTCCAGGTGCCGACGGCGCTGGCCCAGGGCCTCGACCCGCGCGACGAGGCACGCCGCACCCTGGTGCTCACCGACGGCGAGGGCGCGCCGGTCGCGGCGTTGGAGGTCGCCGACGCGTGGCCGGTCCGCGACGGGGTGGCCGGCGTCGGGGGCACCGTCCGCCGGCTCGGCGACGGTGGCCACGGCCCGTTCCAGCGGCTGCGCCGCACCCCGGAGGAGGTACGCCCGCTGCTGCCGTCGGGGCGGGTGCTCGGGGTGATCGCCGACCGCCCGCTGCACCGGCCGCAGCTCGCCCAGATCGCGCACGCCGTCCGCACGCTCGGCGCCCACCTGCTGGTGATGATCCCGGTCGGGGAGGACGCCCTCGGCGGGTTGCCCCCGGAGTCGCTCGTGCGCAGCATCTTCGCGGCCCGCGACCGGATGCCGCCGGCCACGCTGGTCGCCGTACCGCTGTCGCGCCGGCGCGACGAGATCAGCGACGCTCTGCTGCGGGCCCGGGTGTCGGCGGCGTACGGCGTCACGCACCTGCTCTCCACCGGCGAGATGCTCTCCGGCGCCGGCCTGCGGGTGCTGGTGCCGCGCGAGCTGGCCTACGACAACCGCGACGGGCAGTGGCGCTGGCGGGAGGACATCCCGCCGCGCAACCGGCGCCTGGCGCTGACCCAGCCGGAGATCGACGATCTGCTGGACCGGGGTTTCCCGTTGCCCGAGTGGCACACCCCGCCGGCGGTGGCGAAGGAGCTGGCGCGGGCCCGGCCACCCCGGCGGCACCGGGGCCTGGTGATCTTCCTGACCGGGCTCTCCGGTTCGGGCAAGTCCACGATCGCCCGGGGCCTGGCCGACGTGCTGCGCGAGCAGGGCGACCGGAGCGTCACGCTGCTCGACGGGGACGTGGTGCGCCGCGAACTCTCCGCCGGGCTGGGCTTCAGCAAGGCCGACCGGGATCTCAACGTCCGGCGGATCGGCTGGGTGGCGGCGGAGATCGCCCGGCACCACGGCGTCGGCATCTGCTGCCCGATCGCCCCCTACGCGCAGGCCCGCGCGACCGCCCGGGAGATGGCGCTGGCCGCCGGCGCGGGTTTCCTGCTGGTGCACGTGGCCACGCCGCTGGAGGTCTGCGAGCAGCGCGACCGCAAGGGCCTCTACGCCAGGGCCCGAGCCGGCCTGCTCACCGGGATGACCGGCATCGACGACCCCTACGAGGAGCCGACCGACGCGGACCTGGTGGTCGACACCAGCGACCTGACGATCGACGAGGCGGTGGAGGCCGTCCTGCACCACCTGAACGAGACGGGCTGGGTCGAGCCCCGACACCCGTCCCTCTGATCGGCCCTCCGCCTGTCCGTGGTTCCCTGCCCCGCGCTAGTGTTCAAACTTGTTCGAACACGTTCAACCGCGTGAGGGTACGCGGCAGGCGCGGAGGTACCGGGAATGCTCGCTCAGCAACGGCAGGCGGCCATCCTGGACCGCGTCCGCGCCACCGGCGGCGTACGGGTCTCCGAGCTGGCCGCCGAGTTCGGCGTCTCGGACATGACCATCCGCCGCGACCTGGAGGCGCTGCACGAGCGCGGCCTGCTGGCCAAGGTGCACGGCGGCGCCACGGTGGCGGGCCCCGGCTCGACCGACGAGCCGGGCTTCCGGGCCAAGTCGGTGCGGCAGCTCGCGGAGAAGGCGGCCATCGCCGGCCGCGCCGCCGAGCTGGTCCGGCCCGGGGCGGCGGTCGCCCTCTCCGCCGGCACCACCACCGCCGAGCTGGCCCGCCGACTGACCGACGTCCCGGGCCTGACCGTGGTCACCAACTCGCTGCCGGTGGCCGAGATACTGCACGCCGGCGGCCGGTCGGACCAGACGGTGGTGCTCACCGGCGGGGTGCGTACGCCGTCGGACGCGCTGGTCGGACCGCTGGCCGTGGCCGCCATCCGGTCGCTGCACCTGGACCTGCTCTTCCTCGGCGTGCACGGGATCACCGAGCGGGCGGGATTCACCACCCCGAACCTGATGGAGGCGGAGACCGACCGCGCCCTGGTGGCCGCCGCCGACCGGCTGGTGGTGCTCGCCGACCACACCAAGTGGGGCACCGTCGGCATCTCCTCGATCGTCGAGCTCTCCGCCGCCCACGTGCTGGTCACCGACGACCGGCTGCCCCCCGACGCGCGGCGGGTGCTCGCCGACCGGGTGGGCGAGCTGGTGGTGGTGCCCGCGACGGGCACGGAACGGGCGGCCACGACGAGCGCCGCGGGGACGTCGAGGTGAAGCGCACCGCGATCACGCTGGCCGACGGCCGGGAACTGATCTACTTCGACGAACGCGACGACGCCGTCCGGGACCAGCCCGACCGGCGCGAACTGCCCCCGCCGACGCCCGCCTCGCAGCTGCGCCTGGACCCGTTGACCGACGAGTGGGTCGCCGTCGCCGTGCACCGGCAGGGCCGCATCTTCCTCCCGCCGGCCGACCAGTGCCCGCTCTGCCCCAGCACCGACGGTCGGCAGAGCGAGATCCCGGCACCCGACTACGACGTCGCCGTCTTCGAGAACCGGTTTCCGGCGTTCAGCGGCCGGGTGGCCGACGAGCCCGCCGAGATCACCGGGTTCACCCCGGTCCGGCCCGGTCGGGGCCGCTGCGAGGTGGTCTGCTTCACCGACGACCACCACGCCTCCTTCGCCACCCTCCCGCCGCGCCGGGTGCGTACCGTCCTCGACGCGCTCGCCGACCGCACGTCGGCGCTCGCGCGACTGCCCGGGGTGGAGCAGGTGTTCTGCTTCGAGAACCGGGGCGTGGAGATCGGCGTGACCCTGCACCATCCGCACGGCCAGATCTACGCGTACCCCTTCGTGACGTCACGGACCCGGGCGCTGCTGGCCGCCGCCCGCCGGCACGCGGACCGCACCGGCGGGCGCAACCTCTACGCCGACGTGCTCGCCGCCGAGCGGGCCGCCGGCGACCGGGTGGTCGCCAGCAACCAGCACTGGACGGCGTACGTCCCGGCGGCGTCCCGCTGGCCGTTCGAGGTGCACGTGGCCCCGCACCGGCCGGTGCCGGACGTCCCCGCGCTCGACGACGCCGAGCGGGACGCCTTCGGGCCGCTCTACCTGGACCTGCTGCGCCGCTTCGACGGGCTGTTCGACGCGCCCATGCCCTACATCGCCGCCTGGCACCAGGCCCCGGTACGCGTCGACCGCGAGCTGAGCCACCTACACCTGCAGTTGTTCAGCATCCGGCGCGCGAAGGACAAGCTGAAGTACCTGGCCGGATCGGAGTCCGCGATGGGCGTCTTCATCAGCGACGTCGCTCCCGAGCGCGCCGCCGAACTCCTGCGCGCGGCGTGACCGCCGAACTCCTGCCCAGGGTGTGACCGCCCGAACTTCCGCGCACCGGGTGGCAGGAAGGGCACCTGCCTGACGCCTGTCGTGGAGGAAGGGTCCTTCCGCACGTCCGGGCCCGGCGAGCCGACAGCCGACCGCCGTCGCAGATTGGTGGGAAGACAGGGCGCGGGGGGCCCGGGACAGGGCCCCCCGCAGGGAAGGGACGGCTGGCTGTGCGCGACAGCCGGGAAGGCTGGCTGATCGGCACGCTTGCCGCGAGGCGACCGCGGTCAACCTTCCTGGACGCGACTGGCATCTCGTCCACCCAGGTCAACGAGGCGCGCCGAAGCAGGTGACGCGACCCGCGTGTCGCCCCGCCGACACGCCGCGAAAACGGGTGAGCCGAGGAGTCGGCGGGCGGCGGGCGGGACGGCCGGCGGGGAGAGCAGGCACCGTGGGAACGGTGGGAGCCCGCCGGGGATGCCGGCGGGCTCCTGGGTGCCGCAGCGGCAGCGCCACAGCGGTGACGCCACCGGGAGGCCCGTCGAGGGGTCACGCCGGCGGACCGGTTGCCCCTCGACGGGGCGGGTGGAGAATCAGGCGGAGAGCTTGCGGGCCAGGTTCTCGTCGAGCGCGTTCATGAACTCGTCGGTGGTCAGCCACGGGGCGTCCCGCGAGATGAGCAGCGAGAGGTCCTTGGTCATCTGGCCGCCCTCGACGGTGTCGACGATGACCTGCTCCAGGGTGTTGGCGAACTCGGTGACCGCCGGCGTGCCGTCCAGCTTGCCCCGGTGGGCCAGCCCTCGGGTCCAGGCGTAGATCGACGCGATCGGGTTGGTGGAGGTCTTCTCGCCCTTCTGCCACTGCCGGTAGTGCCGGGTGACCGTGCCGTGCGCGGCCTCGGCCTCGACCGTACGGCCGTCCGGGGAGAGCAGCACCGAGGTCATCAGGCCCAGCGAGCCGAAGCCCTGCGCGACGGTGTCGGACTGCACGTCACCGTCGTAGTTCTTGCAGGCCCAGACGTAGCCGCCCTCCCACTTGAGCGCGGCGGCGACCATGTCGTCGATGAGCCGGTGCTCGTAGGTGAGACCGGCGGCGTCGAACTCGGCCTTGAACTCGGCCTCGAACACCTCGGCGAAGATGTCCTTGAACCGACCGTCGTACGCCTTGAGGATGGTGTTCTTGGTCGACATGTAGACCGGGTAGTTGCGGTCCAGGCCGTAGCGGAACGAGGCGCGGGCGAAGTCCCGGATCGACTCGTCGTAGTTGTACATGCCCATGGCGATGCCGCCGCCGGGGAAGTTGGCGACCTCCATCTCCATCGGTTCGCCGCCGTCGGCCGGGGTGTAGGTGATGGTCACCGTGCCCGGGCCCGGGACGACGAAGTCGGTGGCCTTGTACTGGTCACCGTGGGCGTGCCGGCCGATGATGATCGGCTTGGTCCAGCCGGGGACCAGCCGCGGCACGTTGGACATGATGATCGGCTCACGGAAGACGACACCGCCGAGGATGTTGCGGATCGTGCCGTTCGGCGACCGCCACATCTTCTTCAGGCCGAACTCCTCCACCCGGGCCTCGTCCGGGGTGATGGTCGCGCACTTGACGCCGACGCCGTGCTCCTTGATGGCGTTGGCGGCGTCGACGGTGACCTGGTCGTCGGTCTCGTCGCGGTGCTGGATCGACAGGTCGTAGTAGTGCAGGTCGACGTCGAGGTAGGGCAGGATCAGCTGCTCCCGGATCTGCTTCCAGATGATCCGGGTCATCTCGTCGCCGTCGAGCTCAACGACCGGGTTGTTTACCTTGATCTTCGCCATCGGCCGGCGCTCCTCTCGGGGGACACGTGCTCAAGCAGTACGAGCGTACTGGAAACTGGTCGGCAACCCTCAGCCGGCCTCGGTCGGGCCGGAATAACGACGTGCACGGCACGGGAGACCGCTGGCACCATCGCCGGATGCCACTGAGCCGCAACCTCGGGTCTATCACGGTCACCGCGCTCACCGACGGCGAGGGGCCGTTCTTCCAGCCCCGCGCGGAGGCGTTCCCGGACGCCACGGCGGAGCACTGGCGCGCGGCCGACCGGAGGGACCCGGCCACGGTGACCGCCGACGGGCGGTGGTGGCTGCCGTTCCGCAGTTTCGCGATCCGCGCCGGGGACGGGCCGGTGACCCTGGTCGACGCCGGAATCGGCCCGGCCGGCTCCCCCGCCTCGGGCTGGGCGCCGGTGCCCGGCCGGCTGCCGGCCGAGCTCGCCGCCGCCGGCATCGACCCGGCCGACGTACGCACGGTGGTGCTCACCCACCTGCACACCGACCATGTCGGCTGGGCGGTCACCGGCTCGCCGGGCACGCCGTACTTCCCGAACGCCGACTACCTGCTCCAACGGGCCGAGCTGGCCGCCGTGGGGCAGCTCAACCCGGGGCTGTCGGCCGGCCTCGTCGCGCCGTTGCGCGCCGCCGGCCAGCTCCGGGTGGTCGACGGCGAGGAGAGGCTCGACCCGACCGTACGGCTGCTGCCGACACCGGGGCACACGCCCGGGCACCAGTCGGTGCTGCTGGAGGTCGGCGACGAGCGGCTACTGCTCACCGGCGACCTGCTGGTGCACGCCGTGCAACTGGTCGACCCCGGGCTGGCGTACGCCCACGAGGAGGACGCCGACGCGGCGCGTGCCTCGCGGGTGGGCCTGCTGCGCGACCTGGCCGCGCGGGGCCCCGCGGTGCTCGCCACCCCGCACCTGGGCGAGGCGTTCGTCGCGCTGTAGGACGCAGACGTCGAAGGGGCACGCCGGCGGACCGGCGTGCCCCTTCGACGGGTGGATCACATGTTGGCGACGTCGCCCTGCTTGGCGCGGACGGCCTCGGCGGCCTCCTTCAGGCTGGCCAGCTCGTCGGCGTCCAGGTCGGTCTCGACGACCCGCTTGACGCCCTCGGCGCCGATCTCGGCCTCGACGCCCAGGTAGACACCGGAGATGCCGTACTCGCCGTCAACCCAGGCGCAGACCGGCATGACCTCGCCGGAGTCCTCCGCGACGGCCTTGGCCATCCGGGCGGCGGCGGCGGACGGCGCGTAGTACGCCGAACCGGTCTTGAGCAGCGCGACCACCTCGGCGCCGCCGTTGCGGGTCTTGACGACCAGCTCCTCGATCTGCTCGGCCGGCATGGCCTCGCGCAGCGGCTTGCCGTCGACCGTGCTCTTGGAGGGCACCGGCACCATCGTGTCGCCGTGCGAACCGAGGGTCAGCGTCTTGACCGACTTCACCGGTACGTTCAGCGCCTCGGCCACGAAGTTGCTGAACCGGGCGGTGTCCAGCATGCCGGCCTGGCCGAGGACCCGGTTCTTCGGGAACTGGGTGGCGAGCTGGGCCAGCGCGGTCATCTCGTCCAGCGGGTTGGACACCACGATGACGACGGCGCTCGGGGCGTACTTGGCGACGTTCTCGGAGACCTGACGGACGATCTTGGCGTTCGTCTCGAGCAGGTCCATCCGGCTCATGCCCGGCTTACGCGGCAGGCCGGCGGTGATCACCACGACGTCCGAGCCCTCGATCGCCTCGTAGCCCTCGCCGTTCGGGCCCGTGGTCACGCCGACCACCTTGGTCTCGAAGCCCTCGATGGCGCGCGACTGGTTGAGGTCCAGGGCGAGACCCGCGGGCTTGCCCTCCACGATGTCGGTGATCACGACGGTGTCGAAGACGTCGTACTCGGCCAGGCGCTGCGCGGTGGTGGAGCCGTAGAAGCCAGCCCCGACGACAGTGACCTTCTTACCCATGGTCGTCCCACTCCCTGCTACCAGTCGGTTTTCCGGACCGTATCAGTCATCCTGGCACCCCTCAGGGCAGGGGCGGCGGCCATCGCCGGGATGGGGCGAACGTCACCGTCGTCCCGGCTCCGGGGCGGGGCGGCCGGACGTCCCATTGGCTGGGAGCCGGACGGGGCTCAGCCGCGCTCGGCCCGCTCCACCACGTTGGTCAGCAGCATCGCGCGGGTCATCGGGCCGACACCGCCCGGCATGGGCACCAGCTTGCCGGCCACCTCCGCCGCCTCGGGGGCGACGTCGCCGGTGTAGCGGCCCTTGCCGTCCGGGCCGATCACCCGGGTGATGCCGACGTCGACCACCACGGCGCCCGGCGTGACCATGTCGGCGGTGAGCAGGCCCGGCACGCCGGCGGCCACGATGACGATGTCGGCGGCCCGGGTGTGCGAGGCCAGGTCGAGGGTGCCGGTGTGGCAGAGGGTCACGGTGGCGTTCTCGCTGCGCCGGGTGAGCAGCAGGCCGAGCGGGCGGCCGACGGTGTTGCCGCGACCGACCACGGCGACCTTGGCGCCGCGCAGCGCCACGTCGTGCCTGCGGAGCAGCTCGACGATGCCGCGCGGGGTGCAGGGCAGCGGACCGTCGTAGCCGAGCACGAGCCGGCCGAGGTTGACCGGGTGCAGCCCGTCGGCGTCCTTGTCGGGGTCGATCAGCTCCAGCACCCGCTGGGTGTCGAGGTGGCCCGGCAGCGGCAGCTGGACGATGTAGCCGTGGCACGCCGGGTCGGCGTTCAGCTCGGCGAGCACGGCGTCGACCTGCGCCTGGGTCGCGTCGGCCGGCAGCTCGCGGCGGATCGAGGCGATGCCCACCTCGGCGCAGTCCCGGTGCTTGCCGTTGACGTACGCCTGGGAGCCGGGGTCCGCACCGACCAGGACGGTGCCGAGCCCGGGGGTGACACCGCGTTCCGCCAGTGCCTTGACCCGTGTCCGCAGCTCGTCCTTGATCTCGGCCGCGGTCGCCTTGCCGTCCAGAAGCGTCGCCGTCACGTCCAGATCGTCTCACGGCCCACGGCCGACCATCCGACGACCTGAGCCAAGCCGACCCGCCGATCACGATGGGTGACGTGGATTTAATCACCGTTAGTCACCATCGAGTGATGGGGGTCGCTCCCGGATCCGGACTCCCGGCACTTCGCGGGATGGGCGGACACGCCTCGCGCGAGCGAACGCAGGGTGGCAGCCCGTTCGCGACGGGCACCGGAAGCGTCGAGAGTTTTCACAGTTCAACGCTCGATTTCCGCGCCAGGGGCATTAGCAGACGCAGCCCGTCCCGGCAAGCCCTCCACCGGGACTCCGTTACCCGTTCGCAACCCAGTCGTTGTCGATCGCCGGCCGGCGGCCTACCGTTGCCCAACGTTGCGCAGCGTACACCCAACGCCGGGCCTGACTGCGCAGCGTGAGGAGATGAGGAGGCTACATGCGTGTTCGTAGGCTCGCTGCCTGGACCGCCCTCCCGCTCGCGGTGACCCTGGGCCTGGTGGCCTGCGGCTCGGGCGGCGACGGTGGATCAGGCGAGAGCAACCCCGACGCGGCCGTGCGGATCGAGATCGCCGAGCCGCAGCACCTGGTGCCGACCAACACCAACGAGACGAGCGGTTCACAGGTGCTCGCCGCCCTGTTCAGCCCGCTCGTCGACTACGACGAGGCCAACAAGCCCTACGAGGTGGCGGCCGAGTCGGTGACGTCCGAGGACAACACGACCTGGACGGTCAGGCTGAAGGACGGCTACACCTTCCACAACGGCGAGAAGGTCACCGCCGACAACTACGTCGACGCCTGGAACTACGGCGCGTACGCCCCGAACGGCCAGAACTCCAGCTACTTCTTCGAGAAGATCGCCGGCTACGAGGACATGCAGGGGGAGACCCCGAAGGCGAAGACGCTCAGCGGGCTGAAGAAGGTCGACGACCTGACCTTCACCGTCACGCTGTCCCAGCCGTACAGCGAGTTCCGGACCATGCTCGGTTACACCGCCTTCTACCCGATGCCCAAGGCGGCGTTCTCCGCCCCGGGCGTGCTGGCCGAGGGGTACGAGCAGGCGCCGGTCGGCCAGGGCCCGTTCAAGATGAAGGGCACCTGGCAGCACGACGCCAAGGTCGAGGTCGAGAAGTACGACGCCTTCCCCGGCGAGAAGCCGAAGGTGGCCGGCGTCGAGTTCCGGATCTACCAGCAGCCGACCGCCGCGTACGCGGACGTGCTCTCGGACAACCTGGACGTCATCAAGACCATCCCGACCGAGAACCTCTCGACGGCCGACACCGACCTCGGCGACCGGTTCAAGCAGAGCCCCGCCTCGTCGTTCCAGTTCCTGGCCTTCCCGACCTTCGAGGAGGAGTTCAGCAACCCGGACGTGCGCAAGGCCATCTCGATGGCGATCGACCGGGACGAGATCACCAAGTCGATCTTCAAGGACTCGCAGCAGCCGGCCCGCTCGTTCGTCTCGCCGGTCGTCGCGGGCTACCGCGACAACACCATCGGCGAGGCCGGCGAGTTCGACCCGGCCAAGGCCAAGGCCCTCTACCAGGCCGCGGGCGGCCCCGCGAAGATCGAGCTGTCCTACAACGGCGACGGCGGCCACAAGGACTGGATCGACGCGACCTGCAACCAGCTCAAGGCCAACCTGGGCGTGGACTGCGTGGGCACCGCCGAGCCGAAGTTCGCGGACCTGCTGACCAAGGTGAAGGACAAGCAGCCCGTCGGCCTGTTCCGGATGGGCTGGGTCATGGACTACCCGTCCATGGAGAACTACCTCGGCCCGCTGTACAGCGGCAACGGCTCGTCGAACTACTACGGCTACGCCAACCCGGACTTCGACAAGCTCCTCGCCGAGGGCGCCAGCGCCGCGAACGAGGAAGAGGCGATCAAGAAGTACCAGGCGGCGGAGGACCTGCTGGCGCAGGACCTGCCGGTGATCCCGCTGCGGTACGGCCAGAACAACTTCGGCCACTCGACCAAGGTCACGAACGTGGAGATGGATCTCTTCGACCGGATCGACCTGCTGAAGATCGAGGCCGTCAAGTAACACCACGGCATGACGGGTCGGGCCATCGGCGTACGGTGGCCCGACCCGCCATCCTCTTCGCACTTTTTCCGCCAGACTGCCAAGTATGTTCCGCTTCATCCTGCGGCGTCTGCTCCAGATGGTCCTCGCGTTCTTCGGGACGACGCTGATCGTCTACGCGCTGATGTTCGCCGGCCAGGGCGACCCGATCCAGGCGCTCGCCGGCGAGCGCCCGGTCACGGCGGCGCAGCGGGCGTACCTGACGGAGAAGTTCCACCTCGACCGGACCGGGGTCGGTGGCTTCTTCTACCGCTACTTCGACTACCTCAAGAACCTGCTCCAGGGTGACCTCGGGCAGTCCCTCACGGGACGCTCGATCGGGGACATCCTGGCCGCCGCCTGGCCGGTCACGGTCAAGCTGGCGCTGATCGCCATGGCGGTCACCATCCTCTTCGGCGTCACCGCGGGCGTACTCGCCGGCATCCGGCGGGCCAGCATCTTCGACAACTCGACGCTGCTGCTGACCCTGCTGGTGCTCGGCATCCCGACGATCGTGCTCGCCCCGCTGGCGCAGTACCTCCTCGGCGTCAAGTGGCAGCTCTTCCCACCCACCGCCGGCGCCAACCCGGACCTGTACGCGCTCCTGCTGCCCGGCATCGTGCTCGGCTCGCTCTCGCTGGCCACCGCCCTGCGGCTGACCCGGACGTCGGTGGCCGAGAACCTGCGCGCCGACTACGTCCGCACCGCCCGGTCCAAGGGACTGGTGAGGCGGCGGATCGTCACCGTCCACGTGCTGCGCAACTCGCTCATCCCGGTGGTCACCTTCCTCGGCGTCGAGCTGGGCAACCTGATGAGCGGCGCGATCATCACCGAGGGCGTGTTCAACATCCCCGGGGTCGGCTTCAACCTCTTCCGCGGCATCCGCACGGAGGACGGCCCGCTGGTGGTGGGCATCGTCAGCGTGCTCGTCGTGGTCTACCTCGTCTCCAACCTGGTGGTGGACGTCCTGTACGCCGTACTCGACCCGAGGATCCGCTATGAGTGAGCAGGTGCGGGAGCACGCAGCGAGGTGTCGGCCATGAGTGACTTCGAGACCGTCGCCGCGACCGAGAACCAGACCGCGCGGCGGGGACCGTCGGGTGAGCCGGGCGCGCCGAGCCAGGTGGGCGTACCGCAGAAGCCCCGCAGCCTGGCCGGCGACGCCTGGCGCGACCTGCGCCGCAAGCCGATCTTCTGGATCAGCCTCGCCCTGGTGGTGCTGGTCGCCGCCATGGCGGCCGTTCCCGGGTTGTTCACGGCCAACGACCCGCGCGACTGCGTGCTGGCCCGCCAGCACGCCGGGCCGTCCGGCGGGGCCATCTTCGGGTACGACTTCCAGGGCTGCGACACGTACTCCCGGGCGGTCTACGGGGCCCGCGCGTCGCTGCTGGTCGGCGCGCTCTCCGCGCTGCTCACCGGCCTGATCGCGCTCACCGTCGGGATGCTGGCCGGCTACTTCGGCCGCTGGGTCGACGCGGTGCTCTCCCGGGTGATCGACATCGTCCTCGGCATCCCGCTCCTGCTCGCCGCGATCGTGCTGCTCAAGCGGGTCAACAGCGACAGCTCGGCGGTCCGGATCGGCGCGGTCGTCTTCGTGCTGGCGATCCTCGGCTGGACCACCGCCGCCCGCGTCGTCCGCTCCTCGGTGATCACCGCCAAGGAGCAGGACTACGTCGCGGCGGCCCGGATGCTCGGGGCCGGCGACGGCCGGATCATGCTGCGGCACATCCTGCCGAACGCGCTCGCCCCGGCGATCGTGGTGCTGACCATCGCCCTCGGCTCGTTCATCGCCGCCGAGGCCACGCTGAGCTTCCTCGGCATCGGGCTCAGGGCCCCGACCATCTCCTGGGGCATCGACATCGACTCCGGCCGGGTGCACATGCGGGAGGCCGCCACCCCGCTGCTGGTCCCCTCGACGTTCCTGGCGCTGACCGTCCTGGCGTTCATCATGCTCGGCGACGCGATCCGCGACGCCTTCGACCCGAAGCTGCGATGACGCGCCCACCCGTCGCGAACGAAAGGCGTGAACCGTGAGTCAGTCCGCCGTCCGGCCCACGCCGGCCTCACCGACGCCCGAGGGTGGGCACCTGTTGGACGTACGGGACCTGCACGTCGAGTTCCGCACCGGCGAGGGCGTGGCCAAGGTGATCAACGGGGTGTCGTACCACCTGGATCCCGGTGAGACGCTCGCGGTGCTCGGCGAGTCGGGCTCCGGCAAGTCGGTCACCGCGCAGGCGATCATGGGCATCCTCGACACGCCGCCCGCCGTGATCCGCTCCGGAGAGGTCCTCTACCAGGGGCGGGACCTGTTGAAGCTGCCGGAGGAGCAGCGCCGGCAGGTACGCGGCAAGGATATCGCCATGATCTTCCAGGACGCCCTCTCCGCGCTGAACCCGGTCTTCCCGGTCGGCTGGCAGATCGGCGAGACGCTGCGCCGGCGCGAGGGCATGTCCAAGGCGGACACCCGCGGGCGGGTCGTCGAGCTGATGGACCTGGTACGGATCCCGGCAGCCGCCAGCCGGCTCGGCGACTACCCGCACCAGTTCTCCGGCGGAATGCGGCAACGCGTCATGATCGCGATGGCGCTGGCCATGAACCCGAGGGTGCTGATCGCCGACGAGCCCACCACCGCCCTCGACGTCACCGTGCAGGCCCAGATCATGGACCTCCTGGCGGACCTGCGCCGCGACCTCGACATGGCGATGATCCTGATCACGCACGACCTCGGCGTGGTGGCCGGCGTCGCGGACCGGATCGCCGTCATGTACGCCGGCCGCATCGTCGAGCACGCCGACGTCCGCTCGCTCTACCGGGCGCCGGCCCACCCGTACACGAAGGGGCTGCTGGAGTCGATCCCGCGGCTGGACGTACGGGGTCAGGAGCTGGCCACGATCAAGGGACTGCCGCCCAACCTGATGCGGATCCCGTCCGGCTGCCCCTTCCACCCCCGGTGCCCGTACGTGCAGCAGGTCTGCGTCGACGTGGTGCCGGACGACCTGGTCCTCGGCGACGGCCGGACCAGCGCGTGCCACTTCGCCCAGGAGGTGCGTGATGACAGCGCCCGCTAGCCCGACCAAGGTGCGCGGCGAGACGATCCTCGCCGTCGACGATCTCGTCAAGCACTTCCCGATCCGCCGGGGCGTGCTGTTCCAGCGGCAGGTCGGCGCGGTCAAGGCCGTCGACGGGGTCAGCTTCGAGCTGCGCCGGGGCGAGACCCTCGGGGTGGTCGGCGAGTCCGGCTGCGGCAAGTCGACGCTGGCCCGGCTGCTCATGCGGCTGGAGACGCCGACCGCCGGCCGGGCCACCCTGGAGGGACGGGACCTGTTCTCCGCCTCCGGTGCCGAGCTGCGCCGGCTGCGGCGCAACATGCAGATGGTCATGCAGGACCCGTACACCTCGCTGAACCCCCGGATGACGGTCGGCGACATCATCGGCGAGCCGTTCGAGATCCACCCGGACGCCGCGCCGAAGGGCAGCCGGCAGGGCCGGGTACGGGAGCTGCTCGACGTGGTCGGCCTCAACCCGGAGCACATCAACCGCTACCCGCACCAGTTCTCCGGCGGCCAGCGGCAGCGCATCGGCATCGCCCGCGCGCTCGCCCTGCGACCCGAGATCATCGTCTGCGACGAGCCGGTCAGCGCCCTCGACGTGTCGATCCAGGCCCAGGTGATCAACCTGCTGGAGAAGCTCCAGGACGAGTTCGGCCTGTCGTACATCTTCATCGCGCACGACCTGTCGGTGGTCCGGCACATCTCCGACCGGGTCGCGGTCATGTACCTCGGCAAGATCGTGGAGATCGGCACCGAGGACGAGATCTACGAGCGGGCCACGCACCCGTACACCCAGGCGCTGCTCTCGGCCGTGCCGGTGCCGGACCCGGAGGCCCGCGACCAGCGCAGCATGATCCGGCTCACCGGCGACGTGCCGAGCCCGGCCGACCCGCCGAGCGGCTGCAACTTCCGCACCCGGTGCTGGAAGGCGCAGGAGGTCTGCGCCATCGAGGAGCCCCACACGGTCCCCCGCGCGGCCGACCCGCACCCCTCGGCCTGCCACTTCGCCGCCCTCCGCCCCACCCCCTGAACCGCCACCGTCCGGGTCGATCATGCAGTTGCGGTGGGCGGACAGCACCTTTTCGCCCCTTCCGCGGGGCACCACAACTGCATGGTCGACCCCTCAAGAAGGGGAGAGGGGAGGGAGGGGGTGGGGGTGGTCAGTGGAAGAAGTGGCGGGTGGAGGTCAGGTACATGGTGACGCCGGCCTCCTTGGCGGCGGCGATCACCTCGTCGTCGCGGATCGAGCCGCCCGGCTGCACGATCGCGCGGACGCCGGCGTCGATAAGGATCTTCGGGCCGTCGGCGAACGGGAAGAACGCGTCCGAGGCGCAGACCGAGCCGCGGGCGCGGTCCGCTCCGGCCCGGCTGACCGCGAGCTGCGCCGAGTCGACCCGGTTGACCTGGCCCATCCCGACACCGACGGTCGCGCCGTCCCTGGCGAGCAGGATCGCGTTGCTCTTCACCGCGCGCACCGCCCGCCAGGCGAAGGCCAGGTCGCGCAGGGTCGCCTCGTCGGCCGGTTCCCCGGTGGCCAGCCGCCAGTTGGCCGGGTCGTCGCCCTCGGCGTCGATCCGGTCGGCCACCTGCACCAGTACGCCGCCGGTGACCTGCCGCCACTCCGCCGGCAGCGGGCCGTACGCCGGCGCACGCAGCAGCCGGATGTTCTTCTTGGCCTGGAGGACCTCCACCGCGCCCTCGTCGAACCCGGGCGCCACCAGCACCTCGGTGAAGATCTCCGAGACCTGCCGGGCCAGCTCCACGCTCACCGGCCGGTTGACGGCGATCACCCCGCCGTACGCGGACACCGGGTCGCAGGCGTGCGCCTTGCGGTGCGCCTCGGCCACGTCGGCCCCGACCGCGATGCCGCACGGGTTGGCGTGCTTGATGATCGCCACCGCCGGCTGGTCGGCGAAGTCGTTGGCCGCCCGCCACGCCGCGTCGGCGTCGACGTAGTTGTTGTAGGACATCTCCTTGCCGTGCAGCTGCTCGGCCTGGGCCAGCCCGGCCGGGCTGGCCGGGTCGACGTAGAGCGCGGCCGGCTGGTGCGGGTTCTCGCCGTAGCGCAGCACCGCCGAGCGGCGCAGCGCCAGCCCGGCGAAGTCCGGCCAGCCGTTCTCCTCGGGCGCCAGCGTGGTGGCGCACCACTCGGCCACCGCCACGTCGTACTCGGCGATGACGGCGAAGGCACGGGCGGCCAGCACCCGCCGCTGGGCCAGCGTGAAGCCGCCCCCGTCGAGCGCGGCGAGCAGCGCCGGGTACGCGGCCGGATCGGTCACCACGGCGACCGAGGCGTGGTTCTTGGCGGCGGCCCGCACCATGGCCGGACCGCCGATGTCGATCTGCTCGACGCACTCCTCGACGCCGGCCCCGGAGGCGACCGTGGCCTGGAACGGGTAGAGGTTCGACACCAGCAGGTCGATGCCCGCGATGCCGTGCTCGTCGAGCTGGGCGACGTGGGAGTCCTTGCGCAGGTCGGCGAGGAGCCCACCGTGCACCTTCGGGTGCAGCGTCTTGACGCGGCCGTCGAGGATCTCCGGGAAGCCGGTCACCGTCTCCACCGGGGTCACCGGCACGCCCGCGCCGGCGATGGTCGAGGCCGTGCTGCCGGTCGAGACGATCTCCACCCCGGCCGCGTGCAGCGCCCGCGCCAGCTCGACCAGGCCGGTCTTGTCGTACACGCTGACCAGCGCCCGCCTGATCGGGCGGCGCTCGTCCTGAGTGGAACTCACGGAACAGTGACCTTTCTTCCGGTGATCGTCCAACCTTCGCGGACCAGGCGGCCCACCTGCTCGACGAGCTGGCGCCGCTCGGCTTCCTTGATGCGCTCGGTGAGCGTCTCGACGTCGTCGTCGTCGTGCACGGGCACGGCGACCTGCGCGACGATCGGGCCGGTGTCCATGCCCGCGTCGACGAAGAAGAGCGTGGCCCCCGTGACCTTCACCCCGTAGGCGAGGGCGTCGCGCGGACCGTGGATGCCGGGAAACGCCGGCAGCAGCGTGTTGTGGGTGTTCAGGTAGCGGTCGCCGAAGGCGGCCAGGAAGCGCGGGCCGACCAGCTTGAGGAAGCCGGCGGAGACGACCAGGTCCGGCCGGTGCTCGGCGACCCGGGCGGTCAGCGCCGCGTCCCAGTCCTCGCGGCTGGGGTGGTCGGCGATCCGCTCCACGAAGGTCGGCACCCCCGCCGCGACGGCCCGGTCCAGACCCGCGATGCCGTACCGGTCCGCGCCGACGGCCACCACCCTGGCCCCGTACGCCGGATCGGCACCCGCGTCTAGCAGGGACTGAAGGTTGCTCCCGGAGCCGGAGACCAGGACGACGATGCGGGCGACGGGCGCGGGCTCGGTCACCGGGCCAGCCTATCGGGCGTGCCGTCTGCTCCATCCGCTGGGCATTGCGACATTCACCGACGACGTGAATGGCCGGGACCAGGTACGCTGCCGGTCGCTCGGGCCGGCGCGCGTCAGGCCCGCACCCGTCAGTGATCCGACGCCCCAACGGGGTGTCGAGTGGAATGAGGAGTACGCCGAGATGCAGCCCGGATACCAGCCGCAGCAGCCGCAGATCAACAACAACATGACGATGTCGATCGTCGCCATCTTCCTCTTCTGGCCGCTGGCCATCCCGGCGATCATCAACGCCTCCAAGGTGAACCCGCTGCTCCAGCAGGGCGACTACGCCGGGGCCCAGGCCGCCGCCGCCGAGTCGAAGAAGTGGTCCAAGTGGGCCCTCATCGTCGGCATCAGCTGGTACGTGATCGTGCTGCTGTGCTGCCTGCTCGGTGGGCTCGCCGGCGTGGTGGGCGGCAGCACCTCCACCAGCAGCTACTGACAGATCGGACGAGGAGTCGCATGCAGCCCGGCTACCCCGGACAGGATCCGTACGGTCAGCAGCCGCACCAGGATCCGACCGCGCCGCACCACGACCCGTACGCCCTGCCGCCGACGGCGCCGTACGGTCAGCAGCCCGTCTCCGGGCAGCCGCAGGATCCGTACGCCCCGCAGGACCCGTACGCCGCTCCGCCGAACCCGTACGGTCAGCAGCAGCCCACCTCCGGCCAGCCGTACGGCCAGCCGGACCCGTACGGGCAGCAGCCCAGCTCGGGCCAGCCGTACGGCCAGCCGCCGTACCAGGACCCGTACGGACAGCAGGCGTACGCGCCGCCGCCCATGTACCCGAACGCGGGGTTCGCGGGTAAGGGGCCGGGACAGCAGGAGAACACCCTCGGCCTGGTGTCCATGATCATCGGCATCGCGTCGATCCCGCTGGTCTGCTGCTACCTCGGCATCCCGCTGGGCATCGGCGCGCTGGTGACCGGGTGGATGGGCAAGCAGAAGGCCGACCAGGGACTCGCCGACAACGGCGGTCAGGCCCTCGCCGGCCTGATCTGCGGCGCCGTCGGCATCGTGCTCAGCCTGCTCCAGTTCGGCTTCCTCGGCCTGGGCTTCTTCATCCCCTGACCGGCATGCGACAAGGGGCGTCCCGGCTCGGCCGGGGCGCCCCTCCGGTTTTGTCGGCCCTCAGCGGGGCGCGCGGGACAGCGCACGGGTCGCGGCGGCGCCGATCACCGCCCCGACCGTGATGACCGCCGCCCCCACCGCCGCCACCTGCCAGGCGACGGGCCCCACCTCGGCCAGCCGGCCGCCGCCGAGCGACCCGGCGGAGGCCGCCGCGGCGACGCCCAGCAGCAGGCCGGCCACCGGACCGGCGAGCGCCGCCGGCCCGAGCAGCGGTCCCCAGCGCAGCGGCGCCCGGTCGTCGGCGGCGATCCGGAGCAGCCGGCGGGCGAGCAGCCAACCCGCGGCCATGCCGGCGAGGACCGGCACCGCGAGCAGCGCGGCCCCGAGGCCGTCGACCGGCCCGCGCGGCAGCCCGGCCAGCAGCGGTACGGCCGGCAGCGCCCCCACGGAGACCTCACTGGTGCGTACGGCGGTGTCGGTGCCGACAGCGAAGCCGGGGCCGAGCAGGTAGCTGACCGCCCAGATCGTGGCGTTCGGCGCGTAGGCGAGGCTGACCAGCGTGATCCCGGCCTGGCCGGCGACCCCGGTGTTGTAGGCCCCGATCAGGTCGGCGGCGTCCCCGCCTCCGGTGGCCACGGCGAGCCCCGCCGCACCGGCTCCCGCGCCCAACAGCAGCAGCCCGGCGACGAGCCCGGTGCGGATGCCGTCGCGCAGCGGCTCCGGGGAGCGCGCGGCGAGCAGACCGGCCACGTGGGTGGTCCGGGCCGCGCCGACCAGGGCCGCGAGGGTGCCGAACAGCAGGAGGGTCAGCCCGGCGCGGACCAGGGGGACGCCGGCCAGGGCCGCGCCGAGCACCCCGAGCAGCGCGTACGCGACGCCGACCGCGCCGGCGGCGAGGAGCGCCTGCCGGGGTGACCGCCCGCCGCGCGCGCCGATGGCCCGGCTGGTGTGCACGCCCGCCCGGGTCAACCGCCAGAACACCAGTGCGGTCAGCGCCAGCGGGGCCAGCCCGAACGGACCGGCGACGGTCTCCAGTGGGACTCCGTGCCCGAGCAGCCAACCGGCCAGGCCGGCGCGGAGCGCGTCCGACACGGACGCCGCACCCTCACTGAGCTGGAACAGCCAGAGCACGACCACGACCGGCAGCCACGAGGTGAGCGCCGCCCAGCCGGCGGCCACCCCGGCGGCGACGGCGAGCGGGGCGCGGCTGCGGCGCGGCTCGCCGGCGCGCGGCGCGGGCACCCGCCGGCCGCGTCCGACGGGCGCGGCGGGCCGGGCGCCGGGGCCGACGCCGGTGCCGGGACGGCTGGGCTGATCAGGGGTGACGGAGGACATCGCGTCTACTCTGGCATGCCGGGCCGGCAGCGGCAGTCCGATACCGCCCCGCAGCGGCGACGAGTTCCGTGATCCACCATCTCCGGCCCCCGATCCGGTCTAGCCTCGGGCGCAGGGACGCGACCGAGGGTCGTGACACCGACGCCCGGAGGAGAGCCGTGAACACTCCGTATCCACCGCCCCCGCCGCCGCCGGCCGCGGCCGGGAGCGACCGCACGGTGCTCTGGGGCGTGCTCGGCATCATCCTCGGCCTGCTCTGCTGCGGCATCCTGGGGATCGTCTTCGGTTACCTGTCGATCCGGGACGCCAAGCGCTTCGGCCAGTCCCCCGTGCTCGGCTACCTGGCGATCGCGTTCGGCGTGCTCAACATCATCGGTAGCGGCATCCTCTGGGCCGGCGGCAACTACCCGCTCTACAACGACTGAGGCCATCCCGGCGCCGCTGCCGGTCACGTCGCGCCGGCAACGACGGAGGGCCGCCCGCGAACGGTCGGCCCTCCGGTCGTACGTCAGCCGGGCTCAGCCCGCGGACATGATCTCCCGCATGAGCTTGGCGGTCTCGGTCGGGGTCTTGCCGACCTTGACGCCGACGGCCTCCAGCGCGCTCTTCTTGGCGTCGGCGGTGCCCGCCGAGCCGGAGATGATCGCACCGGCGTGCCCCATGGTCTTGCCGGGCGGCGCGGTGAAGCCGGCGATGTAGCCGACCACCGGCTTGGTCACGTTCGCCTTGATGAACTCGGCGGCCCGCTCCTCGGCGTCGCCACCGATCTCACCGATCATGACGATCGCGTCGGTGTCCGGGTCGGCCTCGAACGCGGCGAGCGCGTCGATGTGCGTGGTGCCGATGATCGGGTCACCGCCGATGCCGACGCAGGTCGAGAAGCCGATGTCGCGCAGCTCGTACATCATCTGGTAGGTCAGCGTGCCGCTCTTGCTGACCAGGCCGATGCGGCCGGTGCCGGTGATGTCGGCCGGGATGATGCCGGCGTTGGAGGCGCCCGGCGAGGCGATGCCCGGGCAGTTCGGGCCGATGATCCGGGTCCGCTCCCCCTTGGCGACGTTGTACGCCCAGAACGCGGCGGTGTCGTGCACCGGCACGCCCTCGGTGATCACCACGGCCAGGTCGATCCCCGCGTCGATCGCCTCGACGACCGCGCCCTTGGTGAACTGCGGCGGTACGAAGATCACCGTGACGTCCGCACCGGTCTGCGCCATCGCGTCCGCGACGCTGGCGAAGACCGGCAGCTGGGTGCCGTCGAAGTCGACCGTCTGGCCCGCCTTGCGCGGGTTGACGCCGCCGACGACGTTGGTGCCCGCGGCGAGCATCCGCCGGGTGTGCTTGGAACCCTCGGAACCGGTCATCCCCTGGACGATGACCTTCGAGTCCTTGGTCAGCCAGATAGCCATTGTCAGACCCCCGCAGCCGCCAGCTCGGCGGCCCGCTCGGCCGCGCCATCCATCGTGTCGACCCGCTGGACCAGCGGGTTGTTCGCGCCGTCGAGGATCGCCCGGCCGGCCTCGGCGTTGTTGCCGTCGAGGCGGACGACCAGCGGCTTCGTGACCTGCTCGCCGCGCTGCTCGAGCAGGGCCAGCGCCTGCACGATGCCGTTGGCGACCTCGTCACAGGCGGTGATGCCGCCGAAGACGTTGACGAAGACGCTCTTCACCGACGGGTCGGAGAGGACGATCTCCAGGCCGTTCGCCATCACGGCGGCGCTCGCGCCACCGCCGATGTCGAGGAAGTTGGCCGGCTTGACGCCGCCGTGCCGCTCACCGGCGTACGCGACCACGTCGAGGGTCGACATGACCAGGCCGGCGCCGTTGCCGATGATGCCGACCTCGCCGTCGAGCTTGACGTAGTTGAGGTCCTTCTCCTTGGCGGCCTGCTCCAGCGGGTCCACCGCGGCCTGGTCGACCAGCGCCTCGTGGTCCGGGTGCCGGAACGCGGCGTTCTCGTCGAGGGTGATCTTGGCGTCGAGCAGCAGCAGCTTGCCCTCACCGGTCTTGGCCAGCGGGTTCACCTCGACCAGCGTGGCGTCCTCGGCCACGAAGGCCTTCCACAGGCCCACGGCGACCTCGACGACCTGGTCGGCGACCTCCGCCGGGAAGCCGGCGGCGGAGACGATCTCGCGCGCCTTCGCCTCGTCGACGCCGGTGTTGGCGTCGATCGGGGCCTTGACGACCTTCTCCGGGGTCTCGGCGGCGACCTGCTCGATGTCCATGCCGCCCGCGACGCTGGCGATGCAGAGGAAGGTGCGGTTCGCCCGGTCGAGCAGGTACGAGAAGTAGTACTCCTCGGCCACGTCCGCGGTCACGGTGATCATGACCTTGTGGACGGTGTGGCCCTTGATGTCCATGCCGAGGATGTCGGTGGCGCGGGCCACCGTCTCCTCCGCGCCCTCGGCCAGCTTCACGCCGCCGGCCTTACCGCGGCCACCGACCTTCACCTGCGCCTTGACGACCACCCGACCGCCGAGGCGTTCGGCGATCGCGCGGGCCTCCTCCGGGGTCGTGGCGACGCCGCCAGCGAGCACGGGCAAGCCGTGCCGCTCGAACAGGTCCCGCCCCTGGTACTCGTACAGGTCCACGTTTGCGCGTCCCGTCCCGTCTCCGCGGCGCGCCGTCGCGCCGCCACCAGCGTATGGAAAACAGTTTGACGCCTGTCATCGCTTGAAACAGGCCATTGGGCGCAGCCTAGCGAGGTGGACACCGCCGGCAACCGAGCGGGTGCGCGTTGTGCGGTAATGCACAATCGGCCGTGTCGCGCGGCCTTTCCGCGAGTTCCGCGTGATGTCAGCCGTCCGGGGGATGTTCCCGGGGCTGCGTAACCCCTTTGTGGAGGCGTCGTTGAGTCAGGTGTCGGAGCGCTGCACGCAGCGCGGCGACGGGAGCGGCCGATGCCCTGTCGGTCGAGGGGTGGCGGCGGGGCATCGTGCATAGAGGGGCCGGACGTGTGAGGGGTGCGTCCGGCCCCTCCCCCTGTCCGGGGTCGGCCGTCGACCAGCCACGCGCGCGGTTGCTGGCGCCCGGCGCCGAACGGGCTGCCGGGCCCTCGTCAGGCGACCGGCTGCGCGACGTTCTGCCGGACCCACTCCACGATCGACTGGGTGGTCGCGCCCGGCGTGAAGATCTTGGCGACGCCGAGCCGCTGCAACTCGGGAATGTCGGCGTCGGGAATGATGCCGCCACCGAAAACGACGATGTCGCGGGCGTCACGCTCACCGAGCAGTTCCACCACCCGCCGGAACAGCGTCATGTGCGCCCCCGACAGCACGGAGAGCCCGACCGCGTCGGCGTCCTCCTGGATGGCGGTCTCCACGATCTGCTCCGGCGTCTGGTGCAGGCCGGTGTAGATGACCTCCATGCCGGCGTCCCGCAGGGCACGCGCGACGACCTTTGCACCACGGTCGTGGCCGTCCAGGCCCGGCTTGGCGACGACGACCCGTACACGAGAGCTCATCAGCGCATCCCTTTCACCGGCTCCGCGGCTTCACTGAACGAACGGTAACCCGCTCACCCCTGCCCGGGAAATCCGGGCGGCGAACTCGCGGCGCGCGCGGCGGGTGACGATGGCCACCGGCGCCGGTACTGCGGATCATGACGCCGCCCGGCGTCAAGCCGGACGACTCCGCCGTTCGGTCACCGTGCGCGACGAACGGGCAGTTACGGAGGCACCGTTCGACGGGTATGAGCCGTGACAATCACGGACGGAAAGGGACAGATCACGTCGGCAATTCGGCGCTTCGGCTTGTGACGGGACTGGTGGTTGGCTAACGTGTCCACGGTTGTCATCAGGTCCACGGACGGGTGACGACGCGGCCAGGCGACGTTCACCGGAACTTCACGGGCGTCGAGGAAGCCGCTTCGGATCCCCGACAACGGAGGGTGTGCGTGCGCCAGCGCCTGTCGTCTGAGCCCGATCGATATCGCGGTCGCCGCCGCGTACCCACCCCCCCGCGGAGCCGCTACGCGGCCGTCGTCACCACCGCGTTCGTCGGCGCCGGCATCGTCGCCATCGGCGCGGGTGCCCTGCCGGACGCCAAGAGCGTCAGCCCGTCGGTCCTCGACGAGCTCAAGGCCGCCTCGACCATCAACCAGGACGCCGCCGCCCGCGCGGAAGCCGCCGACCGTTCCAGCCGCGACAGCGACCGGGCCGGAGCCGAGAAGTCCGCCGAGCCCGAGGTCTGGCTCCTCCCCCTCCAGGGCTACGAGTTCAACTCGCCCTACGGCATGCGGTGGGGCAAGCTGCACACCGGCGTCGACCTGGTCGCCGCCGAGGGCACGCCCTACGTCGCCATCCACGCCGGCACCGTCACGAAGGCCGGTTGGTTCGGCGGCTACGGCTACACGGTGATCGTCCAGCACGCCGACGGCAGCGAGGCGATCTACGGCCACTCCTCCGCTCTGAGCGTGCAGGAGGGGCAGCAGGTGAAGGCGGGCGACCAGCTCGGCCTCGTCGGCAACACCGGCCACTCCTACGGCTCCCACCTGCACCTCGAGGTGCATGTCAAGGGCGAGCCGCTCGACCCGGTGCCGTGGCTCAAGGAGCGCGGAGTGGACATCCAGCTACAAGTAGAGGCGTACTACAGCGAGGTAGCCGCGTCCTGACGCTGCGCACCGCCCGTCAACCGCCCGGAGCTGTCGATCCGGGCGGTTTTTCGTTGCCCCGGTTCGCGCAAAGTGAGCCGAGTCACCCACGCGACTGTGACCGGCGACACGCACCGGCATGATCACTTTTGCGCTCGAAAACCCTGAACGGGGACGCATCGGACGACGAGAGTCGCCGCCGACCCGCCGCGCTCCTGTCCACTACCCGTCACGCACCGTCGCGACACCAGTATTTCGAGGTCAAGTGCCCCCTCGATCAGTGAAGGTCCGCCGTGCAGGAAGACATTCGGAACGAGAACACCCCCGACGCCCCCGCCCGGCACCGGAAGCGGGTCGGCGGCCGCACCCGCGTGATCATCGCCGCGGTGGCCCTGACGGGCCTCGGCCTCGGCGGCGCCGCCTTCGCGGCCACCGGGAACGACGGCCCCTCCGTCCCGGCCGCCGCCGTGGACACCGCCGCCCGCGCGGAGGCCGCCGACCGCGCCGACCGTTCCGCCCGCGAGACGACCGCCCCGGCCGCCCCCTCCGCCACCCCCTCGGCGAGCCCGACGCCCAGCCCGACGAAGGCCAGCCCGGCGGCGAAGCCCAAGCCGAAGGCCACCACGGCCAAGCCGAAGCCGAAGGCGACCAGCAAGCCGACGCCCGGTTGGGTCATCCCGATGCAGGGCGCGGCCATCACCTCCTGCTACGGCCCGCGCTGGGGCACCCAGCACGCCGGCATCGACTTCGCGCTGCCCGCCGGCACCCCGGTCCGCGCGGCCTTCGGCGGCACCGTCACCAAGGCCGGCGACGTCGGCGACGGGTACGGCATCTCCGTCTTCATCGACCACGGCAACGGCTACCTGACCCACTACGCGCACCTGAGCACCACGAAGGTGGGCGTGGGCGACAAGGTCAGCACCGGGCAGACCATCGGCCTGGAGGGCTCCACCGGTGACTCCACCGGCCCGCACCTGCACTTCGAGGTGCACCAGGGCCAGATGTGGAACCAGATCGACCCCGCGCCGTTCCTGCGCGCCCGGGGCATCGACGTGGCCTGCTGACCCGCGTGTGCCGCCACGGTCCGGTCCGGCGCGCCGCCGGATCGGGCCGTGGCGGCACACGCGATGAAGACCGGCGGCGCCACGCTCCGACGCGTCACCGGATCGGGCCGTGGCGGCAACACACGATGGCGACCGGCCAGCCGGAAGCTCCCACCGGCCGGGCCGCTGGCGCGCCCGCCGCCCCCGGACCGCCCCGCGGCTGGTGCCCGGTGCCGGAGGCTCAGAGCTTGTCGATCGGGGCGTGCCGGAGCACCAGCCACATCGTCTGGTCGCCGAAGTCGATCTGCGCCCGCGCCCCCGGGCCGTGCCCCTCCACGGCGAGCACCCGGCCCAGGCCGTAGCGCTGGTGGTTGACCCGGTCGCCGACGGCGACCTTCGGCCCCTGCGGCAACTCGCTCGCCGTGGTCAGGCGGCTGGCGTCGACCCCCAGCCGCTTCGCCAGCTGCGCCGCCTTCGGCGTGCCGCCGTTGAAGCCCCCACGCCCGCCGGGCACCCGGTCCGCGCGGCCACCCACGCCGCCGCCACCGCCGGCCCACGAGGTGTACGACCCCTCGGTGCGCTCCCAGCGCACCAGCTCCGGCGGCAGCTCCTCCAGGAACCGCGACGGCGGGTTGTAGGCCGGCTGCCCCCACGCCGAGCGGGTGACCGCCCGGGAGAGGTAGAGGCGCTGACGGGCCCGGGTGATGCCCACGTACGCCAGCCGGCGCTCCTCCTCCAGCTCCCGGCTGTCGCCCAGCGAGCGAAGGTGGGGGAAGACGCCGTCCTCCAGACCGGTCAGGAAGACCACCGGGAACTCCAGGCCCTTCGCCGTGTGCAGCGTCATCAGGGTGACCACGCCCTGGTGGTCCGGGTCGTCCGTCGGCACCTGGTCGGCGTCGGCGACCAGCGCGACCTGCTCCAGGAACCCCGCCAGGGTCGCCCGCTCCCCCTCCTCGCCGGTCGCCTCGATCCGCTCGGTGTACTCCCGGGCGACGCTGACCAGCTCCTGGAGGTTGTCGACCCGGCCCGCGTCCTGCGGGTCGAGGCTCTCCTCCAGCTCGGTCAGGTAGCCCGAGCGGGTCAGCAGCGCCTCCAGCACCTCCTCCGGGGTGCCGGTCTCGGCCAGCTCGCGGGCGCCGTCGAGCAGGGCGACGAAGTCGGCGATGCCGTTGGCCGCCCGGGTGGAGATGCCCGGAGCGTCCTTCGCCCGCCGCAGCGCCGCGCCGAAGGAGATCCGGTCCCGGCCGGACAGCGCCTCCACGCACGCCTCGGCCCGGTCGCCGATGCCCCGCCGGGGGGTGTTGAGGATCCGGCGCAGGCTGACGGTGTCGTCGTCGTTGACCACCGCGCGCAGGTAGGCCAGCGCGTCGCGGACCTCCTTGCGCTCGTAGAAGCGCACCCCGCCGACCACCTTGTAGGGCAGGCCGACCCGGATGAACACCTCCTCGAAGACCCGGGACTGGGCGTTGGTGCGGTAGAAGACGGCAACGTCGCCGGGGCGGGTCTCGTCGGCGTCGACCAACCGGTCGATCTCGCGGGCCACCCAGTCGGCCTCGGCGTGCTCGGTGTCGGCCACGTAGCCGACGATCGGCTCGCCGGCCCCCGCCTCGCTCCACAGTCGCTTCGGCTTGCGCGACGTGTTCCGGTCGATCACCGCGTTGGCCGCGTTGAGGATGGTCTGGGTGGAGCGGTAGTTCTGCTCCAGCAGGATCGTGCGGGCGTCGCCGAAGTCGCGCTCGAACTCCAGGATGTTGCGGATCGTGGCGCCCCGGAACGCGTAGATCGACTGGTCGGCGTCACCGACCACGCAGAGCTCCGCCGGCTCGATCCCCTCCGTGCCGGCGACCAGCTCCTTGATCAGCACGTACTGGGCGTGGTTGGTGTCCTGGTACTCGTCGACCAGGACGTGCCGGAACCGCCGGCGGTAGCTCTCCGCGACGTGCGGGTGGGACTGGAGCAGGTGCACGGTCGTCATGATCAGATCGTCGAAGTCCAGCGCGTGCGCCTCGCGCAGCCGCCGCTGGTAGAGCGTGTAGGCCTCCGCCAGCGCCCGCTCGTTGGGGCCCTTGGCCCGCCCCGCGAACTCCTCGGGATCGACCAGCTCGTTCTTCAGGTTGGAGACCTGGGCGGCCAGCCCGCGCGCCGGGTAGCGCTTCGGGTCGAGGTCCAGCTCCCTGGCGACCATCTGCATCAGCCGGCGGGAGTCGTCGGCGTCGTAGATCGAGAAGGTCGACTTCAGCCCGGCGTGCTCGTGCTCGGCACGCAGGATGCGTACGCACGCGGAGTGGAACGTCGACACCCACATCAGGCGGGCGCGGGGACCCACCAGGTTGGCGACGCGCTCCTTCATCTCGCCGGCGGCCTTGTTGGTGAAGGTGATCGCGATGATCTCGCCGGGGTGCACGTCCCGGGCGGCCAGCAGGTAGGCGATCCGGTGGGTGAGCACCCGGGTCTTGCCCGAACCCGCACCGGCCACGATCAGCAGCGGCGAGCCGGCGTGGGTGACGGCGTCGCGCTGCGGCCCGTTGAGGCCCTCCACCAGGGCCTGTGGATCGAGGTGGACGGCCGCCGGCCGGGGCCGGTGCGGCGCCGTCGGGGCGGGCGGGGACGCGGGGATGTCGAAGAGAGGATGCATCGCACGGCGAGTCTATGCCGCCCGGCGGACACTTCCCCGCCACGTACCGTCGGGTCGCAGGAAGGGTCCTTTCTTACCACCGGTCGAGACGAAGCTGTCACCTTGTCGTGTCTGGTGCCGCCGTCCCCCATGCACAACGATGACGGTGAAAATCCGGCTCCTCCCCCGTACACGACTGGGAGAACGACCATGACTCAGCCGCGTTCGCGCGGTCGGGCGGCGCTGCGCCACCTCGCCGCGCCCACCCTCGCGTTGGCCGTCGTCGCCACGCTGTCCACCGCTTCCCGGCCCGCGCCGGACCCCGCCACCGACCAGGCGGCCGGCCTCACGCCCGTCTCGGTCTCCTACGCCGTCCCGACCGGCGGCGAGGTCAAGGGCAACTTCCTGAGCTACAACGACTTCCACGGCGCCATCGACCCGCCCGGCGGCAGCGGCGCGACGGTCAACGGCACCCCCGCCGGCGGCGTGGAGTACCTCGCCACCTGGCTGAAGAAGCTGCGCGCCGAGGCCAAGGCCGAGGGGCGCGTCACGACCACCGTCGGGGCCGGCGACCTGATCGGCGCCACCCCGCTCGTCAGCGCCGCCTTCCACGACGAGCCGACCATCGAGCTGATGGACGAGATCGGGCTCGACGTCAGCTCCGTCGGCAACCACGAGTTCGACGAGGGCGTCGACGAGCTGATCCGGATCAACAAGGGCGGCTGCCACCCGGTCGACGGCTGCCAGGACGGGGACGGCTTCGCCGGCGCCAAGTTCACCTACCTGGCCGCCAACACGGTCAGCAGGAAGACCGGCCTGCCGATCCTGCCCCCGGTCGACGTGAAGTTCGTCGGCGGGGTGCCCGTCGGCTTCGTCGGCGTGACCCTGGAGGGCACCCCGGGCATCGTCAACCCGGCCGGCATCACCTCCGTGAAGTTCACCGACGAGGTGCAGACCGCCAACAAGTGGGCCGGCGTGCTCAAGCTCTTCGGCGTCAAGGCGATGGTGCTGCTGGTGCACGAGGGCGGGGCCCAGTCGCCGCCGCCGGCCACCCCCGGCGTCTCGGACTGCGCCAACTTCTCCGGCCCGATCGTCGACATCGTCCGCGGCCTGCGGCCGGAGTTCGGGCTGGTCGTCTCCGGCCACACCCACCGCTTCTACTCCTGCTCGCTGCCGAACTCCTCCGGCGCCCGCAGCGTGGTCACCAGCGCCGGCAACAACGGCCAGCTGATCACGGACGTGGACTACTCGCTGGACCGGCGCACGGGCCGGTTCACCGGGATCTCCGCCCGCAACGTCGTGGTCGAGAACGGCGTACGCAAACCGGACGGCGGCTGGCAGGAGAGCGCGCCGGGCACGTACGTGCGCAACCCCGACCTGGTGGACCCGGGCGCGAAGGCGCTGGCCGACAAGTACCGGAGGGCCGTCGCGCCCATCGCCAACCGGGTGGTGGGCCGGATCTCGGCCGACATCGTCCGCGACGTCCGGCCGAACGGGGAAAGCCCGCTCGGTGACGTGATCGCCGACGCGCAGCTCGCGTACACCCGCTCGAACGGGGCGCAGATCGCACTGATGAACCCGGGCGGCATCCGGGCGTCCCTGCCGTACGCGGCCTCGGCCGGCGACGAGGACCCTGGCGAGATCACCTACGGCGAGGCGTTCACCGTCCAGCCGTTCAACAACCTGGTGGTCACCCAGACCCTCACCGGCGCGCAGCTGCGCAACGTGCTGGAGCAGCAGTTCGTGGGCTTCAACGGGCAGACCACCCAGCGCATCCTCCAGGTGTCCGCCGGGCTGACCTACTCCTACGACAGCACGGCCCCGGTGGGCTCCCGGGTCAGCGCCCTGGCGTTCGACGGCGCGCCGGTCGACCCGGCCGCCAGCTACCGGGTCACCACGAACGACTTCCTGGCCAACGGCGGGGACGGCTTCACCGAGCTCCAGGCCGGCACCAACCGGACCACCGCCCCCGGCTTCGACGTCGACGCGCTGATCGCCTACCTGGGCGCCGGCGCCCCGGTCGCTCCCGGCCCGGCCGACCGCATCACCCGCCTCGGCTGAGGCGCGGGCGGTCCCGGCGTCGCGACGGCACCGGGACCGCCCGTCCGGTCACGGGTTGCGCCGAATCCTTGCGCAGGCCGGGCCAGGGTCGGCATACTCGACGACATGTTCGGTCAGCGCTTCTACTTTTACTACGGCACCGGGAGTCCGGCAGCCGTAGGTCGCGCCTGATCAACCAGACCTACGAGAAAGCCCCGGGCTCCTGGAGCCCGGGGCTTTCTTCGTCCCGGGATCCGGGCACCGGGCACCTGACGGCGAGGGGTACCCGATGATGACAGACGTGGTGGAGTCCAACGGCAGCCTGCGGCGCCCCGAGACGGGCCGACCCGGCCCGGGTGCCTCCGGTTCCCCGGCCGACGCGCCGGAAAACGCCGGCGCCGGGCCGGAGGCGCGTACCGGCACTCCGGAGCCGACCGCGGCGGCCCGGATCGTCGAGATCCGCGAGCGGATCGACGAGATCGACCGGGCGTTGATCGAGCTGTGGCAGGAGCGGGCCCAGCTCTCGCAGGAGGTGGGGGTGACGCGGATGGCCTCCGGCGGCACCCGGCTGGTGCTGTCCCGGGAACGGGAGATCCTGGAGCGCTTCCGGGTCGCCCTGGGCGCCGACGGTACGCAGCTCGCACTGCTGCTGCTCCGCGCCGGCCGCGGCCCCCTGTGAGGCGTACGCCGACCGTGGCCCCCTCGCCGGCGTACGCCGGCGCGGTCGCCGGAAAAGACGGAACCGCCTGCCGCCGTCGCGATGACGTCGGCAGGCGGCTCCGCGGGGCTCACGCCTCGTGCGTCTGCACGATCTCGCGCTTCTCGGCGAAGTGGCAGGCGCTCGGGTGGTCCGAGCCCGGCCGGACCTCCAGCAGCGGGACCTGCTCGGCGCAGATGTCCTGCGCCTTCCAGCACCGGGTGCGGAACCGGCAGCCCGAGGGCGGGCTCACCGGCGACGGCACGTCACCGGTGAGGCGGATGATCGCCTTGTTCTCCCGGACGGTCGGGTCCGGCACCGGCACGGCCGAGAGCAGCGCCTGGGTGTACGGGTGGGTCGGCCGCTCGTAGATCTCGTCCTCGGTGCCGATCTCCGCGATCTTGCCGAGGTACATGACCGCGACCCGGTCCGACAGGTGCCGGACCACCGACAGGTCGTGCGCGATGAAGATGTACGACAGGCCGAACTCGCCCTGGAGCTTCTCCAACAGGTTCATCACCTGGGCCTGGATCGACACGTCCAGGGCGCTGACCGGCTCGTCGCAGACGATGATCTCGGGCCGCAGGGCGAGCGCGCGGGCGATGCCGATGCGCTGCCGCTGACCACCCGAGAACTGGTGCGGGTACCGGTTGATGTGCTCCGGGTTCAGACCCACCAGGTCGAGCAGTTCCTTGACCTTGCCCTGGCGGGTGCCCTTCGGCGCCACCTCCGGGTGGATCTCGAACGGCTCGCCGATCAGGTCGCCGACCGTCATCCGGGGGTTCAGCGAGGTGTACGGGTCCTGCATCACCAGCTGGATCTGCCGGCGCAGCCGCCGCAGCGCCCCGCCGGAGAACTTGGAGATGTCCTGGCCCTTGTAGTGGACGCTGCCGGCGGTCGGCTTCTCCAGGTTCATCAGGACCCGGGCGAGCGTGGACTTGCCGCAGCCCGACTCGCCGACGACGCCGAGGGTCTCCCCGGCCTTCAGCTCGAAGGAGACGCCGTCGACCGCCTTGACGTGACCGATGGTCTTCTTGAACACCACGCCCCGGGTCACGGGATAGTGCTTGACCAGGTCACGGACCTCGAGGATGTTCTCAGTCACGGTTCACCAGCTCCTCGGCGAAGTGGCAGGCGCTGGCCCGGCCGGAACCGACCTGCAGCAGCGGCGGGACCTTCTCCCGGCAGACCGGCTGTGCCATGGGGCAGCGCGGGTTGAACGGGCAGCCCGACGGGATGTTCATCAGGTTCGGCGGGAGGCCCTTGATCGTCCGGAGCTGCTGCCCCTTCTCGTCGAGTCGCGGGATCGAGTTGATCAGGCCGATCGTGTACGGGTGCGCCGGCTTGGCGTACAGGTCGTAGACGTTGGCTTCCTCGACGATCCGGCCCGCGTACATGACCGCGATCCGGTCCGCGACGTCGGCGACGACGCCGAGGTCGTGGGTGATCAGGATCATGCCCATCTGCCGCTCGCGCTGGAGTTCGGCGAGCAGGTCCATGATCTGCGCCTGCACCGTCACGTCGAGCGCGGTGGTCGGCTCGTCCGCGATCAGCACCTCCGGGTCCAGGGCGAGCGACATCGCGATCATCGCGCGCTGCCGCATACCGCCCGAGAACTGGTGCGGGTAGCTGCTGAACCGGCCCTTGGCGTTCGGGATCTTGACCTGGTCGAGCATTTCGATCGCGCGCTTCTTCGCGTCGGCGCGGCTCATGCCGCGCCGCACCCGGAACTGCTCGGCGATCTGAAAACCGACGGTGAAGACCGGGTTCAGCGCCGAGAGCGCGTCCTGGAAGATCATCGCGATGCCCTCGCCGCGGATGCGGCGCCGCTCCTCGAAGGACATGCCGAGCATGTCCTTGCCGTGGAAGCGGACCTGCCCGCCGGTGACGAAGCCCGGCGGCGTGTCGAGGATGCCCATGACGGTCTGCGCGGTGACGCTCTTACCGGAGCCGGACTCGCCGAGCACGGCGAGGGTCTCCCCCGCGTCGACGTGGTACGTGACCCCGTTGATGACCTTGGCGACGCCGTCCCGGGTACGGAACTCCACCCGGAGGTCGTCGACCTCGAGCAACCTGCCCGAGGGGCGGCCGGACGCACCGGCCGCGGACTGCTCGGACACCAGAATGTCGGACAACTGAATCTCCCCTAGCGGAGTTTCGGATCGAGGGCCTCGCGGACCGCCTCACCGAGCATCACGAAGCTCAGGACGGCGGTGACGAGGAACGCGGCGGGGAAGAAGAGCAGGTACGGCGCGACGCGGAGGAGGTTCTGCGCCTCGTTGATCATGATGCCCCAGGAGACCACCGGGCTCTTCAGGCCGACACCCAGGAAGGACAGCGTCGCCTCGGCACCGATGTAGGAGCCGACCAGGATCGTGCCGTAGACCAGCAGCGGGGCGAGACAGTTCGGCAGCAGGTGCTTCATGATGATCCGGCCGGTGCCGGCACCCAGCGCGCGGGCGGCGACGATGTAGTCCGCTTCCTTGGTGGCCAGCACCGAGGAGCGCATCAGCCGCATCACGACCGGCCAGCCCAGCACGACCAGGGAGATGCTCACCAGGGCCATGATCTCCGCCTTGGTGTTGCTCGTGCCCGACCCGTTGAAGGTCGTCAGGATCACGATGGCACCCAGCACGAACGGCAGCCCGAAGAAGACGTCGGCGATACGGGAGAGCAGCGCGTCCACCCAGCCGCCCCGGTAGCCCGCGACGATCCCCATCGCGCCGCCGAGAAGCAGCACGCCGAGCACGGAGAGCAGGGACACCACGATGGAGGCGCGGGCGCCGTAGATCACCCGGGCGAAGACGTCGCGGCCCTGGAAGTCGTAGCCGAACCAGGCCTCGGAAGAGGGGCCGACGAGGCTGTTCTGCAGATCGCCGTTCTCCGGGTCGCCGGAGGTGAACAGCGACGGGAAGATGGTCATCAGCAGGAAGAGGAAGATGAACGCCGCGGAGATCCAGAACAGCGGCTTGCGGCGCAGGTCGCGCCAGGCGTCGCCGAGCAGGCCGCGCGGCTTGTCCTTGCGGGCGTTCTCCGGCAGACCCGCGTTGGTCGGCGCCCCGATCTCGTCGGGTGCCTGCGCGGGCGGCGTGCTGACGATCGAGGCGGCACTCGGGTCACTCATGCCAGCACCTCGCTCCGCTCGGCGCGGACACGAGTGACCTCGCACGCGGCAATGATGATTCGTTCACTGCGCTCACTCATAGCGGATCCTCGGGTCCAGGGCGGCGTAGAGCAGGTCGACCAGCAGGTTCATCAGCAGGTAGACGAGCACCAGGACCACCACGATGGAGACAACGGTAGCGCTCTCCTTGGTAATGATCGCGCGGTAGACCTGTCGGCCGATCCCGTTGATCTGGAAGATGCCCTCGGTGACGATGGCCCCGCCCATCAGGGCGCCGAGGTCGGTGCCGAGCAGGGTCACCACCGGGATGAGCGAGTTGCGCAGCAGGTGCACCCCGACCACCCGGCGCATCGGCAGGCCCTTGGCGATCGCCGTGCGGACGTAGTCGGCGCGGCGGTTCTCCGCGATGCTCGTGCGGGCCAACCGCGCGACGTACGCCATCGAGGCGCTGCCCAGCACGAAGCCGGGGACGATCAGTTCGGAGAGCCGCATCTCGTTGGAGACGGTCGGCTTGACGATGCCCCACTGCACGCCGAGCAGCCACTGGGCCACGAAGCCGATGACGAAGATCGGCAGCGCGATCAGGAAGAGGGTGGAGACGAGGACCAGGTTGTCCAGGAAGCCGTTGCGGCGCAGGCCGGTGAGCACGCCCGCGGTGAGGCCGATGACCGCCTCGATGGCGAGCGCCACCAGGGCCAGCTTCAGGGTGTTCGGGTACGCGGTGGCGATGATGTCGCCGATCTGCCGACCGCCGAACGTCTCCCCGAAGTCACCCTGGAAGAGGTTCTTCATGTAGTTGCCGTACTGCACGAGCAGCGGCTCGTCGAGCTTGAACTTCTCCGTCATCTTGTTGACGAAGCTGTCGGGGCAGGGACGCTCGCCGCACTTGCCCGCGAACGGATCGCCGGGCACCGACCACACGAGCCAGTAGATCAGGAACGTCGTCCCGATGAAGACCGGGACGAGTTGGAGTAGCCGTCTCAACAGATAACGGCCCATGGGGTGGTCCTCCAGACAGGGGGCGCGCGTCGGACGGCCGACACGGGGATGACAGACGTGGCGAGGAGCGTGGTGACACCCCTCGCGGAACGGCCCGGGTCGGGCTCACCGGTAGGTGAGCCCGACCCGGGGTCAGACCGTTCGGATCAGAGCTCGACCGAGGTGAGGTCAAGCTCACCGACGTTGGAGAGCTCCAGCTTCTTGACCTTCTCCGAGTGGCCGGACTGCTGACCACCGAAGTAGACCGGGATCGAGGGGACGTCCTGGTCGATCAGGGCGACCGCCTCGGCGTACTTGGCGTGCGCGGCCTCCAGGCTCGGCGCGGAGGCGGCTTCCTTGGCCAGCGCGTCGACCTGCGGGTTGCTGTACAGACCGTCGTTCGAGGAACCGCCGGTCACGTAGAGCGGGCCGACCCAGTTCTCGACGTCCGGGTAGTCCTGCTGCCAGCCGGCGCGGTACATGCCGGTCATCTTGTGGGCGTTGATGTTCTGGCGGAACACCGCGAAGGTCGGGACGCCCTCGGCGCGGGCGTTGATGCCGAGGTTGGTCTTGACCTGCTGCGCGACGGCCTCCATCCACTCCTTGTGGCTGGCGTCGGCGTTGTAGAACATGACCAGCTCGCCGGTGAAGCCGCCGGCCTCCGCGAGGAGCTTCTTGGCCTCCTCGACGTTGAACTGGCAGGAGGTGCAGTTGCCCGCCTTGGCGCCCGGGGTCAGCGGGTTGGCCCAGCTGTCGGCCGGCTTGCGGTTACCGAAGAAGATCTTGTCGCTGATCTCCTGGCGGTTGATCGACATCGAGATCGCCTTGCGCAGCTTCGGGTTCTTGAAGCGCTTGTCGTAGATCGGGAAGGCGATGATGCCGGTCGACGGCGTGGTGGAGGCGATGCCCCGGGCACCCAGGTCCGTCTTCCACTTGTCGCCCGCGAGCGCGGACACCGGAACCTGCTGCTGGAAGTCCAGGTTACCGGCGAGCAGGTCGTTGTAGGCCGCCGTGTCGTCCTGGTACATCTTGACGGTGACGTCCTTGATCTTCAGCTTGTCGTTCAACGAGTACTCGTCGAAGCGGGTCAGCTTGATCTCGACGTCGTCTTCCCACGACACGAACTTGATCGGGCCGTTGCCGATCGGCTTCTTGCCGAACGCCTCGGCGCCCTGGGTGAAGAACGCGTCCGGCAGCGGCATGAAGGTGCTGTAGCCGAGCTTGGTCGGGAAGACCGCGGTCGGCGCGGCGAGGGTGACCTCGAAGGTGAAGTCGTCGACGACCTTCAGGCCGGACATCTCCTTGGCCTTCGGCTCCGGGGCCTTCTGCGGGCCCTCGGCGCCGTCCGGGTCCTCGGTGTGGACGTCCTCGAAGCCCTGGATGTCGGCGAAGAAGCTGCCGTTCTGCGCGCCGTTCGGCGAGTAGGCGCCCCAGTTCCAGGCGTCGACGAAGTTCTTGGCCTTGACGACGGTGCCGTCGTGGAACTTCGTGTCCTTCTTGATCTTGATCGTGTAGACCTTGGAGTCGGTCGTCTCGATCGACTCGGCGACGGCGTTGCGCGGGGCGCTGCCGTCGTTCGGGTACTCGACCAGACCGGTCCAGATCCAGTCGATGATCGCCCCACCACCGGTCTCGGTGGTGTTCGCCGGGACCAGGCCGACCTCCGGCTGCGTGCCGTCGATGATGATCGCGCCGTCGCTGCTCGCGCCGGCGTCCCCGCCGTCGCTGTCGCTGCTCGAGCAGCCGGACGCGACGAGCGCGAACGCCGCGCCCAGCGCGACGGCGCTACTCGCCCGCTTCGAGACTCTCATTCCGAGGGGCCTCCTCTTTCTGAACCTGGATCCGTCGTGGGTTTCACGCACGTATGGGGGGTGACACACCCGGCTGCCCGCAGTGCGGGAACCGGTTTCACCGCAGTGAATTCGGGACAAGAATGATGTACCGATCCGCCGGGCCACCCCGCCCGCCGCGCTCGGCACCGCGCACACCAGACACCACGGAGCGCCATCGTCAGGCGGGCCCGTGGTGTCAGGCCGTACGGAGTGCCTCACACGAGGGGTGAGGTGCTGCCACTGTGACACCAACCGGCCCGTTCCGTGAAGGTGCCGTTATCAAGCCGTTAGTTGGTCGCCGTGTTGCCGATACTTGAAAAAAGATCATGATGTACGCCGGTAATACCGCTCTGAGCAGTAACGACATGGTTCGGCGGGGGTGCCGACCTGGGCGCTGACCCGGCGGCTGTGACCTTCCCCGCGCCTGGTCCGGCACGATCCGGGGTCGTCCGGGCGTTGGCCGTTTCTGACCATCCGGACGATGCCGACGTCGGCTGTGCGGATGCCATGGCCGACCGGGTGGACGAGGGCGCGCGGTGCCGTGCGCCTGTTCCCGCCCGACGGGCCTTCGGCGGCCGGACGAGCCCACGCGGCGCGATCCCGCCGGGAGGGGCGGAGCAGCGAACGGCCCCGGCACCGCGCGGGGCGGTACCGGGGCCGGGGAACTGACGCGTCGATCAGGCCGTGAAGCGCAGCTTGCGGCGGCGGAACAGCAGCACGGCGACGGCACCGGCGGCCAGCAGCGCCACGCCGGCGGCGATCGAGGCGGCGATCGGGGAGCCGGTCAGCGGCAGGTCGCCACCGTTGCCCGCGGGCGAGGTGGACGGGGCCGGGCTGTCGGTCGGGGCGCTCGGCGACGGCGACTCCGCGGGGGTGCTCGGCGACGGCGACTCAGCCGGGGCGCTCGGCGACGGCGACTCAGCCGGGGCGGCGGCGAACGCGGCCTCGGCCTTGGCGGTCACGGTCTCACCGGTGCTGCCACCGAGGATCAGCTTTTGCGCGGCGTAGTTGCCGGTGAAGAGGAACACCCGGCCGAAGGAGACCGAGCCCTGGGCGGAAACGGTCACCTTCACCGCACCGGCGCCGTCCGCGGTCAGCCAGAACTGCCCACCGTTGGTGGTCGTGGTGACCGGCTTGCCCTCGGCGTCGACCGCCGAGCCGCCGCTGACCGCGACGGTGATCTCGCCCGCCGGGCCCTTCATGGTGAAGGGGCCGGCCTTCTCGCCGACCGTGGCCTTGGCGCTCGCCGGGTCGACGCTCAGCTCGGCCTTCGGCTCGGGCTGGTCGGTGGCGTTGGCGACCAGGTAGTCGTGGACCTTCTTGACCACGTCGTACTGCTCCTTGACGAGCAGACCCTTGCCGTCGACCCAGTCACCGAGCGTGATGCCGTCGCTGAACTTCCAGATGGCGGTCTGGGTGCCGAAGTAGAGCAGCTGGTCGACCTCCGCCTCCGCCGGGGCGGCGGCGCCGGCGGCGGTCAGCAGCTTGGCGGAGTCGGCGTTCGGGTAGCCGTGGGTGAGCACCCACTGCACCTTGCCGAGGTTCTTCACCTGGGACTCGCTCCAGGTGCCCTCCTCGTACTTGCCGTCGATCGCCACCTTGGTGTGGTAGTCGATGCAGAAGGCGGGGACGAGCTTGCCGTCGATCTTGAGCGCCAGCGACCGCTGCGTGCCCACCTTGCCGTTGAGCATCAGCTTGGCGCTGAAGCCCGTCGCCTTGGCCACGCCGTCGGCCGGAGCGGCGGCGGCCGGCACTGCGGAGCCAAGTGCCAGCGCGCCACCAGCGACGGTCGCCAGGGCGATTTGCGCCCAGCGCCGTCCTCGTTGTCCGAACATCAGATTCGTGCACCTCTCCCCAGGGGTGACCCGCGCACGGCGGGTTGCGTGAAGCCGCCGTTCCCGCGGGATGCGCACCACCCGCACGCGAGAACGCGACGGGGCATTATGGGACGGAAATTGATCGCTTGTCAGCCCCGGTGCGCCGCATTCACCGCTTGTGTCCCAAATGACGGGGAAAAGAAATGGATCACACGAGCCGGCGGTCCGCCGCCCAGCGGGACAACTCGTACCTGTTGGACATCTGGAGCTTGCGCAGCACGTTCGACACGTGGGTCTCCACCGTCTTGATGGAGATGTAGAGCTCCTTGGCGATCTCCTTGTAGGCGTACCCCCGGGCCAGCAGCCGCAGCACCTCGCGCTCGCGGTTGGTGAGCTGGTCCAGCTCGGGGTCGGACACCGGCGCGTCGGGGCGGGCCGCGAACGCGTCCAGCACGAACCCCGCCAACCGGGGGCTGAACACCGCGTCGCCGTCGGCCACCCGGCGGACCGCGGCGGCCAGCTCGTCCGGGGAGATCGTCTTCGTGACGTAGCCCCGCGCACCGGCGCGGATCAGCCCGATCACGTCCTCCGCCGCGTCCGAGACGCTCAGCGCCAGGAACCTGACCTGCGGGTGCGTACGCCGCATCGCCTCCAGCACCGCCCGGCCCCCGCCGTCGGGCATGTGCACGTCGAGCAGCACCACGTCGGGCGACGTGGCGGCGATGCGGGTGACCGCCTCGCCGACGGTGCTCGCCTCACCCACCACCTCGACGTGCGCGCCCAGCTCGGCGCGGACCCCCGCGCGGAACATGGCGTGGTCGTCGACGAGGAAGACCCGCAGCCGCTCGGTACGGGCAGCCGCCCCCTCGACCGGTTCCATCGACTGCTCGGTCATCACTTGTCCCTCTCCGCCGTTGCCGGGTCCCGGGTGATCGGCAGGATCAACCGGACCTCGGTGCCTTCCCCCGGCCCGGAGCGGATCTCCGCCCGGCCGCCGTGCCGCTTCATCCGCCCGATGATCGAACCCCGGACCCCGTGCCGGTGGTCCTCCACCGTATCCGGGTCGAAGCCCTTCCCCCGGTCCCGGACGAAGACGCTGACCTGATCGGGCTCGACCTCCGCGTAGAGCGAGACGGTCTGCACGCCGGCGTGCCGGGCGGCGTTCACCAGCGCCTCGCGCGCCGCGGCCACCAGCGCGCCGACCCGCTCGTCGGTCTCCCGGTCGCCGACCACCACCGCCTCCACCGTGATCGCGAACGTGTCCTCGACCTCGGCGGCAGCCTGCTCCAGGGCGGCGGCGAACCGCTCGGTGGGCGAGCCGGTGGGCTTGTAGAGCCAGTTGCGCAGCGAGCGCTCCTGCCCGCGGGCGAGCCGCTGGACGGTCTTCACGTCGCTCGCGTTGCGCTGGATCAGGGCCAGGGTGTGCAGCACCTGGTCGTGGACCATGGCGGCCAGCTCGGCCCGTTCCTGCTCCCGGATGCGCCCCTCGCGCTCCGACCGGAGCTGGTTGTACGTCCGCCACAGCACCGGCGCGGCCACCACGCCGACCCCGGCGAGCCCGACCAGGGCGAAGATCACGCCGTTGAGCACGGCGTCGAAGTTCTGCGCCGGGGAGTAGACCGCGGCGACACCGATGATGCCCACCGCGACCAGCACCCCGCCGCCGATGAACCGGAGCACGAAGGCCCGGCGGTCGCTCTCCTCCACCACCGCGCCCAGCCACGGCACCGGCATGGAGTCGCCCCACTGCCGGCGCCGCTCGGGGGCGGACTGGTGCCAGATCACCCCGGCGCCGACCGCGATGATCGCCACCAGCCAGCCGGCGGTGCCCGTCGCACCGATCGAGTCGAAGACCATCACCTGCACCAGCAGTACGCCGAGGCCTATCGCCACGAACGGCAGGAGCTGGGCGACGTCCCTGCGGGGCGGTACGGCGGTGTCGCCCGGGCGCAGCGGCACGACCGCCCAGAAGGCCGCGTAGAGCAGCAGACCGAGCCCGCTCAGCCCCAGCAGCACCATGAAGGCGACGCGTACCCGCAGCACCGAGATGCCGAGGTGGTCGGCGATGCCGGCGGCCACCCCCGCGGCCATCCGGTGCTCGGGGGCGCGGTAGAGGCGGGGTGGCTGGGTCACGGCGCTGATCGGGTACTCCCTGGTCACGGCGGGCATGGGGCCGGAGCCGGCGCGCTGTCGGCGCCGGATCGATCGTCACACGGCGCGCCACCACCCGACCACGGGGACGCCCCCGACATTCGGGCCGCCGGATTCTCAGGGTGGGGTCAGGGTCGGGTCCTGAGGCCACCCGGCGGGTCGGGGCAGCAGGATCGAGGCATGACCGAGGAAGCTGCCCAGTCCGCCAGCCCCGGGGCGGCACAGCCGGGCGGGCCACCCCCCGCCGCGACACCGCCCGCCGGCTCCGCGGCGCCGCCCCCCGGGGCCCCGCCGACCGCCGCCGGGCACGCGGGGGGAACACCACCGCCCGGGGCCGGGCCCGGACCGCAGCCGTCGTTCGGCGGCGCCGGCTTCACCTCGCGGTACGGGCTGGTGCGCCCCCGCGACGGCCGCTACCTGGCCGGCGTCTGCGCGGCCATCGGCCGGGCCACCAACACCGACCCCGTCCTCTGGCGGGTGCTGCTGGCGGTGCTCGGATTCTTCGGCGGCATCGGCATCCTGGTCTACGTCACCGCCTGGCTGATCATCCCCGGCGAGGGGGACGGCGCCTCTCCCGTCGAGTCCATGCTGGGCCGGGGGCGCTCCAGCATGTCCCCGGTCACCGTGATCGTGCTGAGCATCCTGGTCGCGATCAGTTTCGGCTACATCGTCACGGACGCGTTCCGGGCGGTGCTGCTCGGTGTCACCATCCTGATCGGCGGCGCGCTGCTGCTGAACCGCGACCACCGCGACATCCAGGGCGGAGCCGTGGGCGTACCGCCCGCTCCGCCCACCGCACCGCCCGGGCCGGTGCCACCGGTCGGCTACCCCGCCCCGGTCTCGGACGCTGCCCAGCCGGCCGTGGCCGTGCCGCCCGGGGCGGGCCCCGTCCCGCCCCCGCCGGGTCCCGCCGCCCAGGCCGCCTGGAGCGCCCCGGTCCCCGGCCGGCCGACCGAGCCCACCGCCGAGCTGCCCGCGTGGCCACCGGCCGCTCCGGCCCCCGCCCGCCCCTCGACGGGTACGCCGACCGCCGGCTGGCCGCCGGCCCCGCCCACCTCCGGCTGGCCCGCCGCGACCTCGGCGGCTTCGGAGCCGACCCACCCGGTGCTCCCGCCCCGGCCCCCGAGCTACCGGCCCCCGTTCGCCCCGCACGGCCCGTACGCCGGGCCGACCGTGGTGCCGCCCGTGCTGCCGAAGCCGCGGGTGAAGCCGCCGAAGCGACCGCGCGAGCGCTCCCCCCTCGGCGCGGTGACGTTCTCGCTGATCTTCCTCGCCCTGGGCGTGGTCGCCGTCGTCGACCTGCTGGACTTCTACGACGTCGGTGCGTCGGCGTACTTCGCGGCCACGCTGGTCACCATCGGGCTCGGCCTGCTGGTCGGCACCTGGTTCGGACGGGCCCGCTGGCTGATCGCGCTCGGCTTGGTGGCCGCCGCCGCGCTCGCGACGGCCACGGTCGCCGAGTCGTACGACCGGATCCGGGGCGTCGACGGCAACGTCACCTGGGCGCCCGCCGACCACCGCGACCTCGCCCTGCGGTACGAGAACAGCTTCGGGGACACGGTGCTGGACCTGCGCGCGGTCGACTTCGACAAGAAGAACACCGAGATCACCGTCGCCGTCAACTTCGGCGAGTGCACGGTGGTGGTGCCGCCGAACGTCGACGTCACCACGGTGGCCGACGTCAACGCCGGCGACGCGGTCGTCTTCGGCAAGCGCTCCGGCGGGCTCGCCGGCAAGTTGCGGGAGGCGACAGACCTGGGCCCGGACGGCCCCGGCGGCGGCACGCTGCGGCTCTACATCCACGTGAACGCGGGCAACCTGGAGGTGACCCGGTGAAGGCCCACCGCACCGACCTCGTGTCGTTCGCCTTCGGGCTGATCTTCCTCGGACTCGCCGCCTGGTGGCTGCTCGCGCAGTTGCTCGGGCTCGCCCTCCCGCCCGTCGGCTGGTTCCTGGCCGGCGCGCTGTTCCTGATCGGACTGCTGGGCCTGGTGGGCGCGTTGCGCTCCGGGCGGTCCGCCGACGCGACCCCGCCCGCCGGGACCGACGCCGGCCCCGACGCGCCCCCGGCCCCGACCGGGCCCGCCTCGGCCCCGCCGTCGCCGGAGCCGGCCGGTTGGGCGGGGCCGGACCGACAGGCCACCGAGGTCGACCCGACGCGCTGGGATCTCGACCGGCCGACGGCGGCCGACGAGCCGGCGGCGTGGGGCGGCCCGTTGTCCGGCTGGGGCGAGCGCTCCGACTGGGGTGGTCGCTCCGACTGGGACGTGTCCGCGCCGCCGACCGGCACCCCGACGCCGGGCGGACCCACCTCGGGCGGACCGACCTCGGGAGGCCCCACGCCGAGCGGACCGACCTCGGGAGGCCCGACGAGCGGCGGGCCGGCGAGCGGCGGACCGACGAGTGGCGGGTCCGCGCCCGGCGGGCCGATGCCGGGCGGGCCGGTTACCGGGCCGCGCGCAGGGGACGAGGCCGACGAGTGGCCGACGGAGGCCGTCACGGACACCCGGCCCGAGGCCGTCGAGGACCGCACGGCCGACGTGGACGACGTCCCGCCCGGGCGGACCGACGGACCGACGGCCGGCGACGAGCGCACGCGCGGCTGACCACAGCGGTGCGGCCGGTGTCGGCGGCGGCCTATGCTGGCCGTGGAGAACTCGCCTCCGCCGGCCGACCCGCGCCGACCTGGCCGCCGCGCCGGCCGGACCCGCGCCGCCGTGGCGGTCCCGCCGCGATTCCCGTCTCTACCCCGTCAGGAGTCCGTCCGACATGACGCAGTCCCCCGCCGTGCGCACCTTCGGCCGGTCCGCTCCGGTCCGCATCGGCGAGCGAGCCGCCCGTACCCTCGTCTCCGAACTGGCCCGGATCAACGACCCGAAGGGCGCGCTGCTGGTCGGCGCGACGCCGGAGTCCGCGGTGCTGGCCGCGGCGGTCGACGCGCTGCTACCCGGCGACACCCTCACCCTGGTGCCCGCCGGCTCGACCACCCCGGCGGCCCTGCGGGAGCACGTCACCGCGCAGGGCCGCTGGGTGGCCGACCGGGTCCGCGTGGTCGACACCCTTGCCGAGGCCGAGCCCGCCGCCGTGGTCGTCGCCGGGGAGCCGCTCACCGGCACGGCCGAGGAGACCCGCGCCGCCGTCGAGGGCCTGACGAAGTACCTGACCGACGGCGCCGTGCTGAGCGTGGCCACGACCGCCACGCCGGGGCGCACCGCGGGCGCGGCCGCCGAACTGGACCGGCAGGGCGCGCTGTACGGCGTCGGCGTCGACCTGGTGCTGCGCAACACGCCGCCGCTGCGGGTGTACCGGCTCCGCTACACCCCGGCCGACGCCGCGTCGGCGGCCCGGCTGGCCCCGGCGTACCGCCCGTCCAGCGTCCCGCTGACCCGCGGCATGCACATCGACTCCAACGGGGTGGCCGCGGCCGGCATCGCGCTGGGCCTGGCGGCGGTGGCCCGGGCGACCCGGCCGAAGTCGAAGCTCTGGCTGCTGCCGGCCCTGGCCGCCGCCCCCGTGGCCGCCTTCTTCCGGGACCCGGAGCGCGACGTGCCGGAGGACCCGTCGGCGGTGGTCGCCTCGGCCGACGGCCGGGTGCTGTCCGTGCAGCGGCTGCACGACGAGCGCTTCGGCGAGGGCGAGTGGCTGCGCATCGCGGTCTTCCTGTCAGTGCTGGACGTGCACGTCAACCGCGCGCCGGTGGCCGGCAAGGTGGTCGACTACTTCGTCGCCGACGGTGGCTTCGCCAACGCGATGAAGCCGGCGGCCGAGCATAACGTGGCCGCGTACACGGTGCTGGAGACCGCGCACGGCACGGTGGTGGTGGCGCAGCGCACCGGCCTGATCGCGCGGCGGATCGTGCAGCGGGCGCCGATCGGCGCCCTGCTGGCCCGGGGTGAGCGCTTCGGCCTGATCCGGTTCGGCTCGCGCACCGACGTCTACCTGCCGGTCGACGCGGCGGAGCCGCTGGTCGGCCCCGGGGACAAGGTCGTCGGGGGCTCGACGGTCATCGCCCGCTGGCACTGACGGACGACACGGAGAAGGGGCGCCGCGGATCGCGGCGCCCCTTCTCGCGTACGTGGGTCAGGCGGTGCGGCGCTGACGCAGCCAGAGGACCGGGCCGCTGACCAGGTAACCGACCACGATCAGGGCGAAGGTGAGCCGGATGTCGATCAGCGCGCCGATCACCGGGGCCAGCCACAGCCACGGCGGCAGCTTCACCAGCCGGGCGAGCTTGGCGTACGGGAAGCTGGAGACCATGGCGAAGGCGAGCATCGCCACTCCTGCCACCTGCACGATGCCCGGTACGGGCAGCCCGATGGCGACGGTCAGGGCGAGCACGGCGGCCGCCATGGTGGTGGGTACGCCGCAGAAGAACCTGCCGTCCTTCGGCGAGACGTTGAACCGGGCGAGCCGGATCGCCGCGCACGCCGCGACGAGGGCGCAGGCCACCGCGGCGGCCGGCGTGGAGACCGAGCCGGCCAGCGAGGCGTAGACCACCACCGGGGCGGCGAGGCCGAACGAGCACATGTCGGCGAGCGAGTCCATCTGCGCGCCGAACGGGCTGGCCACGCCGAACCTGCGGGCGAGCGCGCCGTCGAGGCCGTCGAAGATGACGCAGGCGATCAGGCAGAACGCGGCGACGCGTACGTCGCCCTGCATGGCCAGGAAGATGGCCGCCATGCCGAGCATCAGGCTGCTGAGCGTGCAGGCGTTGACCACCGCGAACTTCATCCGGCGGGCGAGGGTCCGCTCGCCGGGGAGCAGCGGGATCGACATCGCCGGCTCGTCGACCGGTGTCGTGGGGCCGAGGGCGGGGCTGACCGGGACGACCGGGGCGACCTCGGCGCGCTCGACCCGGGTCAGCCCGTAGGGGCGACGCGGCCGGTCGACGTAGCGGTGCTCGGGCATCGAGTGGTCGCCGCCGTGCAGGTCACCGTCGCGGCGCCCGACGCGGACCAGCAGCACCTGTCGGGCGAGTGTGCCGCTGCGGCGCAATGGGCCCGCCCAGCGACGCCCTGCGGGACGCGGACTGTCAGTGGTACGACGCCGGCGCCAAGGGGCTCTCGGCACGTTTCCTCCATCACCGGATCGGTCTGCCGCCGCGAGGGCGGGTGTCCGGCTGTCTCGTGCCGGACCTTTCTGGCCCGGCAGCCGTTTTGCGGAGTACACCATCGCATAGGGGAGCGTGGGTTGGCGATAGCTGCCGGCGGTACTTGCAACTGGTCTAACCGTGCAAACCGCTCTCTTATTCCCATCCCGGGCTTCATCGCCCGTTTCCTCCACCAACCCCACCTCGAATGTACCGGACCCCGTCTCCCTCGGCTCGGTGAGCGGGTGCCGGCGGCGTCGATGTCCGGTTACGGACGATCCTCCGTCGGGGTGAGCGTCAGGGCGGTCAGCTCGGTGAGCGGCAACCCGGCGAGCTGCTCGGGCGTGAACCAGGCCGCGCGGGCCGTGGAGCCGCCGGCGAGCTCGGTCACCCGCGCCTCGGTGGGCACGTCGACCGCCACCCGGTAGACCACCCGGACGCCGTGCCAGTCGAGCGGGCGCCCCTCCGGGCCCAGCGCGGCCGGGTTGTGCAGGTTGTCGACGCCGATCAGCTCGACCACCCGACCGAGTTGGCCGGATTCCTCGACCAGTTCGCGCAGCAGGGCGGAGACCGGCTGCTCCCCGTGGTCGGTCCCGCCGCCGGGCAGGTGCCACCGGCCCGCGCCCGGGTAGCCGTCGGCGATCATGGTGAGCAGCACCCGGCCCGCGGGGTCGGTGACCAGGCCGTACGCGCCGAAGCGCTGCCGCCGGTCGGCCGAGGGCTCGGGCTCCGTCGCCACCGCACGGGGCAGATCGGACGGCAGGGGCGACGCGGGCAGACCGAGCAGCTCGGCCGTGAACGGCATCAGCGGCATCTGCCCCGCCTCGGCGGTCGTGAACCAGCCCAGTTCGTCGGTGCCGCCGGCCGGCTCGGGTCGCGGTCGCCCGCCCCGCGCGACGACGTCGAAGACCAGGCGGTCGGTGTGCACGGCGACGCCGACGTCGCGGAAGGTCGTCACGTCGGCGAGCACCGCCCGCAGCATGGTCACCTCGACTGTGAGGCCGGTCTCCTCGGCGAACTCGCGGACCACCGCGTGCGCCGGGTGCTCGGCGTGCTCGATCCCGCCGCCGGGCAGCTGCCAGACGCCCGGGCACGGGCACAGGGCGGAACCCCGCACCAACAACACCCGCCCGTCCGAGCCACGGCACACCCCGTACGCGCCGACCCGTCGCTGTTGCTCCACCCGCCCGTACTCCCCCGCCCGCCCCGACCCGCTCCGTCGATCATGACGTTAGTCGCCGGGCGGCCGACGCGCCGCCCGGTCGACGCACGGGACCGGGGCGAGGGCGGGAGGGTGGGTCAGGCCAGGCGGGCCGCCTGGACGGCTTCCGCCGTCACCTCGGTCAGGCGGTCGGTGGGGAGGGCGCCCAGTTCGTCGCGGGCGAACCAGCGGGCCTCGCAGGTCGAACCGCCGACGTCGGCCACGGTGGGCGGGGCCGGCTTGTCGACCACGACCCGGTAGAAGGCGCGTACGCCGTGCCAGTCGATCGGGTAGCCCTCCGGGCCGAGGGAGGCGGCGTCGCGGTGGCTGGCCACGCCGAGCAGCTCGACGAGGCGGCCGTTCTGCCCGGTCTCCTCGACCAGCTCCCGGATCAGGGCGGCGCCGGGCTGCTCGCCGTAGTCGGTGCCACCGCCGGGCAGGTGCCAGCAGCCCGCGCCCGGGTAACCGTCGGAGACGCGGGTGAGCAGCACCCGGTCGTCCGGATCGGTCACCACCGCGTACGCGGCGAAGCGCTGGGCGCGGTGCAGCCCGTCGGGACCGGGAACGGCGTAGAACGAGGGGAACTCCGGTGCCTCGTCCGGCACGATGTCGGCCGACGACGTGGGCAGGCCCAGGGCGCGCGCGGTGAACGAGCGCAGCGGCAGCTCGCGCGCCTCCTCCGGGGTGACCCAGCGGGCCAGGTCGGTGGGCCGGTCGACCCGGTCGGCGAGCGTCCCGCCCCGCACCGAGACCTGGAAGATCAGGCGGTCGGTGTGGATGGTGATGCCCCGCTCCGGCAGCGCCCGCATGTCGGCGAGCACGTCGTGCAGCCCGGCGACGGTGACGGAGAGGCCGGTCTCGGCGGCGGTCTCCCGGACGACGGTGTGGTGCGGGTCCTCACCGTGGTCGACCGCCCCGCCGGGCAGGGACCACGTGCCAGGGGTGCCGGAGCGCTCCGATGCGCGGACCAGCAACACCCGGCCGACTGAATCAGCACAAACTGCGTATGCCGCGATCCTGCGGAGCGGCTCCAGCATGGTGGTCACGGGGCCAAATTCTCCCCGGCCCGGATCACCTGCATCGAAAAGAGTCAGATTCCTGACTGAAAGCTCGCGTCTCAGGGGCGAGTCAGGGTATGGATCCGGGCGGTCACCGAGGCTGGTCCGACGGCGGGCGCGGACCGTGGAGGCATGACCTACACCGCCCCTTCCCAGCCCCCGTACAAGCAGCTCCGTCGCCCCGTAACGGACCGGATGATCGCCGGAGTGGCCAGCGGCCTCGGCCGGTACTTCGCCGTCGACCCCACCCTGGTCCGGGTGGCCTTCGCGGTCGCCGGCCTGCTCACCGGCGGGCTCGCGCTGCTCGCGTACCCGATCATGTGGTTCCTGATGCCCGAGGAGCCGGCCGGCGCGCCCGCCTGGCCGCACCCCGCGCCCACCGTGCCACCGGCCGCCGACGCGCAGCCGGCACCGCCGACCTACCCGCCGGCGGCGTGAGGCGCGGTCACTCCCACTCGATGGTGCCCGGCGGCTTGCTCGTCACGTCCAGCACGACGCGGTTGACCTCGGCGACCTCGTTGGTGATGCGGGTGGAGATCCGGGCGACGACCTCGTAGGGCAGGCGGGACCAGTCGGCGGTCATCGCGTCCTCGCTGGAGACCGGCCGCAGCACCACGGGATGCCCGTAGCTGCGGCCGTCGCCCTGCACCCCGACGCTGCGCACGTCGGCCAGGAGCACCACCGGGAACTGCCAGACACCCCGGTCCAGGCCGGCGGCCGTGAGCTCCTCCCGGGCGATCAGGTCGGCCTGGCGGAGCAGGTCGAGCCGCTCCCGGTCGACCGCGCCGATGATCCGGATGGCCAGGCCGGGGCCCGGGAACGGGTGCCGCCAGACCATCGCCTCGGGCAGGCCCAGCTGGAGGCCGAGCGTGCGGACCTCATCCTTGAACAGCGTGCGCAGCGGCTCGACCAGCGCGAACTTCAGGTCCTCCGGCAGGCCGCCGACGTTGTGGTGGCTCTTGATGTTGGCGGTGCCGGTGCCACCGCCGGACTCGACCACGTCCGGGTAGAGGGTGCCCTGAACAAGGAACTCGACGTCGCCGTGGGCGGCGACCTCCCGGGCCGCCGCCTCGAAGACCCGGATGAACTCCCGGCCGATGATCTTCCGCTTCTGCTCCGGGTCGGTCACCCCGGCCAGCGCGCCCAGGAACCGCTCCTGCGCATCGACCACCTTGAGCTTGATGCCGGTGGCGGCGACGTAGTCCTTCTCCACCTGCTCGGCCTCGCCGGCGCGCAGCAGGCCGTGGTCGACGAAGACGCAGGTGAGCTGGTCACCGACCGCCTTGTGCACCAGCGCGGCGGCGACGGCCGAGTCGACCCCGCCGCTCAGGCCGCAGATGACCTCCTTGTCGCCGACCTGCTCGCGGATCCGGGCGACCTGCTCGTCGATGATGTTCGCGGGCGTCCAGGTCGGCTCGATGCCGGCGATGTCGTAGAGGAAGCGGCGCAGCATCTCCTGGCCGTGCGCGGTGTGCCCGACCTCCGGGTGGAACTGCACGCCGGCCCGGCGGCCGGCCAGGTCCTCGAACGCGGCGACCGGCGCGCCCGCCGACTCGGCGGTCACCGTGAAGCCCTCCGGGGCCTCGGTCACGCAGTCGCCGTGGCTCATCCACACCGGCAGGTCGGCCGGCAGGTCGCGCAGCAGCACGCCGGGGTCGAGGAGGCGGGGGCGCAGCGGGGTGCCGCCGTACTCGCGGTTGCCGGTGCGGGCCACCGTGCCGCCGAGGGCCTGGGCCATCGCCTGGAAGCCGTAGCAGATGCCGAAGACGGGCACCCCGGCGGAGAACATGCCGGCGTCGATCTGCGGGGCGTCCGGCGCGTAGACGCTCGACGGGCCCCCGGAGAGGATGATCGCCGCCGGATCCTTCGCCAGCATCTCGGCGACCGGCATCGAGTGCGGCACGATCTCGGAATAGACGTTGGCCTCACGCACCCGACGCGCGATGAGCTGGGCGTACTGGGCTCCGAAGTCCACCACGAGGACGGGGCGAGGCGTGCTCATGTGCAGAAAGCCTACCGACCCGGCCCGCCCGCTCCACCGCGCCCCGCCGCACGTCACACCACCGCTGGTGATCTCGGGCCGGCCGCCCCGACGACCGGCGCGAAACAGGCGACACCGAGATCAGGGACGCAGGGCGCCCGGGGCGTCCGGTGGGACGGCGGGATGGCGCGGCGGGACCGGGGAGAGGCGGCGGTACGGCGAGCCCACGGGCGGCCTCGGGTCCTCCTCGCCCTTGTTCGGCCAGAAGGACATCGCCCGCTCGGCCTGCGCCGTGATGGTGAGCGACGGGTTCACCCCGAGGTTCGCCGAGATCGCCGCCCCGTCGACCACGTGCAGCCCCGGATGGCCGAACACCCGGTGCCACGGGTCGATGACGCCGTCGGCCGGGGTGGCGCCGATCACCGCCCCGCCGAGGATGTGCGCGGTCAGCGGGATGTCGAACGGCTCGGTCAGCGCCCCGCCGGGCGTACCGCCGATCTCCTCGGCCAGCAGGCGGGCGGCCTGGTTGCCGGCCGGGATCCAGGTCGGGTTGGGCGTGCCGTGCCCCGGCCCGGAGACCAGGCGCCGGCCGAGCAGGCCGCGCCGCAGCCGCGTGGTCAGCGAGTTGTCCGCCGACTGCATGACCAGGGCGATCACCGTACGCTCCGACCAGCCCCGCACCGAGGCCAGCCGGGCCGCCGTGCCGGGCTGACGCAGCAGGACCCCCACCCAGCGGCGGACCCGGCGCGGCCCGCCGTCGACCAGCAGCGACTGGAGCAGCCCCATCGCGTTCGAGCCCCGGCCGTAGCGGACCGGCTCGATGTGGGTCTGCGGGTCGGGGTGGAACGAACTCGTGATCGCCACGCCCTCGGTGAAGTCGAGCCCCTGCTCACGGGCCCGCCGACGGGGCACCGAGGCGCCGAGGATCGCCTCCGAGTTGGTCCGTGTCAGCTCGCCGAGGCGGGGCGAGAGCGCGGGCAGCGCCCCCTGCGCCTTCATGGTGTGCAGCAGCCGCTGGGTGCCGAGCGCGCCGGCGGCGAAGACCACCTGGTCGGCGTGGAACACCTGCCGCCGCGTACGCAGCCACGCCCCGGTACGCACGGTGTGCACCGCGTACCCGCCCCCGTCGACCGGGCGGACGGCGGTGACCGTGGTCAGCGGGTGCACCCGCGCGCCGAGCCGCTCGGCCAGCCACAGGTAGTTCTTGACCAGCGTGTTCTTCGCGCCCAGCCGGCAGCCGGTCATGCACCCTCCGCAGTGCGTGCAGCCGGTACGCTCCGGCCCGACGCCGCCGAAGTAGGGGTCGCTGACCCGCTCGCCGGGGCGGCCGATGAACACGCCGACCGGGGTGGCGTGGTAGGTGTGCCCCACCCCCATCCGGTCGGCCACCGCCCGCATCGCCCGGTCCGCGCGCGTGACGTGCGGGTACGTGGTGGCGCCGAGCATCCGCTTCGCCTGGTCGTAGTGGCGGGCCAACTCGTCGCGCCAGTCGGTGACGTCGCGCCACTGCGGGTCGGCGTAGAAGGCGTCCAGCGGCTCGTAGAGGGTGTTGGCGTAGACCAGCGAGCCGCCGCCGACCCCGGCGCCGGCGAGCACCAGCACGCCGCCGCCGGCCTTCCGGTCGGCCGGGCGCAGCAGGGTGATCCGCTGGAGGCCGTAGCAGCCGAGGCGCGGCGCCCACAGGAAACGCCGCAGCCGCCAGGAGGTCTGCGGGAACTCGTCGTCGGCGAACCGCCGCCCGGCCTCCAGAACCCCGACCGAATAGCCCTTCTCGGCCAGCCGCAGCGCGGTGACGCTGCCCCCGAAGCCGGACCCGATGACGAGCACGTCATACCGCATTACCGCATCATTACCGCTGAGTAGCCATCGCGCCAGCGCCCGATTTCGCGGGATCATGCACCCGGTCCATGATCCGGAGACTCACGCCACAACTCGGGGCACCCGGCGGGGCGTTGTCATCAACGGGGGTGTCGCATGACGGAGCGGGCAGGGGCAACACGCCCCCGATGGCTGCTGGGGCTGGCCGCCCTGGCGGCGGTGGTCCTGGTGGCCGCGGGTGCCCTGGTGGTCACCCGGCTCGTCCGCGACGACGCCCCGCAGCGCGGCATCGGGCCGGCGGGCGCCACCGGGACGCCGCAGGCGAGCCCCACCCCGAGCCCGAGCCCGACCGCACCGCCGGGCGCCGACATCACCGGCCCGCTCAACCTCCTGCTCGTCGGGGTGGACACCCGGGTCAGCGTGCCGGGTTGGGAGCCGCACGGCGACGCCGTGCTGGTGCTGCACGTGCCGAAGGGCCTCGACCGGGCGTACCTCTTCTCCCTCCCCCGCGACCTGCTGGTCGACATCCCGGCCTTCCCGAAGGCCGGCTACCGGGGTGGGAGGACCAAGCTCACCCACGCGATGAGCTACGGCAGCCGGGTGCCCGGCAAGCCCAGACAGCCGAGCACCGCCCAGGGGTACGAACTGCTGCGCAGCACGGTCAGCGGCTACACCGGGCTGCGCTTCGACGCCGGCGCGGTGATCACCTTCAACGGCTTCGACCGGCTCGTGGACAGCCTCGGCGGGGTGGACCTCTACATCGACCAGCGGGTGGTCTCGCTGCACCGCCGCCCCGACGGGCGGCACCGCGAGGCCGCGCCGGGCGGCGGCGGCTACGTGGGGCCGCAGATGGTCTACGAGAAGGGCGAGCGGCACCTCACCGGCTGGCAGGCGCTGGACTACGCGCGGCAGCGCTACACCACCGGCGGTGGCTACGCCCGGCAGCGCCACCAGCAGCAACTGCTCAAGGCGCTGGCGACGAAGATCGTCGACCAGGACCTGGCCCGGCAGCCGGAGCGCGTCCAGCAGGTGGTCGACGCACTCGGCGACACCCTGGTCTACGCGGGCGGGCCGCGCGTCGTGGACGTCGCGTACGCCCTCGGCGGGCTCACCCCGGACCGGTTGGTGCTGGTCGACCTGCCCGGCGCGGCCGTCGGCCGGGGCGGCGCCTACCGGGGCGAGGAACTCACGCAGACCGGGCGGAAGTTCATCACCGAGCTGCGCGCCGGGCGGGCGGACGCCTACCTCGCCGCCAACCCGAAGCTGCGCGTCACGCGCTGACCGCCGTCACCGGCGCTCGGGCTGACGGGGCCGCCCCCGCCGCTCGCGCGGGTCGGACGCCGTCACCGCCGCCGCTGGGGACGGTCCGGTCGCTGCGTGCCGTACAGCCACGCCTCGAAGAGGTCGTCGAGCTGCTGACCCGAGACCCGCTCGGCCAGCGCGACGAACTCGGCCGTGGTCGCGTTCGCGTCGCGCTTCTGCGCCGCCCACGTCCTGAGGATCTCGAAGAACGCCTTGTCGCCGACGCTCACCCGCAGCGCGTGCACCGTCATCCCGCCGCGCTGGTAGACCGACTCGCTGAACAGGTTCGCCACCCCCGGCTCGCCCGGCGGCGTCCGCCACACCTGGCCCGGGGAGCCCGCGTACCGGGCGTCGAACTCCTGCTGGGCGCTGCGCCCGCCGTCGTGTTCGGCCCACAGCCACTCGGCGTACGTGGCCAGGCCCTCGTTGAGCCAGATGTCCTGCCACTTCGCCAGCGACACACTGTTGCCGAACCACTGGTGCGCCAGCTCGTGCGCGACCACGCCCGTATTCTCGCCGCCGGAGAAGAAGCCCGCGGAGTAGACCGGGCGGCTCTGCGTCTCCAGGGCGTACCGGATCCGGGCGTCGGAGATCACCACGCCCCCGTACGCCCCGAACGGGTACGGCCCGAAGACGCTCTCCAGGTAGTCGGCCACCCGCACGGTGCCGGCGATCGACCGGTCCGCCGCGCCCTCCGGCAGGTCGGTGGTGACCGCGTGGAACACCGGGCGGCCCTTGTGCTCGCCCTCCGTGATCCGGAACCTACCGATGACCAGGGTGCTCAGGTAGCTCGCCATCGGGCTGCGCTCGGCCCACTTCCAGGTGGTCCAGTCGCCGGTCGTGCTCTTTCCCGCCGGCACACCGTTGCTGACCGCCGTCAGCCCCTTCGGCACGGTGATCTCGAAGTCGTAGGTGGCCTTGTCCGAGGGGTGGTCGTTGACGGGGAACCACGTGCTCGCCGACTCGGGTTGGCCGAGCGCGATCGCCCCCTCGTCGGTGTGCAGGAAGCCGCCGCTGCCGATGACCTCGTTGCGCAGCGGCTCCGGCCTGCCCTCGTACGCGACCTCGACGACGAAGCCGTTGCCCGCGATCAGACCACGGGCCGGCGTCACCACCAGTTCGTCGCCCTTGCGGCCGTGCTTCGCCGGGGCCCCGTCCACCGTCACCGACCGCACGGTCAGCCCCGCCAGGTCCAGGTTGAACGCGGACAGGTCGCCGGTCGCCGCCGCCTGCACGGTGGTGGTCCCGCTGAGCTGGTCCTCGGCCGGGTCGTACCGCACCTTGACCGTGTAGCGGCTGACGTCGTACCCGCCGTTGCCGTAGGTCGGGAAGTACTCGTCGCCGACGCCGGCCGCACCGGGTTTGAACTGGCGCGTCGCGGCGGGTGGGGCGGCGGCCGGCGTCGGGGCCGGTTCCGGCTCGTCTGACGACCCGCAGCCGGCCAGCCCGAGCGTCCCGGCCAGCAGCAGGCCGGTGCCCGCGCACAGCGTCCGCCGTGACAGCGTCATCGCCTCGTCCCCTCCCTGCGTCGCCGCCCCACCGGCGACCGTGGTGGACCCGCGCCGGCCGGTGCCGCTCGCTCGGCACCCGGCGACGGCCGGTCGGGCCGGCGGTGCCGCGCCGGGTCCGGCCGCAGCCTACCGAGCGCCGGCGGGAGCCCTGTCAGGGCAGTGCGGGGGCGCTCCCGCCGACGAGCCAGGCGTCGAAGAGCGGGCGCAGCGGTCTCCCGGCCACCCGCTCGGCCAGCGCGACCAGGTCGTCGGTGGTGGCGTTGCCGTCGCGCCGCTCGGCCGTCCAGGTCCGCAGGATGCGGAAGAACGTGTCGTCGCCGACCGTACGGCGCAGCGCGTGCACGGCGAGCGCCCCGCGCTTGTAGACGGCCGCACCGAACAACCGGGACCGTCCGGGGTCGACGGACGGCCGGGACCAGTCGGTCGCGGCGTACTCCAGCTCGAAGTTGCGCTGCGCGCTGCGACCGCCGTCGTGCTCCTCCCACAGCCACTCCGCGTAGCTGGCGAAGCCCTCGTTGAGCCAGATGTCGCTCCACCGGCTCAGCGTCACGCTGTTGCCGAACCACTGGTGGGCCAGCTCGTGCGCGACCACGCCCGGGTTGGGCCGGCCGCCACGGAAGAAGCCCGGCCCGTAGACCGGTCGCGACTGGGTCTCCAGCGCGTAGCCGATCCGGGCGTCGGTGACCACGATCCCGCCGTAGGAGTCGACCGGGTACGGCCCGAAGCGGCTGGCCAGGAAGTCGGCGATCTCGCCGGTACGGGCCAGCGAGGCGGCCTCCGGCCCGTCCGCCGGCAGGCTCGCCGGCACCGCCGTGACCATCGGCCTGCCGGCGTGCGTGCCGCTGCGTACCCGGTAGTCGCCGATCACCAGGGTGCTCAGGTAGCTCGCCATCGGGGTCCGCTCGGCCCAGCGCCAGGTGGTCCAGCCGGCGGCGCTCGTCCGCTCCCCCGGCACCCCGTTGCTCAGCGCGGCCAGCCCGTCGGGCACGGTCACCTCGATGTCGTACGTGGCCTTGTCGGACGGGTGGTCGTTGACCGGGAACCAGGTGGCCGCCGACCAGGGCTGGCCGACGACGATCGCGCCGTCGGCGGTGTGCAGGAAGCCGCCGCTGCCGAGCTGCCCGTCGGCCTTCGCCGCCGGCACGCCGGAGTAGTCCACCGCGACGGTGAACCGGGCGCCCCGGGAGAGCCCGTCGCGCGGGGTGACCACCAGCTCGTCGCCGTCGCGCGCCGCCCCGGCCGGCCGGTCGTCGACGGTCACCCGCGACACGTCCAGGCCGGCGAGGTCCAGGTTGAACCGGGACAGCGCGGCGGTCGCGGTGGCCGTGACCGTGGCCCGCCCGGAGAGCCGGTCGGACGCCGGGTCGTAGCGCACGGCGAGGCGGTAGCCCGCGACGTCGTAGCCGCCGTTGCCGGCCCCCGGGACGTACGGGTCGCCGAGGTCGGCCGCCCCCGGGCGGAAGCCGTCCCGCTCGTCGCCGTCGGTGCAGGCCGCGAACGCCAGGGCCGCGACGACGGCGACGGCGAGCGCGGGGCGGAACCGACGGCGGGTACGACGCACCGGCCGAGCCTATCGGCGCGGCCGGTGCGGATGGTGCTGCTTGCGCAGGTCAGCGGTCGAGGACCAGGCCGACCTTCTGGAACTCCTTGAGGTCGCGGTAGCCGCACTTGGCCATCGCGCGGCGCAGCCCACCGAAGAGGTTGAGCTGGCCGTCCGGCTCGTCGGCCGGGCCGAAGAGCAGCTGCTCCATCGAGCCGAGCGGATCGCCGGCCGTCTCGAACGCGCCCCGGGGCAGCGACGGGTGGCTGGCGGCGGAGTGCCACCAGGCGCCACCGGCCGGCGCCTCGGCACAGAGCGACAGGGGCTCGCCGAGCATCACCGCGTCCGCGCCGCAACCGAGGGCCTTGGCGATGTCGCCCGAGGTCTCGATGTCGCCGTCGGCGATCAGGTGCACGTACCGGCCGCCGGTCTCGTCGAGGTAGTCCCGGCGGGCCGCCGCCGCGTCGGCGATCGCGGTCGCCATCGGCACCCGGATGCCCAGCACCGACTCGGTGGTGGACCACTCGTCGCCGCCGATGCCGACGATCACGCCGGCGGCGCCCGTACGCATCAGGTGCAGCGCGGTCTTGTAGTCCGTGCAGCCACCGACGACGACCGGGAGGTCGAGGTCGGCGATGAACTCCTTGAGGTTGAGCGGCTCGTCGGTGGTCGAGACGTGCTCGGCCGAGACGATGGTGCCCTGGATGACCAGGATGTCCACGCCGGCGTCGAGGATCACCGGGGCCAGCGCCAGGGTGTGCTGCGGGGAGACCCGCACCGCCACCGTGCCGCCGCCGGCGCGCAGCTCGCGCACCCGCTCGGCGATCAGGTCGGGGCGGATCGGCTCCGCGTAGACCTCCTGGAGCCGCTTGGTGGTACGGGCGTCCTCGTCGAGCCCGGACAGTTCCTCCAGGACCTTGGTCGGGTTCTCGTAGCGGGTCCACAGACCCTCGACGTTGAGTACGCCGAGACCGCCCAGCTCGCCGAGCCGGACGGCCGACGCCGGGCTCATCGTCGCGTCCGAGGGGTGCCCGACGCAGGGGATGCCGAACTGGTAGGCGTCGAGCTGCCAGGCGGTGGAGACGTCGTCGACGTCCCGCGTCCGGCGGCTCGGCACGATGGCGATGTCGTCCAGGTGGTAGCCGCGCTGCGCGGTCTTGCCCAGCCCGATCTCGACCACGTCACGCATGGGGGACTCCAGTTGTCGCAGGGGGGATGGTCAGCGGGAGTGGTAGTTGGGCGCCTCGACCGTCATCTGGATGTCGTGCGGGTGGCTCTCCTTGAGCCCCGCCGCCGTGATCCGGATGAGCTGGCCCCGGCGGTGCAGCTCGGGGATGCTCTCCGCGCCGACGTACCCCATCGCCGCGCGCAACCCACCGGTGAGCTGGTGGGCGACCGCGGAGAGCGGGCCCCGGTAGGGCACCTGGCCCTCCACGCCCTCGGGGACCAGCTTGTCCTCGGCCAGCACGTCCTGCTGGAAGTAGCGGTCCTTGGAGTACGACTTGCCCTGGCCACGGGACTGCATCGCGCCGAGGGAGCCCATGCCCCGGTAGGCCTTGTACTGCTTGCCGTTGATGAAGATCAGCTCGCCGGGGCTCTCCTCGCAACCGGCCAGCAGGCTGCCCAGCATCACCGTGTCCGCGCCCGCCACGAGCGCCTTGGCGATGTCGCCCGAGTACTGGATGCCGCCGTCGCCGATCACCGGAACGCCTGCGGGCCGCGCGGCGCGGGCGGCCTCCATGATCGCGGTGATCTGCGGTACGCCCACCCCCGCGACGATGCGCGTGGTGCAGATCGCGCCCGGCCCGACGCCGACCTTCACGCCGTCGGCCCCCGCGTCGACCAGCGCCTTCGCGCCCGCGTAGGTGGCGACGTTGCCGCCGACGATGTCGATCGTCACGTCCTTCTTGAGCTGGCGGACCATGTCCAGCACCGCCCGCTGGTGCCCGTGCGCCGTGTCCACGATCAGCACGTCGACGCCCGCGTCGACCAGCGCGCGAGCCCGCTTGTACGCGTCGTCGCCGACCCCCACCGCGGCGGCGACCCGCAGCCGGCCGGCGTCGTCCTTGGTGGCGTTCGGGTACTGCTCGCTCTTGGTGAAGTCCTTGACCGTGATCAGTCCGCGCAGCCGGCCCGAGTCGTCGACGATCGGCAGCTTCTCGACCTTGTGCCGGCGCAGCAGGTCGAGGGCGTCGTCCTTGCTCACCCCGACCGGGGCGGTGATCAGCGGGATGCGGGTCATGATCTGGTGGACCGGCGTTGCCGGGTCGGAGACGAACCGCATGTCGCGGTTGGTGACGATGCCGACCAGCTGGCCCTCGCCGTCGACCACGGGCACGCCGGAGATGCGGTAGCGCCCGCAGAGGGCGTCGACGTCGCGCAGGGTGTCGTCGGGGCTGGCGGTCACCGGGTTGGTGATCATGCCGGACTCGGAGCGCTTGACCAGGTCGACCTGGAGCGCCTGGTCCTCCAGGGAGAGGTTGCGGTGCAGCACGCCGATGCCGCCCTGACGGGCCATGGCGATCGCCATCCGGGCCTCGGTCACCGTGTCCATCGCGCTGGACAGCAGCGGGATCGAGAGGCTGATGTTGCGGGTCAGCTTCGTCACGGTGTTGACCCGGCTGGGCACCACGTCCGACTCGCCCGGCTGGAGCAGCACGTCGTCGAAGGTCAACCCGAGCGGGACCACCCGGGCGGAGCCCGCGGGCAGCTCCGGCAGATGGCCGCCCAACTCCCCGCTGTCGGCGCCGGCCGGAAGATCGGTGTTGGGCGAAAATTCCACGATTGCTCCCCTGAGCTGCTCGGATGGGCTTCAGCGAGGTGGCGCGGGCGGGCACCGGCACACGCCGGGTGACGGGCGCGTCGTCTCATCGTACCCACCGACCCGGGCCGTCCCCGGCCGGTGGCGGCGCAGGTCACCGGTGGCCGGGGGCGGACGCGGCCGTGGCGTTGGGTCTACGGTGAGGGGGTGCACGACGAGCCCATCGACCCCTTCAACGGCGACCCGGCCGATCCGGCCGCCGGCCTGCATGACCCGGGCGACGACGCCCCGCTCGACCCGCTGACCGACGTCGAGCGGCAGGACGTGCTGGAGGACCTGGCCGACCTGGAGATCTACCAGGCGCTGCTGGCGCCGATCGGGGTACGCGGGCTCGTCATAGAGTGCGAGGACTGCCGGGAGCCGCACTACTTCGACTGGGACCTGCTGCGTGGCAACCTGCGGCACCTGCTCAGCTCGGGGCGCCCCCGGGTGCACGAGCCGGCCTACGACCCCGACCCGGACCACTACGTCACGTGGGACTACGCCCGTGGCTACGCCGACGGGGTGCACGACACGCTGACCGAGGGCACCGACGAGGAGCCCGAGCCCGAGCCCGGACGCTGAGCGGGCGGCTGCCCCAGGCGCGCGGGTATCACCGATCGTCACCGCCGGTGACCGTTCGGGAAGAGGCACCTAGGCTCGGTGCGGATGATGACCTTGAAGTCCTCGTCGCCGCGGTACGCCCCGCACGCACCGGTACGCCTCCCGCCTGAGGACCGCGCACCGGCACGGCTCCCGCCGAGCCGCCGGCCGGCACCGCCCCCGCTTCGAGGCGACGGTCACCCTGAGGATCCTGTCCGCGGGCGGCTCGCCGCACCGCCAAGGGCGCGACTAGGCCACCAGGCCGGCGCGGAAACCGGCCGCCACCGCGTGCGCGCGGTCCCGGGCGCCCAACTTGCGGAACAGCCGGCGGGCGTGGGTCTTCACGGTGTCCTCCGAGACGAACAGCTCCCGGCCGATCTCGGCGTTGCTCTTGCCCTCCGCCATGCCCAGCAGCACCTGGAGCTCGCGTTCGGTCAGGCCGACCTGGGACCGGCCGCCGCGCGGGCCGGACCCGTTCCGCCGCCCGGCCGGCACGGCGTCGGCCGGCTCGTCGGTCGGCTCGGCCGGGTCGTCGCCGCGCTGCGACGGTACGACCGTCGGGGCCGCGCCGTCCGGGGACGTTCCCGACCAGGTGGGGCCGGGCTCGGCGGGCACCCGGCCGGCCGGACCGGTACGGGCGGGACCGCCGACGGCGGCGGTGTCCCGGGCCGGATCGGTGGCCGGGCGGCGGGCGGCCCGGCCGGGCGCGGAGAGCAGCAGCAGGGCCTTCGCCACCGCGCTGGTCAGGTCGTGGTCGACGCCCTGGATGAGCCCCCGGGCACCCGCGCTGATGGTGGCCGCCGCCGCCTCCGACTCCTCGGTGCCGAGCAGCAGCACGGAGGCCTGCGGCGCGCGGGCGAGCACCCGCCGCACGAAGCCCGCGCTGTCCGGCCGGGTGAGGGCCGTGTCGGCCAGCACCACGTCGGCCGGGCGCTCGGCCAGCCGCAGCATCACCTCGGGATCGGAGACGGCCGTCCGCACCGCGGCGGACAAGCCGAGTCGTGCCGCCGCCGACGCGAGATGCTGCGCCGCGAGCGGTGTCCGAACGCACACGAGAACCGTACGCACAGTGGTCTCCTCTCCGCCCAAGAGCAGACCATGACGGGGTCGGGTCGCGAGGGGGTTCCGGCAATCCTCCGAACTTTTCCGACAAGTGGGGCATATGCCACCGCTTGCCGGAAGTTTTCGATCACAGGCGTGTGAGCGGGCGGCCGCCCGGGTACCAAGCCCCCAGGCCGGAAACGGCGCGCCTGCGCGGACCGTCGCCCGGACGCCGATTCACCAGGATCTGCGCGGTGCCGCGCGGGAGGAGGGGTGCTGATGTCGAACGTACGCAGACTGCCCGGACCCATCGTCGACCTCTGGGACTGGCAGCGGCTCGGTGCCTGCCGGGGCCGGGACAGCGCACAGTTCTTCCACCCGGACGGCGAGCGCGGCTCGTCCCGCCTGCGTCGGGAGTCCGGCGCCAAGGCCGTCTGCCGCGCCTGCCCCGTCCGGGCCGAGTGCGCCGCCCACGCCCTCGCCGTCCGCGAGCCGTACGGCGTGTGGGGCGGCTTCAGCGAGTCGGAGCGGCTGCGGCTGCTCGCCGTCGGCTGGGAGGACCTGGCCGACCGCCGCCAGAGCCGCGTCGACGTCGCCCGGCTGGAGGCCCGCCTGGGCCAGCCGCACCGGTCGACCGTCCCCGCCCAGCGCAAGATCGCCTGAACCGGCCGCCCGCGAAGACCACCCGACGCCGCGTCCCACCCGGAGACGCGGCGTCGCGGCGTTCCCGGCTGTCAACGGACCACCGTTCCCGACGCGCGTGCCCGGCCGTCACGTCGCGGGCGGATGGTCGCGCAGACGGGCTGGTCGCACCGGTGGGCGGTGGTCACACCAGCGGGCAGTCGCATCGGCCGGCGGTGGTCACGTCGTGTGGGTGGAAAGGCGTCGGGGCGCACCGTCACACGGACGGTGCGCCCCGACGAGGCGTACGGCTGGGTCAGAAGCCCGGGCCGTGCTGGTGGCCGTGGCCGTGGCTGTGGCCGTGACCGCCGGCGGCGGCCGGCTCGGCCTTCTCCGGCTTCTCCACCACGAGGCTCTCCGTGGTGAGCAGCAGACCGGCGATCGACGCGGCGTTGGTGACCGCGTTGCGGGTCACCTTCACCGGGTCGACGATGCCGGACTTCGCCAGGTCGACGTACTCGCCGGTGGCGGCGTCGAGGCCGTGGCCCCAGTCCTTGCCGGCGACCTTCTGCACCACGACGTAGCCGTCGTGGCCGGCGTTCTGGGCGATCCAGCGCAGCGGCTCGACCAGCGCCTTGCGCACGATCGAGACACCGACCTTCTCGTCACCGGTGAAGCCGAGGTCGTCGTCGAGCGCCGGCAGGATCTGCACCAGGGCGGCGCCACCGCCGGGGACGGTGCCCTCCTCGACCGCGGCCTTGGTGGCGGCGATCGCGTCCTCGATGCGGTGCTTGCGCTCCTTCATCTCGACCTCGGTCGCGGCGCCGACCTTGATGACCGCGATGCCGCCGGACAGCTTGGCCAGCCGCTCGGCGAGCTTCTCCCGGTCCCAGTCGGAGTCCGAGGCCTCGATCTCCTTGCGGATCTGCGCGACCCGGTCGGCGACCTCGCTCGCCTTGCCGCCGCCGTCGACGACCGTGGTGTTCTCCTTGTCGACCACCACGCGCCGGGCGGTGCCCAGCACCTCCAGGCCCACCTGGTCGAGCTTGTAGCCCAGCTCGGGGGCGACCAGCTCGGCGCCGGTGAGGATCGCCATGTCCTGGAGCATCGCCTTGCGCCGGTCGCCGAAGCCGGGGGCCTTCACCGCGCAGACCTTGAGGGTCTTGCGGATCGAGTTGACCACCAGCGTCGACAGCGCCTGGCCGTCGACGTCCTCGGCGATGATCAGCAGCGGCTTGCTGTTCTGGAGGACCTTCTCCAGCAGCGGCAGCAGCTCCTCGATCGCCGAGATCTTCTGGGTCGTGATCAGGATGTACGGGTCCTCCAGGACCGACTCCTGCGACTCCATGTCGGTGACGAAGTTCGGCGAGATGAAGCCCTTGTCGAACTGGAGACCCTCGGTCACGTCCAGCTCGGTGTGCAGGGCGGAGCCCTCCTCGACGGTGATGACGCCGTCGCGGCCGACCCGCTCCATCGCCTCGGCGATCAGCTCGCCGATCGTCGCGTCCTGCGCGGAGATCGTCGCGACGTGCGCGATCGACTCCTTGTCGGCGACGTCGACCGCGCGGCCGAGCAGCGCCTCGGAGACCTTGGCGGCCGCCGCGTCGATGCCCCGCTTGAGGCCGGCCGGGTTGGCGCCGGCCGTGACGTTGCGCAGACCCTCGCGGACCATCGCCTGGGCCAGCACGGTGGCGGTCGTGGTCCCGTCGCCGGCGACGTCGTTGGTCTTGGTCGCCACCTCCTTGACCAGCTGCGCACCGAGGTTCTCGTAGGGGTTGGTGAGCTCGATCTCCTTGGCGATGGTCACGCCGTCGTTGGTGATCGTGGGCACACCGAATTTCTTGTCCAGGACGACGTTGCGCCCGCGCGGGCCGAGGGTGACCTTGACCGCGTCCGCGAGGGCGTTGACACCGTGCTCGAGCAGGTGCCGGGCGTCGTCCGAGAAGCTCAGGATCTTCGCCATGAATGTCCCTTCGAAGCGTCGTCGCCCCGGCCCGGCGAGCCGGACCGGGGCGACGACACTGATCGGTTGCTTACTTCTCGATGACCGCGAGGACGTCGCGGGCGGAGAGCACCAGGTACTCCTCGCCGGCGTACTTGACCTCGGTGCCGCCGTACTTCGAGTAGAGGACGGTGTCGCCGACCTTCACGTCGACCGGCACGCGGTTGCCCTTGTCGTCGATCCGGCCCGGGCCGACAGCGAGGACGGTGCCCTCCTGCGGCTTCTCCTTGGCGGTGTCGGGGATCACGATGCCGGAGGCGGTGGTGGTCTCGGCCTCGTTCGCCTGGACCACGATGCGGTCCTCGAGCGGCTTGATCGCAACCTTGGTCGCGGTAGTCACGGGCATACCCTCCCGGGTACTTGGTTTCGTTACCGGCCGGCATGCCGACCAGCGTCAATCTGCCACATGCCACCGGGCGGGGCCGTCGTCGCGGGTGCCGGTCCGCCTGGCGTTCAGCGCCCGGGTCACGGGACCCGGAAGCTGGCACCCTCGGGGTGAGAGTGCTAATCGCAGGTTATTCCTCGGCTAGCACTCCGTCAAGGAGAGTGCCAACCCGCCGGCCGGCGCGTCGCGTCCGCCGACCACAATGAGCGGGTGGACCTCGACCAGTTCGCCGCTCTGCGTACGCCCGAGGGGTCGGCCGCGCTCGACGCCGCCGCGCGGGTGGCCGGCGGCGATCCGCTGACCGCGGCGGCCGCGCTCCGCTCGGCCGGACTGCCGGCCGGGCTGGCGGCGGCCGCGCTCACCCAGGCCGAGCTACGCCGCCGGGCGGTCGGCAAGTTCGGGCCGGCGGCGGCCGGGATGTTCCTCACCCGCGCCGGTCTGGAGCAGGCCACGCGCGGTGTCGTCGCGGCGCGGCGGGCCGCCCGGCTGCGGGCCGCCGGGGTGCGCACCCTGGCCGACCTCGGCTGCGGCCTCGGCGCGGACGCGCTCGCCGCCGCCCGCGCCGGCATCCGGGTGTACGGCGTGGAGGCCGACCCGGTGACCGCCGCGATGGCCGCCGCGAACGCCGAGGCGGCCGGGCTGGCCGGGTTGTTCACGGTGGAGTGCGGCGACGCCACGGCGTTCGACGTGGACCGCGTCGACGGGGTTTTCTGCGACCCGGCGCGCCGGAAGGCGGGCACCGGGCGGCGGATCTTCGACCCGAACGCGTACTCCCCGCCCTGGGACTTCGTGGTCGGGCTGGCCGAGCGGGTGCCGTACACCGTCGTGAAGGTGGCGCCCGGCATCGACCACGCGCTGATCCCGCCGGGCGCGGAGGCGGAGTGGGTCAGCGTCGACGGAGACCTGGTCGAGGCGGCGCTGTGGTGCGGCCGGCTCGCCGAGACCCCTCGCCGAGCCACCCTGCTGCGGGGCAGGGAAGGATCCTCTGTCGACGCTGCCGGCAGCCGTCAGTTGACCGGCTCCGGCGACGTCGAGGCCACCGTCGGCCCGGCGCGCCGCTTCCTGTACGACCCGGATCCGGCGGTGGTCCGCGCGCACCTGGTCGCGGAGCTGGCGGACACGCTGAGCGCGACGCTGGCCGACCCGAGCATCGCCTACCTCTACGCGGACGCGCCGACGCCGACGCCGTTCGCCCGCTGCCTGGAGGTCACCGACGTGCTGCCGTTCTCGCTCAAGCGGCTGCGGGCGCTGCTGCGGGAGCGCCGGGTCGGGCGGGTGGAGATCCTCAAGCGCGGGTCCGCACTTGAGCCGGAGAAGCTGCGGCGGGACCTGCGGCTGGCCGGGGGCGAGGCGGCCAGCCTGGTGCTGACCCGGGTGGCCGGCGCGCCGACGGTGCTGGTCTGCCGGCCGGTCGGGTGACGCGCATTTCGGCTCGCGGGTCGCGCCGCCCGGGGTTAGCTTGTCGGTCATGGCGGGACAGGGCACTCCGGCGACCGCGCTGCTGACGAAGCGGAAGATCGCCCACACCACCCATCCGTACGACGTCTCCCCCGCCGCGCCGAACTACGGCGCGCTGGTCGCGGCGGCGTTGGGGGTGGCCCCGGAGCGGGTGTTCAAGTCGCTGGTCGCCGAGGTCGACGGCGCGCTGACCGTGGCGGTCGTGCCGGTGACCGGGGAGCTGGACCTCAAGGCGCTCGCCGCGGCGGTCGGCGGCAAGCGGGCCGCCATGGCCGACCGCGCGACCGCCGAGCGGGCCACCGGCTACGTGCGCGGCGGCATCAGCCCGCTCGGCCAGCGCCGACGCCTGCCCACGGTGCTCGACTCGTCGGCGCTCGACCATCCCACCGTGTACGTCTCGGCGGGCCGGCGCGGCCTCCAACTCCAGCTCGCCCCGCAGGATCTGGTGGCGCTCACCGGCGCGGCCACGGCGCCGCTGTCCACCCGCTGAGCTGCGCCACCGCCGCCGTTCCCCGGGAGCGCTCCCGCGTCCGGCGACGGCCGGGTGTCAGGGACGTTGCTGAATTGTTACTGCCGACAACAAACTCGTCACCTCGGCACTCTTGTGCCCACAGCGTGACGCGGAATACGTTGCCGGACACAACAAACCAACATCATCCCCCACCCCCCGAAAGGACCCTGCAGATGCGCAAGGGCTTCCTCACCTTCGCCGCCGTGGGCCTGCTGGCCGCCGGCAGCCTGGCCGCGTGCGGCGACGACTCCGGTTCCGACGCTGGCGGCTCCACCGAGAAGAAGCCGAAGATCGGCGTGATCCTGCCGGACAGCAAGTCCTCCGCCCGCTGGGAGGGCGCGGACCGCAAGTTCCTGGAGGAGGCGTTCAAGGCCGCCGGCGTCGACTACGACATCCAGAACGCGCAGGGCGACAAGACCGCGTTCCAGACCATCGCCGACCAGATGATCACCAGCGGCGTCACCGCCCTGATGATCGTCAACCTGGACTCCGGCACCGGCAAGGCGGTACTCGACAAGGCCAAGTCGCAGGGCGTCGCGACGATCGACTACGACCGGCTCACGCTGGGCGGCTCGGCCACCTACTACGTCAGCTTCGACAACGAGGTCGTCGGCAAGCTCCAGGGCGAGGGCCTGAGCAAGTGCCTGACCGACAAGGGCGCCAAGAACCCCGTCGTGGCCTACCTCAACGGCTCGCCGACCGACAACAACGCCACCCTGTTCAAGAACGGGTACGACTCGGTGCTCAAGCCGAAGTTCGACTCGAAGGAGTACACCAAGGGCCCGGACCAGAACGTCCCGGAGTGGGACAACGCCCAGGCCGCCACCATCTTCGAGCAGATGCTCACCCAGACCGGCGGCAAGATCGACGGTGTGCTCGCCGCCAACGACGGCCTCGGCAACGCGGCCATCTCGGTGCTGAAGAAGAACAAGCTCAACGGCAAGGTCCCGGTCACCGGCCAGGACGCCACCCCGCAGGGCCTGCAGAACATCCTCGCCGGCGACCAGTGCATGACCGTCTACAAGGCGATCCGGGACGAGGCGAAGGCCGCCTCGGACCTGGCCATCGCGGTGGCCAAGGGTGACAAGAAGGAGACCGGCCAGGTCGTCAAGGACCCGGAGGGTGGCCGGGACGTCCCGGCGGTCCTGCTGACCCCGAAGCTGATCTTCAAGGAGAACGTCAAGGACGTCATCGCCGACGGCTTCGTCACCAAGGACGAGGTCTGCGCCGGGGCGTACGCCAAGCTCTGCGCCGACGCCGGCATCAGCTGACCCGTACCCGATCCACGCGCACGCCGCCCGGCACGGACCCTGTGCCGGGCGGCGGTTCGCGCCGGACGGGATCCGAGACCTCCCGCCACCTGAAGGAGACCCCCGTGTCCGCAACCCCCCTGCTGGAACTACGCGGGATCGACAAGAGCTTCGGTCCCGTCCAGGTCCTGCGCGACGTCGCCTTCACCGCCCACCCGGGTGAGGTGACCGCGCTGGTCGGCGACAACGGCGCCGGCAAGTCGACCCTCGTCAAGTGCATCAGCGGCATCCACCCCACCGACGCCGGTGAGTTCCGCTTCGACGGCCGGCCGGTGACCATCAACAGCCCCCGCGACGCCGCCGCGCTCGGCATCGAGGTCGTCTACCAGGACCTCGCGCTCTGCGACAACCTCGACATCGTGCAGAACATGTTCCTCGGCCGGGAGAAGCGCAGCGGCATCGTGCTCGACGAGCCGACCATGGAGCAGATGGCCGCCGACACCCTCGCCGGGCTGAGCGTACGGACCGTGAAGTCGCTGCGGCAGCACGTCTCCAGCCTCTCCGGGGGCCAGCGGCAGACCGTGGCGATCGCCAAGGCCGTGCTCTGGAACAGCAGGCTCGTCATCCTCGACGAGCCGACCGCCGCACTCGGCGTCGCGCAGACCGCCCAGGTGCTGGAACTGGTCCGCCGGCTCGCCGACAACGGGCTGGCCGTGGTGCTCATCTCGCACAACATGAACGACGTCTTCGCCGTCTCCGACCGGATCGCCGCGCTCTACCTCGGCCAGATGGTCGCCCAGGTGAAGACCACCGACATCACCCACTCGCAGGTGGTCGAGCTGATCACCGCCGGCCGTTCCGGCGGGCTCGGGCTCGCCGCCGAGCCGGGCAACGGCGGCAACGGGCACGGCGCGGAGCCGGCCGGCAGCAACCCAGGAGGCGTCCGATGAGCACCAGCGTCGTACGGAAGGAGGGCCCGGCGGCCGTCACACCGCCGCCCACCCTCGGCGGCCACGTCCGCAACTACGTCAGCCGGGTCCGGGGCGGCGACATCGGCGCGCTGCCCGCCGTCCTCGGCCTGGTCGCGCTCTGCACGATGTTCTCGATCATGCGGCCGTCGTTCCTCACCGCCGGCAACTTCGCCAACCTCTTCACCCAGGGCGCCGCGGTCACGCTGATCGCGATGGGTCTGGTCTTCGTCCTGCTGCTCGGCGAGATCGACCTCTCCGCCGGCTTCGCCAGCGGGGTCTGCGCCGCCATCCTCGCCAACGTCGTCACCGTGCTCGGCTACCCGTGGTACGTGGCCGTGCTCGCCGCGGTCGTCACCGGCGTGGCCATCGGCACCGCCCTCGGCTTCCTGGTGGCGAAGATCGGCATCCCGTCCTTCGTGGTGACCCTCGCCGGGTTCCTCGCCTTCCAGGGCATCGTGCTGATGCTCATGGAGGAGGGCACCAACATCTCGGTCCGCGACGAGGTGCTGGTGGCCATCGCCAACCGCAACCTCCCGCCCGTACTCGGGTGGATCCTGGCCGCCGTGGCGGTCGCCGGCTACGCGGCCGTGCAACTGCTCCGGCACCGTACGCGGGCCGCCCGCGGGCTGACGACCGACCCGGTAGCGGTCGTGTTCGCCCGGATCGGTGGGCTGGCGCTCATCCTCGGCGCGGCGGTCTTCATCCTCAACCTGGAGCGCAGCCGCAACGTCGTGATCAGCTCGCTCAAGGGCGTGCCGATCGTGGTGCCGATCATCGCGCTGCTGCTGGTCTTCTGGACCTTCGTGCTCCAGCGCACCAGCTACGGCCGGCACGTCTACGCGGTGGGCGGCAACAAGGAGGCGGCGCGCCGGGCGGGCATCAACGTGGACCGGATCCGGATCTCGGTCTTCGTGATCTGCTCCTCGATGGCGGCCGTCGGCGGCATCGTGGCCGCCAGCCGGGCCAACTCGGTGGACCCCAACACTGGTGGCAGTAACGTACTGCTCTACGCGGTCGGCGCGGCAGTCATCGGAGGCACCAGCCTCTTCGGCGGCAAGGGCCGGGTGCTCGACGCCGTACTCGGCGGCGCGGTCGTCGCAGTCATCGACAACGGGATGGGCCTGATGGGATACAGCTCGGGGGTGAAGTACGTGGTCACCGGCGTGGTGCTGCTGCTCGCCGCGAGCGTGGACGCGTTCTCCCGCCGGCGCTCCGCCGCCACCGGCAACCGCTGAACAGCCGACACCGGAAGTGACGACGGCGATGCGCGCGGGACCCAGCCAGGACGAGATCCGCCGGCAGAACCTGGGCGCGTTGCTGCGGTACGTGCACGTGCACGGGGCCACCACCCGTGCCGAGCTCACCACCACCCTGGGGCTCAACCGCAGCACCATCGGCGCGCTGACCGCCGACCTGGCCGGCGCCGGGCTGGTCAGCGAGGCGACGCCGAAGGAGACCGGCCGGGCCGGGCGACCGTCGCTGGTCGTCCGGCCCGAGTCGGACCGGGTGCACGCGTACGCGTACAGCATCGAGGTCGACCGGCTGCGGGCCGCGCGGGTCGGTCTCGGCGGCGCGGTGCTCGACCGCCGGGAGCTGGACCGCCCCCGGGGCCTGACCGCCGCGGAGGCCGCCCCGCTGCTGGCGGGGGCCGTCAAGGAGATGCGGCAGAGCGCGCCGGCCGACGCCGTCTGCGTCGGCGCCGGCGTCGCGGTCTGCGGGATGGTCCGCCGCGACGACGGGCTGGTCCGGTTGGGCCCGACCACCGGCTGGGTGGACGAGCCGATCGGTGCGGCGCTCGGCGCCGAGCTGGGCTGCGACGTGCCGGTCACGGTCGGCAACGTGGCCGACGTGGCGGCCTTCGCCGAGCACGCCCGGGGCGCGGCGGCCGGCTGCGACAACGTCATCTACCTGTACGGGGACGTCGGCGTCGGCGCCGGCATCATCGCCGGCGGGCGGCGGCTGACCGGGCACGGCGGTTACGGCGGCGAGGTCGGCCACATGGTGGTCGTCCGCGACGGCGCGCCCTGCGAGTGCGGCTCCCGGGGCTGCTGGGAGACCGAGATCGGCGAGTACGCGCTGCTGCGCGCCGCCGGCCGCTCCGATGCCCGGGGCCGCGACGCGCTGCTGGCCGTCTTCGACGCCGCCGACCGGGGCGACCTGCGGGCACAGACGGCGGTACGCCAGGCTGGCGACTGGCTCGGCTTCGGGGTGGCCAACCTGGTCAACATCTTCAACCCGGAGATGGTCATCTTCGGCGGCAGCATGCGCGACCTCTACCTCGCGTCGGCCGCCCAGGTACGCAGCCGGCTCAACTCGGTCGCCCTGCCGGCCTGCCTGGAACACGTCCGGCTACGTACCCCGAAACTCGGCGACGACGCGGCGCTGATCGGCGCCGCCGAGCTGGCCTTCGAACGCCTGCTCGCCGCCCCCCTCGACGCCGGCTGACCGCCCCCCTGCGATGCCGCGACCGGCGAGCCTCGACGGGGTTCGACGGCGAGCCGGCGACCGCCCCGGCCCGCCCCGGCCCACCCGGCCCGCCTCGGCCCGGCGCACCGGAACAGCGGAGTGCCACCGGCGAGAGCGGCCGGGCCGGGCGCGGCGCGGGCGGCGGCGGCAGCGGGCCGGTGAACCGAACGCTCGGCCTGTCCGTACCAGAGCGCGGGCGGGCGAGGGCGCAGGCGCTGCCCGCCCCGGACCCGTTCGCCACGGACCGAGGAGGCACCACGGACATGGCACCGCTCAGATCCGCCCGTCGCCCACGGGGACACCGCGGTCCCCGCCTGGCGGTGCTGCTCGTCGCCGTCGCCGCCGGGCTCGGGACACTGCCCGTCGTGGCCGCCGCCGCGCCGGGCGGCCAGCAGCTCAACGCGGCCGACGCCGCACTGCTCAACGGGGTGCGCCTGGCCGGGCTCTGGGAGATGCCGGCCGGGCAGATGGCCGCCGAGAAGGGCCAGAGCGCGAAGGTACGCGAGATCGGCGCCGGCATCGCCACCGAACACGAGGAGTTGGACCGGCTCACGGTCGCGGCGGCCAACAAGCTCGGGGCGAGCATCCCCAGCGAGCCGACGGCCGAGCAGAAGGGCTGGCTGACGGAGATGCAGAACGCCTCCGGCGCCCGCTTCGACCAGGTCTTCGTCACCCGGCTCCGGGTCGCCCACGGCAAGATCTTCCCGGTCATCGGGGCGGTCCGCGCCAGCACCCGCGACCCGGTGATCCGCAAGCTCGCCGACGACGCCAACCGGTTCGTCCTGCACCACATGCAGATGCTGGAGAGCACAGGCCTCGTACGCTGGCCGGAGCTGCCGCCGGCCGCCCTGCCCGCGCCCGGCGACGACAGCCTGCTCGCCGCCGCCTCCGCCAACTCCGGCCCGCCGATCGGGGTCAGCAGCACGGTGGTGTGGCTGGTCTTCCTCGCCGCCCTCGGCACGGGCGGCATCGCCACGTACCGCATCCTGCGCCGCACCTGACCGCCGCCGTCCTTCGGCGGGCCTGTCCCGCTGCTGTCTCGGCGGCCCTGCTGGTGCCGGCGCCGCTCACTGCCCTGGCGACTCACGGCGGGCAACCTGACCACTGACGTGACTTCAAGTAGTCATCGCGGGCGTTTCCGCGTCGCCGCCGGCCACCTGCCTCGCCCCCTTTGCTCTGCAGCCATCCACGCACCGGCTACAGCCGGTGGCTGGTGCGTCGGCGGCTGCAGAGCAAAGGGGGCGCGGGGTGAGTCGACCCGCCCGACGGCTCCGCGAAGAAACCGCTGGTCAGGAGGCACGGTGCCGAAACGGCGTCGCTCGCGCTCCAGGGTCCGGCGAAAGTGACTACCGTGCGTGAGAACAAGGCCCTCTCGTCGACCTCGTTGCGGTGAGTAATCACCCGGGCCGCCCGGCCCGGCCACCACCACCGTTCCGGCCCCGCTCGGCGGTCGCGCCGCTAGTCGTTGGCCTCCGGGCCCAGCAGGCGGATCTCCTCGACGTCGAGAACCGCCTGCAACTCGCGCAGGACGATGTCGTCGATCTCGTTGGTGTCCCGCAGCCTGGTGATCTCGCGCCGCTTGTGTTCGAGCACGGCGAGCCGCAGCCGCCGGTCGAGTTCCCGGGCCCGCTCGGCCGAATGGTCGTCGTCGGTGGAGCGGGCGTCGTCGAGGTGCTGCTCGTAGTCCGCCCGGAGCCGGTCCACCGCCTCCGGTCCCGCGCCGATCCGGTCGGCGACCTCGGGCAGCACCGCCAGCGCGGCCTCGGCGGCCCGCCTCCGGGCCAGCCGCAGCTCACCGAGCCGTCGGGTGTCGCCGACCAGCCCCGCCCACCCGACGACTGCGGGCAGCGTGGTGCCCTGGACCAGCATCGTCAGCAGGATGACCACCGCGGTGGTGAAGATGATCAGGTCACGCCCGTGCACGGGCGTGCCGGTGGGCGTGGTCACCGGCACCGCGAGGGCGGCCGCGAGGGAGACCGCGCCCCGGAACCCGGCCCACCCGGCCGCCGTACGCACCCGCCAGTTGACCCGCTCGTCCTGCTGTGCCGCCCGGCGGTCCACGACGAGGAAGGCGAAGGCCGCCAGGTGGATCCACAGCATCCGGGTCAGCACGACCACGCCGGTCACCACCACCGCGATGGTCAGGGCCCGCGTCACCGACAGGCCGGTCACACTGCGCAGGGCGCGCGGGATCTGCATCCCGAGGAGTACGAAGAGCCCACCGTTGATCAGGAACGTGGTGAGGTCCCAGAAGCCGAGCGCCAGCACCCGGGATCGGGCCCGGATGACCCGGGGAGCGGCGTACGACAGCATGAGGCCCGCGACCACCACCGCCAGGACGCCGCTGGCCTGCACGAACTCGGCGAGGAGGAACGCGACGAACGGCGTGAGCACGCTCAGCGCGCCCTCACGCAGCGGGTCGTCGAGGCGCCGCCGGAGCAGGATCACCAGGCCACCGACCAGCAGGCCCGCGGCGACACCACCGACCGACGCGAGGACGAACCGCTCGGTCAGCCCGAGCAGCCCCGGCTCGGTGCCGCCCACGATCAGGCCCAGCCCGACGGAGAAGAGCACCAGGGCCGTACCGTCGTTGATCAGGCTCTCGGCGTGCAGGGTGGTCAGGATCCGGCGCGGCATCCGCTTGGCCAGGCCGGCAACCGCCGCCGCGTCGGTCGGCGCGAGCACCGCGCCCAGCACCCAGGCGGCGGCCGGGTCGACGCCGAACCGCTGCGACACGAGCGACACCGCGACCATCGTCGCCACGACCAGCCCCACGGCGAGCAACGTGATCGCGAGGAGATTCGTGCGGATCTCGCGGAGGCTGGTGGTGATGCTCTCCTTGTAGAGGATCGCCGGCAGGAACAGCAGCAGCACCACGTCGGGCTCCAGCACCACGTGCGACAGCGGCGGCAGGAGCGCGAGCAACGCGCCCATCGTGATGAGCAGGACCGGAGGCGCGACGCTGTACCGCCCGCCGAGGGTCGTGCCGACCAGCACCGTGACGCCCAGCACCACGATCAGTTCGAGACCACCCACGTCGCACCCCCGTCACCGGCCGACGCCGTGGTGACGGGAGCGCGCCGGTCGCCTGCCGCTTCACCATCGTGGTACGGCGGTCCGGCGCGGCACCCTCGAACCCGGAAACAGGCACCCCGTCCGCCGGCAGCAACCGCGACGGCCCGGACACGACGCGCCGCGCCGCGCCGCGCGTCAGGAGGCGGTGCCGTGCCAGGAACGCCAGAGGGCCGCGTAGGAGCCGTCGGCCGCGACCAGCTCGTCGTGCGAGCCGATCTCGGCGATCCGGCCGTCCTCCACCACCGCGACCCGGTCGGCGTCGTGCGCCGAGAAGAGGCGGTGCGCGATGGCCACGACCGTACGGCCCGCGAGGACGGCCGCGAGGGAACGCTCCAGGTGACGGGCGGCACGGGGGTCGATCAACGAGGTGGCCTCGTCCAGCACCAGGGTGTGCGGGTCGGCCAGCACCAGCCGGGCCAGCGCCAACTGCTGCGCCTGCGCGGGCGACAGCGGATGACCGCCGGCGCCCACCGTCGTGTCCAGCCCGTCGGGCAGCCCGTCGGCCCAGTCGAGCGCGTCGACGGCGGCCAGTGCCGACCGCACGGCCGCCTCGTCGGCATCCGGTCGCACCATCGCCACGTTCTCCCTGAGCGTGCCGATGAAGACGTGGTGTTCCTGGGTGACCAGGGCGACGTGCGTACGCAGTTCGGCCAGGGGCAACTCGTCGAGCCGCCGACCGGCCACGGTGACCGAGCCGGTACGGGGCGCGTGCACCCCGGCGAGCAGCCGCCCGAGGGTGGACTTGCCGGCGCCCGAGGGACCCACCATGGCCAGCTTCTCCCCCGGCTCCGGCACCAGGGTCACGCCGTGCAGCACGTCCCGGCCCTCCCGGTACGCGTACCGGACGTCCCGGGCGGCGAGGCGCCGGTCCCCCGCTGGCGGAGGAGCGGCCGGGGCCGGGGAACCACCAGCGGACGGGGCCGGTGCGCCGACAGGCGGGGCCGGTGCCCCGGGCGGCGGGTCGGCGTCGGCCACCCCGAGCAGGCGGGCCATCGAGGCGCCGCCGACCTGCAACTCGTCCAGCCAGGAGAGCAGCCGGTCGACCGGGTCGATCAGTTGCTGCACGTAGAGCGTGGCGGCGGTGACCTCGCCGAGGCTCACCCAGCCCTTCAGGTAGAACCAGCCCCCGATGATCAGCGTGGCCACCACCGGCAGCACGTAGCCGATCTCGGCGATCGGGAAGAACACCGTACGCAGCCGCAGGGTGTAGCGCTCGGCCGCGTACGACCGACGGATGTCGGCGTCGGTGCGGGCCCGGCGGCGCGCCTGCTGCCGCAGCGCCTCCGTGGTCTGCGAACCCTCGAACGTCTCGCTGATGCCGTCCGTGATGTCGGAGTAGGCGGCGTTCTCCCGCAGGTAGCCGTCCGGGGCGCGGCGCAGGTACCAGCGGGTGCCGGCCCACAGCAGCGGCACCGCGAGCAGGCAGGGCAGCGCGAACAGCGGATCGACCAGGAGCAGCGCGCCGACGATGAAGCAGCCGGTGACGACCGCGATCAGCGTCTCCGGCACCGCCAGCCGGACCGTCCTCGACAGCGCGGAGACGTCCCGGGACGTCCGGGTGAGCAGGTCGCCCGTGCCGGCCCGTTCCACGGTGGCCAGCGGCAACGCCAGGATCCGGTCGACGAACTCCTCGCGCAGCTCGGCCAGCACCCGCTCGCCGAGCCGGGCCGACGCCAGGTGGGCGAAGCGGATCAGCACCGACTGCACCAGCACGAAGCCGGCGATCAGGAGGGCGATCCGGTCGACGGTGACGCCCGACGTGCCCCGGGAGATCCCCTCGACCAGGTCGCCGAGCAGCCATGGTGCGACCAGGCCGGCCGCGGCGGCCAGCGCGTGCAGGCCGAGCGCGACCCCGAGCGCCCTCGGGTGCCGGCGGACGAGCGTGTGGGCGTAGCGGCGCACCTGGCGCGCGTCGGCGACGGGCAGCTCGGTGGCCATCAGTCCTCCCCCCGGCTGACCGTCGCCCGGTAGCGCGGCTCGCCGTCGAGCAGTGCGGAGTGCGGGCCCTCGGCCACCACCTTGCCGTCCTCCACGAAGATCACGTGGTCGGCGCGGTGCAGCACGAGCGGGCTGGTGGTGCAGACCAGGGTGGTCCGGCCCGCCCGGGCCGCGCCGAGCCGGTCGGCGATGCGGGCCTCGGTGTGCGCGTCCACGGCGCTCGTCGGCTCCACCAGCAGCAGGGTCTCCGGGTCGGCGACCAGCGCCCGGGCCAGCCGCAGCCGCTGCTGCTGGCCGCCGGAGAACTCCCGGCCGCGCTCGGCGACCGCGCTGTCCAGCCCGTCGGGCAGCGCCTCGACGATGTCGGTCGCGCTCGCCGCCGCCAGCGCCGCCGCGATCGCCGCGTCGTCGGCCCGGTCCCGCGGGTCCAGCTCCGCGCGGAGCGGGCCGGTGAACAGGTGCGCGTCGTTGTCGGCCACCAGGATCCGCTCCCGCACCGTCGCCAGCGCCACCTCCCGCAGCGGTACGCCGTGCAGCGTCGCGTCCGAGTCGGCGTACCGGCCGAGGCGGTCCACGATCGCCACCGCGTCCTCGGGTGCGCTCGCGGCGAGCGCGGTGAACCGGCCCGGTCGTACGGTCACGCCGGAGGCCACGTCGACCAGCTCGCCTGGACCGTCCGGCAGGGTGGCCGGGTCGGTCGGGTCGGTCAGCTCCGGGGTGAGTCGCAGCAGCCGCACCACCCGCCGGGCGGCGACGTGCCCCCGGGTCAGCTTGTCCACCGCCTCGGTGAGCTGCCGCAGCGGGCTGACCAGGAACGCGGTGTAGCCGTAGAACGCCACGAGCTGACCGGCGCTGATGTCGCCGCGCAGCGCGAACCGGGCGCCGAGCCAGGTCACCAGCACCAGGAACGCCCCCGGGAGCAGCACCTGGGCGGCCTCCAGCAGCGACTCGATGCGGGCCACCCGCAGGCCGTCGGCGCGCAGCGCCTGCGACCGTGCCCGGTAGCGGCCGGAGAGCACCGGCTCGCCGCCGACGCCGCGCAGCACCCGCAGCCCGGAGACGATGTCGCCGGCCCGGGCGGTCAGCGCCCCCTCCGAGTCCCGGTACGCCTGCTGCTGCCGGTGCAGCGGGCGGATGAGCAGTCCGACGACCGCCATCAGCAGCGGCACCCCGAGCACCACGACCAGCCCGAGCGGCACGGAGGCGCTGAGCAGGATCACCCCCACGGTGACGATGGCCACGATCGCGCCGGTGCCCCGGGCGGTGATGTCGATGGCCGAACCGATCTGGCTGATATCGGCCGTACCGATGCTCACCACCTCGCCGGCGGAGACCCGGCGGGGCAGCGCGGCACCGAGCCGGTTCGCCGCGTCCACGGTCAACTGCACCGTCCGGTACGCCCCGGCGAGGAAGTTGTACACCGCGCAGCGGTGTCGCAGGATCCCCGCGACCGTCTGGAGCGCGCCCAGCCCGAGCAGCACCAGTCCCCAGGTGAGCAGCACGCCCTCGTCCCGGCGGGTGAGCCCGTCGACGGCCCGGCCGATGGCCGCCGGCACCAGCGCCTGGGCGACCATCCAGACGACGCCCAGCAGGATCCCGACGGTGAGCAGCACCTTGTGCCGCCCGGCCAGCCACCAGAGGTAGCGGGTCGCCGAGCGGATGTCGGGTACGCCGGGGTCCCCGGCCGGTGAGGAGCGCATGGGCCACCGACGCTAGGTGCCGGGCCGACCGTCCCGCCAACCATTTACCGCGTACGCCGTGCCGTGGCTCACGTTCCGGTCTCGTCCCGCCCGGCCGGACCGATTCAGCGGTCGACCTGGGTGAAGTCCCACGAGTGCGCCGGGCGGGCCAGCAACGTCGGCGGCGGCTCCGGCAGCGGGCGCGGGTTGCTGCGCCACTTGGAGATCACCACCACGCGGTGGTCGGTGGAGGAGAACACCTCGCTGGACAGGTGCATCGGGTCGTGCTCGAACTCCGGCAGCGCGGTGTCGCAGACCCAGGTGATCAGGTCCGCGACGCCGTACGGCTCCGCCCGCGCCTCCCACATCCGCACGATCACGTCAGCCGTCCTCGGGGTTCACACGCTGACCGTGGTCAGCGGCATGGCGGAATCGGCGGGCAGGTCCAGTCGGCTCGGCGCGACACCCGCGGCGACCAGGTGCGAGCCGAGGGCGGCGACCATCGCGCCGTTGTCGGTGCAGAGCCCGGGTCGGGGCACCCGGACCCGGATGCCGTCCCTGGCGGCGCGGTGCTCGGCCATCGCCCGCAGCCGGGAGTTGGCCGCCACGCCCCCGCCGATCACCAGCGTCTCGACGCCGTTGGCCCGGCAGGCGTCCAACGCCTTGCGCACCAGCACGTCGCAGACCGCCTCCTGGAACGACGCGGCCACGTCGGCGACCGGCACCGGCTCGCCGGCCCGCTGCCGCGCCTCGACCCAGCGGGCCACCGCCGTCTTCAAGCCCGAGAAGGAGAAGTCGTAGCGGTGGGCGGCCAGATCCTTGGCGGCCGTCAGGCCGCGCGGGAAGCCGATGGCGGCCGGGTCGCCGGCCCGGGCCTCCCGGTCGATGTACGGGCCGCCGGGGAACGGCAGCCCGAGCAGCCGGGCCACCTTGTCGAACGCCTCGCCGGCCGCGTCGTCGATGGTGGCGCCGAGCGGGGTGACGCCCCGGGCCAGGTCGTCGACGAGCAGCAGGGAGGAGTGCCCGCCGGAGACCAGCAGGGCGATCGCCGGCTCGGGCAGCGGGCCGTGTTCCAGGGTGTCCACGGCGACGTGCGCGGCGAGATGGTTGACGCCGTAGACCGGCTTCTCGGCGGCGATCGCGTAGCCCTTCGCGGCGGCCACCCCGACCAGCAGCGCGCCGGCCAGCCCCGGCCCGGAGGTGACCGCGATCGCGTCGATGTCGGCGAGGGTCACCCCCGCCTCCTTCAACGCCCGGTCCATGGTCGGCACGATGGCCTCCAGGTGGGCCCGGCTGGCCACCTCCGGCACGACGCCGCCGAAGCGGGCGTGCTGCTCGACGCTGGAGGCGAGCGCGTCGGCCAGCAGGGTGTGCCCGCGTACGATGCCGACCCCGGTCTCGTCGCAGGAGGTCTCGATGCCGAGGATCAGGGGTTCGTCAGTCATCGCTCACATCCTGCCGGCGCTGCATGACCAGCGCGTCGGTGTTGCTCGGTTGGTAGTAGCCGCGCCGTACGCCGATGGGCTCGAAGCCGTACGTCGCGTAGAGCTTCTGGGCGGGGGCGTTGTCCGCCGCGACCTCCAGCAGGACGCTGCGGACGCCGAGCCGGGCGGCCTCGGCGAGCAGCGCCTCCAGCAGGAGCCGGCCGACACCGCGCCGCTGGGCGTCCCGGCGCACCGCGATGTTCTGCACCCACGCCTCCTCGGGCGGGGTCGCGGTCAGCCCGGCGTAGCCGAGCACGGTGCCGTCGTCGCCCGTGGCGACCAGGTAGAAGTGCCCGTTGGCCAGCTCGTTCCAGAACATCGCCGCCGACCACTGCTCGGCGCCGAACAGGTCCGCCTCCATCGGCAGCACGTCGTCGACGTGCCACCACCGGAACCGCTCCAACCGGACCGTCACGGCAGGCCCTCGGCTCGCGACTGCGGGGCTCGCAAAACCCGCTCACTCCTCGCGCTCACGGTAGGACGGGCTTTCGGGCCGTCGCCGCCACCGCGTCCGGACGGCGCAGGTAGAGCGGGGTGAGCGCCTCGGAGGGGGCGCCGGCCCGGATGCGCTCGGCGGCCAGGGTCGCCAGCACGTCGGCGTCCGGGTAGCGGGGCTCGTCCCGCACGGGCAGGCCGAGCGTGTCCGCGTACCGGTGCGCGCCGTCACCCACCGCGACCGTCACGGCCAGGTCGCGGGCGCGCTCGGCGGCGACCGCCGGCGTGGAGACCTCCGGCCCGACGATCCGCTGGCCGGCGCCGTCGTAGACCGCCCAGTATATCTCCCGGCGGCGCGCGTCGCTCGCCGCCAGCACCGGCTCGCCGGCGGCTGCCGGGTGGCCGATGGCGTCCAGCGAGCAGACGCCGTACGTCGGGACGCCCAGCACCTGGCCGATGGTGGCGGCGGTGACCAGTCCCACCCGCAGCCCGGTGAACGGGCCGGGGCCGAGCCCGGCGACGATCGCGCCCAGGTCGGCGGGGCGGGCGCCGGCCTCGGCGAGCACGGCGTCGACCTGCGGCGCGAGCAGTTCACCGTGGGCGCGGGCGTCGACCGTGCGACGGTGCGCACGGGTCGCCACGCCCTCCGCCGTGACCTCCGCCAGCGCCGCGGTCACCGCGGGGGTCGAGCTGTCCACCACCAGTACGAGCACGGTGAGCCAGCCTAGTCGCCCCCGTCGTCACCCCCGGTCACGCCCCGGCCGGCGGGGCGGGCCGGCGGAGTCAGCTCGGGGTGCGGAACTTGCGCAGGAAACCTGGCAGCAGCCAGGGACGCCGGCCGCTGACGCGTACCTTGCCGGTGAGCACCGCCCGGGCTCGGCTGACCCGGCCGAACATCATCAGGTTGAGCGTGCCGGGGTCGTGGTCGATCCGGGCGTCCGCCGGGGCGTCGGGGTCGGCGAACGTCATCCGCCCCCGGTGCAGCATGAGCCGGACCGGGTCCGCGTACGCCGAACGGAACTCGACCACGACCGGGCGCTCGCTCGGCGGCGCACCGCCGTCGATGAGCCGCCCGTAGCCGTGCCGGACCACCCCGGCCAGGAACAGCTCCATGAACAGCGCGGCGTCCCGGCCGGGCAGCGACCACGGCCGCCGGGCGACGCGAGCCACGTCGTGACCGTGGATGAGCAGCTCGTTGACCAGGTGCGCGCAGAGGCCGGCCAGGGGTACCCGGGCGCCACCGAGCCAGGGCACCGTCTCGTCGGGGCGCCGGTGGTCGCAGGCGGCGAGGAGCTGCCCGACGTCGGCCCGCAGCCGGTCGGCCAGAGCCTGCGGCTCGCGCTCGGTGAGGTGCCGCAGCAGCACGTCGTTGAAGTCCGCCACCGTGTCGACGGTGATGTCGGGCAACTGCCGGTGCAGGCCCGGCACCGGCAGGGGCGGATGCCCGGGGTCCACCAGGCAGACGTAGTACCAGGCGAGGGAGCCCACGTGGGCCAGCGTGTCGGTCACCGACCAGTGGGCGGTGGCCATCGCGTGCGGCGGGGTGGCGCGGACCAGGTCGAGGAAGCGGTCCGTCTGCTCCGCCAACGCCGTCCGCGCCACCCGCCACCGCTGTTCGCTGACCGTCGCCGCCATCGCCGCCTCCCGGCTCGCGTCGCTGCTCGGCGAGGTCGGCACCGCCACGGCGTACGCGCCGACCGACCGCTCGCAGCACAGGCTACAACGGACGGTCAGCGCGCCGTCACCGCGAAAGTGCCCTGTTGTCAGCCGGCGGAACGCTCCCAGTCGACCGTGGGCAGGCCGGCGTCGGCGAGCGCCTTGTTGGCCGCGCTGAACGGGCGGCTGCCCAGGAAGCCGCGCGGGTTCATCGGGCTGGGGTGCCCGGCCTCCAGCACCACGTGCTGCGGGTTGGTGACCAGGGCGGCCTTCTTGCGCGCGTAGCCGCCCCAGAGCAGGAAGACCACGCGGGAGTCCATGGCGTCGAGCGCCCGGATGGTGGCGTCGGTGAACTCCTCCCAGCCACGGTTGGCGTGCGAGCCGGGCGTCGCCTCGCGGACGGTGAGCACGGAGTTGAGCAGCAGCACGCCCTGCGCCGCCCAGCCGCTGAGGTTGCCGCCGCGCGGCTTCGGCACGCCGAGGTCCTCGCCCAGCTCCTTGAAGACGTTGCGCAGCGACGGCGGCACGCTCACGCCCTCGCGCACGCTGAAGCTGAGCCCGTGCGCCTGCCCCGCCTTGTGGTAGGGATCCTGCCCGAGGATCAGCACCCGGCAGTCGGCCGGCGCGCAGAGCCGGTAGGCCGAGAAGAGGTCCTCGACCGGCGGAAAGACGGTGCGGGTCGCGTACTCCCCCGCGACGAACGCGGCCAACTCGGCGGTGCGGGCCGAGTCGAGGTGCGGGGTGAGCACGGCACGCCAGTCCTCCGGCAGCAGCGCCAGCAGGTCCAGGGTGGGGGCGGCGTCGGGCATCGGCAACCTTTCGTAGTCGATCGCCACCTTCATACCAGTGGCAACCGACATCCCTTGACACCGCGCGGTCAGGCGCTGGGCCGGATCGTCCGCACGCGTGGGCCACCCGGGCCGCGACGCGGTCGACGGACGGGGGCGACGCGGTCGGCGAGCGGGGGCGGCCGACGGGGGCGGCACGGTCGACGGGGCGGGCGCGACGCGTCGCTTGGCCGGCGTCGACGCGGGATCGACCAGCAATAGTTACCGTAGCGTAACTTACCGGCTGGTCACCTGCGGCTCGGGGCGCTGCTAGCTTGCATCCACCTCCATCCATGCTCATGAGGAGCGATCTGTGAGCCGCAGGATCCCCCGTCCCTGTTCCACCCCCGACCCCACACACCCGACGGCCCCCGGCACCCGACTGCGGGCGACCAGCATGCGCACCCTGGCCGTCGCGGCGGCAACGGCAGTCTGCCTGGGCGTCTCCGGCGTACCGGCCGCCGCCGACGCGTCGGCACCCGTGGTCTCCCGCGGCGTGACGATCCCCGTCTTCTACAACCCGCCCGCCGAACTGCCCGCCACCAACGGCGCACTGATCCGCAGCGAGCCGCTGCCGCTCGGCCTGAGCATCCCCGGCCTGGACGGTCGCCCGATGCCGGGCACGGCGACCCGACTGATGTACCGGTCCACCGACTCCAACGGCCAGGCTGTCGGCGTGACCGGTGCCTACATCGAACCGTGGGCGTCGTGGCGGGGCACCGGCCCGCGCCCGCTCGTGGCCGTCGCCTCCGGCACCGTGGGGCAGGGCGACCAGTGCGCGCCCTCGATGGCGTTGCAGTATCCGCTGACCCTGCGCGGCGACACCGTGTCGGTCGGCTACGAGGCCCTGGCCATCTACCGCCTCCTCTCGACCGGCGCGGCGGTCGTCGTCACCGACTACGTCGGTCTGGGCGCCACCGACCGGCTGCACACCTACGTCAACCGCCTCGACCAGGGGCACGCCCTGCTGGATGCGGCCCGCGCCGCACGTGCCGTGCCGGGGGCATCGGTCACCCGTGACTCACGCGTCGGCCTGTACGGCTACAGCCAGGGGGGCGGCGCCAGCGCGGCGGCCGCGGAACTGCAGCCCACGTACGCACCGGACGTGCCGCTGGCCGGCACCTACGTCGGCGCCCCGCCCGCCGACCTGACCGCGGTCCTCAAGGGCATCGACGGCAGCGCCCTCGCCGGCGCGCTGGGCTGGTCGATGAACGGCTTCGCCCAGTCCGACCCGGCCCTGCGCGACGTCGTCGAGGCGAACATCAACACCACCGGCAGGGCGGCGCTGAAGGACATGTCGACCATGTGCGTCGGCGACGCGCTCTTCGGCTACGGCTTCACGAAGAGCAACAAGTGGACCATCAGCGGCAGGTCCCTCGGCGAGGTCATCGCGGCCTCCCCCCAGGCGCAGGCGGCCCTCGACAGGCAGCGCATCGGCACGCTGAAGCCCGCCGGCCCGGTACGCCTGGCGGCCGGCGTCCAGGACGACATCGTTCCCTACCGGCAGTCCCGCCAGCTGGCCGTCGACTGGTGCCGCAAGGGCGCCAACGTCACCTACGAGGCCATCAGCCTGCCGAACCTCGGGGACAAGATCCTCACCAACCACCTGGTGCCGCTCATCACCGACCAGGGCAATGCCGTGTCCTGGATGGCCGACCGCCTCGGGGGCAGGACGGCCCACTCCAACTGCTGGACGATGCCCCTCCAGCCCTAGGCGTTCCCGCCGGCCGGCTCGGCGGCGCTCGTCGACCGGGGCCCCGCCTCGGTCAGCGCAGCGTCGCCAGCCGCCGCGCCCAGTCGCCGCCGACCGGCTCCAGCTCGACCACCCGGGTGTCGTCGTCGCGCCGGTCGAGGCGTACCCGCAGGTGGGCGTCGACCAACTGTTCGACCAGGCCCTCGCCCCACTCCACGACGGTCACCGAGTCGTCCACCGAGGCGTCCAGGTCGAGGTCGTCGATCTCGGCACGCGGGTCGGCGGCGTCCCCCAGCCGGTACGCGTCGGCGTGCACCAGCGCCACCGTGCCGCCCCGGGCCGGGTCGGGCCGGTGCACCCGGGCGATCACGAAGGTGGGCGAGGTGACGTCCCCGAGCACCCCGAGCCCGGCCCCGATGCCCCGGGTCAGCGCGGTCTTGCCGGCGCCGAGCGGCCCGGTCAGCAGCAGCAGGTCGCCGGCACGCAGCAGCCCGGCCAACCGCCGCCCGAACTCGTGGGTGTCGTCGACCGTCGGCAGCTTCACGACGTGACTCACAGCGCCTCGTCCCCCCGGCTCACAGCGCCTCCAGGAACCGCAGCAGTGCCGCGTTGACCTCGTCGGCGTGCTCCAGCATCACCACGTGCCCGCTGTCGGAGATCTTGACGAACTCGGCGTGCGGCAGCCGCCGGACGATCTCCTCGGAGTGCGTCACGGGGGTGATCATGTCCTTGTCGCCGACGACCACCAGCACGGGGGTGTCCGCCAGCGCGGCGAGGGCCGGGAACCGCGAGTGCGTGGCCAGCGTGCGCAGGTAGCGGGTCACCGTGTCGGCCGACGTGCGGGAGTTCATCGTCTCGACGTACGACACCAGGGCCGAGCTGGGGTGGCGGGTGCCGAAGCCGTACCTGCGGGTGAGCAGCCAGGCCACGTTGGTGGTGGACCTGCGGGCCCGGTCGATCACCGGGCCGCCGTAGCGGGTGACGTTGCCGACCATGTAGAGCACCGGCGTGCCGACGCGGCCGAGCAGGGCGGGCGCCACCAGCTTGGTCTCGGCGAGCAGACCGCCCGAGGTGGCCATCAGCACGGTGCCCACGACCCGGTCGCCGAACAGCTCCGGAAAGAGCTCGGCGAAGGCCATGATGGTCATCCCGCCCATCGAGTGGCCGACCAGCACCAGCGGCCCCTCCGGGGCGGCGCGGTCGATCACCTCGCGCAGCGTCCGGCCGAGCGCGGTGAGGTCGTACTCGCCGGTCTCCAGCCGCCCCGACCGGCCGTGCCCCGGCTGGTCGTACGCGACGATCCGGTGCTCGCCCTGCTCGGCGAGCAGCTTGCGCTGGAAGTGGAAGGTGCCCATGTCCAGGCAGAAGCCGTGCACCAGCACCACGGTCGGGTTGCCGGGGCGGGGGCGGGTCGGCTCCACCACCTCGACGTGGATGTCGGTGCCGTCGGGCATCTCCAGCCGGAAGGACTCGTCGTACCGCTGCTCGTCGAAGACCTCGCCCGCGTACGGGTCGGTGGGGTCCGCCTTGAGCTTGCGGACCAGGGCGCGTTCGGTGGCGACGCCGGCCGCGAGCCCGGCGGCCGCGACCCCGACGGCGGCCAGCGCGCCGACGGCCGCCCTGGCGTGCCCGGTACGCGGCAGCGGGATGCGGGAGCGGGCTGTCACGGGCGCTCGCCGTCGTAGACGCGTGGCACCCGGCTGCCGCCGAACCGGGTGACGATCTCGTAGTTGATGGTGCCGGCCGCCTCGGCCCAGTCGTCGGCGGTGGGCCCGCCGTCGGCGCCGGTGCCGAAGAGGGTGACCACGTCACCGGCGGCCACCGGGTCGTCGCCGCAGTCGAGCACGAACTGGTCCATGCAGACCCGGCCCGAGATCGTGCGGCGCTTGCCGCCGAGCTGCACGGGGCCGCTGTTCGAGGCGTGCCGGGGCACCCCGTCGGCGTAGCCGAGCGGCACCACCGCGAGGTTGGCCTCCCGCTCGGTGGTGTAGGTGTGCGCGTACGACACGCCGGAGCCGGCCGGGACGCGCTTGGCGAGCATCACCCGGGCGCGGGCGGTCATCGCCGGGCGCAGGTCGTAGCGCTCGCCGGCCACCGGGGAGAGGCCGTAGACGGCCAGCCCGGGGCGGACCAGGTCGAAGTGGGTGTCGGGCCGGGTCAGCGTGGCGGCCGAGTTGGCCAGGTGCCGGTAGCGCGGCCGAAGGCCGGCCTGCTCGGCCATGCCGATCCCCTCGTGGAAGACGGCGATCTGGCGGTCGATGGTCGGGTGGCCGGGCGAGTCCGCGTAGACGAAGTGGCTCCACACCCCGACCACCTCGACCAGGCCGTCGGCCTGCGCCTTGGCGGCGGCGTCGAGCAGGGCCGGCCAGTCGGCGACGGTCGCGCCGCCCCGGGCCAACCCGGTGTCGATCTTGAGGTGCAGCCGGGCCGGCCGGCCGGCGGCGCGGCCCGCCTGGACCATCTCGTCGAGCTGGGGCAGGCTGGCGACGCCGAGGTCGATCCCGGCGGCGACGCCCTCGTGCAGCGGCAGCCCCGGCGCGAGGAGCCAGGCCAGCACCGGCACGCCGATCCCGGCCCGGCGCAGCGTGAGCGCCTCGTCCAGGGTGCAGACCCCCAGCCAGTCGGCCCCGCCGTCGAGGGCGGCGCGGGCGGCCGGGATCATGCCGTGGCCGTAGCCGTCGGCCTTCACCACCGCCATCAGCTCGGCGCTGGTGCCGGCCCTCAGCCGGCTCACGTTCTCGCGGATCGCGTCCAGGTCCACGCGCACCTCGGCCTGCCACATGCCCCCAGCCTACTTTCACCGCCGATCGCCCCGGCCGAGGCCAGCGCAGTCGACGCGGCCGAGGCAGGAGGCGGGTCCGCTGAGCGGTGCCGACAGTGGCAGGAGGTGCCGCCGGTTCTGCCGGGGCCAGCGGGTCAGCCGAGACGGGCGATGACCGGGCGGAGCGCGTCGGCCACGTCCGGGGCCGTCACCGGCCCGCCCCGGGCCGCCTCCCGGCCGGCCAGCCCGTGCAGGTACGCGGCGGCGGTCGCCGCCCGCTCCGCAGGCAGACCGGCCGCGAGCAACGAGCCGAGCAACCCGGCCAGCACGTCGCCGGTGCCCCCGGTGGCCAGCACGGGGGTGCCGGTCGGGTTCACGTACGCCCGGCCGTCCGGCGTGCCGATCACCGTACGGTCGCCCTTGAGCAGCACCACCGCGTTCATCCAGGCGGCCAGCCGCAGCGTGGCGGCGACCCGGTCGGCGCCCGGCTCCTCCCCGCAGAGCCGGGCGAACTCCCGGTCGTGCGGCGTGACCACGATCGGGGCGTCCCGCTTGCGCAGCCGGTCGGCGAGCGAGCCGTCGACCAGCAGGGTCAGCGCGTCTGCGTCGAGCACCACGGGCACCGGGGCGGCGAGCACCGCCCGCAGCTCCCCGGCGGCCTCCTCGCCGGTGCCCAGACCGGAGCCGCAGACCCACGCCTGCACCCGCCCGGCGTCGGCGACCCGACCGGTCGCGATCACCGACGGGTGCCGACGCAGCACGTCGGCCCGGGCCGAGCCGGCGTAGCGGACCAGGCCGGTCGGGCCGGCCAGCGCCCCGGCCACGGAGAGCACGGCCGCGCCGGGGTAGGTCGCCGAGCCGGTCGCGACGCCCACCACGCCCCGGGTGTACTTCTCGGAGGCCGGGCCGAGCCGGGGCCACCAGTCGGCGACGTCCGACCACTCGGTCACGCCCAGCGCCGGACTGCCCCGCAGCCACGGCTCCAGCCCGATGTCGACCAGCTCCACCTCGCCGGCCAGCGCGGCGGCCGGACCCACCACCAGGGCGGGCTTCAGCCCACCGAAGGTCACCGTCACGTCGGCCCGTACCGCGCTCGGGCGGCCGGAGGCGGTCAGCGGCACGTGCCCGGTGTCGACCGCTACCCCGCTGGGCACGTCCACGGCGACCACGGCGGCCGGTTCGCCGTCGCGCCCGTGGTGCCGCACGAGGCTGGCGGCGAGCTGGTCGGCGGTGTCCCGCAGCCCGCCGCGCCCGCCGATACCGACGATGCCGTCCAGCACCAGGTCGACGGTTCCCGGCGGCCGGTCGACGATCCGCCCGCCCGCGGCCCGCAGCGCGGCCAGCCCCTCCGCGTGCGCCCGGCCGGGGGTCAGCAGCAGCGCCGACACGGCCGCGCCCCGCCGGGCCAGGTGCGCGCCGGCGTAGAGCGTGTCGCCGCCGTTGTCGCCGGAGCCGACCAGCAACAGCACCGGCGCCGCGTAGACGCCGCCCCGGTCGGCGAGCAGCAGCGCGCAGCGGCGGGCCAGCCCGGCCGCCGCGCGCTTCATGAGGGTCCCGGCGGGCAGCGTGGCCATCAGGCCCGCCTCCGCCGCGCGTACGTCCGCGACCCGCCACACCGATCTCATGCCACCCCGTTTCGTCCGATCCCCGGCGTGCCGCGAGCCGGCACGCCCCGGTCACCGTTCCGCGACCACCATCGCCGAGGCGATCCCGCCGTCGTGGGACAACGAGAGATGCCAGCGGTTGACCCCGCGCTCGGTGGCCGCCGCCGCGACCGTGCCGGAGACGGTCAGCCAGGGGCGACCGTCCGGGTCCGGCACGATCTCGCAGTCGTGCCAGCTCAGGCCGGCCGGGGCGCCGAGCGCCTTGGCGACCGCCTCCTTGGCCGCGAAGCGGGCGGCCAGCGACTCGGGCGAGCGCGGGTTGCCGGAGCGGGTGCGGCGCTCGGCCTCCGTGAAGAGCCGGTCGGCGAGCAGCGGTGTCCGTGCCAGGGCCTTGGCGAACCGCTCGACGAGGACGACGTCGATGCCGACAGCGACGATCACCCGCTCACCCTACCGGCGCGGGCGGCCGCAGATTAGCCGTCGGTTCGGCGCGGGGCAACGCCTGTGGACGACGGGACGTACGCCGGAAGGGCCGTCGTCCACAGGCCGCGCGCGGGGATGTGGACGACGCCTAACGTCGCGCCCGTCGATGTTTCCGCGAGGCGGGGGGCCGAGGATGACCGAGGAGCCGTTGACCGTACGACCCGACGCGCTGCGCCGGGCCGCGCGTGGGCTCGACGACGACGCGTACCGGCTGGCGCACGGGCTGGCCGGGGTGCCGGGGCTGGTGGTGTCCGCTGCGCAGTGGTCGACCGGGGCGGCGCTGACGGGGTTGGAGTCGGCCGTGCACGCCTGGTTCGGCGGGCTCGGTGCCCGGGTGGCCGGTACGGCCGGGGCGGTCCGGGCCGCCGCCGAGGCGTACGAGGCGGTGGACGACCGGGCGGCCGGACGGCTCACCGTACTGCCCCGGTGACCACGCCCCCGGCGACGGGCCGCCCGGCGCGGCCGGCGGGCCGGACAGCTCCGACGCGGCCGGCCGGACGTCCGGCGCACCCCGCCGACCGCGCGACGGACGTCGGCTACCGGCAGCTGTGGGCGGCCGACCCCGGCGCGTGGCGGGCCGCCGGGGTCGCCTGGCGGGGGCTGACCGGCCCGGCGGCGCGCCGGTCCGACGAGTTGGCCGCCGGCGCCGCGCTGCTGCGGGGCGGCTGGTCGGGCGGGGCGGCCGACGCCGCCGGCACCCGGCTCGCGGCGCTGCGTGCCGAACTGGCCGCCCTCTCCCCCGCCCTGATCGAGGCCGACCAGGTGCTGGCCGAGTTCGCCGGCCGGCTGGGTGCCGCCAAGGCCCGGCTCGCCGCCGCCGTGGCCCGCGCCGAGGCGGCCGGGCTGGGGGTCGACCGGCAGGGCCGGGTCACCGCCGGCCCCGCCCGCGCCCCGGCGACCGCCCTGGCCGGGACGGGCAGCACCGGGACGAACGCGCCCGGCACGGGTGGCACCGGCGCGGGCGGATCGGGGGCGGGCGGAGCTGGCGGGTCCGGATCGGGCGCGCACGGGTCCGGGGCGGGCGGCGCGGGTGGGGCCGGGGCAGGCGCGGACGGGGCGGGCGTGGCCGGGGCGGGCGTGGCCGGGGCGGGCGCGGCGATCCGGGCGGCCCTGGTGCTGGCCACGGCGGCCGACCGGGAAGCTGCGGCGCGGCTGGACGCGCTGGCCGACGCCGCCCGCGTGGGCTGGGCCGACGCGCCACCGCCCGGCCGCCCGGGGCCCGGCGCCGACCCGGGCGCGGTGCGGGCGTGGTGGGCCCGGCTCACCTCCGCGCAGCGCCGGTGGCTGGTCGCGCACGAGCCGGAACTGGTCGGCCGCCTCGACGGGGTGCCGGTGGCCGCCCGCGACCAGGCCAACCGGCTGCTGCTCGAAGCGCGGCGGGAGGAACTGCTGGCCGCGCGGCGACGCCTGCTGGAGCGGGTGCCGCGCGGGCCGGTCGAGCTGGCCGGGCTGGCGCGGGTCGGGAAGTCCCTGGCGGGGCTGGACGCGCTGACCGCCCGCCTGACCGGCGACGAGCAGCCCCGGGCCTACCTGCTGGGGCTGGGCACGGCGGGCGAGGGGCGGGCGGTGGTGGCACTGGGCAACCCGGACCGCTCGGCCCGGGTGCTGACCTACGTGCCCGGGATGACCTCCGGCCTGCACGACGTGCCCGACGAGCTGGGGCGGGCGGCCCGGGTGCTGTCCCGTTGCGCCACGCTCGCCCCCGAGCAGGAGGCCGCCGCGGTGCTCTGGCTGGACTACGACGCCCCCGACTTCCTGCACGAGGCGGCCTGGCCCGGCCAGGCCCGGGACGCCGGCCCCGCGCTGCACCGGTTCCAGGAGGGGCTGCGGACGACCCACGACGACCCACCGGGCCGGCAGACCGTACTCGGGCACAGCTACGGCTCGCTGGTGGTCGGCACGGCCGCCCGCGACCACGGGCTGGCTGCCGACGCCCTGGTCTTCGTCGGCTCGCCGGGGGTGGGCGTCACGCACGCGGGCGAGCTGGGCCTGCCGCCCGGGCAGGTCTGGGCGAGCACCGCGCCGGACGACGTGATCCGGTGGGCCCGGTCGCCGGACGAGTTGGCCCGCCGTGCCCTGCTGGGCGCGTCGCCGGTCGGTCCGGCGATCGGGGCGCTGCTCGGCGCGCCGGAGCGCGAGCTGTGGTTCGGGCAGGACCCGTCGCACCCGGGCTTCGGCGGGCGTACGTTCCCCAGCGGTCGGCACGGGCACACCGGCTACTGGGCGGCCGACAACCCGGCCCTCGACGGAATGGCCCGGGTGGTGCTCGGCCGGTGACCCGCGTACGCACCGGGCCCCCGCCCACCGGTGCGGCGGACGGGGGCCCGGTGGCGGGGCGGCCGGACCTACTCGACCGTGACCGACTTCGCCAGGTTGCGGGGCTGGTCCACGTCGTGCCCCCGGGCGGCGGCGATCTCGGCCGCCATGACCTGCAACGGCACGGTGGTGACCAGCGGCGCGAGCAGCGTCGGCGTACGCGGCACGTAGATCAGGTGGTCGGCGTAGCGGACGACCGCCTCGTCGCCCTCCTCCGCGATCACGATCGTCCGGGCGCCGCGCGCCCGCACCTCCTGGATGTTGGAGACGACCTTGTCGTGCAGCATCCCCCGGCCGACCGGGGACGGCACGATGCAGATCACCGGGGTTCCCTTGTCGATCAGCGCGATCGGGCCGTGCTTCAGCTCACCGGCGGCGAAGCCCTCGGCGTGCATGTACGCCAGCTCCTTGAGCTTGAGCGCGCCCTCCAGGGCCACCGGGTAGCCCACGTGCCGGCCGATGAAGAGCACAGTCGGCTCGGACTTCAGGTCGCGGGCGAGCTCGCGGACGGGCTCGATCCGGTCCAGCAGCTCACGCAGCTTGCCCGGCATCTGGTGGAGCTGTTCCACCACGGCGGCCACCTCGTCGGCGAACTTGATGCCGCGCACCTGGGCCAGGTGCAGGCCGATCAGGTAGCAGGCGACGAGCTGGGTGAGGAACGCCTTGGTGGACGCGACGGCGATCTCGGGCCCGCCGTGGGTGTAGAGGACCGCGTCGGACTCGCGGGGGATGGTGGAGCCGTTCGTGTTGCAGATGGCCAGCACGCGGGCCTTCTGCTCCTTCGCGTGCCGCAGCGCCATCAGGGTGTCCATCGTCTCGCCGGACTGCGAGATCACCACGATCAGCGTGGACCGGTCGAGCACCGGGTCGCGGTAGCGGAACTCGCTGGCCAGCTCCACCTCGCACGGGATCCGGGTCCAGTGCTCGATGGCGTACTTGGCGACGAGACCGGAGTGGTACGCGGTGCCGCAGGCGACGATGAAGATCTTGTCGACGTCGCGCAGGTCCTGGTCGCTGAGGCGGACCTCGTCGAGCATGATCTCGCCGGTCTCGGTGAGCCGGCCGAGCAGCGTGTCGGCGATGGCCTGCGGCTGCTCCTCGATCTCCTTGAGCATGAACCAGTCGTAGCCGCCCTTCTCGGCGGCCGAGGAGTCCCAGTCGATGTGGAAGTCCTTGCCGCTGGCGGGCTGGCCGGCGAAGTCGGTGATCTCGATGGTGTCGCCGGTGATGAGGACGATCTGGTCCTGGCCGAGTTCCACCGCCTCCCGGGTGTGCTCGATGAACGCGGCCACGTCGCTGGCGAGGTAGTTCTCCCCGTCGCCGCGCCCGACCACCAGCGGCGAGTTGCGCCGGGCGCCGACCACCGCGCCGGGCACCGCGGCATCGACGGCGAGCAGCGTGAACGCGCCCTCCAGCCGCTGACAGACCACCCGCATGCCGGCGGCGAGCAGCTGCGGCCCGTCGGGGTGGCCGGCGGCGCGCAGGTCGGCGAGCGCGGCGGAGAGCAGGTGCGCCGCGCACTCGGTGTCGGTGTCGCTGGTGAACTGCACGCCGTCGGCCTCCAGCTCGGCGCGCAGCTTCGCGAAGTTCTCGATGATGCCGTTGTGGATCACGGCGACGCGGCCGTCGGGGGCCAGGTGCGGGTGGGCGTTGCGGTCGGTCGGGCCGCCGTGGGTGGCCCAGCGGGTGTGCCCGATGCCGGTGGTGCCGTCCCCGATGCCGATCGGGCTGGCCGCGCAGGACGTGGGATCCTCGGCGGCCCGTTCGGAGAGCACCTTCTCCAGGTTGGCCAGCTTGCCGGCCTTCTTCTCGGTCAGCAGTACGCCGTCGCAGACGATGGCGACGCCGGCCGAGTCGTAGCCGCGGTATTCCAGCCGCCGCAGTCCGTCGAGCACGATGCCGAGCGCCGGGCGCGTGCCGGCGTAACCCACGATTCCACACATGTCCCGCAGCCTAACCCAGTTTCACTCATCACGCCTGCGCGAAAGCCGGGCATACGATCACTGAATTTGAGCGAACAGGGCGTACCCGGGCATCGTCCACGGCCTCGGACGCCGGTCGCGACGGCGGCTTCGGCGGGCTGAACCGCCGGATCGGAACGCGGTTGCGTAGAGGGGACACACCCGCCAGACTCTGACCGCCAGACCGCCCCCCACCGCCAGGGAACCGATGTCGACGCCGTCCACGACACCGCATCCGCACGCCCGCCGGCTGCTGCGGACCGCCCGTTCGCTCGCCCTGTTCGCCGCCCTGGCGACGTCGGCCTCCTGCACGGCCGAGGTGCCGCAGGCCGCGCCCCCGGCCTCCGCGCCACCCGCCACCGCGAGCGCCACCCCCGGCCCGACCTGGCCGGCGACCGTCGTCTACGAGGCCACCGGCACCGGGCTGGCCGACATCGAGTACTTCGACGCCGCCGGGCAGTTCCGCCAGCTCAGCGGGAGGAAGCTGCCGTGGCGGCTGAGCTTCGTCAGCGACGGCTCGACGCAGCGGACGGTGGTCGTCACCCAGCGCACCGACGACGCGCCCACGATGGGCTGCCGGGTCACCATCGGCGGCGTGGAGACCGGCCCGCCGAACATCTCGAACGGCGGATGGCGGGCCACCTGCACCGGTTGACGGCCACCCTCTCCTCCGGGCCGCGCCATCCGCGCGGTGCGTCCCGGCGACGGCGGCCCCTAGGCTGACCGAATGACGACGACCGACGATGTCGACCCGCTGGTGGCCCGGATGCGCCCGTTCGGGACGACCATCTTCGCCGAGATGTCCGCCCTCGCCGTGCGCACCGGCGCGGTCAACCTCGGGCAGGGCTTCCCCGACACCGACGGGCCGCCGGAGATGCTCGCCGCCGCGGCGGAGGCGCTGCGCTCGGGGCAGAACCAGTACCCGCCGGGTCCGGGCGTCCCGGCGCTGCGCGCGGCGGTGGCCGCGCACCAGCGCCGATTCTGGGGCCTGGAGTACGACCCGGACGGCGAGATCGTGGTGACGGCGGGCGCCACCGAGGCGATCGCCGCCGCCATCCTCGGGCTCTGCGAGCCGGGCGACGAAATCGTCTGCTTCGAGCCCTACTACGACTCGTACGCCGCCTCGATCGCGCTGGCCGGCGCGGTCCGGCGCCCGGTCACGCTGCGCCCCGCCGCCGACGGCCGGTACGCCTTCGACCCGGCCGCCCTGCGCGCCGCGTTCGGCCCGCGCACCCGGCTGGTGCTGCTGAACTCGCCGCACAACCCGACCGGCAAGGTGTTCACCCCCGACGAGCTGACGCTGATCGCCGAGCTGTGCCAGGAGCACGGCGCGTACGCGGTGACCGACGAGGTGTACGAGCACCTGGTCTTCACCGACGCGTCCAGCCCGCACGTCCCGCTGGCCACGCTGCCCGGCATGCGCGAGCGCACCCTGCGCATCTCCTCGGCCGGCAAGACGTTCTCCTGCACCGGCTGGAAGGTCGGCTGGGTGAGCGGCCCAGCGGCGCTGGTGTCGGCGGTGCTGCGGGTGAAGCAGTTCCTCACCTTCGTCAACGCCGCGCCGCTCCAGCCGGCGGTCGCGGTGGCCCTGGCCCTGCCGGACGACTACTTCACGGGTTTCCGCGACGGCATGCAGGCCCGCCGCGACCAGCTCGTCGGCGGGCTGACCGACGCCGGGTTCGGGGTGCTCGCGCCGGAGGGCACCTACTTCGTCACCGCCGACGTCACCGGGCTCGGCGGCCGGGACGGGGTGGAGTTCTGCCGGTCGCTGCCCGAGCGGTGCGGCGTGGTGGCCGTCCCGACGCAGGTCTTCTACGACGACGTGGAGGCCGGCCGGCACCTGATCCGCTTCGCCTTCTGCAAGCGCCCGGAGGTGCTGACCGAGGCGGTCGACCGGCTGCGCCGCCTGGCAACCGGCTGACCCGGAGCACGGGCGTCGCGGCGCCTCCCGGGGTCGGCACCCCGGCGTCGGCCGGTTCAGCCGAGCAGACGGGTGAGGAACTCCCACAGGGCGCCCGCCCCCACGGCGGCGACGATCGCGGGCAGCGCACACCCGAGGCCGCGGCGGGGCGGTGGCTCCGCTGGTTCGACAGCGGAGGCGAGACTCCTTCTCGGCCGGCCGCTCGGACCCGGCGCTATGTCCGTGCGGGGCCGCGCGTCGGCTTCGCCACGTCGGACCTGGGGCTCGCCGCGGACCACCAGTTGTCCCCGCTCATCCGTGAGGGCGATGCCCAGACCGTCCAGGCATACCGCATGCACCCGCTGCCAGTCCAGATCGGTCAGCACGCTCTCGCCGCGACGCCCCGGCAGCAGGACGCCCTCGACCATCGTCACCGGGCGGCCGAACCCGTCCCGGAACGGATGGCGTCCGACCGGCCCGTCGTTGTGGCTGCCGGTCACCATCAGGCGGCCGTCGGCCGAGCAGCCGGCCACGTCGATCCAGCCGGCGTCTCCGGCGAGCACCCTGGTCCTGTCCGGCCGGTCGGCGTGCCGCTCGACGATGCGACCGTGCTCGCCGGTAACCAGCAGCCGGCCGGTGCCGGGCACCGCCGCGCACGCCCGCAGCGGCCCCACCTCCTGTAGCAGCACCTCGGACCGCGGGTACCAGCGCCGCAGCGCGCCGTCCCACCCGGCCGAGACGAGCAGGTGCCGCTCGGGCCACGCGCAGCCGGTCACCCAGTCCCGGTGGCCGGTTAGGGTGGCCTGCTCCCGTCCGGTGTCGAGGTCCCACACCCGGACGGTCCCGTCGCGGCTGGCGCTGGCCAACCGCCTTCCCTCCGGGGCCAGCGCGCAGGCGGTGACCCTGTCCCCGTGACCGCGCAGCGCCGCGAGCTGTTCGCCGGTACGCAGCCTGACCGCCCGGATGGTGTGGTCGGCGGCTGCCACGAAGAGCACCCGCCCGACATGGTTGATCTCCACCGCCCCCGTGAGCACGGCTGCCACCCGGCTGACGGAGATCCGGTCGCCGGACGCCACGTCGAACGTCGTGATCGTGCCGTCGATGGTGGCCGTGACCACCGAACGCCCCTCCGGCGAGAACCGGCATCCCACCACCCAGGAGTCGTGGTCCAGGAGAGCGACCGACTGGGCCGAGCGGACGTCCCAGACACGCACCGTGTGGTCCCAGCTGGCTGTGGCAACCAGGGCTCCGTCACGGGAGAACGTCACGTCGGTGACCCGGGCGACGTGTCCGACCAGGCTGGCGATCCGCCGCTGACGGGACAGGTCCCACAGGTGCGCGGTGCCGTCGCTGGCCGCCCGGACGCGTCGGAACACCGCGGTGAGGTGTCCGTGCCGGTGGGTGTCGAGCTCCCGCACCTGGACCACACCGTCGGCGGCGCCGTGGACGAGGGCCTGTAACCGCTGGCCGGAGTCGTGGCCGAGGTCCAGGTCGGGGAGGATGATGGGCCGGTTGCCGCCCCGGCCCGCCGGGCTGATGAGGAACGGCCACATCGGTCCGTCCGGACGACGGGCAACCGCGTTCGCACTCACCGCTCACTCCCCCACGGTCGTGTCGCGCAGACCCCGGCCGGGAAACTCCCGGTCGAAGCGGGCCAAGCGACGGGTGAAGCACTCCAGTACGCGCAACTTGGCCCGCAGCGACCAGTCGGCCCGCCTGCGCAGCTCCTGGGCGTTGCCCACGAGCTCGGCGTCGCGGGCGATGTCACGGCGCAGGGTGACCAGGCGCTCCTCCAGCACGCCCGAGGCCAGCCAACCCGCACTGGGATCCGTGGCGGCCTGGTGCTGCCAGCCCAGCGAGGCGAAGCCCACGTCGAGTTGCAGCGTGAGTCCGCGCAACAGCTGCTTCGCACCGGTCAACGCGGTCGTCACGCGGTAACGGATCCGGCGGCGGCGGGCGATGCGGAGTCGACGTTTGAGTGCGCCGTGCCCCATGCCGTCGAGCACCTGGAGCAGTCGGTCGGGCAGCAGTCCGGCGAACGGCACATCCACGTTGATCGGGGTACCCGGACCGACCTTCTCCATCAGCGGATAGCCGGGACCCGACCGCTCCCGCACCGCGCCGCTGCCCACGACCGAAACCGGGATCACCCGCAGGCCGGGACTGCCGCCGCCACCGCCAGCCAGCCTCTGGCGGCGGCCTGCCAGCCGACGCATCGCGGGGTAGCGCTCCAGCGCGAGCACCAGCCGTTCCCGGTCCCACGGCCGGCCGGCCGAGTCCGGGGCGTCCTCCAGGCAATCCCACTTGGTCACCACCACCTGGACCGGGCAGTCCGCCCCCTCGGTCCACTGCACGCAGGTCTTGAGCAGGTGGTCGAAGTCGTTGCGCTGCCGCGGATCGTCCTCGCAGTCGCGCAGTCGGACGCCGTCCACGATCAACAGGACGGCATCCGCGGCTCCGACCCGTCGCGCCAACTCCGCCCGGTCGGCCGGACCGATTCCCGTGCCGCGTTCGATGAACTCGCCGGCGTAGTCGAAATAGCGCAGCCGCAGGACAGGAAACTCCTCGTGGTCCACCCGCACCAGGCAGTCGAACTCGTACTCCTGGACCGTGTCCGTGCTGGTGTGTTCGGGCCAGTCGATGCCCGGTGCCCGCACCGCCATCGCATGTCGCGACAGCGCGTCCCGTTGCTCGACGTCCGGGCAGATGATCCGGTAGCCCCGGCCGGGCCGATGCTCGTCGTCCTCCAGCTCAGCGAACATGACCGCCATCAACGTCGTCTTGCCGACCCCCACACCCCCGAGGGTGACCACGTTCATCCGTGGCAGCGAACGGATCGCCCGGCGGACGTGGGTTTCGCGCGGTGTCAGCTCCTCGTCATCGACCGGCCCACCGGAGGCCGCGCCGAACTCCTCCTCCCCCTCCATCCGGTCGGGCGGATCCTCGTGGGGGAGGGTCTCCTCGGCTGCGTACGAGTACGCCGACTCCGACATCGGGAAACCGCGGTCCGACTGGCCGAGTCCGCCCGGCGGATGGGGCAGGTCGGAGGCGGCCCGGGCCCAGTGCCGTTCCAGCTCGTCAACGATGGTGTCGTACTCGGCCGCCCGTCCGGCGGCCGACCTGGCTCGCTCGACGTCGAGGTTTTCCTTCTGGTCCTCCGCCCACCGGTGCGCCCGTGCGGTCTCCTCCAGCGCCAACGCCGAGTACCGCATCTCGCCGAGGTTGAGGCTACGTTGCGTCAACCGTTCGTACGTGGTCGTGCCGGAGTTGAACTTGACCAGAGCCGGAGCCAGGTCCACCAGGATGAACAGCGCCCGTACCGCCCAGATCCCCAACGCCAGGGCGGCGTGCTCAGCCGCCAGCCGGTGCAGCGCCTCGATGCGCTCCAACAGGCCGACAGGCCCGAAATTGTCCTTCTTCTCCTGCACCTCGGCGTCGATGTGCGTCCGTCGCGTCTCGATCCATTTGACGCTCTCGTCGTGGATCTTCCCGGTCAGCTCCTGGAGCTGGCCCGTCAGCGTCGCGGCGCTCTTCGTCAGTTCGTCGAGCCGGTTGAGCTCGGCATAGCGCTCCGCGTCCCCGGTCAGGCGCTTGCAGACGGGCCCGTCACCGTATCGCCCGGTCTGCCCGACGCCGGGCTTGCCCAGGCACTCGTCCTGGGACTTCCTGACGAGGGCATCGTGGTGTTGGCGCAGCGGGGCGAGCGTGGTCCGCAGGTCGACGAGCTGCTGCTGCTTCGAGCTGTACTCGTTCTGCAACGCCGTGATGACCTCGGGCGTCGGCACGACACGCTCGGCGCATTCCTCGCCGTCCCGGCGCGAGGACATTCCGGGTCGGGTCCCGGCAGTGCCGGGCGTCGCCGCTGGAGCCGGGACGGCACCGCCGGCGGGAACCGTGGCCGCCCCCGTCTGGTTTCCGCCTTGCGGAGTCGCGGCGGCCAACGGGTTGCAGTGCTCCCATTGCGCCCGCAACTCGTTGACCTCCATACGGCGCAGATCGTGCACCTTCTCGGTCACGGCACTGTGGAACACCACCAACACCAACGGCTCGGCGACGACGACGCCGAAGATCAGAGCCATGCCCATCCGGATCAGGACCGTCCACAGCTTCCGCAGCCCGCTGCTCGACAGGGGGGTGGCGACCAGCCAGCGGTCGAAGTTCAGGATCAGCAGGAACCACAGCCCCGCCGCAGGCAGTACGGCTCCCGCGCCGGCCTCGGGGAAGGCGATGAAGAGGGCCACCGACATGGAACCGAACGCCATGAGCGCGGTGAAGAGCACGGCACCACCCATGCCGGTGTACCGGGCGCGTTCCTGCGGCACCCAGGCGAGCAGCGTCTCATCGACCCCACAGAAACCACGAAGGAGACGTCCGGCGTCCCACCGGCCCGGTAGCGCAGCGGGTGCCGGCCGGCCGGCGATGCCGGCCAGGGTGGCCCGGTCGTCCACCTCCGGGGCACTGACGCCGCCGGCTGCGGCCGGATCGTCGCGAGGTGCCCCCGGGCCTGGTGCTGCCGGGCCGTCGGAGGAACTGCCCGGCTGGTCGTCTGCGGTCATCGTCCGTCCTTCGGGGCGAGGCCTGGCCTGACGGCTACACGATCGTGACGTGCACGGACACGAGTCGGATCTGCATCCCGGGGACGTCCGGAGGGTTGGCGTGGCACTGCGCTATCAGCCGCTGGTGGATGCGGAAGTACGCCTCGTCCAGGCGGTCCAGGCTCGTGCCCGTCACCAACCAGCGCAACCGCTGGCTCTGGTTGATGAATGCGTCCAACTCGGGAAAGAGGTTCGTGATCCGGAGCCGGGCGACGGTCGCGGCGTCGACGACCCGCGCTCGGAAGCCGACTTTGAGGACACACCTGTCCGCACCTGTCGGCGGCCGGAGCAGCACCTCCACGAAGAGGGTCCGGGGCCGCAGGTCGACCAGGGCGACGCTGCCGGCGTCCACCGGGGCGACAGGATCCGACGTGACACCGATCGGCTCCACGACGTGCCGCCCAGCCACCTCGAACACCCGGACGGTGCCCGGGCGGCGGGCCGGCAGCTCGGCCTCGGCACGGCGGCGCAGCCCGTGCCACGACCGCCCGGCGCGACGCAGGTTGCGTTCGACGAGCACGGGGAACAGGTCCCGTCGCTCCCCGCCCGCATCCCTTCCGGTAGCGATCACGTCGCTGACAGTATGGATGGCGCCCGCAGCGGACAACCTTCCAATGTCGACGGTCGAGCGGTCGTTCGGTGCGGAGCGCTGACGCCTGGGAGACGGCGGATGACCGAACGAGTCCCGTCACGAACCGTTGCGGCTGCGCCGAGGGACCGTTCGCCAGGTACGGGTCCGACGTTACTCACGCCGACCCGTCACACCCGCCCCGACGACCGGACGGCCGCCGGAGCGGGAGGGTGCTCAGGCGGGGCTGGCGACGCGAACCGCGTCGGCGATGCGCTCGGCCGTCTCGCGGGCGGTGTGCTCGGTGGCCGCCTCGACCATGACCCGGACCAGCGGCTCGGTGCCGGAGGGGCGCAGCAGCACCCGGCCGGTCTCGCCCAGCTCCGCCTCGGCCCGCTCGACCTCGGCCCGGACGGCGGGCGCGGCGGCGCCGACCGTACGGTCCCCCACCGGCACGTTGATCAGCACCTGCGGCAGCTTGGTGACCACGGCGGCCAACTCCGCGAGGGACTTCCCGGTGGCGGCGATCCGGGACATCAGGTGCAGCCCCGTCAGCACGCCGTCGCCCGTGGTGGCGTACGCGGGCATCACGATGTGCCCGCTCTGCTCGCCGCCCAGCGCCAGGCCGGACGCGCGCAGTTCCTCCAGCACGTACCGGTCGCCGACCTTGGTCTCGAGCAGTCGGATGCCCTGCGCGGACATGGCCAGCCGCAGGCCGAGGTTGCTCATCACGGTGGCGACCAGGGTGTCGTCGGTGAGGGTGCCGGCCTCCCGCATGGCGAGCGCGAGGATCGCCATCACCTGGTCGCCGTCGACCTCGTCGCCGTCGGCGGTGACCGCCACGCAGCGGTCGGCGTCGCCGTCGTGGGCGATACCCAGGTGCGCGCCGTGCTCGACCACGGCGGCCCGCAGGGCCTCGATGTGGTTGGAGCCGCACTCGTCGTTGATGTTGAGGCCGTCCGGCTCCGCGTAGATGGCGACGACCTCGGCCCCCGCCTCCCGGTACACCACGGGCGCCACCTCGGCCGCCGCGCCGTTGGCGCAGTCGACCACGACCTTGAGCCCGTCGAGGCGGTGCGGCACCGTGCCGATCAGGTGCTGCACGTAGTGGTCGGCGCCGTCGAGCAGGTCGTGCACCCGGCCGACGCCGGCGCCGACCGGCCGCTTCCAGGCGGTGGTGGCGTTGGCTTCCACCGCCGACTCGATCCGCAGCTCGATCTCGTCCGGCAGCTTGTGCCCGCCGGCGGCGAAGAGCTTGATCCCGTTGTCGGGCATCGGGTTGTGCGAGGCGGAGAGCATCACGCCCAGGTCGGCCTTGGTCTCGGCGGTGAGGAACGCCACAGCCGGGGTCGGCAGCACGCCCACCCGGACCACGTTGGCGCCGGCACTCGTGAGCCCGGCCACCACGGCGGCCTCCAGCATCTCGCCGCTGGCCCGGGTGTCCCGCCCGACCACGGCCAACGGGGGATGGCTCCGGTCCGACTCGGCGAGCGTGTGCGCGGCGGCGACCGCCACCGCCAGCGCCAACTCAGGCGTGAGATCCGCGTTCGCCCGCCCGCGTACGCCGTCCGTGCCGAACAACCGGCCCATACCCGCCAACCTCCGATGAAACGGTCCAGGAAAGGCGAACGGCCGGGCCACCTCCCATCGAGGGGAGGCGACCCGGCCGTTCGTCAGAAGTACAACGCGCAGCTGTTGATCAGCGCTTCGAGTACTGGGGAGCCTTACGGGCCTTCTTGAGGCCGTACTTCTTGCTTTCCTTGACCCGGGCGTCCCGGGTGAGGAAGCCGGCCTTCTTCAGCGCCGGGCGGTCGTCCGGCTCGCTGACGATCAGGGCCCGGGCGATGGCCAGCCGGAGCGCGCCGGCCTGGCCGGTGGTGCCGCCGCCACGCAGGTTGGCGATGACGTCGAACGCCTCCGGCTTCTCGGCGGTGACCAGCGGGTCCTTGATGAGCTGCTGGTGCACCTTGCTCGGGAAGTAGGCCTCGAGGTCCCGGCCGTTGCAGGTGATCTTGCCGCTGCCCGGGACGATGCGCACCCGGACGATGGCCTCCTTGCGCCGACCCACGGTCTGGATCGGGCGGTCACCACGCGGCGCGCGGGCGACGGGCGCCGGCGCCTCGGTGGCCTCGGGGGCGACCTCGGTCTCGGTGATGTCGGTCATGCTGTTTCCTTCGCCCGCGCTCACTGCGCGATCTGCTTGATCTCGAACGGCACCGGCTGCTGCGCGCCGTGCGGGTGCTCGGCACCGGCGTAGACCTTCAGCTTCTTGATGAGCTGACGGCCGAGCTTGTTGTGCGGGAGCATGCCCTTGACGGCCAGCTCGATGGCCCGCTCGGGACGCTTGGTCAGCAGCTCGTCGTAGCCGACCTGCTTGAGACCACCCGGGTAACCGGAGTGGCGGTAGGCGATCTTGGTCTGGCGCTTGTTGCCGGTCAGCGCGACCTTGCCCGCGTTCACGATGACGACGAAGTCGCCCGTGTCGACGTGCGGCGCGAAAGTCGGCTTGTGCTTGCCGCGCAGCAGCGTGGCGGCGTGGGTGGCCAGGCGGCCCAGCACGACATCAGAGGCGTCGATGACGTGCCACTGACGCTCGATCTCACCCGGCTTCGGGCTGTACGTACGCACAGGTATACCTTGTCTCGTCGTCGGTCTGGGGTCGCGCGCCGAGGTTACCGGGCGCGCACGAACGACCAAGCGTACCTCAGGCGGCACGCCTCTGGATGTCGTACAACAGCAGGCAACGATACCCGCCGCCCCATCGGCAGGTCAAAACGGGGGTACGCCCCCGCCTGGCCCCCGAAGGATACCCGGCGGTGCTCACACCCCGACTGCCCGGCGTACGCCCGGGCGCAGGTAGACCAGCCAGGTCACCCCGAAGCAGACCGCGTACGCGACGACGAAGGCGACGTACGCCGCGTCCGCGCTGCCCCGGGCCAGGAACGACTGCCGGAAGGCGACGTTCACCAGCAGTCCGCCGCAGGCCCCGACCGCCCCGGCGATACCGATCAGCGAACCGGTCATCCGCCCGGCCCAGCGCCGCGCCGTGGCCTCGTCCCGCCGGCCGGCGGCCACGTCGGCCGCCGCGCGGGCCCGGAAGATCGCCGGGATCATCTTGTACGTCGAGCCGTTGCCGATCCCGCAGAAGACGAAGAGCGACAGGAAGCCGAGCAGGTAGAGCCAGAACGAGCGGTCCCGGGCCGCGAGGAGCACCACGGCGGCGCCGGCCGCCATCGCGACGAAGTTCCAGAAGGTCACCCGGGCCCCGCCGAGGCGGTCCGCGAGGTGGCCGCCGACCGGCCGGACCAGCGACCCGATCAGCGGGCCGAGGAACGTCAGCCAGACGGCGTCGACCGGGGTCGGGAAGCGCTCGGCGAACTGGAGCTGGAGCACCTGGCCGAAGGCGAAGCCGAAACCGATGAAGGAGCCGAAGGTGCCGACGTAGAGCAGCGACACGACCCAGGTGTGCGGGTCGCGGGCGGCCTCGCGCAGCGCGCCGGGCTCGTTGCGCGCCCCCGGGACGTCGTCCAGCCAGCGTGCGGCGGCGAGAGCGGCCAGCACGATCAGCGGCAGGTAGACGGCGGGCACCAGGCGGGGGTACGCGGCGCCCGCCGTCGCCAGCACCGCCAGGCCGACCAGTTGCACCGCCGGCACGCCGAGGTTGCCACCGCCGGCGTTGAGCCCGAGCGCCCGGCCCTTGAGCCGCTGCGGGTAGAAGAGGTTGATGTTCGCCATCGAGGAGGCGAAGTTGCCCCCGCCCACGCCGGTCAGGCAGGCCAGCACCATCAGGGTGGAGTAGGAGACGCCGGGTTCCAGCAGCACCGTCATCGGCACGGCCGGGACGAGCAGCAGCAGCGCGCTGACGATCGTCCACCTACGCCCGCCGAAGCGTGCCACGGCCAGCGTGTAGGGCAGCCGCAGCGCCGCCCCGAGGGCGGCCGGCACCGCGGTGAGCAGGAACTTCCCCGCCGGGTCGATGCCGTACCCGGGGCCGAGGAAGAGCACCGTCACCGACCAGAGGCTCCACACGGAGAAGCCCACGTGCTCGGCGAAGATCGAGACCCAGAGGTTGCGGCGGGCGATCCGCGCCCCCGTCGTACGCCAGAACTCGGGATCCTCGGGGCGCCAGTCGTCGATGCGGCGCCGGCGGCCGGCGGCCGGCGGCGCGACCGGGGCCAGGGGTGTGGTGGGGGCGAGTGCGCTCACGGGCGGCTCCTCCTCGTCGGTGCGACCTGGAGGAACGCTAGGAATCCGGGATTACCCCGCCGTGCCCGTCGCGGGTCGGGACGGCAACGGAGACCGCACCACGGGCGGACGCCGCCGGTGAGATGTCAGAGCTCTTGCAGGATGCGTAGCGCCCGGCCGACCCGGTGCATGGTCTCGGTGTCGGCGACGTCCACGCACTCGGTGAACCACTTCTTCATCGGCGAGGAGAGCCGGTCGGGCATCACCACGTACGCGCCCATCGGCACCGCCAGGGGCGAGTCGCGCAGCAGCGCCTCCTCGACCACCTCGGCCACGATCACGATCGGCACGTCGGTGGAGTTGTAGACGTCGGAGCTGATGACCAGTCCGAGCCGTTCCCGGGCGCCGTCGATGCGCCAGACCTCGCCCCTACGCAGCACGCGGGCGCCCGCCGAAGAGCACGTCGTCGACCATGCCCACCTCGCGGGCGTCGGCGAGGGCGGCGGCTTCGAGGTCGAGACCGGCCCGGCCGACGGCGGCGGCGTGCGCGGTGAAGACCTCGCGCAGCGCCTTCTCGCGGGCCGCCTGGTCCATCCACGCCGACAGGGAGAGCCCCTCGCGCTTCGCGAACCGCCGGGCCTCCTCGATCGTCTCGTCTGAGAACGACAGGGTCACCTTGGCAGTCATGCCGAGCAGACTACCCATCGGTATGACCGGCAGTCATCCCGTCGACCCCACCTATTCGCGCCGACCGCCGAACACGGCAAACCGCCACTGCCACATAACTGAAATATTCGATTGCGCTTGCGGTTGTTGCGCTTGCAGGAGACGATGTCCGAAGCGTCAGGACAGCTTCTGGAACGGCCTGCCGCACGAGGGGGGGACGCCCGTGAGCCCGACCGCCAGGACGACGTCCGTCATGCCCAGCGCGGGAGCCGAGCGCAGCCAGGTCGCCGCGGTCGACAGACTCCTCAGGCGCCATCCGGACGAGGCCCCGACAGCGAAGGCTCGCCTCGTCTCGCCGAACGGCGAGGAGGTCGAACTCCCCGCCCAACTGCTCGACGTCCTGCGGCACGCATCGGCACTGCTCGCCCGTGGCGACGGAGTCGCCGTGAGCGCCGTTGCCCGGGAGTTGTCGACGACCGAGGCGGCCAAGCTCCTCGGCATGTCCCGCCCGACGCTGGTCCGCCTGCTGGAGACCGCTGCCATCCCCTGCCATCGGGTGGGCAGCCACCGGCGGCTGCTCCTCTCCGACGTCCTGGCGTTCCGGCAGCGCCAGATGCGGGAGCGCCGGAAGTCGTACGAGGCCTTGATGCTGGAATCCGACGCGCTCGGGCTCAACGTCGACGAATAGCGCGGTCACCCTCCGGCGCTGGATACGGTGTCCACTGTGACGCTCGGCGCCCCCTTGGTGTTCCTGGACGCCAACATCCTGTACTCACGGACCCTGCGCGACTGGATCAGCCTGCTCTCGCTGGAGAGCGACTGCCTCGCCTACGTCGCCGACACGTCGATGGGACTGGTCCAGCGCGTCGTCCTGAAACAGGTCTCCTACTACCGACGCAGCCTGGTCACCGAGGATCGCGATGAGCAGGATCTGATCGCCCACCTGCGCAAGGCCGGGGCGCACCGGTTCGCCCAACGCCTTGAAGGCCACCTCGACGGGCGCACCGACCGGCCGTAGCCGGGGCAGGTGCGCCGGCTACGGCCACGTCGGTGTCAGTTCGGCATCCGTGCGTCATTCACCCGCGCCGACCGCCGAACACGGCGAACCGCCACTGTTTGAAGTGGCAGTCGACGTCGACCAGGCCGGCCTCTGCCAGCCAGCGACACTGCGCGCTGACCGGCGCGGGCCGGTCGTACGCCATCCGGCCCTCGGCGGCGGCGATCTCGTCGGCGTCGGATCCCAGTGCGGCGACCTGCGCCAGCCATACCTCGTGGTAGCGCCGGTCCAGCGCCTCGGTGGGGCCGGCGACCTGCTCGGCGTTGACGAAGACGCCACCGGGCGCCAGCGCCGCCGGCACCCGGCGGTAGAGCTCACGCTTGCCGGCGTCGTCGAGGTGGTGCACGGCCAGCGCGCTGACCACCGCGTCGTAGCGCCCGGCGGGCAGCGGGTGGGCCAGGTCGGCCAGGACCGTCCGATGGGCCACCCCACGGGTCCGCAGGTGGTCGGCGGCGACGGCGAGCATGGCCGGCGCGGCGTCGACCAGCGTCAGCCGGATCCCCGGCACGGCGGCGGCGAGCAGCAACGACAGCAGCCCGGTGCCCGCGCCCAGGTCCAGCACCTCGGGCGTACGCCCTGCGGCGAGCGCGGCACGCAGCGGCGGCGCGGCCACCTCGACGGCGGTGCCGTAGAAGGCGTCGAAGCAGGGCACCAGGCGCCGGCGGGCCTCGTCGTAGCTGCCGGCCACCGCGTCGAAGGCCTCGGCCACGTCCATCGCGCCTCCCAAAATATAGGAACAAGCTCCCACATTGTAAACGCTGCGAACCTGCCCGCTGCCAGCGTGCGGTGTGAGCCGCTCTTGACAGGACCGAAACAAACGGGACCCGGACCGGAAACCGCTCACCGGCACGCTTTGCCGACATGACAGACGGTGCACACGCGGCGACCGGACCGGGCCGGACGCCCCGCCAGGTGGCGACGCACTGCCCGTACTGCGCCCTCCAGTGTGGGATGACGCTGCGCGAGGAGCCCGGCCGGGTGAGCGTGCTGCCCCGGCAGTTCCCCACCAACCGGGGCGGCCTCTGCCAGAAGGGTTGGACCGCCGCCGAGCTGCTCGACCACCCCGAGCGGCTGACCACCCCGCTGCTGCGGGACCCGGCCGACGGCGAGCTGCACCCGGCGACCTGGGACGCCGCCCTCGACCGGATCGTCACCGGCCTGCGCACCGTCCAGGAGGGCCACGGACCCGACGCGGTCGCCGTCTTCGGCGGCGGCGGACTCACCAACGAGAAGGCGTACGCGCTGGGCAGGTTCGCCCGGGTGGCGCTGCGTACGAGGCACATCGACTACAACGGACGGTTCTGCATGTCCTCGGCGGCGGCCGCCGGCATGCGCGCCTTCGGCATCGACCGGGGCCTGCCGTTCCCGCTGGCCGACCTGGGCCGGGCCGACACGCTGCTGCTGGTCGGCGCGAACCCGGCGGAGACCATGCCCCCGCTGGTGCGCTGGCTGACCGAGCAGCGCGAGCGCGGCGGCCGGCTGATCGTGGTCGACCCCCGGGTCACCGCCACCGCCCGCCAAGCCGACCTGCACCTGCAACCCCTGCCGGGCACCGACCTGGCGGTGGCGAACGCGCTGCTGCACATCGCGCTCACCGAGGGCTGGATCGACCGGGAGTACGTGGCCGGGCGCACCGTCGGCTTCGAGGCGGTCCGCCGCGTGGCGGCCGGCTGGTGGCCGGCCCGCGCCGAGGCGCTCTCCGGGGTGCCGGTGGCCGACGTGGAGGCGACCGCCCGGGCCCTCGGCACCGCCGAGCGCGTGATCATCCTGACCGCGCGCGGCGCCGAGCAGCATGCCAAGGGCGTCGACACGGTCACCGGCTTCGTCAACCTGGCGCTCGCCCTCGGCCTGCCCGGCCGCCCCGGCTCCGGGTACGGCTGCCTCACCGGGCAGGGCAACGGGCAGGGCGGACGGGAGCACGGGCAGAAGGCCGACCAGCTCCCCGGCTACCGCAGGATCGACGACCCGGCCGCCCGGGAACACGTCGCCGGGGTCTGGGGGGTGCCGGCCGAGGACCTGCCCGGGCCGGGCGTGCCGGCGTACGAGCTGCTGGACTCGCTGGGCACGCCCGCCGGCCCGAAGGCGCTGCTGGTCTTCGGCTCGAATCCGGTGGTCTCCGCGCCCCGGGCCGCCCGGATCGAGGGCCGGCTGCGCGATCTCGACCTGCTGGTGGTCGCCGACTTCCTGCTCTCCGAGACGGCCGCGCTGGCCGACGTGGTGCTGCCCACCGCCCAGTGGGCCGAGGAGGACGGCACGATGACCAATCTGGAGGGCCGGGTGCTGCGCCGCCGCGCCCTGCGTACGCCGCCGCCGGGTGTCCGTACCGACCTGGGGATCCTCGCCGACCTCACCGCCCGGCTCCGGGGTGGCGCCGGCGGGGAGGACGCCGCCGATCCGCGGATCGTGTTCGCGGAGCTGCGGCGGGCCTCGGCCGGCGGGATCGCCGACTACGCCGGGGTGAGCTGGGAACGGATCGACGAGCACGACGGCGTCTTCTGGCCCTGCCCCGCCGAGGACGGCCCGGACACCCCCCGGCTCTTCGCCGACCGCTTCCCCACCCCGGACGGGCGGGCCCGGTTCCACGCGGTGGAGCACCGGCCGGCGGCCGAGGAGGTCTGCGCCGAGTACCCGCTGCACTTCACCACCGGCCGGGTCCTCGCGCAGTACCAGTCCGGCACCCAGACCCGCCGGGTCGCCGCGCTGCGCCGGGCCGCCCCGGACGCGTTCGTCGAGCTGCACCCCGACCTGGCCGGGCGGCTCGGCATCGGCGACGGCGAACCGGTGCGGGTGGTCTCCCGCCGGGGCGAGCTGCGCGCGCCGGCCCGGCTCAGCACCGCCATCCGGCCGGACACCGTCTTCGCGCCGTTCCACTGGGGCGGCGCCGCGCGCGCCAACTCGGTCACCAACGACGCCGTCGACCCGGTCTCCGGAATGCCGGAGTTCAAGATCTGCGCCGTCCGGCTGGAGAGGGTGCCATGACCGAGCGCATCGTGATCATCGGCAACGGGATGGCGGGCTCCCGGCTGGCCGGCGAGCTGCACGCCCGGGGCGGGGACCGGAAGGTCACCGTGCTCGGCGCGGAGCCGCACCGGGCGTACAACCGGATCATGCTCTCCACCCTGCTGGCGGGCAAGGTCGGCGAGCCGGACGTGGAGCTGGCCGAGGCCGCCGGGCAGGGCGTCGACCTGCGTACCGGGGTGAGCGTCACCGCCGTCGACCGCGCCAGCGGCACGGTCCGCACCGACGACGGCGACCGCGTCGCGTACGACCATCTGGTGCTCGCCACCGGCAGCCGGGCCGTGGTGCCCCCGCTGCCCGGGCTGGACGGGCCCCGGCTGCCGGAGCGGGTGGTGCCGTTCCGCACCCTGGACGACTGCCGACGGATCCTCGCCGTGGCCGCCGGCGCGCGCCGCGCCCTGGTGCTCGGCGGCGGGCTGCTCGGGCTGGAGGCGGCCCGCGCGCTCGCCGCCCGGGGCCTCGACGTCGCGGTGGTGCACCCGGTGCCGTACCTGATGGAACGGCAGCTCGACCCGGCCGGCGCGGCCGTGCTGGCCGACACGCTCGCCGGCCTCGGGGTGCGCACCCACCTGGCCGTGGCGGCGGCCGGGGTGGTCGCGGACGCCGACGGGGTCCACCTCGACCTGGCCGACGGCCGCTCGCTCGCCGCCGACCTGCTGGTCCTCTCCTGCGGGGTACGCCCCGACACCGCCCTCGCCGCCGCCGCGGGGCTGGCCGTGGATCGGGGCGTGCTGGTCGACGACCGGCTGCGCACCAGCGACCCGCGGATCTCCGCGATCGGCGACTGCGCCCAGCACGACGGCGCCCTCACCGGGCTGGTCGCCCCGGCGTGGGCGCAGGCCCGGGTGGTGGCGCAGGTGCTCACCGGGGAGGACGCCGGGGCCCGCTACCGGCCCCGCCCGGCGGTGACCCGGCTCAAGGCGGCCGGCATCGACCTCGCCGCCATGGGTGACCCGGGCGACGGCGGGACCGGCGAGGAGCTGACCTTCGCCGACCCGGCCCGGGGCACGTACGCCCGGCTGCGCATCCGCGACGAGCGGCTGACCGGCGCGATCCTGCTCGGCGACAACCCGGCGGTCGGCACCGTCATCCAGCTCTTCGACCGGGGCCAGCCGGTGCCGGCCGACCGGCGCGGCCTGCTGCTCGGCCGGTCGTTCGGCGCGGCGGCCACGCCCGCCGCGACCCCGGCGCTGATGCCGGACGCGGCGACCGTCTGCCGGTGCAACGACGTCAGCAAGGGAGCGCTGGTGAGCTGCTGGCGTTCCGGGGCCCGGACGGTCGACGCCGTGGTCGCCGCGACCCGGGCCGGCACTGGATGCGGGAGCTGCCGGGACGCGGTCGCCGGCATCGTCGGCTGGTTGTCGGAAGTGGAATCGGTGGAGGTGACGCGATGAGCGAGCGGAGCGAGCGAATCAGCAGGCTCGGTGCGACGGTGCCTCATGACGGCACGCAGCGCAGCGGAGTGCCGTCATGAGCGGTGGTCGGTTGGTCGTCGTCGGCAACGGGATGGTCGGGCAACGCCTCGTGGACGCGCTGCGCGCCCGCGACCCCGACGGACGGTGGCGGGTCACCGTCCTCGCCGAGGAGACCCGCCCCGCGTACGACCGGGTGCGGCTCTCGGCCTTCTTCGACGGGGTCGGCGCCGAGGAGCTGAACCTGCACACCCCCGACGACGGGGTGGACCTGCGCCTGGGCGAGCCGGCCACGGAGATCGACCGGGAGCGGCGGCTGGTGCGCACGGCGGCCGGCGAGCACCCGTACGACGCCCTGGTGCTGGCCACCGGCTCGTCCGCGTTCGTGCCGCCGGTGGAGGGCGCGACCCTGCCGGGGGTGTTCGTCTACCGGACCCTGGACGACCTGGCGGCGATCCGGGAGCACGCGCGCGGCCGGCGTACCGGGGCGGTGATCGGCGGTGGGCTGCTCGGGCTGGAGGCGGCGAACGCGCTGCGGCTGCTCGGGCTGGCGACCAGCGTGGTGGAGTTCGCGCCCCGGCTGATGCCGGTGCAGGTGGATCCGGCCGGCGGCGCGATGCTCCGCCGGTACGTCGACGAGCTGGGCGTACGCACCCACCTGGGCGTGGCCACCACCGCCGTCCGGCCCGGCCCCGACGGCGCGGTCGCCGGGCTGGAACTGGCCGACGGGACCGTGGTCGACGCCGACCTGGTGGTGGTCGCGGCCGGCGTCCGGCCCCGCGACGAGCTGGCCCGGGCGGCCGGTCTCGCCCTGGGCCCGCGCGGCGGGGTGCTGGTCGACGGCACCTGCCGGACGGCCGACGAGCGGATCTGGGCGGTCGGCGAGTGCGCGGCGGTCGACGGCACCTGTCACGGCCTGGTCGCCCCCGGGTACGCGATGGCCGAGGTGGTCGCCGACCGGTTGGTGGGCGGGGCGGCCACCTTCCCCGGCGCGGACACCGCCACGAAGCTGAAGCTGCTCGGCGTGGACGTGGCCTCGTTCGGCGACGCGCACGGCACCACGCCGGGCTGCCTCGACGTCACGTTCACCGACCCGGCCACCCGCGTCTACGCCAAACTGGTTCTCTCCGACGACGCGCAGACCCTGCTGGGCGGGGTGCTGGTCGGCGACGCGAGCGCGTACCCGGCGCTGCGGGCCAGTGTCGGCGGTCCCCTGCCCGCTCCCCCGCTGGCGCTGCTCGCCCCGGCCGGCGCGGCGGGCGCGGGGGCCGGCGCCCTGCCCGCTGCCGCGCAGGTCTGTTCCTGCAACGCGGTGACCCGCGCCGACATCGACACGGCGATCGCCGGCGGCTGCACGGACGTGCCGGCGCTGAAGGCGTGCACCCGGGCGGGGACGAGCTGCGGCTCCTGCGTGCCGATGCTGAAGCAGCTGCTCGACGCGGCCGGGGTGCGGCAGTCCACGGCGCTCTGCGAGCACTTCGACGCCAGTCGGCAGGAACTGTTCGACATCGTGCGGGTACGCGGCATCCGCACCTTCTCGCGGCTCGTCGCCGAGCACGGCCGGGGTCGCGGCTGCGACATCTGCAAGCCGGTGGTCGCCTCGATCCTCGCCTCCCTCGGCGCCGGCCACGTGCTGGACGGGGAGCAGGCGTCGTTGCAGGACACCAACGACCACTTCCTGGCCAACCTGCAACGCGACGGCAGCTACTCGGTGGTGCCCCGGATCCCCGGTGGGGAGATCACCCCGGAGAAGCTCATCGTGATCGGCGAGGTGGCCCGGGACTTCCGGCTCTACACGAAGATCACGGGCGGGCAGCGGATCGACCTGTTCGGGGCCCGGGTCGAGCAGTTGCCGCAGATCTGGCGCCGGCTGGTCGACGCCGGCTTCGAGTCCGGCCACGCGTACGGCAAGGCGCTGCGCACGGTGAAGTCCTGCGTCGGCGAGACCTGGTGCCGGTACGGGGTGCAGGACTCGGTCGGGCTGGCCATCGCCCTGGAGCTGCGCTACCGGGGACTGCGCGCCCCACACAAGATCAAGTCGGCGGTGTCGGGGTGCGCCCGCGAGTGCGCCGAGGCGCGCAGCAAGGACTTCGGCGTCATCGCCACCGACACCGGCTGGAACCTCTACGTCGGCGGCAACGGCGGCTTCCGGCCCCGGCACGCCGACCTCTTCGCCACCGACCTGTCCACCGAGGCGCTCGTCCGGCTGGTCGACAGGTTCCTGATGTACTACGTCCGCACCGCCGACCGGCTGCAACGTACCGCCGCCTGGATCGAGGCGATGGAGGGCGGGCTCGACCACCTCCGCGCGGTCATCGTGGACGACTCGCTCGGCCTCTGCGCCGAACTCGACGCCGCGATGGCCCGGCACGTCGAGTCGTACTCCGACGAGTGGCGCGACGTGCTGGAGGACCCGGTACGGCTGCGCCGGTTCGCCTCCTTCGTCAACGCCCCGGAGGTTCCCGACCCGTCCATCACGTTCGCCCTCGAACGGGGCCAACCCGTCCCGGCCCGCCGGCCGGCGGGCACCGGGGATCCCCGACCAGAACGCCCACGTGCGGGCCGGCAGCCGGTCGCGCTGGGCATGCCGGAGGTACGGCCGTGACCACCACGACACTGCCCACCGCCACGCGCGCCTGGACGCCGGTCTGCCCCCTTGACCGGCTGGAGCCCGAGCGGGGCGTCGCCGCGCTCGTCGACGGCGTGCAGGTGGCCCTCTTCCGCACCGTCGACGGGCTGTTCGCCCTCGACAACCGCGACCCGGTCGCCGGGGCGTACGTCCTGTCGCGCGGGCTCGTCGGTAGCCGGGGCGAGGTGCCGACGGTCGCCTCGCCGCTGCACAAGCAGGTGTACGACCTGCGCACCGGAGTCTGCCTGGACCTGCCCGGCGTCGCCGTGCCCCGGCACGACGTGCGCTGCCGGGACGGCCTGGTCGAGGTGCGGCTGCGACGGGAGGGGTGAATGCGCGACGAACTGGCCGGCTTCACCATCGGGGTGACCGCCGACCGCCGGCGGGACGAACTCGCCGCGCTGCTGCAGCGGCGCGGCGCCCGGGTGGTGATCGCCCCGGCGCTGCGGATCGTGCCGCTGGCCGACGACACCGACCTGCGCGCGGCCACCCGGGCCTGCCTGGAACGGCCGCCCGACGTCCTCATGGCCAACACCGGCATCGGGATGCGCGGTTGGCTGGAGGCGGCCGAGGGCTGGGGGCTGGCCGAGCCGCTGCGCGGCGTGCTCGCCGACGCGTACGTGGTCGCCCGGGGTCCCAAGGCGCGCGGAGCCATCCGGGCCGCGGGCCTGCACGACCAGTGGTCACCGGACTCGGAGAGCTGCGAGGAGGTGGTCGAGCACCTGTGCCGGCGCGGCGTGGCCGGGCAGGTGGTCGCCATGCAGCTGCACGGCGACCGGCAGCCGGAGTGCACGCTGGCGCTGGAGGCGGCCGGGGCGACCGTGATCGAGGTGCCCGTCTACCGCTGGGCGCCGCCGACCGACCCGGCCCCGCTGCACCGGCTGATCGACCTGGTCGCCGGCCGGCTGGTCGACGCGGTCACCTTCACCTCGGCCCCGGCGACGGAGGCGCTGCTGCACGCCGCCGGGGACCGCTGCGAGGCGGTGCTCGACGCGTTCCGGGGAGACGTGCTCGCCAGTTGCGTGGGCGCGGTCACCGCCGGGCCGCTGCTGCGGCGCGGGGTGCCGGTCAGCGCGCCGGCGCGGGCCCGCCTGGGTGCCCTGGTGCGGATGATCGTCGACGAGCTGCCGCGCCGCACGGTCACCCTGAAGGTGGCCGGTCACCTGCTCACGCTGCGGGGGCACGCCGCCGTGGTCGACGGCGAGCTGCGCCCGCTCGCGCCGGCGCCGATGGCGGTGCTGCGGGCACTGTGCGCCTCGCCCGGTCGGGTGCTGTCCCGGACCGCCCTGCTGCGTACGCTGCCCCGCGGCGCCGACGAGCACGCCGTGGAGATGGCGGTGGCCCGGCTGCGCGCCGGGTTGCGCGCGCCCCGGGTGGTGCAGACGGTCGTCAAGCGCGGCTACCGCCTCCGGGTCGACTGAGCGGGGACCCGGAGGCGGTAGCCGACCCGGTCAGCCGACCGGCGTCGGGTAGCCCCGGCCGTGCTCTGCCTCGAGGCGGAGCATGGCGTGCTCCACGACGGTCACCAGCACCTGCTTGACCGCGTCCCGGTGCCGGGCGTCGGTCAGCACCAGCGGCACGTCCGGCGAGATGGCCAGCGCCTCGCGGACCTCTTCCAGCTCGTACTGCGGCGCGCCGTCGAACCGGTTCAACGCCACCACGTACGGCAGCCGGCGGTTCTCGAAGTAGTCCAGCGGCGCGAAGGCGTCGGTGATCCGGCGGGTGTCCACCAGCACGGCGGCCCCCACCGCGCCCTTGATGATCTCGTCCCACATGAACCAGAAGCGGGTCTGGCCCGGCGTGCCGAAGAGGTACAGGATCAGGTCCTCGGCCATGGTGATCCGGCCGAAGTCCATGGCGACCGTGGTGGTCTGCTTCCCCGGCACCTTGGACGGGTCGTCGATGCCGACACCGGCCGCGGTCATCACCGCCTCGGTTCTCAGCGGGGTGATCTCCGAGATCGCGCCGACCAGCGTCGTCTTGCCCACGCCGAAGCCACCCGCGACCACGATCTTCGCGGAGATGATTCCCCGGTTTCGGCGGGCCCCGGCGGGGTCATAGCCTGCGAAGTCCACTTAGCACCCTTCCAAGGATTTCCATCCGCTCCTCGAACCCCTCGGCGGGAGCGGCAGTGTGTAGCGTCAGCAGGCTCTCGGCCACCATGTCGGCGACCAGCACCCGGGTGACGCCCAGCGGCATCCGGGTGTACGCGGAGATCTCGGCCAGCGACTGTGCCCGGCCCTCGCAGACAGTGGCGATGCGGTGCTTGTCGTGCCCCGCGAAGCGGGCCTCCGCGGCCTGGGTCGCGCTGGCCGTCAGGACCGCCTCCAGGGCGATGTCCATCCGGGCCTCTGTCCGGCCGCGGGTGACCGCGTACGGCCGTACCAGCGCACCACGTGGGTCCACGCGCCGTTGGTCCATCGACGATCACCTCCTTTCCCGGCCGGGGCCCCTGGTCGGGCACCGGATCTTCTCGTCCTGGCGACGTACGGCCCGCACGTCGCGTCCTCCGCTAGGACCGCACCGCGTCCCGGGGCAGCGGCACCAGCGCCGCACCGACCCGCTCGACCAGCAACGCCATCTCGTAACCCACCTGACCGACGTCGCAGCTACGGGCCGCCAGCACTGCCATGGAGGAGCCGTCGCTGATCGACATCAGGAAGAGATAGCCGCTGTCCATCTCGATGACCGTCTGGAGCACGCCGCCGGCGCTGAACATCCGGGCGGCGCCCTCGGTCAGGCTGACCACGCCCGAGGTGATCGCCGCGAGCTGGTCCGCCCGGTCCGGGGGCAGGTCCCGCGAGGAGGCGAGCAGCAGCCCGTCGGCGGACACCGCCACCACGTGGGCGATTCCCGCCACGCTGTCGGCGAAGTTGGTGAGCAACCAACTCATGTCCTGCATGGCCGCTGGCCTGTTCATCGACTCGTCTCCTTGGTCGAGGTGCTGTCCTGGTCCGTTCCGGCCGCCCGGCCGCGCTGCACGCCGCGGTGGTAGGCCGACAACAGGCCCCGAACTTCGTCCGGGGTACGCCGGCTGCGGTCGCGGCCGGCCCGGGGCTCGATCCCGCCGGGCACGAGCTGTGCCTGCGGCTGCCGCTTGGGCAGCCCGGAGCGGGTGGTGCCGGCGGTGGCGGGGGCCGCCGCCCGGCTGGCCCGGGACCAGCCTTCGTCTGCCGCTGTCCGCCAGGCGTCGGCGGATGCCGCCGAGGGCGGGTCTGCGGGAGGCGCCGCCGCGGGGGGTGTGTCCGGCATGCTGGGCCGCGTCGCGGCCGGCGGGGCGTACGACGGCGGTGCCGGCTGCGCGGGGGGCGGGGCGGTGTCGGTGCTGCCCGGCGTGCGGGTGGGCAGCCGGGGCGTGCGGGGCTGTGCCGGTGCCGGCTGGGCGGCGGCCGGCATCCCGGCTGCGGGCGCTCCGGCGCCCTGTGCCGCGGCGGCCTGTGCCGCAGCGGCCTGCTGCGCCGCGGGCGACTGGCTGAAGTCCGGGCGGGTGAAGATGGCCGTGGCGTCGTTACCGTGCGACCGGAACCACACCGCCTCCATCTCCCGGAAGATCGGTGCCTCGGCCGGCAGTTCGGGGCGCGGGGTGATCGGCGCGGCGGGGCGCGGGGCGAGCGGGGCCGTGGCGGCCAGGCCGGCCCCGAGGCCACGGCCGGCACCCGGATCCGCGCTCAGCCCGGTGGCACCCGGCGACCCGGCGATCGGGCCGGCGGGCAGGCCCGGCGTGCCCGGCGCCGCGGACTCCCCGCCGGGGACGCGCCTGGGCAGCGACTCGACCGTGGGGTACGCGACGGTCGGTGTGCCGACCGAGGCGCCGCCGGGGAAGGCCGGCCGCGCCGGGGGCGCCTGCGGAACGGTCGGCTGCGGCGCGGTCAGGCCGCCGGCCTGCACGGGGGCCGCGGTGTCCCGCGCCTGCTCCGGGGCCTGCCAGGGCGCCGGGGCGGCGGAGCGCCACTGGTCGGTGAGGGTGGCCGAGGCGGTACGCCCCGCGCTGGCCGGCTCGGCGAGGCCGGCCGGGGTGAGGGGGCTCTGCTCGACCGCGAGCGGCTGCCGGGGGCGGGTGATCTGCTGGTCCCGGCTGTGCACGGGCGGCAGTACGACCGTCGCGGCGGGCAGCGTCACCTGGGCGACCGTGCCGCCCTCCACGTTGCGGCGCAGCTCCACCCGGATGCCGTAGCGGGACGCCAACCGGCTGACCACGGCCAGACCCATCAGCCGGAACGCCGCGACGTCGACGCTCGGCGGGGCGGCCAGCCGCCGGTTGAGCGAGTCGAGCTGGTCGTCGGTGAGGCCGAGGCCCCGGTCCTCGACCTGGATCAGGACGTAGTCCCGGATCCGCCGGCCGTCGGCCACCACGGTGGTGGTGGGCGGCGAGAAGCGGGTGGCGTTGTCGAGCAGTTCGGCGACGAGCCGGACCACGTCGTTGACCGCGTGCGCGGCGACCGAGATGTCGGTGTCGACGGTGCCGAACTCGATCCGGTTGTAGAGCTCCACCTCGGACTGGGAGGCACGCAGCACGTCCACCAGGAGGGCGTCGTCGCGGCGCGGCACGGCCGAGTCGGCACCGGCCAGCACGAGCAGGTTCTCGTCGTTGCGGCGCATTCGCGTGGCGAGGTGGTCCAGCTCGAACAGCTGCGCGAGCCGCTTCGGGTCCTCCTCGCCGCGCTCGATCGCGTCGAGTTCGCCGATCATGCGGTCGACCAGGGTCTGACTACGGCGGGCCAGGTTGAGGAACATCGCCGAGACGCTGGTACGCAGCGCGGCCTGCTCGGCCGCCACGCGGACCGCCTCGCGGTGCACGACGTTGAAGGCGAGCGCCACCTGGCCCACCTCGTCGCGGTTGGTGAGCTTGATCGGATCGCGTACCTGCCGGACGATCTCCTCGACGCCGCCGTCGCCGACGTTGCCGACGTTCTGCAGCCGCTGCACCGCGTCCGGCAGGTCGTGGTTCGCCACCGAGAGGGCACCCTCCCGCAGCCTGCGCAGCGAGTGGTTGAGCGAGCGGGCCAGCACCACGGCGAGGGTCACCGCGACGATGAGGGTCAGCAGGACCAGCGCCGACTCGATGATGGCCTGCCGGATGACGTCCGACCGGGCTTGGTCGGCCTGGCTGAGCAACCGGTCCTGGAGCCGGATCTCGGCCCACCGCATCAGGTCGTTGACGGCGCCGATGGCGGCCGTGGCGTCCTGGGCGCTCACCAGCGAGGGCTGCCCGACCGAGCGGGTGATGTCGGCGGCCACCCGGTCGGCGAGGGTGACCGCGTCACCGGAGACCGTGCTGTCGACCAGGGCGCGCTGGGCCGGCTCGGCGGCCAGGGAGAAGGAGACCAGGGCCTCCTGCTGGCTGGTCAGCGTGGCCACGAAGGAGGAGAACTGCTCCTCGTCGAGCCGGCCGGCGACGAGGGCGGTGTAGACGACCGACTGTTCCTCGGCGACGGCCGCCTTGGCGCGGGCGAACGCGGCGACCGCGCGCCGGGCGTCCGAGAGCCGCTCGTCACCGGGCAGCTGGGCCAGGCCGTCGCCGTACGCGACCAGGTCGGTGATGATGACGCCGTAACGGAGCGCGGCCTCGGCGACCGCCATCTGCTGGCGGTCCAGCACCTCCTGCCGGGTGCTGGCGAGCGTCTCCAGGTGATCGTCGATCCTCGCCAGCCGCTCCCCCACGGCGGCCGGCACCTCGCCGACGCGTCCGCGCTCGGCCCGGTACGCCTCGACCCGCTGGTCGGTGCTGCGCACCCGCAGGTTGTAGGCGTCGGCCTTCTGCTGCGGCGTCGAGAGGAAGGCCGCGGCGGCCATCCGCTCCTGGTGCAGGTCCTGCGTCAGCGCGGAGACGTTGATGGAGAGCGCGGTCAGCGCGCGCGCCTGGTTGGCGTCGAAGGTGTTCTCGCCGACGGCGACGAGTCGCACCGTGGCCAACGCGAGCACCGCGGCGACCGGCACGACCAGGATCAGCGCGAGCTTGGAGCGGATCCGCACGTCACGGAGCCGGGGCAACCAGCGCCGCTTCGGCTGCTCGGTGTCGCCACCCGCGGGCAGGGTCGTCGGTCCGGTGCTCACGACATCGCCTCCGTCGTTTCTTCCACGCCTGCCCCGCCGACTCGCGCCCGGTGCAGCGGACTGCGCCACACGCGGCACGGCCGCGATTTCATCAGAAGTGATCCTGTTTGGGAAGCCACAGTGGGGTAGGAAACGGTTGGAGGGCACGCATCCCGCGATCCGGTCAACTAATACCTTCATTTCTCCATGCCCGTGAACAGGGCATGTAACTCCAGAGTGGTCATCCGTGTCGTATTAGTAAGCGTTTGCAAACTTCCCGTTGCCCCACCATGTGGGATACGCGTCCCGAAACGCTTCCGACGCTCCGCTTGACCACAGGGCCCGGCGTTGGCAAGGTTTTGCAGGCTTCGCGCACACCGTACGGCAGACCGATCCCGTTCCTCCACTGAGGACGGACAACCCGGCGGTGACCGGGCATCGTCCCGGGCCGCATCTGGAGGACTGAGTTGAGCCCCATCCGCTCCGCGACCGCCGCGGCGATCGCATCGGCCGTGCTGGCCACCACGCTCACCGGCTGCCAGTCTGGGGCGGACGAGCAGGACACCAGTCCCATCGTCATCGCTGCGGACCTCGAACTCTCCGGCGCGGCGGCACCCATCGGCAAGGCGTACCAGCGGGCGCTGGAACTGAAGGTCGACCAGCTGAACTCCTCCGGTGCGCTGAACGGCCGCAAGGTCGAGCTGCGGGTGAAGGACAACCGGTCGGACGCGAGCGAGTCGCTGCGCAACATCGGTGATTTCAGCGCTGATTCCCAAGTCAGCGCCATCATCATGGGCGGCTGCAACGAATGCGCCGTCGGTGCCGTACGCACCATCAACGAGAAGCGAATTCCCACCATTGCGCTCGCCGCGTCCAGCGCCGTGACCACCCCGGTCGCCGAACGGCGGTACGTGTTCAAGCTCTCCCCGAACGCGGCCGACAGCGCCGCCGCCCTCGCCGGGGAGATGCGCCGCAAGGGCGTACGCAAGGCGGCCGTGCTGCACAGCGACGACGCCTACGGCCGCGAGGGGCTGACCGCGCTGCGCGCCGAGTTCGCCAAGAGCGGCGTCAAGCTGCTGCGCGAGGAGGCCGTCCGCACCACCGACACGGAGGTCGGCCCGCAGGTCAAGGCACTGGTCGGGAAGAAGCCGGACGCGATCGTCATCTGGACCTCGGCGGAGCAGGCGACGCTGGCCGCCACCGCCGCGAAGCAGGCCAAGTTCGAGGGTGACCTCTTCTTCGACGCGGCGGCTGCCGGCGACCTCTTCCTCGGTGCCGCGTCCGGGGCGACCGAACGCGCCACGCTGGTCTTCACCCAGACGATGGTGATCGACGACGTGATCGCCACCACGCCGGCCAAGGCGGCCCGGCGGCAGTGGTTCCAGGACTACACCGCCCGCTTCGGCGGCTACAACGGGTCCTCCTCGTTCGCCGCCGACGCCTTGCAGCTCATCGCCGACGCCGAGCTGCGTGCGGGCAGCGAGCCCGGCGAGGTCGACCGTGACGGCATCCGGGACGTGCTCGAGACGACCCAGTTGGACGGTCTCTCCGGGCCGATCCGGATGACGCCGGACAACCACTCCGGCCTGATGCCGCAGGCCCTCACCACCCTGGTGGCGCGTAACGGGCGCTGGCGCCTCGCGAGCTGACCGGGCGGTGTGGCCCGCCGTTGTCCGGCGGGCCACACCGTCGCCCCGTCGCGGCGGGTCAGCGGGCCGACGTGGTGGCCCGGACCCAGGGCAGGGCGAGACGCTCGACCAGGGACAGTGCGCTGTAGAGCGCGATGCTCATCAGCGCGATCAGCATGATCGCCGCCCAGGCGGTCGCGGTGTCGCCGACACCGTTGTACTGGAGGATCTGGTAGCCCAGCCCCGGCTTGTCCGAATAGAACTCGCCGATCACCGCGCCGATCGCGGCCAGCGGCATGGCCACCTTGAGCCCGACGAAGATCTGCGGCAGCGCGGCGGGGAGACGCACCTTGCGGAACGCCTGCCACCACGAGGCGTTCAGGGACCGGGCCAGCTCGGCCAGGTCGGCCGGGGTGGTGGTGAGGCCGGTCGCCGTGGAGAGCACGATCGGGAAGAAGCAGAGCAGGAACACCATGGTCAGGATCGGCTTCGTACCCCAGCCGACCGAGACCACCAGCAGCGGACCGAGGGCGATCTTCGGCACCGCGTTGACCGCCACCAGCAGCGGCGCGAACATCCGCTCGACGCGCCGGGACGCGGCCAGGGCCATCCCGATCAGCACGCCGGCGAGCGTCGACAGCAGGAATCCGAGCACCGTCATCATGGTGGTCACGCCGAGCGACGGCATCAGCACGTCCCCGCCCGCGACCAGTGCCTGCCACACCGCCTGCGGCGGGGGCAGCGACACGGGGTGCACCAGCTCCAGGCCCGACGTGACCAGCCACCAGGCGGCCAGCGTGATCACGGCGCCGAGCAGCGGCAGCCCGACGGCCGCCGGGCGTAGACCGGACCGGCGCGCGGGTGCCGGTCGGGGCGCACCGGCACCCGCGGGTTGCTTCCCGGTGTGGCCGGACCGGGTAGCGGTCTTCTCCGTCACGGGTTCTCCTCTCCTGCCGGCCGGGCCGGCACGCGACGGGGGTGCGGCCCCCGGGTCGCCCCGGGTGGACCGCACCCCCGTGCCGTGGTCGGCGTCCGTCAGGCCTTCGGCGCGAGGCTGAAGTCGATGATCTGGTCGGGGGTGATGTTCTGCTTGAGCGAGCCGGCGCCCTGCAGGATCGCGATGCTCTTGGCGACCCGGCCGCTGTCCAGGGTGCCGAGCTGGGTGCCGGAGTTGCTGGAGCGTACGTAGCCGGCCATGAGCTGGAGCTCGGCGGCGGCCGCGGCGGGGTTCGCGGCGTCGACGTTCTTCTTCAGCAGCTCACCCGCCTCCTGCGGGTTGGTCAGCGCGTAGTCCAGGCCCTTCAACAGGGCACCGGTGAACCGCTTGACCATCTCCGGCTTCTCCTTGGCGAGCTTGGAGGAGGTGATCAGCACGTTGCCGTAGAGGTCCTGCATCACGTTGCTGTAGGGCAGCATGACGGCCTTCTGCTTGGTCACCGTCTCGATGGTGGGCTGGCCGACGACGAACTGGCCGATGCCGTCCACCGTGCCGGAGCCGAGCATGCCCATCAGGGCCTGCGCCTGGCCGTTGACCCAGGTCACCTTGCTCGCGTCCACGCCGGCCATCCGCGCGTACGTCGGGAAGAGGTTGCGGACGACGGAGCCCTCGGTGTCGGCGAGCTTCTTGCCCTCGAGGTCCTTCGGCGACGCGATGCCCTTGCCCTCGACGGTGGCGATGGCGGCCATCGTGCGCTGCTGGATCGCCGCGACCGCGACGAAGTCCTTGGCCTGGCCGTTGCCGACCTGGAGCAGACCGCCGGTGAGGTCGATCGGGCCGAACTGGGCCTGGCCGCCGACGATCTGCTGGATCACCGCGCCGGTGCCCTGACCGGGCTTGATGTCGACGTCGAACCCGGCCTCCTTGAAGAAGCCCTTCTCCTTCGCGACCCAGGCGTAGGAGTCCCGGCCGAAGTTGCCAAACGAGGTGAGGTATGTCACCTTCTCCAACGCCGCGCCGTTGCCGCCCTTGTCTGCGCCGGAGTCCGAGTCGCCGCTGCACCCGGAGACCAGGGCGAGGGCGGTGGCCAGCGCAACGGCAGCGACCGTACGGGTCAGCCTTCTCATCTGTGCACCATGTCCTTTCCGACCGGAGCGGCACGCCGCCGCCGGAGGGGGGTTGTCTGGCGGGGCCGGCCGAGGGGTTGAGCCGACACCAACCGTCTGGAGGGGACTAGCTGGCACAGCGTACGAGAAACCATCCTTCACAATGCCAGGCGTATGGGTTTCGTTACGCAAAAATCCTCGCGTCCACCCCGGACGCCATACCATCCACACGGGCCGGTTACCCTGGGCCGCGATTGCTGATCGTCGACTCAGGAGGCCGCCGGGATGATCAAGCTTTCCGGGGTGTCCCGTACCTTCGACGGCCGCAGCGGCCGCGTCGAGGCGCTGCGCGGCATCGACCTCGACGTGGCGCCGGGCGAGTTCGTCGCCGTGCTCGGCCGCTCCGGATGCGGCAAGTCCACGCTGCTGCGCCTGATCGCCGGTCTGCTCCCGGTGACCGAGGGCAGCATCACCGTGGCCGGTACGCCGATCACCAAGCCGCGCCCGGACATTGCGATGCTCTTCCAGCGACCGGCCCTGCTCCCCTGGCGCACCGTCCTGGACAATGTCCTGCTGCCGGTGGAGATCTTCGGCTGGAAGCGGGCCAAGCACCGCGACCGGGCCCGGGAGCTGCTGGAACTCGCCGGACTGGGCGGCTTCGAGAAGCGGCTGCCGCACGAGCTCTCCGGCGGCATGCAGCAGCGGGTGTCGCTGTGCCGGTCACTGATCGGCGAGCCCCGGGTGATGCTGATGGACGAGCCGTTCTCCGCGCTCGACGCGCTCACCCGCGAGGAACTTTCCGGCGAGCTGCAACGCGTGCACATGACCTCCGGGGCCACCGTCGTCTTCGTCACCCACTCGATCGACGAGGCGGTGCTGCTGGCCGACCGGGTGGTCGTACTCAGCCCCCGGCCCGGCCGGATCCGCAAGGTCGTCGACGTGAACATCCCGCGACCGCGCACCCTCGGCCGCAACGCGCACCTGGCAGACGTCGCCCGGGTCAGCGCCGACCTGCACGAACTCCTCATGGAACGGGACCTGCCGGCGACAGCCGGCGCGGAACGGCCATGAGCATGCGGGTCACCGTCTTCACCGAGCCGCACCGGGGCGCCAGCTACGACGACCAGCTCCGCTTCGCCCGGCTGGCCGAGGACGGCGGCTTCGAGGGGTTCCTGCGCGCCGACCACTACCAGGCGATGGGGGACGAGCCCGCCCTGCCCGGCCCCACCGACGCCTGGCTGACGCTGGCCGCGCTGGCCCGCGAGACCAGCAGGATCCGGCTCGGCACCCTGGTCACCTCCGCCACCTTCCGGCTGCCCGGCCCGCTGGCCGTGATGGTCGCCCAGGTGGACCAGATGAGCGGCGGCCGGGTCGACCTCGGCATCGGCGCCGGCTGGTACGAGCGCGAGCACACCTCCTACGGCATCCCGTTCCCCGGCGTCGGCGAGCGATTCGACCGGCTCGCCGAGCAACTGGAGATCCTCACCGGACTGTGGCGCACGCCCCCGGGCGAGACGTACAGCTTCACCGGCGACCACTACCGGCTGGTGGACGCCCCCGCCCTGCCGAAGCCGGTGCAGGTGCCCGGCCCGCCGGTCATCGTGGGCGGGCGCGGCCCGAAGCGCACCCCCGACCTCGCCGCCCGCTACGCCGACGAGTTCAACCTGCCGTTCAAGACCGTCGCGGAGACCGCCGCCGCGTACGAGCGGGTGCGGGAGGCCTGCGACCGGGCCGGCCGGGCCGAGTCGGGACGCGCCCCGCTCACCCTCTCCGCCGGGATCGTCGTGGCGATCGGCCGCACCGACGCCGAGGCGCACCGCCGTGCCGCACCGCTGCACACCAAGAGCGCGCTGCCGCCGGAGGACACGGTGGTCGGCTCGCCCGCGCAGCTCGTGGACCGCATCGGCGAGTTCGCCGCCATCGGCGCCACCCGCGTACACCTGCGGCTGACCGACCTCGCCGACCTCGACCACCTGGAGCTCATCGCCGCCGAGGTGCTCCCCCGACTGGACGGAATCCGATGACCGACACACACCTCGAACTCGGCCCGGTGGGCCAGGAGATCGTGTACGAGAACGACCGGGTCCGGGTCTGGCACATCCGGCTGGAGCCGGGCGAACGCCAGCCGCTGCACCGGCACGACCACCCGTACCTCGTGGTGGCGATCCAGGGGGCGAAGAACGTCGTGCAGACGATCGACGGCACCCTCATCGACGCCGACGAGCCGACGGGCGGGGTGGTCTACCGGGATCCGGGCGCCGTGCACATGCTGACCAACGTGGGCGACACGACGTACCTGGCCCGGCTTGTCGAATTGAAGTAACCCGCTGGCCGGCGGGTCGCCACCGGCTCGCGGCGCGCCGGTGGCGGGCTGGTCAACAGGTGCGTAACGTGCCGGACATGGCCTTTCGGACCTGGGGCAGACTGCTGCTCACCGCGCTCGGGGTGAGCCTGCTGGCCGGGGCCGGTCAGCTCGGCGTCGCCTTCGGCTTCGGCATCGTCCGGCTCACCGGCACCTTCACCGGCGCCACCATCAACCAGTGGCCGGCCCAGCTCGTCTGGGCGGGCTGGTTCGCCGCGAACGCCGCAGTGGTGGGCGCGGTGCTGACCGAACGCCTGGCCCGCCGGGACGGAGGGCTGGCCGGCACCGGGCAGCTGCTCGCCGTCGCCGGAGGCGCCGCGCTCGGCGCCACCGTCGTCGCGCCGCTCTGCATGCAGCCCGCACGGGCCGCCGAACTCGTCTCCGTGGACCCCGTCTGGGCCGTCGGCATCTGCGCGGTCCTCGGTGCGCTGGCCGGTGCCGGCGCCGCCATCGCCGTACTGCTCCGGCCGCCGGTGGGATGGAACATGGCGGCGGTCGCGTGCGTGGTCTGGCTGCTGGCCCTGGTCTCGGTGGCGCCGTCGCTGTTCTCGACCGGGCCGCTGGACACCGTACGGCTGGGGGTGCTGGAGCCGGCGTCGCTCGACGCCGACGCGGCGCAGCGGCTGGCCCTGGTGGTCCTGCCGCTGGTGGCGCTGCTGGCCGGCGCGGCCACCGGCGCGGTGTCCCGGTGGCGCGGCCACCCGCCGCTGGTCAGCGGCGCGACGGGCGTGGCGGGACCGGTGCTGGTCGCGTTCGCCTACCTGACCGCGGGCCCGGGCGACAACGTCGACCGCTACCAGCTCATGCCGTACTACGCGGCGCTGCTCGCCGTGGCCACCGGTGCGCTCGGAGCGGCCGCCGCCGCGCTGCTGCGCTGGCCGCTCGGCACGCACACCGCCCCCACCGGGGCCATCGAGCCCACCGACATCCTGCGTCCGCTGCCCGCCGGTCCGGACCTGCCGCAGGCGTCCGCGTCCGCCCGTGGGGACGAGCCGGAGACGGTCGACCTGGCCGGCGCCGATCTGGCCGGCGACCAGGCTGGCGGCGGCCTGGTCGCCGCCAACGGGCCTGGTGCTGACCTGGTCGCCGCCGACGGGCCTCGTGCTGACGTGGTCGCCGGCCGGGCCAGCGGTACGGGCTCCGGGTCGGGCACCGCCACCGGCGGCGACGTCCCCGCGCCCCGGGCCGTCCCGCCGCACTGGGACTGGCCCGCCGACGGAGGAACCGCCCCCGCTCCCGCCGGAGCCCGGACGGGCGCGGATGCGCGGCGGACGTCCGCCACACCGGTCGACAACCCACCCGCGACCGACAACGCAACCGCAGCCGACCGCCCGCTCACGCCGCAGCCCGCCCGCGCGCGGGACGACGCCGAGCGCGCCCCGTCCGCCCCGAGTGCGCCCGGCTCGACCGCCTCGCCGGCCCCGGCAGGTCGGTCATCGTCACTGCCGACCCCGACCGCCGCAGCGGCGCCGGCGACCGAAGCACCGGAAGCCGAGGACCGACCGGCCGAGGGAGCGACGTCCGCAGCGCCGCCCGCCGTGGAACCGACGTCCGCCGCCCAGCCTGCCGAAGGACCGATGCCCGCCGAGGGACCCACACCCGCCGCGCAGCCGGCCAAGGGACCGGCGTTCGTTGCGCAGCCGGCCGAGGGACCGACGTCCGCAGGTCGGCCGGTGCAGGCTGGTGCCGAACAGCAGGCCGCCCCGAGCGCACCCAAGCCCCGCCGTACCCGCAAGCCCCGGTCGCCGCGCCAGCCCGCCGCCGCGACACCGGGAGGTACGGACCCGACGCCCGTAGCCGCGGAGGGCCCCGTGACCGCGGCGCCCCCGCCGGTCGCTACGCCCCCGCCGGACGCTGTGACACCGCCGGTCGCTACGCCCCCGCCGGACGCTGTGACACCGCCGGTAGCTGCGCCTCCGCCGGTAGCTGCGGCCCCGCCGACGTCCCCGGACGCCGCCGCGCCCTCCGCCGCCACCGCACCACAGCCCGCGCCGGTCGACGCCTCGTCGTCCACGACTTCGCCGCACACGTCGCCGGCAGGTGCCGCCTCCGCGCCCGAGTCGACGTCGGTCGATTCCCCCGCAACGACCGCCGCCGCAGCCGGAACGACCGCCGCGAACAGCACGGCGGCTCCCGGGCCCGTCACCGTGCCCCCAGCCGCACCGGCGCAGCCGTCCCCGTCCCGGCCCCGGCCCGGAACCACCACTGCGGCGGCGCAACCGACCACGGAGCACGCGTCCGAGCCGACGCCCCGGCCCGAGACCGAAGCCACCACCGGGAGGACCGAACCGACCACGGCGCATTCGCCCGAGTCGACGCCCCGGCCCCGTCATCGGGCGCCGATTCCCGACCTGGCCCGCGCCGCGAGCTGGGAGGCGCTCGCCACCGCACGCCGGGGCGGCCCCGCTTCAACGTCCGCCGACGCCGTACCGGAGAACGCCGCCGAGGCGAAGACACCGGCCGGGTCCACCTCGTCCGCCGCGCCCGAACAGCCCACCGGCCGAGGCCGGGGGCGGCTGGGCCTGTTCCGCCGCAACCGGGCCCGCATCGAGGACGCTCCGGCCGACCGCGAATCCGAACCGCTGCCGGCGCAGGACGAGGAGTACGTGGACTGGGTCACCGGCCTGAGCAAGCCGGTTCCGGACAACGAGCCGGAGCAGGAGACCGGCCGACGGTCGTTGCGCTCCACCGGCCGCCACCACCGCGACTGAAGGGGCGCCCTCCACGTGCCCTTGGGACGCGCCGTCCCCGCTGGTCAGGCGGACCAGCCGAAGTGGTCGAGGGGTCCGCGTCCGGCGCCCAGCTCCCAGTCCCGCGCGCCGGTCAGCGCGCGCAGGACGTACTCCTTGGCGGCGGCGACGGCCGTCGGCACCGGGTCGCCGAGGGCCAGCCGGACGGCGATCGCCGCCGAGAACGAGCACCCGGTGCCGTGGTTGTGCCGGGTGTCGACCCGGGGCGCGCGGAGCAGGGTGGTGACGCCGCCGCCGTGCAGCACGTCGATCGCCTCGCCGTCGGCGTCCACGTCGCCGCCCGTCACCACGACGTGCGGCGGGCCGCCGGCCGCGAGGGCCTCGGCGGCGGCGACCATCTCCTCGACCGTGGTCACCGGGCGTCCGGTGATGGCTGCGGCCTCCGCGCAGTTCGGCGTCGCCACCTGCGCGTACGGCAACAGCCGCTCGACGGCGGCGACCACGCCCAGCCGGTGCCCGCTGGTGGCGACGAGCACCGGGTCGACGACGAGGTGCGGCAGCCGCCCGTCCTTCGCGGCGTCGGCCACCGCCTCGGCGACCGCCGGGGTGCCGAGCATGCCCGTCTTGGCGGCGCGGACGGTGAAGTCGGCGAGTACGCTGTCGAGCTGCTCGGTGACCGTTCGCGGCGGCAAGGGCAGCACGGCGTCGACGCCCCGCGTGTTCTGCGCGGTGACCGCAGTGAGCACACTGGTGCCGTACGCGCCGAGGGCCGCGAAGACCTTCAGGTCGGCCTGGATCCCGGCACCGGCGCCCGAGTCGGAGCCGGCGATGGTGAGCACGGTCGTCGGGGTCATCGTTCCTCTTCCGTGATGGCGGACGGACGCTCGGGCCGGGCCTGCACGACCGTGGCGCTTGAGGGCTCCGGCCAACCGTCTTCACTCCGAATCTCGGGCCGGGCGTGGACGGTCGTGGCGCTTGAGGGCTGCGGCCGACCGTGCCCACTCCGGGCGGTCAGGCTTGATCCCTCCGTGGGCACGGTCGGCCGCAGCCCCGTCGTGGAGACCTCCGCGCGTGCCCACTGGCCGCGAGGCTGCGGTGGGACCGCCGACCGGAAGGCGGCGGTGAGCGTGGCGGCGTCCCCGGTCGGGTCGTCGGCGCGCATGATCGCGCCAAGCACCGCCACGCCGACGGCTCCCGCCTCGACGCAGGCGACCACCTGCTCCGGGCTCTGCACTCCGCCCAACGCGAGGACCGGAACAGGGCTGGCCCCGATCAGCTCGCTCAGCCCGTCGGCGCGCAGTGGCGGGCCGTAGCCTGGTTTGGTCCGGCTGGGAAAGACCGGTGACAGGGTGGCGTAATCCTCGGTGGTCAGTCGGGCCAGTTCGGCGCGGCTGTGGCAGGAGCGGCCGACGAGGCCCAGGGACGGCGGCGGGTACGGCCCCGCAGACGGCAGGTGCACCGCGTCCCCGCCGAGCGGGTCGGGGCCGGCGACGACCAGCGTGCCGCCCGCGTCGGCGAGGACCGCGCGCAGGTCGACGGCGAGCGCGGCGCGCTCGGCACGGGGCAGGTCCTTCTCCCGCAGCACCACCCATCGCACTCCCCCGGCCACCGCCCCCGCCACGACCTCCGCCAATGGCCGCCGAGCCTGCCTCCGGTCGGTAAGCAACACGACGCCGACCGGACCGCCCGAGATCCCCGGACGATCCGAAATCGCCGGACCGTCCGAGATCTTGGTAGGAACTGGCCCCTCGAAGGGCCGTTTCCTACCAAGATCTGCCGGGGTCGAAGCCGGAGCCAGCGGCGGGGCTGGGAACAGGGCCGGGGACGGGGGTGGGCTGGTGGGGATGGGGCGGGTCACAGGTCCGGCCGTCCCTCGTCCGGAGTGGAGGCGAGCGCGTGGAAGCGGCGCGCTATCCGCCCCGCCCCGTACGCGAGCCGGCCGGCCTCGACCGCGTACCGCATCCCGGTGGCCATCGCCACCGGGTCGGCGGCCCGGGTGACCGCGCTGGCGAGCAGCACCGCGTCGCAGCCCAACTCCATGGCCAGCGCGGCGTCGGACGCGGTGCCGATGCCGGCGTCCAGGATCACCGGCACGTCGACGCCCTGCCGGATCAGCCGGATGTGGTGGGGATTCGACACGCCCAGGCCGGAGCCGATCGGCGCGCCCGCCGGCATCACCGCGGCACAGCCGACGTCGGCCAGCCGGCGTGCCAGGATCGGGTCGTCCGACGTGTACGGCAACACGACGAACCCGTCGGCGACGAGTTCCTCGGCGGCGCGCAGCAGTTCCACCCCGTCGGGCAGCAGCGTGCGCTCGTCGCCGATCACCTCCAGCTTCACCCAGTCCGTGCCGAACGCCTCCCGGGCCAGGTGCGCCACCTTGACCGCCTCGCCCGCCGTGTAGCAGCCGGCAGTGTTCGGCAGCAGCCGTACGCCGCAGCGGTCCAGCAGGTCCAGCAGCCCGCCGGCGGCGCCCGGGGCGGTGTCGACCCGGCGCAGGGCCAGGGTGACCAGTTCGGTGCCGGAGGCACGGATCGCGTCCTCCAGCACGCGCAGGTTGGCCGCGCCGCCGGTACCGAGGATCAGCCGGGACGTGAAGCTCACGCCGCCCAGGTCGAAGCTCACCGCGTCACCCGCCCTGCGCGGCGCTGAGCACCTCGACGCGGTCGCCGTCGCGCAGCACGGTCGCCGGCCAGCCCGCACGCGGCACGACCTCACCGTTGACCGCGACGGCGAGCCCACGCTGCTGGTCGGTGACCACCCGGACCAGGTCCGCCACGGTCGACCCGCCGGGCAGGCTGCGCCCGGTGCCGTTCACCGTCAGTTCCACGTGTGCTCCTCCTCGGGTACGGCCGGTCCGGCACCGGACCGGCTCTCGACGGCCGGGACGACAGGCCCGGCGACGACCCCCGGCCCGCCGGAAGGCGCCCGACCGACGCTGACGGCCGGGCCAGGCAAGGCGGCCGGACCGGGAGCGGCGGCCGGACCAGAGACAGCGGCCGGACCGGGCAAGGCGGCCGGGTCGGGGGCGGGTTCGGCGGGCTCGGGCGGCGCGAACCGGGCCGGGGTGAAGGGGGCGAGCAGCGGGTCCGCCGTCCCCGTGACGACCAGGTCGGCGATCAGGTCGGCGGTGACCGGCGTGAGCACGATGCCGTGCCGGTGGTGTCCGGTCGCGGCGAGCACGCCGGGCCGGCCCGGCAGCGGACCGAGGATCGGGGCGTTGTCGGGGGTGCCGGGGCGCAGGCCGGCGGCCGTCTCCACCAGGTCGTACTCGGCCAACTCGGGCAGCAGGTCGACGGCCGCGCGGAGCAGCCGCAGCACCGCCCCGGCGGAGACGTCGGTGTCGGCGCGCTCCTCGACGGTCGCGCCCACCACCACCTCCCCGTCCGCGCGGGGCACGAGATAGACGGGCTCGCCGTCGGCGTACCCCCGGATGACGTGCCGGAAGCCCGGCGCACCGCCGCCGGGCGCGCGGAGCCGGACCACCTGCCCCTTCACCGGTCGCACGGGCAGCCCCGTCAGGGCCGCCGCCCCGCAACCGGCCGCGACCACCGTGACCCGCGCGTCCACGTCGGACAGGGCGCGCACGACGGCGGGGACCAGCGTGGCGCCGGCCCGCTCGGCGGCCGCGCGCAGCGCCGGCACCAGCCGCCGCGGGTCGACCTGGTGGTCGGTGGCGGCGAGCGCGCCGCCGCGCACCCGGGGTGCCAGCGCCGGCTCGCGGTCCCGCAGCGCCGACGGGCGCAGCGGCGTCACCGGCAGTCCGATCCCCTGCTGGTACGCCCACAGCCGGCGCGCCTCGGCCAGGTCGTCGGCGGTCAGCCCGACCATCAGCGTGCCCTCGGTGCGGTAGCCGACGTCGACGCCGGTGGCGGCGGTCAGCTCGGCGGCGAAGGCGGGCCAGCGGGCGGCGGAGGCGGTCAGCAGCCCGGTCAGCTCGTGCTCGCCGAAGTACGCCTCGGCGACCGGGGCGAGCATCCCGGCGGCGACGTGGGACGCGCCGGTGCCCGGGGCGGGGTCGTGCACGACGACCCGCAGTCCGCGCTGCGCGCAGCGCCAGGCGATCGCCAGCCCGACCGGTCCCGCCCCCACCACGGCGACGTCCGGCCGGCTCAGCACCCCAGCGCTCCCAGCAGTTCCGCCGTCGCCCGCCCCGGATCCTCCGCCCCGGAGAGCGCCCCGACCACCGCCACCCCGTACGCCCCGGCGGCCAGCAGCGCGGGCACGTCGGCGGCGGTCACCCCGCCGATCGCGACGACCGGCACGTCCACGGCGGTGGCGACGGCGCTAACCCCCGCCGGGCCGATCGGTGCCGGCAGCCCCGACTTGGTGCTGGTGGCGTGGCAGGGGCCCACGCCCAGGTAGCTGGCCCCGGCGGCGACCGCCTCGGCGGCCGTCGCCGGCTCGCGGGCGGTGGCGCCGAGCACGGCCGTCGGGCCGAGCACCCGGCGGGCCGCCGCGACCGGCAGGTCCTCCGCGCCGACGTGCCCACCGGCGGCACCCACCGCCAGCGCCACGTGCAGCCGGTCGTTCACGAGACAGGTGGCGCCGTATCGTGCGCAGAGCGCCACGACCCGGCAGGCCAGGTCGTACGCCTCCCGGTCGGTGGCGTCGTCGGTCATCCGGACCTGCACGACGAGTTCCGTGCGGGCCACCGGTAGGGCGGCCCGCAGCACGGCCAGCGGATCCCGCCCGGGTCGGGTGTCGGTGATGAGATGCAGTCGCCCGAGGGACGGCACGGCAACACTCCTCCCTGCGCCGGCATTACCCGGATCAGGTTCGACGGTCGGGGGCTGACAGCCCCCCTCTCAGCCCGGTCCACCGGGCTCCCGTGGGTCACTTGCGGCTGTCACCGTACGACGGATCGCCGGATCCGCCAAGGTCGGAGCGCGGATCTCACACCGACAACCCGATCCCGGCGAGTGGGGCGGCGGGCGAGAACCTCGTCACGCCACGCTGTCCCGATGCCCTCAGCCGCCCGCGTACCGCCCGGCCTCGCCTTCCTGCCGTTCCGCGCCAGCGCCGCCGTCGCCGACGGACTCCTGACCCGCGCCATGCTGCGCGGGCCGTCCTGGCAACGCCTGCTACCCGATGTGTACGTGCATCGGGACGCGCTGCTCGCGCCAGATCATCGGCTCTGGTGCGATGCGGTGGCCCTGCTCCTGCCCTCCGGCGCCGCGATCGCCGGAAGGAGTGCCGCGTACCTCTGGGGCGTCGACCTGCTGGCCCGGGACGCGCCGGTCACCGTACTGGTACCACGCGCCGCGCGAATGCGACCCCATCCTCGTCTTCGGGTGACCCGATCCGTGGTGCCGGGTTCCGACCGCACGCGCTTCGGCGGCCTGCCCGTCACCACTGCCCTACGCACCGCCTTCGACCTGGGCCGCCAGGCCCCTCGGGACGAGGCTCTGGTCGCCGTGGACGCGTTGCTGCACCGCCGGGTGGTGAAGCTCGCCGCACTGCGCGCGTACGCCGACGCGCGGCACGGATGGCCCGGCCTGCCTCTGCTGCGGGAGATCCTGGCGCTGGCGGAGCCGCTGGCCGAGTCCCCGATGGAGACCCGTCTCCGGCTGCTCCTGCTCGACGCCGGGCTGCCCCCGCCCACGCCGCAGCACGACGTGCGCGACGCCGCCGGCCGTTTCGTCGGCCGGGTCGACCTGGCCTGGCCGGCCCTGCGCGTCGCGGTCGAGTACGACGGCGACCACCACCGGGAACGCGTCCACTTCCGGCAGGACGTCGCCCGGCTGAACGCGCTACGCGCGGCCGGCTGGATCGTCCTGCGCTTCACCGCCGACGACGTGCTCCGGAACCGAAACCGGACGGTACGCCTCGTCACGGCCGCCCTCCGCGAACGCGCCGACGAGTGGAACGCCAGGTCGGTCAACCGCCCCCGGTGACAGCCGTGGCGTTCCACCGCCGGCAGATGTCCACACCGGCAGAGTGCCGTTACGCCCACCGCCGCCGCACACCCTCAACATCGACCAACTCGAACGGCAGTCATGACGGAGCCGACGGGAACGGGTGGAACACCAGGGCTGTCTCCCGGGGCGGGAAAGGTCCCTGATGTTCCACCCGTGGAAGCACCGCCTCCCGCCCGGGCACGGGCGGGGTGGGCGCGGGCGGCGGGCGCGGCAGCCAGCGCGGGTGGGTCAGAGGATGGCGCGCAGGGCGGCGAGGTCCTCGTCGGTGGGCTGCCAGGTGCCGGCCTCCGCGTTGGCGCGTACCTGCTCGGGCGTGGTGGCGCCGGCGATCACCGAGGTCACCGCCGGCTGCCCGGCCAGCCCGCCGATCGCCACCTGGAGCATCGACAGCCCCCGCTCGGCGGCGTACGCCTCGATGGCCTCGATCGTGTCCCAGTCGGCGGCGGCGAGGCGTTCGGCGTACCGGCCGCCACCGGCGAGGCGGCTGCCGGCGGGCGGGGCCTGGTCGCGCTTGTACTTGCCGGTGAGCAGCCCGTTGGCCAGCGGGAAGAACGGCAGCAGCCCGAGGCCGAACCGCTCGCACGCCGGCACCACCTCGGTCTCGACGGAGCGCTCCAGCAGGCTGTAGTGGTTCTGGGCGCTGATGAACCGGGACCGGCCGTTTGACGACGCCACCCAGTCGGCGTCGGCGATCTGCCAGCCGGCGAAGTTGGAGTTGCCCAGGTAGCGGACCTTGCCGGCGCGGACGAGGTCGTCGAGCGCGGCCAGGGTCTCGTCGATCGGGGTGCCCGGGTCGGGCTCGTGCATCTGGTACAGGTCGATGTGGTCGGTGCCGAGCCGACGCAGCGACGCCTCGACCGCCCGGGCGATGTAACGGCGCGCGCCCCGGGCGCCGAAGTCGGGACCGTTCATGCCGTGCATGTCCATCCCGAACTTGGTGGCCACCACCACGTCGTCGCGCCGGCCCTTGAGCGCCTGGCCCAGCAGTTCCTCGGAGCCGCCCTGGGGCTCGCCGTAGATGTCGGCGGTGTCGAAGAAGTTGATCCCCGCGTCGAGCGCGGCGTCGACCACCGCCCGGGTGCCGTCGAGGTCGAGCTTGCGGCCGAAGTTGTTGCAGCCGATGCCGACCACGGACACCACGAGCCCGGAGTCGCCCAACCGGCGGTAGGTCATCTCAGTCACGTGATCCACCCTATGCCCGCCGCCCGGGACACGCCGCCGACAGTGCGAAGGCGGTCGCCAGGTCGGCGGGGCTCACGCCACGTCCCAGACCGGCTCCGGGGTCTCCACCACCTCGTTGTCGCCCCGGAACAGCACGAACCGGTCGAAGGTCCGGGTGAACCAGCGATCGTGGGTCACCGCCACGACGGTCCCCTCGAACGCGGTCAGCCCGGCCTCCAGCGCCTCCGCCGACGCCAGGTCGAGGTTGTCGGTGGGCTCGTCGAGCAGCAGCAGCGTCGCGCCGGACAGCTCCAGCAGCAGCACCAGGAAGCGTGCCTGCTGACCGCCGGAGAGGGTGCCGAAGCGCTGGTCGCCCTGCGCCGCCAGCTCGTACCGGCTCAGTGCCGCCATCGCCGCGTGCCGGTCCATGCCGGCCCGGTGCTCGTCGCCCCGCCAGAGGATCTCGACGAGGGTCTTCGCCATCAGCTCCGGCCGGTCGTGGGTCTGCGAGAAGTGCCCGGGGCGTACCCGCGCGCCGAGCCGGGCCACCCCGTCGTGGGCCACCGGCGCGAGCGCGGCGGCGCCGTCGACCGGGCCGTTGGCGGGGTCGGGATCGGTGCCGCCCCGGGCCAGCAGCCGCAGGAAGTGCGACTTGCCGGTGCCGTTTGCGCCGAGCACCGCGACGCGGTCGCCGTACCAGATCTCCAGGTCGAACGGGTAGGTCAGGCCGTCGAGCTCCAGCTGCTCGCAGATGACCGCGCGCTTGCCGGTCCGCCCGCCGGTCAGCCGCATCCGGATGTCCTGGTCCTTCGGCGGTACGGGCGGCGGCCCGGCCTCCTCGAACTTGCGCAGCCGGGTCTGCGCGGCCTGGTAGCGCGACGCCAACCCGTCGTTGTACGCGGCCTTCTGCTTGTACATCAGCATCAGCTCGCGCAGCTTCTGGTGTTCCTCGTCCCAGCGCCGGCGCAGCTCGTCGAGGCGGGCGTGCCGGGCCACCCGGGCGGAGTGCCAGCTCGCGAAGCCGCCCGGGTGCACCCAGGCGCTGCCGCCCTCCACGGCCACCACCCGGTCGGCGGTGTGGGCGAGCAGTTCCCGGTCGTGCGAGACGTAGAGCACCGACTTGCCGGACTCGCGCAGCCGCCCCTCCAGCCAACGTTTGCCGGGCACGTCGAGGAAGTTGTCCGGCTCGTCGAGGAGCAGCACCTCGTCGGGGCCGCGCAGCAGCAGTTCGAGGGCGAAGCGCTTCTGCTGCCCGCCGGAGAGGGTGCGGACTGCCCGGTCCCGGGCACCGTCCCAGGGCAGCCCGAGCACGGTGGTGGCGACCGTGTCGAAGAGCACCTCGGCGTCGTACCCGCCGACCTCGCCCCAGGCCGCGAGCGCGTCCGCGTACGCCAGCTGGGCCTTGCCGGCGGCGGTGCTGTACTTGCCGCGGACCTCGGCGGCGCGCATGGCCTGCTCGGTCTCGGCCAGGCGGCGGCCGGCGTCGCGCAGCGCCGGCGGGGCGAGCGACAGCGCGAGGTCGGCCAGCGTGGACTCGTCGCCGATCATGCCGATGAACTGGCGCATCACGCCCAGCCCGCCGGTACGCGCGATCGCGCCGGTCTGCACCGGCAGGTCGCCGGCGACCATCCGCAGCAGCGTCGTCTTGCCGGCGCCGTTGGGCCCGATCAGGGCGACCTTGGCGCCCTCCCCGACCCGGAACGACACGTCGGAGAAGAGTTCCCGACCGTCGGGAAGGATGTGCCCGACCGCTGCCACGTCCACGTATCCCACGTCGGCATCCTGCCTGAGCGCGGGCCGGGCGGCCCAACCAATTACCGGGTGACCCGCAGCACCCGGAAGCCCTTCTGGCTGGCGTGCCGCCCCACCTGCCAGCCCTGCTCGACGAGCCAGCGCTGCAACGAGTCCCCGCCCAGGTAGCGGGCCACCACCAGCCAGGCGACGCCGTCCGGGGCGAGCCGGGGCAGCCAGCGCAGCAGGATCGCGTGCAGCTCGTCCTTGCCGACGTGGATCGGGGGGTTGGACCAGATCTCGGCGAAGGTCAGCTCGGCCGGTACGTCGTCCGGCGCGGCGACGTGCACCCGGTCGGCCGCGCCGATCCGCGCCGCGTTGGCCGCGGTGAGTTCCCGGGCCCGTTCGTTGACGTCGACGGCCCACACGGTCGCCGCGGGTGCCGTGCTGGCGAGTACGCAGGTGATCGGCCCGAAGCCGCAGCCGAGGTCGAGCAGGGCACCGGCGGTCCCGGCGGCCGGCAGGTCGGCCTTGCGCAGCAGCACCGCCGTGCCAGGATCGAGGCGGGCGGCGGAGAACACGCCGGCGGCGGAGGCCAGCGTGTAGTCGCGGCCGGCGACGGAGAACTCGACCTCGCGCGGGTTGGCGGCGGCCGAGGGCTCAGCGGTGAAGTAGTGTTCGCCGGTCACGCGGGCAATTCTCGCACCGCCGCCCGGCACGGCGGCGCGCGCCCACCACGGGTCCGCGGCGGCGCGGGGCCGCAGGGCTCTACGGCGGATGTCTGCGGCGCGAGCCCACCACGGGGCGGCACGACCCACGCACAATTTTCCATTATTCACCCCTAAAGGGACAATGCCTCCTAGTCTGGGCGGCATGGTGTATCGGTACGAGTCCGATGAGGACGCATTCATGGAGTACCCGGAGCCTGGGTCCGACCGGTCGGTGCTCGGTGCCGGTCCGCCTCCCCCGGCCGGTCCTTCCCCGTCCCGTTTCCCGACGCCGTCGCTGCCCCGCGCCACCCGGGTCGCGCCGCCCGTCGCCGCGCGCGAGCCGCTCCGCGCCGCGCCGCAGGAGCCACCGCCGCTGCCGGACCACGCGCGGACAGCCGCCGAGGCGCAGTCGCCGGCCCCGCCGAGCGAGGCGCAGTCGCCGGCCCCGCCGAGCGAGGCGCAGTCGCCGATCCGACCGGCCGAACCGCCCATGGTCCCGCATCCGTCGCCGGCCGAACCGCCCCCCGTCGAGCCACCGACGTCGGCCGAGCCGTCCCGGTCGGCCGGGCTGCCGCAGCAGCGGCGCGGCGGTGGTCGGCTGTGGCAGGTCGTGGTCGGCGGCGCGGCCGTCCTCGCGCTGCTCGCGCTCTGCGGCCTCGGCGCCGCCGCCCTGCTGGCCGAACGCGACAAGAACCCGCTGACCACGGAGACGACCCAGCCGGAGGCGGCCGCGCCCGGCGACACGGAGACGCAGGCCCTGGACTCCCGGGACACCGACGCGGCGCCACTGACCGCCAAGGAGCTCTTCCCCGGCAAGCAGCTCGTCGTCGCCGACGGCGAGCCCGCGTACCGCGTGTTGAAGACCCAGTCGAGCGCCAGCTGCGCGGTGGCGGCCACCGGTGAGGTCGCGGACCTGCTGGGTCGCCTCGGCTGCACCCAGGTGGTCCGGGCCACGCTGCGGACGCCCGACGGCGACCACCTCGTCACCACCGGGCTGTTCAACCTCATCGACCGGGCGAACGCCGAACGCGCCCGGGACCGGATCCGGGTGCTGCTCGACGAGCGGGAGGGCCGGTTGCGGGGCATGGCGGCCAGCGACGACAGCGCGGCGATCGCCACCGCTCCGGCCCGCGTCGGCTGGCAGGTGCGGGGGCACTACCTCGCGTACGCGGTGGTGGCCCGCAGCGACGGCGAGGCGATCCGGTCCGGCGACACGAAGGCCCGGGAGATCCTCTTCGACATGATCGAGCTGCACCTCAACCGGGGCGTGCTGGAGCGGCGGGCCGACGGCGGTACGGCCGGCCAGCCGACCGACGAGGGCGTGGACGACACCCGTACGCAGGACGGGAACGACTGACCGGATCGCGCCGCGACGGGTGCGTGGGCCACGGGCCACGCACCCGTTCCGCGTAGCGGGCGGTGGCGGGGCCCGGAGCGGCAACCGCTGCCGCCGCCGGCGCAGCCCCATGCGCGGGCTGCCGGGTCGGCCCGGTCACGCCCCGAGTTGCACCCGGTGCGCCCGTAGCAGGTCGCGCATCCGGTCGTGCGGGACCGCGTACCTGACCCGTCCCTTGACGCCGACGGTGGTACGCGCCATGAACAGCGAGTTCAGCAGCGCCTCCTCCACGGCCTCCAGCACCGCCGCGAAGACGGGTTCCAGATCGGCTTCCGGCGCGGTCGGCGTCTGCGTGTCGGCGGTGGAGAACGCCAGGGCGTAGTCGCCACTGCCCCCGGCGAAGTCCGAGCCGACCCGCGCCATGGCGAAGATGGCCCGGCGGGCGACGCGGCCCAACTGCCGCGCGTCGAGGCGGCCGTCCGTGGCGACCACGATGACGCAGGAGTTGCCCGGCTGCGCGGGCCGCTCCGGGAACGCGGGGGCAGGCACGCCCACCTGCTCGGGCCGGATCGGCACCCCGGCCACCTGGAGCACGCCGGAGAAGTTGGCCTGCACCAGCACACCGACGGTGACGGTGCCGCGGGATGTGGTGGCGAGCCGCGAGGACGTCCCGATGCCGGCCTTGAAACCGAGCGCCGACGTGCCCGTACCGGCGCCGACGGCACCTTCCGCGGGCAGTCCGCCGCGAGCCTCCTCCAGCGCCCCGAGGACGTGTTCCTCCCGCACCGGCCGCGCCCGGATGTCCGACAGGAGACCGTCGTTGGTCTCCGCCACCACCGGGTTCAGCGACTCGACCGTCTCCCGGCCCGGCTGCCGGAGCATGTAGGTGAGCAGCGCGTCCGCCGCCCGGAACGTCGACAGCGTCGCGGTCAGCACCACCGGCGTCTCGATCTCGCCCAGCTCCGCCACCTGGGTCGACCCGACCATCTTGCCGTGCCCGTTGCCCACGAACAGCCCCGCCGGCAACGACCGACGGTCGGTGAGCTGGTCCGGGACGATCGCCGTCACCCCGCTGCGGATGCTCTCCCCGACGACCAGCGTGGTGTGGCCCACCCGTACGCCGGGCACGTCGGTGACGGCGTTCAGGGGGCCCGTCGGCAGCACCCCCACGACGATGCCGAGATCCCGCCCACGACGAGGTTCCTGCACGGCTTCCACTCCTTGACGCTCGACGACGCTCTACCGGAAACGGGCGGCCCCGCCCTGGCCGCTCCGGCGGCACGGCCGGGGAGGCGGGCGGTCAGCCCTCCACGGGTACGCGCAGCTGCCGGGTCGCCTCGGCGCGGCGGGCGTACTCGGCCGGGTCCTCGGGGTAGCCGACGGCGACCAGGGCCAGCCCGTGCGCCGGCGCCACGGTCACCTCGCTGGAGCGTTCCCGGCGGGCCAGCAGGCTGCCCGGCCACTCGACCGGCCGGCGCCCGTCCCCGGCGACCAGCATGGCGCCGACGAGGCTGCGCACCATCGCCTGGCAGAACGCGTCGGCCTGCACGGTGGCCACGAGGATCCCGTCCGGGTCCCGCCGCCAGTCCAGCCGGGTCACCTCGCGCAGCGTGGTGGCGTGCTCCTTGCGCCGGCAGTACGCGGCGAAATCGTGCTCCCCCACCAGCCCGGCGGCGGCGGCGTTCAACGCCGCCAGGTCGAGCGGCTTCGGCCAGGCCAGGATCTCGTGCCGGCGCAGCGGCTCGGCACCCCAGGTGGCGTCGGTGACCCGGTACTCGTAGCGACGGAAGGTCGCCGAGAACCGGGCGTCGAAGTCGGCGGGCACCTCGGCCATGGCGCGTACCCGGACGTCGGTGGGGAGCAGTCGGGCCAGTCGGCGCAGCAGCCGCCCCTCGTGCTCCCGCCAGACGACGCTCGGCAGGTCGACGTGGCAGACCTGCCCGGTGGCGTGCACGCCGGCGTCGGTGCGGCCCGCCACGGTCAGCCCGGTCGCCGTACCCGCGCCGAGGACCAGGTCGAGGGTCTCCACGAGCACCCCGGCGACCGTACGCCGCGTCGGCTGGGCGGCCCAGCCGGAGAAGCCCGACCCGTCGTACGCGACGTCCAGCCGCAGCCGGGTGCGCTCGTCCACTCGTACCTCCGCCTCACGGGGTCGGGCCCGGCACCCCACGAAGGGGTGCCGGGCCCGACGGTGGCCTGGATCAGGCCTTGTCGTTCTCGCCGGCCTCGTCGCTGTCCTCGCGGGCGGCGGCGGTGTCGCCGGACGCCGACACGGGCGCCTCGGCGTCCTGGTCGCCCGAGGTCGCCTTCGGGGCCTCCTCGGCCGGGGCGAGCGCCTCGACCTTGTCCTGCTGCGCGGCCTTGCGGGCGGCGGTCTTCTTGTTCGCCTTCGGCTCGGCGACCTGGAGCTCCTCGACCAGCTCGATGATCGCCATCGGGGCGGCGTCACCCTTGCGCGGACCGGTCTTCACGATCCGGGTGTAGCCACCGTTGCGGTTGGCGAACCGGGGCGCGATCTGGTCGAACAGGGCGTAGACCACGTCCTTGTCCTTGACGACGCCCAGCACCCGCCGGCGGGACGCCAGGTCGCCGCGCTTGGCCTTGGTGATGAGCTGCTCGGCCAGCGGACGCAGCCGCCGGGCCTTCGTCTCGGTGGTCTGGATCTTGCCGTGCTGGAACAGCGCGGTGGCCAGGTTGGCCAGCATCAGCCGCTCGTGCGCGGGGCTGCCGCCGAGGCGGGGGCCCTTGGTGGGCGTGGGCATGCTTGGTGCTCCTCAGGTGTGGCGGCAGCGCGGACTAGAGCTGCTCGGTCTCGCGATAGTCGTCGGTGTCGTAGTCGGCCTCACCGAAGGCGTCCACGACGTGCGCCGGGTCGAAGTTCGGGGCCGAGTCCTTCAGCCCCAGCCCCATCCCGGCGAGCTTCATCTTGACCTCGTCGATCGACTTCTGACCGAAGTTGCGGATGTCGAGGAGGTCGGCCTCGGTACGCCCGATGAGCTCACCAACGGAGTTGATGCCCTCGCGCTTGAGGCAGTTGTAGGAGCGGACGGTCAGGTCCAGCTCCTCGATCGGCAGCGCCAGGTCCGCCGCGAGCTGGGCGTCCTGCGGGGACGGCCCGATGTCGATGCCCTCGGCGGTCTCGTCCAGCTCCCGGGCCAGCCCGAACAGCTCCACCAGCGTCGAGCCGGCGGAGGCCAGCGCGGTACGCGGGCCCATCGACGGCTTGGTCTCGACGTCGATGATCAGCCGGTCGAAGTCGGTCCGCTGCTCGACACGGGTCGCCTCGACGCGGTACGTGACCTTCAGCACCGGCGAGTAGATCGAGTCGACGGGGATCCGGCCGATCTCGGCGCCGGCCTGCTTGTTCTGCGCCGCCGTGACGTAGCCGCGACCCCGCTCGACGGTCAGCTCCATGTCGAGCCGGCCCTTGCCGTTGAGGGTGGCGAGCTTCAGGTCCGGGTTGTGCACCGAGACGCCGGCCGGCGGCTGGATGTCGCCCGCCGTGACGTCGCCCGGGCCCTGCTTGCGCAGGTACATGCTGACCGGCTCGTCGTGCTCGGAGCTGACGCACAGCTCCTTGATGTTCATGACGAGCTCGACCACGTCCTCCTTGACACCGGGGATCGTGGTGAACTCGTGCAGCACGCCGTCGATCTTGATCGAGGTGACCGCCGCACCCGGGATCGACGACAGCAGCGTGCGCCGCAGCGAGTTGCCCAGGGTGTAGCCGAAGCCCGGCTCCAGCGGCTCGATCGTGAACCGGGACCGGGTCTCGTTGATCGACTCCTCGGAGAGAGTCGGTCGCTGGCTGATGAGCATGTCTTCTCTTCTCTTCCGGGGCGCCCGCCATATGACGCCCACGACAAACTGTTCCGGTGGCCCGCCCCGGAAGGGCGGGCCACCGCAACGAGCTCCGACTACTTGGAGTAGAGCTCGACGATCAGCTGCTCCTGGACCTGCGTGTCGATGACCTGGCGGGCCGGGAGCGAGTGCACGAGGATCTTCATCTGGCTGGGGATCGCCTCCAGCCACGCCGGCACCGACCGCGAACCGGCCTGAGCCTGCGCCACCAGGAACGGGGTGAGCTGCTTGCTCTTGCCCCGGACCTCGATGATGTCGTGCTCCTTGACGCGGTACGACGGGATGTCGACCTTCTTGCCGTTCACGGTGAAGTGACCGTGCTTGACCAGCTGACGGGCCATGTCACGGGAACCGGCGTAGCCGGCCCGGTAGACCACGTTGTCCAGCCGCGACTCGAGGATCTGCAGGAGAACCTCGCCGGTCTTGGCCTTCTTGCCGACGGCCTCTTCGTAGTAGCCACGGAACTGCTTCTCCAGCACGCCGTACACGCGGCGGGCCTTCTGCTTCTCACGAAGCTGGAGCAGGTACTCCGTCTCCTTGGTGCGGCCGCGGCCGTGCTGCCCGGGCGGGAACGGCCGGGACTCGAACGGGCACTTCGGACCATCGCACTTGCTGCCCTTGAGGAACAGCTTCATCTTCTCCCGCCGGCAACGGCGGCAGTCAGCACCGGTGTAACGAGCCATCTCTCTCTAACCTCTCAGACCCGGCGACGCTTCGGCGGACGGCATCCGTTGTGCGGCTGCGGCGTGACGTCGGAGATCTGCCCGACCTCGAGCCCGGCCGCCTGCAGCGAACGGATGGCGGTCTCCCGGCCGGAGCCGGGTCCCTTGACGAACACGTCGACCTTGCGCATGCCGTGCTCCATCGCCCGACGCGCGGCGGCCTCGGCGGCCAGCTGCGCGGCGAACGGGGTCGACTTGCGGGAGCCCTTGAAGCCCACCTGGCCCGAGGAGGCCCAGGAGATGACCGCACCGGTCGGGTCGGTGATCGACACGATGGTGTTGTTGAAGGTGCTCTTGATGTGCGCCTGCCCGTGGGCGACGTTCTTGCGTTCCTTGCGCCGGACCTTCTTGACGGCGGCTCCGGCACGAGCCTTCGGTGGCATAAGTCTGTGCGCTCCTAGTTACTTCTTGCCGGGCTTCTTCTTGCCGGCGACGGTCCGCTTCGGGCCCTTACGGGTCCGCGCGTTGGTCTTGGTCCGCTGGCCACGCACGGGCAGGCCCCGGCGGTGCCGGATACCCGCGTAGCAGCCGATCTCGACCTTGCGGCGGATGTCAGCGGCGACCTCGCGGCGCAGGTCGCCTTCAACCTTGTAGTTGCCCTCGATGTGATTCCGGAGCTGCACGAGCTCCTCGTCAGTGAGGTCCCGAACGCGCTTGTCCGGCGAGATGCCGGTCGCGGCGAGCGTCTCCAGGGCGCGGGTGCGGCCCACGCCGAAGATGTAGGTGAGCGCGATCTCCATCCGCTTTTCGCGGGGGAGGTCGACGCCGACTAGACGTGCCATGTGCGGGCGTGCTCCTCGTGGTGTTGTGCGGAGGTGTGGACCCGTCCCACCCCGCTACCGGCCGCCCCTGTCCTTCCGGCGTCGTGCGCCGGCGACCGGGGTCGGTCGTTGCCCGAGCGGGCCCCGGCCTCCGACCGGGGGTCAACCACGATGAGGTACGCGACGCGCACCGCCCGCGGCTGGGACGAGCATGTGATTCGTTGCCTGGATCCGCGGCCCGGACCGATTTCGACCGACCGTTGTCACACGGTCGGCCGGAACTGGTTCAGCCCTGGCGCTGCTTGTGGCGCGGGTCGGTGCAGATGACCATGACCCGGCCGTGCCGACGGATGACCCGGCACTTGTTGCAGATCCTCTTGACGCTCGGCTTGACCTTCACGGTTGCCTTACTTCCCATCTGGCCCGACGACGCGCCGAGGCGCGACACCGGACGTCGAAGACGGACACGGGGACGTCCCGGCCGTCGTCAGGCTTACTTGTAGCGGTAGACGATGCGCCCGCGGGTCAGGTCGTACGGCGAAAGTTCGACGACGACCCGGTCCTCCGGCAGGATACGGATGTAGTGCTGCCGCATCTTGCCGCTGATGTGAGCCAGCACCTTGTGGCCGTTCGCGAGCTCCACCCGGAACATGGCGTTCGGCAGGGGCTCGATGACCCGACCCTCGATCTCGATGGCTCCGTCTTTTTTCGGCATGTCCTCCGCTGTCCTGACGTCGGTTGCTCCGGACGGCCCACAACGTCTTACACGGGCCACCGATCAAGATCAGATTGCCCGCGCCAGCCGCGGCTCCGACTCCCACCGAAGCGCAGGGTGGGCATGCCGGAGTGGACGCTGTGCGCCGATCAGAAAGTGTACGCCCGCCTGCGGGCCGTCGCCAAACCGGCCGGGAATCGGTGCGTCGAATCGGACAGAAGGGGCCGTTCAGAGCTCGGCGTCGGCGTCGGGCAGGCGGTCCCGCCGGGCCGCCGGAAACTCCGCCTCCGGCCCCCGTCGCGCCTCCCCCACCCGCGGCTCCCGCTCCTGACGGTCCCCGTCGACCGCCGCCAGCTCCCGCTGTCGGGGCGGGTCCTCCTGGGCGGGCGCCAGCTCCTCCGGTCGGGGCTGGTCCGCCTCCGTGGCCGCCAGCTCCCGTGGCCGGCGCTCTCCGTCGGCGGCGGCCAGCTCGCGCTTCCGCGCCCGCTTCGCCAGCCGGCGCTCGCGTCGCCGTTCCCGCTTCACCGCCTGTCGCCGCGGCTCTCCCCCGGTGAGGCCGGCGACCGTGCGCACCACGAGCACCGCTCCCCACGGTCCCGCCACCCAGGCGGGCCAGAAGTAGAGCAGGTCGGCGGAGAGCACGGAGGTCACCGCCCAGACGCTCACCACGATCGCGACCACCCGCAGGTACGGCAGCCAGACCTCGGCCAGCCACGGGACGACCACCGACGAGGTGTCCCGCGCCCCGTCCCCCTCGGCCGGCGACGCGACGTCGGGCGAGGGTGTGGCGAGCTGCGACGCCGCGGGGGCGGCCGGCACCGGCAGGTGTCCGTTCGCCGGCAGGTCGGTCACCAGCGCGTCCAGTTCGCCGTACGTCCGCGAGGCGTACGCCCGCTGGAGGCGCTCGTCGTACTCGTGCAGATCCAGCCGGCCCTCGTCCACGGCCGCCCTCAGCCGCTCCGCGACCGCCTGACGGTCGGCGTCGGCGGCCCGCATCCGGTCGCGTCCATCCATGCCCGCAAGCATGCCACCACCCCACCAGCCACGCCCCTCCCACCGGCCCACCCCTGCACGGTCGACAGGGTCGGCCGACGGGCGAGCGGGCACCGGGCCAGGCGGTGGCGTTGCACCCGTTGCGGCGCGCGCCCGGCGGATCAGCGGGTCGGCGAGTCCGCGGGCTGGCGGGAGGTGACCAGCTCGCCCAGGCGGGCGCGTCCGCCGTCCGGCGCGGTCAGCACCCAGACCCCGTCCGGGAGCAGCGCCATCGTGTGCTCGACGTGCACCGCCATCGACCGGTCCCGGGTGATGACCGTCCAGCCGTCGGAGAGCTCGACCGTCCGGGGCGACCCCATCGTGATCATCGGCTCGATTGCCAGCGCCATGCCCGGCACCAGGCGGGGGCCCTTGCCCGGCCGCCCGTGGTTGAGCACGTGCGGGTCCTGGTGCATCTCGGTGCCGATGCCGTGCCCGCCGTAGCCGTCGACGATGCCGTACCGGCCGCCCTTGCGGACGGCGTCCTCCACGGCGTGCGAGATGTCGGTGAGGCGGCCCTTGCCGCTGGCGGCGCCCCGGGCGGCTGCGGCGATGCCCGCCCACATGGCGTCCTCGGCCACCGCGGTCATCTTCAGCAGCGCCGGGTCGACCTCGCCCACGCCCACGGTGATGGCGGCGTCGCCGTGCCAGCCGTCGAGCACCGCACCGCAGTCGATGGAGATCAGATCGCCGTCGCGGAGCACCTGCTGTGCCGATGGGATGGCGTGCACCACCTGCTCGTTCACGGACGAGCAGATCGACGCGGGGAAGCCGTGGTAGCCCTTGAACGAGGGGACGGCACCGGCCTCGCGGATGGTCGACTCGGCGATGGCGTCCAGGTCGGCGGTGCTGACCCCGGGGGCGACCGCCTCCCGCATCCGACGCAGCGCCTCGGCGACCACCAGCCCGGCAGCCCGCATCTTCTCGATCTGGTCAGGGGTCTTCAGCTGGATGTCCAGCTGGGGACGACGCATGGAGCCGATACCTTTCGTTGCTGATGCCGAAGAGCGGGGCACGTCGGACGTACCCCGCTCTTCGCACTCTATCCGCCGTGGTCCGGCGGGACCTCAGCCGCCGTACGACCGCAGGGCGTCGATGGCGCGGACCGTGACGTCCTCCACCGGACCGGTGGCGTCGATGCCCACCAGCTTGCCCTGGGCGCCGTAGTAGTCGACCAACGGCGCGGTCTTGTCCGCGTACTCCCGCAGGCGGGTGGCGATCGTCTCCGGCTTGTCGTCGTCGCGCTGGAACAGCTCGGCGCCGCACCGGTCGCAGATGCCCTCGCGCGAGGTGGCGTCGAACTCGACGTGCCAGATCTTGCCGCAGCCCCGGCACGTACGCCGGCCGGAGAGCCGCCGGATCACCTCGTCGTCGTCGACGACCAGCTCCAGCACCAGATCCAGCGCGGTGCCCAGGTCGGCGAGGAGCTTGTCCAGCGCGGCGGCCTGCGGCGTGGTACGCGGGAAGCCGTCGAGCAGGAAGCCCTCGGCGGCGTCCGGCTCTGCGAGCCGGCTGCGCACCATGTTGATGGTGACCTCGTCGGGCACCAGCTCACCGGCGTCCATGTAGCGCTTCGCCTCGACGCCGAGCGGCGTGCCCTGCGAGACGTTCGACCGGAAGATGTCGCCGGTCGAGATCTTCGGTACCGACAGGTGCGCGGCGATGAACTCGGCTTGTGTGCCCTTGCCCGCCCCCGGCGGGCCAACCAGAACGAGTCTCATCTACCGCAGGAACCCTTCGTAGTTCCGCTGCATGAGTTGGCTCTCGATCTGCTTCGTGGTCTCCAGACCGACGCCGACCATGATCAGCACAGCGGTGCCGCCGAACGGGAAGTTCAGGTACTGCTGCTTGTCCAGCCAGATGAAGAAGAAGTTCGGCAGGATCGAGATGATGCCCAGGTAGAGGGCGCCGGGCAGCGTGATCCGGCTGAGGATGAAGTCGAGGTAGTCGGCGGTCGGCTTGCCGGGGCGGATGCCCGGCACGAAGCCGCCGTACTTCTTCATGTTGTCCGCGACCTCGGTCGGGTTGAACGTGATCGAGACGTAGAAGTAGGTGAAGAAGATGATCAGCAGGAAGTAGACCGAGATGTAGATCGGGCTGGTCGGGTCGACCAGGTTGTTCTGGATCCACGCCTGGGTCTTGCCCGGGTTGTTCTGGTCGAAGAACTGCAGCGCCAGCTGGGGCAGGTAGAGCAGCGACGAACCGAAGATGACCGGGATGACACCCGCCTGGTTGACCTTCAGCGGGATGTAGGTCGAGGTGCCGCCGTACGACCGCCGGCCGATCATGCGCTTGGCGTACTGCACCGGGATGCGGCGCTGCGCCTGCTCGATGAAGGTGACCGCGGTGATGACCACCAGGACCAGCGCGATGACGAGCAGGAACTTGCCCCAGCCGCCGGTCTGCTTGATCTGCCAGCCCTCGCTGGGGAGCCGGGCGGCGATCGAGGTGAAGATCAGGACGGACATGCCGTTGCCGACGCCCCGGTCGGTGATCAGCTCGCCGAGCCACATCACCACGCCGGTGCCGGCGGTCATCGTCATGACCAGGAGGCTGAGCGTCAGCCAGTCCGGGATCCCGGTCCCCTCGGGGATGATCGGGAACTGGTCGCACTGGTTGTTGAAGAGCTGCCCGGAGCGGGCCAGCGCCACGAACGCCGACGCCTGGAGGACACCGAGGCCCAGGGTCAGGTAGCGGGTGTACTGGGTGATCTTCGCCTGGCCGGCCTGGCCCTCCTTGCGGAGCTGCTCCAGCCGGGGGATCACCACGGTCAGCAGCTGCAGGATGATCGACGCTGTGATGTAGGGCATGATGCCCAGCGCGAAGACCGAGAGCTGCAGCAGCGCTCCGCCGGAGAAGAGGTTGAGCAGGTTCATGACGCCGGTGGAGCCACTCTCCATGGCGTCGAGGCACTTCTGGACGTTGCCGTACGAGACGCCCGGGCTGGGCAGTGTCGCCCCGAGCCGGTAGACCGCGATGATGCCTACTGTGAACAGCAGCTTCTTGCGCAGGTCAGGCGTTCGGAACGCACTGAGAAAGGCGGACAGCAACTTCTTCCTCCTGCGCGAGGCGGGCCGCCGGTCATCCCTGGCGGTCGGGTGGTTGCCGGGCGAGTGCCCGATATCCATGGCTGGGAAGGGACTCTAACAGCCCGATCCCGGTCCGGGCAGATGTGCCCGGCTACATAAACCGAATCCGATGTTACCCGGCGCACACATGCCAGGCAGACCATGGCGCCCGCCCAGTTGCGACAACTGAGCGGGCGCCACGGGTCGTACAGCCCCTACAGCTCGGTGACCGAGCCACCGGCGGCGGTGATCTTCTCCTTGGCCGACGCGCTGAACGCGTGCGCCGACACCTGGAGGGCGACCCCGCCCAGGTCCCCGGTGCCGAGGACCTTCACCGGGTGGCCCTTGCGGACCGCGCCGGCCTCGACCAGCTCGATCGGGCCGACCTGGCCGCCGTTCGGGAACAGCTCGGCGAGCCGGTCCAGGTTGACCACCTGGAAGACCACCTTGAACTTGTTCTTGAAGCCCTTCATCTTCGGCAGGCGCATGTGGATGGGCATCTGCCCACCCTCGAACGCCGCCGAGATGTTCTTGCGGGCCTTGGAACCCTTGGTACCGCGACCGGCGGTCTTGCCCTTGGAGCCCTCACCGCGACCCACCCGGGTCTTCGCGGTCTTGGCACCGGGCGCCGGGCGCAGGTGGTGGACCTTGATCGTCATTACTCGACCTCCTCGACCTTCACGAGGTGGTTGACCGTGAAGATCATGCCGCGGATCTCCGGACGGTCCTCCTTGACCACCACGTCGTTGATCCGCTTGAGACCGAGCGAACGCAGCGAGTCACGCTGGTTCTGCTTGGTCCCGATCTCGGACCGGACCTGGGTGACCTTCAGGCGAGCCATCAGGACGCCACCCCCGCCCGCGACGCCAGCATGGCGGCCGGCGCGACGTCCTCGACAGGCAGGCCACGACGGGCGGCGACGGCCTCCGGGGACTCGAGCCCCTTCAGCGCCGCCACGGTGGCGTGCACGATGTTGATCGGGTTCGACGAACCGAGGCTCTTGGAGAGCACGTCGTGGATACCCGCGCACTCCAGCACGGCACGCACCGGACCGCCGGCGATGACACCCGTACCGGCGGAAGCCGGCTTGAGCAGCACCACACCGGCCGCGGCCTCACCCGTCACCGGGTGCGGGATCGAGGAGGCGATCCGCGGCACCTTGAAGAAGTGCTTCTTGGCCTCCTCGACGCCCTTGGCGATCGCCGCGGGCACCTCCTTGGCCTTTCCGTAGCCCACACCGACGGTGCCGTCGCCGTCGCCCACGATCACCAGGGCGGTGAAGCTGAAGCGACGACCACCCTTCACGACCTTGGCGACGCGGTTGATCGCGACGACCCGCTCGAGGTGCGGGGTCTTCTCGACGGGCGCGTTTCCGCGGCCGCCCTCACGGCGGTTGTCGCGGCGACCACCCTCGTTGCCACCGGACCCGCCGCCACGGCGCTGTTGACCTGGCATCAGCAGCCTTCCTTCTCTCTCGTGACGGGGTTTCTAGAACTCGAGCCCGGCTTCGCGGGCGGCATCGGCAAGCGCGGCGACCCGCCCCGCGTACCGGTTGCCACCGCGGTCGAAGACGACCTTGGAGACGCCGGCAGCCTTGGCCCGCTCGGCGAGCAGGGCGCCGACCTTGCCGGCCAGGGCGCTCTTGTCGCCCTCCGCGCCGCGCAGCGAGGCGTCCAGGGTCGAGGCCGACGCCAGGGTGTGACCCTTGGTGTCGTCCACGATCTGGGCGACGATGTGCCGCAGGGAGCGGGTGACCACGAGGCGGGGACGCTCGGCGGTGCCGCTGACGTTCTTGCGGACCCGGAAGTGCCGGCGCGCACGCCCGACAGCACGCTTGGCGGCGACGCCGCGGCGGCGCTTGAGCAGCGTGGCGCTCACTTCTTACCTGCCTTTCCAGCCTTACGGCGGATGACCTCGCCCTGGTACTTCACGCCCTTGCCCTTGTAGGGCTCCGGCGGGCGGATCTTCCGGATGTTGGCGGCGACCTCACCGACGAGCTGCTTGTCGATGCCGGCCACGTGGAACAGCGTCGGCTTCTCCACCGTGAAGGTGATGCCGGCCGGGGCCGCCACGTGCACCGGGTGCGAGAACCCGAGCGCGAACTCCAGGTCCTGGCCCTTGGCGGTCACGCGGTAACCGGTGCCGGCGATCTCCAGGCTCTTGCGGTAGCCCTCGGTGACGCCGACGATCATGTTGGCGACCAGGGTACGGCTGAGGCCGTGCAGTTCCTTGGCCTTGCGCTCGTCGTTCGGGCGGTTGACGTTCAGCTGCCCGTCCTCGGCCCGGTCGATCGTGATCGGCTCGGCCAGGGTGTGCGAGAGCTCGCCCTTCGGGCCCTTGACCTTGACGGTCTGCCCGTCGATCGTGATGTCGACGCCGGCTGGCACCGGGATCGACTTACGTCCAATACGCGACATTTCTACCTGTCTCCCGTTACCAGACGAAGGCGAGGACTTCCCCGCCAACGCTCCGCTTGCGGGCCTGCCGGTCGGTGAGCAGCCCCTGGGACGTCGAAATGATCGCCACGCCCAGCCCGCCGAGCACCCGCGGGAGCCCGTCCGACTTGGCGTAAACCCGCAGACCGGGCTTGGACACTCGCTTGATGCCGGCCAGGCTCCGCTCCCGGTTCTGGCCGTACTTCAGCTCGACGACCAGTCGCTTGCCGACGGCGCCCTCCTCGGGCTCCTCGACCGACCAGGTGGCGATGTAGCCCTCGGCCTTGAGGACCTCGGCGATGTTCGCCTTGATCTTCGAGTAGGGCATCGTCACCCGGTCGTGGTACGCCTGGTTGGCGTTACGCAGACGCGTGAGCATGTCTGCGATCGGGTCGGTCATCGTCATGGATTTCGTCAGCCTTTCTCGCCGGGGTTCCCGGGGCCTTCCGCCCCGGGCCTACGGCGAAGAGCAATACGTGATCGGTGCAAGGGGTCCCGGCCCTGGGGCCGGGACGCGGTCGCCCTTACCAGGAAGCCTTGGACACGCCCGGCAGCTCACCGCGGTGGGCCATCTCCCGGATGCAGACCCGGCAGAGACCGAACTTGCGGTAGACCGCCTTGGGACGCCCGCACCGCTGGCAGCGGGTGTACGCGCGAACCGAGAACTTCGGCTTCGCGGCCGCCTTGTGGATCAGCGCCTTCTTGGCCATCTCAGTTCTCCTTGAACGGGAAGCCCAGGAGCTTGAGCAGCGCCCGGCCCTCGTCGTCGGTCGTGGCGGTCGTGACCACCGTGATGTCCATGCCCCGCTGCCGATCGATCTTGTCCTGGTCGATCTCGTGGAACACCGACTGCTCGGTCAGACCGAACGTGTAGTTGCCGTGCCCGTCGAGCTTGCGCCCGTCCAGACCACGGAAGTCACGGATACGCGGCAGCGCGATCGACAGCAGCCGGTCCAGGAACTCCCACATCCGGTCGCCGCGAAGGGTCACCTTCGCACCGATCGGCATGCCCTCGCGGAGCTTGAACTGCGCGATGGACTTGGTCGCCCGCCGCACCTGCGGCTTCTGGCCGGTGATGGTCGCCAGGTCCCGGACGGCGCCGTCGATCAGCTTGGCGTCCCGGGCAGCCTCGCCGACACCCATGTTGACGACGATCTTGACGAGCCGCGGCACCTGCATGGGGTTGCCGTACTGGTGCTGCTCCTGCAGCTGCGCCACGATCTCGTTGCGGTACCGCTCCTTGAGGCGCGGCATGGTCTTGGTTTCGGTAGCCGTGGTCATCACAGGTCCTTACCGGTGCTACGCGCGATGCGGACCTTCTGGCCGTTGTCGTCGATCCGGTAACCGACGCGGGTCGGCTTGCCGTCGGAGTCCAGGACCATCACGTTCGAGACGTGGATCGGGGCCTCCTGGGTGACGATGCCACCGGTCTTGGCGCCACGCTGGGTGGTGCTGATGCGGGTGTGCTTCTTGACCCGGTTCACGCCCTCGACCAGGACCTTGTCCTGCCGCGGGTAGGCCGCGATGACCTTGCCCTTGGCACCCTTGTCCTTGCCGGCGATGACGACGACCGTGTCGCCCTTCTTGACCTTCACGGTCACAACACCTCCGGCGCGAGAGAGATGATCTTCATGAACCGCTTGTCCCGCAGCTCCCGGCCCACCGGGCCGAAGATACGGGTACCGCGCGGGTCCCCGCCGTCCTTGATGATGACGGCGGCGTTCTCGTCGAAGCGGATGTACGAACCGTCCGGCCGCCGCCTCTCCTTGGCGGTACGAACGACGACGGCCTTGACGACGTCGCCCTTCTTCACACCGGCACCGGGGATCGCGTCCTTGACGGTGGCCACGATGACGTCGCCGATGCTCGCGTAGCGCCGACCGGAGCCACCGAGAACCCGGATGCACAGGATCTCCCGAGCACCCGTGTTGTCGGCGACGCGCAGTCGCGACTCCTGCTGAATCACGTCTATCTCCTATGTCTGCCGGTTCTCCGGCCGCGCACGGCGGCCGGAGCCTGGCGGAACCCGCGCCCGACTGACGCCGGGCGAGCTCGAGCCTTCGCTACTTGGCCTTTTCCAGGATCTCCACGAGGCGCCACCGCTTGGTGGCGGACAGCGGCCGGGTCTCCATGATCAGGACCCGGTCGCCGATGCCGGCGGTGTTCTGCTCGTCGTGCACCTTCAACTTGCTGGTACGGCGCATGATCTTGCCGTACAGCGCGTGCTTGACCCGGTCCTCGACCTCGACGACGACGGTCTTTTCCATCTTGTCGCTGACCACGAGGCCCTCACGCACCTTGCGGCGGGCCCGCGCGGTGGCGGTGGTGTTCTCGCTCATGATGCAGTCACCTCAGTCGGCGCGGCCGAGAGACCCAGCTCGCGCTCACGCATGATCGTGTAGATCCGGGCGATCTCCCGACGGATGACCTGCAGCCGCCGGTTGTTGTCCAGCTGGCCGGTCGCGGCCTGCACGCGGAGGTTGAACAGCTCCGCCTTGGCCTCGCGCAGCTTCGTGACCAGCTCCTCCTCGGAGAGCTCACGCAGCTCGGAGGCCTTAACGCCCGCTGCCATCAGGATTCACCCACTTCGCGCGTAACAATGCGGCACTTCATCGGGAGCTTGTGGATCGCGCGACGCATCGCCTCTCGCGCGATCTGCTCGTTGGGGAAGGACATCTCGAAGAGAACCCGCCCCGGCTTGACGTTGGCGACCCACCACTCGGGCGAACCCTTACCGGAACCCATCCGGGTCTCCGCCGGCTTCTTGGTGAGAGCCTGGTCCGGGAAGATCGTGATCCAGACCTTGCCACCACGCTTGATGTGGCGGGTCATCGCGATACGCGCCGACTCGATCTGGCGGTTGGTCACGTACGCCGGCTCGAGAGCCTGGATTCCGAACTCGCCGAACACCACCCGGTTACCACCCTTGGACGCGCCACTGCGGTCCGGGTGGTGCGGCTTGCGGAAGCCCTTCGGGGGCTTGCGCGGCATCAGCATCTGTCAGCCCTCCTGCTGCGTTTCTGCCGCGGCGGCGACGGCGGCGGGATCCACCGCGTCACCACTCGGCGTCTCGGCCTGCTGCGCGATGGTCGTCGCGGCGGCGGCCCTACCGGCCTCGGTCCCGCCGGCGGTCGTCCCGGACGAACCGGACCGGCCACGGCGCGGCCGCTCCGGACGGTCGCCACGGTCACGGCGCGGACGCGACGGAGCCTCGGTCGGGGTCTCCCGACCCGGCACCGCGTCGCCCTTGTAGATCCAGACCTTCACGCCGATCCGGCCGAAGCTCGTACGGGCCTCGAAGAAGCCGTACTCGATGTTGGCCCGCAGCGTGTGCAGCGGAACCCGGCCCTCGCGGTAGAACTCGGTCCGGCTCATCTCGGCGCCGCCGAGGCGACCCGAGACCTGGACCCGGATGCCCTTGCAGACCGGGTTCTTCATCGCGGACTGCATGGCCTTGCGCATCGCCCGACGGAAGCTGACCCGGCTGGAGAGCTGCTCGGCCACACCCTGTGCGACGAGCTGCGCGTCCGACTCGGGGTTCTTCACCTCGATGATGTTCAGCTGGACCTGCTTGCCGGTCAGCTTCTCGAGCTCGCCGCGGATCCGGTCGGCCTCCGCACCCTTACGGCCGATGACGATGCCCGGCCGGGCGGTGTGGATGTCGACGCGGACCCGGTCGCGGGTGCGCTCGATGTCGACCTTGGAGATGCCGGCGCGCTCGAGGCCCTTGGACATCATGCGGCGGATCTTGACGTCCTCGCCGATGTAGTCCTTGTAGAGCTTGTCCGCGAACCAGCGGGACTTCCAGTCGGTCGAGATGCCGAGCCGGAACCCGTGCGGGTGAACCTTCTGACCCATTACTCGGCGCCCTCCGTCTTGCTCTGCGTCTCGGCCGTCTCCGCCGGCTCCGCCTGCTTCGCCGGGGCCGCCTTCTTCGCGGCCGCCTTCTTCGGCGCGGCCGGCGCAACCGCCTCGACCGCGACCGTGATGTGGCAGGTGCGCTTGCGGATCCGGTACGCCCGGCCCTGCGCCCGCGGCTGGAACCGCTTCATGGTCGGGCCCTCGTCGACGTACGCCTCGCTGACGAGCAGCGCGTCGGGGTCCAGCCGCTCGTTGTTCTCCGCGTTGGCGATGGCGCTCGCGAGCACCTTGTACACCTGCTCGCTCGCAGCCTGCGGCGCGAACTGCAGCACCGTGAGCGCCTCCTTCGCGGGCAGGCCGCGGACGAGGTTGACCACCCGGCGCGCCTTCATCGGCGAGATGCGCACGTGTCGCGCAACCGCCCGCGCGCCCGGAAGCACCGGAGCGTCGCCCTTTCCTGGCATCGCTGTAACCCCTTGTTCCTCTATCCGTATGCCCGCGGCGTCAGCGCCGACGGCTCTTCCGGTCGTCCTTCTCGTGACCCTTGAACGTGCGGGTCAGCGCGAACTCGCCGAGCTTGTGCCCGACCATCGCCTCGGTCACGAACACCGGGACGTGCTTGCGTCCGTCGTGCACGGCGATCGTGTGACCCAGCATCTCCGGGATGATCGTCGAACGCCGCGACCAGGTCTTGATGACGTTCTTCGAGCCCTTGTCGTTCTGCGTCTCCACCTTCTTGAGCAGGTGGTCGTCCACGAACGGGCCCTTCTTCAGGCTGCGAGGCATGTCTTATCTCCCTCAGCCGCGCTTACGCGTGGCGTAGCGGCGGCGGACGATCAGCCGGTCACTCGGCTGGCCCTTACGACGGGTGCGGCCCTCGGGCTTACCCTGCGGGTTGACCGGGTGGCGACCACCGGAGGTCTTACCCTCACCACCACCGTGCGGGTGGTCGACCGGGTTCATCGCGACACCACGGACGGTCGGGCGCTTGCCCTTCCACCGCATGCGGCCGGCCTTGCCCCAGTTGATGTTCGACTGGTCGGCGTTGCCGATCTCGCCGATGCTCGCGCGGCAGCGGACGTCGACGCGCCGGATCTCGCCCGACGGCATACGCAGGGTCGCGTACGCGCCCTCACGACCGAGCAGCTGGATGCCGACGCCGGCCGAACGGGCCAGCTTGGCGCCGCCGCCCGGACGCAGCTCCACGTTGTGGATCGTGGTACCGACCGGGATGTTGCGCAGCGGCAGGTTGTTGCCCGGCTTGATGTCGGCGCCCGGACCGGACTCGACGCGGTCGCCCTGCTTCAGGTCCTTCGGCGCGATGATGTAGCGCTTCTCGCCGTCGGCGTAGTGCAGCAGCGCGATGCGCGCGGTGCGGTTCGGGTCGTACTCGATGTGGGCGACCTTCGCCGGCACGCCGTCCTTGTCGACCCGCTTGAAGTCGATCAGACGGTACTGGCGCTTGTGACCGCCGCCGTGGTGCCGCGTGGTGATCCGGCCGTGGGCGTTACGCCCGCCCTTCTTCGGCAGCGGAGCCAGCAGCGACTTCTCGGGCGTCGACCGGGTGATCTCAGCGAAGTCGGCGACGCTGGAGCCACGCCGGCCCGGCGTCGTCGGCTTGTACTTACGGATAGCCATTGTCTACACCCCTCAGCTGACCGGGCCGCCGAAGGCCTCGATACGGTCACCGTCAGCCAGCTTCACGATCGCCCGCTTGGTGGCCTTGCGCTGCCCGAAACCGGTCTTGGTCCGCTTGCGCTTGCCCTGGCGGTTGAGCGTGTTGACCGTCAGGACGCGGACGTCGAAGATCTGCTGGATCGCGATCTTGATCTCGGTCTTGTTCGCGTCCGGGTGCACCAGGAAGGTGTACCAGTTGCGGTTCAGCTCGCTGTAGCTCTTCTCCGAGACGACCGGCGCCACGATGATGTCGCGCGGGTCGGCGATCGTGCTCACTTGCCACCCTCCTCGGTGGTCTCGGCGGGAACACCCAGGAACTCGTCGAGGGCGTCCTTGGTGAAGACCACGTCGTCGGCCACCAGCACGTCGTACGTGTTGAGCTGGCCGGCCTCGATCAGGTGCACCCGCGGCTCGTTGCGCAGCGACACCCAGTTCAGCTCGTCGGTGCTGCTCAGCACGACCAGGACCCGGCGGGCCTCGGTCAGCTTCGCCAGCGTGGCCAGAGCGGCCTTCGTCGACGGCTTCTCGCCCGAGACGAACGCCTCGACGACGTGCACCTGCCCGGCGCGGGCCCGGTCGGAGAGGGCGCCACGCAGGGCGGCGGCCTTCATCTTCTTCGGGGTGCGCTGGCTGTAGTCGCGCGGCACGGGGCCGTGCACGACGCCACCGCCGGCGAACTGCGGCGCGCGGATCGAGCCCTGCCGGGCGCGACCGGTGCCCTTCTGCTTGTACGGCTTCTTGCCGCCACCGGCGACCTCGCCGCGGGTCTTGACCTTGTGCGTGCCCTGCCGGGCCGCCGCGAGCTGGGCCACCACGACCTGGTGCATCAGCGCGACGTTGGCCTGGACGTCGAAGATGTCGGCGGGCAGCTCGACGGAGCCGCTCTTGGAGCCTTCGACGGTGAGGACGTCAACGGTGGTCACTTGGCCGCACCGCCCTTCTTCGCCTTGGTCTTGGCCGCGGTACGGACCAGGACCAGCGCGCCCTTGGGGCCGGGAATGGCGCCACGGACGAGCAGGAGGTTGTTCTCGGTGTCGACCGCCTGGACGGTCAGGTTCTGGACGGTGTAGCGCACGCCACCCATCCGGCCGGCCATCCGGGTGCCCTTGAAGACACGACCCGGGGTGGCGCAGGCGCCGATGGAGCCGGGCGAGCGGTGCTTGCGCTCGACACCGTGGCTGGCGCGCAGACCGTGGAAGCCGTGCCGCTTCATCGGGCCGGCGTAGCCCTTGCCCTTGGTCTTGCCGGTCACGTCGATCGACATGCCCGCCGGGAACTCCTCGACCGTGACCTCCTGGCCCGGCGAGTAGTCGGCGGCGTCGCTGGTGCGCAGCTCGACGATGTGACGACGCGGCGCGACGTCGGCCTTCGCGTAGTGCCCGCTGATCGGCTTCTTGACCTTGCGCGGGTCGATCTTGCCGTACGCCAGCTGGACCGCGGAGTAACCGTCCTTCTCGGCGCTACGAACCTGGCTGATGACGCACGGGCCGGCCTCGACCACGGTCACCGGGACAACGCGGTTGTTGTCCCAGACCTGGGTCATGCCGAGCTTGGCGCCCAGGATCCCCTTGACTTGCCTGTCCATTTGTCCGGTCCCTACAGCTTGATCTCGATGTCGACGCCAGCCGGCAGGTCGAGGCGCATGAGCGAGTCGACCGTCTTCGGGGTCGGGTCGATGATGTCGATCAGCCGCTTGTGCGTGCGCATCTCGAAGTGCTCGCGCGAGTCCTTGTACTTGTGCGGCGAGCGGATAACGCAGAAACGGTTGATCTCCGTGGGCAGCGGCACCGGGCCCGCGACCTGCGCCCCGGTACGCGTCACCGTCTCGACGATCTTCCGCGCCGAGGAGTCGACGACCTCGTGGTCATAGGCCTTGAGCCGGATGCGGATCTTCTGTCCCGCCATGGTGGCTTCTGTTCCTTCTCTCGATGCCGCTGTGTTGCGGGCGCCTGTACCGGCTGGCACAGGCCCACTTCGCCGACCCCCGCGGTCGGGCGTGTCGCGCCCTCGGGCCAGGCTCCGCCCCGGGACTCCGGAGCGACTCTGACCGCGCGGTGGGTCAAGGCGTCGATCGCACTACCGCGACCTGAACGCCGCGCGAGGGTGGTTGGCGGACGGGCCGCCAACCACCCCACGCTCGACTGTCCTACCACCCGGAGGTTCAGCGGAAGCCGAACACAGGCAGCGAACTGTCGTTACGCAACCTGACTAGTATGCCGCACGACCGGCGGCGGGTCTAATCGGGGTTACCTAGTTCACTTGATGATCTTGGTGACGAACCCGGCGCCGACGGTGCGGCCACCCTCGCGGATCGCGAACTTGAGGTTCTCCTCCATGGCGATGGGCTGGATCAGCTTCACCGTCATGGTGGTGTTGTCACCCGGCATGACCATCTCGGTGCCCTCGGGGAGGGTGACGACACCGGTGACGTCCGTGGTCCGGAAGTAGAACTGCGGACGGTAGTTCTGGAAGAACGGGGTGTGCCGGCCGCCCTCCTCCTTGGAGAGGATGTAGACCGTCGCCTCGAACTCCGTGTGCGGGGTCGTGGTGCCCGGCTTGATGACGACCATGCCGCGCTCGACGTCCTCGCGCTTGATGCCACGCAGCAGCAGACCGACGTTCTCGCCCGCGCGGGCCTCGTCGAGCAGCTTGCGGAACATCTCGATGCCGGTGCAGGTGGTCTTCATCGACTTCTCGCGGATGCCGACGATCTCCACCTCCTCGTTCGGCTTGAGCACGCCGCGCTCCGCGCGACCGGTGACGACCGTGCCACGACCGGTGATCGTGAAGACGTCCTCGATCGGCATGAGGAACGGCTTCTCGGTCTCGCGCTCCGGCTGCGGGATCGCGGTGTCGACCGCGGTCATCAGGTCCAGCAGCTTGCCGGTCCACTCGGGGTCACCCTCGAGGGCCTTCAGCGCCGAGACCCGGACGACCGGCAGGTCGTCACCCGGGTAGTCCTGGTTCGACAGCAGCTCACGAACCTCGAGCTCGACGAGCTCCAGGAGCTCCTCGTCGTCGACCATGTCGCTCTTGTTGAGCGCCACGACGATGTACGGCACGCCGACCTGGCGGGCCAGCAGCACGTGCTCGCGGGTCTGCGGCATCGGGCCGTCGGTCGCCGCGACCACCAGGATCGCGCCGTCCATCTGGGCGGCACCGGTGATCATGTTCTTGATGTAGTCGGCGTGACCGGGGCAGTCGACGTGCGCGTAGTGCCGCGCCTCGGTCTGGTACTCGACGTGCGCGATGGAGATCGTGATGCCGCGGGCCTTCTCCTCCGGCGCCTTGTCGATCTCGTCGAACGGCGTGTACGGGTTCAGGTCCGGGTACTGGTCGTGCAGGACCTTGGTGATGGCCGCCGTCAGCGTCGTCTTACCGTGGTCGATGTGACCAATGGTGCCGATGTTGACGTGCGGCTTAGTCCGCTCGAACTTCGCCTTCGCCACTGGGTCCTCCTGTGGACTTCTTGGTTCGTTCGCCCCGGCGCGCCGGTCGGCGCTTAGGACTCTGTCGACAGCCTTTCCGGCCTGACGGCCGGAGAGCTTTGGTGGGTTCTGCGGCGATGAAGCCTACAGGCCCGGTCTCACGCGTTCCGACCGAGGTGGTCGCGGGCGGGAGCACCCTCCCGCGACCGCCCCGGATCATCAGTCACGTCAGGTGAGGGTCACTCACCCGTCGCCTTGGCGATGATCTCCTTCGCGACCGAGGACGGAACCTCGGCGTAGGAGTCGAACTGCATGCTGTAGCTAGCCCGGCCCTGGGTCTTCGACCGCAGGTCGCCGACGTAGCCGAACATCTCCGACAACGGCACCAGAGCCCGGACGACGCGGGCGCCGCTGCGCTCCTCCATCGCCTGGATGATGCCGCGGCGGGAGTTGAGGTCGCCGATGACGTCACCCATGTTCTCCTCAGGAGTGGTGACCTCAACGGCCATCATCGGCTCGAGGAGAGCGGGGTCGGCCTTGCGGGCCGCCTCCTTCATCGCCATCGAGCCGGCGATCTTGAATGCCATTTCCGACGAGTCGACCTCGTGGTACTGGCCGTCCACCAGGGTGAGCTTGACGCCCACCAGGGGGAAGCCGGCGAGGATGCCGTACTGCATGGCGTCCTGGGCGCCCGCGTCCACCGACGGGATGAACTCCCGGGGGATGCGGCCACCGGTCACCGCGTTGGCAAACTCGTAGGTCGGCGCGTCGTTGCCCAGCGGCAGCGGCTCCACGCTGATGATGACCCGCGCGTACTGGCCGGAGCCACCGGTCTGCTTCTTGTGGGTGTACTCGACCTTCTCCACCTTGCGGCGGATGGTCTCGCGGTACGCCACCTGCGGCTTACCGATGTTGGCCTCGACGTTGAACTCGCGGCGCATCCGGTCGACCAGGATGTCCAGGTGCAGCTCGCCCATGCCGGAGATGACCGTCTGGCCGGTCTGGTCGTCCAGCTTGACGCGGAAGGTCGGATCCTCCTCGGCCAGCCGCTGGATGGCGGTGCTGAGCTTCTCCTGGTCGGCCTTGGTCTTCGGCTCGATGGCGACCTCGATGACCGGCTCCGGGAAGGTCATCGACTCCAGGATGACCGGGTTCGCCGGGTCGCACAGCGTGTCACCGGTGGTGGTCTGCTTCAGACCCTGCACCGCGATGATGTCGCCAGCCTGGGCCGAGCTGCGCTCTTCCCGCTTGTTGGCGTGCATCTGGTAGATCTTGCCGATCCGCTCCTTGCGGTCCTTGGTGGAGTTGACCACCTGGGAGCCGGACTCGAGCGTGCCGGAGTAGATCCGGACGTAGGTGAGCTTGCCGAGGTGCTTGTCCGTCTGGATCTTGAAGGCGAGGCCCGAGAAGGGCTCCGACTTGGACGGCTTGCGCTGCATCGGGGTCTCGCCGTCGGTGGCCGTACCCTCGATCGCCGGGATGTCCAGCGGCGACGGCAGGTACGCGATGACCGCGTCCAGCATCGGCTGGATGCCCTTGTTCTTGAAGGCGGTGCCGGTGAGGACCGGGTTGGCCTTGCCGGCGATGGTGGCCCGACGGATGGCGGCCCGGATCTCCTCGACGGAGATCTCCTCGCCCTCCAGGTACTTCTCCATCACCGCGTCGTCGACGTCGGCCAGGGTCTCCATCAGCTTCTCGCGCCACTCGGCGGCGGAGTCGGCGAGGTCGGCCGGGATCTCCTCGACCGCGTAGTCCTCACCCTTCTGGGTCTCGCCGCGCCAGGTGAGCGCCCGCATCTCGACCAGGTCGACCACGCCGATGAAGTCGGACTCGGCGCCGATCGGGATCTGGAGCACCAGCGGGGTGGCGTTGAGCCGGTCGATCATCATCTGCACGCAGCGGAAGAAGTCGGCACCGGTCCGGTCGAGCTTGTTGACGAAGCACATCCGGGGGACGTTGTACTTGTCCGCCTGCCGCCAGACGTTCTCCGTCTGCGGCTCCACGCCGGCGACGCCGTCGTAGACCGCGACCGCGCCGTCCAGCACCCGCAGCGACCGCTCGACCTCGACCGTGAAGTCGACGTGGCCGGGCGTGTCGATGATCTGGATCGTGTGGCCCTTCCACTCACACTTGGTAGCAGCGGAGGTGATGGTGATACCACGCTCCTGCTCCTGCTCCATCCAGTCCATGACGGCACCGCCCTCATGGACCTCACCGATCTTGTACGTGATACCGGTGTAGAAGAGGATCCGCTCGGTGGTGGTGGTCTTACCGGCATCGATGTGGGCCATGATGCCGATGTTGCGTACGTTGGCGAGCGCGTCTGCGGCGGCCACTTCAATCCCTACTTATCGTCGTCTCGACACAACTGGTGGCGGTTCCGGCGCCACGAGGGCGCCGGAACCAGGGTGTTACCAGCGGTAGTGCGCGAAGGCCTTGTTGGACTCGGCCATCTTGTGCGTGTCCTCGCGCCGCTTGACGGCGGCACCGAGGCCGTTGCTCGCGTCCAGCAGCTCGTTCATCAGCCGCTCGACCATGGTCTTCTCGCGACGGGCGCGGGAGTAGGTGACCAGCCAGCGCAGGCCCAGGGTGGTCGCCCGGGCGGGGCGGACCTCGACCGGGACCTGGTAGGTGGCGCCACCGACGCGGCGGCTGCGCACCTCGAGGGTCGGCTTGACGTTGTCCATCGCCCGCTTGAGAGTGACGACCGGGTCGGTGCCGGACTTCTCGCGGCAGCCCTCGAGGGCGGCGTAGACGATGCGCTCGGCGAGCTGACGCTTACCGCGCAGGAGGATCTTGTTCACCAGCTGGGTGACCAGCGGCGAGTTGTACACCGGGTCAGCGACCAGCGGCTTCCGCGGAGCGGGTCCCTTACGCGGCATGTCAGCTCTTCTCCTTCTTCGCGCCGTAACGGCTGCGCGCCTGCTTGCGGTTGCGGACACCCTGGGTGTCCAGCGAGCCGCGGACGATCTTGTAACGCACGCCGGGGAGGTCCTTCACACGGCCGCCGCGGACGAGCACGATCGAGTGCTCCTGCAGGTTGTGGCCGACGCCCGGGATGTAGGCGGTCACCTCGATCTGGCTGCTGAGCTTGACACGAGCGACCTTGCGCAGCGCCGAGTTCGGCTTCTTCGGGGTGGTGGTGTACACGCGGGTGCACACGCCGCGCCGCTGAGGGGAACCCTTCAGCGCCGGGGTCTTGGTCTTACTCGTCTTCGCCTGGCGGCCCTTTCGGACCAGCTGCTGGATCGTGGGCACCGGGTTTCTCCGCTCCCTTCGACCGCCTGGTGGCGGCCGCACCGTCTGCCGTAGCCGACCTGATGGCCGACTCTCCTACATTCCCGCCAGGGCCACCTCGCGGCGGTCCCGGCACCCGCGGTCGGGCGTGTCGCCCAGCTCACGGTCCCGGCGCCGACGCTCGCGCGTGTCGACCGGGGTCTTGCACCGGCACACGGCAGGCCGCGCGCCGGATCTTTGGCTTTGTCGTGCTCCCACGGGATCTCCGGATTGCCGGATCCAGCGCACGCACGAGTCGCCCGGGCTTGCCCGGGCACAAGGGGAAAGAGTACCTACCACAACCGCACAGGTCAAAACGGAGCGGCTGGCGGGACGTCCACCGCCCGCCGATCGAACCCGTCGCGCCTACCCGCCCGTGGTGGGCACCTACGGACCCGAGTGTACCGGCTTCCCCGCGGACCAGCCCGTCGACCCCGTCACGACCGCGGCCACCTCCCCCGGTGCGCCGCAGCGGTCACCCCAGGCCCAGCAGCAACGCCAGCCCCAAGCCGAACAGGCTGAGCAACAGCCCCGCCGCGCCGCAGCAGACGCCGGCCAGCGCCAGGCCCCGGCCGGAGAACCGGACCGCCGGCGGGGCCGCCGGGCGCCGGATCTGTCGCAGCCCCAGCAGGCCGGCGACGACGGCGCCCGCGCCGGCCAGCACGCCCAGCACCGTGAACGCTCCCGCCGCCCACGCGCCGCCCGCCCCGCCGACCGCGCCGATGCAGATCACCAGCATCGAGACCAGGGTCGAGACGATCCCGGCCACCAGCGAACCCACGGCGAGGCCGGAGGTGACCGGCGGCACGTCGAGATGCACCACGCCGAACGGCGTACCAGCGACCGGGTCGACCCGCTTCGGCGGCCGGGCGGCCTCGCGCGGAGGCGGAGGCGGGGCAGCCGGCCCCGGGCCCCAACCCGGCGCCGGGCCCGCGCCCACCGGCGGGCCACCCCAGGGGGGCGCCACGGGATCACCGCCGGGGTGGCGCGCCGGTTCCGTCACGGGTCCTCCTGTCGACGTCGCGGCGTCCACCGCCGCGCGACGGACACCGGGCCAGGCTACCGCCGACGGTCCGGCGGGCGGCGCCCGGCGCGAACCGTTCCCCCGGCGGTCGGTCAGTCCACGTTGGGTGCGAAGTCCTGCCCGTAGGGCGTGTCGGCGAGCCGGACCACGCCGAGGACCACCGCGGCGACCAGGCTGACGGCCACCAGCACCAGGCCCGTCCAGGCCAGCCGCTCCCCCCGGCGCAGCCAGGCCGCACCGGTCAGGAAACCCCCCGAGGCGTACGCCTCCCGACGCGCCTGGCGGGCGAGCTGGAGCGCCACCGTGGCCGGCACCACGCCGCCGATGAACAGGCCGGTCAGCGCGCCCATCAACCCCAGCGCGAAGACCGCCCGCGCCTTGGTGGCCCGCGTCGGATCGGGGTCGAGCGGATGGCGGGGCGGCCCCGGCTGGGCGACGGGCGCCTGCCCGGGTGCGGTCGTCATGCCCCCATCATGCCCCGGCCCGCTGCGCCACGGCGCCCGCACGGGCCACCCGGTCCCGGGACACGGCGAGGCCCCCGGCACGTGCCGGGGGCCTCGTCGATCGTGCTGTTAGCGGTACGACCCGAAGTCGAAGTCGTCCAGCGGAACCGCCTGGCCGCTGGCCGGCCCGAAGCCGTAGTCGGTCTCGGGGTAGCCGGTCATGGAGTAGACCTTGGCCTTCGCCTCCTCGGTCGGCTCGACCCGGACGTTGCGGTACTTGCTGATGCCCGTACCGGCCGGGATGAGCTTACCGATGATCACGTTCTCCTTGAGGCCGACGAGCGAGTCGCTGCGCGAGTTGATCGCCGCGTCGGTCAGCACCCGGGTGGTCTCCTGGAAGGAGGCCGCCGAGAGCCAGGAGTCGGTGGCCAGCGAGGCCTTGGTGATACCCATCAGCACCGGCCGGCCGGCGGCGGGCTCGCCGCCCTCGGAGACGAGTCGGCGGTTCTCCGACTCGAACAGCGCCCGGTCGACCAGCACGCCCGGCAGGAACTCGGTCGAGCCGGAGTCGATGACCGTCACCCGCTTGAGCATCTGGCGGATGATGATCTCGATGTGCTTGTCGTGGATGAGCACACCCTGCGAGCGGTAGACCTCCTGGACCTCCTGGGTCAGGTGGACCTGGACCGCGCGCGGGCCGAGGATGCGCAGCAGCTCGTGCGGGTCGATGGTGCCCTCGGTGAGCTTCTCGCCGACCTCGACGTGACCGCCGTCGTGGGTCCGCAGCCGGACCCGCTTGGAGATCTTGTCGTAGACGATCTCGTCGCTGCCGTCGTCCGGCACCACGATGATCTTCCGCGAGCGCTCGCCGTCCTCGATCCGGACCCGGCCAGGGGTGTCGGCGATGGGCGCCTTGCCCTTCGGGACCCGGGCCTCGAAGATCTCCGTGACACGCGGCAGACCCTGGGTGATGTCCTCACCCGCGACACCACCGGTGTGGAAGGTACGCATCGTGAGCTGGGTGCCCGGCTCACCGATCGACTGGGCGGCGATGATGCCGACCGCCTCGCCGACGTCCACGGTCTTGCCGGTCGGCAGCGAGCGGCCGTAGCACGCCCCGCAGACGCCCAGCTTCGACTCGCAGGTGAGCACGCTGCGCACCCGCACCGTCTCCGTACCGGCGGCGACGATCTTGTCGACCAGGACGGAGTTGATGTCCTGGCCCCGCTCGGCGACGACGACGCCGTCCGGCCCCTTGATGTCGTCGGCCAGCGTCCGGGCGTGCACGCTGGTCTCGGCGTGCTCGTGCACGACGAGCTTGCCGTCGAGCCGCTCCCCGATCTGCATCGGGATGGCGCGGTCGGTGCCGCAGTCCTCCTCGCGGATGATGACGTCCTGCGAGACGTCCACCAGACGACGGGTCAGGTAACCCGAGTCGGCGGTACGCAGGGCGGTGTCCGCGAGGCCCTTACGGGCACCGTGCGTGGAGATGAAGTACTCCAGCACAGACAGACCCTCCCGGTAGCTGGCCTTGATCGGCCGCGGGATGATCTCGCCCTTCGGGTTGGCCACCAGACCACGGATCGCCGCGATCTGCCGGAGCTGGAGGAGGTTACCGCGGGCGCCCGAGTTGATCATCTTCCACAGCGGGTTCTCCTGCGGCAGAGCGGTGTCCATCTCCTTGGCGACCTCGTTGGTCGCCTTGGTCCAGATCTGGATGAGCTCGCCGCGGCGCTCCTCCGGCGTCATCAGACCGCGCTGGTACTGCTTGTCGATCTGGTCGGCTTCCTTCTCGTACCGCTCCAGGATCTCCCGCTTGCGCGGCGGGGCGATGACGTCCTCCATGCCGATCGTCACGCCGGACCAGGTGGCCCAGTGGAAGCCGGCCTCCTTGAGCCCGTCCAGGGTGGCGGCCAGCGCCACCTTGGGGAAGCGCTCGGCGAGGTCGTTGACGATCGCGGAGAGCTGACCCTTGCGGATCTCGTAGTTCACGAAGCGGTAGCCCTGCGGCAGCGTCTCGTTGAACAGCACCCGACCGAGGGTCGTCTCCACGGTCAGCGGCTCGCCCTCGACCCAGCCCTCCGGGGCGCTCCAGGCCTCGGCGCCGGCGCCGTTGTCGACCCCGACCACGCCCCGCAGACGGATCTTCACCGGGGCCTGCAGGTGCAGCTCGCCGTTGTCGTACGCCATCCGCGCCTCGGCGTCCGAGCTGAACACCCGGCCCTCGCCCTTCTCACCCGCGGTGAGGTGGGTGAGGTGGTAGAGACCGATGACCATGTCCTGGGTGGGCATGGTGACCGGCTTGCCGTCGGCCGGCTTGAGGATGTTGTTCGACGACAGCATCAGGATCCGCGCCTCGGCCTGGGCCTCGGCGGACAGCGGCACGTGCACCGCCATCTGGTCACCGTCGAAGTCGGCGTTGAACGCGGTGCAGACCAGCGGGTGGATCTGGATGGCCTTGCCCTCGACGAGCTGCGGCTCGAAGGCCTGGATGCCCAGGCGGTGCAGGGTCGGCGCCCGGTTCAGCAGGACCGGGTGCTCGCCGATGACCTCTTCCAGCACGTCCCACACGACCGGGCGCTGCCGCTCGACCATCCGCTTGGCGGACTTGATGTTCTGCGCGTGGTTGAGGTCGACCAGCCGCTTCATCACGAAGGGCTTGAACAGCTCCAGCGCCATCTGCTTGGGCAGGCCGCACTGGTGCAGCTTGAGCTTCGGGCCGACGACGATGACCGAACGGCCGGAGTAGTCGACGCGCTTGCCCAGCAGGTTCTGCCGGAACCGGCCCTGCTTGCCCTTGAGCATGTCGGACAGCGACTTCAGCGGGCGGTTACCCGGCCCGGTGACCGGACGACCGCGGCGGCCGTTGTCGAACAGCGCGTCGACGGCCTCCTGGAGCATCCGCTTCTCGTTGTTGACGATGATCTCGGGCGCGCCGAGGTCGATCAGCCGCTTGAGGCGGTTGTTCCGGTTGATCACGCGGCGGTACAGGTCGTTCAGGTCGGAGGTCGCGAAGCGGCCACCGTCCAGCTGCACCATCGGGCGCAGGTCCGGCGGGATGACCGGCACGCAGTCGAGCACCATGCCGAGCGGCGAGTTGCGGGTGTTCAGGAACGCCGCGACGACCTTGAGCCGCTTGAGCGCCCGGATCTTCCGCTGACCCTTGCCGGAGCGGATGGTCTCGCGCAGGTTCTCGGCCTCGGCGTCGAGGTCCATGTTCTGGACCAACGCCTTGATGGCCTCCGCGCCCATGCCGCCGGTGAAGTACTCGCCGAAGCGGTCCCGCAGTTCGCGGTAGAGCAACTCGTCGGTGACGAGCTGCTTCGGCTCCAGCTTGCGGAAGGTGTCCAGCACCTCGTCCAGGCGGTCGATCTCGCGCTGGGCCCGGTCGCGGATCTGGCGCATCTCGCGCTCTCCGCCCTCCTTGACCTTGCGCCGGACGTCCGCCTTGGCACCCTCGGCCTCCAGCTCGGCCAGGTCGGCCTCGAGCTTGGTGGCCCGCTTCTCGATCTCCGAGTCGCGGCTGTTCTCCGCCTGCCGCTTCTCGGCCAGGATCTCGTTCTCGATCGTCGAGAGGTCACGGTGACGCGACTCCGCGTCCACGCTGGTCACGACGTACGAGGCGAAGTAGATGATCTTTTCGAGGTCCTTGGGGGCGAGGTCCAGCAGGTAGCCCAGCCGGCTCGGCACGCCCTTGAAGTACCAGATGTGGGTCACCGGTGCGGCGAGCTCGATGTGGCCCATCCGCTCGCGGCGGACCTTCGACCGGGTCACCTCGACGCCGCAGCGCTCGCAGATGATGCCCTTGAACCGGACCCGCTTGTACTTACCGCAGTAGCACTCCCAGTCGCGCTGCGGACCGAAGATCTTCTCGCAGAAGAGCCCGTCCTTTTCCGGCTTCAGGGTGCGGTAGTTGATCGTTTCAGGCTTCTTGACCTCACCGTGGGACCACTGACGGATGTCGTCGGCGGTGGCGAGGCCAATGCGCAGCTCGTCGAAGAAGTTGACGTCGAGCACTATGTCCCCTATGTCGTCGTCTGTACTGCTAGCTAACCAGCGGGGTCCGGGGCAGGGTGACCCTGCCCCGAACCACCACCTCAGACCTCTTCGACCGAGCTCGGCTCGCGCCGGGACAGGTCGATGCCCAGCTCCTCCGCGGCGCGGAACACCTCGTCGTCGGTCTCGCGCATCTCCAGGGCCACGCCGTCGCTGGAGAGCACCTCGACGTTGAGGCACAGCGACTGCAGCTCCTTGAGCAGCACCTTGAACGACTCCGGGATGCCGGGCTCCGGGATGTTCTCGCCCTTGACGATGGCCTCGTAGACCTTGACCCGGCCGAGGACGTCGTCGGACTTGATCGTCAGCAGCTCCTGCAGGGCGTAGGCGGCGCCGTACGCCTGCATCGCCCAGCACTCCATCTCACCGAAGCGCTGACCACCGAACTGCGCCTTACCACCCAGCGGCTGCTGCGTGATCATCGAGTACGGACCGGTCGACCGGGCGTGGATCTTGTCGTCGACCAGGTGGTTGAGCTTGAGGATGTAGATGTAGCCGACCGCGATCGGGTCCGGCAGCGGCTCGCCGGAGCGGCCGTCGAACAGCTGCGCCTTGCCGGAGGAGCCGATGAGCTGCTTGCCGTCCCGGTTGGGCAGGGTCGACGCCAGCAGGCCGGAGATCTCCTCCTCGCGGGCACCGTCGAAGACCGGCGTGGCCACGTTGGTGTCCGGCTCCGACTCGTGCGCTTCGATGGAGCGCAGCTGGCGCTTCCACTCGGCGTCGTCGCCGTCGACGCTCCACCCCGTCTTCGCCACCCAGCCGAGGTGCGTCTCCAGCACCTGGCCGATGTTCATCCGGGACGGCACACCCAGCGGGTTGAGCACGATGTCGACGGGCGTGCCGTCCTCCAGGAACGGCATGTCCTCGATCGGCAGGATCTTGGAGATGACGCCCTTGTTGCCGTGCCGGCCGGCGAGCTTGTCGCCGTCCTGGATCTTCCGCTTCTGGGCGACGTAGACCCGGACCAGCTCGTTGACGCCCGGCGGCAGCTCGTCGCCGTCCTCGCGGGAGAAGGTACGCACGCCGATGACCGTGCCGGTCTCGCCGTGCGGCACCTTCAGCGAGGTGTCGCGGACCTCGCGCGCCTTCTCACCGAAGATCGCGCGGAGCAGCCGCTCCTCCGGGGTCAGCTCGGTCTCGCCCTTGGGCGTGACCTTGCCGACCAGGATGTCACCGGGGACGACCTCGGCGCCGATCCGGATGATGCCGCGCTCGTCGAGGTCGGCGAGCATCTCCTCGCTGACGTTCGGGATGTCGCGGGTGATCTCCTCCGGGCCGAGCTTGGTGTCCCGGGCGTCGACCTCGTGCTCCTCGATGTGGATCGAGGTGAGCACGTCCTGCTGCACGAGGCGCTGCGACAGGATGATCGCGTCCTCGTAGTTGTGGCCCTCCCAGCACATGAACGCCACGAGCAGGTTGCGCCCGAGCGCCATCTCGCCCTCGTCGGTGCACGGACCGTCGGCGATGACCTGACCGGCCTCGACGCGGTCGCCCTCGAAGACGACCGGCTTCTGGTTGACGCAGGAGCCGGCGTTGGAGCGGCGGAACTTGTGCAGCAGGTACGTGCGGCGGTGGCCGTCGTCCTGGTGGATGGTGATGTAGTCGGCGCAGAGGTCCTCGATGACGCCGCCGACCTCGGCGACGACCACGTCACCGGCGTCGACGGCGGCGCGGTACTCCATGCCGGTACCGACGAGCGGGGACTCGGCCTTGACCAGCGGCACCGCCTGGCGCTGCATGTTCGCGCCCATCAGTGCCCGGTTGGCGTCGTCGTGCTCGAGGAACGGGATCATGGCGGTCGCGACCGACGTCATCTGCCGCGGCGACACGTCCATGTAGTCGACGGCGCTCGGCACCACGTCCTCGGTCTCGCCGCCCTTACGACGGCACAGGACCCGGTCCTCGGCGAACGTGCCGTCGGCCTTCAACGGCGCGTTGGCCTGCGCCTTGACGAACCGGTCCTCCTCGTCCGCGGTCAGGTAGTCGATCTGGTCGGTGACCCGACCGTCGACGACCTTCCGGTACGGCGTCTCGATGAAGCCGAACGGGTTGACCCGGGCGAAGGTGGACAGCGCGCCGATCAGACCGATGTTCGGGCCTTCCGGCGTCTCGATCGGGCACATCCGGCCGTAGTGGGACGGGTGCACGTCGCGGACCTCGAAGCCGGCCCGCTCCCGGGACAGACCACCCGGGCCGAGCGCGCTCAGCCTGCGCCGGTGGGTCAGGCCCGCCAGCGGGTTGGTCTGGTCCATGAACTGGGACAGCTGCGAGGTGCCGAAGAACTCCTTGATCGCCGCCACCACCGGGCGGATGTTGATCAGGGTCTGCGGCGTGATCGCCTCGACGTCCTGGGTGGTCATCCGCTCACGGACGACGCGCTCCATCCGGGACAGACCGACCCGGACCTGGTTCTGGATCAGCTCACCCACGGTACGCAGGCGCCGGTTGCCGAAGTGGTCGATGTCGTCGGCCTCGTAGCCGTCCTCACCGGCGTGCAGCCGGCAGAGGTACTCCACGGTGGCGACGATGTCGTCCTCGGTCAGGGTGCCGGTCGTGATCGGCACCTCCAGCTCGAGCTTCTTGTTGAACTTGTAACGACCGACCTTGGCGACGTCGTACCGCTTCGGGTTGAAGAAGAGGTTGTCGAGCAGGGTCTGGGCGTTCTCGCGGGTCGGCGGCTCGCCAGGGCGGAGCTTCCGGTAGATGTCGAGCAACGCCTCGTCGGCGCCGGCGATGTGGTCCTTCTCGAGCGTGGTCATCATCAGCTCGGACCAGCCGAACCGCTCGCGGATGCGCTCGGCGGACCAACCGACGGCCTTGAGCAGGACGGTGACGGCCTGCCGGCGCTTGCGGTCGATGCGGACGCCGACCGTGTCGCGCTTGTCGATGTCGAACTCCAGCCAGGCGCCCCGGCTGGGAATGACCTTGACGCTGGTGAGGTCGCGGTCGGAGGTCTTGTCCGGCTGCTTGTCGAAGTAGACGCCCGGGGACCGGACGAGCTGGCTGACGACGACGCGCTCGGTGCCGTTGATGATGAAGGTGCCCTTCGGCGTCATCATCGGGAAGTCACCCATGAACACCGTCTGGCTCTTGATCTCGCCGGTGGTGTTGTTGGTGAACTCCGCGGTCACGAACAGCGGGGCGCAGTAGGTCAGGTCCTTCTCCTTGCACTCCTCGATCGAGGCCTTGACCTCGTCGAAGCGCGGAGCCGAGAAGGAGAGCGACATGGTGCCGGAGAAGTCCTCAATGGGACTGATCTCGTCGAGGATCTCCGCGAGACCCGAGCGTGCGTGCGGGTCGTCCGCCGACCGGCCCTGCCAAGCCTCGTTGCCGACGAGCCAGTCGAAGGACTCGTTCTGGATGGCGAGGAGGTTGGGGACCTCGAGGTGTTCGGTGATCCTGCCGAATGAAACTCGGCGGGGAGCGAATGCGCTCGACGTACGACTGGTCTTCGCAGGGCGGGAAGCTGCCAAGATGCGTCCTTCCGAGGACCGGTGCTGCAGAACGGCTGGTACGCGTGCACTCCAATGACCCCACCAGAAATATCCGTAACCGGACATTTCCGAGCAGGGGTCAAGTCGGAAGGCAGCGCAAACTAGCAGTGTAGCCGAGAGGCTAACCGCTGTCCAGCCCACCCCGCAGGTCGTCGCGGAACGTGCCTCGGGACCTCCTCGAACGGGGTCTCACCGGGCCGCTCGGAACGCGACGTTCCTGCCGGGCCGCTCAGGTGCTCGCAGCCGACGATGTCGCCGCTGCCATTACCCAAGTGGTGGCCGTTGCAAGCGCGGAAGGTCTTGCTGTGTCAGCGTGCCTGTCAGGCCGGGGCCGCGTCAAGGCCCGGCATCCGGGTCGCCGCGTCTTTCCCACCGACGGGCTACCGCCGCCGACCGTTCCGGAGCGTCAAAGCCCTGCTCACCGCGCCTGCCGCCGAATCCACCAAGACGGCGGGCGGTGATCCGGTGTCGGATCACCGCCCGCCGTGACGCGATGTGCCCGGGCTCACCCGAGCCGGACGCGCCGTGGTGGTGCGTCAGGTCACTTGAGGGTGACCTTGGCGCCCTCGCCCTCGAGCTTGGCCTTGGCCTTGTCGGCGGTCTCCTTGTTGGCCTTCTCCAGGACGGCCTTCGGAGCGGCCTCGACCAGGTCCTTGGCCTCCTTGAGGCCCAGGCCAGTCAGCTCGCGCACGACCTTGATGACCTGGATCTTCTTGCCGCCGTCAGCCTCGAGGATGACGTCGAACTCGTCCTTCTCCGGCTCGGCCTCGGCCGCAGCGGTGCCGCCACCCGGGCCGGCGACCATCATCGCGGCCGGAGCCGCGGCGGTGACCTCGAAGGTCTCCTCGAACTGCTTCACGAACTCGGAGAGCTCGATCAGCGTCATCTCCTTGAACGCGTCGAGCAGCTCGTCGGTGCTGAGCTTCGCCATGTCTGGCGTCCTTTCCTGAATCTGTTAGGTAAGAACTGGGTGCGCCGCGGGGCCTCAGGCCGCCTCGGCGCCCTCCTTCTCGCGCTTGTCCTGCAGGGCGGCCGCCAGGCGGGCGGTCTTCGACAGCGGGGCCTGGAACAGGGCCGCGGCCTTGCTCAGGTTGCCCTTCATCGCGCCGGCCAGCTTGGCCAGCAGCACCTCGCGGGACTCCAGGTCGGCGAGCTTCGTGACCTCGGCCGCGGTGATGGCCCTGCCCTCGAAGACGCCGCCCTTGATGACGAGCTTCGGGTTGGCCTTCGCGAAGTCGCGAAGCCCCTTCGCCGCCTCGACGACGTCGCCCGAAACGAAAGTCAGCGCGGTAGGACCGGTGAACATCTCGTCGAGGCCGGAGATACCAGCGTCCGTCGCGGCACGCTTCGCCAGCGTGTTCTTCGCGACCGTGTAGCTGGTCTCCTTGCCGAGCGAGCGCCGCAGCTGGGTGAGCTGGGAAACCGTCAGACCGCGGTACTCGGTCAGCACCGTGGCACCCGCGTTGCGGAAGCTCTCGGTCAGCTCAGCGACGGCCGTGGCCTTGTCGGCCCGGATCGGCTTGTCCGCCATGTCCCTCCTCTCTCGTTACTCGAGGCCGGTCACCGTCGTCGGCCGGAGCTTTCGACGGGAGCGCAGGCGCCACGACAACGAGAAAAGCCCCGGCGCAGGGCGCACGGGGCGAGGGCCGGCACACGGGCACGGTCGCGGACCATGCTCAGCACCGATTTTCGCTTACCGCCCTGCGCGGGTCGCCCGTAGTCGCGGGACCTTCGACCGTGCCGGGGCACGGTGACCAGCGGTCTCTGGGTGGAACTTCGCGGCCCAGGTTACGCGAGCGCCCCCGCGACCACCAAATCGCCCCCGGTGCGCCACGTCACACCGGCGAGGATCGCGTGTCTCGGTCACTCCCCGCCGCAGCCAGCGCCCGCTTGGCAGGCAGGAGGCCGACCGAGCGGCAGCGGAAGCAGCGCGGCTGCGTAGAGGGCGCCAGCGGCAGCGAGGCAGCACGGGCAACACGAAGGCCACCGGCCGCAGCGGAGGCAGCACGGGCAACACGAAGGCCACCGGCCGCAGCGGAGGTAGCACGGGCAGCGCAGGAGGCTGCCAGCCGCAGCCGGGGAGCACCAGGGCACCACGGGACAGCCGACAGCCGCAGCGGGGCAGTCACCGCCTGGCCGCCACGCCCGCCCAGGCCGACGCCGCACTCTCGCGGCGCTCCCGCCCGTGGCCGTCGTGTGCCCGGAGGACGGACAGGCGCCGGCGGACGCGGCGGCGTGGACTGAGGACCGGAACGGGCACCCGGTGGCCCGCCAGATGTCCTCCAGGCACACGCCGGGCCTGCCATCCACAGACACACGGAACGGGGCGCCGCCACGATGTGGCGACGCCCCGTCACGGGTACGGGAGGATCAGCCCTCGGCCGGGGCCTCCTGCAGGTTCTTCACCACGTTGGGGTCGACCGGGACGCCCGGGCCCATGGTGGTGGTCAGGGTGACCTTCTTGAGGTACTTGCCCTTCGCGGCGGACGGCTTGGCCCGCAGGACCTCGTCGAGGACCGCCGCGTAGTTGTCGATCAGCTGGGACTCGGAGAACGAGGCCTTGCCGATGATCAGGTGCAGGTTGGAGTGCTTGTCCACCCGGAAGGTGATCTTGCCGCCCTTGATGTCCGCGACGGCCTTGGCGACGTCCATCGTCACGGTGCCGGTCTTCGGGTTCGGCATGAGACCGCGCGGGCCCAGGATCCGCGCGATCCGGCCGATCTTGGCCATCTGGTCCGGCGTGGCGATCGCCGCGTCGAAGTCGAGCCAACCGCCCTGGATCCGGGCGACCAGCTCGTCGGTGCCCACCTCGTCCGCACCGGCGCCAGCGGCCTCCTCGGCCTTCGCGCCAGCGGCGAAGACGATCACACGGGCGGTCTTACCGGTGCCGTGCGGCAGGTTGACCACGCCACGGACCATCTGGTCCGCCTTGCGGGGGTCGACGCCGAGGCGCATGGCGACCTCGACCGTGGCGTCGAACTTGGCGGTGGTGGTGTCCTTGGCCAGCTTCACGGCCTCGGCGGGGGTGTAGAGCTTCGACCGGTCGATGACCTCGGCGGCCTTGCGGTAGCTCTTGCTGCGCTGCATTTTCTGCGTACTCCTGTGGTCTATGGCGGGCCGCGGGGTCCGCGCGCCCTCCCACGAACTGGATCCGGTGGTTACCGAGGTCAGTCGGTGACGTTGAGGCCCATCGACCGGGCGGTGCCGGCGATGATCTTCTCAGCCTGGTCGATGTCGTTGGCGTTGAGGTCGGCCATCTTCTTCTCGGCGATCTCACGCACCTGGGCGCGGCTGACCGAGCCGACCTTCTCCTTGTGCGGGACGCCCGAGCCCTTCTGCACGCCGGCGGCCTTGATCAGCAGCCGGGCGGCGGGCGGGGTCTTCAGCACGAAGGTGAAGCTGCGGTCCTCGTAGACGCTGATCTCGGCGGGGACGATGTCGCCCCGCTGGGACTCGGTCTGCGCGTTGTAGGACTTGCAGAACTCCATGATGTTCACGCCGTGCTGGCCGAGCGCGGGGCCGACCGGCGGCGCCGGAGTGGCCTGGCCCGCCGGCAGCTGAAGCGTGAAAGTCTTGACGAGCTTCTTCTTCGGAGGCATGTCTCTTCCTGGGGCTTGAAACTGGGAAAGGTGCCGGCCGCGGGCGCGCACGGTCAGCGCGATGCGACAGCGGCGACGTTCTAGGGTAGCGCAGCGTCCCGCCGCCGCCTGCGCCGAGGTCGGGCTGGAGGGCGGAACGGATACGCCGGCGGCGGGCCGCTGCCCACCGCCGGCGATCCGGACGTCAGATCTTGGCGACCTGGTTGAAGTTCAGCTCGACCGGCGTCTCGCGGCCGAAGATCGACACCAGCACCTTGAGCTTCTGCTGGTCGGCGTTGATCTCGCTGATCGTCGCCGGCAGCGAGGCGAAGGCGCCGTCGGTGACGGTGACCGAGTCGCCGACCTCGAAGTCGAGGACCTTGATCTCGGGCTTGGCCTTCTTCTGCTCGGTCTCGACCGCCGGCGCCAGCCACTTCAGCACCTCGTCGAGCGAGAGCGGGGCCGGGCGGTCGGCCCGGTCCGTCGCGCCCACGAAGCCGGTGACGCCCGGCGTGTTGCGTACGCAGGAGTAGGACTCGGCGGTCAGCTCCATCCGGACCAGGATGTAGCCCGGGAAGACCTTGGCCTGGACCTGCGACCGCTTCCCGTTCTTGACCTCCACCTCTTCCCGGGTCGGCACCTCGACCTGGTAGATGTAGTCCTCCATGTCGAGGCTCGTGATCCGGGTCTCGAGGTTGGTCTTGACCTTGTTCTCGTAGCCGGCGTACGAGTGCACCACGTACCAGTCGCCCGGCGCGTAGCGCAGCTTCTGCCGCAGCTCGGCCACCGGGTCGTAGTCCTCGTCCGGGGCGGGCTCGGTGGTGGGGAACTCCGGCTCGCTGGCGGCCTCGACCGACTCGTCACCAGCCGCCGTCGCCACCGTGGACTGCTCGTCCGTGGTCTCGGCGGTCTCGTCGTACTCAGGCACGCTCGCTCACTTCCGTCACTATCGGCTCAGTCGGCCGGTCAGCTGGGGTTGCCGAAGACCCACAGCACGCCCTTCGCGAAGGCGAAGTCAAGGCCGGCCACGATCGTCAGCATCACCGCGACGAAGGCGACCACCACGGCCGTGTAGGTCAGCAGCTCCTTGCGGGTCGGCCAGATGACCTTACGCAGTTCCGCCACGACCTCGCGGATGAATCGGGCGATGCGGCCGAACACACCCACGCGATCGGTTTCCGCCTTGGTCTTCGGGCGGCTGTCCGCCGAATCCGCCTTCGCCCGGGAGCGCGTCGCGGTGCCGCCGCGGGAAACCGGCTCCTCGGCGTCGGTGGCGTCGTCGTCGGCCACGTCGTCGACGACCTCGTCGTGCAGACGGTCGTCGCCGGCGTCCTCGCCGCGCCGCTTCTTGTCGGCCACTTCGCCCTCCGTCGCGGGATGTCGGGGTCGCACGCTGTCGGGCGTGCGCGGCGTTTGGTCACGCCGGCCGGACCAACCGTCCCGCGACGGGCCGCGGCCGGCGGATCAGCCAGAGTAGGGCCCGAATGCCTCGGGCCCACCCCGCCGATGCCACCACCACGGGCCGGACGCCGCCGTACGGCGGCGCGACCCACGGGAACGGTCAGGCCTGAGGCGCAGGGGTGACAGGACTTGAACCTGCAGCCTGCGGTTTTGGAGACCGCTGCTCTGCCAATTGAGCTACACCCCTGTGCGGCAATGCTCACCCTGCCCGGTCACACACGACCGTGCAGGGGTTACTTGCCCCACGGCGGACCAGTGTACGGGTAGCGGCACGACTTTCCCAACCGGTCTGCCCCTCGCGCGTCGGGAGCCTGGTCAGCGGGCCGTCCGGACGGTCGCCCGGGCCTGCGACAGCACCTTCTCGCCCCGGCAGACGGCGGTCACGTCGAGCCTGGTCAGGCCGTCCTCGGTGACCTCGCGGACCACCGCCGTGACCTCGATCTCGGTGCCCTCGTCGTCGTCCGGTACGACCACCGGCCGGGTGAAGCGGACGTTGTAGTCGACGATCGCGTCGGGCGCGCCGGCCCACTCCGCCACCGCGCGGCCGACCAGCGCCATGGTGTACATGCCGTGGGCGATCACACCCGGCAGACCCACCTTCGTGGCGGTCCGCTCGTTCCAGTGGATCGGGTTGAAGTCCCCCGAGGCGCCGGCGTAGCGGACCAGGTCCGCACGCGTCACCCGGAACGTCCTGGCTGGCAGCTCCATCTCAGCCCTCCCCGCGTACGACGAGCTTCGACCAGACGGTGACCACCGGCTCGCCGGCCGGGGTGGCGACCTCGGTGCGGGTGGTCAGGAAGCCGTGCCCGCCACGGCTGCTGACGTCGTCGATGACGCTGACACAGACCAGCTCGTCCCCCGCCACCACGGGCCGGGTGTAGGCGAAGCGCTGGTCGCCGTGGACGACGCGGCTGTAGTCGACGCCGAGGTCCGGGTCGTCGATGATCTGCTGGTTGGCCGCCATGGTGACCACGATGGGGAAGGTCGGCGGGGCGACCACGTCCGGGTGGCCGAGCGCACGGGCGGCCTCCGGGTCGTGGTGGGCCGGATCGGCGGCGCCGATCGCCGTGGCGAATTCGCGGATCTTTTCGCGGCCCACCTGATAGGGGGCGGTCGGCGGATACGTCCGGCCGACGAAGGACGGGTCCAGGGACATGCGGCGAACCTACACGCAAACGACGATCGCCGGTCCGTACGGGGCGGCGGCGGCCAGAGCCGCGCCGTCCCTACGGACCGGCGATCGAAAAGCGTCGGAGACCAGGCCGGCGGTGCCGGCGACGGGTCAGCGGGTCTCGCGGTGGACCGTGTGCTTGCCGTCCCGCGGGCAGAACTTCTTCAGCTCGATGCGGTCCGGGTCGTTACGACGGTTCTTGCGCGTGATGTAGTTGCGCTCCTTGCACTCCACACACGCCAAAGTGATCTTCGGCCGGACATCGGTCGCCTTCGCCACGGCGGAGTGCCTTCCTCGCTACGGGTAACAACTACGGCGCATCAGCCTACGCGCTGATGGCGCGGACATGCAAAGTGGGCGCCTGTGGCGCCCATCCCACCGACCGCCGGAACTGGCCCGGTGGACGAGAGTAGCGGTGGCCGGACTTGAACCGGCGACACAGCGATTATGAGCCGCTTGCTCTGCCATCTGAGCTACACCGCCGTGGCGGGTCCAGCCGGACCCTCTGAGCCCCCTTACGGAATCGAACCGTAGACCTTCTCCTTACCATGGAGACGCTCTGCCGACTGAGCTAAGGGGGCCTGCGCGATCTCCCCGGGGGGCGACGCGCAGGGGATACATTACACGGCCATGCGGCGCAGATGAAATCGGATCCCCCACCAAGGCGTTTCCGCAGATCAGGGCACGGCGCGCAACCGGGGCAGCTCCCCCGGCGAGACCGTCTCCGGGTCAACCTGGGCGCCGAACCAGGCCTCCAGCCGCTCGTACGGCAGCGGTCGGCTGAACAGGAAGCCCTGGCCGATCTCACAGCCGATGTCCTGGAGCAGCTCCAGGGTCAGCTCGCTCTCCACGCCCTCGGCGACCACGGCCAGGCCGAACTGCTGGGAGAGCGTCACCACCGCGTTGACGATGGCCAGGTCGCCCGGATCCGTCGCCATGCCCTGCACGAAGGAGCGGTCGACCTTCACCTCGTGCACGGGCAGCCGGCGCAGGTGGGCCAGGGACGAGTCGCCGGTGCCGAAGTCGTCCACCGACAGCCGTACGCCGAGGTCACGCAGCCGCCGCAGGGTCGGGATGGGCCGGTCGGTGCCGTCCAGCACCCCGGCCTCCTTGATCTCCAACGTGAGCAGCTGCGGCCGTACGCCGTACTCGTCGAGCAGCTCCTTGACACGGGCCGGGAAGTGCTGGTCGGTGAGCGTACGGGCGGAGAGGTTGACCGCGACGGCGAGCGGCTGGCCGGCGTGCGTCCAGTCCCGGCTGCGCCGCAGCCCCTCGCGGAGCACGAACTCGGTGAATCGGCCGAGCTGGCCGGTGTGCTCCGCCACCGCCACGAAGTCCTCCGGGGCGACCGTGCCGTGCGCCGGGTGCTCCCACCGGGCCAGGCACTCCACGCCCACCAGCCGGCGGTCCCGCAGCGTCACCTTGGGCTGGAAGTAGACCTCCAGCTGGTCGTCGTCGAGCGCGCGCCGCAGGTCGCCGGCGAGGCCGAGCCGGCGCAGCGACCGGGACTCCAGCGCGGGGCTGAACAGCTGCACGCTCCCCGGCACGGACTTGGCCGCCGTCGCCGCCAGGTCCACCCGTTGCAGCAGGGACGCGGCGTCGCTGCCGTGGTCGGGGTGCACGGCGACGCCGACCGCCGTGTCCACGTCGAGGGTGAGCGCGTCGAAGACCATCTCGTCGCGGATCTGCTCGCGCAGCTGCGCGGCCAGCTCCACCGCCGCCTCGGCGCTCTCCAACCGCAGCGTCACCAGGAACTCGTCGCCGCCGGCCCGACCGACCAGGGCCGACGAGGGTACGCAGGAGCGCAGCCGGTTGGCGACCTCCACCAGGACCTTGTCGCCGGCGGCGTGCCCGAGCGACTCGTTGACCTGGCGCAGCCGGTCGACGTCGAACAACAGCAGGGCCACCACCTCGCCGGGCGCCCGGATCTTGACGGCCTCGTCCAGCGCGTCCGTGATCCGCCGCCGGTTGGGCAGCCTGGTCAGCGCGTCGTGGCTGGCGTCGTGCCGGAGCCGGTCGACCAGCCGCGAGTTCTCCAGCGCCACCGCCGCGTGCGCCGCCACCGTCTCGAAGAGGGGCACGTCGGTGCGGACGAAGTAGTTGCTGTCCCCCAGCCGGTTGGCCACCTCCAGCGTGCCGATGACCGCCTGACCGGACCGCAGCGGCAGGACGATCACGTCCTTGACCCGGTGCGCCGAGAGCGTGGCGCGCAGGTCACCGTCGGTCGTCAGTCCTCTACCGACGGCCACCGTGCGACCCTCGTCGCGCGCCCGTTCCCGCAGGGCGGCCGGGGTCTTGGCGAAGTCGAGCAGGCCGGGGGCGTCGTTGCGGGCGGTCAGCAGCACCTCCGGGTGTCGGCCCTGGGCGGGCAGCCAGAGCGTGGCGTACTCCGCCTGCATGAGCGCCCGCACGCGGCCCAGGAGGGCGTCGGGCAGGGTGCCGTACTCGCCGCTCTCGCTCACCGCGCGACTCAGCTCGTACATGTCGGTCAGGGTGCGGTGCTGCCGGAAGAACTGGGCGTACGCGCGGTAGACGAAGGCCAGCGCGACGAGGAGGGCCCCCAGCAGCAGCAACGACCACCAGGTGCTCACGATGAGGATGAGGACGATGATCCCGCTCGCGATGTTGATCATCGCCGCCAGGAGGGCCGGCATGGACTGCCGGAGCGCGCCGCGCCCCGCCGCCCAGCCCTGCAGGAGCGTGTGCACGCCTGCGACCGAGGCCATGCTCAGCAGATTGACCATGCTGGCCGCGAAGGCCAGCTTGAGCCAGGTGGCCGGTCCGACGCCCTCGATGGGCGGCAGGGCCTGGAGTACGAGGACGGCCAGGGACGAGCCTGCGGCCGCCCGGCCCACGTTGAACCAGAACTTCGTCGCGCCGAACCGGTGCCTGAGGTGGGTCACGACCGTCGCGACCGTGTAGATCACGACGACCGTCAGCGGTTCGACGAGATAGAACGCGAGGATCAGCGGGATCTCGGTGAGGGCCACGCCGAGGGACTGCCGCCGCACGGTGAAGTTCAGCACCGGAAGCCCGGCGGCCACCATGGTCACGAGGAGTGGCACCGCCAGCGACCACCCGCCGAACGGTTGCGGTGCGACCAGGCCGACCGCCGTCGCGCAGACGATGGCGATCAGGGCCAGCGGCCCGGTGATCAGCCATGCGTATTCAGTGGAGCGGGGGCCGGTGGGGCCACGACCCGCCATCCCGTGTCCCCCTTTACCGGCCCACCGGCTTCACGTCATCGAGCGCTGTTTGACTCTCAGCGAGGCGCGGGCATGTTCCAGATGATGTCGGCGGTCTGGAGGTCGCCGAGACCCTGGAGGTCACCGACCAGGACACCGCTCGCGACAGCGGCGAGCGCGAAAAGCGAGCCGAGCAGCCGGCCGAGCCTTCGACGAGACATGTTTGCTCCTGCAGGGGAAGTGTCACGGGGATGGTGGAGGTTCCACGATCGTGCCACAAGGCAGGTACCCAGGAAAGCAGTGCGCGTACCGACCGGACGAGCGTCGGAGACGTTGCGCCGTTCGGCCCACGGGTCGCTGCGACCGAGCCCTGATCACGGGGCTGAGCGGCCACCGTGCACTTCGCACATTGCGGAATGCGACCTTCCGCGCAATTCGGGGAAGATCCGGGAGTCCAGACGTACCTGCCTTCACCATGGGTGACCTCCTGCCGCGGAGGAGGCGCAAGCGGACATCGACCACCATACTCGTTCTGCGCCATCGCGCCAGGGCTCTGACGGCGGAGTGACAAACCCGTCCACGTCACGAGCGCGGCTTCGCCGGAAACGTCCGCACCAGTCCCGCTACCAGACGATCACTCCGCCGCCGATCCGCTGCGCCCGTAGGGCCGCGTCGCGGACGTTCGACAGGCGCGCAGATATCTGCGCCACGTACCACTGGTGTGGCTTCCGCACGCCGTCGGCCGGGGCGATGGCGTGGAGGTTCGCGCGGATCAGGTCGCACTCGGCGAGGAAATCGGGCACCTCGTCGGGCGCGACCACCAGGTCGCCCGTCGCCAGCGTCGGGAAGTACCGGGCCCCCAGCGAGCTGACGGCGGGCGAGCCCCACACCTCCGTACGCCAGCTCTCAAAGCCCGCGAGGTCCGACCCGTCGGCGGGAGACTCCGCCAACCGCCTCCCGCCGTGCTCGTCGAGGACGAAGACATCCACGCTCAGACTCATGCCCCCACCCGATCACGACGGGAGTACGCGGGTCCGGTAGCGCGCGTAGATGAGTCCGCTGTCGAAGGCACGCTCCTCGACCAGCTCGAGATCGAGGCGTACGCCGTCGGGGAAGAACCGCTTGCCGCCGCCGACCACGCTCGTGGTGATGAACAGGTGGTACTCGTCCACCAGGCCGGCCCTGATCGCCTGGGCCGCGAGGGTCGGGCCGTCGACGGAGAGGTCGTGCTCGGACTCGGCCTTGAGCCTGCGTACCGCGTCGGGGTCGAAGCTCTGCTCGATCCTGGTCCGCTCGCTCGACACCGATTCCAGCGTCGTGGAGTACACGACCTTCTCCGCGGCCTGCCAGTCGCGGGCGTACCGAAGGATGTGCGGCGGCGCGTCGGGCAGCGTGTGCGCGGTCTCCCAGAAGACCATCGTCTCGTACATCCGCCGGCCGTAGAGGAACGTGCGGACGGGGCGGAAGACGTCGTTGATGAAGGTGTGCACCTCCTCGACCTCGGCACCGACGCCGAGATCGCCCTCCGCCGCCTCGGCGTAGCCGTCGAGCGAGGAGATCATCGAGTAGATGAGCTTCGCCATGCGTCTCCTTCGGGTACGGGCGCGTCAGTCTGCCAGGTCCTCAGTTGGGCGTCGGTCACCGAATCGGTCGCCGCCGCCTCGCACGCTCCTGCTCAACCGTGTTGCTCGATGCTGGCCAGCAGCTGCATGACCCGAGCCTTGATGTCGTCGCGGACCTGGCGTACGACGTCGAGGGGTTGGCCGGCGGGATCGGTGAGCTTCCAGTCTTCGTGGCGTCTGCCGGGGAAGACGGGGCAGGCGTCCCCGCAGCCCATGGTGACGACGGCGTCGCTGGCTTCGACGGCGTCCCAGGTGAGCCGGGCCGGAGTCTGACCGGTGATGTCGATACCCACCTCGCGCATGGCCTCGATGGCCACGGGGTTGATCTGGTCGGCCGGTTCGGAACCAGCGGAGCGGACCTCGATCCTGTCGCCGGACAGGTGGCGGAGCCAGCCGGCGGCCATCTGGGAACGGCCGGCGTTGTGGACGCAGACGAACAGGACGCTGGGCTTTCGGCGCATGGACAGGTCCCTGTCAGGTGATGGTGGGGCTGCGTCGTTCGAGGAGGGTGACGTCGCGCCAGACGCCATGGTGACGGCCGACGCGCTCGCGGGTGCCGACGGTGCGGAAGCCGCAGGCGGTGTGCAGGGCGAGGCTGGCGTTGTTCTCCGGGAAGACGCCGGATTGGATGGTCCAGACGCCGGCCTGCTCGGTCGAGGCGATCAGGGCGTCGAGCAGAAGGCGGCCGACTCCCTGGCCGCGGGCGTCGGGGTGGACGTAGACGGAGTGCTCTACCACCCCGGCATAGACGCACCGGTCGGACACGGCGGAGCAGGCGACCCAGCCAAGGACTCGGCCGGTGGGGTCGACGGCCACCCAGCGATGACCGGGTAGCCGACTGGCGGTGAACTGCTCCCAGGTTGGCGGCTCGGTTTCGAAGGTGGCATTGCCGGTGGCGATGCCGAGCCGGTAGATCTCCAGCACGGCGTCGGCGTGCTGGTTGCCCATGGCGGCGATGGTGATGCCGGTGCTGCTGGCGGGGGCGTTCATCGGCCCTCCCGAGCGAGGTGCGGCACCACGACGGAGTCGGCGGAGTCGGCCGCGTGGGGGTACCAGGCGGCGACGGCAGCGACGGCGACCAGTCCGCCGGCGAGCTGGGCGGCGACGAAGCCAGGCACGGACGCCGGGGCGATGCCGGCGAAGGTATCGGTGAGCGCACGGCCGATGGTGACGGCGGGATTGGCGAACGAGGTGGACGAGGTGAACCAGTAGGCCGCGCCGATGTAGGCGCCCACGGCGGCCGGGGGCGCAGTGGTACGACCGGTGCGGGCGAGGGCGAAGACCAGGAGAACCAGGCCTGCGGTGGCGATCACCTCGGCGAGCCACAGGTTCCCGCCGGCCCGGACGGTGCCCGACCAGGTCACGGCGGGTAGTCCGAACATGAGGTCAGCCAGCACCGCCCCGGCGATGGCCCCGGCGACCTGTGCGGGGACGTAGGCCGCGAGGTCCCGGGCGGTCAGGCCGGTGCCGGCACGACGGCCGAGCCACCAGTCGACGGCGGAGACGACCGGGTTGAAGTGTGCCCCCGACACCGGCCCGAACATGAGGATCAGCGCGCCCAGGGCGAGGGCGGTGGCGATCGCGTTTTCCAGCAACTGGAGCCCGACGTCAGTGGGCGATAGCCGGGCGGCGGCGATCCCGGACCCGACGACCGCGGCGACCAGCAGGGCCGTACCGGTGAATTCGGCCCATGCCCGGCGGGCGCGGGTGAGGGTCACGCGGTGGCCTGCGCGGATGCGGAGATGTCCAGCAGCGCGCCGAGTTGCCTGAACGCTTCCGGGCGGACCCGATACCACACCCAGGTGCCGCGTCGGTCGGAGTCGACCAGGCCAGCCTCGCGCAGCACCTTGAGGTGGTGGGAGATGGTCGGCCCGGACAAGTCGAATGCCGGCGTCAGATCGCAGACGCAGATCTCCGGCACCGAGGCGATCATCGACATCAGCCGCAGCCGGATCGGGTCACCCAGGGCCTTGAACATGGGCGCGACCATCGCGGCTTGATCGGCGTCCAGAGGGCGGACCGCGATCGGGGAGCAGCAGGCCACGGTTTGGAGATCCACCACCGGCAGCGCTTGTTTCGACACACCTCTAGGTTGACAGACCTCGAAACAGCGTGCAACGTAGGCCCTGCTTCGAAAACCATCTAGGCAAGGACGAAGTGATGGTCACGCCGCGTTCACGTCGCCGCCCCGGCCACGGCCCGCCCGTGACACCCGGCGAGTCGTACGGGCAGGTCTGCGCTGCGGCTTGCCACGACTGACGCCCTGTGCACCCGTACCACTGCTTTCACCAGCCACCACATCCGCTGAACCCGCCAGGAGGGGAAACCATGTCCCGCGCCCAACTCGCCCTGCGTGTATCGGACCTCGAAGGCTCCATCGCCTTCTACTCGAAGCTGTTCAACACTGAGCCGGCCAAGCGTCGCCCCGGCTACGCCAACTTCGCCATCGAAAACCCACCGCTGAAGCTCGTACTGCTCGAAGGCGAGCCCGACCAGCCGACCGTCATGGACCACCTGGGCATCGAGGTGTTCAGCACCGACGAGGTCAACGCCGCCACCAGGCGGCTCACCGACTCCGGCCTGATCACCCTCGAAGAAAACAGCACGGAATGCTGCTACGCCCTCCAGGACAAGGTTTGGGTACGCGGCCCCGGCAACGAGCCCTGGGAGGTCTACACCGTCAAGGCCGACTCCGACCAGTTAAAGAAGGCCACCGAGAGCGCGTGCTGCACCCCCGCAAACGACAAGGAACCGGCCACGGCTGGCGCCAAGGGAAACTGCTGCTGACCGCTGCGAGCCCGTGCCCGCCCTCGGAGGTCGAGGGCGGGCGCGATTACCCTTACCAGTTCCCACCGGCCCCGGCCCAGCCCGGACAAGACCCAAAGGCAAGATCGACCTGCCCACAGCCCGTCGTCAACGGCTGGATGCAGCCGGACAAACGACAACGACCCCTGATCAGCATTCCTGCTGGTCAGGGGCCGTTGGTGCTCCTGGTGGCGGGTAGAGGATTCGAACCTCTGTAGCTTTCGCGACGGATTTACAGGGCGTCCGCGATCTTGGCCGGTTCAGTGCCTCTGAGCTGCTGACCCTTCCCGCTGCGCTCGCGCCGTTCGGTGAACCGCCCACCACCTGCCCACGCCCACCAGACTCGCCGAGGTCTCAGGACGCCGAGGGCGATGGTGAACCAGACGGCCTGCCAGCGTCCCCGGACGAGCTTGGAGAAGCGTGAGGCGCTGCAGGAGCACTGGTGGACGCTGGCACGGCACCAGAAGGGGTCACCACCGGTGCGCGCATCTCGCTGGAGGGCCAGACCAGGGGTACAACGATCGCGGCGACTGCGACCAGCAGGGCGACGATCGCGACCATCGCCGAGATCCAGGCCACACGCCGGCTGTCCTTGGCCACCCCGAGAGCCTCAAGCTCTCTCTGCTCAGCACGCTCAAGCCGTTGCTGGTCGTCAGCCCGGTCGCGCTCCACCTTCGTCACGAAGTCCGAGAACCGCTGCGTAAGGGCAACGTTCTGCTCCAAGAGTTCCGTCTCACGTTGCTCGGCCCGCTCGTGGCGCTCTGCCTCCTCGGCCGCCCGCGCGGCCATGGCCTCTGCGACCTCGTCCGCCAACCGGCTGGACACGGTGGGCCGCAGCCCATAATTCCCCAGGAAATTCATCGGATCACTCACGAAGCGCCGTTGCCCTTTCAGCCAGCCACTCTGCCCTCACCTGCCGCAGCCCTGTCGGCAACAACGGGTCACCCGAGGGCATTCCCGATCTTGTCGTTGATGGTGTCGTCTCCCCCGTCGATGCAGTTGGCGTAGACGCGGAGGAGGACGGCGACGCCGTGGCCCAGGCGCCGGGCGACCTCGGTCGGCGGCACGCCGGCATTCAGCCAGAGCGAGGCCGCCGCATGCCGCAGGTCATAGGGCCGACGCACGAGCGGCGAGGCCACCTGCGATTCGGTCAGCGCCTTCTCGCGGGCGAGCTTCCACCACCGGTCGTACACCGACTCGGAGAGCGGGCCGCCGTGCAGGCCCCGAAAGAACCGACCATCCGGACCAACGCCGTGATTCTCGACGTGCGCGCACAGCAGCTCGGCGAGCCGGGGCGGGATGGGGACCGTCCGGGTTTCCTGTCGGCCTCGGTGCTTGAGTCCGCGCCGCTCGTGAGAGCCGCCGTCATCGGTCCAGTGCGAGCCGGCGCGTGGGGCGGTCCCGGCGAGCACCAGGCGACCCCAGCGGTACTCGACCTTCTCGTGGTCACACGAGGCCGAAGGCTTGACCGCCGCCAGGTCGTCGAAGTCGGTCCCACAGCCGAGACAGTGCCCGGGAAGGTCGCAGTCCTCCCGCCGCAGATCGGCCGCTTCGGAGGGTCGCATCCCCGCGTAGTAGAGACAGCCGAAGAAGGCCGTGACCTTGTCGGCGCGTTTGCCGAGAGATTTCACCGCCTCCAGCAGCGTGGCGACCTGGGCCGGGTTCGCCACAACCCGCCGGTCGATGGACTGTGCCACCTCGGGGGCCGTCCACTGGACCCGGTCGACCGGGTTGGAGTCGATCAGTTCCAGCTCGACGGCGTACCCGAGCGCGTTGTAGAAGGTGGCCCGCTTGCGCTGGACGGTCGAGGCAGCCGCCGGCTTGCCGTCGAGGCGTACGCACAGGCTGTCCAGGACGCGGCGGACCATCGCGGGTGAGTCCAGCTCGACGACCGGCAGCGACGCGGTTTCCAGCCAGGCCAGGGCCGCCGCGTGGTCGGCCGGGATCTCGTCGGACCAGCGACGCGGGTTGAGCCCGTAGAGGTACAGCGCCTCACGGAGCAGCGCGTCATCCGGTCGGCCCCGCTTCGTCGACCGGGTCAGGGTCACCGTGATCGAGGTCAGCGCCTCGACGATCGACCGCCGGGTCTTGGCCGCCGCCCGGGGCCACTTCATTTCGACGTACGCGCGGCTGTGCGCGTACCACGTCGTGGGGTTCTTGGTTCTGGCCTCCGAGACCGGGCGGCCGGTGGCTGGGTCGAAGGGCTCCCCCGCGTTGGCCGCCTGGACCAGCTCGGCGCGGAACGAGTGCGCCAGGGCCTTGGTACGGAACATCTCCTCGAAGCGCTGGCTGCTCACCGCCCAGCGGACCCGCCACGGCCGAGCCTTCCGGTCTGCGCGCTTGCCGATCTCCCAGATCTGGACCTCGTAGCTCTTCACGCCGCGTCCTGCTCCAGCTCACCGAGCCACCGACCGAGCGCGGACCGGCGGACCCGAAGCTGCCCGTTCGGGAGCTTGATCACCCGTGGTCCCTTGCCGGTCTGCCGCCAGTAGAACCAGGTCGAGCGCGGTACGCGCAGCTCGGCGAGGACTTCCGACACGGTCAACAACTCCTCGTTCACTGTCTTTCCTCCCCGTGGTGCTGTGCGTTGTGCTGAGTTGCCGAAAGATCTGCGGACCCCTGGGCGGCGCGGTCCTTGGCGGCGAGTAGTTCGGTCCGCCAGCGGGCGCGTTCGCTGATCGAGCGCATGAGCCTGTGGGACAGCGGGCCGACGTCGGGATCGTCGGGGCGGGCGAGTTCCCAGGCGTGCCGGACCCGTTCGGCGGTGGCGCCCTGGTCGTCGACGACCTGCCCGGCCGGGCCGCTGTCGGTGGTGGCGCCGAGCAGTGCCCGTACCCAGGCCCGTGCGTCGTGTTTGTGGTCGGCGAGGGTCTTGCCGGACCAGTCGCGGGAGATGAGGATCCGCCGACCGCCGATGCCGAGGGTGTCGCGCTGGTGGACCTTGCCCTTGCAGCGGCCGGGCTTGAGCTTCGCGTGCGCCTTCTTCGGTTGGACGCCGTACAGGAGCCAGTTCGCGCAGCGGTCGGTGCAGGGGGTGAGTTGGAGTTGGTGCCAGAGCCGGTCGAGGTGCTTGCGCTGCCGGTCGGTGGTCGCTTTGTGGCAGTCGCCGGTGTGCTTGGTGATGTACTTCGTGACGTACCGGATGGTCCGTTCAGCGTCCTCGGTGCCGGGCATGACGCCGCGGGCGTCGACCTGGGAGCCGAAGCGGACGACGTGCACGGGTTCGGCGTCCGGGTCGTCGTCGATGGCGTCGAGGGCTTCCGTCCAGGTGGTCAGCGGCTCTCGGGTGTCGGGGTCGATCCATGCGGCCGCTTGCTCGTCCCAGACGGGGAGGCGGTCGAGGGTGTACCGCTGGACATCCACGCTCGGCCACCAGACCTGGTGGTAGGTCGCGGCGGCCACGGTGCGGAGCACGTCGCGGGGGATGGTGCCGCGGATGGCGAAGTGTGCGTGTGGAGCGAGTCGGCGTTGGGGCTCGACGCAGCCGGCGTACTGGACGTTCCAGCCCTCGCAGCGTCGGAGGTTCTGCCAGAACCGGTCGAGCAGACGGGGGAAGTGCACGGCGTCCCAGGCGGCGCGGCGGTAGTCGTACCGGTCGGGGTTGACCGGGGTACCGTCCGGGCGGACCGGCCCGTAGGAGTCGAGGGTGAGCGTGAGCCACATCGACGGTCGGAAGGTCGAGCCGTCGGGGGCGGTGTAGGTCTTGCCGATGGTGCGCCGTTCGACCTTGCGCCGGGGCAGGTCGGGGGCATCCTGACGCCGCCGGGTGGAGCGCTTGCGCCGGCGGCCGGGCTCATCGTCGGAGTCCTCGTCGATGTTGCCGTGGGGTGGCCCGACGCGACCGCGCAGACCCTCAGCGGCAATGGCTTCCTCTACCTCGCGGATTGCCTCGTCGAGATCGGCGACCTGGTCGTACTGGCTGGCCCGGCATGCTTCGTCGCGGGCGAACTCGAAGTGTGCCCGAAGCAGGATCAGCGCCTTCTGTTCCTCGGTCGCGGGTTCTGGGCCGGGTAGCGGCTCGTCGTCACGGTGCCAGCCCTCGCGGATCTGGGCCTGCCGCAGCCGGCGGTTCTTCTTCGCGCACGGCGCGCACTTGTCCTCGCGGGTGGCTCCGCAGGGCAGGTCGATGACCTCGGTCAGGCCGGTGTCGAGGTCGGTGCGACGCATCGCGAGGGGGCGGACGCAGACGCCATACTCAGCGGCGATCTCTTTGAGTACGTCGACCGAGCGGGGTAGTGCCATGCGGGCCGCCCGCGACCCCGGCCGAGAAGCAGTAGCCGGGGTCGGGGCGGGTTCGAGGCCAGGCAGGGTCGCTGCGGTCATCGGATGATCCCGACGACGTGCGGCCGGTTGGGCTGGACGACGCCGCGCGGGGGCAGCACCGTCGCCGGGGCGGAGATGGCGGCGGGAGCCGGGACAGTCGGCGGTACGGGGTCGGCCGGACGCTCCGGTTCAAGGTCGGGAGCGACCTGCTCGGGCACCTCGGACCAGTCGACCGGGGGTTGGTCCGGTTCGGGGGCCGGCGGGGTGGCCGGGGCGTTGGAGAGAACGACCTTCACCAGGGCGAGGAATGCCAGGGACGGCACGGCTGCCACGATCCAGCCCCACACCGAGGGTTCCGCTTCGGCGACCTGGACAGCGAGGGACAGCAGCGCGAACGCGACGAGCAGCGAGGCGACCAGGCCGACCGGGCGGCGGGCACGACGGCGGGCGCGCAGTTCCAGACCGAGGTAGATCGCCATCAGCTCGACCGCCACGGCGTTGGCCCAGCCGATCCAGTGCGGTTGGCCGTGGGCCACGGACAGGTCGTGGACGTGGGTGAAGGCGGCGGCGCCGGCCATGGTGCCGATGGCGAGCAGGATCACCAGGCGTACGGCCGATTCGGTGCGTTCGGTCATCGCCACTCCTCCAACGGCTTCTCGCGGATGGTCACGTCGATGCGGATGCGCCGGTCGTTCATGTCGGTCCGGCGGTTGACCATCTGCGCCAGGCCGTGCAGGGCGGCGGCGGTCTGGTCGGCGGGGCCGACGAGCTGGATGCGCAGCGGACGCCGGAGCCGGTTGATGAAGCGGGTGAGGGTGGTCATGGCGGTTACCTCCTGGCCGGTCGGATGTCGGTGCGGATGTAGTCGGGAGGGGTGCCGAGCGCGGCGACCGCTTCGGAGAGGCAGCGCCACAGCGCCCACGCCTCGTCGGGGGTCAGGGACATCCGCCGTCGGCCCGCACCGACCGCCAGATAGACCGGGTACGGGTCGGGCCGTTCGGGGTCGACCCGGACGGAGACGGCGGTAGTAGGTTCGGGGGTGCGGAGCCGGTAGAACCGGCGGCCGTTCGGGGTGGCCGTCACCGCGGATCACCCCCGCTGTCCCGGTCGAGCAGGTTGCGCAGCGCATCGGGCAGCAGCGGCCCGGACGGCTTGCGGGGCAACGGAGGGCGCACCGGTTCCGGGGCCGACTCGCGGCCGACCTGGGCGAGGATGTCCGACGCGTCGACCGGCGCCGGGTACTGCTGGGCCATGTCGCGGATGTCGTCGTCGCTGATGTACGAGAACCGGACCCGCAGGGGTTCGGGGGTGCCGTCGAGGATCACGTAACCGACGCCCTTGGCCCAACGGGGCATCTGGTCAGCCAACGCGCCCCGGTTGCGGGCACCGTCGCCGAGGACCAGATCGACCTGTGCCGCCTCCGTCAGACCCAGCGCGATGCGGGTCGGGAACAGGTCCCGGAACGGCAGCACCTCCTTGCGCGGGTCCTGCAACGCCGCCACGACCAGGACCCCGACGCCGGCACCCTGCGACAGCAACAGCCCCAGCGAGGACGCGATACGCTTCCGCAGGTCGGTGTCTTGCAGGTACGCGGTGAGCGCGGCCATCTCGTCGACGACGACCACGACCAGGGGGTCAGCCTCAGTCGGCGTGTGCACCCGGACCCTGCCGGCCAGTCGGGTCTGACGTTCCCGCATGACCGTCACGGCCTCGTCGAGCAGGTCCGCCATGGCCTCGAAGGACTTGCAGGCGAACCGGGCGAACAACGGCCGACCCATGGCGAACTCCATCCCGCCCTTGGGGTCGATCACCCAGAGCCGCACCAGGCCCGAGGTGATGCCGCCGGCCAACGAGCGGACCAGCGACCACAGCACCGAGCCCTTGCCGGACCGGGTGGCCCCGCCGATGAGGACGTGCGTGGCGAGCAGGTGCAGGCACCAGGTGCCCAGGTCTTCCCGCCGCGCCAGCGGCAGAGCGGTGAAATCCGGGACCGCCGGAGTCTCGAACGGCGCCACCACCGGCCGCAGCGCATCAGTACGGACGATCACCAGGTGGACCACGGTCGGCCGGTCCCGGAACCGCACCCGATCCACCAGCCGCAGCACCAGCGCCCAGTAGCCGGTACGCGTCGGCGGGTCGTCGGGCCGCTCGGAGTAGACGCGGGCGTGCCGCCGGCCGAAGGCGTACGCGAGGTTCGCCGTGACCCGTTGGAAGTCGGCCGGGGTCTGGCCGCGGACCATGCGGATGGTCAGCACGTCGAGGGCCTGATCCGAGCGCACCCGCAGCAGCGTGGGAAAGACAGGCTGGAGGTCGTACGTCTCGGTCAGGCCGCACAGGGTCATGGCCTCACGCCACGCCCGCCGGTACACGAAGACCTGACGGAACCGGCCGAGCAGCGGCCCGGCGCACCACCGCCACCAGGACGCTTCATTGCGCCACCGCCACACGGCGGACACCGTCGACGCCAGGACCAGCGGCACGATCAGACCCGCCCAGCCATACTCGACGTAGAGGACGACGGCGAGCACGGCCAGGCCCACGGTGACCGGGTGACGCAGGCACCACCAGCAGGCCAGGGCGAGCCAGCGCAGCACCAGGCCGAGCACGACCACCCACATCGGCAGCTTGAACCGCTTCGGCCGGATCACCATCAGATCCCCGGCGGTCACCATCACTACCCCGCCACGGGGCCGGCGGATCATCGCGCACCCCGCAGCGACACAAACCGACCCGACGAGTTGCGAACCGGGGGAAGGGGAAGAACGAGCTGCCCGAGGCAGAGCGGGCAGCGGTCAGCCGCACCGGCGGCCGGGTCGAACCGGGACTGACACACGCCGCACCGAGGCTGAGCCGGGGCAGGCGAACGCCTACGCTTGGACACGTCACTACCTCTCTCGACAGAGCAGGGGGAAGAGACAGAGGGCGGGGCTGCCGTCCGCCAAGACCTGACAGCCCCGCCCCCACCAGATGCGGCTACGCCGCCGCCTTACCGGCCACACCCGCCGGGGCACGCATCCCGGTCGCCCGCAGCGAGTACGCCATCCGACCGTTATTGGTCACGTACGGCGTGACCGTCATGCCCTCGAACTCCACCGCCTCGAACGGCGCCCCCGTCGGCGGGACCGGCTGGTAGTCGGCGGAGATCTTGACCGTCGTCTCCCGCGACCGCTTGCCAAGCTCCGGGTCCAGGTCCATCACGCGGACCTGCCACACCCGCTGGCCGGTCAGCTTGTCCTTGGCCGGCGACCGGCGACCGGTCTTCTCGTCGTAGTCCTCGACCTCACCGAGGGACTCGGGGACCAGGGCGCATCCCGCCGGGAACACGTCCTCACAACGCACGGCGAACCTCGTACCGCCACGCAGAGCCATCGCTCAACCTCCAGGTTGTTGGCATGTCTGCCAAGTTGAGACACCAAGGTAGACGGCACTTGGCAGACAAGTCAACAAGTGGTTCGGCGAGATGCGGAGCGGGCGAGGCAGAGGCGCCCCGGTTGTGCCTCTACTCGGCAGCTGTCCGCAATCAGACAGCAGGCATAACTATTCAGCCGGTTTGAGGCGACCACAGTGGAGCAATACTGCGATACATGAATTCGCCTAGAGTCGAGGGCGAGGGAGGGCGCACGCCATCCTTCACTCTCTCAACACCCCTTTGGCTTGGTCGCCCCTGGTGGCAAGGTGTTGCTGCGCTGGTGGGGTTGGCGGCCCTTGTAGTCTCGATAGCGGCCGCATGCACTGATTCCAAGGAAGGGATTAATGGCGAATGCAATGCGCAAGGCGACAACAACCAGGTCGTTTGCAACGCTGTCCTTCCCCGCACTTATGGCGACGTCAAGCTGAGCTTGTACAACATTTTCCGCGCCTTTTATATCGGCCACCCTCAGGACTTACCTCGCCCCCTCGACTACCCAGAAGACGAGGCTCAGAGTCACTGCGACGACTGGAGCGGCTGGTTCGCGGCCACTCCTGACATATACACCGTGGGGGCAAGTTTCAAGCTGGAGATTCAAGCTGGAAGTTCGGACCTCGTCGTGATCAAAGACGTACGATCAAAGATTTTCAACAGGAAGGCAGCCTCAGCAGGGACCCTGATCAAGTGCAGCTACGGGGGCGGCTCGAACGCGGGCGTCTCCGTTGTTGTCGATACGGTAAAGCAGCGAACAACCTTCTCGGAATTTGACAGTGACGAGACTCGTGTCATGCCACCGGGTTCCATCACCCTCGGCCAAGGGGACGCCGGATTCCTAAACGCTCAAATAACCCTCGACTCAAAGCATGGCCATCTTTACGAAGGTCAAATCATCGTAGATGCCATAGTGAATGGAGTGGAGGAAACTTACGTCTGGGGCACCAAAGATTCACCCTTTAGGTGGGTCGAAGACGAGACTGGCGAGTTCGTCGGCGCGGACGATGACGAAGCGTATGATTGGCACCCGCAACAGAAAAAGTGGGTGAAGGGTTTCGATCCGTTCTCCATGCCCTAGGGCTTACGTCCACGGCAAGCCAGGAAAGCCCTGATTTCTCAATCTTGCTGCAGGCATGTCGGGCAGATTCATTGATACCGTTTAGGAATGACCGAAGATAAGCGTTCCGCAACGGTAGATGCGAGGCACTCTCGCCCACCAGGTTGTGACGATACGACGATTGAGGCTCTGGGTGAGTTGAGCAAGGCGCTGGAGACGATCCACCGGGTACGCGGTCACCTGTACTCAGCGCACCAGCTCGTCGGCGGCGCGGATCTCACCCTTGACCGGGTGGTGAAGCTGCTTCGCGAGGCTGGGCACGATGAGGTGGCCGACCGGGTTGAGCACGAGCTGTTGGGGCGTAACGTGCTACCGGGTCGGTGGACGTTCCAGATCATGGAGGAGTTCGACGACGGCTACTACGCGGCGTTCCAGGAGGTCGAGCGGGACGCGCGGGAGGAGTTGGCCGGCGGGCGGCGGCACATCTACGAGGCGGAGATGAAGGAGCGTCGGCGTACCCACGGGATGCCGGGGCACGAGGCTACGCCGGAGGCGTGAGCGGCAATCCGTTGGGCAGCATCGAGGCCAGGGCGTTGGCTCTGGCCTCGATAATCTTCATGCGTCCCTGGTACTCGGCCGGTTCCCGGTGTGCGGCCTGGCTGGTGACCTGACCGGGCCACTTGCGGTAGAGCAGGCCGTACTCCCGGATGAAGTAGCCCTCGCTGACCGCGTTGGCGGCGAGCAGAAGGCCGGTGTCCTCGGAGGCGGGCAGGGCCATCCAGCCGCCTAGGGCGAAGACGAGATCCCGCCGTAGGCACAGCGTCGCCGGGTGCACGGACGCGCGATAGCCGTTCGCTTGCCAGAACGACAGGACCGATCCGCGGTCGACGACCCCGCCGGCCGGGTCCTGGTCCCATCCGGCCGTCGACCCGTCAGGCAGCAGATCGAGTACCCGCGAGGTAGCCCAACCGATCTGCGGGTGCGCGCCGAACGCGGCGATGTCCCGGGCGAGCGCGCCGGGGGTCAACTGGTCGTCGGCGTCCAGAACCTTGATGAGTTGCCCGGAGACGCGGGACAGCGCGAGGGTGCGAGCCACACCAGGCCCACCGGGACGGCCAGTGCCGTGACTGATCCGAGGATCGTCGGGCAGCGCGTCGACCAAGGCGCCGGTCTGTCCGTCCTCCTGGACGAGCCATTGCCAGTCCCAGCCGGCGGGCATCTCCTGCTTCGCCAACGACTCGTAGGCGCCAGCCAGGTACTCGATGCTGGGCGCGTGGACCGGCGTGATGACCGAGACGAACTGCGTCAAGTTTTCCACCGCTGGAGTTTGTGGGAGTAGACAAGCTCGGTGCGGTCACCCGGCATCACCACGTCAGCGACCTCGACGACGCGGCCGGTGGTGTCGACGGAGGTCTTCCGCACGGTGAGCACGGAGACGCCCGGGTCGATGTCCAACAGCTCGGCCTCATCCGGCGACGGAGGACGCGCGCGAACCTCGTCGTCGATCCGGTCCAGCTCGATACCGAGGGTGTAGAGCTGATGCTGCGTACCGCCGGGCCAGGGTTCCTTGCTCTCGTCGAGCAGGTCCGGGTTCGGGGCCACCAGGTCATACGGCAGGTATGAGTACGACACCGTCAGCGGCGCGTTCTCGTGCCGGGAGGACGTCCAGTAGACCCGGCGCAGCAGCGGCGTACCCGGCTCGACGCGCAAAGCCGCCGCCATCTCCTCGTCAGCGTTCACCCGGGAGTATTCGGCGTGGAACTTCAGATCATCGACGGTCAGGCCGGTGTCGTGCTCGGTGGCGCCGGTCTTCAGCCGCTCGGCCTCGTCGAGTAGGACCCGGTCCTTCTCCCACTGGTATCGCTCGGTGTTGCGACGGCGTACCCGTTGGCGGGGTGCCCGCACGTAGGTGCCGCGCCCCTGCTCCGCCCGGACCAGGCCCCATTCCCGAAGCTGCCTGATCGCGTTGCGGACGCTGGTGCGGGACAGGCCGGACGAGTCGGCCAGCTCGGTCTCGCTCGGCATCAGGATGCCCGGTGGCAGCTCACCGCTCATGATCTTTGCCCGCAACTCCTCAGCGAGTTGCAGGTAACGAGGGCGCCAGTCCCGGCTATGCACACCGGTCACCGTACCCCCTAGACGTTGCAACGTCTGCCAGGTGGTCCCCCCGGCGGGCCGCTCAGGAACCGGAGAGACCGGTACCGCCACTCGCGGTGACTGCGTGCGGCGAGGGGCGGGAGTACGAGGAGCCGCTACGCCCCGCCGGCTGTTGGAGTTCACCGTGCCTCCTCCGCCCGTTCGTGTCGGCCAATCGGTGCCAGCATCTCCAGGCGGGCTCGCGTCAGCTCGTCAACGAGCCGGTCCACCTGTACCGGCGACATGAGCACGGTCTGCGTTGCGCCGTCGCGGGTCGCGTCGAGCTTCACGGCCAGGTCCCGCCGCGAGAACCGGTCGACGAGCAGTTGAACGGTGACCCAGCCAGTCCGCTCCCGCCCGATGGTGGAGGGCAAGCCCCGGTGCATCGGGTCGTTCGGTCCGCAGCCCCGGCACCACATCGGGCACACGACCGGTTCGATCGAGGACAACGGCTGACGTTCCGTCATGGGTTCGCCCTCACTCATCGTCGGCCCCCTGCTGGCCGCCAGCTTGCTTCAGGAGTCCGCGAAGCTGCTCGACCAGTTTGGCAACCTGCGGCAACGGCAACTCCGCCCAGCCCATCCCGGCCCGACACGTCGCGTGAACCGCGATCAAGGGCGCCGTGGCATCGGCACCGATGAGGTACGTGACGATGTGGCCGCTCGCCCGGGTGTCGCCGACCCGGTACATCGGCCCGCGATGGCGCCGGGCCATATGCGCCATCAGCGGCGGCACCACGTGACCGCAGCGATCTGGAGCACACCAGTCCGGATGGCTCGTGACGTCCGCCGGTCTGCTAGTACGGCTCACCGCGGCCACCGCCCACCGTTGCCCCGGTAGGCCTGCGCCCGCGTCATCGGCGGCGCGTACCGCAGCGCGGGCAACTCCCGCGTCGGTCCCAAGGCCCACCGATGCGAGGGCGGGACAGAACTCGGGCGCGAACTCGACAGAGCGTTGAAGCTGGCAGCCCGAGTCGGAGGACGCCACCAGGACCACCAGGACGAGAACCAGCGGCGTCGACGATGAGAGCCGGACATCGCACCTCCACAGGTAGGCGGGGACCGGTGGCCAGCCACGGGGGAATGCAGCCGGCCACCGGCCCGGATGAAGGCACGGCGCACCGTCCGACACAGACGGGTCGGGTATCGCCAAGCCCACTTGTACGCGCGGCTACCGCAACCGGTCCGACAGGACGCCGCGCATCAGATGCGACCAGGGCGGGCACGTGACCACCTTGACCGAGCCGTCACCCCAGCCGCACACAAAGAAACGTATCTACAAGTGGACGAGTTGTCTAGGTTCCGAAACAGGTCACTTGGTTGGCACTTGGTAAGACAAGTGCCAGGTACGGTGAGCAGGTGCCCACCCCGCACTACGGACAGCCCCGCTACCGCTCGATCGCCGACGAGTTGAGAGAGCAAATCGAAAGCGGCCGAATCCCGCCCGGCGCTCTCCTTCCAACTGAGACTGTGCTTACCGCCGAGTTTCGGGCAAGCCGTGGCACAATTCGCCAAGCCATCTCGGTCTTGCGAGAAGCAGGCTGGGTTGCCACCCAACACGGTCGCGGCACCTACGCAAACCCTCGATTGCACACGAGCGGGTCAGACAAGCGTGCCGCTTCGGAAGTGCGACACCGTCAAGTCGCCGCCGACGCGGAACTCGCCGCCCTCTTTGCTGTTGAGGTAGGCACGACCCTGATCGAACAAGAGAGCGTTAGCCGGACAAATGGCTACGTCGGGGAAGTCGTCAGGACCTACAGGCTACTCACGACAAGACGGTAGGACTCGCAGTATTCATCGTCGCCACACCTACGGCGACGCCAGATAGGGCCCGCACCTGCTGCAGTTGCCCCGCATAAGCCGCCAACTTCCGGGCCGTCGTGGCTGGCCGGGCAGCGACCCGCCGGAAGAGAGCGGACCGCTACCAAGCAGACGGTAGTGCCAGAAAGTCCTCGTGTTGACAGCCTTCAAATCCGAAGTCCGTCCTATTCCACGGGCGGATAAGGCCCGTGAGCGGCAAAACCCTGAAGCCGCACGAGGCCAAGCTCTGGAGATGAATACAACAAGTCACCTCGCGGCAGGAGAGTCTCAGCGCCGGCCGAGTCAATGATCACTCGGCTATCTACCGCGCTTTGAACGCGCAAACTGACTCGAGCGAAGTTGGCCTTCATGATTCCAGGAACGATCTCAACACTCGGACGCTGGGTGGCTGCAATCAAGTGCCCCCCCACCGCCCGCGCCCGTTGGACGAATCGCGTAACAACTGTCTCGAACCGCCGCTTATCGGCAGAGGACAACGCGAGCTCAGCAAACTCATCAATCACTACTACGAAAGGACGCATCGGCGGGCGTAAACCTTGATCTAGCGAGTCCTTGGCCAGCGATACGATGTCGGTGAAAAGTTGAGGCACCGGGCGCCCAAGGGCTTCCTCTGCATACCGGTTAAACTCTGCAACCCTGTCAGGCAGCCGGCGATCAACGATATCCAGTAGAAGATCGAACGCACCCGTCGCGCCGAGATGATAGTCCGCTGAACTCCTGATCTGCGGCGCTCGGGCAAGGTCTCGATAGTCATTCATGCCTTTGGCGTCAATCAGGATAAGATCTAGGTCGTCCGGCCCGTACAACCGCGTCAGTTGCCACAGTATCGATCGAATTAGCATACTCTTTCCGCTACCTGTGGTGCCACCAATCAGCAGGTGCGGTAGCTCCGAAAGCTGAAGCCAGAACGGAGCGAAGCTAAGATCACTTCCTAAGGCGATAGATACAGCAGGTCCAGTTGGCCTATTCAATAAGGCCACATCCGCGATAGTACGGTTCTCCCGCGGCAGTTCAAGAACGGCATATCGGGCCCGTCCGGGCAGGTTATCAACGCGGATGCTCGGCACTCCCAGATCACGGGCGAGATCCGCTTCCTGAGAAGCGAGCGTGGAGAGGCGGGCGCCAGCTTCTAGCTCGAACGGGACTCGGATTACGGACGGTCCCTCCGTAATGTCAGCTGGGTCCAGCCGACGTACAGGGACCTGTCGGGCATGCAAAGCGGCAGCGACGCGTCGGGAAAGTGCCTCGCTACTACTACTACTCGTGACCGCCGGGCTGTTCGCTTCGCCAGTCTCATCCGCTGTTGTCTGCGCCAGATCTTTTGTGTCGGAGCCGCTTGCGCGGTCAGCTATATCGACATCACCGCCTCTTTCGTGTGACGAATCCCCAAGTGGGTTGACTGCATCCGGTAGCAGATCACCGAGTTCGGCAGGGATGACTGTATAGCTACGGCCATGCCGCAAGGCGCGCCGAAGCCACTCTCCACCAAGCACCTCAAGCGGGAGTTTATCGTCACCTACGTGCGAAGGGTAGGGTCCTCTCGGGGCATCTGGACCAACTACTACAACGCGACCTGAAATCTCGACAGAAGCATTCGGCGGGCCCACCTCAAACGCCGCGTTCAGTTTGGCGATGCGTTGACGGTATCTCTCCCAGTCGTCAAGACGCAGAACTTCCCACTGTTGCAAAGCCTCGAGGAAAACCTGTCTCTTCAAAATCTCACGACGACTCGCAGCGAACGGATCACCAGTGGATGCGCCGAAGATGCCGCGAAGCACATCGAGCATCTCACGAACCTGCTTGGCTGCTTCGAAAACTGGCCCAGGAATGCGATCAGGATGAAGATCCTTAGTCGCCTTCACCTCTATCGCCTCGACCCGCGGCCGACCATCTGGCCAACTAAAGGAAAGAAGATCGGCTCGCTTGTTGGTGGGACGCCTCTGAAGCCACTGACTTGCGGTTTCCGTATCAAGGCTGATCACCAGTGCATCGTCATCGCGGTCTTGGAGATCAGCCAACACCGCCGCTACGCCAACTCGTCCGAGCACCGCGTCATCCCGGAAAGCCCCATTGGATCCAAAGAATCCGAGCAGCCCCTCCGGTAACGCTCTCTGCACAGTCGTTGTGAGGAACGTCAGAAGAGCGTCCGGTTCGGGATCCAGCCAACTGTTGCCCTGCAGCATCGACAACGCCGGCTGAACCAGTAGGCGAGGGCTATGACCGTATATGTAAGCAGTGTGGGCACCGCTACCCAGTCGCCCGACCAGAGTCAGACGATTGTCAAGTTTCTCAGGTGCCGCCAAGGCGCTAGTCGGCTCGACGAGGACGAGCCAGGTAGCCTCTCCTCCAAGTGCGGCGAGTTCCACCTCTTCTCGATCCCGAAGTAATGGGCTTCGCTGCAACTCAGCCTGACCACCGGCTGCGAGTTCGGCCTGCTTGTTGAGGAGCGTCGCTAGACGTCCGGAGGGCGACGGCTTGATTACGGTCATCCTACGTAGCGGAACAAACTTCCACTTCGACACAACACTGCCCTGCTGCGGAGACTCCCAGAGCGCCCCAAACGTCGCGTCACCCTTGTCGGAGACGTTGAACATCACTAGAAGGTGAGGTGAGCCTCCCGCCCGTAGGCTTTCGGGACTGGGTGATCCCTCGACCACGTCGATGAGGATGTTGCCTGCGGGTTCGTCTACATCGCTGGCTGCCGTCTTAGCGATGTCTTCACGAACTTGAGCAGCGCCAATCTCAGCGAAGACTCGGACACGAATCCGGTCGAATCGCGTTTTAGGATCGTGCGCATAGGCCTGATACAGACGAGAGACCACCGCCGCCGTAGGGTTGACAAGAGCTACACTAAAGCTAACCTCGGCAAAGGGATGAACAGCTACAAATCTGTCGATTAGCTGCCTTACCAGCCGAACTGTCTCCTCCGTTCCCGACGCAAGCCGACGCTTAGCGTAAATCGGGAGGCCCGTGCCGTGGATACCGGCGAAGGCCAACGCCTCCGGCGTGTTCTGATAAACGATTCCGATGGACGGCGCAGCGGGGTCAAGATTAACAGAAACGGTCTCGACGAATTCGGGATCAACCTCACCCGACCTTGCCTCATCCAGGAAGAGTCGCGCGGCGCGGGCGCGTGGTTCAATAACAGCCGGATGAAGGGGCAGAAGCCGTGCCTGGAGGCCGTCACCAGGCGACTCAACAACGAGGTCGACAAGGGTAAGGTCATTCGCTATGCGGCGGACTTCTGTACGGACCTCGGGCGGCAGGTTATCCCGTAGTCGGCGTAGGGCATCCCACAAGTCGTCCCAGCCGGAGATTAGGTTGTCGGCTTGACTCAGCAGCCTCTCTGAGGCAAACAGGAGGCGGACGCCCTCGCTGGCTATCGAGCCCGCGTAAGGCGACAACTCCGCACGAGCGTTGGCGATTTGCTGGAACGCTGCCAATGCGTCAGATGCAGGAGCAGGGGCATCTAACGCGAGTTCTTCAATAAATTCAGCGATTTGCCTCATTTCAACCCATTGAACGCCACCCCCTCCTTTGACGCCACCGGCAACCTGAGAATAGAAGTCCGCCTGCCAGTTAACAGGGACTTCCTCTGTGTCCGTCAGGCCGCTTTCATCGGGTCCCTCAAAACTTGCGCCATTTCCGTCAGGCCGCAGGTCGGGCATTGTGCTTTCTACGGCACCCGTCTCGCGAGTACCTGCAGCCGCTTCGGAAATGGATGGGTCATCTAGGATGTCTGTAAGGGTCGAACCAGACCACGCAACGCGGTCACCGCCAACCTCAAGTGTCTGCCCGGACTGAGACTGCACGGCCTGCAGAAGCGCTTCTTCCTCAACACCGTCGCCCAAGACCAGATCAACAAGGTCGGGCGTACGGGAAGGCTCAGGTGTCTGCTTCGGCTTGCGCTCAGGGCGGCCCACGGCCTGCCGGCGCTTCGACTGTGAGATCGCCTCTATCACGTCGTCGAGATTCAAGCGAGCGAGGAGCCTAATGTCGTTAGTCCTGGCGAACCTGCGGAGTACAGAATAGCTTGGGGCGCTAGAAGAGACTAGTCGCTGCAACTCGGCCAGATCCGAGGATCTAATCCGGTCAACCGTCTGTTGGTTCAGTCGAAGTCGGCTACGTTCGATCTTTGAGAAAGAGAGATCCGGCAAGAAGCCGAGACGCCAGAGCTCTTGTCGCGCTTGGTCGCCGCTGCCAGCTCCCAGGGGAGAAAGGGACGCGCAGTAGTTTGCAACCATGTCCAAGGGTAAGTCCCACGAACGCAGCGATCGAAGTAGCGGTCGGATCTGCACACTAAAATCAGAGGCTGCACTGCCTGTGAGGGTATCGAAGATGCGTCCCCGCACTTCAGTCGCCGAAACCTGCGCGACGTTAGCTAGGCCCCGAGCGCGATTTCGATTTAGATCTCCAACTATCAGCAAGGGCATCCGGCCCTCATTGCGCCACCGAACGGTGGTGCGGACGTCGCTGGTAGATCGGTCGTTCGACATTACAGATTCAGTGAAATCGCAGATCCAAAGGTCGGGAACGGACAGTGAGACCCGACCGAGGATTTGGCCCACTGGAAGCGGAGTTGCGATCTGTGGAAGCCGCAGGAATCCTAGTCCCGATCCTAGGCGCCGAACGATTGTGTCGGTAACTGCTTGGGCGAGCAAGCTACCTCCGGTGACCGGGGATGCATCAGGAGCCATCGTACTCCGTTCGTACCGGAAGCGGGCTTAGTACTTCCACCGTATTGTCGCTGTATGCGCGCGCCAGACCAACCCGCGCAAGGAGCAAAGAAAGGGCATCATGGTTTGACTCCAAGTCAGCCTCAGACGCCCGCGGAACCATTGTCCTCGTAACGTCATTCGGCCCCACGTGAATACCGAATCGCGACGATAGCCGTTCGAGCCATAAGCCGTACTCCACTTGGGTCTCATCGTCGTCGAGCCCCGCCAAAACCAACGTCGTGACGAGAGGGGCCTCTACACACAAACGCTTGGCTGATCGGCCGCGGCGCGGCGCAAGAAAGCCGCAGCGGCGGGCGTGGTGGTCAAACCATCCATCGTAGCTCTGGGACATAGTTGTCCGCAGAAGGTCGAGCAACACGAGAGCCGCCGGAAGGGCCAGGTCTTCATTTTGGCGGCCAGATTCTAATTGGCTTAGCATTGCCGGAGCGTTCGCTATCATCTGTTCGCTTCGCGCCGAGCGGGCAATCTTTGCGCCTCGCGAGTAAGGCAGCGTCCTCAACAGGAATTTCTCGACGGCCCTGCGGTCTGACACCGCCCCACCCAGCCGCTCGGCAACCTCGGCTTGAAGCATTTCGGCAATCCACGTATCCATTGCCCCATGCACTGCTGGGACCGAGACGCGCGCTGAGACCTCCCTGACAGTTGGCGCCTCATCCGACACCGCGACAAGAAGGGGTGCAAGGGATTGACTACGGCCCATCAAACTAGGGACCTGAGCATATATGAGGGTGGAGACAAACTCGCAGGCGCTTGCGAGGACTCGCAAACCGGAAAGGCTATCAACGCCAGTCGCGCCTAGGGTTACGCAGCGATGCAGGAGGCGGCCCAAATTATGTGCCAACTGACGGCAAGATTCTGCTTCGGCCCACGGTACCTTCACAGGTGCCGCTATCGAGAAGTCCGGTGGGGTAGGCTGGCCGGAAAAAACCGACTGAAGCGCCCACAACGGGTTCGGTTGCGGCGAGCAGAGTCTCTCAATCAGCGAGGACATCGCCTTAGTGCCGTCCCCGTATTCCAGAAGGAGCGCCGCACACTGCTTGCCGATGTCCCCTCCGGTCCAATCATTCGTAACAAATCCAGGATGCGCTACCTGATACGACTGGTTGGAAGGAAAGACGGCACCGTCGCTGGCTATGAGCGACCGGATTACCTGACGCAGGACCTCTATATCTGCGAGACTGCCTGACAGGTTGACCGGCCGCTCGGCGGCAGCGGCGACCGAAGCGATATCTTCATTCGGGATGGACCATGACCGCTCTTTCTTTGCGATCATCTGCCTGGCTAGTTGTGGAGCACGAGGACCCTTAAAGCTAGCGCCAAGGAAGCCGTTAAGAACATGGACTGGATCTGCGCTTGTGGTCGCAATACTAAACCCAAGCTTCATGGATACATTGTTCTGGAACCAGGGCGTCAGCTCGAGACCAGCAACTTCTACCATCGGTTCACCTCGAATGCGGGATGCTTACCGCTGAAGGCAGTGATCCGTGTTTTAATGCCCGTTCGGTGGTCAAAGACAGAAATCTGGGGATCACCGTCAGGCCGGGCAGGTGCACTGCCGATAAACAGGTCCAGCGCGGCGTCCAACGCCTCCTGGCGTCGATCTGCGTGAATCGACCTTTGTTCCTGCAACTGAAGCCAGGTTGGGTAGTCGACGACTAAAACATTGCCCCGTTGCCCCGGCCATCTAAATTCAAGGCGAGTAGGAGCAAACCCGGCGGTGTCCACTCCATGATCTTCGGATGCATAGGGAATTCTAACCTGAACGGCGTCGCTGTTGTATGTCTGACTGGCTGCCAGGACGCGTGGGCGCTCGATAGCAGTGAGCACGTGATGCTGGCTGAGGTAGAGGCGCCGATCGTCGTTGTCGTTAAGTCGGTACATATTAATTAGGGCGACGATGCGGCGAGCAGCAGCGAGAGAATCCTCCCGCGCTACCTCTAGAAGGCGTGTATAGCCCGGGATCCGGGATTGCCGTGCCACCAATGCCGCAGCGTCAACATGGGGCGAAAGGAAAAACCAAGCTCTTTTTGCTGCACTGAAGGCGCGGAGAGCTTCACCTGACTCTTCGGCATGCTGACGAAACGGGGCAACCAGCAGGGCTGCAGGTGGCACGGCCGCGCCTATGGCATCTCCGAGCCACAATTGAACGTCAACCGAGCCCTCAGCTGCGTTGACCGGGTCAAATTCCCTAGAGATCGCCTTCCCGAGCCAGTTCTCATCCGAGAAGACGCGAGACCACCACCATCCCGGAAGCCTCTCCACGTCGCCGGCGGCGGGGGGGCACTCCCAGCCGAAGAAGAGGTCGACCAGGAACATCCAGAGGTCCCGAGCCGTCATCCGTGTACCGGAGTGAGCCAACAGGCGCAGCAACTCTGTTAGACGAATTGCTGCTGTGTTAGATGCTTGTAGCAGGTCGCGCCCGACAGTCCGTGGACATGTGGTGGCATCTTGGCAACCGTCGCAAGCCACCACGGCGGGTAACAATCGGTCCAAGGCCTTGACGACGAATTCGCCATGGACCAGTTGGCGCCCAGCAAGATTGACCAACAAGAAGCCATCGGGGTCCAGGGCTTCGTCACCTCGCGCCCGCGCGTGGGCCACATCCCGCAACTCAGCGTAGACGCCGTTAGGTTGAAGAGCGGCCAGTGAGGCTAGCGGGCCCTCATTCAAGGTAATGACGAGTTGAGCGCTTGCGCTGAGCGCAGCCGAGGTCCAAGCAAGGATCGCCTCATCGCTTACGGCCGCGGCATCGCGGATGAACACCCTCTCGCCAGCTCGTACGCGTGGCGGCTCATCCGAGTCGGGCTCGAGAGTGTTCTTTCGCCTCGCTGCGGCCATAGCAGTAACAGCAAGGTGGCTCTTTCCGTCTCCGGCGTTCCCTGTAAGAACTACATGGCGTCCACTGTCGAGAGCGGTCGCCAGGAGGTCAGCCAGAGGGTCTTCGACGTTGAGACGCCGACGTACGTCCTCGGGCCATGAGTCGGCGTAGATCTCGCCCCGCCTGAACAGCGCAGTGAGGGCTTCATGTCTCTCGCTCGTCGGAATCACAACCCCTTCAGCCTCTAGAGAACCAGTCCGGGGAATCTACCCGACCTCGTCGAGACCAACAGGCCGTTGTCCCATTTGGTCCAAAAGCGACAATTGGCGTGCCGCATATTGGGGCTGTGGCGTCGATGGTTCCAACTCGTTGACTTGGCGTAGCAGCCCGTGCAACTCATCCAGGAGGTCAGGTGCCACACGGGCTTCTCGGGCAAGTTGGGGGACCTGCCCTCTGACCCACCGCTGCCACCACTGGTGTGCGATCTCGTGGGCAGAGATACCCAATCGGCTCGGCACCGGCGCAGGGCACCAGCCCAGCAATACTCCACCAGGATCCTCAACTAACGACAAGGCGTACAGAGGCCTTCGCGTGTCGTGTCGGCGGAGGTCGGGAAGGCCTAGTCCCGACAGCGCCTTCCCGATCGCCCGGAAACGAGCGCTAGCCCCCTCTCCAAAGGTTCGCGTGATGTGAGAGTACCCATCTACCGCCTCGTTGAAGGCGTTCACCGCATCGACCGTGTCCGCCGCCACATGGAAAGAGCCGTAACCCATGGTTTCGCCGATTCGGCGCCACTTCCGTGCGCCACTGGAAGCGCGGTTGTATTGAGAGCTGTGCCCTGGGTAGAGACCACTCGTGAAAACCACAAGGGGACCAGGGTTAGGCACCTTCTCACGTACGTGGGGCTCATACACCGTGGCGGCGATCTCCCCAAGTGGACGATCCCTGCCCCAGGCGTTCAACACGACTTCACTTCCGGCAAGTGCGGCAGCCAATTTACCAACACGCAATGCCCCGAATGGCGGCGCCGCCCCGCAGATGCTCATCTCAAGCGCAACAAATCCCATGTGGTAATGCCAGAGCTTCCTCAGACCCGCGTCAACCCTGCGGCGGAGTTCTGAATCAGCTCGCAATAGTCGACTCGGACAGGGATCGGACTGACATTCAGAAAGACCAGCAAGCCCTAGGCTAAGGTTGGCAGCTGTTTCTGCTCGCTTCGTAACGGCCAGATGTTTGCGGGCTTCGGCCGGGCGACCCTCTCGGCGAAGGCTGTTGTAACGATCACGAGACGCGCTGGCGAGCCTAGCCAACTCATCCGCCTGATCCACACCGCCCTTCATCGAGATACTGGGAAGTCCCTCCAGGTTCACTGATCCGAGGAGGTTTCGGAGCACCGCTGCAGTTGCCTCGACTGCGGTTCGTTCGTCGGGTTGCTTTGCAAGCCGATCGACATATCCGCCTGCCCCGCCAGTCGCATTCCGGGCTGTCATCCCCAGCCAGGTGTCTCGCTGCCGAACACCGGGAACGACATTGCGGAACTGAGCGACGGCTATCGGAGTGCTCGGCCAACGTCGATCAGCCAGCACGATTGACACTTCGCGGCCTGGCGCACTGGCGTCGGGTGTCATGGACCAAGTTGTCCGTACACCCCGCCAAAGCAGGCGAGCAGACCCCGACTGCGCGATTTGAATGGACAGATCCGGAGGAGCCTCCTCCAGCGCGGATACAACCTTTCCCGGTTGATAATCCGCTATGGTCAGACTGGTAATGAACTTTTCAAGCGCTTTGCGCTGACTAGCCTCTCTTACTGCGTTGAGGCGCGCCTGGCGATAGAGCATCCTCAGCGCCTGCCGCCTGCGGATATCATCCAGGTTCTGAGCCTCGAGGAGCGGAGCAAGGAGCAACTTTCGGTCCTGGACAAGTGGATAGTATCCCGAGTTGATGTAGTCTCGAAGGATTAACAGCGATAGACGGAGCGCTCGCGACGAAGTATTGTCGCCACCGATGCCAGCCACAGCACCTTCCAGCCGCGCCGGGATTTGCGACTGCGGAAGCCCCGTGATTGAGCACACCACATCGTCAAACTCGATGATCCGCGCACCGAGCTTTGCCGGCGCAAAATCAATGAGTTTGTTGACAGGAATAATGAGTTCGTCGCGCCGGTCCACCCCATGAGGGTAGCTGCTCGGGTCGAGGGTGTGAAGCAACGTCTTCGCTGCCAGGCGGACCGTTCCCTGTACATCCTCGGTACTCACAGGACGGCGCACTCCTCGGTTCGTCTTGCGGCGGGCAGGGACTACCCGACCCCGGCACTCTAGCCGCCGGGTGCGACGAGGTCCTGCAACCGGGTGGGCGGGTAATGGCGCCGGACACCTGGAGGAGGTCGGACCTCTAGAAGACGCCACGCCATACCCGATCTTGGGCTTCAAGCGGGCTTCCCCCCGGAGGCCATCGAGCCTTCTAATCTCGTCGTCTGATGACTCGTCCCCGCCCACCGGCCCAGGGAAATGCGCTCGGGCAGGCCACGGGCCACGGGCCACGACACGCCACTCAGCAGGCAACCGCACGGCAGGACCCGGGGACGACTGTGGAGGGACAGATCAGGTACCCGTTCCCCCCTCCCCTCGCTACCACCCCTCGCCACCACGCTGCTGCCGATTTACTCTTTTCTGGATCAAGGCGCCGCGCTCCGCGCGGCGCGGGGCGGTAACCCGGCCGGCGGCAAGCCGCCCCGGCTGCCTTCGGCGCCGGGGCGGAGAGCCACCGACTGCCGCCGGACCGCCGCCCCCAAGAGCGGCACGATCACGGCCAGGCGGTACGGAAGCCGAACGGGTCGACCTGGTCGAGAGTCGGGGCTTCCGACTGCCGCGCCAGTCCAACCCCGGGACTGGCTTGCCCCCGACCTACCTCCCGTAGCCAGCGAGACGCCAGCCCGGAGCCCTCAGCCGGTCGCTACGCACGCGGCCCACGCCACCCCGGCAAGAGCCAGCAACATCAACAGTCGCAGTTCCAGAGAAGCCCTCAGAGGCAAGATCGACCTGCCCACCATCTGCCCACAACCAGTCGTCAACGGCTGGACGCAGCCGGACTCGGCCATACCAACGACAACGGCCCCTGATCAGCATTCCTGCTGGTCAGGGGCCGTTGGTGCTCCTGGTGGCGGGTAGAGGATTCGAACCTCTGTAGCTTTCGCGACGGATTTACAGTCCGCTCCCATTGGCCGCTCGGGCAACCCGCCAGGGCACCCCGCCGCGTCGTAACGCGGCAGCGGAAGCAAGGATAGCGGCTCCCCCCGGCCTCGGCGCAACCGGGTACCGTCAGGGGGTCGTACCGCTGGTCAGCGGGGGACGAAGGACCACAGACCGCCGGACAGCAGGAGCATGAGCATGGCAGCGAACCCGTCGTTCGACATCGTGAGCAAGGTCGACCGCCAGGAGGTCGACAACGCTCTCCGCCAGGCGGAGAAGGAGCTCGCGACGCGGTTCGACTTCCGGGGCACCGGCGCCGAGATCTCCTGGTCGGGCGAGGAGGCCATCAGCCTCCAGGCGGAGACCGAGGAGCGGGTGCGGGCGGCGCTGGAGGTCTTCAAGGAGAAGGTCGTCAAGCGGAACATCTCCCTGAAGTCGCTGGACGCCGGTGATCCCCGGTCGTCGGGCAAGATCTTCAAGATCGACTGCAAGGTGATCCAGGGCATCGACTCGGACAAGGCCAAGGCGATCAGCAAGAAGATCCGCGACGAGGGCCCGAAGGGCGTCCAGGCCCAGATCCAGGGCGACCAGCTGCGGGTCACGGGCAAGAAGCGGGACGACCTCCAGGCCGTCATCGCGCTGCTGAAGGGCGAGGACTTCGGCGTCGCCCTTCAGTTCACCAACTACCGCTGACGGCGCACCTGGTCGGCCCTGCGACGAACAGGGCCGGCCAGGGCGTTCAGCGCCCGGCGGAGGCGCCGGTCAGCGGGAGAAGACGAGCAGCAGGACCACCGTCAGGATCGCGCTGATGAGCAGCGATCCGAGGCAGCCCACCCGGTTCGAGAAGAAGACGAACATGACCGGGTGGTACCCCGCCAGCCCGGCGGAAACCCCGAGGGCGTCAGGCGGGCAGCAGCTCTTCGGTGCGTACCGCCGTGGCCTCCGCGCGGGCGATGGGCCCGGAGGGCAGCGCGGCGACCCCGGCCCCGACGGCGACCGCCGCCCCGGCGAAGACGAACGCCCAGGGCACCCCGCCGCCGTGATCGACGATGAGGCCGGCCACCGCGCCGCCGGCGGCGCTGGCGCCCACGGACATGGTCACCACCCAGGTGTACGCCTCGTTCAGCATGCTGGTCGGGGAGACCCGGCCGACCAGGGTGTTCTCCAGGGTGAGCGCGGGCGCGATCATGGCGCCCCCGATCACCAGGGCGGTGCCCAGCGCCAGCGGGGTGGGCATCACCGCGAAGACGGCGAAGCTGGCGGCCACCCCGCCGAGCAGCAGCGAGAACTGCCGGGTCATGTTCCGGGACGGCTTGCGGACACCGAACCAGAAACCGCCCGCGGCGCTGCCGACACCCCAGACGGCCAGCAGTACGCCGGCGAGGCTGTCGGGGTCGTCGGCCGTGTAGGCGGTGGCGAACGCCGGCACGGTCACGCCGGCCGCGCCGAAGGCGATGCCCAGGGTGGCCACGCAGACCAGCAGTGCCGGGAAGCCGGGTACGCGCAGCGGCCCGAGCCCTCTGGTCTGGTGCTCGCGCGGGTGCGGCTGCCAGCCGCGCATGACCCGGCCGAGCGCCACCGCGATGGTGCCGACCAGGGTCACGACGGCTGAACCGACCAGGGCGGCCCCGGCGTCGGCGAACAGGATGAAGCCGGCGACCAGCAGCGGACCGAGCACGAAGACGATCTCGAAGAGGGTGGTCTCGGCGGCGAGGGCGGTGTTGCGCAGGTGCCACCGGCCGGACGCCGGCGAGGTGAGGTCGTTCCAGGCGCCGCGGATCGCCGCGGTCAGCGGCGGGTAGGTGGCCCCGGCGACCCCTGAGGCCACGAAGACCAGCGTCAGGTTGCCGGCGTCGGAGCGGGCCGACCAGAGCAGTCCGAGCAGGGCGAACGGGTGGGCGATCGCGGTGCCGACGAGTACCGGGGTGGGGCCGATCCGGTCGGCGACCCGGCCGGCCACGGGGCTGAGCGCGGCGCCGGAGAGGGCGTAGATGCCCCCCGCGACGGCGGCCAGCGAGTAGCGGCCGGTGACCTGCTCGACGACCAGCAGCAGCGCCAGCGGGGTCATGCCGATCCCGAGCCTGCCGAGGATGCCGGTGAGCAGCAGCATCGGCGCTCCGGGGATCCGCCAGACGCCCAGGTACTGGCGCAGTGCGGCCACGGTCGACCTCCAGTGGATGTAATGAGCGGGAAACCTTTCGACCCTAACGCCGCCAGCGGCGGAAGAGGAACGGTTAACGCGCTCACACGGCTTTCCGCCCGTGCCCGGCGGACCGGACACGGGCGGAAAGGTGATCAACGCCTCAGCGCTGGAACTGCACGGGTCCGCTGTTCGCGGCCATCCGCTCCAGCCGGGCGACCCGCTCCTCCATCCGGGGGTGGGTGGAGAAGAGCGCCGCAACGCCGCCGCCCTTGAACGGGTTGGCGATCATCAGGTGGGCGGTGCTGGTGAGCTGTCCCTGGGCCGGCAGCGGCCGGCGCTGGGCACCCATGTGGATCTTCCGCAGGGCGCTGGCCAAAGCGAGCGGGTCCCGGGTGAGCTGGGCGCCGGAGGCGTCCGCCTGGAACTCCCGGCTGCGGCTGATCGCCAGCTGGATGACGGTGGCCGCGATCGGGCCCAGGATGATGGTGAGCAGCAGCACGGCCGGGTTCGGGGCGTCCTCGTCGTTGCCCCCGCCCAGCGGGATGAACCAGGCGATGTTCGCCAGCATGGTGATGATGCCGGCCAGACCGGCCGCCACGCTGGAGATGAGGATGTCCCGGTTGTAGACGTGTGACAGCTCGTGCCCGATCACGCCCCGCAGCTCGCGGTAGTCGAGGATCTCGGTGATCCCCTGCGTGACGCAGACGGCCGCGTGCTGCGGGTTCCGCCCGGTGGCGAACGCGTTGGGCTGCGACGTCGGGCTCACGTACAGGCGGGGCATCGGCTGCCCGGCCTCCGTGGCCAGTTCGCGGACCATCCGGTACAGCTCGGGAAACTGTGCCTCGCTGACCGGTTGCGCCCGCATCGAGCGCAGCGCGAGCTTGTCGGAGTAGAAGTAGGTGACGCCGTTCATCACCAGTGAGACGACGACGGCGATGACCAGGCCGCCACTGCCGCCGAACCAGTAACCCACCGCCAGGATCAGCGAGGTGAGCAGGCCGAGCAGTGCGGCGGTCTTCAGACGGTTGTGGTGCACGATCAACTCCTTCGGTGCAGCACGGATGACGGGATCCGCTGACCGGTTCAACAACCCGGTACCCGTCAACCATCCGTCTCATGGCTGGGAGTTGCCTGAGATGTCGGAAGTGCCCGTGATGATTGCCGCCCCCGACAACGGGAAGACCGCCCGCCGGTGCTGCGGCGTCAGTGCCGAGATGTCAGTGCCGAGATGGGGTGCCGAGACGGCGGAGTCGAGGCGTCAGCGGGCCGCGATGTCGAGCACGAGCTGCGGGGCGAAGCCGAGCAGCAGCGCCACCGCCGTAGCCACGGCCAGCACCACGCCGACCGTCCAGGCCCGCACGGGCGCCACGGCCGGGGTACCGCCGCCTGCGACGCCCACCGGGACGGCCCCGACCAGACGAGCGCCCGCCCCCGCCGGGAGGGCCGAGTCGTCGACCGCGCGGGCCGGGCTGCCCGACGCGAGGGCCGCGCCGCCCGACGCGAGGGCCTTGCCGTCCGACGGCGCGGACCACAGGGCGGCGGTGAGGCGCAGGTAGTAGGCGAGGCCGATCACCGCGTTCACGGCCACCACCACGGCGAGCCAGCCCGCGCCGCCGTCGAGCAGCGAACGGACCACCGTCACCTTGGCGAACAGGCCGGCCAGGCCGGGCGGCAGGCCCGCGAGCCCGATCAGCGCCAGCCCGAGGGCCGCCGCCCGCCACGGGTGCCGCCGGGCCGCCCCGCGCAGGTCGTCGACCATGCCGCCGTCGGCGCCCGCCGGGCGCAGCGCCACCACGGCCGCGAAGGCCGCCAGTTCCAGCACCACGAAGAAGACGGCGTACGCGACGGCGGCCGCGTACGCGGCGGTGCGGGCGTCGGCGGTGCGCCCCGAGGCCAGCGCCAGCGCGCCGAGCGGGGCGAGGATGTAACCGGCCTGGGCGACCGAGGACCAGGCGAGCAGCCGGACCGTACGCCGCTGGCGCAGCGCCACCAGGTTGCCGACGGTCATCGTCAGCACGGCGAGCAGGGCGAGCACCGGGCCCGTCACGTCGGCCGGCAGCGCGTACTGCACGACGGCGAGCAGGGCCACCACGCCGCCCAGCTTGGAGGCGGTGGACAGGTACGCCGCCACCGGCAGCGGCGCGCCGTCGTAGGTGGCCGGCGCCCAGGCGTGGAACGGCACCGCCGCCACCTTGAACGCCAGCCCCAGCAGGATCAGCGCCACGGCGGCGGTGGTGAGCGGCAGGTCCAGCACCTCCGGCCGGTCGGCGAGGAGCGTGCCGATCCGACCCAGGTGCAGCCCGCCGGTGGCCGCGTAGAGCAGCGCCGCCCCGAGCAGCGTCAGCGTGGTGGCGACGACGCTCACCACGAAGAAGGTGACGGCCGCCTCGGCGCTGGCCAGGCTGCCCCGGCGCAGCCCGACGAGGACGTACAGCGGGAGGGTGAGCGTCTCCAGCGCCACGATCAGGGTGATCAGGTCGCCGGCCGCGCCGAGCACCACGCCGCCCGTCATCGAGCAGGCGAGCAGGAAGCAGTACTCGCCCGTCGGCGACTGCCCCGCCCGCAGCAGCGGGCCGGACAAGGCGAGCACGCCGAGGGTGAGCAGGGCGACGACGACGGCGACCAGGGCGGCCCGGCCGCCGAAGACGTACGAGCAGTCGGGGCCGACGCAGAACGTCCGCCGCTCGCCCCGCGTGCCGACCAGGACCGCGCCCAGCGCCGTGGCCGCCGAACCGACGGCGGCCGTCGCCAGCGTGACCCGACCCCGGGCCACCAGCAGGTCGGCGAGCAGCACCAGCACGGCCGTGCCGGCGGCCAGGTACGCCGGGAGCAGCGCCACGTTGTCGACGCTCTGCACCACGCTGGCCCCCATGATCTGCTCGCTCATCGCAGCACCTCCACCAGGGCGTCGACGGGGGCCTCGGCGACGCCGAGCACCAGGGTCGGGGCCAGCCCGACCGCGAGGGCGAGCAGCACCAGCGGCGCCCACGCGGCCAATTCCACGCCGGCCAGGCCGGGGGCGAGCCGCCCGACCGCAGGGCTGGGCCGCCCGTGCGTCACCCGACGCAGCAGCCGCAGCAGGTACGCCGCGGTGAGCGCCCCGCCGATCGCCGCCAGCACGCCCAGGGTGGTCCAGAGCGCCCCGCCGACCTCGACGGCGGCGACCACGGCGAACGCCTCACCCCAGAAGCCGGCCAACCCGGGCAGGCCGAGCGAGGCGACGGCGGCGAAGCCGAGCAGCCCGGCGAGCCGGGGGGCGGTCTCCCGCAGCCCGGACAGCTCGTCCAGCGACCCGGTGTGGGTACGGTCCTTGACCGCCCCGGCGAGGAAGAAGAGCAGGCCGGTGATCACCCCGTGCGCGACGTTGCCGATCAGGGCCGCCTGGATGCCGGTGGCGGTCAGCGTGGCGACCCCCAGCAGCACGAAGCCCATGTGCCCGACGCTGGAGTACGCGATCAGCCGCTTCAGCTCGCGCTGGGCGAGGCAGACCAGCGAGCCGACCAGGATCGCCGCCACCGCCAGCACGCCGAGCACCGGGGCGGCCCAGCGGGCGCCCTCGGGAGCCACCCCGACGGCGATGCGGACCAGCCCGTACGTGCCCATCTTGAGCAGCACCCCGGCGAGGAGCACGCTGCCGACGGTGGGCGCCTGGGTGTGCGCGTCGGGCAGCCAGGAGTGCAGCGGCCACAGCGGGCTCTTCACCGCGAACGCCAGCGCGAGCAGCGTGAACGCCGCCAGTTGGGTGCCCCGGGACAGCCCCGTCCCGCCGGTGAGCGCCACCACGTCGGCCGTGCCGGCGGCGGCCACCACCACGAAGACGCCGACGAGCAGCAGCACCGAGCCGAGCAGCGTGTAGAGGGCGAACTTCGCCGCCGCCCGCCGCCGGTCCGCGCCGCCCCAGCCGGCGATGATCGCGTACATCGGGAGCAGGACGACCTCGAAGAAGACGAAGAACAGCACGAGGTCGAGGGCGAGGAAGGTGCCGAGGATGCCGACCTCGACGACCAGCAGCAGGGCCACCAGCGCCCGCCCGCTGCCGCCGTCGGGGACCTTCCACAGGGTGTAGCCGCAGCAGAGGAGGGTGAGCAGGGCGGTCAGCACGACCAGCGGCCAGGAGATGCCGTCCACGCCGAGGTGGAAGCGCAGGTCGAGGCCGGGCACCCAGGGCAGGTCGAGCCGGTGCCAGGGGCGCACGGCGGGGGCGTCCGCCGCGTACGTGGTCCAGGCGCGGTCGCCGAGGTAGAGCAGCGCGGCGGCCAGCAGGGTCAGCGCGGCGACGACCGTGCCGACCATCCGGGCCGCCCGGTCCCGGGGTGTCGCCGCCACGGCGAGCGCGCCCACCGCCGGCAGCGCCAGCACCGCCACCAGCAGGAACTCACCCAGGGTCATGCGGAGACTCCGATCAGGACGGCCGCCAGGCCGATCAGCAGCGCCCCGGCCAGCACGCCGACCGTCGCGCGCGGCAGCGCCGCGCGGTGCAGCGCCGCCAGGCCGCCGCCGAGGCCGAGCGCGGCCCGGCCGCTGCCCTCGACCGCGCCGTCCACCACCACCTCGTCGGTCGTACGCGCCGCCCGCGCCAGCGCCGTCGTCGGGCGTACGACCAGGGCACGCTGGACGTCGTCGAGCCGGAACGCGGCGGCGAAGACCGGGCGCAGCGGACCCAGCGCGCTCGCCGGGTCGGCGGCCGGGTCCCGCCGCCAGCGGAGCCAGGCGAGCCCCGCCCCGGCGGCCAGCAGCGCCAGCGGCAGCAGCAGTTCCGGGCCGACGTGGACCAGGAGGTGCTCGCCCGGCTCGCCCGCGGTTGGCGCGAGCAGCAACCGGCGGGCGAAGGCCCAGTCGAAGCCGGCGAGGCCGAGCAGGGCGGCCGGTACGGCGAGCAGCAGCACCGGCCAGCGCATCACGGCGGGCGGGTCGTGCGGGTGCGCCAGCGGCAGCCGCGGCTCACCGAAGAAGGTGCGCAGCAGCAGCCGGGTGGCGTACCAGGCGGTGACCGCGACGCCGACGAGCCCGGCCAGCCAGACCAGCCAGCCCACCCAGGCCGGGGCGGGGCCGGCGCCGTGCAGCGCGGCCTCCTGGGCGACGGTGAGTACGCCGTCCTTGCTCCAGAAGCCCGACAGCGGGGGCAGCCCCGCCAGTGCGCCCAGCCCGACGACAGTGCACCAGAAGGTGACCGGCATGCTGCGGCGCAGCCCGCCCATGCGGGACATCAGCGTGGTGGCGACGGCGTGGATCACCGCGCCGGCCGCGAGGAAGAGCAGCGCCTTGAACGCGGCGTGGGTGAGCAGGTGGAACAACGCGGCCGGCGGCGAGCCGACCGCGAGCGCGCCCGTCATGTAGCCGATCTGGGAGACCGTCGACCAGGCCAGCACGCGCTTGAGGTCGTCCTGGGCGGTGGCGGCGAACGCGCCGAGCAGCAGGGTCACCGAGGCCATCACGCCGAGCACGGCCAGCGCTGCCGGGGTCAGCTCGAACAGCGGGTAGAGCCGGGTCACCGCGTACACGCCGGCGGCGACCATCGTGGCGGCGTGGATCAGCGCCGAGATCGGCGTCGGGCCGGCCATCGCGTCCGGCAGCCAGGTGTGCAGCGGGAACTGGGCGCTCTTGCCGGCCACCCCGGCGAGCAGCAGCAGGCAGGCGGCGGTCAGCGTGCCGGTGGCGTGGTCGTGGGCGAGCACGTCGGCGATCCGGAAGCTGCCGGCCGAGACGCCGAGCAGCGCGATGCCGAGCAGGAAGCCGACGTCGCCGACCCGGGTCACCAGGAACGCCTTCATGGCGGCGGCCGGCGCCTCCGGCAGCCGGCGGTCGTGGGCGATGAGCAGGTAGGAGCAGATGCCCATCACCTCCCAGCCGACCAGCAGCAGGATCAGGTCGCCGGCGACCACCACCAGCAGCATGGCGGCGGTGAAGAGGCTGATCTGCGCCGCGTACGGCGGGTAGCGGTGGTCGGTGTCGACGTCGTCGTGCGGCCCCCGGCGCAGGTAGCCGACCGAGTAGACCTGCACGGCCAGGGCCACCGTGGCGACCGCGACGGCGACCAGCGCGGCGGCGCCGTCCAGCCGCACCCCGAGGCTCACCGTCAGCCCGCCCAGCCGCACCCAGGTGGTGGACGCCTCGGCGGGCCGGTCGAGAGCGACCAGCAGGGCCACGGCGAGCGCCAGCGCACCGGCCGCCCCGGCCACGCCGAGCGCGATCGCCACCCGCCGCGCCCGGTCCGGGCCCGTCCCGGCGGCGCGTGGCGCGGGCGGCAGCAGCAGGCCGAGCAGACCCGCCACCAGCGGTACGGCCGGCAGCAGCGCGCCGAGCAGGGTGGTCGTGCTCACCGCTCCCCCTCCGGGTGCCCGGCCGGCTGGCCCTCGGTCAGCGGCACCTCGTCGACGGCGACGGTGGCCCGCAGCCGGTAGAGCTGGAGCACGATCGCCAGGCCGACCCCGATCTCGGCGGCGGCCAGCACGATCACGAAGAGCGCGAAGACCTGCCCGCCGTGCGGCAGTTGCGCGCGCACGGTGGTGTCGGCGGTGACCAGGATCAGGTTGACCGCGTTGAGCATCAGCTCGACGGCCATCAGCACCAGCACCGCGTTGCGCCGGCGCAGCACGCCGTAGACGCCGAGGCCGAACAGCAGGGCGGCGGTGACGTACGGGATGACGGGTCTCACCGCGACCGCCCGCCGTCGTCGTCCGGCTGCGCGGCCCTCGGCCGGCCGATGTCGGGGCGGGAGATCACGATGGCGCCGACCAGGGCGGACAGCAGCAGCACCGAGAGCACCTCGAAGGGGAGCACCCAGCTGCGGAAGATCTGGTCGCCCAGCCGTTCCGTGGTGCCCGCGTCGGGCAGGCTGACGGCCGTCCACCGGTACGCGTCGACCAGCAGCGCGGCCAGCCCGAGCCCGGTGCCGCCGCCGATCAGCGCCGCCGCCCAGCCGGGCCGGTCCAGGTCGTCGGAGGCGCCGATCGGGGCGCGCGTGAGCATCACCGCGAAGAGCAGCAGCACCACCACCGCGCCGACGTAGATCAGCACCTGCACCCAGGCCACCAGCTCGGCGGTGAGCACCAGGTACATCCCGGCCAGCGCGCCGAGGCAGAGCACCAGGTAGAGGCCGGCCCGGACCAGGTGCCGGGTGGCCACCACCAGCACGCCCGAGCCGACCGCCAGCGCGCCGAGGGCGAGCAGCAGCACGTCCACACCCGTCATGCGCCGGCCTCGGGCTCGGGGCGTACGGCCGGGGCGGCGGGACGGGCGGCGGGCGCGGCCTTGCGCGCGGCGGCGGTCTCCTCCTTCGCCGGCTCACCGTTCGGGTCGTGCGCGGGCGGCGGCGGCACGGTGCCCATCCACTGCCCGAGGTGGTCCTTGTCGTGCAGCAGGTCCTTGATGTCGTACTCGGAGTATTCGAACTCCGGCGACCAGTAGAGGGCGTCGAAGGGGCAGACCTCGACGCAGATGCCGCAGTACATGCAGAGCGAGAAGTCGATGTCGAACTTGTCGAGCACGTTGCGCTGGCGGGGGCGGGCGGCGCCGGGCACCGCCACCTCCTCCTTGTGCGAGTCGATGTAGATGCACCAGTCCGGACACTCCCGGGCGCACAGCATGCAGACCGTGCAGTTCTCCTCCAGCAGCGCGATCACCCCCCGCGAGCGGGGCGGCAGCTCGGGGGCGACGTCCGGGTACTGCTGGGTGGTCGAGCGGCGCGTCATCGTCTTCAACGTGACCGCGAGCCCCTTGACCAGGCCCGCGCCCGGCAGGCCACGGTCTGCGTCGGCGCCCGGTTCGCTGCGCTCGCTGCGGTCGGTCATGCCGACCATCCTGCCCTGTGGCCGCGGCGCGCGCGACCACCACCCGGGGTCTGCCAGCGGTACGGTGAGGCGGGGAGAACGACGCACCGGAAAGGGCTCGCCATGACCGCCGCGCTGCAGGGCGACCATCCGCCGCCGGGCGGGTGGACGGTCGACGACCTCGACCGCCTGCCCGAAGACGGCCGCCGCCACGAACTCCTGGACGGAAACCTCATCGTGTCGCCCTCCCCCACGCGACTCCACCAGTCCATCGCCGGCCGCCTCATGGCCGCGCTCGAGGAAACCTGCCCGCCCGACCTCGACGCCACGCAGGGCGTCGAGGTGCGGCTCTCCCGGACCCGGTCCTTCATCCCCGACGTGCTGGTCACCGAGCTGGACGCGGCCTCGCGCAACCCGTCGTACTACCAGCCCCACGAGGTCATGCTGGTGGTCGAGATCGTCTCCGAGGGCTCGCGGAGCATCGACCGGGTGCTCAAGCCCGCGCTCTACGCCGAGGCGGACATCCCCTACTTCTGGCGGATCGAGACCGAGTCCGGGATCGTCGTGCACGCCTACAAGCTCGACCCGGCGAAGCGCGTCTACGTCGAGCAGGCCCGGATGACCGACGGCATCCTCGTCCCGGAGCCGTGGGAGATCGACATCCCGCTCGCCAGGATCACGCCCCGGTCCCGCTGACGCCACCGGGCGCGGGCGGGAGCATCTCGACGCCCAACTGCTGGAGGAGCTGGAACAGCTCGTTGCAGCTCCACACGTCGACGATCCGCCCCGCGTCGTCGAAACGCAGGAAGCTCGCCCCCGAGTAGCTGACCACCTGCCCGGTCGGCGGCACCGGCCCGAACTGGCCGGCGTGGGTGCCGGCGGCCCGCCAGTGCACCGCCACCCGGTCCCCGGCGGCCACCACGTCCACGAGCTTGTAGCGCAGGTCGGGGAAGGCGGCGCGACGGTCCCGGTGCCACGCCAGCGTCGCCTCCGGGCCGGCCCCGCCCAGCCCCGGGCACTCCGGCGAGACGAGTTCGTACGCCGACTCCTCCCGCGCGGCGTTCCACACGTCGGCGATGAAGCGTCGGGCCGCCACCTCCACATCGATCATCGCGGCAGCCTAACCGGCCGGATCGCCCGACGACGGAGGCCGGGACTCGGCGCGCCTGGGGGCGACGTAGCCGCCATGATGGGACGAGCGACGGACGACGGTGGAGGGGCGGGCATGGACGGCAGGACCGAGGGCGGCGCGGCAACCAACGGAGACGAGGTGCTGATGCGCACCGGCGGCAGGTACGTCGAGCCGGGCGGCGAGTTCACCCGGGACCAGCGCTACATCGCCACCCGGATCACCGCCGACGCCGGGGACGGCTGGCCGGTGGAGCCCGGCCGGTACCGGCTGGCGGTCAGCCGCGCCTGCCCCTGGGCGAACCGGCTGATCATCGTACGGCGGCTGCTCGGGCTGGAGGACGCGATCTCCCTGGCGGTCGCCGGCCCGACCCACGACAAGCGGAGCTGGACGTTCGACCTGGACCCGGGCGGGCGCGACCCGGTGCTCGGCATCGAGCGGCTGGCCGAGGCGTACTTCGCCCGCTTCCCCGGCTACGAGCGGGGCATCACCGTGCCGGCGATCGTGGACGTGCCGACCGGGCAGGTGGTCACCAACGACTTCGGGCCGATGAGCCTCGACCTGTCCACCGAGTGGACGGCGTACCACCGCGAGGGGGCGCCCGACCTCTACCCGGAGCGGCTGCGCGACGAGATCGACGAGATGAGCGCGACACTGTTCCGGGACGTCAACAACGGCGTCTACCGGTGCGGCTTCGCCGGCGACCAGGCGGCGTACGAGAAGGCGTACCACCGGCTCTTCGACCGGCTGGACTGGCTGGGCGAGCGGCTGGCCGGGCAGCGCTACCTGGTCGGCGACACCATCACCGAGGCGGACATCCGGCTGTTCACCACGCTGGTCCGCTTCGATCCGGTCTACCACGGCCACTTCAAGTGCAACCGGAGCAAGCTGACCGAGATGCCGGTGCTGTGGGCGTACGCCCGGGACCTGTTCCAGACGCCCGGCTTCGGGGACACGGTCGACTTCGACCACATCAAGCGGCACTACTACGAGGTGCACCGCGACATCAACCCGACCGGCGTGGTGCCGCTCGGTCCCGACCTGGCGAACTGGCTCACCCCACACGGCCGGGAGGCCCTCGGTGGCCGGCCCTTCGGCGACGGCACCCCGCCCCCGCCGCCCCCGCCCGCCGAGCGCGTCGACCCCGCCCACACCCCGCTGCGCTGACCGCCTGAGATGTGCGGAAGGGCCCTTCCTGACCGGACGCGTCGGAGGGGCCCTTCCTCACAGTGCGACGCGGACGGCGGCCGTGAGGACGAGCTGGCCGAGGGAGACGGGGACGAGCACCAGCCAGCAGAGGCGCTGGAGCTGGTCCTCGCGCAGCCGGGGGTAGGAGACCCGGATCCAGATGACCAGGAACGAGACGGCGAAGACCTTCAGCAGCGTCCACAGCCAGCCGAGCTGCGCGTCGGCGAACGGCCCCTGCCAGCCGCCGAGGAAGAGCACCGTGGTGAGCGCGGCGATCACCACGATGCCGACGTACTCGGCGAGCAGGAAGAACGCGAACCGCAGGCCCGTGTACTCCGTCATGTAGCCGAAGACCAGCTCCGAGTCGGCGACCGGCATGTCGAACGGGGGGCGGCGGATCTCGGCGAGCCCGGCGAGGAAGAAGACGACCATGGCGGGGGCCTGCCAGAGCAGCCACCACGGCTGCCACGCCTCGACGATGCCGGAGAGGCTGAGTGTGCCGGCCGCCATCGCCACCGACGCGGCGGCCAGCACCAGCGGCAACTCGTAGCCGAGCAGCTGGGCCGCCCCGCGGATCCCGCCGAGGAGGCTGTACTTGTTGGCCGACGCCCACGCCGACATCAGCACCGCCACGACGCCCACGCCCACCACGGCCAGTACGAAGAACAGGCCGATGTCCAGCGGCTGCCCGACCAGGTCGTTCGGGCCGAGCGGGATCACCAGCAGCACCAGCAGGTAGGGCACGAGCGCGACCACCGGGGCGAGCCGGAAGACCGCCCGGTCCGCCTCCCGGGGCGTGACGTCCTCCTTCTGCACGAACTTCACGCCGTCGGCGACCAGCTGGGCCCAGCCGTGGAAGCCGCCCGCGTACATCGGGCCGAGCCGGCCCTGCATGTGCGCCATCACCTTGTGCTCGGCCTGCCCGACCAACAGCGGCAGGGTGAGGAAGGCGACCAGCACGCCACCCAGCCGGATGACCAGCTCCAACCACAGTGGCATCAGGGCGTACCTCCGTCGTCGCCGGAGCGCTCCGGAGCGCCCGGCTCCTCCGGCGGCCGGTCCGCCGGACCTGCGGCGGCCGGACCGGGCGGCGGGCCGTCGGTGGTGGGGGCGGGCCGGGCGGTACGGGGTGGACGCGCCCCCGGGGCCGGCCGGGCGGGCCGCTCCCGGGCCGGGCGGGCCGGCGTACCGCCGCGCGGTCCCTCCCCGACCCCGCCCGCGCCGGCCGGCGTGGGCGTCGTCCCCCACTCCCCCGGCGCGGGTACGCCCGGCGGGCGGATCGGGCGGCGCCCGCCGCCGGCCTCGGACTCGCCCGGTTCCTTGGCGCCCGGCCAGGGCTTCGCCACCCGGGAGGCGAGCACGAACTCCTTGCGCAGCGGATGACCCTCGAACTCGGGCGGCAGCAGCAGCGGCGCCAGCCCGGCGTGGCCGGGAAAGTCGATGCCGAACATCTCGTGTGTCTCCCGCTCGTGCCACGCGGCGCCGGGGTAGACGTCGACCACCGAGGCGACCGCGGGTGCCTCCCGCGGCACCCGGGTGCGCAGCAACAGCCCGTGCCGGCGGGTGGTGGACCAGAGGTGCGCCACCACGTCGAAGCCACCGGCGAGTTCGTCGACGGCGGAGAGCCAGTCGAAGTAGTCGCAGGCCAGTTCCGCGTCGTCGCGGGCCGCGCGGAGCGCGTCCGGCCAGTTCACCGGCGGTACGTCGACGGTGGCCCGGGCGTACGCCTGGCCGCCGGAGACCGACGGGGTCACCTCGGCGGGCGCGAGCAGCGCGACCATCCGCTGGCCGACCTCTTCCGGAGTCATGCCGCTGATCCTAGGTCCTGCCCGACCACCCCCACCCATCCGAACGCCCCACCCCTCCCTTCCCCCGCCTCCACCCTGCCGCATCCCTGCCGCATCCCTGCCGCATCCCTACCGCGTCGATCATGCAGTCGTGGTGCCCGGTTCACCCGGGAACACCCCCTCCGTCCCCCACCACAACTGCATGATCGCGCGGGCGGGGTGGGGTGGGCGTGGCCGGGCGGGCGTGAGGTGGGCGTGGCCGGGCGGGTGTTGCTGGGGTGGGTGGCGTGGGGTGGAGGCCGGGTGGGGATGTGGGGCTTTGGCGGCGGGGGAACGGTCGGTCGGGGAAGGATGAGGTCGTGCGTGCTGTGACTGTCGACCCAGGTGTAGCCGGCTCCCTGCGGCTGGTCGAGGACCATCCGGAGCCGCCGCCCGAGGAGGGCCCGATCCTGGTCGAGGCACTGGCGGTGGGGATCTGCGGCACCGACCAGGAGATCATCGCCGGCGCGTACGGCGAGGCGCCGCCCGGCACGGACCGACTGGTGCTGGGGCACGAGTCGCTGGGCCGGGTGCTGGAGGACCCGTCGGGCAGCCTGCGACCCGGCGACCTGGTGGCGGGCGTCGTCCGGCACCCCGACCCGGTGCCCTGCCCGAACTGCGCGGTCGGCGAGTGGGACATGTGCCGCAACGGCCGTTTCACCGAGCACGGCATCAAGGGGTTGCCCGGATTCGCGCGGGATCGGTGGCGGCTGGAACCCCGCTTCGCCGTCGGGCTCGACCGCTCCCTCGCCCCGGTCGGCATGCTGCTGGAGCCGACCAGCGTGGTGGCGAAGGCGTGGGAGCACATCGAGCGCATCGGCGCCCGCGCCGAGTGGCAGCCACGGACCGTACTGGTCACCGGGGCGGGCCCGATCGGCCTGCTGGCCGCGTTGCTGGCGACGCAGCGCGGGCTCGACGTGCACGTGCTCGACCGCAACACCACCGGGCCGAAGCCGGACCTGGTACGCGCGCTCGGGGCGACCTACCACACCGAATCCGTCTGCGACCTGGGCTTCGAACCGGACGTGGTGCTGGAGTGCACCGGGGCGCCGGTCGTCGTCCTCGACGCGATGTACAAGATCGCGCCGACCGGCATCGTCTGCCTGACCGGCGTCTCCAGCGGGGGGCGGACCATCGACCTCGACGCCGGGGCGCTCAACCGTTCCCTGGTGCTGGAGAACAACGTGGTGTTCGGCTCGGTGAACGCCAACCGCCGGCACTGGGACCTGGCCGCCGCCGCGTTGGCCCGCGCCGACCGCACGTGGCTCGACTCGCTGATCACCCGCCGGGTGCCGGTGGAGGCGTACGCCGAGGCGTACACCCCCGAGCCGGACGACATCAAGGTGGTGCTGGAGTTCGCCTCCTGATCCCCGCTCAGAGGCCGGGCAGCCGGCCGTTGCGGAACAGGTCGACGAAGAGCTGGTGGTCCTGCCGGGCGCGGACGCCGTACGTGTGGGCGAATTCGACCAGGTGGGCCACGAAGCCCGCCTCGTCGGCGTCCACCGCCGCCACGATCGCCTCCTCGGTCGAGTAGTCGACCAGGTCGTGGCTGGACTCGTCGTCGGCCACCGAGTGCATCCGGGCGACCGCCCGGCCGAGGTCGGCCAGCACCCCGGCCAGCTCCTCCGGCTCGTTCACGTCGGCCCAGTCGAGGTCGGCCGCGTACGGGGAGACCTCGGCGACGAGCTGGCCGGCCCCGTCCAGCTCGGTGAAGCCCAGCCACGGGTCGGCGTGCGCCTGGAGTGCCCGCTGCGACTCGGCGGTGCGGTGTCCCTGGTGCTGGAAGTAGCTCGCGACCGCCTCGTCGGCGATGTGCCGGGCCACCGCGGGCACCTGCGCCTGCTTCATGTAGATGACGACGTCGTTCTCCAGCGCCTGGGTGTGCCCCTCCAGCAGCAGGTTGTACGACGGCAGCCCGGCCGAGCCGATGCCCACCCCCTTGCGCAGCACCACGTCCTTGACGTGCGTGGCCACCGGACGCACCTGGGCGCCGGATGCCGGCAGCGTGCCGAGGTACTCCTCGAACGCGGCGCAGACCCGCTGCCGGGTCTCGGCGTCGATCTCGAAGACGCCGTCGCCCAGCGAGAACCGGCGCTCGTAGTTGTCGATGGTGGTCTGCGCGGCGAGCAGGTCGACCCGGGTGTTGAGCCGCGCCTGCTGGAGCACCCGGCGCAGCACCCCGTCGGCGTTGTCGAGCGTGATCGAGCCGATCGCGTCGTCGCCCCCCTCGGCGATGGCGCGCAGCTCGGTCAGGTACGACCGCGCGAAGCCGGTGACCAGGTCGCTGATCGCCCGGTCGGAGAGCGCCTTGGCGTAGCCGAGCAGCGCCACGCTGGCCGCCAGCCGCTTCAGGTCCCAGCTGAACGGCCCCACGTACGCCTCGTCGAAGTCGTTGACGTTGAACACGAGCTGCCCGGAGGCGTTCATGTACGTGCCAAAGTTCTCCGCGTGCAGGTCGCCGTGGATCCACACCCGGCTGGTGCGGTCGTCGAGGAACCGGTCGTCGGCGAAGTCGCCGACCTGGTCGGCGTAGAAGAGCGAGGCGCTGCCCCGGTAGAAGGCGAACGGCGAGGCGGCCATCTTGCGGAACTTGCGCCGGAAGGCGGCCGGGTCGAGAGCCATCGACGCACCGAACTCCTCGGTGAGCACGTCGACGATGTAGGCGGAACGCTGGTCGGCGGAGTGGTTCATGGTGCGCAGGCTAGCCCCCGCCGGCCAACCCGGACTCTCGGCCGACCGGGCGAGGCGGCTCAGGCGGGCGGGCGGACGAACGCGCCGGCCGGGCGAGGCAGCTCAGGGATGGACGGTCCGCCGCTCAGGAATGGACCGTCGGCGGTTCAGGGGGTGGGCGGGCGCACCGGCGGGGCGGTCAGCGACTCCGCCGAGCGCGGCAGCGCGCCGGTGGACCCGGCGTCGGCCGGCGGGGCGTCGACCGGCGCGGCGAGGGGATCCGGCCGGGGCACGCCACCGATCCCGGACTGCTCGGCGGCGATCTTCTCCTGGAGGCGCAGGATGCCGTGCAGCAGCGCCTCGGGCCGGGGCGGGCAGCCGGGCACGTAGACGTCGACGGGGATGAGCTGGTCGACGCCCTTGGTCACCGAGTACGAGTCCCAGTAGGGACCGCCGCAGTTGGAGCACGCGCCGAACGAGATGACGTACTTCGGCTCGGGCATCTGGTCGTAGAGCCGCTTGATGGCGGGGGCCATCTTGTCGGTGACCGTCCCGGAGACCACCATCAGGTCGGCCTGCCGGGGCCCGTGCGCGAACGGGATGACACCCAGCCGCATGAAGTCGTGCCGGCCCATGCTGGTCGCGATGAACTCGATCGCGCAGCAGGCCAGGCCGAAGTTGAAGACCCAGAGCGAGTAGCGGCGGCCCCAGTTCAGCACGAACCGGATCGGCTCACCGAGCACTCCCGGCACCTGCACGACCGCCCCCTTCCCGAGCACCGCCCCCCAGTCAACCACAGCCGCTGGTGGCACCGGCCGATCCGTCTGTGGCGGCCATCCGACGCGGTGGCGACCGGCGCCAGCTCACCAGGTGGGGCGTTGCAGCAGGCCGACGAACTCGACCAGCAGCCGTTCCCGCAGCGCCGGCGGCGCGGCGTCGAGCAGGGTGTTCACCAGCGCCATCCGCTCGGGGGCCGCACCGGCGGCGTCGGCCGGCCCGCCCAGGCCCAGCCCGCCCGCCAGGCCGGCGACCAGCTCCGGGGTGAGCGCCTCGGGGGTGAGCGTGGTCGCGAGGGCGAGCAGCTCGGCGGGGAGCGCCACCGGCCCGGCGGCCCGGGCGGCGGCCACGGCGTCGGCGAGGTCGGGGCCGAACTCCGCCACCCGGGGCGCCACCGCGGCCGTCACCGTCAGGTGCACGCTGCGCGGCAGGTCGGCGTACGAGTGCTGGGGCTGGGTGTGCCAGCCGCGGGCGGCCAGCTCGTCGACCAGGACGAAGAGGTCGAGGCCCGGGTCGGTGGTGGTGAAGCAGACGACGGTCGACTCCGGCTCGGCCATCAGCCGCAGCCCGTCGACGGCGCGCACGGCGTCGGCCAGGCCGGCGACGGCGTCCCGGGTGGCCGTCGCGAGCCGCAGGTAGCCGTCGTCGCCCAGGTGGCGCACGGTGGCGTACGCGGCGGCGATCGGTCCGCCGGAGCGGGTGGAGGCGATGACCGGGTTGACCATCGTGTAGCCGGGCCAGTCGGCGTACGCGAAGTACTGCGGGGCGCGCAGCGCCGGATCGCGGTGCAGCAGCACCGAGACGCCCTTCGGCGCGTACGCGTACTTGTGCAGGTCCACCGAGATCGAGGTGACCCCGGGGACGGCGAAGTCGAACGGCGGCACGTCCGCGCCGAGCCGGCGCAGGTAGGGCAGGGTCCAGCCGCCGAAGCAGGCGTCGACGTGGCAGCGCACCCCGGCCCCGGCCGCCGCGGCGGCGATCTCGGTGACCGGGTCGACGACGCCGTGCGCGTACGAGGGGGCGGAGCAGACCACCAGCACGGTCTCCGGGCCGATGGCGGCGGCCACGTCGGCGGCGGCCGGCCGCAGCGTCGACGCCGACACGGGCACCGTGTCCACGGCGACCCGCAGGTAGTGCGCCGCCTTGGCGAACGCGGCGTGGGCGCTGGCGGGCACCACGATCCGGGGCGCGGCGATCTCCGGGTGGGCGTCCCGGGCGGTCTTGACGGCGAGGATCAGCGACTCGGTGCCGCCGCTGGTGACGCTGCCGACGACGTCCGGCGCGGCGCTGCCGGGGCCGCCGCCGAGCAGCCGGGCGGCGGCACCGACCAGCGCGTTCTCCATCGCGAGCAGCGACGGGAAGGCGGTCGGGTCGAGCCCGTTCACGTGCGCGCTGCCCGCGTACGCGGCGGCGGCCAGCTCGTCCAGCCCCGGCACCGCCGGGTCGTAGACGTACGCGAACAGCCGCCCGCCGTGGGTGGGCCGGTCGGCGCCGCGCAGCGCCCGCACCTCCGCGAGCACCTGCTCCGCGGGCAACCCGCTCCCGGGCAGCGCCCGCCGGTCGGCTTCGTCGTCGATCATGGAGTCGTGGTGCCCTTTCCATGGGTGTTCAGTGGCTTTCATCCCCCACCACAACTGCATGATCGGCGGGGTGGGTGTGGGCCTCGGCCAGGCGGGCCGGGGTCAGGTCGTAGGGGCGGAGGAAGAGGACCGCCAGGCCCATCAGGAGGGCCGGGAGGACCGTGAAGCCGAGCAGGATGCCCGCCCGGGTCGTGTCGGACTGGGTGGCCGACGTGCCGGTGTCCGAGGAGACATAGCCGCTGAGCTGGAGTACCAGGCCGAAGATACCCGGGCCGAGGGCCAGCCCGAAGGTCTCGCCGGCCGTCCAGACCCCGGTGAAGACGCCGGCCTGCCGCCGGCCGGTGCGCGCCGTGTCGTACGCGATGCAGTCCGGGAGCATGGCGAGGGCGAAGACCTGCTGCCCGGCGTAGCCGACGCCGATCAGCGCGACCAGCAGGTAGACCGCGAGCGCGGGCAGCACCGGGGCGGCGACCAGGGCCAGCGCGCCCACCGCGAAGATCAGCGAGGCGGCGACCAGGGCGGCGAGCTTGCCGACCCGCGCGCCGGCCCGGGTCCAGAGCGGCATCACCAGCAGCGCCGGCCCGACGAAGCAGGCGAACAGGATGGTCGGTCCGCCCTCGGGATCGCGCAGGATCTGGTCGGCGAAGTAGTTGACCCCGGCGAGGACGGTGGCCACCCCGGCGGACTGCACCACGAAGCAGACCAGCAGCGCCCGGAACGGCCGGTTGCGGGCGGCGACGGCGAGCTGGGCGCGCAGGGTCGGCTCGCTCTCCCCCACCAGGCCCTCGGGGGCGGCGCGGGTGCCGAAGAACGCCCCGAGCGCGCCGAGCACGATCAGCCCCGCGACGAAGAGACCCATCCAGCGGTGCCCGGGCAGGCCTCCGCCGCCGGCGTCGCGCACCAGCGGGGCCACCGCGCCGGAGACCAGGATGGCCAGCGCCAGCACCGCGATCCGCCAGCTCATCAGCCGGGTACGTTCGGCGTAGTCGCTGGTCAGCTCCGCCGGCATCGCCACGTACGGCACCTGGAAGAAGGCGAACGCGGTGGCCGTGGCGAGGAAGGCGACCGCCACGTACGCCCCGGCGGCCGGCCCGGTGCCGAAGGGGGCGGCGAAGATGGCGCCGAAGAGCGCGCCGAGCGCGAGCCCGGCGCCCAGCAGGTACGGCCGGCGGGCGCCCCAGCGCGACCGGGTGCGGTCGGAGATGCGGCCCGCGACCGGGTTGACCAGCACGTCCCACGCCTTCGGCAGGAGCACCAGCAGGGCCGCCGCGCCCGCCGCGACGCCGAGCGTGTCGGTCAGGTACGGCAGCAGCAGCAGGCCGGGCACGGTGCCGAAGGCGCCGGTGGCCAGCGACCCGAGCGCGTAGCCGCCGTGCACCCGGCGCGGGAGCGCACCGGCGGCGGGCGGCGCGGCGAGCGGTGAGCCGGCTCCACCCGGCGGCGCGTCCATGGGGCCGAATGTTACTCACGTTATGGTCAGCGTCACATCCCCTCTTCCGGGGACCAACCCGCCGCCGCCACGTCGACCCCGGCGCCGCGCAGCGGCGTCCCCTCGGCGCGCAGCCGCTCCCGCGCCTCCCGCTCGTGCCCGGGTGGCAGGCGGCCGGCCGCGTTCACCACCCGGTGCCAGGGCACTCCCCCGCCGTGCCGGGCCATGATCGCGCCGACCAGCCGGGCCGAGGCCCGTCCCGAGCGCTCCGCCAGCGCGTCGGCGACCGCCCCGTACGACATCACCCGGCCCGGCGGGATCCGCTCGACCAACTCCAGGACCGCCTCGACATACTCGTCAGGTCTCACGACCGGCCACGATATGAGAACGCGCCGGGGTGCGCCGGGACCGACCACGCAGAATGGGCAGGTGCGCGACGTAGTCACGGCGGCCCGGCGGGTCGTCGTCAAGATCGGATCCTCCTCGTTGACCACCGCCTCGGGCGGGCTGGACGACGGGCGGGTCGACGCGCTCGTCGGCACCCTGGGCGCACTCGCCGCCGAGGGCCGGGAGGTCGTGCTGGTCAGCTCCGGCGCGATCGCCGCCGGCCTCGCGCCGCTGGGCCTGTCCCGGCGTCCGCGCGACCTGGCCACCCAGCAGGCCGCCGCCAGCGTCGGGCAGGGCCTGCTGATCGGCCGGTACGCCGCCGCCTTCGCCCGGCACGGGCGCACCGTCGGGCAGGTCCTGCTCACCGTTGACGACGTGACCCGGCGGGCGCACTACCGCAACGCGTACCGCACCCTGCGCAAGCTGCTCGACCTGCGGGCGGTGCCGATCGTGAACGAGAACGACACCGTCGCCACCGAGGAGATCCGCTTCGGCGACAACGACCGGCTGGCCGCCCTCGTCGCCGCCCTCGTCCACGCCGACCTGCTGGTGCTCCTCTCCGACGTCGACGCCCTCTGGACCGGCGACCCCACCCGCCCGGGCTCGCACCGGATCAGCGAGGTACGCGACGAGCGGGACCTGACCGGCGTCGACATCGGCGGCGCCGGCCGGGCCGGCGTGGGCACCGGTGGCATGGTGACGAAGGTGGAGGCGGCCCGGATCGCCACCGGATTCGGCATCCCGGTGGTGCTGACCGCCGCGCCGCTGGCCGCCCCGGCGCTGGCCGGCGAGGCCGTCGGCACCCTGTTCCATCCGAGCCGGCGACGGCCGACGGCCCGGCTCTTCTGGCTGGCCCACGCCACCTCGCCCCGGGGGCGGCTGCACCTCGACCCGGGCGCGGTCGCGGCGGTGGTCGGGCGACGCAAGTCGCTGCTGCCCGCCGGCATCACGGCCGTGGACGGGACGTTCACCGCCGGCGACCCGGTCGACCTGGTCGACGTCGAGGGCGCGCCGGTCGCCCGGGGCCTGGTCAACTACGACGCGGTCGAGCTGCCCGGGCTGCTCGGCCGGTCCACCACGGAACTCGCCGCGGCGCTCGGCCCGGCGTACGAACGGGAGGTCGTCCACCGCGACGACCTCGTGCTGTTGTGAGGAGTGCGGCGATGAGCGTGAGCGAGCAGGCCCGGCGGGCGCGTACGGCGGCGGAGGCGCTGGCCGTCGCCACGCGTACGGCCAAGGACGCCGCGCTGGTGGCGATGGCCGACGCGCTGGTGGCGCGTACGCCGGAGATCCTGGCGGCGAACGCCACGGACCTGGCGGCGGGGCGCGAGGCCGGGTTGAGCGCGGCCGTGCTGGACCGGCTCGCCCTCGACGCGGGGCGGGTGGCGGGCATCGCCGACGCGCTGCGGCAGATGGCGGCGCTGCCGGACCCGGTGGGCGAGGTGGTCCGGGGCTCGACCCTGCCCAACGGGCTGGAGCTGCGCCAGATCCGGGTGCCGTTCGGCGTGGTGGGCATCATCTACGAGGCCCGGCCGAACGTGACGGTCGACGCCGCCGGGATCTGCCTGAAGTCCGGCAACGCGGCGCTGCTGCGCGGCTCCTCGTCGGCGGCCAGCTCCAACGCCGCCCTGGTCGCCGTGCTGCGCGACGCGGTCGGCGACGCCGGCCTGCCGGCGGACGCGGTGCAGCTGCTCGACGCCACCAGCCGCGACTCGGTCAAGGAGCTGATGCGCGCCCGTGGCCTGGTCGACGTGCTGATCCCGCGCGGCGGCGCGTCCCTGATCCGCACGGTGGTCGAGGAGTCCACCGTGCCGGTGATCGAGACCGGCGTGGGCAACTGCCACGTCTACGTCGATGCCGCCGCCGACCTCGGCAAGGCCGTCGCGATCACGTTGAACGCGAAGACCCAGCGACTGTCCACCTGCAACACCGCCGAGTCGCTGCTCGTGCACGCGGCGGTCGCCGACGCCTTCCTGCCGCCGATGCTGGCCGCCTTCGCCGAGGCCGGCGTCACCGTGCACGGCGACGAGCGGGTGGCCGCCCACTCCGCCGCCGTGCGGCCCGTCACCGACGAGGACTTCGCCACCGAGTACCTCTCCGCCGACATCTCCGTCGCCGTCGTCGACTCGCTCGACGCGGCGGTCGCGCACATCCGGCGGTACGGCACGGGCCACACCGAGGCGATCGTCACCGACTCGACCACCGCCGCCCGGGAGTTCGTGGCCCGGGTGGACGCGGCGGCCGTGATGGTCAACGCCTCGACCCGGTTCACCGACGGCGGCGAGTTCGGCTTCGGCGCCGAGATCGGCATCTCCACACAGAAGCTGCACGCGCGCGGCCCGATGGGCCTGCCCGAGCTGACCTCCACCAAGTACGTGGTGACCGGCGACGGCCACCTGCGCGGCTGACCTTCCACTGTGCGCACCGGACGGCCCCGATGAGCCCTCGCGGGCCCGGGGCCGGGCCGGTGGTCGCTGACGGCCCGTGACGGGGCACCGCCGGATCGCGGGAGACCGTTAGGCTGTAGCGGGTTCGGCGCGGCTTGTCCTGGGGAGGCGGCATGCTGGGCGAGAGTGCCCTTGAGGAGCAACTGGCGCAGGCACGCGCCGCACTGCGTGAGGTGAGCCGCTCCGCCGCACCTCAGGAGCGCGTCGAGACGGCGGCCGAGGCCGCCGACGGCCGGGTCCGGGTCACGCTCGGCACGGACGGCCGGGTCAGTGCCGTCGACATCGACCCGCGGGTGCTCCGGGAGGGCTCGGAATACCTGGCGGACGAGCTGCGCCGCGCGGTGAACGCGGCGCTCGACGGGCAGGACGACGACGCCACCACCGCCGAGCCGATGCCCGACCTCGCCGCGCTGACCGCCACCGTCGAGCGCCTGCAGAACCAGGGCCTGCGGCAGATGCGGGAGATCAGCCAGACCGTCAGCGAGACCATGCGGAAACTGCATCGGAGCTGAGCGTGGAGAATCTCGACGTCGACGTCGACGCGCTGGAGCGCGGCGCGAACGAGTTGGAACAGGCCAAGGAGTCCGTCCGCCAGGTCTTCGAGAGTTTCCAGGCGTCGGTCGGCGGCTACGCCGACGCCTTCGGCGGCGACGACATCGGCTCGCTGCTGGGCATCGCCCACCAGGCGTGCGTCGACGCGCTGTCCGAGTGCCTCGGCACCAACGTCACCGAGCTGGAGAGCTACGTCGACGGGCTACGCGGGATGGCCGACGGCTACCGCGCCGCCGAGGAGAAGGCCGCCGCGTCCTTCCGCTCGCTCTTCGGCTCGCTGGGCGGCTGAGCCCCGACCTAGGAAAGGAGTCGCGGTGGGCCTGACGCTTCCGGGTGAACTCGCCTCCCTGCTCTCGATGCTCGGCTACGACTGGCCGCAGTCCGACGAGACGGCGATCTTCCAGCTCGCCGGGGAGTGGACCGGCATGGCCGGCCAGATCTCCGGCTCGGTCGCGCAGTTGGAGTCGGCGGCCCGCACGGTGCTCGACAACAACCGGGGCGAGAGCATCACCGCCTTCGCCGGCGAGTGGAACGACGGCGAGTCGGCGGCACGCAACATCGCCGACGTCGCCCGCCCGGCGACCGTCATCGGCGTCGGGCTGATGGTCGCGGCGGGCGTGGTACTGGCCCTGAAGATCCAGGTGATCATCCAGCTGATCCTGCTGGCGATCCAGATCGCGCAGGCGATCATGACGGCGGCGGTCACCTTCGGGGCGTCCCTGCTCCAGATCCCGATCTTCAAGATGATCACCGGGCTGATCATCGACCAGCTCATCGGCATGGCCGTGGACACGGTGCTCAATGCCTAAGCGGCGGACGGCCCCGCCGAGGCAGACCCAGGCCAAGGGCGCCAAGATCGTCTCGGCCTACCTGGAGAACGCGGACGTCTTCCGGACCGCCAAGGGGGGCAAGCCCAAGGAGCCCGCCGTCCTGGTGCTGCGCAACCGGCCCGACTTCGTCAAGAAGGACTTCGACCGCAAGGCGAGGGACCTGGAGCGGCTCGGCCAGGAGGGCAAGCTGGTCAAGACCAAGCCGAAACGCACCCAGGTGGAGCACAAGGACCCGCAGAAGCCGGGCACCCGGAAGCTGACCACCGTCTACCGTGACCGCGTCATCCGGCGGCTGAACAAGGGCCAGAACTACGTGAGCAACAAGGAGCTGGTCAAGAGCCTCTACCGGGGCAAGAACCCCAAGAAGCACCCGGTGACCGGCCCTGGCGTGACGGTCGACCCCGACCACGTGCACGAGCTGCAACTGGGCGGCGCGGATTCGTACGATAACCTCCGGTTGATGGATGCTTGGACCAACCGCGAGATCGGCCGGGAGATCGGCCTGGCGCTCAAGGACGTGCCCGAGGGGACTCCGGTCATAGTGAAGGTGATCTAGTGACGGATGACGCGACGGCGGCCAGGCTCGACCGGATCCGCACCAGGTTCGCGCGGCTCAAGGAGTTGGAGGCGGAGCACGGATTCGGCGTCGTCCTCGCCGACGGGGTGCCGCTGGAGCCCTTCCCCGGCGTACCCGAGGGCGCGTTCGAGGTCTTCCGCATCATCGGCAGGATCGAGGGCAGCCACTTCCGGTTCGCGCAGCCGCCCGAGATCGGCAGCCCCGCCGCCCTCGAAGCCCAGCCGGACAACCCGCACGATCCGCTCGGCCCCGCCGTGTCGATCGGCTGCGAGCTGCACAGCGTTCCGCCGCAACTGCGCGACGAGATCGACGGCGGCGAGGGCGTCTCGCTCGACCTGGAAGAGGGCGATGTCTATCACATCGACCCGGACGACTACGTCTTCCTCTACGAGCACCCGGACGAGGAGGTCGACATCCACGTCTTCGCCCCCGACATCGTCACGTTCTTCGACGAGTACGTGCTGGGCGACAAGTACCCCGAGCTGGTCGACACGATCCTCGGGCCCGGCGTCCGGGAGCAGCGGGTACGCAAGGGCCGGTTCCAGGGGCAGTACGCGGACACCTGGCTACGCCTGCTGGCGACCGCGGGCATCGTCGCCTGACACCTACCGTCACGCCGAGAATGCGAAGGACCAACGATGGCCGCTGACCCCCGTTTCCGCTCACTGTGGAGCGAGGACGAGCTCATCCCGTACCCCCGGGAGGCCTGGCTGGAGGGGGGATTCGACCCCGACCAGTTGCCCGCCGGCGACGAGATCCCGCTCGACGTGGCGGTCGTCTACACCGCGTTCCTCGAAGGTGACATCGAGCTGTTCGACACGATCCAGCTGAGCACCGAGGACGGCTCGCTGGACGTCCGGCTGATCGTGGTGGGCGCGGTCGCCGACAACCCGGACCTGCTCTACGTGCTCGACCCGAAGACGGGCGAGATCCTCCAGTTCGACCTGGAGCAGCAGGACATCCAGGCCGTCAACAGCAACTTCCGCACCTTCGTCGAGTGCCTCTACCAGTTCGCGCTCTTCGTCGAGGCCGACGAGGGCAAGCCGGGCCGGGCCGAGCGGGCGGAGACGCTGCGTACCGTCCTGGAGAGCATCGACCGTGCCGCGTTCGCCCCCGACGCCTGGTGGCCGCTGGTCATCAGCCAACTGAAGTAGGGACGCCCGCAGACCGGCTGATCGCGGCGTCCCGACGGACCCCGCGACTCGGGGACCGGCGGACCGCGCCCGGGCGGTGGAGCCTCAGCGGCAGGCCCGGATCACGCTCAGCGTGGTGTGCACGTCGAACGGGCGCCCGTCGTCGCTCTCCCAGCCGCCGTCGCTGCGCTGGGTCTCGGCCAGCCGCCGCCGGGCCCGCCCGAGCAGCCAGTCCTGCCCGTCCATGCCGACCCGGCGCAGCGTCGCGGCCAGCCAGGCCACGTCGCCCGGGGACAGCTCCGGCACCCGCTCGGCCAGGATCACCTGGATCCGCGCCGCCTCGTGGAACATCTCCTGCCGGTGCAGGACCGCCGCGCTGAGCCAGCCGGCGGGCAGGAAGGACGGCCACCCGCCGTCCGGGCGCAGCCGGGCGACGAGCGACTGCGCGGCGGCCTGCACGACGCCCGCGTACGCGCCGCCGACCCGGTGGTCGAGCGGACCGGCGGCCCGCGCGTCCAGGCCGGCGACGGTCAGCCAGAACCCGGCGTTCGCCGTCAGGTGGAACCCCGCCTCGGGGTCGCCCGGTCGGGCCCACTCGGGAGCGATGTCGGCCAGCGCCGGGTCCTCGTCCCAGCCGCCGTCGGGCAACTGCCGCGCGGCCAGCCAGTCCAGCGCCCGGCGGGCGGCCGGACGGCCGAGCGCACCGAGATCGTCCAGCTCGGACAGTCGGAAGCAGGTGGCGTCCACGGAGGAGATCTTTCCGTCCAGTGTCGCCGGCCAGCCGCCGTCGGGCGTCTGGCCGGCCTCCGCGTCGTCGAGCAGCTCGGGGGGTGGTGACGCGCCGGTGCGCAGCCGGGACAGCCGGGCGCGGTCCACCGCGTCGCCGTGTGCCACGACGAACCCGACCGCCGCATCGATGTCGACCACGGCAGCAACGCTACCTGCGCAAACGTGATCCCGCCTCGGCGAATCGGCCGAGGTCGCGGGGCCCGTCACTCCCCCGCGACCTCGGCCGACGGCACGGTCAGTACGCGGGCAGCGACGGGTCGATCTGCTTGATCCAGGAGAGCACGCCGCCCTGCACGTGCACGGCGTCGCGGAAGCCGGCCGCCTTGAGCGCGGCGAGCGCCTCGGCCGAGCGGACCCCGGACTTGCAGTGCAGCACGATCTGCCGGTCCTGCGGCAGCTTGGCGAGCGCCTCGCCCGAGATGATCTCGCCCTTGGGGATCAGCGTCGCGCCGGGGATCCGGACGATCTCGTACTCGGCCGGCTCGCGGACGTCGACGAGGAAGATGTCCTTGCCCGCGTCCTGCCACTCCTTCAGCTCCAGCGCGGTGATGGTCGCGTCGACCACCGCCTCCTGGGCCTCCACCGACACCGCGCCGCAGAAATCCTCGTAGTCCTCCAGCAGGTCGGTGACCGTGGGGTTCTCGCCGCAGAGCACGCAGTTCGGGTCCTTGCGCACCTTGATCTTGCGGTAGCTCATCTCCAGGGCGTCGTAGACCATCAGCCGGCCGACGAGCGGCTCGCCGATGCCGGCGAGCAGCTTGATCGCCTCGTTGACCTGGATCGAACCGATCGACGCGCAGAGCACGCCGAGCACGCCGCCCTCGGCGCAGGAGGGGACCATGCCGGGCGGCGGGGGCTCCGGGTAGAGGCACCGGTAGCAGGGGCCGTGCTCGGCCCAGAACACCGACGCCTGGCCGTCGAAGCGGTAGATCGAGCCCCAGACGTACGGCTTGCCGAGCAGCACCGCCGCGTCGTTGACCATGTAGCGGGTGGCGAAGTTGTCGGTGCCGTCGACGATCAGGTCGTAGCGGGAGAAGATGTCCCGTACGTTCTCCCGGTCCAGCGCGGTGTTGTGGATCTCCACCTGGACCAGCGGGTTGATCTCCCGGATCGAGGCCGCGGCCGACTCGGCCTTGGAGCGGCCGACGTCGGAGACGCCGTGGATGATCTGGCGCTGGAGGTTCGACTCGTCGACGGTGTCGAAGTCGATGATGCCGAGCGTGCCGACCCCGGCGGCGGCGAGGTACATCAGCGCCGGTGAGCCGAGGCCGCCGGCGCCGACACAGAGCACCCGGGCGTTCTTCAGCCGCTTCTGCCCCTCCACCCCCACGTCGGGGATGATCAGGTGGCGCGAGTAGCGGCGGATCTCGTCAACGGTCAGCTCGGCGGCGGGCTCGACGAGCGGGGGCAACGACACGGTGGACTCCCCGGGATCGGCTGTGGGCGAACCGGGCCATTGTCGCTCGCACCAGGGCCGATCGGCCATGAGGAGTGACACGTCGCCCGAACTGCGGGAAGGGGAATAACTCAGAAGCCCGCGACGGGCTCGCCGTCGTACCGGGAGCCGTCGACGTACGGCCACGCGTTGGCGGCGCAGCCATCCAGGCCGTACGTCTGCTGCTGCATCACCGGCGCCGGCTCGCCGGGGCCCGGGCAGGCCTGGTGTTCCTCGCCCAGTTCGTGACCCACCTCATGGTTGACCACGTAGGCGCGGTAGACCGCCAGCGGCGCCCCGTAGTCGGGCACCGCCTCCAGCCAGCGGGCCAGGTTGACGATCACCTGCCCGGGGAGCCGGCAGGAGGTGTAGCCCTCGGTGCTGAGCCCGCCCTCGGCGCACATCCGCTCGGAGGTGTCCGGGGTGGCGAGGTAGACCGTGAAGTCGGCGTCGTCCGCCTCCGCCACCCGCCGCAGCCGCAGTTCCTCGGAGGCGATCCAGCTGCGGGGGTCGCCCAGCACCTCGTCGACGGTGGCGGCGAAGGCGGCGACGTCCTGGCCGGTGCCCTCCTCGACGGCCACCCGGTAGTGCCGGAGCGGCCCGCCGGTCCCCAGCAGCGGGGAGTCGCCGGCAGCGGTGGTGAAGTCGCCCGTGCCCGTGTGGGGGTAGGTGGGAGTGGGCTGCCGCTCGCCCGCGCCCGCCGCGTACGACGTCCGGCGCCCGTCGTCGGTGCCCGGCACGGGTTCGGGGCCGCCGGCCTTGGCCAGCGTCACGGCGACGGTGGCCGCGACCAGCAGGAGTACGCCGAGCCCGACCACGCGCCGGTCCCGCAGCGGAGCCGGCGGTCGCCACCGCCGGGGTGACGGGCGGCGGGCGGGGCCAGGCGGGGTCGCAAGGGGACGACGACGTCATGGATCAAGAATCTCATGCCAATCGGGCATTACGCCGCGAAAAACGCGAATAAGACTCGCCCCCCGCCCCTTCTCCGGCCGGGCCCGACCTCCGGCCCAGGCGGTCAGAGCCGCGGGCCCGCGTACCGCCGACCATCGACGTACGGCCAGGGGTTGGCCACGCAGCCCTTCAGGAAGAGCGTCTGCTGCATCATCACCGGCGCCACCCGGCCCTGGCCGGGGCAGCGCTCGTGCCGGTGCCCCAACTGGTGCCCGACCTCGTGGTTCACCACGTAGGTCCGGTAGACCGAGAGCGGCACCTTCGCGCTGACGAAGTGCGGCACCGAGAGCCGCCAGCGGTCCAGGTTGATGATCACCTTGCCGGGTGCCCGGCACGACGTGTAGGGCTTACCGCCCACCCGGATGTTCACCCCACCGGCGGCACACATGCGGCCCGCCGTCCTGGCCGTGGCGAGGTAGACCGTGAAGTCGTGCCGGGAGGCGGCGCCGACCTGCTGCAACCGCAACCCGCCGTCGATCCAGCTGCCCGGCCCGGCGAGCGCCCGCTCGACGGCGGCGGCGAACTCACCCGCGTCCTCGCCGGCGCCCGACTCCACCGCGACCCGGTAACGGCGCAGCGTGCCCGCGTCGCCCAGCACCGGACCCGTCCGGTCGTCGTAGCCGAAGCTGCCCCGGCCCGCGGACGGCACCGGCCCGGGCAACCGGAGCACCGCCGGCGGAAGCAGGGCGGCCGAGGGCGTCTCGGCGGGCGACGGCGTCCCGGCGGCCAGGGGCGTCGCGAGGGGCGCGGGCGTCCCGGCGGAGGACGGCGTCCCGGCGGCCAGGGGCGTGGCGGCGGAGGACGGCGGCGAGACGGCCTCCGGCGCGGAAGCCAACTTCTCGGCGGTGAGCGCCGCCGCCTCGATGTTCGCGCGTCGGTCGGCGATCACCGCCACCGCCGCCGCGCCGGTCAGGCCCAGCGCGACGAGCTTGAGGAGCCACCGCCGTCGCGCCGGACGGTGCCGCACACCGGGCAGGTCTCCGCCGCTGTCCGAGGCGGGCGAACGGGCCGGGGCGCCAGGGCCCTCGGCGGGCGCCGGGCGGGCCGGGTCGGGGGGACGGGCAGGGGACATCCCGGTCAGCCTGCCATGTCGGACCGCTCGGCGGTGTCCCCCGTTTCGGTGAGCAGGCCCAGCACGGCCCGCGCCACCAGGCGCGGCACCTCCAGTTGCGCCACGTGGCCGACGCCGTCGAGCATCAGCAGCCGGCTGTCCGGGACGACGCGGGCCGTCTGCGGGGCCACCCGTACGTCCACCAGCCGGTCGGCCCGCCCGCCCACGACCAGGGTGGGCGCCGCGACCGTCGCGGCGAGCCGCCACAGCGACCCCGACCCCGGCAGGTACGACCGCAGGAAGCTGGAGACCAGCCCCCGGAACGTCCGGACGTACGCGGCGGCGTGGTGCGGGGCCTCGTGCCGCAGCCGGATCTCCTCCAACGCCTCCTGCCGGCGCTGGTCGCAGATCCGGTCGAGGTCGGCGACGCACGCCTGCATCACCTGCTCGGCCATCACCTCGGGCGCCACCTGGGCCAGCCGCCAGGCGGCCAGGCGCTCGCCCCGGGGGATCGCCAGCAGCGGCAGCATCCGGCCCTGCAACGACCGCCGGAAGTCCAGGAACGGCAGCGCCGGCGAGATCAGGGTCAGGCTCCGGACCAGATCCGGCCGTACCCCCGCCACCTGCACCGAGACCGCCCCACCCAGCGAGTTGCCGAACAGGTGCACCGGCCCCCGCCCGGAGTGCTCGATCCAGCGGATCACCCGCTCCGCGAAGGCCGGGACGGTGTACCGGCGACCCGGCTCACTGCGGCCGAACCCGGGCAGGTCGATGGCCTGCCCGTCGAGGTGGTCGGCGAGCAGGTACGCCAGGTCCGTCCAGTTCTGCGACGAGCCGCCGAGCCCGTGCACGTAGAGCGCCGGCTGCGCGCCGGGCGCGGTGGCTGGCGTGTCCCGGACGTACGTCACCGTGCCGTCGAGGCGTACCTCGCGCCCCGGCCAGGGCGGCGGCACGGAGTGCGCGGGGAGGAGGTGGTCCGGCCGGAGGGTGGCGCGCTTCATGGCTCCAGTCTGCCCGAGGCCGCTCAGGCCAGCAGCGCCTCGATCCGGCGGTTGACGGCGGCCAGGGTGGCCCGGACGATCGCCTGCCGGGGGTCACCGGCGACCAGCGCGGAGCCGACGAGTTGCTCGACCCAGCCGTCACAGACCAGCAGCACCACGACCGTGGCCACGTCGCAGTTGCCGAAGGGCACCACGGCGGCGTGCTCGACGAAGCAGCGCCCCCGGTCGGGGCCGGCGTCGGCGACGCGCTCGCCGCCGCGCAGCAGCTCGTCCACCGCCGCCGCGGCGGCCACCGCGCAGAGCCGCAGCACGTAACCGTCGACGGCCGGCCCGGTCGAGTAGCCGGCGGCGCTCTCCGCGCCGGCGAGCAGGCGTACCTCCACCGTGGCGTCCAGCCCGAAGGTGCTCACCTGGACGTGGTCGATCACCACCCGGGGGCCCGCCGCGCCGCCGGTGTCCAGCGGCCGGGACGGCGCGCTCTCCGTCGTCGTCACCTGCCCACCGGAGTACGACGTGCCGACGGTCGCCGAGGCACCGGTGGAGGCACCGGCCGGCGCGGCGGAGACCGAGCCGGGCTCCTCCACCGTGGCCCGGCCCCGGTGCGGGGCGGCGGGCTGCCGGCGTCGGCGCGGGGTCTCGGGCGTCGCCTCGGGGCGGTCCGGCGCGGCTTCCGACGGGCCGCCGGCCAGCCTGCCGCCGGGCACCCTGGACTCGGCGGCGGGGGGCTCGGCGGCGCGCGGTGCGGAACCCGGCGACCTGAGGTCGGCGCCGCGCGACTCCGCCGACCGGCGGCGCACCGGCGGAGGGGGCGCGGCCGGCATGCCGGGCAGGTTCTGCGGCGCGGCGGCCAGCCCCATCCGGTCCTGGAGCAGACGGGCGACCTGCCGGCTCACCTCGGCCGGGTCCGCCCCGTCGGCCAGGTCGAGCCGCAGGCTGTGCGCGCCGGCCGGGGTGCGGCGCAACGCCGCGTCGCGGACGCCGGCGACACCGCGGACGGCGTCGAGGATGGCGTTGACGTCGAAGCCCTCCGGGCGCTCCCGCAGCGGCGCGGGCTCGTCGTCGCGACGCAGGTGGGTGGCGATGCGGGCGAGTTCGGGGGTCTCGGCGGGTGGCTCCACGGCTGGCGGCTCCGGCACGACGGGCACGTCCGGCTCGGCCGGGACGCGCTGCGGCAGGACCGCCGACGCGGGGTCCGGCGCCTGGCCGGCGGATGACGGGGCCGCCGGCGCCGGCTCGGGGGCGGATCGGCGGGCCGCGTAGGGGGGAGCGCTCGTCGGGGCGGGCGCGGAGGGGTCACGGTCACGCCGCCCGAACCCGTGGGGGGCCGACCCGGTGCCGGGGGTGGTCTGCGGGGCGGCCGGAGGACCCGATGCCGGCTCCGAGTTCTCGGGCCGGAGCCGGAACGGCCGGGTGGCCCGGTCCGGGGTCTCCTCGGCGCGGGGCGCGGCCTCCGGGGCGTACGCGAGCGGGGGTGCACCGGCCGGCGCGGGGACCGCTCCGCCCGCCGCCCAGGCAGGCCGCTCGGTCGGAGCCGACGGTGCCGCCTCGGGTGCTGTGGGACGGTCGACGGGTGTCGACGGTCGCTCGTACGACGGCGGGGGCACCGGTGCGCCCTGGGCGTCGTAGGGGCGGCCGGGCTCGCGGGGCGGGTCGTAGGGCCGGCCGGGCTCGGCGCGCGGCGGCTCGTACGGTCGGTGCGGCTCACCGGCCCAGGCCGGCTGCTGTTCCTCGCGGGACCGGCGACCGGCGGGCTCGGGCTCCTCCCGCGACCGGCGACCGGCGGGCTCGGGCTCCTCCCGCGACCGGCGACCGACGGCCTCGGCCTCGGCCTCCTCGCGGGACCGGTGGCCGGCCGGCTCGGATTCCTCCCGCGACCAGGGCGGCGCCCACGCGGCACCCCAGCTCGGGCGGTTCCAGTTCGGGCCGCTCCAGTCCGGTTCGGCCGACGGCGGCCACTCGGCGGCCGAACGGCGGGGGCCGCCCGGCGCCGGATCGGCCGGTTGTTCCCGGTCGACGCCGGCGACCTGCTCCGCGCGGGGTGCCGGCTCGTCGCCCCGGTCCGCAGCCGGTCCCGGGTCCGCGCCGAAGCCCCGCCCGGCCCCCCGGTGCCCGGCGGCACGCGGCGCGCGGTCCTGGCCGAACTCGCCCACCGCGCTGTCCGCGCCGGCGGCGGGGTCGGGTCCCCGGTCCTCGCGGTAGGCGCGGTCCGCACCCAGCGCGCGATCGACGCCGGCCACCCGGTCGCCGGCGGTAACCCGGTCGCCCGCGTCGGCGGGACGGTCCGCGGTGGTCCGGTCGGTGGCCGGCGGCTCCGGCGGGAAGCGGTCGCTCCAGCCGTGCGCCGTGCCGGCGCCCGGCGGGGGTTCCTCGGCGGCGGCCCGGTCGACCGCCGGCGCGTGGAAGCCGGGCGGCACCTCGAAGCCGCTGGCGGCGGTGCCCACGGGCGGAACCTGGACCGTCGGGGGTGCCGACGTCGGCACGCCGGAATCCGACCAGCGGGGCTGGCGGCCGGTCGACGGGTTGTCGGCGGAGCGCCGGACCGAACCGGACTCCGGCTCGGCGAACCCGTGCTGCGGCGGCTGCTCGGCCGTCGACGCCGGCCGCTGCGCCGGCACCACCAGCCGGTCGTTGCCCGGGTCGCGGCGTTGCTCGCCGAGGGCGCCGGGTGGGGCGCTCACCGGGGACTGGCGGTGGAGCGGCGCGTCGTCCCGCGACGACGGCCCGGCCGCCGTGCCGTGGTCGACACCGTTGGTGCGGTGGCCGTTGACCCGGGCCGGCGGCTCGACCCCGCCGGGCAGCGGTGGCGGCAGGTCGCCGTGTCGCGGCGACGAGGCGGCCCAGCCGGGCGCCGGTTCGGGCGGCCCCCACGACGAGGCCTGCTCGCGGGGGTCGGAGATCTCCCCGCCCCGCGGCCAACCGGCCGCCTGGGGCGCCCACCCGCCGCCGGGACGGGCCAGGTCGTCCTGCGGACCCGTTCCGTCGCCGTGCTCTCCCGGGGTGGCGGCACCGGGTTGCCCTGTTTCACTCACCGCGCGCTCCTTGGTCGCCCCCGCTGAGGCTACCGTGTGGTGACAGTGGCGATAGGTTACGGCGGCGGGCCAATTCCGCGACGGGTCCCGGGCCCCGACCGGTTCGGGTGAAATGCCGGCTCGTACGAAGAACTCGGAGGTTCCCATGACCGCTGTGGGGAACGGTGCCCAGACCGCCGGCCGGCCCACCCGCCTGCCCCGTTCCGCGCGCCGCAAGCAGCTGCTCGCCGCCGCCCAGGAGGTGTTCGTCGCCCAGGGCTACCACGCGGCCGCGATGGACGACATCGCCGAGCGGGCGGGCGTCTCCAAGCCGGTGCTCTACCAGCACTTCCCCGGCAAGATGGAGCTCTATCTCGCCCTGCTCGACACGCACTGCGACGCGATCCTCGCGAAGGTCGACGACGCCATGCGCGGCACCAACGACAACAAGGAGCGGGTCAGCGCGTCGGTGCGCGCGTACTTCGACTTCGTCGACCACGAGAGCGAGGCGTTCCGCCTCGTCTTCGAGTCGGACCTGCGCAACGACCCGGCGGTGCGCCAGCGCGTCGCGCGGGTGGAGCAGGGCTGCATCGCGGCGATCACCGACACCATCATCTCCGACACGGGGATCGGCCGGGCGCACGCCGAGCTGCTCGCCTCCGGCCTGGTCGGCGCGGCCGAGACCGCCGCGCAGTTCTGGCTGGCCGGCGGCCGGCAGCTGCCCAAGGCCGAGGCGGAGGCACTCGTCGCGGCGCTCTCCTGGCGGGGCATCGCCAGCTTCCCGCTGCAAGGCGAGTCAGCCTGAACATCCGGCCCCGAGATCGGATAGCCTTCCCATCGGCGGCTCTTTCGCCCGAATGAGGAGGCACAGTGGAGGTCAAGATCGGCGTGCAGTACGCGCCCCGCGAGCTGGTCCTGGAGAGCGCGCAGTCGCCGGCCGAGATCGAGCAGATCGTGACCGACGCCTTCGGCAAGGACGAGGGCACCCTCTCCCTGACCGACGAGAAGGGCCGGCGGGTGATCGTGCCGGTCAACAAGGTCGCCTACGTCGAGATCGCCGAGGCGTCGCCGCGCGCGGTCGGGTTCACCGTCCGCTGACTGGTCCGGTCGGCCGCGACGGGTGACGGACGATCGCCCGTCGCGGACCGCCGGTCGCGGTCAGTTGTTCAGCCCGGCGGCGGCCATCCGCGCGGAGTGCGCCACGGTCAGCCGCTGGAACAGCCCCTCCACGTCCACCCGCCCGCTGCGCGCGACGAGCCCGGTGAGGGCCCCCCGCTCGGCGGCGGCCACCCGGCCGGCCTGTGACAGCGCCTCGCCGACCAGCCGCCGCGCCCACATCGAGAGCCGGCCGGCCACTCTCGGATCGGCCTCGACGGCGGCCCGGATCTCGGCGACGGCGAACGCGGCGTACGACGAGTCGTGCAGCACGTCGAGGACGAGCTGACGGTCCGGTTCGGCCAGGGCCACGGCGATCTCCCGGAGGAAGTCGTCGGTGATGGCGTCACCCACGTACGCCTTCGTCACCGCCTCCGCCCAGTCCCGCGGCTCCGTCGAGTCGTGGTACGCCTGGAGCGGCCCGACGTACGGCGCCATGGCGTCGTCGGGCAGTACGCCGAGCGCGGCGAGCCGGTCGGCCACCCGCCGGTAGTTGCCGATCTCGGCGGCGGCCATCCCGCTCAACGCCGCCCGGCGGCGCAGATCGGGGGCGAGCCGGGCGTCGGCGGCCATCCGCTCGAAGGCGAGCAGCTCACCGAGGGCCACCAGGCCGAGCAGGTCGACCACGGCATGGTCGGGCAGGTCGACGGCGGCGTGGTCGGACGGATCGGTCGCGGGCACGAGCGCAGGTTACCGCTCATCGACAAACGCGTCAGAAGTGACGCAGATCACAGCTACCGGCCCCGGCGTGGCGCGTGCGCACGGAATCAGGACGTGCCCGGGTCGGTTCAGGTAGCATGGAGCAGTTGCCGTGGGCGCCGACCTGGCCAGTTCGATCCGAGCGATCAGCCGACCCGGTCGAAGTGTGAGGCCCGCGGCGCGCGTGCGGCCCGGTCCGGCTCGGCAGTCTGCCGCCGACCGTGTGGCCCGCGCCACACCGACCGCGCCCTGAGGACATGACGGGGCGCACCCACGAGAGGGCACCCCCAAATCCATATGAGCGAGCTGACTCAAGACCTCATGGACGGCCAGGAACTGGCCGCCACCGCTCCGGTGCGCCCGGAAGCGCCCACCTTCGCCGAGCTGGGCGCGCGTCAGGAGACCGTCGACGCGCTGGCCGCCGCCGGCATCACCCGCGCCTTCGCCATCCAGGAGTACGCGCTCCCGATCGCGATGCGCGGCACCGACCTGATCGGCCAGGCGCCCACCGGCACCGGCAAGACCCTCGGTTTCGGCGTACCGCTGCTGGAGCGGGTCTTCGCGCCGGGCGAGGGCAGCGACGGCGTGCCGCAGGCGCTGGTCGTCGTACCCACCCGTGAGCTGGGCATCCAGGTGGCCAAGGACCTCGACGCCGCGGGCCGGACCCGGGGCGTGCGCGTGCTGCCGATCTACGGCGGTGTGGCGTACGAGCCGCAGATCGACGCGCTGCGCAAGGGCGTCGAGATCCTGGTCGGCACGCCCGGCCGCCTGCTGGACCTGGCCAAGCAGAAGCACCTGCGCCTGGACCGGGTGCACGCGCTGGTCCTCGACGAGGCCGACCGGATGCTCGACCTGGGCTTCCTCGACGACGTCGAGCGGATCCTCGCGATGCTGCCGGAGGACCGGCAGACCATGCTCTTCTCGGCGACCATGCCGGACCCGATCGTCACCCTCTCCCGGCGCTTCCTGCGCCACCCGGTGACGATCCACGCCGGACACACCGCCGAGACCGGCCCGTCGCCGCAGACCGAGCAGCTGGCCTACCGCACCCACTCGATGAACAAGATCGAGATCGTGGCCCGAATCCTCCAGGCCGAGGGGCGCGGGCTGACCATGATCTTCACCCGTACCAAGCGGGCCGCCGACCGGGTCGCCGAGGACCTCGACTTCCGGGGCTTCGCGGTCGCCGCCGTGCACGGTGACCTCGGCCAGGGCGCGCGGGAGCGGGCGCTGCGGGCGTTCCGGGCCGGCAAGATCGACACTCTGGTCGCCACCGACGTGGCCGCCCGGGGCATCGACGTCAGCGGCGTCACCCACGTCATCAACTACGACTGCCCCGAGGACCAGGACACCTACACCCACCGGATCGGTCGTACCGGCCGGGCCGGGGCGACGGGCGTCGCGGTGACCTTCGTCGACTGGGACGACATGCCCCGCTGGCGGATCATCGACAAGACGCTGGGCCTGGACATGCCGGAGCCCCTGGAGACGTACCACACGTCCCCGCACCTCTACACCGACCTGCACATCCCCACCGACGTCAGCGGCACCCTGCCGACCGCCGAGCGCACCCGCGCGGGGCTGTCCGCCGAGGTCGAGGAGGACCTCGGCGGCGGGCGCTCCCGTCGGGGCGAGGGTGGCCGGGGCTCCCGGCGCGGTGAGCGCGGCGAGAGCCGTGGGCGCGGCGACCGCCGCTCGGGCCGCGCCACCGGCGCGACCGACGCCCCGGCCGACGCCCCGGCCGACGCCACGGAGGAGGGCCCGCGTGTCCCGCGTCGCCGCCGGCGTCGCCGCGCCGGCGAGACCGTCTCGGGCGAGCCGACCACGGTGATCACGAGTGAGGCCACCGCCGCTCCGGCCACCGACGCCCCGGCCGCCGCCGAGGGCGAGGCGTCCAAGCCCCGTCGCCGCCGGCGCCGTCGTGGTGGCTCCACCGCCGGTACGCCGGCCGAGGCGACCGCCGACTGACCGACAAACGTCACCCGAGATCCCCCGGACCGGTGCACCCGGTGCGGGGGATCTCCTCGTCGGGGCCGCTCCCGGACGAACCCGGCACGTCGAGGAGACGGAGCGGGTGCTCCGGGGCGCGCCCGGCGCACCGCCCGTCGGGCCGCGTGCCCGGGGCCGCCCGTCGACCAGGAAGATGGAGCAATGCCCGAACCGCTGGACGCCGCCCTGACCGAGGTCCGGGCGTTGCTGCTCGACCCGGCGCTCACCCGTGCGGTGGCCGCCGGACGCCGACGTGGACACCGCCCCTCGGTGGTACGCGCCGAACTGCGGCCGGTCGCGCTCAAGGCCGGCCCCCGGTTGCAGATCTCCACCTCCGACGGCTCCCGCCCGTACACCCGTAACGTCGCCCCCGGACCGGAGGCGGACGCGGCCGTGGACGCGCTGCTGGCCGAACCGTTCGGCAACTGGCACGTGGAGACGGCCGACGCCACGATCCAACTGCGGGTCACCAAGTCCGGCGAGGCGCAGGTGCACCGGGCCGCCGCGACCCGGCCGGTCGCCGAGCCGGACGGGCACGACCGGGCGAAGGAGTACCTGCTCGACCCCGGGGACCCGATCTTCGCCGAGATCGGCGGTTCGGCCGCGAAGCGGCGCCAGGTGGACGCGTTCCTGCGGGCCCTGGCGGCCACCCTGCCGGACGACCTGACCGGCCCGCTGCGGGTGGTCGACCTGGGCTGCGGCAACGCGTACCTGACCTTCGCCGCCTATCGCTACCTCGCCCGGCGCGGGCTCGACGTCGAGCTGGTCGGCGTCGACGTGCGGGAGGACCAGCGGCGGCGCAACACCGAGCTGGCCGAGCGGCTGGGCTGGGCGGACCGGGTCGGCTTCGTGGCCGGCACGATCGCCGACGCGGTCGTCGAGCCGGCTCCCGACCTGGTGCTGGCGCTGCACGCCTGCGACACCGCCACGGACGAGGCGCTGGCCCGGGCGGTGCGCTGGGGGGCCCGCTGGGTGCTCGCCGCGCCCTGCTGCCACCACGACGTCGCGGCCCAGCTGCGAGCCGCGCCGGCCCCGGCCCCGGCCCCGTACGAGCTGCTGACCCGGCAGGGCATCCTCCGCGAGCGCTTCGCGGACGTCCTCACCGACGCGTTGCGGGCCGGGCTGCTCCGGCTGCACGGCTACCGGGCGGAGGTGGTGGAGTTCGTCGACTCCCGGCACACCCCGCGCAACCTGCTCATCCGGGCCCGCCGCACCGGCGCCGCCCCGACCGTGGCCCAGCGGGCGGAGTACCGGGCACTGGTCGACCAGTGGGCGGTCGCCCCACGGCTGGAGGCACTCCTGCCACCGGCGCCCGCGCCGGACGCCGGCCCGATGCCGAAGCCGGACTCGGTGCCGGTGCCGGTGCCGGAACCGGACGCCGGACCGGCGCCGAAGCCCGACTCGGGGCCGGTGCCGGGCGAGGTGGCGGCGGCTCACTAGGGCACCCGGTCCCGTCGACGGGACGGTCTGGTGGATCAGTCAATCTTTTCCTTAGCTTTCCGTACTACCCTCGGAGTCGCACCGCCGGTGCCGGTCGGAGGGAAGACCCGCAGGATGGGTTCCGTAGAGGTTTCGCCGCAGATGGCCTTCGCACGTTTCGTGCGGCGTGCCATCGACGACGCCCGCGAGGAACGCGGCTGGACCGTCACCGATCTGGCGTCCCACACCGGCGTCGGTCGGTCGACCGTCTTCCGTTGGCTCGCCGGGGACTGGCAGGACTACCCGGAGTTGGCGAAGGTGCGCGGTTTCTGCGCCGCGCTGGATCTGCCGGTCGCGGCCGCGTTCCGCGCGCTCGGCCTGCCCGACGCCGGTCCCGCGCCACGCCGGCGCGTCGACGACGGCCCGGTCGAGGCGGACGTCCGGGTGATCCTGCAACGGCTGGCCGACCCCACCGTGCCGGCCGAGGAGAAGCACCACATCCGCGACCTGCTGCGCTACCTGGCCCGCCGCCCGATCCGCCGCGCCGGCTGAGCATCCCACCCGCGTCGGGTTGGGCGTGTCCCGCCGTGGCTTGGTATTCGCCCGGACAAAAACGGTGCCCGGCCGGGTCAGGGGACGGTGAGCGTGAACTCGGCGGTCCGCACCACGCCGGCGACCTGGAAGTCCAGGTAGAGCCGGTACCGGCCCGGGTCGGGCGCGGTCACCCAGAACGTCACCGCGCCGTCGACCGGTTGCGGCTCGGGGTGGACGTGCAGGTAGCCGAGATCCCCCTCGCGCAGGGCGACCAGGTGCCCGTACGCGCCGAGGTAGCGCTCCAGCGTCGCCCGCCCGCCGGCCGAGTCGACACGGAAGGTGAACGGCACGGTCACGCCGGCCTGCGGGGTTCCCTGGTAGCTGACCGTGAACCCGTCGACCGTGGCCGAGGTCGCCGGCGCCGGCAGCGGCTTCGGCTGGTAGCCGCCCGGCGCGGCCAGGTCGACCCCGAGGGTCACGGGGGTCTGCCGGCCGTCGTCGGCGAGCGCCGTGAAGTCCGCGTACGCCCGCCACACGCCGGGCTGCGGCAGGGTCAGCGGCACGGACCAGGTGCCGTCGGCCGCCATCGTCGGGTGCAGGTGCTGGTAGCCGGTCAGGTCGCGCCGCACCACGATCAGGTGCATCGGCTTGTCGTGCACGATCGCGAACCGGGTCACCGGGCGGCGTTGCGCGTCCCGTACCTGGAAGCGCAGCTCGCCGTCACGGCCGGCGGTGAACGCGGCGGCCACGGGGGTCAGCGTGTAGCCCGCCGAGCTGACCGAGAGGCCGCCGGCCTGCGCCGCCGCGGCCTGGTCTGCGCCGTGCTCGTGGGCGCCCGTTCCGGGCGCGTGGCTGTGCCCGGTCAGGGCGCTGTCGGCTCCCGCCGCCACAGACGGGCCGCCGCTGTCCAGCCGGCCGAGGCCGAAGCCGAGCAGGACGGCGAGCACCAACCCGCCGACCACCAGCGCCAGCCGGACCGTGCTCCCGTCCGGCACGGCCGAGACCTGCTCCGGTGCGCCGGCGACACCCTCGGGCAGGGCCGACCCGTGCTCCGAAGCCGGCGGCACCTGCTCCGGTGCGGCCGGTCCCTGCTCGGACACCGGCGGCACCTGCTCCGGTGCGGCCGGGACCCGCTCGGGCGGCCCCTGTTCCGGTCCCGGCGGCACGTGTCCGGTGGCGGCCGGCGCCTGGTCAGGCACCGCCGCCGTCCCGCTCACGGCCGGCCAGCTCATCGGTCATGTCACCCACGCTACCGCCCCTCCGGACGGCGCCGGCCCGCCGGTGGTGCGGCGTGGCGCCGCTCGCAGTCGCGCCCCGCCGGGAACTTTCCGGGCGCTGGCGGCCCTGGCCCGGCGGGCTCCGGCAGACCGCTCCCGCCGGCGGGCTGGCCCACGCCCCCACTGGCCGGGCAGGACCGCCGACCATGCCAGGAGTCTTCCGCAGCAGCCCGGTCCCCGGGGTGGCCCGGCAGGTGGCTCAGCCGGCCACGGCCAGCGCGAGGGGGAGCATGTCGGGGGCGCCGGCCCGGCGCAGCTCCCGGGCGGCCATCGTCATCGTCCAGCCCGAGTCGACCAGGTCGTCGACGAGGAGCACCGGCCCGTCGAGCCCGGCGAGGGCGTCGGCCAGCTCGTCCGGCACGGTGAGGGCGCCGTGCAGGGCGCGTACCCGCTGGGCGCTGTTGCCGCGCGCGCCGCCGGCCGGCGCGCCGGTCGGCGTCACCGCACCGAGCAGCGGCAGCCGACCCACGGCGGCGATCCGCTCGGCGAGCGAGCCGACCAGCCGGGGCCGGCGGCGCGAGCCGACCGCGACCACCCCGACCGGGCGGCGCGGCCACCGCTCGTCGCCGTGCGCCCACGCCTTGAGCACCTCGACCACGGCGGCGGCCACGTCGTCGGGGACGGCCACGTCCGCCGCCTCCGGCCCGACCAGGTCGCGCAGCCGCCCGCCCCACCCCAGGTCGGACAGCCGCCCCACCGCGCGCCCCGGCAGCGCCTGCTCCGCCGGGGCGATGCGTCCCTTCAGCGGTACGCCCACCGCCTCCAGCCCGGTCGGCCAGAGCTTCTTCGGCGCGATCTCCACCCCGGGCCGGCCGAGGAAGGTCTGCGCGGCGGTCAGCGCGACGTCCGACACGTCGGCGGTGAACAGCGGGCCGGCGCAGCGGTCGCACCGGCCGCAGTCGGCGGCCCCGGCGTCGTCCAGGCACTCGCGCAGGTAGCGCAGCCGGCAGTCGGGCGTCCTCGCGTACTCCCGCATGGCCTGCTGCTCGGCGGTGCGCGCCTCGGCGACGCGGCGCAACCGGGCCTCGTCGTAGACCCAGGGCTCGCCGGTGGCGAGCCAGCCGCCGCGCACCCGGCGGACCGCGCCGTCGACGTCGAGCACCTTGAGCATCAGCTCCAGCCGGGCCCGGCGCAGGTCGACGATCGGTTCGAGGGCCTGGGTGGAGAGCGGGCGGTCGGTGTGCAGGGCGACCAGCACCGCGCGGACCTGCTCCTCTGGCGGGAAGGCGAGCGAGGCGAAGTAGCGCCAGATGGCGGCGTCCTCGGTGCCGGGCAGCAGCAGCACCTCGGCGTGCGCGACGGCGCGCCCGGCGCGGCCGACCTGCTGGTAGTACGCGATCGGGGACGGCGGCGCGCCGAGGTGCACGACGAAGCCGAGGTCCGGCTTGTCGAAGCCCATGCCCAGCGCGCTGGTGGCGACCAGCGCCTTGATCTTGTTGTCCAGCAGGTCCTGCTCGGCGGCCCGCCGGTCGGCGTCCTCGGCCTGGCCGGTGTAGGAGGCGACGGCGTAGCCCCGGGAGCGCAGGAACTCGGCGGTCTCCCCGGCGGCGGCGACCGTGAGCGTGTAGACGATGCCCGAGCCGGGCAGCCGGTCCAGGTGGTCGGCGAGCCAGCCCAGCCGGTGCGCCGGGCTCGGCAGCTCGACCACGCCGAGGCGCAGCGACTCGCGGTCGAGGCTGCCGCGCAGCACGAGGGCGTCGCCGAGCTGCTCCGCCACGTCGGCGGTGACCCGGGCGTTGGCGGTGGCCGTGGTGGCGAGCACCGGGGTGCGCTCAGGCAGGTTGCCGAGGAACGTACGCAGCCGGCGGTAGTCCGGCCGGAAGTCGTGCCCCCAGTCGGAGACGCAGTGCGCCTCGTCGACGACGAGCAGGCCGGTGGTGGCGGCCAGCTTCGGCAACACGGTGTCCCGGAAGTCCGGGTTGTTGAGCCGCTCCGGGCTGATCAGCAGCACGTCCACGGCACCGGCGTGGATCTCGGCGGTGATCTCGTCCCACTCGTCGAGGTTGGCGGAGTTGATGGTGCGGGCCCGGATGCCGGCGCGGGCCGCCGACTCGACCTGGTTGCGCATCAGCGCCAGCAGCGGCGAGACGATCACGGTCGGGCCGGCCACGCCGTCAGGCCCATGCGGCAACGCGGAGGCCGCGCCCTCGTCGCGCTCGCGCAGCAGGGCGGTGGCCACGAAGTAGACGGCCGACTTGCCCCAACCGGTGCGCTGCACGCAAAGCACCCGACGGCGGTCGACCACCAGCGCCTCGATCGCCCGCCACTGGTCCTCCCGGAGCCGGGCGTGCTCGCCGGCCAACCGCCGCAGCACAGCCTCGGCCCGCTCCCGTACCGCCGTCCGATCCTGGCTCATCCGGCATTTCTACCAGCTACGCCGGACACCACCCGCTCCCGCGAGCACGGCGGACCGGTCCGGGCGGGGCCTCAGGGGGCAACGCGCCGGCACGGTCGCGTGCCAGGATCTGCGGCGGCAACAGTCCGGCTACGAAAGAGAACCATGCGAATCACGCAGCAGATCGGCACTGCCGGAAGGGTCCGGCGGGTCGCGGCGGCAACCGTCTCCCTGGTGGCCGCGACCTCCCTGGCGGCCGGGTGCGGGAACGACGACGCCCGGGACGCCCCGGCGGCCTCCTCCCCGGCCCCCTCGGCGTCCCCGTCGGCCAACCCGAAGAGCACGCTCCTGGCCGCGGTGCCGACCGAGGAGGATCCGGCCTTCCGGTTCAGCGGCAGCGACCCGACCGGCGTCGTCACCGGCGTGGTGGACCCGGCGGGCAAGGGCATGGACCTCACCGTCACCGAGAAGGACGAGGAACTCGACTTCACGATGAAGCTGTCCTTCCGCCTGATCGAGCAGCGCTCCTGGATGAAGGTGAGCTTCGACGGCGCCGACGATCTCAGCAGCCTGCTGAAGCTGCCGAAGAACTGGATGGAACTCGACCACGCGAAGCTCACCGACCCGGCCAGCGTGCCGCACTACGAGGGCGCCGACCCGGGCAACACCGGCGCGATCCTCCGGGCGGCGGGAGACACCGTGACGGAGCAGCACGGGACCTACACCGGCACCGTGGACCTGACCGACGGCGAGCACGTACGCCAGGCCATGACGGACAGCGTGGACGTAGACGCGCTCGGGGAGGCCGCGAAGGCGGTCCCGTTCACGGCCGTCGTCGGGGCGGACGGGAACCTCACCTCGCTCACCCTTCAGATCCCGGCGGTCGGCAAGCGCAAGGCCACGAAGTACGTCGTCAAGTACTTCGACTTCGGCAAGGCCCCGAAGGTCACCGAGCCGACGGGCAGCCAGGTGCAGAAGGCGCCGGCCTCGGCGTACGAGCTGCTGAACGGCTGACGGCGGGGACACCGGGGACGGGGGTCGCGGCCGGCGCGGAGACGGCCGCGACCCCGGCACGTACGCCCCCGCCGCTTCCCGCCTGCCCCGGCTCAGCGGCCGAGGACCGAGCCGCCGTTGACCCCGAGCACCTGCCCGGTGACGTAGCCGGCCGCCGGGCCGGCCAGGTAGCGGACCGCCTCGGCGATGTCCTCCGGGATGCCGGCGCGGCCGACCAGGGTCGCCGCCACCCGCTTCGCGTGCCCCTCCGGGGTCATCCGGTCGCCGAAGAACTCGGTGTCGGCGACGTAGCCGGGGCTGACCACGTTGACCGTGATCTGTTCCGGTCCGAGCTGCGCCGCCAGGTCGTACGCCCAGCCGTGCAGCGCCGCCTTCGCCGCCGAGTACGCCCCGGCGCCACCCCGCTGGGCGGCGATCGAGCTGACCAGGACGACCCGCCCACCGGGGCGGCGCAGGGCGGGCCGGAGCGCCTCCGTGAGCAGTACGGCGGTGAGCACGTTGGCGTCCAGGTTGGCCCGCCAGTGCGCCGCCGTTCCAGCCAGGGTGCCGGTGTCACCACCCAGGTAGCCGCCCGCGTTGTTGACGACCACGTCGACCGCCCGCCCGTCGACGGCGTCGACCACCCGGGTCACCTGCCCGGGATCGGTCAGGTCGGCGGCGACGGCGCGTACGGCGTCCGGCCGCCCGCACTCGGCGCCGATGCGCTCGGCGGCGGCGGCGAGCACGTCCGCCCGCCGCCCCACGATCAGCACGGCACACCCGTCGGCGACCAGCGCCCGGGCGACGGCCGCGCCGATTCCCGTTCCCCCGCCGCTGACGACCGCCAGCCGTTCACCCATGGTGATCCCCTTCCACGCAGCAGCCCCGCCGATCATGCAGCCGTCGCCAGGTGGCGGCAACTGCGTATCGGCGGGGCCGGGAGGGCCTGCGCGGTCAGGGACGGCGGGACGGGGGACGCAGCGAGTGCCGCAGGAGCGCCACCCGGGGGGCGAGGCTGGCCAGGCCGCCGGGGAAGAAGTAGACGGCCAGGATGAAGACCGTGCCGAGCACGAAGAGCGGCTGCGACAGCGGGTTGCTCAGGAATGCCGGCAGGGCCTCCACCGCGTCGGACGTGCCGAACGCGACCAGCCGGTGGTCCAGGTACATGTAGAGGATCCCGCCGATCACCGGGCCCCACCGGGTGCCCGGACCGCCCAGCACCACCATGACCAGCAGCGCCAGGGTCCACTCGGAGGAGGTGATGTGCGGCGACGCGCCGCCGACGATCAGGACGTAGACCACGCCCCCGGCCGCCGCCAGCCCACCGGCCAGGGTGAACGCCACCAGCTTGAACCGGTACGGGTCGAGCCCGAGCACCCCGATGCGCCGCTCGTCGTCGCGCAGGCCGGCGAGCACCCGCCCGGTCGGCGAGCCGGAGACCCGGTGCACCACCAGGACCACCACGACCAGGTACGCCAGCGCCAACCAGTAGAGGTTGACGGTGTTGGTGACCCCGACCAGCCCTTCGGGCAGCCCGGACACGTCCAGCGGCAGCCCCTCCTCGCCGCCGGTGAGCCCGCCGAAGTCGCGGGCCACCAGGATCGCCCCGACCTGGGCGAAGGCGAGCGTCACCATGGCGAACGCGATCCCGACGGTACGCAGCGCCACCGCGCCGATCAGCGCGGCGAGGATCGTCCCGCCGGTGACCGCGAGCAGTCCCGCCTGCCACAGCGGCAGCCCCGCCTTGGTGACGAGGATGTCGGTGCCGTAGACGCCGGCGGCGAAGTAGAGGGCGTGGCCGAAGGAGAGCATCCCGGTCCGCCCGTAGAGCAGGTCGTACCCGGCCGCCAGGCCGCCGAAGACCAGGCAGACGGCGAGCAGTTGCAGGGTGCCCGGGGAGTTCAGCGCCCCCTCGAAGATGCCCGGCAGGTGCAGCGTGGAGTACGGCAGGATCAGGGCGACCACCAGCGCGACCAGCGGCAGGTACGGGCGCAGCCCGTGCCACCGTCGGCGCCCCGGCGTCAGCTCGTCGGGTACCGCCGCGGCCGGCGCCGGAACCTCGGGGCTCTTGACCTCGGTCATGCCGTTGCCACCTTTCCGGCGATGCCCTGCGGGCGCAGCAGCAGCACCACGGCCAGCAGCGCGACCACGCAGATGTCGCCCAGCCCGGAGGTGCCGTAGTAGTTGACGAACTGTTGGGTCAGGCCGACCGCGACGGCCGCGTACGCGGACCCGGTCACCGAGCCCATCCCGCCGATGACCACCACGATGAACGCGAAGATCAGCAGCGAGCCGCCCTGGCCGGGCGAGACGGTGCCGAAGTAGACGCCGCCGAGCGCGCCGGCCAGCGCCGCCGCCGCCCCGCCGATCGCGAAGACCAGGGTGAACGCCTTGCGCACGTCGATGCCGAGCGCCGTGACCATCTCCCGGTTCTCCACGCCGGCCCGGATGATCAGGCCGTAGCGGGTCCAGCGGAGGAAGGCCAGGATCGCGCCGAGCACCAGCACCGCGGCGATGATCAGCAACAGGCCGCCGTTGGGCACGTTCGCGCCGAGGATCGAGGTGACCTGCCGGCTCCACTCGGGCCGTGGGAACGGCCGGGCGTCCGCACCCCAGGTGGCCTGGAGCAGCGCCACGCCGGCCAGCGAGAGGCCGACGGTGACGAGCACCTGCTCGATGGTGCGGGAGTAGAGCGGCCGGATCAGCACCAGCTCGACGAGCACCGCCACGAGCGTGCCGGCGGCCACCCCGAAGGCGACCGCGAGCACGAAGCCGAAGCCGTCCGAGCCGGCGCCGGGCAGGTTGTGCGCCGCCCACCAGGTCCCGTACGCGCCGACGCCGAGGAAGACGCCGTGCGCGAAGTTGAGCACGTCGGCCAGGCCAAAGACCAGGGAGAGCCCGCTGGCCACCAGGAAGTAGAGCGCCGCCAGGCCGAGCCCGGTCAGCGTCAACAGGATGACGGTGTCCATCAGTGCTGGTCCTTCCGCGCGGCGGCCGGCGTACCGGCGGGGTGGTGTCCCTCCGCCGAGCCGACGCCCAGCAGCGACTTCGTCAGGGCGGTCTCCAGCAGCAGTTCCTGCGCGCTGCCGGTCCAGGCGACCTGGCCGGCGGCCAGCACGACCGCGTCCCGGGCGAGCCGCCGGACCACGGCCAGGTTCTGCTCGACCAGCAGCACCGGCACGGATTCGGCGACCCGTTCCAGCACCTCGGCCACCTCGGTCACCACCTTCGGCGCAAGCCCCTTGGTCGGCTCGTCGACGAGCAGCAGCCGGTTGTCGTTGAGCAGCACCCGGCCGATCGCGAGCATCTGCTGCTGCCCGCCGGAGAGCGAGCCGGCCCGTTGCCGTCCGCGCCGGTCCAGCTCCGGGAAGAGCGCGAAGACCTTGTCGTACGCCGGTACGCTGCCCCGCCGCTCGGCGAGCCGGAGGTTCTCCGCGACGGTGAGCCCGGCGAAGACGCACCGGTCCTCCGGCACGTAGCCGAGCCCGCCGCGGACCAGCCGGTGGGTGGGCCGGGCCAGCAGGCTCTGGGCACCCATGCGGACGGTTCCGCGCACCTCGCCGGCGGGCGGGGTGAGGCCGACGACGGCGCGCAGCGTGGTCGTCTTGCCCACGCCGTTGCGCCCGAGCAGGACCGTGACGCCGGTCGGGGCGACCGTGAAGGACACCCCCTGGAGGATGTGCAGCCCGGCGATGCGGACCGACAGGTTCTCCACGCTGAGAATGGGTTCCATCATGAGCCGCCTTTCGTTCGCGACTGCGGGACTCGCAAACCCGGCTCATTCCTCGCGCTCACAGAGCCTCCCCCAGGTAGGCCTCTTGCACGGTGGGGTTGGCCATCACCGTCTCCGGGGTGTCGCAGGCCAGCAGCGCGCCGTGGTGCATCACGGCGATCCGGTCGGCCAGCTCCAGGATGACGTCCATGTGGTGCTCGACCATCAGCACCGACCGGCCGCTGTCGCCGGTGAGCGAGCGGATCACCGAGACCAGTTCGGGCACGTCCTCGGCGCTGACCCCGGCCATCGGCTCGTCGAGCAGCATGACCCGGGGCTCCCCGGCCAGCAGCAGGGCGATCTCCAGCTTCCGCTTCTCGCCGTGGGCGAGGGTGCCGGCCAGCGCCGTACCCCGGTGGGCGAGGCCGACCCGGTCGAGCGCCGCGTCGGCGGCGGCGGCGACCTCACGGTCGGCCGCCGCCCGCCGCCACAGCTTCATCGAGCCCCCGCGGTGCGCCTGCACGGCGAGCCGGACGTTCTCCCGCACGCTGAGCGAGCCGAAGACCGAGGATGCCTGGAAGGTACGGCCGAGCCCGAGGCGGGCCCGCTTGTGCGGCGGGAGGGAGCCGATGTCCTGCCCGTCGAGAGTGATCCGACCTTCCGTGGCCCGGCGTACGCCGGTGATCAGGTTGAACAGTGAGGTCTTGCCGGCGCCGTTGGGCCCGATGACGCCGAGGAACTCCCCGGGCGCCAGGTCGAGGTAGACGCCGTCGACGATGGCGACCTCACCGATCCGCCAGGTCAGACCGCGGGTGGTGAGCATCTGCTGTCAGCCCTTCATCGCCACGGCAGGCGGCGCGGACTCGTCCCCGGTGAGCGCCTTCTGGGCGGTGGCCGTGAACGCGGTGCCGCTGCCGGACAGCTTGGCCTGGAACATCGGCTGGAGCAGCGCGTGGTCCTCGGCCCGGATGGTCATCTTGCCCTTGACCCCGTCGAAGCTCCAGCCCTCCAGCGCCGTGATCATCTTCTCGACGTCGTCGCCGCCCTCGGCGATGGCGCGGACGACCATCTGGGCGGCGGCGAAGCCGTCCGGGTGGAACAGGTCGACGGTGCCGACCTTGGCCTTCAGCGCCTGCACGGCCTCGTTGTCGGAGGCCCCGTCGAAGTAGTGCGACAGGAAGGAGATCTTGGTGCCGGCGGCGCCGAAGGTCGGCCACGAGGCCCGGATGTCCAGGCCGGTGACGACCGTGGTGGAGGAGAGCACGCCCTGCTGGTCGAGCGTCTGCCACATCGCGGGGGCGGTGGTGCCGGCCCAGGCGACGAAGAGCAGGTCCGGCTTGGCGGACTTGATCTGGCTGGCGAACGGGGTGAACTCCGTGGCGCTGGCCGGCGCCCGTACGCTGCTGACGGCCGCGCCCGCGCCGCCGATGACGGCCTTCACGGCCGCCTCGTTGGCGTCGCCGAAGGCGCCGTCCTGGGCGAAGACCACGACCTTCTTCCCGGCCGGGTCGCCGATGAACGACTTGGCGGTCACCACGTCCTGGTACGACTGCCGCCCGGAGCGGAACGTGTACTTGTTCGCGCCGGTCACCGCGTCGGTGGCGGCCGGGCCGGAGATGAAGAGGACCTTGTTCTGCGCGGCGATCGGGGCGACCTGGAGGGCCACGCCGGAGGCCGTCGAACCCGCGATGATCTTGTTGCCCTTGCCGATCAGGTCCTTGGCCGCGGAGACCGCCTTGGCCGGGTCGCCCGCGTCGTCGACCTCGGTGACCTCGATCGCCCGGTCGCCCACCTTGTTGGTGCCCTTGGTGGCGAAGTCGAGGCCGGCCTTGAATCCCTCGATGTACTGCTTGCCGTAGCTGGCGAGGGCTCCCGACTGGGAGTAGACCAGGCCAACCTTCACCGGTGCGGCGCTGTCGCCGCCGCCGGAGGCGGTGTCCTGCGGGCTACCACAGGCCGTGGCGGCGAGCGCCGCGGCCATCATCGTGGCGGCGGACAGGAACACCCGCCGCGTCGTCCGGACCGTCATTGCGACTCCACGTGAGGACTCGGAGGTAGGAACTCATATGACGGCCCACGCTAGAAGTGACGTCACCCACGGGCTATGTGGCCGAAACACACAAGTAACAGGGGTGGGGTGGTCACCCGTACCAGCCGTCGGCACGCGACGCCGAAAGCACGGGGCGACGGTGGCGCTACCCACCATCGCCGGCTCGCCTCGTGTGTCTGACGGGGACACCGCAAACGGACTCCGCCGACAGACCCAGCGGCCGGGAACACCAGGGGCGGCGGCGTCCGTCACGGCCACTTCGGCGGCACACCGGGCCCCGTCACCGTAGCCGCCCGCTGCCTAGCCGGCCCTCGGCAGCCGCCGCTGCGTAGCCGGCCCACCGGGCAGCCGCCCACCGCGTAGGCGCTTCCGCCGCCACGCCGAACCGCACCGCCACGCCACCTCTGTCGGCACACCGGGACCGCTCGGGAGATCTCGGTAGGAAAGTGCCCCTCAAGGGGCCGTTTCGTACCAAGGTCTCCGGGTTCGCCGGCTGACACACCGCTGATTGCCGGCCGGGATGACGACGTCGTCGGGTTCGACCCGCCCCCCATATACGGGCAGCTCGACAGCGTCCGCGCGGTGCACTCCGGCACGCCTGAATCGTCTACGACATCAGCTCGACAGCGTCCGCGCAGCCATCCGGGCACACCCCGAATCGCCTGCGTCTGACGCGGGATGAAGTCGTGCGGGATGCCGGTTCTCGCACCCGGATCGCGGTGGAAAAGGAAGATTGTCTGGTGCGCCGGCTCCTTCGTCACCCCGTACGGCTGGTGCCGTTCGGATTCCTGGTGACGATCATGGTCGGTACCGGGCTGCTGATGCTGCCCTGGGCCACCAGCGAGTACCGGCAGACCCCGTTCCTGACCGCCCTGTTCACGGCCACCTCGGCGGTGTCGGTGACCGGGATGACGATCGTGGACACCCCGCACTACTGGAACGGGTTCGGTCTCGCGATGATCACCGTGCTCACGCAGGTCGGCGGCCTGGGCATCGTCACCGGGGCGACCCTGGTGATCCTCGTGGTGGCCCGGCGACTGGGACTGCGCAGCCGGCTGCTGGTGCAGGCCGAGACGGCCGAGTTCGGCCTCGGTGACGTACGCCGGCTGCTGCTGCGCATCGCCGGCCTCGCGCTGGTCTGCGAGGCGCTCATCACCGCGATTCTGACCGCCCGGCTGTGGGTCGCCTACGACTACCCGTTCGGCCGGGCCCTGTGGGGCGGGGTCTTCCACGCCGTCCAGGCCTTCAACAACGGCGGATTCGCCCTCTACACCGACAACCTGATCGGCTTCTCCACCGACGCGTGGTTCACCCTGCCGCTCTCGATCGGCACCATCATCGGCGGGCTCGGCTTCCCGGCGCTGTTCGAGGCGGTCCGGGAGTGGCGACAGCCGGCCCGCTGGGCGGTCGCCACGAAGCTGACCGTGTGGGGGAGCCTGACGCTGCTGACGGTGGGCTTCCTCGGCCTGCTGGTGATCGAGTGGGAGAACCCCCGCACCCTGGGCATCCACGCCTGGTCGGAGAAGCTCCTGGTGGCGTTCACGCAGAACGCGTTCACCCGCACCGGTGGCTTCAACGTCATCGACGTGAACAGCATGGAAGAGGAGAGCTACCCCCTGGTCATCGCGCTGATGTTCATCGGCGGCGGCAGCGCCAGCACGGCCGGCGGGATCAAGGTGGCCACCTTCTTCCTGCTCGCCTTCGTCCTGTGGGCCGAACTGCGGGGCGAGCCGGACGTGACGGTCGGGCACCGCCGGGTGGCCACCGCCAGCCAGCGGCAGGCCCTCACCATCGCGCTGCTCAGCGTCGCGCTGCTGGCCGGCGGCACGATGCTGTTGATCTTCCTCACCGAGGGCGTCCCCCTCTACGCCGCGCTGTTCGACGTGACCTCGGCGCTCACCACCACCGGCTTCAGCATCGGGGTCGCCGCGTCGCTGCCGGAGAACGGCCAGGTCGCCCTGATCATCCTCATGTTCGTCGGCCGGATCGGGCCCCTGACCCTCGGGTCGGCGATCGCCCTGAACACCCGGCGGCGGCTGTACCGCTACCCGGAGGAGCAACCCATTGTCGGCTAGGAAGACGGACGAGGGCAGCGTCCTGGTCATCGGACTGGGTCGGTTCGGCTGCTACCTGTCCCGCGCGTTGACCGCGCTGAACCACGAGGTGCTGGCCGTCGACCGCGACGCGGAGCGGGTGCAGCGGTGGTCGGCGCAGCTCGACCGCGTCGTGCAGGCCGACGCCACCGAGGAGGGGACGCTGCGCCAACTCGGCGTGGCGGAATTCGGCCGGGCGGTGGTCGCCATCGGCGCCTCGCTGGAGGCCAGCGTGCTGACGGTGCTGGCGCTGGCCGACCTGGGCGTACCGCAGATCTGGGCACGGGCCACCTCGACGAAGCACGCCAAGATCCTGGACTCGGTCGGCGCGCACCACGTCATCTTTCCCGAGGCGGAGACCGGCGAGCGGGTGGCCCACCTGATCGTCAGCAGGATGCTCGACTTCATCGAGTTCGGCGACGACTTCGCCATCGCCAAGGTGTGCAGCCCGGAGTCGATGGTCGGCCGACCGCTCGCGGAGCTGACCCCCACCGAGCAGCACGGGGTGCGGGTGGTGGGCGTGAAACTGCCCGGAGAACGCTTCCGCTACGCCACGGACGCCACGGTGATCGCGCCGGGCAGCATGCTGATCGTCGAAGGGGACATCGGGCAGGTGCAACGGTTCGCGGAACTCAGCTGACCCCGGCAGGATCAGTCATCGTCCTCGTCCCTTTCCTCGCTTGCTTTTTTTGCCCCACCCGCCCCCTTTCCCTTGCCGGAGTTGTCGGACTTGGCCTTCGGCCCGCCGGAGTTGCCGCCCGCCTTGCCGGCGGACGTGCCGGCCTTCTTCGCCGGGGTCTTGACGCTGGGCTTGGCCGGCGCCTTCGACGGTGCCTTGCTGGGTGCGACGCTGGGTGCCGCACCGGCCACCCCGGAGACCTGCGCCCCGCAGGTCTCCTCGCCGAGGCGGAACTCCAGCGGCAGCGGGTTCACGCCGGTGTGGCGGCCGGTCAGGGTGAGCTTCTCCGACGCGCCGGGCGCCAGCGCGGCCCGCTCCGGGCCGGCCGCCACGAGCACCGTACGGCCCTGCTGGCGCACCGGCACGGGCGTCGCCTTCGTCACCGTCTGCTGGCCCGGGAAGGTGAAACTGAGCCGCCAGTCGCGCAACTCCCGCGTGCCGGCGTTGGTCAGGGTCAGCTCGGCGGCGAAGTCCTTGCCCGAGTCCTTACGCAACGTGTACGCGACCCGGCAGGGCGGCGCCGTCGGCACCGGGGCGCCCATCCGCGCCTGCGTCTGCTGGTCGATGCCCCCGCTGGCGGGGCTGTGCGAGGTCACCCCCCACAACGCCGCCGTCACCGCCACCAGCCCGGCGGCGGCCACCCCCGCCTCGATCCGCCGGCGTCGGGTCGCCGCGCGCCGGTTGCGCGTACGGGAGAACGGCAGCGCGTCGGTCGCGGCGGACCAGGGCAGGATCGTGGTGCCGGCGGCGGCGAACGCGGCCTCGTCCACGGGCCCCGCCGGAGAGACCGGCACCGGGGCGATCATGCCGGCGGCCTCGGCGAGCGTCCGCGCGACCTCGGCGGTGGCGGGACGGTCCTCGGGGCGCTTGGCCAGGCAGCGGCCCACCAGCTCGCGCACCTCGTCGGGCAGCCCCGGCACCGGCGGCATGGGATCCGGCTCGTTGTACATGTGCGCGCGCAGCATCTGCGTGGTGGTGCTCGCCTGCCAGGGCAGCCGGCCGGTCAGCATCCGGTAGAGCAGCAGGCCGACGGCGTACACGTCGGTGGCCGGGGAGACCTGGCCGTTGTCGAGCCGCTCCGGCGCGAGGTACGCGGGCGTGCCGAGCAGGGCACCGTCCGGCCCCTTCTCCTTCTCCCCCACCAGCGCCGAGATGCCGAAGTCGACCACCTTCACGCCGATGGCGGTCAACATGATGTTGCCCGGGGTCACGTCGCGGTGCACCACGCCACGGGCGTGCGCGGTGGCGAGCGCCGAGGTGACCTCCGCGCCGATCGTCACCGCGTCCCGCCAGGGCAGGCTGCCCCGGCGCAGCCGGCCGGTCAGCGACTCGCCGTCGACCAGCTCCATGACGACGTACGGGACGGTCAGGCCGACCTGCTCGGACTCGCCGTAGTCGTACACGTTGGTGATGTTGGGGTGGCACAGCCGGGCGGCGGCCTGCGCCTCGATCCGGATGCGGTGCCGGAACGCGCGGTCGCTGGCCAGCCGCGACGCGAGTACCTTGACCGCCACCTGGCGGCCCAGCACCTCGTCGTAGCCGCGCCAGACCACGGACATGCCGCCCGCGCCGAGCTGCTCGATCAGCCGGTACCGCTCACCCAGCAGTTGTGCGCCGTCCCGGATCCCTCCACCCATGGGGATCGTTGTTGCCCCGGACCGCCCCGGCTACACATCAAGGGTCGGAATCGGTCACCGATTCACCCGTTCAGGCGGTGGCCAGGAGCTGGTCCACCGGCGCGTAGTCGTCGGTCAGCACCAGCGCCTCGCCGACGAAGCCGGTGAGGTCGGCGCCCGCCAGGAGACTGGCGTCCTCCCGCAGCTCGGCCAGCCGGGCGCGGACCGCCTCCAGCGGCAGCGGGGCGTCGGAGGCGACGATGAGGAAGTTCGAGCCCTCCCGCCCGGCCAGCGCCGCCGCCGGGGCGATCAGCGCGACGTGCCGGAACTCGGCGGCGACGGTGGCCAGCTCGCTGCGGATGAAGCGCAGCGGCGGGTAGTCGATGACGTTCTGCACGTAGACGCCGCCGGGGCGGGTCACCCGGCGGACCTCGGCGGCCATCTCCCGGGTGGCCAGGTGCCAGGGCACCACCAGGTGCCCGAAGGCGTCGCCGACCACCAGGTCGCGGCTGTCGCTGGCCTCCGCCGCGACCAGCAGCCGGGCGTCACCCACCACCGCCCGCAGGTCCGGCCCCTGGCGTACGCCGAGCTGGCGCTCGCCCAGCTCGACCAGCCCGCCGTCGATCTCGAACACGACGTTGTCGGTGCCGGGACGGGTGGCGGTCAGGTAGCGGGGCACGGTGAACCCGCCCCCGCCCAGGTGCAGCGCGTCGAGCCGCTGCCCCTTCGGGGCCACCACGTCGGCCACCGCCCCGATCCACCGCGTGTACGCGTACTCCAGGTGGGTGGGGTCGGCGAGATCCACGTACGAGTGCTGGGCGGAGTTGAGCAGTAGGGTGCGGCCGGACTCGCGGCCGGGGTCGGCCTCCACGCTGGCGCAGTGGTAGGCGGTCTCGATGTCGCACGGGTTCGGGGCGACCGTGGTCAGCCCGGCGCCGACGAGCCCCAGCACCGCCAGGGCGGCCTTGGCGCGGGCGGGGCCGGGCAGCTCGGCGCGGTCCTGGCGGCGCAGCCACACCCCGAGGCCGAGCCCGGTGAGCCCGAGCGAGGCCGCCAGGGCGAACAGGATGACCGTGCTGGGCAGCGCGGCCACCAGCACGAACCCGGTGCCCAGGGTGGCCGTGATCCCGCCCAGCGTGCCGATGCCGGAGAGCCGGCCGACCACCTGGCCGGTGCGCCGCAGGTCGGCGAGCTGAAGCTTGACCACCAGCGGCGTGACCGCGGCGAGCAGGGCCGCCGGCACGAAGACGGCGAGCGCGACGAGCAGCAGGATGGCCGAGGCCGCCCCGCCGCGCAGCACCTCGCCGGCGTACCGGACGACGGGCAGGGTGACCGCCGTGGCGATGCCGGCCAGCACCAGCGCCGGAGCCAGCAGGACGCGCGGGTTGCGCCGGTCCGCCAGCCAGCCGCCCGTCCAGGCCCCGTAGGCGATGGCGGCCAGGGCGATGCCGATGACCGAGCTGGTCACCTGAAGGGTCACCCCGACGTACGGTCCGACCAGCCGCAGCGCGACGGTCTCCAGCACCAGGACGGCGCCGCTGGAGAAGAAGACCAGGAACGCGGCGAGGCCGTTGGGCAGGGCCCGGGCGGTCGTCGCCAGCGGCGTGGCCGGCGGGACCGTGACGTCGGAGGATGCGGAGCTCACCCGCGCGATGGTACGCAGGAAAACTGGGCCCGCGGGTCAGTACATCGAGAGATGAACATGGTTCGTGTGGTCGGCGGCGGGACTGCCGCTGCCGCTGTAGGCCCGCCAACCGGTGCCCGGGTGCCAGATCTGCCGGTACCAGATCACGTAGAGCACGCCCAGCCGGCTGGCGTTGCGCACGTGCCAGGCGGCCAGGCTGTCCCCGTACGCCTTGTCGCCGCCCGTGGCGGTCTTGTCCTCGAACCCGCCCGCGGCGGCCGAGAAGTCGCAGGCCCGCCCCTTGGGGTGCTCGCCGGAGCCGCCGCTGCGGTAGCAGGAGACGTAGCGCTTGTAGCCGGCGGCCTTGGTCTGGTTGAGGGCGTTGAGCGTGCGCGGGGTGATGCAGCCGGAGGTGGTCGGGTCGTTGACCGAGCAGGACTCCGACGGCCAGGAGCCGTCCGAGTTGCGGGGCGCCGGCTTCGCCGAGGACGAGCTGGCGCCGCTGAAGCCGCCGCTGCTGCCCGAGCTGACCGCCGCTAGCGCCGCCTCGGCCTCCTTCTTCTTCTTCGCCATCACCGCGAGCTGCTTCTGCTGCTCACGGACCTCGGTGTCGATGGCGATCTTCGCCTGCCGGGCCTGCTCGCGTGCCTCGGTCAGGCTGCGCAGCCGCTTGCCGTCGCGCTGCGCCATCATGTCGAGGCTGGCCGCCCGTTCCAGGAACGCCTCCGGCGAGGCGCTGTTGAGCAGCATCGACGTGGGCGTCAACCGGCCCAGCCGGTACGACTGGGCGGCCACCTCGCCGACCTGCGCGGTCAGCTCGACCAGCCGGACCTCCACCTCGCCCAGCTGCTTGACCAGCTGCTTCTGCCGGGCCTTGGAGTTGTCCAGCTTCCCCTTGGCCTCGATGTGCGCCTTGGCGGTGGCCTCCAGGGCGTCCCGGAGCTTCTTGGTGCCGCCCTCGTTGGGTTCCGCGTACGCGGGCACCGCGCCGCCGGCGAAGAACATCGTCACGGCGAGGAGCAGGGCGGTCAGCGGGCGGCGGACGCGCCCACCGGTGGACGGGGCGGTCAGCTGGGGGCGGCCGTGACGCCCGACGGGCATGGTCCTGCGCACGAAAGCATCCTTCCGTCGGCCACCGGCCCCGGACGACAGCACGGCGCGGCGGCGACCCCTGCCGGGCGCCGGTCGGCGGCCTGCTGGCAGAGACCGGCGGTCAGGATACCGGACGGAGCACGATTGACCAGGCCCGCGAACGCCGGGGCCGGCCAACGTCGACGCAGTGTCGCGTCGGCGTCACGCACCGCCGAGCAGCGTCTCGCGTACCTGCGCCCAGATCTCCTCGCTCGCGGCCACCAGGAGGCCGTGGCCCTCGTCCGCCGGACGGTAGTCCGTGCCGTCGAAGCGCCGGGCCACCCCGCCCGCCGCACGCACCAGCAGGCTGCCGGGGGCGTGGTCCCAGGGCAGGGTCCGCCAGAAGAGCACGAAGTCCTGATCCCCGGTCAGCACGTCCAGGTATTCGCGCCCAGCGCAGTGCTGGCCGGGAAGCAGCTCGCCCAGCCGCGCGCCGCCGGCCTCGACCAGCGCCCGCGACGCGGACGGCAGCGCGTGCGACATCGCGGCGCCGCGTACCGCGTCGAGCGCGGGCGCCCGGTCGCCGGTCCACAGCGGCCGGCCGTCGAGCCGGGTCCCCTCGCCGGCCCGCGCGACGGCCAGCGTCCCGGCGAGCGGGTCGAGCACCCAGGCGGCGACCGGCTCCCCGTCGGTCAGCAACGCCACCATCAGCGCGAACGGCTGCCGGCCGGCGGCGAAGTTCGAGGTGCCGTCGACCGGGTCGACGAGCCACACGTCGCCGGCGCCGCGCAGGTGGTCAAGCAGGGTCGGATCGTCGGCCACCGCCTCCTCGCCGACCACCAGCGAGCCGGGGCGCAGCCGGCGCAGGGCCGCCGAAATGATCTCCTCGGCACGGCGGTCGGCGACGGTGACGAGCTCACCCGGCGCCTTCTCGCTGACGTCGGCGTCGTCGAGCTTGCGGAACAGCGGAAGCACGACCTGGTCGGCGGTCTCGCGCAGCAGACCACCGACGTCGTCGAGCAGGGTGTCAGCCACGCGGCGGCAGCTTCACCACGCTGACGAAGAACTCGTCGATCTGCCGGACCACCGAGATGAAGCGCTCGAAGTCCACCGGCTTCGTCACGTACGCGTTGGCGTGCAGCTGGTAGCTGCGCAGGATGTCCTCGTCGGCCTGGGAGGTCGTCAGCACCACGACCGGGATCCGGCAGAGCTGCTCGTCCTTCTTGATCTCCTCCAGCACCTCCCGCCCGTCGCGGCGGGGCAGGTTCAGGTCGAGCAGGATCAGGTCCGGCTGCACCACGTCGGCGTACTGGCCCTCCCGCCGCAGGTAGGCCAGCGCCTCGGCGCCGTCGGAGACGACGGTCAGCCGGTTGCGGAGCTTGTGCTCCTCGAACGCCTCCTGGGTCATCAACACGTCACCCGGGTCGTCCTCGACCAGCAGGACCTCGATCGGGCTCTTGCCGTCCGCCGGCGCGGTCATCCCACCGTCTCCCTCATGTCACCCGTTCTACCGTCTTCCGGTGCCCGGTCGGGCCCATCCGTGGCGTCCGGCCCGTCGGCACGCCCGCCTACCTGCGCCGGGGCGGCGGTACCGGCCTCCGTGGCGGGCTCGTCGCCGTCCCCGGTCACGGCCTCGTCGGCCGCCGGCTCGTCGGCCGGCCCGTCCGTCGACTCGGCCGCCGCCTCGACGTCCTCGGGCAGCGCCGGGAGGGTGAAGCGGATCGCCGTGCCCTCCTCGACGTCGGTGTCCACCCAGACCCGGCCGCCGTGGTATTCCACGATCTTCTTGACGATCGCCAGCCCGATCCCGGTGCCCGGGTACGCGTCCTTGGCGTGCAGCCGCTGGAAGATGACGAAGATCTTGTCGGCGAACTCGGGCTCGATGCCGATGCCGTTGTCCTGGCAGCTGATCTCCCACTCGTCGCCCACGAGGCGGGCCGAGATGTGCACCTTCGGCGGCACGTCGGGGCGGCGGAACTTCACCGAGTTGCTGACCAGGTTGGCCAGCAGGTTGGTCAGCAGCGGCTCCTCGCCGCGGATGACCGGCAGCTCGCCCCAGGTCAGCTCCGCGTCGGCGTACTGGCGGGCCGCCTCGGTCTGGCCGGCCACGTCGCCCATGACCTTGTTCATGTCGACCTCGGTGAAACCCGTGGTGAGCCGGCCGATCCGGGAGAAGGCGAGCAGGTCGTTGATGAGGCGCTGCATCCGCTGCGCGCCGTCGACCGCGAACGCGATGTACTGGTCGGCCCGCTCGTCCAACTGCCCCGCGTAGCGGCGCTGGAGGAGCTGGCAGAAGCTGGCCACCTTGCGCAGCGGCTCCTGGAGGTCGTGCGAGGCGACGTACGCGAACTGCTCCAGGTCACGGTTGGAGCGGGTGAGCTCCTCGGCCTGCTTCTGGAGCTGGCTGTTGACCCACTCGATGCGCTCGCGGGCCTCCCGTACCTCCGCCAGGTCCTTGGCGATCTTGCGCCGCATCGCGTCGACGTCCTCGGCGAGCCGCATGAACTCGGGTGGGCCGGCGCCGACAATGCCGTGCTGGTAGTCGCCCTCGGCCACCTCCCGGACCTGGTCGGCGAGCCCCGTGAGCGGGCGGATCACCATCTTGTCCAACGAGACCAGCAGCATGCTGCCGGCGACGATGACCACCCCGACGGCCACGATCAGCAGCACGACCAGCAGGTTGCTGGTCCGCTCCACGTCCGCGGCGCTGCGCTGCCGGGTCTCGAAGATCTCCTGCTGGAGATGGTCGAGCGCGTCCCGGACGTCGTTGAACTGTTCCCGGGCCTGGTCCGTGATGAGCGCCTGAGCGGCGCTGGTGCCACTCTGATCCGTGGTGGTGACCACCGGCACCGCCACCGCCTGGCGCCACACCTCGGCCCGTTCCTCCACCACCCGGATCTCCTGCCGGAGCTCCGGGTAGTCGGCGACGAGCCGGTGCATCGAGGCGACCAGGTCCTGCTCGCGCTTGCGCCCGGCGTCGTAGGGCGCCAGGTCGGCCGGGTTGCCGCTGACCGCGTAGCCGCGCACCGCCGTCTCCTGGTCCAGCAGCGCGTTCAGCAGCTCCTGCGCCTGCACCCGCAGCGGGCCGGTCTTGTTCAGGATCGCGTCGATGTGCGACCGGTTCTTCGCCGCCAGGGCCACCTCGCCGGCGGCCAGGCCGAGCAGGAGGACGGCGACGACGACGAGCAGCGTGACGACCCTCCGGCGCAGGGTCCAGTCGCGTACGGCCGTCACCGGCCACCGCCCCGGCTGACCAGCAGCATGGCGACGTCGTCGGCGAACGGGCCGCCGTTGAGCTGCTCGGCGCGCCCGACCAGCCAGGCCGGCAGCTCGGACAGCGGCACGGCGAGGGTCGCCGGGTCGGCGAGCAGTCCGCTGAGGCCGGGTACGTCGAGGCGCTCGTCGCCCTCGCCGATCCGGCCCTCGATCAGGCCGTCGGTGTACATCAACAGGGACCAGTCATCGGTGTCGAACTCCAGGTCGTAGGCCACGGGCCGGCGGGGTCGTACGCCGAGGAGCAGACCGCCGGGTGCCGGCACCGGCACCACCTTGCCCCCGGCGAGCAGCAGCGGCGGCGGGTGCCCGGCCAGCCGGACGGTGCCCCGGTTGGCGTCGAGGTCCAGCCGCACGGTGGCGACGGTCGCGAAGATCTCCTGGAGGCGGCGCTCGCTCATCAGCACCTGTTCCAGCGCCGGGAGCACCTCGTCGTCGGGTACGCCGGCGAGGATCAGGGCCCGCCAGGCGACGCGGAGCTCGACGCCGAGGGCCGCCTCGTCCACGCCGTGCCCGCAGACGTCGCCGATGATCAGGTCGAGCCGGTCGGGTCGGGTCTGCACCACGTCGTAGAAGTCGCCGCCGATCAGGGCGGCGTGCCGGCCGGGCCGGTAGAAGGTGTGCACCGCGACGACGTCGGTGGTCATCAGCGGCTGCGGCAGCAGGCCCCGTTCCAGTCGGGCCGACTCGGCCTGGCGCAGCTCGACCTCGCGCAGCCGCCGGGCGTTCTCGTCGGCGCGCTTGCGCTCCACCGCGTAGCGCAGCGCCCGGGTCAGCAGCACCCCGTCGACCTGGCCCTTGACCAGGTAGTCCTGGGCGCCCTCGGCGACCGCGACGATGCCGAGGTGCTCGTCGGATCGGCCGGTCAGTACGCAGACGGCGGCGCCGCTGGCCATCTCCAGCACCTGGCGCAGCCCGTCGAGGCCCTGCGCGTCGGGCAGGCCGAGGTCGAGCAGGACGCAGTCGACGCCCAGTACGCGCTGCCGCGCCTCGCTGAGGCTGGTCGCCACCAGCAGGTTGATCATCGAGTTGGTCTCGGCGAGCAGCTCGCCGACCAGGAAGGCGTCGCCCTCGTCGTCCTCGACCAGCAGCACCCGCAGCCGCTCGCCCGGCGGCAGGTTGGGATGCCGTCCCATGCCGCCGTGCGGGTACGGTCCGACGGAGGAACCGGCCATGCCGGTCCCCCGGTACGGCCGGGTCACCGCCGCGAGACGTGGGAGTTCGCTGGTGATGTCGGGCTCCTTCCGAGTGCCCTGCTGATCCTGTATTAGACAACGTTCGCACACAACACGACGGGCTCCGTATGCGCGGGCATGGGTCTGATCACTACGCGCCGGCGGGCAAAACGGACGGGTGTGCCCTCCGGCCGCCACCGGGAGTCCCGCTGGCGGCCCCCGGGGTGCAGGATGGTGCCCACCTGAGACCCGAGGAGACCCCGTGGGCGCACCCCCCATCCGCCCCGCCGACCGCGCGCTGGCCCGCCCCGGCCGCCGGATCGCCGCCGCCGTGGCGGCGCTCGCCGCGCTGGTCGCCGTCGGCGCCGGCAGCCTGCTCGACCTGCGTACCCCCACGCCGCGCCCGGCCGACGCGCCGCCCGGCGAGTTCAGTGCCGCCCGGGCGTACGAGCACGTCGGCGTCGTCGCCGCGCGGACGCACGTGGCGGGCAGCCCGGCGAACGACCAGGTCCGCGCGCACGTCGAGGGGGTGCTGCGCGGTCTCGGCCTGGAGACCGAGGTGCAGGACACCGTCGCGCCCGAGGCCGGCCAGCTCAGCGGGGCGGCCGGCGGGGCCGCCCTGGCCCGGGTACGCAACGTGGTGGCCCGGCTGCCCGGCACGGACCCCACCGGGAAGGTCTTCCTCGTCTCGCACTACGACTCGGTGCAGTCCGGGCCGGGCGGCAACGACGACGCCGCCGGCACCTCGACCATCCTGGAGGTGGCCCGCGCGCTGGCCACCGGCCCCCGGCCGCGCAACGACATCGTCTTCGTGCTCACCGACGCCGAGGAGGCGTGCCTGTGCGGGGCGGCGGCGTTCGCGTCCAGCCACCCGCTGGCCGCCGACGGCGGCGTCGTGCTCAACCTGGAGGCGCGCGGCTCCACCGGCCCGGTGATCATGTTCGAGACGTCGCGGAACAACGCCGCCCTGGTGGACGTCTTCGGCCGGGCCGCGCCGCACGCCGTGGGCACCTCGTTCGCCGTGGAGATCTACCGGGCGATGCCCAACGACACGGACTTCACGGCGTTCCTCGACAACGACTTCGTCGGGCTCAACTCGGCGTACATCGACGGCGGGGCGATCTACCACACCCCGCTGGACACCCCCGCCGCCATGGACCGGGCCAGCCTCCAGCACCACGGCGACAACGCCCTCGGCCTCGCCCGTGAGTTCGGCCGGGTGGACCTGACCGCGCTGGACTCCGGGCACGACGCCACCTACTTCCCCGTCCCGGGCGGGCTGGTCCGCTACCCCGGCTGGCTGGTGCTGCCGTTGGCGCTGCTGGCGCTCGCCGCCGTGGCGGCCCTCGGCTGGCTCGCCCTGCGCCGGGGCCGCGTCACCGCCGGCCGGCTCGCCGCCGGGTTCGGGCTGGTGCTGCTGCCGCTCGTCCTCGCCCCGCTCGCCGCGCAGCTGCTCTGGGCGGCGGTCACCGCGCTGCGGCCCGGCTACGCCGAGCTGCTCGACCCGTACCGGCCCACCTGGTACCGGCTGGCCGTGGTGGCGCTCGCCGCCGCCGTCCTGTTCACCTGGTACGCGCTCACCCGCCGCCGGGTCGGCCCGGCTGCGCTCGCCATCGGCGGGCTGGGCTGGCTGGCCGTGCTCGGGGTGCTGCTCGCCGTGCTGGTGCCCGGCGGGGCGTACCTCGTCACCCTCCCGGCCCTGGCCGGCGCGCTGGCCGGGCTGGTCGCGCTGGCCACGCGGATCGACGGACCGTGGCCGGTGGTCGCGGTGACCCTGGCCGCCGCGGTGGCCGTGGTGATCCTGCTGCCCACGGTGGTCCTGCTCTTCCCGGCGCTCGGCATGGCGATGGGCGGGGTGGCGGCGCTGGTCGCGGTGCTGCTCGGCCTGGCCGCGCTGCCGGTGGTCGACCTGCTGCACCCGCAGGCCGGCGGGCAGCGCGGGATGGTCGCCCTGCGCGCGCGCCGGCTCGGCGCGCTGCCGGCCGCCGCCACCGCCCTGACGGCGGTGGTCCTCACCGGGGTCGGGCTCGCCGTCGACCGCTTCGACGCCGCGCACCCCGCCCCCACCCACCTGATGTACGCCCTCGACGCCGGCACCGGGCAGGCCCGCTGGCTCAGCCGCGAGGAGGATCCGCAGCCCTGGACCGACGGCTACGTCGACGGGGTGACCGAGGTGGCCGACTTCCCCGGCCTGGGCGACGCGGAACTGCGTGCCGGCCCGGCGCAGGCGGCGAACCTGCCCGCCCCGAAGCTGGAGGTGCTCGCCGACACCACCACCGGCGCCGAGCGCACCCTGCGTCTGCGGCTGGTCCCCCAGCGCCAGGTCCGGCTGACGACCCTGCACGTGGAGGCGGCGACGGCGACGGTGCTGCGGGCGGAGGTGGCCGGCCGTCCGGTGCCGGTGGAGGCCGGTGCGGGCCGCTGGGGCTTCGGCCTGGTCTTCCACGCCCCGCCGCCGGAGGGGATCGAGGTGACGCTGACCGTCGCCCCGAAGGCGGGCCAGGTGGCGCTGCGCGCGATGGACGCCAGCGACGGCCTGGACGCCCTGCCCGGCTTCCGGCCCCGCCCGCCCGACGTGGGGATCAAGGGCTCACACACCTCGGAGATGCTGGCCGTGGCACGCACCTATCCGCTCTAGCCAGTCCCCGTCGCGGGCATGTTCTCCATCGAGTCGCCGCGTGCGTAACGCCAGCCACATCGACGACGCCGGATAGGTGGAGACAGCTGACACCTGGCTGTGCCCTCGCCGTCACGGCGAGCCGTCACCTGCGACGTAAGGACGCTATGCGACCTCGTTCTCCGTCCCGCTCGATCCGACGTACCCTTGCCAACTCTCTCGCCACCCTCGCCCTCGTCGGCGGCGCGGCGGCACTCGCTCCGGCCGACGCGGTGGCGGCCGGAAAACTCCAGCCCGACCTGGCTGTCGACCTGATGATGACCAACGTGTTGAACCCGGCGGAGGGCGAGACCTTCTACGCCGAGATCGACGTCCGGAACTACGGCAACGGGGCATCGGACCCGGTGACGCTGACCGTCTCGGTGCCTCCGGGGTTGCAGACCACAACCCCCGCCCCCGACGCCGGCTGGACCTGCGCGACGGCGAGCACGACGAGCTACACCTGCTCGTATCCGGAACTGGCGGCTGGCGGTCGCGCGTTCCGGCTGCATGTGCCGTTCGTCGTGGCCGGCGCGGCACCGGGCAGCGCGGTCCCCGTCACCACGAGCATCACCCCGCAGCGCCGTGAGGCGAACACCGGCAACAACACCGGTTCCGTCACGGTGGCGATCTCGGGCACGTGCGTCATCCGGGGCACCGTCTGGCACGACCTCGACCGGGACGGGCAGCGTGAGGAGGGTGAGCCGGCCGTCGCCGGCGGCCCGGACGGCGTGTTGAACGTGAGTCTGTGGATTCGGCAGGGACAGGCCATCGGCGGCGGCTCGACGACCGTCAACCCGGACGGGACCTGGTCGATCACCGCCCGCACCGAACTGCTGTACCAGGTCCGGCTCGAGGCGTCGAGTGCGTACGGTCGGACCGTAGCCGACTCGGGTGACGACGCCACCGACTCGGACATGGTGACGTCGTACCAGTTCGAGCCGACCCTGCTCGTCGGCAGCGCCGAGTTCCACGCCGCGCACGGCGGCGAGTACGTGGTCGACGCCGGCCTGATCCCCCAGAGCTGAGCCCGTCGCCGCCCGCCCGAGGCAAGCCGCCCGTCCGAGGCGACTCGGGCGGGGGCGCGACTCACCGGATCGGTGCCAGGCCGGGGCTTCTACTTCCAGCGGAAGTGGACGAAGAGGCGGCCGAAGTTCTTCGAGTCCTTCTCGACCCGGTGGTAGAGCTGCTTGACGTCCTTCTGGTCGAGGAAGCGCAGCACCCGCTTCTTGAGCTGGCCGGAGCCCTTGCCGGGGATGATCTCGACGAGGGTGGCCTTCTTCGCCACCGCCTCGTCCATGATCCCGCGCAGGGCCCGGTCGATGTCGTGGCCCTTGTTGAAGATGTCGTGCAGGTCCAGCTTCAGCTTCATCGCGTACCCGCCGGCAGCTCACGTCCCATGACGCCGATGGTAGGCGTCCCGCGGCGTCCACGGCGACGGCCGGTGATCAGGACGGCATGGACCCTACGTGGCAGTTTTAGGGTCCATGGCGTCCTGATCACCCCGCCCGTCTCCCGGCGGCGAGCACTCGGGCGGGTGCCGTCAGCGGCCGCCCGCGACCCGGGTCTCCACCCGGTGCAGGGCGGTGCGGTAGTCGTCGTTGCCGCTGTGCATGGCCGCCGCGATGCGCAGGTGCCGCAGCGCGTCGGCGTGCCGGTTCAGCCGCTCCAGCGTACGGCCCAGCACGTGGTGGGCGTAGTGGTCGGCGGGGTCCCGGTCGACCAGCTCCCGCAGCTGCGCCTCGGCCCGGCTGAGCTGGGCCGACTGGAAGTACGCCCGGGCCAGCAGCTGCCGTACCGAGGCGTTGCCCGGCTCGGCCTCCACGATCGGTTCGAGCAGCCGGGCGGCGCCGGTCGGGTCACCGGCCTCGAAGAACATGGTCGCCCGCCGGTACTCGGCCAGAAGATCCATCCGACCCACCCCCTCGTGTCGCACCACTGTCCCGACGCTGGCACAACACCCGCCGTACCGCGACTCTTCCCGGCCGGGAACCGCGTCGACCCCAGGCTGCCATCGCCGCGCCAGCAGAGCCGGCGGGGCAGAACGCCCGGACGGCCAGCGCCCCCTCGCCGGAGCCGGGGCACGGAACGCGCGGGCGGGGTCAGGTGGTGGCGCCCTGCCGGCCGGCGGCCAGTTCCCAGGCGCGGACGCCACCGACGATGCCGGCGGTGTTGGGCACCACCACCACGTCGTCGCCCATCCGGGCGAGCTGCTCGGGCCGGATCAGCCGGGAGTTGCCGCCGCCCAGGTAGAGCCGGTCCCAGCGGAACACCGGGCGCAGCCCCTCCACGACCTGCCGGATCCGGCGGGACCAGAACGCGTCCCCGAGGCGGCGCCGCTCCGGCTCCCCCACGTACGTGTCGTAGGTGGTGCCCCAGCGCACCGGGGCGTGGGACAGCTCCAGGTGCGGGGCGAGCACCCCACCGTCGAAGAGTGCGCTGCCCAGCCCGGTGCCGAGGGTCAGCACCAGCTCGCAGCCGGTCCCGGCGACCACCCCGGCGCCGTGCACCTCGGCGTCGTTGAGCACCAGCGCCGGCACCCCGAACGCCTCGGCGAGCGCGGTCCGCGCGTCGTACCCGGCCCACTGGGCGACCAGCCCGGGGTCGACCTTCGAGCGGGGACCGGAGCGGGTCACGTAGTGCGGGGTGGCCACCACCACCCCGTGCCGGATCATGCCCGGCAGGCCGACCGTGAGCCGGTCGGCGGCGGGCAGCCGGCCGGCCAGTTCCAGCAGCGTCTTGACGAAGAGCGAGGGCGGCAGGGGGTACGGCGTGGGCACCCGCAGCGGCCGGGCGCGCATCGTGCCCGCCTCGTCCAGCACCGATGCCTTGATCCCGCCGCCGCCACAGTCGATCGCCAGAGTGGTCACCACCCGAGCAGTGTGCCGCGTGCCGACCGGACTCCGTTCACCGATCTTGCACTTCCAGTCCGGCAGCCGCACCCTTCGCCCCTTTCATCCGGACTCGAAGGGCAGGAACGCGCAGCGGTGGGGCGCGGGGGCGGGCATCTCGGCGCGCGGTCGGGCAGGCGGGCGAAGGCAGGAGCGCGCAGCGGTGGGGGCACGCGCGGGGGCGGGCCGGGCGGGCACGGGGGCGGGATAGGGTCGGGGACTGATGAGCGCGACGATGATCGTCAAGGGGTTGGCCGCGGGGCACGGGGACCGGGCGCTGTTCGCCGGACTGGACCTGGTGGTCGCACCCGGGGACGTGGTGGGGCTGGTCGGGCCGAACGGGGCCGGCAAGTCGACGTTGCTGCGTACCCTCGCCGGGTTGTTGCCGGTGGAGGCCGGCAGCGTGACGCTCAGCCCGCCCACGGCGAGCGTCGGGCACCTGCCGCAGGAGCCCGAGCGGCGCCCCGGCGAGGCCCTGCGCGACTTCCTGGCCCGACGCACCGGGGTCACCGCCGCGCAGACCGCGCTGGACGCGGCGACGGCGGCCCTCACCGACGGCGCGCCCGGCGCCGACGACGCCTACGCCGAGGCGCTGGAGCGCTGGCTCGCCCTCGGCGGCGCGGACCTGGAGGAACGGGCCGAGCAGGTGGCCGCCGAACTGGGCCTCACGGTCGACCTCGACCACCCGATGACCGGCCTCTCCGGCGGCCAGGCGGCCCGGGCCGGGCTGGCCTCGCTGCTGCTCAGCCGCTACGACGTCTTCCTGCTCGACGAGCCGACCAACGACCTGGACCTGGCCGGCCTGGAGCGGCTGGAGCAGTTCGTCACCGGGCTGCGCGCCGGCACGCTGCTGGTCAGCCACGACCGGGAGTTCCTCACCCGCACGGTGACCCGGGTGCTGGAGCTGGACCTGCATCAGCAGCAGGTCCGGCACTACGGCGGCGGATACGCGGGCTACCTGGAGGAGCGCGAGGTGGCCCGCCGGCACGCCCGCGAGGAGTACGAGGAGTACGCCGACACCCGCGCCGGCCTGGAGGCACGCGCCCGCACCCAGCGCGCCTGGATGGAGAAGGGCGTGAAGAACGCCCGCCGCAAGGCCACCGACAACGACAAGATCGGCCGCAAGTTCCGCGCGGAGGCGACCGAGAAGCAGGCGGCCAAGGCCAAGCAGACCGAGCGGCTGATCGAGCGGCTGGAGGTGGTCGAGGAGCCGCGCAAGGAGTGGGAGCTGCGGATGGAGATCGCCGCCGCGCCCCGCGCCGGCGCGGTCGTGGCCTCGCTGCGCGACGCCGTCGTACGCCGGGGCGGCTTCACCCTCGGCCCGGTGACCCTCCAGATCGACTGGGCCGACAAGGTGGCGGTGACCGGGGCGAACGGCTCCGGCAAGTCCACCCTGCTCGCCGCCCTGCTGGGCCGGCTTCCCCTCGACTCCGGGCACGCCGCGCTCGGCCCGGGGGTGGTGGTCGGCGAGGTGGACCAGGCCCGGGGGCTGTTCCTCGGCGACGCGCCGCTGATCGACGCGTTCGGCGCCGCCGTACCGGACCTGTCGCCGGCGGACGCGCGGACGCTGCTGGCCAAGTTCGGCCTGCGCGCGGGGCACGTGCTGCGGCCGGCGGCGACCCTGTCGCCCGGTGAGCGGACCCGGGCGGCGCTGGCGCTGCTCCAGGGGCGCGGGGTGAACCTGCTGGTGCTGGACGAGCCGACGAACCACCTGGACCTGCCGGCCATCGAACAGCTCGAGTCGGCGCTGGCCAACTACCCGGGCACGCTGCTGCTGGTCACCCACGACCGGCGGATGCTGGACGCGGTCGCCACCAACCGCCGGCTGCGGGTGGACGCCGGGCGGATCGCCGAGGACTGATCCGTGCCGACCCGCGCGCGGCGGGTGAGAATGACGGCATGCTCAAGTGGGAGTACGCGCTGCTGGTCCGCCGCCGCCAGCCGGCCACGAACGACCTCGGCTGGGAGGTCGTCTTCGTCTGGTACGGCCCGGACGGCTCGATGGTCGACGTGACGCCCTACGGCGACACGGCGCTGGCCCACCTCAACCGGGCCGGCGACCAGGGCTGGGAGCTGGTCGCGATGAGCGAGGACCCGTCCCTGCCCGGCAACAACGAGCTGCACCGCTACCACCTCAAGCGGCCCAAGCCGGCCGCACCGCCGCCCCGGCAGCGGATGCGTGGCGGCGGACGCCCCCGGCGGACGATCACCGGCTGACCGTCCCGCCTCCCGGCCCTCCCCGGCCCCGGCGTGGCCTGGCCCCGACCGGCCTGGCCCGACCCGCCTGGCCTGGCCCCGACCGGCCTTCTTCGGCCGGACCTGGACCGTCCGGCGCCGTGGCCCGCCTGGCCACGATCGCCGGTTGAGTCGCCGGCTCCGGGCCCTCGCCCGCGCGGCCAGCCTGACGCGCCTCGCGCAATTGGAGGCATACCGGACGGGGATCCGGGTAACGGGCGGCGGGAGGTGGGCCGATGGTCGCGTTGACGCAGGCTTCGCCCTCGGCCGAGCGGCTGCGGGCGGTCGATGAGTTCCTCGCGCAGGCGTGGGCCGACCAGGTCCGGCACGACGCCCGGCTACGCGATCTCGCGGTCGAGGTGCGCTTCGATCGCGGGGTGGCCCACGTCAGCGGCGAGGTGGCCGATCCGGCGCAGCTGCGCCTGGTCCGCGAACTGGTCGGCCGGCTGGCCGGAGTCTTCGGGGTGTGGTGCCGGGTCGGGGTCGGTGGGCGGGCGCCCGTGGTGGTGGACCTCGGCTGCGGTGCCACCAAGCAGTGGCCGGGCAACCTGGGGCTGGACATCTTCCCGGCCCCGGGAGTGGACGCGGTGGCGGACCTCTCCGGCTCGCTGCCGCTGGCCGACGACTCGGTGGACGTGCTCTTCGCCGTACACATCCTGGAGCACCTGATCGACTTCCTGCCGCTGGTGGACGAATGCCACCGGGTGCTCCGGCCGGGCGGGGTGCTGCACGTGATGAGCCCGTGGTGGGGGCACGTGAACGCCGTCGCCGATCCGACGCACGTCCGGCTGCTCGACGTACAGACGATCAAGGGGGTCTGCGTGCAGCGCCCGCCGGGCACCCCGCGCTGGCATCCCCTGCACGCCGGCTGCGACGGCGCCTCCATCTTCGCCGACCTGACCCCCCTCCCCCCGGACGCGGATCCCCCCACCCCCACCCACCTGGCCCGCTTCTTCGCCTGACCCCCTGCCCGCCCCTCCTCGTTGATCATGAGGTTGTTGTCGCGACACACCGGGGCGGAGCGCAACAACTTCATGATCAACGGAGCCGAGGGCAACCCGGGGGAGGGTGGGAGGGGAGCAGTTAGGGGGAGGCGGGTTCGGTTGGGCGGGCCGCCGCCTGGCTGGGGCGCTGGGCCAGGCGGTTGCGGCGGTAGCCGTAGCCGAGGTAGATCAGCACGCCGAGCAGCATCCACGCGGCGAAGCGCAGCCAGGTCTCCACCGACAGGTTCAGCATCAGGTAGAAGCAGGCCAGCGCCGACACGATCGGCAGCACCGGGGAGAGCGGCACCCGGAACGGCCGGTCCAGGTCCGGGCGCTTGCGGCGCAGGACCGGCACCGCGACCGAGACCAGCACGAACGCCGCGAGCGCGCCGATGCTGACCAGGTCGGCCAGGGCCGACAGCGGCAGGAAGCCGGCGAGCAGCGCGACCACCACCGTCATGACGGCCGAGATCCGGTACGGGGTGCCCCAGCGCGGGTGCACCTTGGCGATCGACGGCGGGATCAGCCCGTCCCGGCTGATGGCGAAGCCGATCCGCCCCATGGCGACCAGGTCGACCAGGATCACGCTGGTCAGGCCGGCGACGGCGGCGATGGAGACGAGGATGCCGGCCCATTCGGCGCCGACCGCGTTGAAGGCCGCCGCGATGGGGGCGCCCCGGTCGATCTCGTCGTACGGCACCATGCCCACCAGGACCAGCGAGACGCCGACGTACAGCACGGTGGAGATCAGCAGGGTGCCGAGCAGGCCGAGGGTGAGGTCCCGGCGGGGCCGCTTCGTCTCCTCGCCGAGGTTGGCCACCGCCTCGAAGCCGGTGTACGCGAAGAAGACCACCGCGGCGGCACTGAGTACGCCCACGAAGCCGAACACCGAGGGCTCCAGCCCGAAGAGCGCCTGGGTGACGGGCTGCTTGATGCCGTCCTCGCCGCCGCCGGCCGGCTCCGCCGGCGGGACGAACGGGGTGAGGTTGGCGGCCTTCACGAAGAACAGGCCGGCGGCCACGATGAAGACACAGATGGCGACCTTCACCAGCACCAGCACGTTGGTCACCCGGGCGGACTCGCGGATGCCGACGATCGCCACGACGCCGAGCAGCAGCACGATGCCGATCGCGCCGACGTTGACGACGCTGCCCTCCTCGCCGAACCAGGCGGTGGGCAGGCCGACGAGTTCGGCCAGGTATCCGGACCAGCCGCGGGCCACCACCGCCGCGCCGAGGGCGAACTCCAGCAGCAGGTCCCAGCCGATGATCCAGGCGACGATCTCGCCCATGGTCGCGTACGCGTAGGTGTACGCGCTGCCGGCGGCCGGCACGCTGGAGGCCAGCTCGGCGTAGCAGAGGGCGGCGAGCAGGGCGACCAGGCCGGCGATGGCGAACGAGACCACCACCCCGGGCCCCGCGCTGTCCCGTGCCTCGATGCCGGTGAGCGTGAAGATGCCGGTGCCGATCACGATGCCGATGCCGAAGCCGGTGAGGTCACGGGCGCCGAGCCGCCGCTTCAGGCCCGGTCCGCCGTCGGCACCGTCGGCCTCGCTCTGCGCGATCACGTCGCCGATCGGCTTGGTACGCAGCACGGACACGGCCGTCACCCCCCCACCGTCCGGACCACCTCCGTGGCGACCGGTGACCGGCGTTGCTACCCAGGGCGGACCCTGCTCAATCACCACGCTTCAGGTCATTCGGGTCACCACCTGGCGTGTGTGCTCCAGCACGGTGCGCCCCGTGGCCCCGGCCACAGGGACGAGCCGGCATGGACGGACGGATGGATCCCGCTCAGACTCTTGCGCAGAACCGTGAGGTGTGAAAATTTCCTACCTGCGGAAGATTGTCAACGGCGAATCTTGCCGTCTGCGCCGCGATGAACCCCTGACACGGGAGCCCCAACGAAGGGACACACCGCATGAAGGCAACTCGGCTCGGAGCCGCCGGGCTGGCCGCAGCACTGCTCGGCGCGCTCGTCGCCGCGACCCCGGCGAGCGCGACGCCCGACACGGCGACCACCGCCGCCTCCACCACCACCTGCGTCACCAACCCGGCCACCCCCAAGCGGCAGTTCCGGGCCATGTGGATCTCCTCGGTCGTCAACATCGACTGGCCGAGCAGCGCATCCCACACCTCGCCGGACCGCATCGCCACCCAGCAGGCCGAATACCGTCAGCTGCTCGACCTCGCCGAGCGGCTCAACCACAACGCCGTGGTCGTCCAGATCCGGCCGACCGCGGACGCGTTCTGGCCGTCGCCCTACGAGCCCTGGTCCGAGTACCTGACCGGGGTCCGCGGGCAGGACCCGGGCTGGGACCCGCTGAAGTTCGTCATCGACGAGGCGCACAAGCGGAACCTCGAGTTCCACGCCTGGTTCAACCCGTACCGCGTCTCCATGCCCGCCCCGGGCGGCGCCGGCGGCGACATCAACCTGCTCGCGCCGAACCACCCGGCGCGCCAGAACCCCGACTGGGTCTTCGCCTACCCGCCGGCCGGGGTCGCCGGCAGCCGGCTCTACTACAACCCCGGCAACCCCGAGGTCCGCGAGTTCGTGCAGACGGCCATGATGGACGCCGTCAAGCGGTACGACGTCGACGGCGTGCACTTCGACGACTACTTCTACCCGTACCCGAGCGGCACCCACCAGGTGCCCGACGACGCCACCTTCGCGGCGCACAACCGGGGCTTCACCGACAAGGCCGACTGGCGGCGGGACAACACCAACCTGCTGATCCAGGAGATGGGCATCAAGGTCAAGGCCGCGAAGCCGTGGGTGAAGTTCGGCGTCAGCCCGTTCGGCATCTGGCGCAACCAGTCGGCCGACCCGCTGGGCTCGGACACCACCGGCAGCCAGGCGTACGACACCGTCTCCGCCGACACCCGCAAGTGGGTGAAGGAGGAGTGGATCGACTACATCGTGCCGCAGCTCTACTGGTACATGGGCCAGTACCCGGCCGCCGACTACACCCGGCTCGTGCCGTGGTGGGCGGACGTGGTGAAGGGCACCAAGGTGCAGCTCTACATCGGGCAGGCCGACTACAAGAGCGGTGACCCCGCCTACGGCTCGTTCTGGATGAACCCGCAGGAGCTGTCCAACCACCTGACGCTCAACCGGGCGTACCCGGAGGTCCAGGGCAACATCCACTTCTCGGCCGTGCAGGTACGGGCCAACCGGCTCGGCGCGACCGACATCTACGCCGCCGAGCACTACTCCCGCCCGGCGCTGATCCCGACCATGTCGCACCTGCCGAAGAAGCCGCTGCTCATGCCGGTCGTCACGAAGGCCGCCCGGCAGGCCGACGGGGTCCGGCTGAACTGGCTCCAGCCGGCCGACGGCCTGGGCCCGCTCGGCACCGCCGCGTCGTACGCGATCTACCGCTTCGACGGCGTCGGCCTGGCCGGCCGGTGCGACTTCGCCGACGGGGCGCACCTGGTCGACACGGTCCGGGCGGTTGGCACCGGGACGCAGTCCTGGGTGGACACCACCGCCGAGGCCGGTAAGCGGTACACCTACTACGTGACCGCGCTCGACCGAGTGGCGAACGAGAGCCCGGCCAGCCCGCCGGCGTTCGTGAGCTGACGTTCCACCGGATGCCCCGGGTGCCCCTGGCACCCGGGGCATTCGTCTGTTTCGACACCTGCCACCAAATGTCGGCGGGCACCGTATCCCCCACGTATTCATGATCGACACTGTTCGGCACTCCGGTGACCCGCCGGTAGCCCCCGTCCCACCCGCTCATCCCCCGCGGAGGTATCCCGTGACCAGACGCTTCACCACCCTGCTCGCCTCGGCCGCGCTCACCGTGCTCTTCGTCTTCGGGGTCTCCTCCCCCGCCGCCGCCGTCACCACCTCGCAGAAGCTGTCCGTCCTGTCGAGCTGGACGCAGACCAGCGCCACCAGCTACAACTCCTGGAACTCCGCGCGGCTCAACCAGGGCGCCTGGTCTGCGTACGCGTTCAACTGGTCGACCGACTACTGCTCGTCGAGCCCCGACAACCCGCTCGGCTTCAAGTTCAACCTCTCCTGCTATCGGCACGACTTCGGCTACCGCAACTACAAGGCGATGGGTCAGTTCTCGGCGAACAAGGCCCGCCTCGACGACGCCTTCTACGCCGACCTGAAGCGGGTCTGCGCCACCTACAACGCCACCGTCCGGCCCGCCTGCACCAGCCTCGCCTGGACGTACTACCAGGCCGTCAAGGCCTTCGGCTCGCCCGCCGCCGTGCAGCCCGCCGACATCGAGCGCGCCGCCCGGATCAAGGCCGACGCCGAGCGCAGCGCCGCCGCGAGCCACTGATCCACGTACCGCCCAGGGGTCCGCGCCCCGGCCGCCACGGCCGGCCGCGGACCCCGACCGGCACGGGTGCCGGCCGGACCCGCCGTCAGGCGTGACCCGTGTGGTGGCGAGGCCGCTCCGGGGTGACGGGCTGGCGGGGGGCCACGCGGGCGTGACCGAACCTCGCCGAGCCCGCCGCCAGGTCCGGATGCTCGACGGCGAGGGCCAGCGCCGCCGCCTCCTCCAACCCCAGCTCGGCCCCCTCGCCGTACGCGCCGTCGAAGGCCGCGTCACCCAGCTCCCGGCGCAGCTCACCCTGCCGCTGCGCCCAGTAGTCGCCGTAGATGCCCGGAGCGCAGCGCATCTTCGCCCGGGTCGCCCCCGCCGCGCCGAACAGGCGGGCCGCCGTCAGCCCGTCGCCGCCGACCGCACAGCGCACCGCCATCGCGTTCAGCGTGTCGCAGGCCCGACCGTGGAAGCCGTGGCTCATCCGCGACCGGAGCGCCACCTGGAGGTGCTCGTGCGTGGCGACCAGGTCCCCGCGCGCCAGGGCGACCATCCCGAGCAGCATGTCGACCGAGCGCCGCCCCCGCTCCACCGGGCGCGCCGCCTCCACCGGACGGGCCGCACCCAGCAGCTCGGCCGCCTCGTCCAGGGCACCCCGCCGCCAGAGCAGCTCGGCCAGACTGAACACCCCGAAGAGCGCGTCGCCGATCACCTCCTGGCCGGACGCCCAGTCGATCACCTCGCGGCAGATCCGCTCGGCCTCCGTGAACTGCCCCATGTCGACCAGCGGGGCCGCCCGCCCGGCGAGCACCCGGGCGAGCAGCCCGGCGTCGCCCGCCTGCCGGGCCGCCGCCTCCGCCCGCTGCGAGTAGCGCAGCTCCTCGGCGAACTCGCCGTCCGCGCCGGCGTGCAGCGAGTGCATGTGGTACGCCGCCGCCAGCTCGGCCTCCGGGATCCGCTCCCCCGTCTCGGCGATGCGCCCGTACAGCCGGAACAGCCAGAGCCGCCCCTCCCGGGCCAGGCCCCGCTCCCGCCACCACTGGTCGAGCCCCCCGGCCACCCGCAGACCCGCCCGGGCGCTGCCACCGGTGGCGCACCAGCGCAGCGCGGCGCGCAGCTCACCGGCGAGCGGATCGAGGGCGTAGAGCGACAGGGTCACCGGCCGCCCGTCCGGGCCCAGGTGCGCCCGCTCCAGCGCGTGCATCGACCACGCCACGTGCCGGTTACGGGCCGACTGCTCCTCCCCCGCCTCCACCAGCCGCCGCGCCGCGTACGCCCGGATCGGGTCGAGCATCCGGTAGGTGCTGCCCGAGGCGTGCGGCTCGGCCAGCACCATCGACTTGTCGACCAGCACCGAGAGCGGATCGAGCGGATCGTCGCCGAGCAGCCACTCCACCGCAGCCAGGTCGACCGGGCCGGCGAAGACCGCCAGCCAGCGCAGCAGCCGGGCGGCGCGCGGCCCCAGCGTGCGGTACGACCAGGTGACCGTGGCCTGCATGGTCAGGTGCCGCTCGATGGCGGAGCGCTGCACCGCCCGTACGGCAGGGCTGGGCGAGGCCGCCGCCACGGCTGCCGGCACCAGGTCGACGGGGTCCTGCCCGTCGCCCGGCCGGCCCGGCTCCGCCGCCGGCGGGTCCCGGTCCTCCCGGCCCGCGTCCAGGGTGCCCAGCACGTCGTCGAGGCGCTCGGCGAGCTGCCCGATGGAGAGCACCCGCAGCCGGGCGGCGGCCAGCTCGATGGCGAGCGGTAACCCGTCCAGCCGTCGCACCACCCGGCGCAGGTCGGCCGACTCGGCCGGGTCCGGTGGCCGGCCGCCCCGGGCCGCCGCCGTCCGGTCCAGCAGCAGCGCGACCGCGTCGCTCTCCGCCCCGTCGACAGGCGGGTCGACCGACAGCGACGGGATCCGCCAGACCACCTCGCCGGGCAGGCCGAACGACTCCCGGCTGGTGGCGAGCACCCGGACGCCCACCCCGCCGGCGAGCAGCCGGGAGATCACGTCGGCCGAGGCGGCCGGCTGGGCGTCGCAGGTGTCCAGCAGGACGAGCATCCGGCGCGCGGCCGCGTACTCCACCAGCGTGTCCACCATCGGGCGGCCCGGCTCGGGACGCAGCCCGAGCACGGCGGCGACCTCGAACGCCACCAGCCCCGGGTCGGTGACCGCGGCGATGTCCACGAACCAGACACCGTCCGGATGGGACTCCACCAGGTCGACGGCGAGTTCCACGGCCAGCCGCGTCTTGCCCGCACCACCCGCGCCGAGGACGGTCACCAGCCGGTGCGCCTCCACCAGCCGCTTGAGTTCGGCGCGCTCGGCATGCCGGCCGACGAACGAGGTGACCGGAGTGGGCAGGTTGTGCGCGCTCGCGTCGGCGGTACGGGGCCGCGGGAACTGCCGCTCCAGGCCGGGGGCGACCAGTTGGAAGAGCCGTTCCCGGTCGTCGAAGCCGCGCAGCCGGTGCAGGCCGAGGTCGATCAGGGACGCGCCGGGCGGCAACGGCTCCGCGTGCCGCGCCGCCGCCGCCGAGCAGAGCACCTGGCCGCCGTGGGCGGCGGCGGCCACCCGGGCCGCGCGGTGCACCTCCGGGCTGACGTACTCGCCGTCGCGCGGCTCCGCCCAGCCGGTGTGCAGCCCCATCCGCACCCGGGGCACGGCGTCGGCGGTGGGCCACTCGTGGCTGGCCAGCGCCCGTTGCGCGGTCAGGCAGGCGGTCAGCGCGGCGGTCGCGTCGCCGAACGCGAGGAAGAACGAGTCCCCCTCGGTCAGCAGCTCCGCGCCCTCGGCCGCCGCGATGGTGTGGCGCAGCAGGCGGCGGTGTTCCCGCAGCACCGGCCGGTAGTCCGGGCCGAGCAGTTGGGCCAACCGGGTGGAGCCCTCGATGTCGGTGAAGACGAAGGTCACCAACCCGCTCGGGAGGTCGATCCGTGGCGACATGGTGGAACCTCCGCCCGTGACGTCGGACTCATGCTGCCTGATACCGGACGATCACGCATCGTGAGAACGGTCGGCCGGACCCGACCCTGCGGAGCCGTCCGGCGCCGGCCGACCGGAGAGGACGGGCCGGCGCACGACGTGGCGGACGAGGAACCAGTCCGCACGGGCGGGACCGTCGACGGACCCCCACCGGTCGTCGGGTGCGATGCCGAACTCCAGGTGGGGGCGTGCGGTCAGCAGCCGCAGCCACCGCCGCAACAACCCCCGCCGGCGGGAGCGGGCGCACCACCGGCGGCACCGCCGCCCCGGGCGGTGACCGCCACGGTGGACAGGAGCTTGACCGTGTCGGCGTGCCCCTGGGGGCAGGAAGCCGGCTCACCGGCCTGCGCCATCGGACGGTTGACCTCGAATGTGTCACCGCAGGCGCGGCAACGGAATTCGTACCGGGGCATGGCACCAGGGTACGACCGGTCCTGACGAACAGGGGGACATGGGAGATACTCAACTTGTGGCGGACGGCGAGGACAGGACGACCCATCGACCCCTGCGGCCTGCGGCCCCGGTCGAGGAGCCACTCGCGGGTTCTGGCCCCGCGCCCGGTCCCGCGACGCGACTGCCACGGCCCCGCCGTCCCTGGCTGAGATCCACGACCACCGGGAAGAAGCCCGCCGACCAGGCACAGCCGGCGGACGCGGCCGAGAAGAAGCCGGCCGCAGAAGCCGAGCCGGTGGAGGCCGAGCCGGCCGCGAAAGCCGAGCCGGCCACAGAGGCCAAGCCGACCGAAACGGCGAAGCCGGGCGACCAGCCGAACGGAGACAAGGAGCCGGGCGACGGGCCCACCGGGAAGGCGAAGCCCGGCGACGCACCTACCGGAGAGACGAAGTCGGGCGACGGGTCCACCGCGGAGGCGAAGCCTGCGGAGGCGGCGAAGCCGGATGACGGAAAGACCGTTGCCGCGAAGTCGACCACCGGCTCGGGTGACCTCGCGGAGACGAAGGTCGACGGGGTCGCGCCGGCACCGGCCGCCGGGCCCCGGCGTCGCCGGGTGCAGTTCGCGCACGCCGTACGCCGGCCGCCGCACCGCGTCGCGATCGCCGCCGCCCGCGCCACCCGGGACTGGTCGCGGCGGCCCGGCGGGCGACTCACCCTGCCCGGCGTGTTCCTGCTCGCCCTGGTCGCGGCGACGGCCGCGGCGGGCGCGCTGCTGGTGCCCGCGACGGCCCGCGGGCCCCGCCCGGTCGCGGTCGACGCCACCACCGTCGCGCCGACCGCCGTCCCGCAGGGGACGCTGCCCGGCGACGTGCCACCGCCCGGCGGGATGCCGCTGCCGACCCTGACGGTGCCGCCGCTCGGCACGACACCGACCGGCCCGCCCGTCGGCGGGACCACCGGTCGGCCGTCGGACGCGCTGGCCGGCTGGGCCGCCCAGATCGGGCCCAAGGTCGGCATCTCGCCGGTCGCCATGCAGGCGTACGGCTACGCCGAGCTGGTACTCGCCCAGACCAACCGCAGCTGCGGGCTGAGCTGGACCACCCTGGCGGCCATCGGGTTCGTCGAGTCGGGGCACGGCCAGGCCAACGGCGCGAAGCTCCGCCAGGACGGCAAGGCGCTGCCCGAGATCATCGGCCTGCCGCTCGACGGGCAGGGCGGCCGGATGCGCATCGCCGACACCGACCGCGGCGTGCTGGACAGGGACACGGTCCTCGACCGGGCGGTCGGGCCGATGCAGTTCATCCCGACGACCTGGCAGGAGATCGGGGCGGACGCCGACAACGACGGCGTCAAGGACCCGCACGACCTGGACGACGCCGCCCTCGCCGCCGGCAACTACCTCTGCAAGGGCGGGCGTAACCTCACCATCCCGGCCGACTGGTGGAACGCGATCCTGTCCTACAACGACGTCCGCCGCTACGCCCAGGACGTCTACGACACCGCCAACCGCTACGGACAGGCCAGCCGCACGTGAAGTGATCGTCTGCATACATTGGAGGACCGGACACTTCCTTCGGGCACCGGTTAGCGGCAAGCTAGACGGGTGATGGTGCGCGAGTGGGACCCCAGGACCGCGTCGTCCGCCGAGATCGCGTCGCTGTTGGACACGCTGAACGCGGTCCTGGCGGCCGATCTTCCGCAGGATCCGCCGTGGCGGGAGACCTCCCTGCGGGAATACCTCGCCGAGGTGATGCCCGGTGAGCGGCGGATCTCCTGGATCGCCCAGGCGGAGCCGGCGGCCGACGGCAGCCCGGGGGCGATCCTCGGGCAGGTGCACGTGCTGCTGCTCGGCGACATCGGCGTGCTGGAGGTGCTTGTACACCCCTCGGCGCGACGCACGGGGCTCGGCCGGGACCTCGTACTGACCGCCGCCCGGCGGGTCTACCAGGAGGGCTTCCAGTCGATCGGCGTGGAGGTGGTCGGCGACACGCCGGCCGTCGCCTTCTACGAGTCGCTCGGCTTCTCGAAGGAGTACGTGGAGACCCGCAGCGTGCTGGACCTGTCCGGGGTGGACTGGGCCGAGCTGGCCGAGATGGCCACCGGGGTCGGCGCGGGCTACCAACTCCAGTTCCATCCCGGCGGCCCGCCGGACGAGCTGATCGAGGCGTACGCCCGGGCGAAGGCGGAGGTGCGCGACGTCGAGGACGGCGAACTGCGCCCCAGTTCCGCCGACCCGCAGCGGCTGCGGGACAGCCTGGACTGCCTGCACCGGCGGGGCATGAAGCCCTACATCGTGCTCGCCCTGCACGAGCAGACGGGGGAGGTGGCCGGGCTGACCGAGGTGGTCGTACCGGTCCAGCATCCCACCCGTGCCGACCAGTACGACACCATCGTCGTGCAGGACCACCGGGGCTACGGCATCGACCGCGCGATCAAGGCCCGGATGCTGATGGAGCTGCGTTCGGTGGAGGCGGAGCTGGCCGAGGTGCAGACCTGGAACGCGCAGGCCAACGAGGCCATGCTCAAGGTCAACGCCGAGCTGGGCTACCGTCCGGACCGCGAATGGTGCGAATACAGCATCGACGTGGCTGAGCTGGTACACCGCCTCGACGCCGGACGCTGACCGGAACGTTCACGAATCCGTCCGCTGGGGGATGGACGGCGGTCAGCAGCGACCCTTAACGTGCGTTAGTTCACCGTCCACCCATCGTGGAGGCCCCATGCGCCCGCGCCGCACCCTTGCCGCGCTCGCAACCGCCACCGTCGCCGTGACCGCCACGGCCGTCGGCGTCGCACCCACCGCGGCCAGCGCCGCGCCCACCGATCTCTTCATCTCCGAGTACGTCGAAGGCTCGTCGAACAACAAGGCGATCGAGCTGTTCAACGGCACCGGCACCGCCGTGGACCTCGCGGCCGGCGGATACCAGCTCCAGCTCTACTTCAACGGCTCCACCACGCCCACGAACCTGGCCCTCACGGGCACGGTCGCGGCCGGTGACGCCTTCGTCTTCGCCGCCGCCTCGGCCGCGCCGGCCATCCTCGAGCGGGCCGACCAGACCACCGGCGCCAGCCTGTTCAACGGCGACGACGCGATCGTGCTGAGTCGGGGCGGCACCGTGCTCGACTCGATCGGTCAGGTCGGCGTCGACCCGGGCACCGAGTGGGGCACGGGCCTCACCAGCACCGCCGACAACACGCTGCGCCGGTCGGCCGCCGTCACCTCCGGCGACACCAATCCCTCCGACGCGTTCGACCCGGTCGCCCAGTGGGTCGGCTTCGCCGTCGACACGTTCGACGGCCTCGGCACGCACGCCATCGACGGCGGCGGGCCGGTCGACGCGCCCGCCACGCTCACCTGCGGCCCGGCGCTGGTGACCCCGGCCGGTACGGCAGCCACCCGGGAGGTCACCGCCACCGACCCGGACGACCGGATCGTCGACCTGGCGGTCACCTCGGTCAGCCCGACCCCGGCCACCGGCTCCGTCAGCCGCTCGGCGGTCGTCCCGGCCGACGCGGTCGGCGGCACCGCCCGCGCCACGGTCGGCACGAGCGCCGACCTGGCCGCCGGGGCGTACACCGTGGTGCTGACCTCCACCGACGCGGACGGCGACACCGCCACCTGCACCCTGGCCGTGCAGGTGACCCGGGAGCTGACCGTCGGCGAGGTGCAGGGCCCGACCACCGACGCCGAGTCCGGCCCCGCCGACCGCTCGCCGCTCGCGCCGGCCTCGGGCAACGGCACCAGCAGCACGCTGTACGACGTACGCGGCGTGATCACCCAGCGCACCCTGGCCCGCGACTCGTCGGGACGCGACCAGCACGGCTTCTTCCTGCAGAGCCGTTCCGACGCCACCGACGGCGACCCGACCAGCTCGGACGGCATCTTCGTCTTCATGGGCTCGTTCACCTCGCTGATCGGCGGCTACGTGCCCACGGTCGGCGACGAGGTGGTGCTGCGCGCCCGGGTCTCCGAGTACTACAACTTCACCCAGCTCTCCGGGGCGTCGCTGGTCCGCCGGATCGCCACCGGCGTCGACGTGGACACCGAGGTCGAGGTGACCGACGCCGTGCCGCCGGTCGAGCTGGCAGCCGCGCAGCGCTTCTTCGAGCGGCACGAGGGTGCCCGGATGCGGGTGCGTGCCGGCAGTGGCGCGGTGAGCGGGCGCAACGTCTTCGCCTCCACCGCCGACGGCGAGATCTTCGTGATCGACCGGGACGACCCGCTGCTGGACCGCGCCGACCCGTACGCCCGTCGGGTGTTCCGGGACGCGCACCCGCTGGACAACGACCCGACCCGCCGCTTCGACGACGGCAACGGGCAGCGGATCCTGCTCGGCAGCATGGGCGTCAAGGGCACCACGGGCGACAGCGGCGCGCTGCTCCCGCCCGCGCGCGCGTTCGACACGCTGACCGCCGACGCGGTCGGCGGGCTCTACTACTCGTTCGAGAAGTACGGCGTGCAGGTCGAGGCGGCCACGTTCACGGGCGGAGCCGACCCGTCGGCGAACCACCCGCCGAAGCCCGCCAACCGGGCGGAGGAGATCTCGGTCGCCACCTACAACGTCGAGAACCTGTACGACTACCGCGACGACCCGTTCGACGGCTGCGACTTCGCCGGCAACGCCGGCTGCACCGGGGTACGCCCGCCGTTCGACTACGTGCCGGGCAGCGAGCAGGAGTACCGCGAGCAGCTCACCGCGCTGGCCGACCAGATCACCACCGACCTGCACTCCCCGGACCTGATCCTGGTGCAGGAGGCCGAGGACCAGGACATCTGCTCGGTCTCGGGCGGCGAACTGGTCTGCGGCACCACGGACAACGCGGACGGCGCGCCGGACACCCTCCAGGACCTGGCGCTGGCCATCACGGCTGCCGGTGGCCCGGCCTACCAGGCCGCGTACGACCGCACCGGCGCGGACGCCCGGGGCATCACCGCGGCGTTCATGTTCCGCACCGACCGGGTGTCGCTGGCGACGCCCACCGCCGGTGACCCGCTGCTGGGCTCGACGCCGACGGTGCGGTACCGGGGTGCGGGGCTGCCGGGCAACGCGGACGTGCAGAACCCGAAGGCGCTCAACGCCGTGCTCCCCGCCGACGTGGACACCTCCACCGGCAAGGACGGCGACAACGTCTTCACCCGCGCCCCGCAGCTCGGCAAGTTCACCGTGGCCGCCGCCCCCGGCTCCGCCGAGCGGTACACGCTGTGGGCCGCCAGCAACCACTACTCGTCGGGGCCGGACAGCCGGATCGGGCAGCGCCGGGAGCAGGCCGCGTACGGGGCCGCGATCGTCACCGCGATCGAGGCGTCGGACCCGCACGCGCGGGTGGTCTACGGCGGGGACCTGAACGTCTTCCCCCGCCCCGACGACCCCATCGCCACGGCGGCGGACCCCACCGGGTCGGACCAGCTCGGACCGCTGTACGAGGCGGGCATGCGCAACCTCTGGGACGACCTGCTCGCCGACGCGCCGTCGTCCGCCTACTCGTACAGCTTCGAGGGGCAGACGCAGACGCTGGACCACCTGTTCGTCAACGGCGCGTTGCACCGGGACCTGGTGGAGATGCGGGCCGCGCACGTCAACGCCGACTGGCCGGCCGACCACGCGGCCGACGGCAGCCGGGGTTCCAGCGACCACGATCCGCAGGTGGCCCGCTTCCGCTCCCGGGCCTCGTTGAGTGTCGGCGACGCGTCGGTGGTCGAGGGCGACCGGGGCACCCGACCGCTCACCTTCACGGTCACCGTGTCGCGCCCGCTGTCCCAGCCGGTGCTGCTCTGCGCCGCCACGTACGGCACCACGGCCCAGGCCGGCGCCGACTACGACCCGTACGTCGGTTGCAAGGTCCTGGCCGCCGGACAGACCTCCCTGGCTTTCCCGGTGACCGTGCGCGGTGACCAGAAGCGGGAGGCCGACGAGAAGGTGAACCTGGTCGTGGCCGGGGTGCCCGGCCTGCGGCTGGCCGACCCGCTCGCCGTGGGCACCATCACCAACGACGACTGACGTCGCACCGGAGCCCGCCCCGACGGCCCGCCGCCCAGGAACGTCCTGGCCGGCGGGCCGTTCGCTCACCACGGGAAGCGTGGATCGGGCACGTGCGGCGGGGGCACGCGCGGCGGTGGCGGCACGCGCGGCGGCGGAGGCACACTGCGGTACTTCGCCACCCGCACCTCCCACTGGCTGCGCCGCCGCATGGCGTCGCGGACCCGACGGTCGCGATAGAACGTCTCGGGTGGACGGGCCAACCCGTAGATGTCCGCCCACCACTCACCCGGCTCCGGGTCGAGAATGGTGTCCAGGTGCGAGGGATAGCGACGCCCCGCCCCGTCGCGGGTGTCCTGCCAGTCCCGCATCGGCTTCAGCACCCGCCCGAACTCGTTGACGACGGCCAGCCGGAACCCGGCGACGCCGATGATGCGGCGCAGGAGCAGGATGCTCGGCACCAGCTGCCCCGCCTCGATCCGCCCGACCGTGGCATGGTTCACCCCGGCCCACCGCGCCAGCTCCCGCTGGCTGAGGCTGGCGTACCGCCGAACCGCCCGGACGATGCCCGCCGCCGGCCACGGAGTGTCGAACGGCTCGGTCAACATGACGGGCAACTCCCGTGCACCCGCCGCCTGGTCAAGGTCCGCAGGCTGCGCCAGGCCCGCCGACTGGTCGAGGCCCACCGTCTGGTCGAGGTCCGCCAGACCCGCCGGATCGTCCGCGTCCGACGGCCCCACGGGAGCCTGCGGCCCGGCTGTGCCCTCCGGCCCGAAGGAATCCTGCGGCCCGACGAGGCGCTGTGGTCCAACCCAACCTGGTGGCCCGCCGGAGCCCGGCGGTCTGCCGGAGCCCGGCGGTCCGATGCCGTCTGGCAGCCCGACGGGGCCCGGCGTTGTGGCGCGGTGGGGCGCCGACCGAGATCCCGTCGGCGCGGTTCGGGCGGCAGCGGGGCCCGGCTCGGTGGCGACGGAATTCGGGGGCGGGTCAGCGGAAGGGCCGGTCATCCGCTCACGGTCCCGGCTGCGGCGCCCCTCCCGCAATCCCGCCCGCTCCGCCTGTGGAAAACCTCGCCGCCTGTGGAAAACCCGCACGACCCTGCCGCATCAGCCCGGCGCACCCGGACCGGCGCTACGGCCAATGTCACCACCCCAACCAAGGTGCCGGCGATGACGCTGAGTGACACAACTAGATTATCGACCAATAATCACTCTGAGTAACAGCATTCCGGGCATCAGAGCAGCCCTGCACACGTTGCAGACGGAGCCAATGGCGTGACCAGCAGGTTTGGCACTCATCGCCCTCAGGAGCAACCAAGCCCCGCGCGCCCTTTGCTCTGCAACCAGATACGCAACGGCCACTCAGGGTTGCCGGCGCGTATATGGCTGCAGAGCAAAGCGTCCGAAGGACGATGGTGTTCGACCACAGGGAAGCTACACAGTGTCACGGAAGGTTGCCGCTGGGAGCATGCCGGATGCGGCTGGGCGAGTGGCGAGCATCCAGGTGGCGAGGGCGTGCCGGACGGCGAGGCAACACCGGCACCGGCAGCCAGGCGACGCCGAGGAGGCAGCACCGGCACCGGCAACCTGGCGACCCCAAGGAGGGAGTACCGGCACCGGCAACCTGGCGACCCCAAGGAGGCAGCACCGGCACCGGCGGCCGGGCGAACCGAGGAGGCAACACCGGCACCGGCGGCTACCTGGGACATCTCCTGGCGCTGGCGGCGGCGACTTGGACGACGGGTCGGCAGGGTGTGGACTTCGGCCTGACCTCGCTCGGTCACAGACGGGCCGGTGCGGGCCGTCGAGCCGGACTGTGCGGAGCTGGGCCAGGGCGCGCTGGGCGGGACTGGGCTGGGCGTTTCATGAGTTGATCTCGGTGTGGATAGGCGTCGAGAATGATCGTGTGGGTCGCGGTGATCCGAGGGACGAAAGGGGCAGCAGCATGGCTGCCGACTACTACGACGCCGATACCGAGAACGGCGACCACATCGCCGACCCGTCCGAGGATGCCCTGTACATGCTGCTGCAAGACCTCGACCAGCCCGACAACACCTTCGTCACCATCACCCCCGCCGACGACAGTGACTGGTACGCCTCGGTCTCCCTGCTCGATGACGGCAGCTACGAGGTCGAACGCCGCGACCCCAGCCACCACCAGCACGAACACAGCACAGGAACCAACATCTCCGCGATCGCTAACGACCTGACGATCTGGTTGGCCGGCCGCGACTACCCCGGACGGCCCACCAGCCGATCGTGACTCCTAGAACCACGCCTTGATGCGACGAGCCGAGCGGTGCGGAAGCCGGGGCGGGCGAGCCGGGGCCAGGGCCAGGCGAGCCGGGGCCGGGGCCGGGCGGGCGAGCCGGGGCCGGGCGGGCGAGCCGGGGCCGGACGGGCGAGCCGGGGCCGGACGGGCGAGCCGGGGCCGGACGGGCGAGCCGGGGCCGGACGGGCGAGCCGGGGCCGGACGGGCGAGCCGGGCCGGCGGGCGGCGAGTTGGTCAGTGGCGTTCGCGGAGGAGCCGGGCGGCCTCGACCGCCCAGTAGGTGAGGATGACCTGCGCGCCGGCCCGCCGGATCGACGTCAGCGTCTCCAGCATCACCCGCTCGCGGTCGATCCAGCCGTTCGCGGCGGCTGCCTCGACCATCGCGTACTCACCGGAGACCTGGTAGGCGGCGACCGGGACGTCCACCGCCGCGCGGACGGCCGACACCACGTCGAGGTACGGCAGGGCGGGCTTGACCATCACCAGGTCGGCGCCCTCGGCGACGTCCAGCTCGACCTCGCGCAGCGACTCCCGCAGGTTCGCCGGGTCCTGCTGGTAGGTGCGCCGGTCGCCCTCCAGCGCCGACTCGACCGCGTCGCGGAACGGGCCGTAGAAGGCCGAGGCGTACTTGGCGGCGTACGCCAGCACGGCCACGTCCTGGTGGCCCGCGGCGTCGAGCGCCCGGCGTACCACGCCGATCTGGCCGTCCATCATCCCGGACGGCCCGACCATCCCGACCCCGGCGGCGGCCTGGGCGACCGCCATCTCGGCGTACGCCTCCAGCGTGGCGTCGTTGTCGACGTCGCCGTCCGGGGTGAGCAGGCCGCAGTGCCCGTGCGAGGTGAACTCGTCCAGGCAGAGGTCGCTCATCACCACCGTGGCGTCGCCCGCCTCGGCGACGACGTCGCGGATCGCGACGTTGAGGATGCCCTGCGGGTCGATCCCGCCGGAACCGGTCGCGTCCCGCCGCTCCGGCACGCCGAAGAGCATGATCCCGCCGACGCCCGCCTGGACCGCCTCGGCGGCGGCCTTGCGGAGCGAGTCCCGGGAGTGCTGGAGCACTCCCGGGAGCGACGCGATCGCCCGCGGCTCCGTCAGCCCCTCCTTGACGAACATCGGCACGACCAGCTCGGCCGGGTCGACGCGGGTCTCGGAAACCAGCCGCCGGACGGCCGCGTTGCGGCGCAGCCGACGGGGCCGGATCTCGGGGTACGGCATCACGGGCCTCCTGCTACGGCTAGCGGAACCTCAGGGCGGTCGGCCCCTGCACCTTCGAGCCACGGCGCTGCTTCGCCGGCATGGCGGCGAGCTTCTCGCGCAGCTCCACGGCGTAGGCGGCGAGCGACTCCACCAGGTCGGGGACGGAGGCGTGCGGCGGCTGGACGTCGACCCGCAGGCCGAACTCCGTCGCGGTCTCCGCCGTCTTGGGCCCGATCACTGCGACGACGGTACGGGCGTGCGGCTTTCCGGCGATGCCCACCAGGTTACGCACCGTGGAGCTGGACGTGAAGAGCACCGCGTCGAAGCCACCCGACTTGATCGCGTCCCGGATCTCGGCGGGCGGCGGGGCGGCCCGGACCGTCCGGTAGGCGGTCACGTCGTCGACCTCCCAGCCGCGCTCGGTGAGCCCGGCGGCGAGGGTCTCGGTGGCGATGTCGGCGCGCGGGAGCAGCACCCGGCCGACCGGGTCGAGGATCTCGTCGTGCGGCGAGAACTCGGCGAGCAGCCCGTCGGAGGACTGCTCCCCGGACGGGATCAGCTCGGGCTGGATGCCGAACGCGCGGACGGCGTCGGCGGTCGCCTCGCCGATACAGGCGATCTTGACGCCGCCGAAGTGCCGGGCGTCCAGGCCGTGCTCGGCGAACTTCTCCCAGACCGCCCGTACGGCGTTGACGGAGGTGAAGATCACCCAGGCGTAGCGGCCGTCGACCAGGCCCTTGACCGCCCGCTCCATCTGGGCCGGGGTACGCGGCGGCTCGACCGCGATGGTCGGCACCTCGCACGGAATGGCCCCGTACGCGCGCAGCCGCGCGCTCATCACGCCGGCCTGCTCCTTCGTGCGGGGCACGAGGACCTTCCAGCCGTACAGCGGGCGGTTCTCCCACCAGCTCAGCTTGTCGCGCTGGCCCACGCCCTCGCCGACGGTGAGCACCACCCGGCCGGTGAAGCCGAGTGCCGCCGCGACGAACGAGTCCACGGTCGACGTGGTGGTGTACTGCGTCTCACCGGTGCCGTCGCCGGTCACCCCGACGCCCGTGGCACCCTCCACCCCGGCGGCGAGCAGCCCGTCGCGGATCGCGGCGAGGTCGCCGGCGTCCACGGCCAGGGCCAGCGAGCCCCGGCGGACGGCCGCGGCCAGCGCGTCGAAGTCCAGCGTGCTGACGTCCTCGACGTCCGCGGCCGTCCGTACGCCCGGCAGCGGCACGCCCGCGTAGGTCGCCACCCCCTCGGCCTGGCCGACCCCGGGGACCACCTCGAAGTGCGCGGCGGTCCGCGCGACCGCCTGCACCTCCTTGACGACCGAGTCGTGACCGAACGGGTCGCCGGCGACCAGGTGCACCGCGTTCAGCCCGGAACGGGCCGCCGAGATCAGCACCTTCGCCACGTCACCCGGCGCGCCCTCCGCCGGGGTGAACTGGGCGTCCTCCCTGGCCTGGATGCGGACGGCGTCGAGCAGCGACTCGGGGACTCCCCGGTCGTACACCACCTGGTCGGCGTCGACCAGTGCGTCGTGCGCCCGGCGGGTCAGCAGGCCCGGGTCGCCGGGACCGGCCCCGACGAAGGCGATGCGGCCTACAGGCTTACGGGTGCGGGTCATTCTGTGCTCCCAAATTGCTGGGTCCCCGGGCCGGCGTGTCCATCGTGGCCGAGGATCGAGTCGGCGCCGAGTTCGAGGAGTTCGGCGGCGAGTGCCTTGCCGATCTCCGCCGCGTCGGCGGGCGTTCCGGTGCGGGACAGCCGAAGGTCTCTCGTACCGTCCGGACTGATCACCGCCCCGCGCAGATAGATCTCCTGGACGACATCGCCCTCGGCGCCCGAGCCGGTTGGCTCGCCTTCGGCGACGACGGCGTACGCGGCGACCGGAGCGGAGCACCCGGCCTCCAGGGTGGCCAGCAGCGCCCGTTCCGCGGTGACCGCGGCGTGGGACGGTGCGTGGTCGAGTACGGCGAGCAGCTCGACCAGGTCGGTGTCGTCGACCCGGCACTCCACCGCCAGCGCGCCCTGGGCGGGCGCGGGCAGCATCAGCATCGGGTCGAGCGTCTCGGTGATCACGTCGGTCCGCCCGAGCCGGGCCAGCCCGGCCCGGGCCAGGACGACCGCGTCGAGGTCGACCTCCGGGCCCAGCACGCGCGCGAGGCGGCTGTCGACGTTGCCACGGATCGGGGTGACCTCCAGCTGCATTCCGAGGGCGTGCAGCTGGGCGATGCGGCGCAGCGCGCCCGTGCCCACGGTCGCGCCGGGGGACAGCTCGGCGAGCGTACGGCCGTCCCGGGCGACCAGCGCGTCCCTCGGATCCTGCCGGGTCGGCACCGCCGCGACGTGCAGCCCGGCCGCCGCCGCGGTGGGCAGGTCCTTGTAGGAGTGCACCGCGAAGTCGATGGTGCCGGCGGTCAGCGCGTCGCGCAGGGCGGAGACGAAGACGCCGACGCCGAGCCGGTGCACCGGCGCGGACGAGCGGTCGCCGGCGGTGACCACCTCGACCAGTTCGACGGGCCGACCGGTGGCAGCGGTCAGCGCCTCGGCGACGTGGCCGGACTGGGCCATCGCCAGTTTGCTGCCGCGGGTACCGAGACGCAGGGGCGTGCTCATCGCTCACCTCCGGAGGGCGGGACGTCGTCGGAGATCTGGGGGACGCTGTCGACCGGCGAGGTCTGCGGCACCTGGAGGTCGAACAGCTCGCGCAGCAGGGCCGCGTACTGGTCGCCGCCGGGCTCGGCCGCCAACTGGCGTACCCGCACGGTCGGCTGGTGCAGCAGCCGCTGGACGACCCGGTGCACCGTACGGGCCACCTCGGCGCGCTGGTCGTCGGTGAGGTCCGGGCGCCGCTGGGCGAGCCGACGCAGCTCGGCGCCGACCACGTCGTCGGCGCGGCCCCGCAGGGCCGCCACCGTGGGCGCCACGTCGGCGCCGCGCAGCCAGGTGAGGAAGGCGTCGACCTCGCCGACCACGATCCGCTCCACGGCGGCGGTGTCGGTGGCGGCGGGACCGTCGGCGAGCAGCGCCGCCATCCGGTCGATGTCGATCACCTCGACGCCGGGCAGGTCGGCGACGCCCGCCTCCACGTCGCGCGGTACGGCCAGGTCGAGCAGGACCAGCGGGCCCCGCCCGGCGTCGCGCCCGGCGAGTGCCCGGGTCACCACCTCACGGGTGAGGACCGCTTCGGTGGCCGCGGTGGCGGCCACTACGATGTCCACTGTGGAGAGCACGGAGGTCAGCTCCGCCATCGGCGTCGCGCCGGCCCCGTACGCCTCGGCCAGCCGGAGGGCCCGGTCGGCGCCCCGGTTGGTGACAGTCAGCGGCCCGGCGCCCAGCCGGGACAGCGTGGCGACCCCCAGCGATCCCATGGCGCCCGCGCCGACCACCAGGGCGGGACGCCCGGCGAGGTCGCCGTCGAGGTGCCCGGCGGCCAGTTCCAGGGCGGCGGTGACCACGCTCTGGCCGGCCCGGTCGATCCCGGTCTCCGCGTGCGCCCGCTTGCCGACCCGCAGCGCCTGCTGCATCAACTCGTGCAGCAGCCGCCCGGCGGTGTCGGCACCGGTCGCGGAATGGTAGGCGTCCCGGAGCTGGCCGAGGATCTGCGCCTCGCCGACGACCATCGAGTCGAGCCCGGCGGCGACCCGGAAGACGTGGTCCACGGCGGCGGCGTCGAAGTGCACGTAGAGGTGGCTGGCGAGCGCGGCGGGCTGGCAGCCGGCCTGCTCCGCCAGCACGGCGCAGATGTCGCCGAGGCCGCCGTGGAAGCCGGACACGGCGGCATAGACCTCCACCCGGTTGCAGGTGGAGACGATCACGGCCTCGGTCACGTACGGCTGGGCGACGAGACGGTCCAGGGTGCGGGTGAGGTCCGCGGGGCCGACCGCGAGCTGCTCCAGCGTGGCGACGGGAGCGGTGCGGTAGGACGCGCCGACGACGAGCAGTTTCACGTGCCGATCGCCTCCTGCGGGTCGGTGACGGCGAGCCCCCCGGGCAGAGCGGTGAGGGCGGACCCGCCGGTGGCGGGGAGCGCGGTCAACGATGCCTTGCGGTGCTCGTGGAACGACAGGATCTGCAGCTCTATGGCAAGGTCGACCTTGCGCAGGTCGACCCCCTCCGGAACCGAGAGTACGCACGGAGCGAAGTTGAGGATGCTCGTCACACCGGCGGCCACGAGTTGGTCCGCCACCGCCTGGGCGGCCCGGGCCGGGGTGGCGATCACGCCGATGGCGATGGCCTCCTCGACGGCGACCCGGGGCAACTCGTCGATGTGCCGGACGACCAGCCCGTTGATCTCCTCGCCGACCCGTGCGGAGTCGGCGTCGAAGAGCGCGGCGATCCGGAACCCACGGCTGGCGAAGCCGTCGTAGCCGGCGAGGGCGTGACCGAGGTTACCCACGCCGACGAGCGCGACGGCCCGCCGCTGGGTGAGGCCGAGCACGTACTCGATCTGGTCGACCAGCAGGGCCACGTCGTAGCCGACCCCACGGGTGCCGTACGAGCCGAGGTGCGACAGGTCCTTGCGGAGCTTCGCGGAGTTGACGCCGGCGGCGCTGGCGAGCCCCTCGCTGGACACGGTCTCGTGCCCCGTCTCGGCGAGGTTGTGCAGGGCACGGAGGTATTCCGGGAGCCGCGCGACGGTCGCCTCGGGCAGGTCCGGGAGCGCCGGTACGGCACCGGCCCGACCGGGTGCGCCTGGGTGACGGTGCTGACTCATGAGACTCCGTGCGGTGCGATCCTCAGCCAACTCCACCGGCCGGCCGTTTCGGGACTCCCGCTGGCGACCGAGATTGCCGGCTGTGCTAGCAGGGCGCGTCGGAACTACAGAGTAGGCGCTTGTGAAGGCGTGCACAAATCGCGATCTTGAAAGCTCGCGACACGGCTTCACCAGCCCCTCCATTCCGCAAGATCGATTCAGCGACCTTCGTCGACCGCCGTCCGGCCTCCGGGCGGAGCCGATGGTGCCGGCCGCGCCGATTATTGCTCAATTACGACTTCTCTGACCAATCACGCGACCTACGGCTCGCCCACGATCCGGTCACGGTAGGGCCAGCCCTACGTCGGGAAGGCGGGCCGACGGGATGGGTCGGCCACCCCGCGCTGCCTAGCCTCGTGGCATGACCGCCGTACCCGTCGTCGCCGACCAGCCCGTGCCGGCGCCGACCATCTCCCGACAGCTCCTGCTGGACTCCGGCTACGTGCTGCTGGGCCTCCCGCTGGCCCTGGCCAGCTTCGTCGTCCTGCTGGTCGGCCTCGCTGCCGGGCTCGGGCTGATGGTGACGGTGATCGGCCTGCCGATCCTCAGCGGCACCCTCTACGCCGCCCGGGGGCTCGCCGACATCGAGCGGCTCCGCCTCCCCGCCGTGCTCCACCAGTCCCGGATCCGCCCGCAGTACCGGCTCCCCGAGCCCGGGGCGAGCGCCTGGCGGCGGATCTTCGTGCCGATGGGGGACGCCCAGTCCTGGCTCGACCTCGCGCACGGCATCCTCAAGCTGATCGTGGCCGTCGTCAGCTTCGTGGTCACGCTGGTCTGGTGGGCCGGCGCCGTCACCGGCAGCCTCTACTGGGCGTACGACTGGGCCCTGCCGCGCGGCGGCCCGGACGACGTGGGCCTGCCCCAGCTCCTCGGCCTGGGCGACTCGACCATCGCCCGGATCGGGCTGCACACCGCGATCGGGCTGTTCTTCCTGATCACCCTGCCGATCGTGGCCCGGGGCTGCGCGCTGCTCCAGGCCAGCTTCGGCCGGGCCCTGCTCACCGGCGTGGCCGAGATGCGCAACCGGATCACCGTGCTGGAGGAGCAGAAGCGGGCCGCCGTCTCCGCCGAGGCGAGCGCGCTGCGCCGGCTGGAGCGCGACATCCACGACGGCCCACAGCAACGGCTGGTCCGGCTCGCGATGGATCTCAGCCGGGCCCGGCAGCAGCTCGCCTCCGACCCGGAGGCCGCCGCGCGGACCCTGGACGAGGCGGTCACCCAGACCCGGGAGACGCTCGCCGAGCTGCGCGCCCTGTCCCGGGGCATCGCGCCGCCGATCCTGGTCGACCGGGGCCTGCCCAGCGCCCTGGCGGCCCTGGCCGGGCGCGGCCTGATCCCGATCGCGCTGCGGGTGGACCCGGAGCTGGCCAGCCCGGCCGGCCGGCTCGACCCGGCGGTGGAGAGCACCGCCTACTTCGTGGTGGCGGAGGCGCTGACCAACGTCGCCAAGCACAGCCGGGCGACCGAGTGCGAGGTCACCGTGGCCAGGCACGACGGGCGGCTGGAGGTCGATGTCGACGACGACGGGCAGGGCGGCGCCCACCTCGCCAAGGGGCACGGGCTGGTCGGCATCGCCGACCGGGTCCGCGCCGCGGGCGGCCGGCTCTCCGTGTCCAGTCCGGCCGGCGGCCCCACCAAGATCCGCGCCGAGCTTCCGCTGTGAGCCGTACGTGGTAGACAGGCGCATGCGGATCGTGATCGCGGACGACGCGGTGCTGCTCCGGGAGGGGCTCATACGGCTGCTCACCGAGCGCGGGCACGAGGTCCTCGCCGCCGTGGCGGACGGCGAGGCGCTGGTGGGGGCCGTGGTGGCCCACCGGCCGGACGTGTCGATCGTCGACGTCCGGATGCCGCCCTCGCACACCGACGAGGGGCTGCGGGCGGCGGTGGAGGCGCGCCGCCTGGTGCCGCGCACCCCGATCCTGGTCCTCTCCCAGTACGTCGAGGTGTCGTACGCCGACGACCTGCTCGCCACCACGGGCGGCGGCGGGGGCGGGATCGGCTACCTGCTCAAGGACCGGGTGGCGGCGATCGACGAGTTCCTCGACGCGCTGGACCGGGTGGCCGCGGGCGGCACCGTGCTCGACCCCGAGGTGGTCGGTCAGCTCTTCGCCCGGCGCCGGCGCGACGACCCGCTGCGCGAGCTGACCCCGCGCGAACGCGAGGTGCTCGGGCTGATGGCCGAGGGGCGCTCCAACACGGCGATCGCGAGGAGCCTGGTGGTCACCGACGGCGCCGTCGAGAAGCACGTCCGCAACATCTTCACCAAGCTCCAGCTCCCGCCCGACACGGAGCAGCACCGCCGGGTCCTGGCCGTGCTGGCCTACCTGCGCAACTGACCGGCACGGCCGACCCCGACGGCGGCCCACCGCCGCGTCGTCGGGCGGCCGCTGCCCGGCGTCGAGCTGCCGCTGCCCGGCGTCGAGCTGCGGCTGCCCGGCGTCGAGCTGCGGCTGCCCGGCGTCGAGCTGCGGCTGGCCGGGGCCGACGGGGTCGGACCGTCGGGGTGGACCCGGAGCCGACGGGCCGGTCAGGGCAGCGTGGCCGCCAGGGTCACCGCCTCGCTGAGGGTGTCGGCGACCGGGTGGCCGGCGGCGCGCAGCCGGGCCGGATCGGTGAACCCGCCGGTGTAGAGGACGGCGCGGCCCCCCACCGACACGGCGGCGTCGGCGTCGTCGATGGAGTCCCCGATCAGCACCACGTCCCGGCCGTCCACGCCCAGCTCCGTCAGGTGCCGCCGCAGCGACTCCGCCTTGCGGTCCCCGCCGACGCTCGCCCGCAGTCCGTCCACCCGGAGGAAGTTCCCGGTGAGTCCGTACGTGTGCACGGTCGGCACCAGCTCCTCGTGGAACCACATGGACAGCAGGGACTGGCTGCCCGGCCACGCCGCCATGGCGACGGTGGCGTCGTGCGCCAGCTCGCAGGTCGTCAGCCCCGTGCGGTACGCGTCGTGGAAGATCCGGTCCAGCCGGCCGAACGCCTCGTCGTCGACCGCCCGACCGAGCACCTCGGCGTAGTAGTCGGCGATGGGCCGGCGGAACCGTACCCGGTGCTCCTCGGCGGTCACGGCGGGCCCGCCCACGCTGGCGAAGGCCGCGTTGGTGCAGGCGACCACCAGGCTCAGGTCGTTGAGCAGGGTGCCGTTCCAGTCCCACACCAGGTGGTTGCGCGCAGGGGTCATCGCAGCACCCTAGCGCCGGCGCGTCCGGCGCCGCACGCCCGCTCCGCCGGCGGAAAGTGCGACAGCGGTTCGTGCCGCGCCTGCGCGTTCACAGCTGCGGCGTGGTCAGGTCCCGCAGCAGCCGCTCCTCCTCCACCCGCCAGTAGCCGTGCTCCTTGCCGTCGAGCAGCACCACGGGCAGCCGGTCGCCGTACTCGCGTTCCAGCTCGATGTCGTCGGTGACGTCCTTCTCGGTCCACCGGTCCCCGGTGACCGCCACCACCCGGTCCAGCGCCGCCTTCGCCTCGTCGCACAGGTGGCAGCCGGGCCGGGTGATCAGGGTGAGTCGGGGCTCACGCATCGGTCTCCTCCGTGGTGCTGGTGCCGGCCGGGGCCGGCGGGCGGGTCTCCGGCGACGCCGCCGGGGACGGCACCGGGGCCGCCGGGGGCGACGCCGGCCGGAGCAGGGTCTTGCGTACCTTGCCGATCACCGAGTGCGGCAACTCGTCGACGAACTCGACGGCGGTCGGGCACTTGAACCGGGCCAGGTTGCGGGCGCAGTGGGCGAGCAGCTCCGCTTCGGTCACCGGGTGCCCCGGCGCCGCCACCACGTACGCCCGGACAGTCTCGCCGGTGCGCGGGTGCGGCACACCCAGTACCGCCGACTCGGCCACCCCCGGGTGCGCGGACAGCACCAGCTCGACCTCGTGCGGGTACACGTTGAACCCGTTGACCAGGATCAGCTCGCCGATCCGGTCCACCAGGAAGAGGTCGCCGTCCTCGTCGGCGTACGCCACGTCGCCGGTGGGCCACCAGCCGTCGGCGTCCGGGCCGCCGCGGCCGTCCGGCCAGTAGCCGGCGAAGACGTTCGCCCCGCGCACCACGACCTGGCCCGGGTCGGTGCCCGGCATGACGTCGGAGAAGTCCAGCTCGTCGACGTCGTCGTCCGGCTCGATCACGCCGTCGCGCCACAGGTCGGCCCCGTCGGCCCCGACCAGCCGCAGCTCGACGCCGGGCAGCGGCCGGCCGATCGAGCCGGCCTTCGGCTCCCCGCCGACCAGGGTGGAGGTCAGCACCGGCGCGGTCTCGGTCAGGCCGTACCCGACGTGCACCCGGCGACCGGCGACCTCGGCGAAGCGCGCCGCGACGGCGGGCTCCAGCGGTGCCGCGCCGCAGACCACGACCCGCACCGACGCCATCGCCGGGGCGAGCGCGGCGGCGTCCGCCGTGGACCAGGCGGCAACCATCGACGGTACGCCGACCAGCACGCTCACCCGGTGCCGGGCGATCTCGGCCAGCCCCGCGTCGGTGCCCAGGTCGTCGACGAGCACCCCGGTCGCGCCATGGTGGACGACGGCGCCCAGCCCCGCGTTGAGCCCGTACGCGTGGAACAGCGGCAGCGCCAGCAGCACGGTGTCGTCCGGGCCGACGACGGGCGGATCGATGCGCCCGACCTGCTCGTGGTTGGCCGCCAGCGCGCGATGGGTCAGCATCGCGCCCTTCGGTCGTCCCTCGGTGCCGGACGTGTAGAGCAGCAGCGCCAGGTCGTCGCCGCCCCGGCGGGGGAACGCGTCGCCGGCCGGCGCCACCGGCGGCGCGGTGTGCACGGCGACGAGCGCGGGCAGGTCCTCGGCGACGCCGGCCACCAGGTCGCACACGCGCCCGGTGCCGATCAGCACCGACGCGCCGGAGTCGGCCAGCACGTGCCGCAGCTCGGGGGCGGTGAGGCCGGGGTTGACCGGCACCGCGACGAGCCCGGCGCGCAGCGCGGCCAGGAAGCTCACCACGAAGTCGGGGCAGTTGCCGAGCGCGACGGCGACCCGGGGCGGGTACCGGTCGGTGCGGCCCGGCGTCGGGTGGAGACCGGCCGGCGGCGTCCCGGTCAGGGCCGCCAGGGCGTGGGCGGTGGCCGTCACCGACGCGTCCAGTTCGGACCAGGTCAGGGTCCGCTCGCGCCAGTGCAGCGCGGGTCGGTCGCCCACGGCGACGGCCGCCCGGTGGAGCCGCTCGACGAGGGTCGAGGCGGAGCTGTCGGTTTCGTCCTGCACGGTGGCTGAGTCTGGCACAGCGCGGGGTCCGTGGGCCATGCCCGCCGGAGGCCGCTGATCGCCGAGGGGACCACCGGCCGACGCAACCGGATCGGGACGCCCCGGCCCGGCCGGCGCACCGTCCACAGGAGTCCCATCGGCAGGACTCCCGCGACGCCCGGCCGGGACGGGGCCGGTCCCGCCGACAGGACACGGCGGGTCGTGCGCACCGCCACCGGGCACCCCGGGCCGGACATCGGCATCCGCGCCGCGACAGGCCCGCTGACCTGGAATTTATTCGCATCCACGGTGCAATCCGAAAGTCAACCACCGGCGACGGACAACCGGTCCGCCAGATGTGCGACGCCCGGGGAAATACTTCCGCTCTGTGTAACGGACTTGCCACGCGTGGGTGACGTTGGCCCTATCATCACTCGGGTCGGCTCACCCCATTTGCCGTGAGTCGACACCCCTCAGCCCGAGGAGGCCCCCGTGCCTGTGAGCGCATTGGACCTGCACCTCAAGGGGATCTGCCGCCCGTCGGCACGCCCCGAGCCAGCCCTGCCCGGCCAACCCGGCCGGGCCACGACGGCGCCGTGCCGGCCGACGTGGCCGGCCGGCGGGACGGAGGCGGCGCGGTGACCACCTTCGGATACGCGGAACGGCCGGTGGGCCTGAACAGCCCGGCGGTCCGCGGGCCGGTCAACGAACGGCCCGCCGCCCGGGGTCCGCTGGACGACGCGGGCGGCCTCGCCGTCCATGGCGAGGCCGCGTCGAACCGGACGCGCAACCGACCACACCAGAACGAACCACCGCCACGCGCCGCGACGCCCGGAGGCAACGCGAGGCCGACCGGCGGCCGGGTCGCGGTCCCCGCCCGGCCCATCATGCCGGCGCAGGGTCGCCGCACCACGGAACCGACCAGGGCGCACGACGAGTCGGTCACGGAGACGGCGGTGCTCCCGGCGGTGCCCGCCGCCGCGCCGGTCAACGCCTCCACGGGCTTCCCCAGCCGGCCGGACCCCTCCGACCCCGCCACCGAGGTCTGGGGGCTCGTCGAGCGGGCCCAGGCCGGCGAGTCCGAGGCGTTCGGGCTGATCTACGACCGGTACGTCGACACGGTGTTCCGGTTCGTCTACTTCCGCGTGGGCAACCGCCAGCTCGCCGAGGACCTCACCTCCGACACGTTCCTGCGCGCCCTCAAGCGGATCGGCAGCTTCACCTGGCAGGGGCGCGACCTGGGCGCCTGGCTGGTCACCATCGCCCGGAACCTGGTGGCGGACCACTTCAAGTCCGGCCGCTACCGGCTGGAGGTCACCACCGGCGACGTGCTGGACGCCGACCGCGAGGACCGGGGCCCCGAGGGCAGCCCGGAGGCGGCGGTCGTCGAACACATCACCAACGTGGCCCTGCTGAGCGCCGTCAAGCAGCTCAACCCGGAGCAGCAGGAGTGCATCGTGCTCCGGTTCCTGCAGGGCTTCTCCGTGGCCGAGACGGCCCGCACCATGGGCAAGAACGAGGGCGCGATCAAGGCCCTCCAGTACCGCGCGGTGCGAGCGCTGGCCCGACTGCTGCCGGACGGCTTCCAACCGTAGTCCGGTCCACGGGACTGCAACGCATCGACGGGCGTACGCGCAGCCCAGGGCCGTCGCGCCCCCGTGTCGGCAATCACTTTCCGTGATTTCGCCTCCGTCGGCCCCGTAACCCATGTCCGGTGCGGACCGTTTCTCCGGGTGCGACCGGTGGTAGCCAGGGCATTCCCCGGGCCCCCGGATTCCGGCGGTGCGGCCGGCCACGACCTTCGTCCGTGGTGTCACGCCGTCACCGGTCGCTGTCGATGACAGCGGCCGACCGGCCGCGACCAGCGAGAGGAGGTGCCCACGGTGGACAGCAACCTCTTCTCCCGTCGGCGCGCGGAGCGCTTCGCGCAGCTTCTCGACGAGGCCAACGGGGGCCGACGACACCACGTCCGGTCCCGGGCCGACGACCAGTTGACCGCGCTCGTCGCGGTGGGTCAGCGGCTGACGACGGCCCCGCCCACCGTGCAGGCGGACCCGGAGTTCCGGACCGGGCTGCGGGCCATGCTGCTGGCCACGGCCGAACGTGAGGGCATCGGCGCCCCGGCCGCGACCACGACCGAACCGTCGTCGCGGCGTTCCGCCGACACGGGGCGCAACCGGCTGCTGCCGGCGGCGACCGCCCGTCGGGCCCGGGCCCGTGGCGCCATCCTGGTCGGCATCGCGGCCGGTGCCGTCGCCGTCTCGGGCATCTCCGCCGCCAGCGAGAACGCCGTCCCCGGCGACGCGCTCTACGGCATGAAGCGCTCGACCGAACGCGCCCAGCTCGCGCTGGCCAGCTCGGACGTCAGCCGGGGCCAGCTGTTCCTGGGCTTCGCCCGTACCCGGCTCGCCGAGGCGGCCGAGATGCGCGGCAACGAGGACGGCTTCAGCGCGGTCCTGGACGACATGGACGCCGACACCCGTCAGGGCGTACGCCTGCTCACCACCGCCGCCGCGCAGCGCTCCGACCCGGCGGCGCTGGACGCGGTCAACTCCTTCCTCACCGGCCAGCGCCGGGCGGTCGGCGCGCTCCTCGACGACGCCAGCCGGACCGACCGCGACCGGACCCGCCGCTCGCTCGCCCTGCTCGACGCGGCCCGCAAGCGCTCCGACGCGCTGCGTGCGGCGATCGCCTGTGGCCTGCCCGCGCCGGTCACCAGCGACGCGCTCGGCCCCGCCCCCGCCAGCTGCCCCGGCGACCGCTGATCCTCGCAGCCGATGCTCGCTGTCGGCTTCGCCACCGGTCCCCGGCGACCGCTGATCGTCGTCGCCCGGAGCCGGCCGAGACGTCCGCGCCACAGTTCACCCGTCGCGCGGCCGTCCCCCACCGGTACCCGGCTACCCTCGCGGGAGACAGACGTCGAGCGGAGGGAGGTCGGGTGGCAGGCAGCCGCAAGGTGACGGTCAGCACCGACGCCCACGGTCACACCGCCGGCTGGGCGGAGACCGACCTGGTGCCCCTAACTCCCCCGGAACCCGATCCGGGCGCGGCGGCCTTCTTCGACGTCGACAACACGATGATGCGGGGCGCGTCGATCTACTGGTTCGCCCGGGGCCTCGCCGCGCGCAACTACTTCACCACCACCGACCTGGCCCGGTTCGCCTGGCAGCAGCTGCGCTTCCGGCTGCTCGCCACCGAGCACGCCGGCGACATGTCACAGGCCAAGGAGGCCGCCCTCGCCTTCGTCGAGGGTTGGCGGGTGGACGACGTCGAACGCCTCGCGGAGGAGATCTTCGACGAGCTGATGGCGCCCCGGATCTGGGCCGGCACCCGCCAGCTCGCCCAGCGTCACCTGGACGCCGGCGAACGGGTCTGGCTGGTCAGCGCCGCGCCGGTGGAGATCGGCCGGGTGATCGCCGCGCGGCTGGGCCTGACCGGCGCGGTCGGCACGGTCGCCGAGATCGTCGACGGCGCGTACACGGGCCGGCTGGTCGGCGACCTGATGCACGGCCCGGCCAAGGCGGAGGCGGTCACCCAGCTCGCCGCCGTGGAAGGGCTGGACCTGGGCCGCTGCACCGCCTACAGCGACTCGTACAACGACCTGCCGATGCTCTCGACGGTGGGCAGGGGCGTGGCGGTGAACCCGGACGCCGCCCTGTTCAGGGAAGCCCGGCAGCGCGGCTGGGACGTCCGCGACTTCCGCACCGGCCGCCGCGCCATCAAGATCGCCGTACCGTCCACCGCGGCGGCCGGTCTGGTCGCCGGGGCGGTGACCGCCGGGCTGGCGCTGCACCGCCGCCGCCGCAACGGCTGACGACACCGGCCGCCCACCCGCCCTCGGCCTCACGGCCCGCGCGCCCCTCCGCGCCACGCCACTCGCCCTCGGCGCCACGGCCCACGCGCCCCTCCGCGCCACGGCCGTGCGCGCGCCCTCAGGGGCCGAACGGGTCCGGGCGCCGTTCCAGCAACTGGTGCAGGGTCTGCTGGATGGTCTCCCGCACCTGGTCGGCGAGGTTGAACACGACCAGGGGGTCGTCGGCGGAGTCCGTCAGGTGGGCGGTCGGGATCGGCGGGCAGAACTCGATCAGCCACTTGCTCGGCAGCGGCACCATGCCCAGCGGACCCAGCAACGGGAACGTCGGCGTGACCGGGAAGTAGGGCAGCTTGAGCAGCCGCGCCAGGGGCTTGATGTCGGCGAGCATCGGATAGATCTCCTCGCCGCCGACGATGGCGACCGGCACGATCGGAGTGCCGGTACGCAGCGCCGCCGAGACGAACCCGCCGCGCCCGAATCGTTGCAGCTTGTAACGGTCGGAGTAGAGCTTGCCGATGCCCTTGAACCCCTCGGGGAAGACGCCGACCAGCTCACCGTTGCCGAGCAGCCGCTCGGCGTCCGGGTTGCAGGCGACCGTCCCGCCGGTCTTGCGCGCGATCTCGGAGACCACCGGCATCCGGAAGACCAGGTCGGCGCCGAGCAGCCGCAGGTAACGGCGGGCCGGGTGCTGGTCGTGCAGCGCGGCCGAGAGGATCAGCGCGTCCAGCGCGACGGTGCCCGAGTGGTTGCCCACCACCAGGCCGGCGCCCTCGGCGGGCACGTGCTCCAGGCCGGTGACCTCGGTGCGGAACCAGTCCCGGTAGAGCGCCCGCAGCAGCGGGTGGAAGACCGCCTCGGTGATCTCGGGATCGAAGCCGAACTCGTCGACCTCGTAGTCGCCGGAGAGCCGACGACGCAGGAACGCCAGCCCCTTGGCGACCTTGCGGTCCCAGTGGTCGCCGGGCCGGTCCGGCACCGCCGACCCGCGCGCGACCACCTCGTCGGTGGCGGCCGTGTCGGGTTCGTCGGGCGTGCCGGGGTGGTGTCCGTTCATGCGCGCGGGCTCCGCGTCCGGCGCGGACACCCTCAGCGGTACGTCGAAGCGGCCGTCGCGCCGCTCGTCCGGCGCGCTCACGAGCCCTCCCGTACGGCCGAACGGACCTGCCGGATCCCGTCCAGCACGAGCTGCTCCGCCGCTGCCAACTGGTCCCGGTGCAGCACGGCCCCGCCGTGGTGGGCGCGGATGAAGTCGTCGAACGCGGCGGCGGTGGAACGGGGCGTGAAGTCGTACTCCCGCTCCAGCCGGCTGGTGTCGACGACCCGGCCGTGCACGAAGAGGTCGACCTGGTCCAGGCCGTAGCGGCCGAAGCCGAGGGTGCGGGCGATCGCGGCGGCGTTGGACAGGCCGGGCTCCAGCACCGGCACGGCGACCCGGCCGGCGCGGCGGATCGCCTGCGACAGGGAGAGCACGCCGGGGCCGGCCACGTTGTAGGTCCCCGGGTGGTCCTCGACGATCGACCGGTGCAGCACCTCCAACGCGTCGTCGAAGTGCAGGAACTGCAACCGGGGATCACGCCCGAACACGGTGGGCACCACCGGCCGGGAGAAGTAGCGGGTGAGGGTGGTGTCGGCGGTCGAGCCGATGAACGGCGCGAAGCGCAGCACGGTCGCGGTGACGTCGGGCCGGCGGCGGCGGAAGCCGCGGACGTACCCCTCGATGTCGAGGATGTCGCGGCCGAAACCGCCGCGCGGCACCTCGCGCGGCTCGGTCTCCTCGGTGAAGACGGCCGGGTCACGGAACGACGCCCCGTACGCGGCCGTCGAGGAGCGGACCACGAGCTTGCGCAGGCGGGGAGCGCGCTGGCAGGCGGCGAGGAGCTGCATCGTGCCGATGACGTTCTGGTCCTTCATCGCCGCACGGCCGCCGTGCTGCGGGTCGGGCGCGGTGACCAGGGCGAGGTGGACCACCGCGTCGACGTCGAGGTCGGCGAGGAGGCCGCCGAGCGAGCCGGCGTCGACGCGGACGCGCTCGACCCGGTCGAGCAGGTCGGTGATCTCGGCGCCGGGCTCGGGCTGGTCCACGCCGATGACCCGCTCGATGCGGGGGTCGGCGGCGAGGCGGGCGGCGACGTGCGCGCCGAGGTAGCGGCTGACCCCGGTGACGACGACGACCCCCGGGGCACCTGAGGTGCCGCCGGGGGTCATGTCACACACCTACCCCGGCAGGCGGGACCGAGCCGGGACATCCGCGGCGTGATCACCTGAGCCTCCGGGGGTCGACAGTTGGCAAGCGACGACGGGAGCCGGGCCGGAGCCCGGCCCCGGTCACTTGCCGAGACGGCGACGCTGGACGCGGGTCTTGCGCAGCAGCTTGCGGTGCTTCTTCTTAGCCATGCGCTTGCGGCGCTTCTTGACCACCGAGCCCATACGAAAGCCTTTCGATGCAACGTGCGGGGCGACCTGCTGACGCCACGGGGTGACGTCGGCGACCGCTTGCGGACAACGGACCGGACCAGCGGGGTAAGCGGCAGGGAACGCCTGCGGTCACGGTCGGGGTCCAGGGTAGCCGGAGAGCGTCAGCAGGACCAACGCGCCCCCGTCGATGCCCGTCACGTCGCCCTCCGCGGGCGGCCCCCGGGAGGGTCAGGCGGTCTCCTGAAAGGCGCCCCGCAGGTATTCGTGCACCGCATGCTCGGGCACCCGGAACGACCGGCCGACCCGGACCGCGGTGAGCTCACCGCTGTGCACGAGGCGGTAGACCGTCATCTTCGACACCCGCATCACCGTCGCCACCTCGGCGACGGTGAGGAACTTGACCTCCGACAGCCGTCCGTCGGACTGCGACCCGGCCATGGCTCACCGACCAATCCCATGCCCGGCGCGTGCCACCGGACAGGTTCGTCCCGCCCGGACCGGCGACGCGCGTGTTACCAGTACGGTAGCGGGACGGCTGTGACCGGCGCGATCCCTTCGTACAACTGATCATGATTCTGGCCGGTCACCACTCGACCGGTCGGTTCGTCGTCGAACCTGTTGCGCGCCGCGTCCGATCGGCCCCCGGATCCGGGTCGGCCCCGTTTCCGGGTCGGCCGGCGGGCGGAAGGCGCCCGGTGGCTCCGGCGGCGCCACCGGAGCCACCGGGCGGGCGCCCCGGGCCGCTTCCGGACGCGGACCGGGGCTCCGCGCTGGGAGCGGGCACCAGTGTGTCAGGTCGGCCGGCGCCGCCCGACAGCGGTCGATCATGAAGGCCGTGGGGCAGCAAGCACCCGTCGCGCGGGCCGCTCCCGTCAGCCGACCACGGCCCGGACGTAGCCGACGCACTCGGCGTGCAGGGCCGACCACGCCTCGCCGAGGACCTGCTCGGCCGCCCGGTCCACCGGCGTGCGCTCGTGCACCACGGCCGCGAAGAAGGCGAGCAGCCGCTCCGGACCGAACCGGTCGACCAGGTGCCGGACCGCCAGGTAGGAGATGCCGTAGCTGCCGCTGACCCGGTCCGCCGGGGCGTCGTCGGCCGGGCTGAGGCTGTCGAGCCGACCGTCCCAGCCGCCGCCGAGCAGGCCGCGCACCTCGTCCAGTCCGGCGTACCGGTCGATCGGTTCGCCGTCGGCGCCCGCGTACTCGGCGAGCCCTTCGACCAGCCACCAGGTGTCCTTGCCCGGGTACCCCCGCTCGGGCAGGGACGCGGCGTGGGTCAGCTCGTGCCGGAGCAGGTCGTCCACCCCGCCGGCGACGAGTCCCTCGGCGTTGAGCACCACCTCGTGGTGGCCGCCGCCGACCGTGACCGCGTATCCGCCGGTCCACTTCGGCCGGCCGCCGCCGTACCAGCGCTGCCACTCGCCCCGGCCGGCGTGGAAGATCCGGTACCGGTCCGGCGTGCGGCCACCGACGGCGTACGTGTCGGCGATCCTGGCGGCGGCCTCCGCCTGGGCGAGCAGGCCGGGCAGCTCCTTGCGCAGGGCGGGGGTGGTCGCCACGAGCGTACGCGGACCGACGGCCACGGCCAGCTCACTGACCTCCCAGGGCCGGGTGCCGGTCGCGGCGGAGCGGGACGGCTCCACGGCGAGCAGCCGGGGCCGCTCCCCTTCCCGCCACCGGGTGCCGGTCAGCACCCTGCTGGTGCGGCAGTCCGGCGTGACGAAGCAGTAGCGGAACTCGACCAGCAGCCGCCACTCGCCGGGCCGCCCCTCGACGGGGACGGGGGGACCGCTGGCGTCGGCCTGCCAGGCAGTCACCCGCAGGGCGCGCAGCGCGGCGTACCGGCGGCGCAGGTCCGGATGCGCGGCCGGCTCGGCGACCGCCAGGAACCCGGCGCGGTCCCCGCCGAGCAGGGCGGCGGACTGCCGGGCCAGTTCCGCGGACATGCGTTCCCCGAGCCGGCGGGCCGCCGCGACGCCGGGGTCGTCGGCGGGTGCGGCCGACGGGCCCGGGGCGGGCGGATCACCGGCGCGCACCAGGCCGGTCACCAGCGCCGCGGGCAGGCCGCAGGCCAGCAGCAACACGAATGCCGCCAGCGCCACGCCCAGCGGTCGGATCCGCCGCACCGACGGCTCGGCGCCCGCCACCGCCGCAGCAGGCGCGACGGGCCCGGCACCATCGGCCGGCCCGGCCGTCGCAGTCGGCTCGGCATCGTCGGCCGGCCCAGCGCCGTCAGCGGGCCCGGCACCATCGGCCGACTCGGCCGAGGTCGTCGGCCCGGCATCGTCGGCCGGCTCGGCCGAGGTCGTCGGCCCGGCGCCGTCGCCCGGCTCGGCCGGGGTGGTCGGCCCGGTGCCGTCGGCCGGCTCGGCCGGGGTGGTCGGCCCGGTGCCGTCGGCCGGCTCGGCCTCTTCTGTCGCGCTGGCCGGCGCGGCGTCCGTCACCGGTCGGCCGTCCGTTCCGGGCTGCCCGTCAGTCACCCGCCGAAGGGTACGACCATCCGGCCGGCCGGGGCGACCGGGGCCCGCGAGCCACGCCGCGCAGCGGTCTCGGCACGGTTCAGGCGGGGCGGTCCGTCGGGTGGCGCAGCGTGCCGGTCACCGCCGACGACCGGTCCCCGCAGGAGGCGCGGCAGTGGACCGCGCCCTCACCGTTCCTGCCCCCGTGGCCAGGACCGCAACGTGCCGTCCAGCGCGGTGACCAGGTTGCCGAAGGAGGCGTCCACGGCGCGGGGCAGGCCGAACCCGCCGGCCGCCTCCAGCGAGACGAACCCGTGCAGGGTGCTGCGCAGCATCCGGGTCGCGTCGAGGGCGTCGTCGCCGTCGAGCCCGTAGCCCCGCAGGGTGGCCCGGATCGCCCCGACGGCCCGCTCCCCGGCGGCGACGTGCTCCGGGTCGGTCGGGTCCGGTACCCGCTGGGTGGCCGGATAGCGGCCGGGGTGCCGGTGGGCGTACGCCCGGTAGGCGGTGGCGACGGCCCGCAACGCGTCCCCGCCGGCCCGGCCCGCGACGGCGGCGGTCAACTCGTCGGCGAGCTCGGCGGTTGCCAGCGCGGAGAGCTTCTGGGCGAGCGCGTCGGCGCCCCGGACGTGCTTGTAGAGGCTGGGCAGCGCGACGCCGAGCCGGTTGGCCAGCGCGGCGAGGGTGAGCTGGTCGGCACCGACCTCGTCGGCCAGCCGGGCCGCCTCGCGCACCACGGCCCGCTGGGTGAGCCCGGCCCTAGGCACCGGTGACCGCCACGAACTCGGTGAGCTGGGCGGCGGTGCGGGCCGGCTGGTCGGCGTGCGGGTAGTGGCCGGAGTCGTCGATCATCCGCGCCTCGGCGGTGGCGAAGAGCCGGCGGGCCGCCCGGGCCGCGGCGCCCGGATCGCGGAAGTCCGGATCCCTCGTGCCCATCAGCACCAGCACCGGCTGGCGTACCTCGCGGGCGCGGGTGGTCCAGTCCGGCCCGGCCGGCGCGATCACCCCGCGCATCGCCGCCATCCGGCCGGGCTCGCGCAGGGTGGCGACCATCGCCTTGCGGTACGCGGCGTCGTCGGCCGGCCGGTCGCACGGGAAGAGCGTGCGGTGGAACAGCCCGAACAGCCGGGGACTGCGCAGCACGGCGGCCAGGGCCATCCGCATGAACGGGTTGAGCTTCGGCTGCTCGACGAACGGGGCGACCTGGACGATGCCGTTGACCAGGGCGGGATCGTCGGCGGCGGCGAAGACCACGGCCGCCGCGCTGGACGAACTGCCGACCAGGGTGGCCGGTCCGCCACCGAGGTCGCGGACCACCGCGAGCAGGTCGGCGCCGACCTGCGCCGGGGCGTACGTCGGCCAGCCGGCGCTGGACTCGCCGTGCCCCCGAACGTCCACCGACGCCACCCGGTGCCCGGCCGCGACGAGCAGCGGGACCAGGTGGCGGAAGGAGTGCCGGTTCTCCCCCATGCCGTGCGAGAGGACGACGAGCGGCCCCTGCCCGTGCGCCTCGTAGGCGATCCGCCCGCCGTCCCGCTCCACGTAGCTAACTGTCATAACCCAAAAGCTAATCCCATTAGCCAACGCCGTCAAGGGGCTCGCCCGGGAACGGGAACGGGCCGGCGGGACGAGGGTCTCCGCCGGCCCGTACCGGGACCGCTGTGGGGGGGGATGACGCTGGCCGATCCGGACGGCCACCGCCTCCGGGGCTGGCCGCACGGCCGAACTACTTCTTCGAGATGACGGCCCGGCCGAAGAACGCCAGGTTGGCCGGGCGCTCGGCGAGCCGGCGCATCAGGTAGCCGTACCAGTCCTCGCCGTAGGGCAGGTAGGTCCGCACCGTGTAACCCTCGCCCACGAGCCGGGCCTGCTCCTCCGGGCGGATGCCGTACAGCATCTGGAACTCGAACCGCTCGGGCCCACGGTCGAACCAGCGCGCCCGGTCCTCCCCGATGGCGATCAGGCGGGGGTCGTGGGTGGCCAGCATCGGGTAGCCGTCGCCCGACATCAGGATGTTCATGCAGCGCACATAGGACTTGTCGACCTCGCGCGCGGCCTGGTAGGCCACCGACTCCGGCTCCTTGTAGGCGCCCTTGCACAGCCGCACCCGGGAACCGGCCGTGGCCAGCTCGCGGCAGTCCGACTCCGTCCGCCGCAGGTACGCCTGGAGGACGGCGCCGGTCGACGGATGGTCCTTGCGCAGCTTGGCGAGGATGTCCAGGGTCGAGTCGGTGGTGGTGTGGTCCTCCATGTCCAGGGTGACCGTCGTGCCCGCCTCCTCGGCGGCGACGCAGATCGCCCGCGCGTTGTCGTAGGCGAACTGCTCGTCGAACATCTGGCCCAGCGCCGACAGCTTGACACTCACCTCGGCGGCCGGGGTCAGCCCCGCGCCGGAGAGCAGCTTCAGCAGCCTGACGTACTCGTCACGGGTGGCGGTGGCCTGCTCGGGGGTGACGGTGTCCTCGCCGAGGTTGTCGAGGGTGACCGCGAGACCGTCGTCGACGAGTTCGCGGGTCGCGCGCAACGCGTCGTCGGTCCTGGCGCCGGCGACGAACCGGCGGACGAGGTCCCGGGTGAACGGGGCCGTCGCGACGAGCCGCTCGACCTGGGGTGACCGGGAGGCGGCGAGGATCACGGTACGGAGCATGCATCGAGCCTAACGCCCGCCGGTGGCCCCGCGCGGGGCAGCGGGCGCAGCCTGGGCCACCAGGTCCCAACCGCATCACAGGCACCGGCCGTGGTGGGACGGCAGTGGCTTCCATCGGCTACAACAAATCACGTGGAACAACGCCCCCGCCGCCGGCTCCGGTCGGCCTCCGTGCAGCTCGGCGCGCTCACCGTCCTCGCGCTCACCCTCTCCGGCTGCAACATGACCTCGGACGACGACGATGACGACTGCGCCCTCGGCCCGGTGGGCGGCGGCGAGACGGTGGCCCTGGCGCTACGGACACCGACGGTGACCAGCGGACGCACCGCGCCGGAGCCGACCGCCTCGGCCCTGCCCGACCGGGGCGGCTTCGGCACCCACCTCGCCTCCTGCGGCGGCTGACGTGCGCCGGCAGACGGTCACCCCGCGCCCGGACTGGGACGCCACGATCCGCTCCCAGGGCCTGGTGTACGTCGACACCGAGCTGCCCGACGGCGGCATCATGTCGTACTGGGACGAGACCGCCGCGTACGCGTTCGAGCTGGACGAGGTGCTGCGGCTGGAGGAGGCGACCGAGGAGCTGCACCGCATGTCGGTCGCCGCCGCCGAACACGTCGTCGCGCGGCACCGCTACGCCGAGTTCGGCATCCCGGCCTGGGCGGCCGAGGCCGTGGCCCGGTCGCTGCGCGAGGCGCCGCCCACCCTCTACGGGCGCTTCGACCTCGCCTACGACGGCAGCTGGCCGCCGAAGCTGCTGGAGTACAACGCCGACACCCCCACCGCGCTGGTCGAGGCGAGCATCATCCAGTGGTACTGGCTGGAGCACACCCGGCCCGAGCTGGACCAGTGGAACAGCCTGCACGAGCGCCTCGTCGGCGCCTGGGCGAAGATCGGCGCGGGGCTGCACGACCGCCGGGTGCACGTGCTCTGGTCGCAGGAGGAGGAGGTGTCCGCCGAGGACCACATGACCGCCGGCTACCTCGCCGAGACCGCCCGCCAGGCGGGGCTGGACGCCACGCTCCAACCGATCCAGCACATCGGCTGGGACGGCCGCCGCTTCGTCGACGCGGCCGGCGAACCGGTCACCACCTGCTTCAAGCTCTACCCGTGGGAGTGGATGCTCGCCGAGCCGTACGGGCGGCCGGCGCTGGAGCCCGGCACCCCGACGACCTGGATCGAGCCGGCGTGGAAGCTGCTGCTGTCGAACAAGGCGCTGCTCGCCGTGCTCTGGGAGCTGTATCCCGGGCACGAGCTGCTGCTGCCCGCCTACCTCGACTCGCCGCGCGGCATGCCGGAGTACGTGGCCAAGCCGCTGCTCGGCCGGGAGGGCGGCTCGGTGCGGATCGTCACCGGCGACACCGAGATCACCAACCCGGGGATCTACGGCGACGAGGGCTGGTGCTACCAGGAGTTCCGGGCGCTGCCCGAGTTCGCCGGCAACCGCATGGTGCTGGGCAGCTGGATCGTCGACGGCGAGTCGGCCGGGGTGGGGGTGCGGGAGAGCGCGAGCCTCATCACCGACGGCTACGCGCGGTTCCTGCCGCACTACATCGACGCGCCACGGGCCCACTGATTCGTCTACGGTTGTGGGCGTGAACTTCGACGCGTACGCCCGGACCGGCGTCGACCTCGTCAACGCCCGCCTGGACGACCTCGACGACCTGCGGGCCCTCATCCCCGACGACAACGCGTGGATGCGCGACGAGGTGGCGGAGCGGGACCTCACAACCTTCCGGCGGGCCCAGAAGCGCCTGCGCGACGTCTTCGAGTACGGCACCTCCGGGCGGGACGCCGAGGCGGTCGTCGAGCTCAACACACTGCTGGAGGCGTTCCCGGTGCAGCCCCGCATCTCCGGGCACGACTCCAGCGACTGGCACATGCACGTGACCAGCCGGGGCGCCTCCGTGAGCGCGGAATACCTGGCCGGCGCGGTGTGGGGGCTGTCGGTCTGGCTCTGCGAGTACGGCAGTGCCCGGTTCGGGGTCTGCGCCGACGAGCGCTGCGGCAACGTCTACCTGGACACCTCGTCCAACTGCTGCCGGCGGTTCTGCTCGGAACGCTGCGCCACCCGCTCGCACGTGGCCGCCCATCGGGCGCGCAAGCGCGCGGCCATCGGCGAGCAGGCCGGCGTGAGCACCAAGGAGTCGCTCAGCACAGCGGTCTGACGCCACTCGGGCAGCGTCCAGCCGACCGGGCGGTGGTCGTCGTGCTGTGACCGCAGCGGCGCCCGGGCGCCGGCCGGGAACGGGTCGGCGCTCAGGCGTCGATCGGGGACGGCGTGCCGAGGTGCTGGCGGGCGAACGCCAGCGCCTCGCGCAGGTCGGCCTCCCGCACGGCGCGGCTCTTCGCGCCCCGGGTGGTGACCTCCACGGCGACCGAACCGGTGAACCCGCGCCCGGCCAGCGAGGAGAGCAGCTCGGCGCAGGGCTGCGTGCCGCGCCCCGGCACCAGGTGCTCGTCGCGGCCCTCGCCGGTGCCGTCGCCGAGGTGCACGTGGGTCAGGTTGGCGCCCATCCGGTCGGCCATCGCCAGGGAGTCGACGTGCGAGGCGGCGCAGTGCGACAGGTCGAGCGTGTAGGAGGCGTACCCCGCCTCGGTCGGGTCCCAGCCCGGCACGTACGGCACGAACTGGCGGCCCGCCATCCGGACCGGGAACATGTTCTCCACCGGGAAGCGCAGGTCCGGGTACTCGGCGGCGATCGTGGCCAGCCCGTCGGCGAAGTTGCGCGCGTAGTCCCGCTGCCAGGTGAACGGCGGGTGCACCACCACGGTGGGCGCCCCGAGCGTCGCCGCCAGCTCCGCCGACCTGCGCAGCCGCTCCCACGGGTCGGAACTCCACACCCGCTGCGTCACCAGCAGGCAGGGCGCGTGCACGGAGAGCACCGGCACGCCGTAGTGCTCGGCGAGCCCGCGCAGCGCGCCGGCGTCCTGGCTGACGGCGTCGGTCCAGACCATCACCTCGAGGCCGTCGTAACCGAGCGCGGCGGCCAACTGGAACGCCGCCGCCGTCCGCTCAGGGAAGACCGACGACGTGGACAGGAGCACGGGGACCCGGGAAGTCACACCATCGAGGGTAACCGGGTCCGCTCGACACCTCATGACGAGAGAGTGCAAACCGCCCAGATCACACCGGAACGCCTCCCGCCCGCGACTGCGGGGCTCGCCAGCTCACACTGAGCCACTTCGTTCGCGACTGCGGGGCTCGCAAGCTCACTCCTCGCGCTTCACACCGGACCGAGCTGGTCCAGTCGGCGCAGGATCACGCCCTCGCGCAGCGCCCAGGGGCAGATGTCCAGCCCGTCCACGTCGAGTCGGCGCAGCACGGCCTCGGCGACGACCGCCCCCGCGAGCAGTTGGTGGGCCCGGCCGGCGCTGACCCCGTCCAACTCGACGAGCTGGGCCGGCGGGATGTGCCGGATGAACCCGAGCACCTGCCGCAGCCCGGCGCGGGTGAGCTGGCGGGGCGCCCACAGACCGGCGCTGGAGGGGGCGGCGCCGGCCAGCCGGGCCAGGGTCCGGAACGTCTTCGAGGTGGCCACCGGCCGTTCCCAGCCCACCTCGATCACCTGCGCGACGACCGGTTCCAGCAGCCCGTCGACGTACGCCCGCAACTCGTCGACCGCCTCGGCCGGCGGCGGCGCCGCGCTGTCGGGATCCACCCCGAGCCGGTCGCGGGTGAGCCGGCCGGCGCCGAGCGGCAGGGAGACCGCCACGGCCGGGTCCTCGTCGATGCCCGCCGCGATCTCCAGCGAGCCGCCGCCGATGTCCAGCACCAGCAGCCGGCCCGCCGACCAGCCGAACCAGCGCCGCACCGCGAGGAAGGTCAGCCGCGCCTCGTCCGCGCCCGGCAGCACCTCCAGGCGTACGTCGGTCTCGTCGCGGACCCGGGACAGCACGTCGGCGGCGTTGGTGGCGTCGCGTACGGCGGAGGTGGCGAACGCGATCAGGTCGTCGACGCCGAGCCCGGCGGCTGCCGCCTTGGCCATGCCGACCGCCTTGACCAGCCCGTCCGCGCCGGCCTCGGTGAGCGCGCCGTCCGGGCCGATCTGCTCGGCCAGCCGCAGCACGACCTTCTCCGAGTGCGCCGGCCAGGGGTGCGCCCCGTGGTGGGCGTCGACCACCAGCAGGTGCACGGTGTTGGAACCGACGTCGAGGACACCCAGTCGCATGCTGAAGACACTAGGGCCAACCAGTCTGCGCGGCTCGGCGGACCGATGGGGGCGCCGGGCGTACGCTGGGCCGGGTGACAGGCCAGATCGAACTCCGCGTGCTGGTGGACGACCCGGACGACCCGCGCAGTCGTGAGGTGCCCCTGGACTTCCCGCGCGAGTGGATCGAGTTCGCCGACCCGGCGGACGAGAACCACCTCATCCGGGCCGACCTGACATGGCTGCTCTCCCGCTGGACCTGCATCTTCGGTCGGGGTTGCCACGGGATCGTCGCGGGCCGGGCCGCCGACGGCTGCTGCTCGCACGGCGCGTTCTTCACCGACTCCGACGACGAGCAGCGGGTCCGGGCCGCGGTCAAACGGCTGACCCCGTCGACGTGGCAGCATTTCCGGCGCGGGTTCAAGAACTGGACCGAGAACGACACCATCGACGGCAAGAACTCCGCCCGCCGCACCGCCACCCAGGGTGCGGACGGGCCGTGCGTCTTCCTCAACGACGCCGAGTTCCCGGCCGGGGCCGGCTGCGCCCTGCACGCCCAGGCGCTGCGCGACGGGGTGCACCCGTTGGAATACAAGCCGGACGTCTGCTGGCAGCTGCCGATCCGCCGCGACCAGGAGTGGGTCAAGCGGCCGGACAACACGAAGGTGCTGGTCTCCACGCTCTCCGAGTTCGACCGGCGGGGCTGGGGCGCCGGCGGGCACGACCTCGACTGGTGGTGCACCTCCTCCACCGACGCGCACGTCGGCACCGAGCCGATGTACGTCTCGTACGGCCCGGAGCTGACCGCGCTGGTGGGCGCCCCCGCGTACGCGAAGCTGGCCGAGGTGTGCGGGGCGCGCAGGCGGCAGGGCATGGTCGCCCCGCACCCCGCCGACGACGACACCGACTGACCGACCGACGACGAAGGGGCCCGCGCTCGGCGCGGGCCCCTTCGTGCGTACGCCGGTCAGGGCTCGAACTTGTAGCCCAGACCCCGCACGGTGACGATGAAGCGCGGCGCGGACGGCTCCGGCTCGACCTTGGAGCGCAGCCGCTTGACGTGCACGTCGAGGGTCTTGGTGTCGCCGACGTAGTCGGCCCCCCACACCCGGTCGATGAGCTGGCCCCGGGTGAGCACCCGGCCGGCGTTGCGCAGCAGCAGCTCCAGCAGCTCGAACTCCTTGAGCGGGAGCTGGACCGGGGCGCCGTCGACGGTCACCACGTGCCGCTCGATGTCCATCCGGACCGGTCCGGCGGCCAGCGTCGGGCCACCCGACTCGGCGGCCTCGGCGCTCTGCCGACGCAGCACCGCCCGGATCCGGGCGACCAGTTCCCGGGGCGAGTACGGCTTGGTCACGTAGTCGTCGGCACCGATCTCCAGGCCGACCACCTTGTCGATCTCACTGTCCCGCGCGGTGACCATGATGATCGGCACGTGCGAGCGCTGCCGCAGCTGCCGGCACACCTCGGTGCCGGACATCTCGGGCAGCATCAGGTCGAGCAGCACGATGTCGGCGCCGGTCCGGTCGAACTCGGTGAGGGCGTCGGTGCCCGTCGCGGCGACGGAGACCTCGAAACCCTCCTTGCGGAGCATGTACGACAGGGCGTCGGAGAACGACTCCTCGTCCTCGACCACCAGAACGCGGCTCAACGGGACTTCCTTTCCTGCACTGTCAGGCCTGCCGGAGCTCGGCCGGACCGGTTTCGATCCCAGCAGCGGGCGGTGTCGCCAGGACCTCGTCCGGGCCACGGACGGGCAACCGGAGGGTGAACGTCGATCCACCACCAAGAGTGCTCGACACCTCCACCCTTCCGCCATGGTTGCCGGCGATGTGTTTCACGATGGCCAGCCCCAGGCCGGTGCCGCCCGTGGACCGGGACCGGGCCTGGTCGGCCCGGTAGAACCGCTCGAAGATCCGGTCGACGTCGGTCGGGGCGATCCCGATGCCCTGGTCGGCGACGGAGATCTCCACGTGTTCGTCGGTGGCGCGGGCGCTGATCCGGACGGTGGTGTCCTCGCCCGAGTAGTTGAGGGCGTTCTCCACCAGGTTGGCCACGGCCGTGGCGAGCTGCGCGTCGCTGCCGAGGATGGTCAGGCCCCGCTCGGCGTCGACGGTCACGTCGATGCGGCGGGCGGCGGCGGAGGTACGGGTGCGGTCGATCACCTCGGCGATCACCCAGTCGATCGCGACCGGCTCGGGCGGCGGTTGTGGCTCGGCGCCCTGGAGCCGGGTCAGCTCCAGCAGCTCCTGCACCAGGCGGCCCAGCCGGGTCGACTCGTGCTGGATGCGCTCGGCGAACCGGCGGGCGGCGACCAGGTCCTCGGAGAGGTCGGGAGCGCCCGCCCCGGCCGGCTCGGTGGCGTCCAGCAGCGCCTCGGCGAGGAGTTGGAGGGCCCCGATCGGGGTCTTGAGCTCGTGGCTGACGTTGGCCACGAAGTCGCGGCGGACCCGGGCCAGCCGGTGCGACTCGGTCACGTCGGTCGCCTCGACGGCGATGAAGCCCGCCCCGATCCCCATCGCCCTCAGGTGCACCCCGAGCGGGTTCACCTCGGCGTTGTCGCGGCCCCGCGGCAGGTCCAGCTCGATCTCGCGCCGCACGCCGGTGCGCCGCACCTGCCCGGCGAGCGTACGGATCAACGGGTGGGCGGCGATCGAGCCCTGGGTGGCACCGGTACGGAGCAGCCCCATCGCGCGGGCGGCCGGGTTGACCAGGACAGGCGTGTCGTCGGGGTCGAGTACGACCACGCCGGCCCGCAGCGAGTCGATGGTCCGGCGGCCGGTCCCGGACTGCGGATCCTCGGCTATCGGGAGCCTCCCCCAGGTGCTGGGGAAGCCGGAGCGGCTCCCCGCCCGCGTGGCGCGCTCGCCGAGCGTCGGGACGAGCCGGGGCAGCAGCACCCCGGCGATCAGCCCGACCACCAGCCCCACGGCCACCGCGACCGTCACCGCCCATTCCACCCGGCGATCGTAGGGTCATTGTTAACCTGGCAACCCCCACAAATGGGATGAACCAGCTTCGCTTTCGGGAAAGTTCACCCCCGCGTCCGGCGTCGTTCACCGAGGTTCACCTCGGGTCTCCCCACCCGACCTACCGTGGGCGGCGCACCAGGTCCGGCCCCCGGGCCCGCGACCTTCCCACCGGCCCGGGCCTGCGGACAGCGACCTCCCGGCCCCGGCCGGCGACCTTCCCCACCGGCCTCCGGCCGGCGGGTGCGGCCAACGACCACAGGACGTGACAATGCGCGACGAGTTCCGGGCTGACCTGCAGATCGTCAGCCAACTGCTGGTGGACATGGCGGAGGGGGTCCGGGCCGCGATGCGGCAGGCGACCCGCGCCCTGCTCACCGCGGACCGCCGGGCGGCCGAGACGGTGATCGAACGGGACGCCGAGATCGACGAGCTCTACCGGCACGTCGAGGAGCGGGTCTGCGACCTGCTCGCCCGACAGGCCCCGGTCGCCTCCGACCTGCGCGCGATGATCACCGCGCTGCACGTCGCGGCCGATCTGGAGCGGATGGGCGACCTGGCCGACCACGTCGCCAAGACCGCCCTGCGCCGGCACCCCTCGCCGGCCGTACCCGCCGAGCTGCGGCCCACCTTCACCGACATGGCCGCCACGGCCGACCGGATGGCCCTCAAGATCGGGTCGGTGCTCGCCAGGCCCGACGCCGAACTCGCCGCCGAACTCGACGGCGACGACGACGCCATGGACGACCTGCACCGGAGCCTGTTCGGGCTGCTGCTCGGCGAGGACTGGCCGTACGGGGTCGAGACCGCCATCGACGCCACCCTGCTCGGCCGCTTCTACGAGCGCTTCGCCGACCACGCGGTCAACGTCGGCGAACACGTGGTCTACCTGATCACCGGACAGCCCGCGCCCACGGCGAGCTGAGGCACACGCAAGGGGCTCCGCCACCGCGCGCCCGCGCCGGGAGGAGCCCCTTGCGTGTGGTACGTCAGCGACCCTGGTTCGCCACGGCGGCGGCAGCCGCCTTCGCGGCGGCCGGATCCAGGTACGTGCCGCCCAGCGTGAGCGGTCGCAGCTGCGGGTCCAGGTCGTAGCGCAGCGGGATGCCGGTGGGGATGTTGAGCTTGGCGATCGCCTCGTCGGAGATCTGGTCCAGGTGCTTGACCAGGGCGCGCAGCGAGTTGCCGTGCGCGGCCACCAGCACCGTACGGCCGGCCAGGATGTCCGGCACGATCGAGTCGTACCAGTACGGCAGCATCCGCTCGACGACGTCCTTGAGACACTCGGTGCGGGGCATCAGCTCGCTCGGCAGCAGCGCGTAGCGCGGGTCGCCGACCTGCGAGAACTCGTCGTCGTCGGCGATCGGCGGCGGCGGGGTGTCGTACGAGCGACGCCAGAGCATGAACTGCTCCTCGCCGTACTCCTCCAGGGTCTGCTTCTTGTTCTTGCCCTGGAGGGCGCCGTAGTGCCGCTCGTTGAGCCGCCACGACCGGCGCACGGCGATCCAGTGCCGGTCGGCGGCGTTGAGCGCCAGCTCGGCGGTGCGGATCGCACGGCGCATCACGCTGGTGTGCACCACGTCCGGCAGCAGGCTGTGCTCGCGCAGCAGCTCGCCGCCGCGGCGCGCCTCGTTCTCGCCCTTCTCGGTCAGGTCGACGTCGACCCAGCCGGTGAAGAGGTTCTTGGCGTTCCAGTCGCTCTCGCCGTGCCGCAGCAGGACCAGCGTCCCGACGGTGGGCCCCTCGCTAGCAGTCATGCCGATCATCCTGCCGCACGCTCCCCCGCGACGCGCCGGCAGTGGTCGTGACGACCACCACGTGGAAAATGCGCTGCCCGAAGATCCGGCCCGCCACTAGGTTGTAAGGCGCACTAGCGAGAGTGGTCATTACGGGGGCGGGGGCACCGACGTGCGGAGTACGCAGAACTGGTTCCGGGAGACAACGGGCGGCCTACCGGTCACCTTCTGGTACCTGTGGGCCGGCACCCTGATCAACCGGCTCGGTTCGTTCGTCCTGGTCTTCCTGGCCATCTACCTGACGCAGGAGCGCGGCTTCTCCCCGGCCCAGGCGGGGCTGGTGCTCGGCCTGTGGGGCGTCGGCGGCGCGGTCGGCACCACCGCCGGCGGCACGCTGAGCGACCGCTGGGGCCGCCGGCCCACCCTGCTCACCGCGCACCTCGGCGCAGCGGCGATGATGCTCGCCCTCGGCTTCGCCCGGGAACTGTGGGCCGTCGCGCTCGGGGCCCTGCTGCTCGGCATGTTCGCCGAGGCGGCCCGGCCCGCGTTCGGCGCCATGGTGATCGACGTGGTGCCGGAGAAGGACCGGCTGCGCGCCTTCTCGCTGAACTACTGGGCGATCAACCTCGGCTTTGCCAGCGCGGCGATCCTCGCCGGCCTCGCCGCCGAGGCCGGCTTCCTGCTGCTCTTCATCGTCGACGCCACCACCACCGTGGTCACCGCGCTGATCATCTTCGTCAAGGTCGGCGAGACCCGGCGGGCCCCCGCCGTCAGGAGCGGCCACAAGGGCTCCGGCGCTCCGGTCGGGGCGCTGCGCACCATCCTCCGCGACCGGGTCTTCCTCGGCTTCGTGACGCTCAACCTGTTCGCCGCGCTGGTCTTCCTCCAGCACATCTCCATGCTGCCGATCGCGATGGGCGACTCCGGCCTCAGCCCCACCACCTACGGCTCGGTGATCGCCCTCAACGGGGTGCTGATCGTGGTCGGTCAACTTTTCGTACCCCGGCTGATCAGGGGCCGGAGCCGGTCGCACGTGCTCGCCCTCGCGTCGGTGGTGATGGGCGTCGGGTTCGGGCTCACCGCCTTCGCCGACACCGCCTGGTTCTACGGCCTGACCGTGCTGATCTGGACCGTCGGCGAGATGCTCAACTCCCCGTCCAACGCCACGCTGATCGCCGAGCTCTCCCCCGCCGAGCTGCGCGGCCGCTACCAGGGTGTCTTCTCGCTCTCCTGGCAGGGGGCCGCCGCGATCGCGCCGGTCCTCGGCGGCCTGGTCCGGGAACAGGCCGGCAACGCCCAGCTCTGGCTCGGCTGCGCCGTCATCGGCGGGCTGATGGCGCTCGCCCACCTGGTCTCCGGCCCGACCCGGGAGCGACGGGCCGCGATCCTGCGGGCGGCCACCGGCCCCGCCGCGCCGGTGGTGGCGGTCCGGCCACCCGTCCCGGAGGTGGCCCAGGCGGCGGCGACCGCCCCCGCCGAACCGGCCACGGTCGAGGCGCGGACGTAGGCGGCCACCGCCCCCGCCGAAACGGCCACGACCCGAGGCGCGGACGTAGGCGGCGACCGCGCCCACGGAAGCCGGGGCGGCGGGCCTCCGCCTGTCGCGGACGAGGCCCGGGGCGGCCGGTGGGCCGCCCGAAGCACCGTGACCAGGGACACGGTCACTGGCGCGGCCTCCGCCGGCTTCCTACGGTCGAGGGCGGCTCGATCAGGAAACAAACTTTCGGGAGGACGGGTGCGCGCCCTGCGCCGCTGGCTGGACGACACCGCGGGTGGGCTCCCCGCCACCTTCTGGTACCTCTGGGCCGGGCTGTTGATCAACCGGGCCGGCGCCTTCGCGATGCTCTTCCTGTCGCTCTACCTGACCGAGGCGCGGGGCGCGAGCGAGGCGCTCGCCGGGACGGTGGTCGGCGCGTACGGGCTGGGTGGGGCGGCCGGCGTGCTGCTCGGCGGAGTGCTGGCCGACCGGTGGGGACGGCGGTCCACCCTGATCGCCGCCCACGTCGCCACCGCCGGACTCATGGTCGGGCTGGCCTTCAGCCGGCAGCTGGTGCTGATCGCTGCGCTCGCCGCCCTGGTCGGGGTGGCCCACTCGATGCCCAGCCCCGCCTTCGTGGCGGCCATCGTCGACGTGGTGCCCGAACGACGTCGCTCCCGGGCCTTCAACCTCCAGTTCTGGGCGTTCAACCTGGGCATGGCCGTGGCCTCGGTGCTCGCCGGCCTGCTCGCCGAGGCGAACTTCGTCGCGCTCTTCCTGGTCGACGCCGCCGCCACCCTGACCGCGGCCGCCGTCATCGCCTGGAAGGTCCCGGAGACGCTCCCCCGCCGCGCCCCGAAGGCCCTCGACCCACATGCCGCGCACCAGCGCGCCGCCGAGCCAGCGGCGGGGCGGCGGCAGAGGCGGGTGGGACGGCGGCAGCCGGGGCTGCACACCGCGCTGACCGACCGCACCTTCCTCACCTTCGTGGGCCTGACCTTCGTGCTGGCCGTACTGACCATGCAGACGTCCACGATCATGCCCCTGGCCATGCGGTCGGACGGCCTGCGCCCGTCGGCGTACGGGGCCGTGGTGGCGCTCGGCGGCGTGCTGATCGTGCTAGGGCAGCTCTTCGTGCCGCGGCTGATCGAGCGGCACCGCAAGGACCGCGTCCTGGCCGTCTCGACCGCGCTGCTGGCGCTCGGCTTCGCCAGTCTCGCGTACGCCGACGACGTGGCCGTCTACCTGGCCGCGGCGGTGGTCTGGACGATCGGCCAGATGCTCGCCGCGCCGCCCAACGCCCAGATCAACGCCGACCTCGCCCCGCTGGAGCTACGCGCCCGCTACCAGTCGGTGTTCTACCTGGCGTTCCCGGCGGCCTCGTTCGTGGCGCCCACCCTCGGCGGGTTGAGCCTGCAGTACCTCGGGGACCGGCACTGGCTGATCGTCGGCGGGCTGGGACTGCTGGCTGCCGGCTGCCACCTGCTGGCCGGCCCGCCCCGCGAACGCCGCGTGGCCGCCCTCCGGCAGCTCTCCGCCCCAACGCCGCCGTCGACCCCCACCGTCGTCTCCGTCCGGTGATCCGGAGGTTGCCGGTCGCGTCGACGCCGGCGCGGCGGTCGGCGTACGCGGGCATGCAGAACGCCCACCGCGACTCGTGATCGCGATGGGCGTTCGCACCGTATGACCGGCGGCGGCGGGCGAAGCCCACCCCCGTAGGCGTCGCCCGCTCACGCCGCCGGTCCAAACAGGTGGCCACCGTCCCCCAACGGTGTTGTTCCACCCGTCCCCTGCGCCTCACTCGGTGCACGGATCTGATCGATCCACCGCTCCCCCGAACGGTTCCAAGCGTGGCGCGGTGCAATAAAGTTAGTTCGCCCGGTATTACGAAGACAACCTGAATGTGCTGTCTCGCCGGTCACAGCTCCGGTGTCCCGCCGGCGTGCCACCACTTCGGGCCTCGGTCATGGCAAACAACGCGTACCCGCCGACGATTCCCCGAAACACCTCAGGCGTCCTCACGATCGGGTGATTCGGTCCGGAAGAAGTTGCTCGGCCGGCCGTTGCGGAGCTGCTCCTGGTAGATCAGGTTCAGCTTCCGCTCGTCGAAGGTGCGGAACCACTCGTCCCAGGTGATCTCGCGGATCCGGCTGCTCTCCCGGTAACCGGGCATGTTGAAGGTGAGTACGCCGGCCCGGCCCTCCCGCTCGGTGCCCGCGATCGTCGCCGGCTTGGCGCCGCGCTCCCGCGCCCAGCGCCGGATCACCTCGTGGTTGGCCGTCACCAGGCTGCGGCCGGGCCGCTCCGGCCGGTCCGCGATCGACGAGATGAGCTGCGAGGATCGCACCGACCGCGAGCTGCTCCGCCCGGCCCGTACGCCGGTCGTCGTGCCGGCCCGCGACGAGGCCGACGTGGTCCTCTTCGCCGGGGTCGCCTTCGCGGCGGCCTTCCTGGCCGGCGCCTTCCTGGCCGCCGGAGCCTTCTTCGCCGCGACCGCCTTCTTGGCCGCCGGCGCCCGCTTCGCCGCCGGCGCCTTCTTCGCGGCCACGGCCTTCTTCGCCGCCGCCTTCTTCGCCGGGGCCGCCTTGTTCGCCGCCCGTGCCCGGCCCGGGGCGGCCTTGCCCGCCGCCCGGCCCGACGCCGCCTTCTTCGTGGCGGCGGCCCGCCCGGCGGACGCCCGCGTCCCCGTCGCCCGGCCCGCCGGTCCGGTGCTGCGCCGCGCCGCGCCGCCCGCCGGACGCTCCCCCCGCAGGGTCTTCGCCAGCGTCTTCACCAGTTCCGGCTTACGCAGGGCGGAGATGCCGGAGACCCCGCGCTTGCGGAGCTGTCCCCGGATCTCGTCCACCTTCATGCGGGAGATCTCGGATTCGGAGATCGTCGGCGTGTTCGGGGTCTGGTTGCCCGCCTGCCGTTTCGTCCTGGTCGCAGTCCCGCCGCGACCTGAGCTGTTCCGCTGAGCCATGGGACGCTCACGCTCCTCGACAGTTGGTCCTCGGCGCGCGGGGGTCCCAGTGCCGCACCGCGCGGTGCGGCATACCCGTCAGGAACCGTCCGAACCTCCGACCGGGGCACCAGTGCCCGAGGCGTCGGCCGCCGGGGACGGCTCGAAGAGGTGCGCGAAGGCCGCGAGGTTGGCCGTGGACTCACCCCGCTTGACCCGCCACTCCCACTCCCGCCGGATCGAGCTGCCGAAGCCGATCTCCAGCATCGTGTCGAAGGACTCGTCCGCGTACGTCAGCACCGCGCCCAGCAGCCGGTCCAGCTCGTCGGCGTCGATCCCGGCGGGGTTGACCCGGCCGGTCAGGTAGACGTCGCCGACCGCGTCGACGGAGAACGACACGCCGTACATGCGGGCGTTGCGCTGCAACAGCCAGGCCCACAGCTCCTCGCGCCGCTCGTCCGGCTGGCGCATCACGAACGCCTCGATCCGCAGCGAGTGCTCGCCGACGATCAGGTTGCAGATCGTCTTCAGCTTGTGGGTGCCCGGCAGCGTGACCGCGTACGAGCCCGGGCCGGTCGACTCCCAGGCCAGCTCCCGCTCGTCGCAGACCGACTCGATCAGGGCCGCAAGATCACTCTTCCCGCTCATCGGAACCACTCTACGGCCGCCGCCGCACCGTCACCGGACGACGGCGGCCGGCACGAAGCCGGCCGCGTCGGGCGTCGCGCTCGCCGGGGCGGCCGGTGCGGCGGTCACCAGGAGCAGGACATCGCGGGACCGCCAGCCAGCTCGGAGGCGAGCCGGGCCCGGTGCGCGGCGATCGCCTCGCCGTAGACGGCGAGCAGCCCGGCGGCCGTGCGGTGCCAGGAGAAGTCACGGGCGTGCCGGGCGGCGCCCCGGGCCAGCTCCGCGCGGCGGAGCCGGTCCGGCAGCAGCCGTGCGAGCGTACGGGCCCAGTCGACCGGGTCGTGGCCGTCGATCAGCACGCCGCTGACCTGGTCCCGCACGGCGGTCACCAGGCCGCCGACGGCGGCGGCCACCACGGGCGTACCGCAGGCCTGTGCCTCCAGCGCGACCAGGCCGAAGGACTCGTTGTACGACGGCACCGCGACCAGGTCGGCGGCCCGGTACAGGGCGGGCAGGTCGTCACCGGTCTGCGGGGGCAGGAAACGCACCCGGTCGGCGACGCCGAGCGTGGCGGCCAGCTCCATCAGGGCGGTCGGCCGGTCCAGCCCGCTGCCGCTCGGGCCCCCGCAGATCACCACGGTCACCTCGTCGGCCAGCGCGGGGTCGCGCTCACGCAGCGCGGCCACCGCGCGGATGAGCACGTCGGGGGCCTTCAGCGGCTGGATGCGACCGACGAAGGCCACCACGTACCCGGTGGCGGGCAGCCCCAGCCGGTGGCGAGCCTCCGCGACGACCCGGTCGCGGTCCCCGGGGGCCGGGCGGAACCGGTCCAGGTCCACGCCGGGCTCGACCACCGCGACCCGGGCCGGATCGGCGTCGTACCGGTCGATCAGGTCGCGGGCCTCGACCGCCGTGTTCGCGACCAGCCGGTCGGCCTCGGCGACCACCTGCTCCTCGCCGATGACGCGGGCCTTCGGCTCGGGCCGGTCCCCGGCGGCGAGCTGGGCGTTCTTGACCTTCGCCAGGGTGTGCGCGGTGTGCACCAGCGGCACCCCCCAGCGCTCCTTGGCCAGCCAGCCGACCTGCCCGGAGAGCCAGTAGTGGGAGTGGATCAGGTCGTAGTGGCCGGGCGGACGGGACGCCTCGGCGCGGAGCACCCCGGCGGTGAAGGCGCAGAGCTGTCCCGGCAGCTCCTCCTTGGTGAGCCCCTCCAGAGGACCGGAGGTGACGTGCCGGACGTGCACACCGGGCGCCGTCTCGACCACCGGGGGCAGGTCGCCGGAGGTGGCCCGGGTGAAGATCTCCACCTCGACGTCCGCCTCGGCCAACCGCCGGGCGACCTCCAGGATGTAGACGTTCATGCCGCCGGCGTCGCCGGTGCCGGGCTGGTGCAGGGGTGAGGTGTGCACCGAGAGCGTCGCGATCCGCCGGGGGCGGGGCCACGGACGCGCACCGCGCTGACGACCCACACCGGTGTGCAACTCCGCCACGTCCGCTCCCTTTGTCACGGTTGATGCCGTCCGCACGCCCGGCGCTCTCCGGACAACGTCCTCAGCCGGTGTCATCTTCCCCATCGGGCACCCGTAATGCGCCGGGACGACCCGCGGGCGTGACGGACCTCATCACCATGCCGCCGTTACCGGCCCGGTCGCTCGGGAGAGAATGGCCGGATGACCTCTGTCGCCGTCGTCACCGGAGCGTCGAGCGGGATCGGGGCGGCCACCGCCCGCCGGCTCGCCGCCGAGGGATTCCACGTGCTCGCCGCCGCGCGGCGTACCGACCGACTGGCCGCCCTGGTGGCCGAGATCGAGGCCGCGGGAGGCGCGGCCACCGCCGTCGCCTGCGACGTCACCTCCGACGAGTCGGTGGCCGGCCTGGCCGGGGCTGCGGCGGCCCTGGGCCCGGTGACCCTGCTGGTCAACAACGCCGGCGGCGCGCGCGGCCTGGACCCGGTCGAGTCCGGGTCGGTCGGCGACTGGCAGTGGATGTACGACGTCAACGTGCTCGGCACGCTGCGCGTCACCCAGGCACTGCTGCCCGCGCTGGTGGCGTCCGGGTCCGGCACCATCGTGGTCGTCTCCTCGACCGCCGGCTTCACGGTCTACGAGGGCGGGGGCGGCTACAGCGCCGCCAAGCACGCGCAGACCGCGATCGCCGGCACGCTGCGCCTGGAACTCTGCGGCCGGCCGGTCCGGGTGATCGAGATCGACCCCGGCATGGTCAGGACCGACGAGTTCGGGCTGGTGCGCTTCGGCGGCGACACGGACAAGGCCGAGGCGGTCTACGCGGGAGTCGCCGAGCCGCTCGTCGCCGACGACGTCGCCGACTGCATCGCCTGGTGCGCGACCCGGCCGCAGCACGTCAACGTGGACCGTCTCGTCGTACGCCCGCTGGCCCAGGCCGCCCAGCACAAGGTGCACCGGGTCGGCTGAGCCTCCCCGGACGGTCACGGACGATGGCGGGCACCGCACGGCACCGGCCGCTCGGCGTGGTGACCCGGGGGACGACCAACCCCAACCGGCTCCGCCGGGTCGACAACTGGATCGTCGAGACCTGCGGAGAGGCGCTGCGCGAGGCGACGGACCCGCTGGTGGTGGACCTCGGCTACGGCGCCAGCCCCGTGACCGCCGTCGAACTGCGCGCCCGCCTCGCCGCCTCCGTCCGCCCGGACGTGCGGGTCGTCGGGCTGGAGATCGATCCGGTACGCGTCGCCGCCGCCCAGCCGTCCGCCGACCCGCCCCGGCTCACCTTCGCCCGGGGCGGGTTCGAGCTGGCCGGGCTGCGTCCCGCCCTGGTCCGCGCGTTCAACGTCCTGCGCCAGTACGACGAGCGCGAGGTCGCCGACGCCTGGCACACCATGACCGCCGGGCTGGCTCCGGGCGGGCTGCTGGTCGAGGGCACCTGCGACGAGTTGGGGCGGCTGGGCGGCTGGCTGCTGATCGACGCCGACGGCCCCCGTACGCTCACCCTGGCCGCGAAGCTCACCACCCTCGACACCCCCGCGGAACTGGCGGAACGGCTGCCCAAGGCGTTGATCCACCGCAACGTCCCCGGCGAGCGGATCCACGACCTGGTCCGCGCGCTCGACGACGCCTGGCAGGCCGCCGCCGGCTACGCCCCGTACGGCCCCCGTCAACGCTGGCTGCGCGCGGTCTCCGCCCTCCGCGAGGCGGGCTGGCCGATCCTCGACGGCCCTCGCCGCTGGCGCCACGGCGAACTGACCCTCCCCTGGCCCCGAATCTCCCCCACCTGACCCCTCCCGCGCCCCTGCCCTGCCCTGCCCTGCCCTGCCCTGCCCTGCCCTGCCCTGCCCTGCCCACACCCCGCCCGCCCCGCCCGCCCGACGCCGTCGATCATGCAGTTGTGGTGGGCGATTCAGGGCGTTCCGGGGCTTTCGCACCCCACCAGAACTGCATGATCGACGCGCCGAAGCGGCGGGGCGGGGGTGCGCGCAGCAAGCGCGCGGGGCGGGTGGCGGCGGTGGTGGGTGGGTCAGATGGTGCAGTTGATGAGGACCGGTTCGGGGTGGAGGGTCACGCCGAAGCGGCGGTGGACGCCGTCGCGGATCTCCCGGGCCAGCTCGACCAGGGCGGCGGTGCTGGCGGTGCCGCTGCGGTTGGTCAGGGCGAGGGTGTGCTTGCTGGAGATGGCGACGCCCTCCGGCCCCGGGTGGCCCTTGCCGAAGCCGGCCTTGTCGATCAGCCAGGCCGCGCTGACCTTCACCATGTCCCCCGGGCAGGGCCAGGACGGCGGCTCGCCGATGTCGGCGGCGCGCTCGCGCAGCAGCTCGTACGCGGCCATGTCCAGCACCGGGTTGGTGAAGAACGAGCCGACCGAGCGGGTGTCCGGGTCGGCCGGGTCGAGCACCATGCCCTTGCCGGCGCGCAGCCGCAGGACCGTGGCCCGGGCGTCGGCCAGCGGCACCCGGTCCCCCACCTCGACACCGAGCGCCCGGGCCAGTTCCGCGTAGCGCACGGGGCCCGACAGCGGCGAACGGGCGAGCCGGAAGTCGACGGAGAGCACCACCCAGCGGTCGCTGTACTTGAAGATGCTCGACCGGTACGCGAAGCCGCAGTCGGCGGCGGCGATCCGCCCGACGGTCCCCTCGACGCGGTCGTGGACCTCGACGCCGACGATGGTCTCCGCGACCTCCTGCCCGTACGCGCCGACGTTCTGGATGGGGGTGGCGCCGGTCGAGCCGGGGACACCGGAGAGGCACTCCAGGCCGGACCAGCCGTTGGCCACGGTGCTGGCGACCAGCTCGTCCCAGGGCTCGCCGGCCTCGACGCGTACGGTCACGGTGTCGGCGTCCTCGGCGACCACCCGCAGGCCCCGCGAACGCACCAGGACCACGGTGCCGGGGAAGCCGGCGTCGGAGATCACGACGTTGCTGCCGCCGGCGAGCAGCAGGACCGGCTCGTCCCGTCCGGCCGCCTCGCGCACCGCTCGTACGATCGCCTCGGCGTCGTCGCCGGCGACGACCCGGCCGGCCGGGCCGCCCAGGCCCAACGTCGTGTATCGGGCCAGCTCGCACGTCGTGGGGCGTTCGGTTCCGTTTGTCGGCTGGGCGTAGACGTCTGACACGCCTTTCACCCTAGGCTGAGGGGTAGCCGCGGCGCCCACTGGTGGCCCGGTCACCCCCGGGAGGATGGCGATGAGCAGACTGCACGTGACGAAGGACTTCTGGCTGGGAGCGCTTCGGGCGGAGGGCCCGGCGTTCGCCGCAGCCGTCGCGGAGGCCCCGCCGGAGACACCAGTGCTGTCCTGTCCCGGCTGGACCGTCGCCGACCTGACCCTGCACCTGACCGCCATCTACCGCTGGGTGCACTCGTTCGCGGGGACGGGCGCGACCTCCCCGGCGCCGGGGAGGCCCGAGCCGGTCGAGCCGGAGCCGGGCGTCACCCCGCTCCAGCTCTGGCAGCAGGCGTACGACCAGCTGATGACCCTCTTCGACGGCCTGGACCCGGAGGCCCCGGCGTGGAACTGGGCGCCGCAGCCGAAGAAGGCGGGCTTCTGGCCGCGCCGGATGGCGCACGAGACCGCCGTGCACCGCTGGGACGCCCAGCTCGCCATCGCGGCGGGCGAGCCGGTCGAGGCGAAGCTCGCCGCCGACGGGGTGAGCGAGATCCTGGACACCTGGCTGCCGGCCGGTCGGCGCCGTACGGCCGGCCAGTGGCGCGGTGTGGTGCAGCTCTCCGCGCCCGACGCCGGCCAGGAGTGGTTCCTGCGGCTGCGCGGCGAGGGTGTGGCCCTGCTCGACACGGCCACCATCTTCGACCACGACGACCACCACGCCCGGGCGCAGGTCAGCGGCACCGCGAGCGACCTGCTGCTGGCGCTCTGGGGCCGGGTCGGCCTCGACACGCTGGACGTGGCGGGTGACCGCACCCTGCTGGAGGGCCTCCGCGTCGGCTGACGCCCCGCCGCGCTGAACCGGGCCCCGAGGGTTCCGCGCAGCTCAACTCCGCGAGAAGAGAGTGGCCCCCGGCACGGGCGGGCCACTCTCTTCTCGCGTCCGGGCCCCACCATGCTGTCTCGGCCTTCGCGTTCCGGGCCCCTCCCCCGAGGTGTTGGTCGAGTTGGCGGCCAGCCGGCGGAGAGCGCTCTCTTGACACGGCGGGACCCAACCACCACCCTGTCGTGAGAGCGCTCTCTCAGCTCTGTTCCACCACCTGCCTCACCACCTCAGACGACCTGAGAGGGGTCCGACCGATATGGGTGTCTTTCCGCGCCGCCGCCTGGCGGCGGTGGCCCTCGTCGCCGCCACCGCGCTGCTCGCCACCGCCGGCTGTGCCGGCGACGAATCCGCCGGGGACGGCAAGATCACGTTGACGGTGGACGTGTTCAGCCAGTTCGGCTACGAGGAGCTCTACAAGGAATACATGGCCAGCCACCCGAACGTGAAGATCGTCGAGCGTGGCACGGGCACCAACCTCGACGACTACTCGCCGAAGCTGACCCAGTGGCTCGCCGCCGGCAAGGGCGCGGGCGACGTCGTCGCCATCGAAGAGGGGTTGATGGTCGAGTACAAGGCCAACCCCGACAACTTCGTCAACCTGCTCGACCACGGCGGGGCCGAACTCCAGGGCAACTTCCTGGAGTGGAAGTGGGCGGGCGGCAAGACCAAGGACGGCAAGTTGATCGGCCTCGGCACCGACGTCGGCGGCATGGCCATGTGCTACCGCAAGGACCTCTTCGCCAAGGCCGGCCTGCCCACCGACCGCGAGGCCGTGTCGAAGCTCTGGCCGACCTGGCAGGACTACATCAAGGTCGGCGAGCAGTTCAAGGCGAAGAACACCGGGGCGGCGTTCCTCGATGCCGCGACCAACATCTTCAACACGATCGTCCTCCAGACGGCCGGCAACGCGCAGGGCTACCACTACTACGACACCAGCGACAACCTGGTGGTCGACAGCAACCCGGCGGTCCGGCAGGCCTGGGACACCACGATGGACATCGTCGACTCCGGCCTCTCCGGCAAGTACGGCTCCTGGTCCGAGGAGTGGGTGTCGGCCTTCAAGCAGGCCAAGTTCGCCACCATCGCCTGCCCGGCCTGGATGACCGGCGTCATCGAGGGCAACGCGGGCGCCGAGGCCAAGGGCAAGTGGGACATCGCCCGGGTGCCGGGCAACGGCGGCAACTGGGGCGGGTCGTGGCTGGCCGTGCCGACGCAGAGCAAGCACCGCGCCGAGGCGATCGAGCTGGCGAAGTTCCTGACCAGCGCCAAGGGCCAGATCGGGGCGTTCAAGGCCAAGGGCCCGCTGCCCTCCTCGCCGCAGGCGCTGGCCGACCCCGCGATCGTCGACGCCAAGAACGCGTACTTCTCCGACGCTCCCGTGGGGCAGATCTTCGGCGAGGGGGCCAAGACGCTGAAGCCCGTCTACATGGGACCGAAGAACCAGGCCGTACGCACCGAGGTCGAGAACGCCGTCCGGACGGTGGAGCTGGGTCAGCGTAATCCCGAACAGGGCTGGACGGACGCGGTCAACAACGCGAAGAAGGCCGCCGCCAAGTAGCCCGAGTGAGGGAGTGCGGGCGGGCGGGCGCGGGGGCGCCGGTCCCGCCCGCACCCGGAAAGGAGTGGTCCGGGCATGACCGTCCAGCTCGACCCGCACCCGCCGGTCGCACCGGTGCCCCGCGCCGGTCGGCGTCCACCGGCGATGCGGTTCAGCCGCCTCGACACGAAGTACTCGCCCTACCTGTTCATCGCCCCGTTCTTCGTGCTCTTCGGGGTGTTCGGGGCGTACCCGCTGGTCTACACCTTCTGGGTCTCCCTGCACGACTGGGACCTGCTCGGCAGCGACCACCCGTTCGTCGGGCTGGAGAACTACAGCCAACTGCTTGCCGACGCCGACTTCTGGCACGCCGTCGTCAACACCCTCGGCATCTTCGTCATCTCGACGGTCCCGCAGCTGCTTGCCGCGCTCTGGCTGGCCAACCTGCTCAACCGGCAACTGCGGGCCCGGACGACGTTCCGGATGGCGGTCCTGGTCCCGAACATCACCTCGACCGCCGCGGTCGCGATCGTCTTCGGGGTGCTCTTCGGCCGCGAGTTCGGCATGGTGAACTGGCTGCTCGACCTGGTCGGGATCGACGCGATCGCCTGGAAGTCCAACCGGTTCGCGTCCTGGGTGGCCATCTCCACGATGGTCGACTGGCGGTGGACCGGCTACAACGCGCTGATCTTCCTGGCCGCGATGCAGGCCATCCCGCGCGACCTCTACGAGTCGGCCGCCATCGACGGGGCCGGCCGGGCGCGGCAGTTCTGGTCGATCACCGTGCCGCTGCTGAAGCCGACGATCATCTTCACCGTCATCATCTCCACCATCGGCGGGCTCCAACTCTTCACCGAGCCCCGGCTGTTCCACTCCGGGACCAACCCGATCCGGGGCGGAACGCTACGGGAGTCGCAGACCGTGACCATGTACATGTTCGAGAACGCCTTCGCGCCCCACTACAACTTCGGGTACGGCTCGGCGGTGGCGTGGCTGCTCTTCGCGCTGATCGCGATCGTCGCGGCGATCAACGTATTGCTCCTGCGCCGGCTCGGCGGCGCGAAGCCCCCGAAGGAGGACGCGAAGTCGAGGGAGGGAGCGCGATGACCCGCCTCTGGGCCGCCAGCCGGCTCACCTACGCCGCGCTGATCGCCGCCGGGGTCCTGTCGATCTTCCCGATCTACTGGATGTTCGTGGTGGCGAGCCGCTCCAACGACGCGATGGGCCAGCTGCCGCCCCCGGTCACCCCCGGCGGCAACTTCGGCGCGAACGTGTCCCGGCTGCTGAACAACACCGACGCGTACTTCGTCGCCGGCCTGGTCAACTCGGCGATCGTGGCGACCACGGTCACCGTCTCGGTGGTCTTCTTCTCCACGCTGGCCGGGTTCGCCTTCGCCAAGCTGCGGTTCCGGGGACGCAACGCGCTGCTCATGGTGATCATCGCGACGATGATGGTGCCCACCCAGCTCGGCGTCATCCCGCTCTACCTGCTGATGACGAAGCTGAACTGGAACGACCGGCTGCCGGCGGTGATCGTGCCGGCCCTGGTCACCGGGTTCGGGGTGTTCATGATGCGGCAGTACGCGGGCCAGGCGGTCAGCACCGAGCTGATCGAGGCCGCCCGGGTGGACGGCTGCAACACCGCGCGGATCTACTGGAACGTGGTGCTGCCGGCGCTGCGCCCGGCCGCCGCCGTACTGGGGCTGCTCACGTTCATGACCACCTGGAACGACTTCCTCTGGCCGTACGCTGTCCTCAACGATCCGGAGAACCCCACCGTGCAGCTCGCCCTGCGCACCCTGTCCGACGGGTACTACACGGACATGTCCCAGGTGTTCACGGGAACGGCCATCGCCACCCTCCCGCTGTTGCTGGTCTTCGTCCTGTTCGGCCGCCAGATCATCGGCGGCATCATGGAAGGTGCGGTCAAGGCGTGAGCACTCTGCGATTCCCCGACAACTTCGTCTGGGGTGCGGCCACCGCCGCGTACCAGATCGAGGGCGCGGCCACCGACGACGGTCGCGGCCCGTCGATCTGGGACACCTTCAGCCGTACGCCGGGCAAGGTCCACGACGGGCACACCGGCGACGTAGCCTGCGACCATTACCACCGGTACGCCGACGACGTGGCGCTGATGGCGGAGCTGGGGCTGCACGCGTACCGCTTCTCGGTGGCCTGGCCCCGGATCCAGCCGGACGGCACCGGCCCGGTCAACCCGCGCGGCCTGGACTTCTACGACCGGCTGACCGACACGCTGCTGGCCCGGGGCATCGACCCGATCGTCACGCTCTACCACTGGGACCTGCCGCAGGCCCTCCAGGACCGGGGCGGCTGGACCAACCGGGAGACCGCCGAGCACTTCGCCACGTACGCCACGGCGGTGCACACCCGGCTCGGCGACCGGATCTCCACCTGGACCACGCTCAACGAACCGTGGTGCTCGGCCTACCTCGGTTACGGCAACGGGGTGCACGCCCCCGGCGAGCAGGACCCGGGCGCGGCCTTCGCCGCCGTACACCATCTGCTGCTGGGGCACGGCCTGGCGGCCCGCGCGCTGCGCGCGGCCGGCGCGCGGACGGTCGGGATCACGGTCAACCCGGCCGACGTGCGGGCGGCCGACGCGGACAGCGCCGCGGACGCGGCGGCGGTACGCCTGGTCGACGGCCTGCACAACCGGATCTTCCTCGACCCCCTGTTGCGGGCGGCCTACCCCGACGACGTGCTGGAGCACGTGGCCCGCATCATCGAGCCGACGTTCGTCCGCGACGGCGACGAGAAGCTGATCGCCGCCCCGATCGACCTGCTCGGCGTCAACTACTACGCCCCCACCTACGTCGCCGGCCGGCCGGACGGCGCGGGCGGCAGCGCCTACCCGGGCACCGAGGGCGCGGTGGAGTTCCTCCCACCGGCCGGGCCGCTGACCGACATGGGCTGGATGATCGAGCCGGCCGGGCTGACCCGGCTGCTGGAGCGGCTCGCCACCGACTATCCCGGCGTGCCGCTGATGGTCACCGAGAACGGCGCGGCGTTCCCCGACAAGGCCGACGCCGGCGGCGCCGGGCAGGTGATGGACGCGGACCGGATCGCGTACCTCGACGGGCACCTGCGCGCCGTGCATGAGGCGATCTCCCGGGGAGTCGACCTCCGGGGCTATCTCGTATGGTCGTTGCTGGACAACTTCGAGTGGGCCGAGGGCTACCGTCGACGGTTCGGGATCATCCACGTCGACTACCTGACGCAGCGACGCACACCGAAGTCGAGCGCCCGGTGGTACCAGGAGGTGATCTCCCGGAACGGGCTGTGACGAGGCGGTGGTAACGGGGATGACGACGGCGCAGCGGCCGACACTGGAGGCAGTGGCCCGGCGGGCGGGGGTCTCGCGGGCGACCGTCTCGCGGGTGGTGAACGGCTCCACGACGGTCGCCGAGCCGATCCGGGAGGCGGTCCGCCGGGCGGTGGCCGAGCTGGGGTACGTGCCGAACCTGGCCGCCCGCAGCCTGGTCACCCAGCGGACCGACTCGATCGCCCTGGTGCTGCCGGAGGCCGCCACCCGGGTCTTCTCCGACGACCAGGTCTTCCCCGGGATCATCCGGGGCGCGGCGCAGGAGCTGGAGGCGGCCGACAAGCAGCTCGTGCTGATGTTGGCCGGCTCGCCCGCCGGGCACGACCGGGTCGAGCGCTACACGACCGGACGGCACGTCGACGGGGTGCTCTTCGCCTCGCTGCACGGCGAGGACCCGCTGCCCGGCCGGCTCGCCCGGCTGGGCATCCCGGTCGTGTGCAGCGGCCGGCCGCTCGACGGCGCCGACGTGCCCTACGTCGACGTCGACCACGTGGGCGGCGTGGCCACGGCGGTGCGGCACCTGCTGGACGGCGGACGCCGCCGCATCGCCACGATCGCCGGCCCGCAGGACATGGTGGCCGGCATCGAGCGCCTCACCGGCTACCGGAACACGGTCGCCGAGGCCGGGCTGCCGGAGCTGGTGGCGACCGGCGACTTCACCCGCGAGTCGGGGGCGACGGCGATGCGGCAGCTCCTCGCCGAGCACCCCGACCTGGACGCCGTCTTCGCCGCCTCCGACCTGATGGCGCACGCCGCCCTGCGGACGCTGCGCGAGGCGGGGCGGCGGGTGCCGGACGACGTGGCGGTGATCGGCTTCGACGACATCGAGACGGCCGCGTACACCGAGCCGCCGCTGACCACCGTCCGCCAGCCGATCGTGGAACTGGGCCGGCAGATGACCCGGCTGCTGCTGCGGCTGGCCGTCGGCGAGGCGATCGAATCCGTGGTGCTCCCCACCGAGCTGATCGTCCGCGAGTCCGCCTGACCGGCCGGCGGAAATCCGATCGAAGCGCGCGGGGTCCGGCGGTAGCGTCGCGCGCGTGACCGTGAACCTGATCCGCGTACCCGCCCTCTCCGACGTCGCCGAGTACGCGTACGCGGCCACGGTCGAGCCGCCGGCCCGGCTCGTCCACACCGCCGGCGCCTGCCCGCTCGACGCCGAGGGGCGGACCGTCTCGCCCGGCGACCCCGTCGGCCAGGCCCGGCAGGTGATGGCCAACCTGGAGACCGCCCTCGCGGCGGCCGGGGCTCGGCTCACCGACGTCGTCAAGACCACGGTGTACGTGGCGTCGACGCGGCAGGCCGACCTGGTGGCCGTGTGGGAGGTGGTCCGGGACGCGTTCGGCGACCACGACCCGCCCAGCACCCTGCTCGGCGTGACCGTGCTGGGCTACGCCGACCAGCTCGTCGAGGTCGAGGCCGTCGCCGCCGTACGCGCGGAGGCCTGACGTGCGGATCCGCACCGCCCGCCCCGACGACGCGCCGGCCGTCGTGGCGCTGCGCGCGCTCGTGCACCCCTACCTGGTACGCGGCGTCGAGTCGACCCGGCGCATGATCGCCCAGCCCCCGCCCGGCGAGGACTGGGCCGCGTACGTCGTCGAGGTGGACGACACGGTGGTCGGCTGGGCGTCGGCGTACCGCAACGCCCAGACCTCGCAGAAGGACGTCGGGGAGGTCTCCACCCTGCACGTGCACCCGGAGCACCGGGGCCGGGGCGCCGGCACCACGCTGCTGACCGCCGCCCTGGGGCACCTGCGGGACATCGGGGCGCGCCGGGTGCGTACCTGGGCGCTGCCGGAGTCGCTGCCGTTCGCCCGCCGGCACGGCTTCACGCCGAGCCGGGAGCTGCGCTACTCGGCGCTGGACCTGCGGCCGGCCCCGCCGATGCCGGAGCCGCCGTCAGGCGTACGGCTGCTGCCGCTGACCGACGTCGAGCCGCGCCGGGTCCACCTGGCCGAGGTGGCGACGGCGGCCGACGAACCGGGGGACGTTCCCGCCGACGCGATCAGCTACGAGAACTGGTACTCCGAGGTCTGGGACAACCTGGGCCTGGACCGCGCCGCCAGCACCGTGGCCGAGGTCGGCGACGAGATCGTGGCGTTCAGCCTCGTCAAGCGCGACGGCGACCGGATGTGGTCGGACTACACGGGCACGCTGCCGGCGCACCGGGGGCGCGGGCTGGCCCGCCTGGTCAAGACGGCGGCGCTGCACCGGGCCGCAGCCGGCGGGGTACGCGTCGCCTACACCTCGAACGACGAGGCGAACGCGCCGATGCTGGCAATCAACGTACGGCTCGGCTACCGCCCGGTCGGGTCGAGCTGGTCCTGCCTGCGCGACCTGCCCTGACGGCCCGGGTCAGCCCTCCGTGATGGACTGGCCGAGCGAGCGGCGGGCCAGCAGGGCCGCCCCGGCGACGGCGGCCGGCATGACGAGCACCGCGCCGAGCGGGATCAGGAAGCAGACGAAGACCGCCACCCCGAAGCCGAGCGTGGTCGGTCGGTCCGCCTTGAGCATCGACCGGCGCTCCGGCAGCCGCATCCCGCGCCGGTAGAAGGGGGCTCCGACCAGCTCGACCGCGAGCAGCCAGCCGCCGACCGCCGCCCCGATCACCGGTACCACGGTCTGGCCGACCACCGGGATGAACCCGGCGGCGAAGAGCGGGATGCCGAAGAGGATCGACAGGCCCACCAGCCGCACGGAGTCGGCGAGGCTGCGCCGCAGCGACGGCCAGAACGGCACGTCGACGGCGTTCGGCGTGCCGCCGAGGCGTTCCTCGACGCGTTCGGAGATCTTCTCGTAGAACGGGTCGCCGATGACCAGGGTGACGGCGGTGAAGCTGACCACCGCGAGCAGGCCGCCGAGGCCGAGGAAGGCCAGCCCGGCGATCACCCGCACGAGGCTGCGCCCGGTGGCCGACCAGTCGTCGGCGAACGGCGTGACCAGCGCGGCCAGATCGTCGACGAAGTACGCCAGGGTGGCGAACGCCGCCACGAAGAGCGCACCCGAGATCAACGCCGGTATGACGCCGAGCAGCATCAGCCCGGGGCTGCGGACGTAGAGGCCGAGGCCGCGCAGGAGCAGGCCGACTCCGCCGAAGAACCGGCTGGCGGCGCCGGCCACGGGCGCGGCGATGCGGGGTGCGTTCACGACCGCAGAGCCTAGTTGTAACCGGTCGTGGAGGGCGATCGGTGCAGGCGTTCCAGATCGCCAGCGGTGTAGAGCCGGTATCCGGCAGTCGTACGCAGCGACGGTCGCACCAGACCGATGTCATCCCGGTGGTGCAGCGCGCGGACCGCGGCGTGAGGGTCAAGCCGCGGCGGAGGCGGACCGCCGGCTGGGGACCGTCGGGTGGGCACGGCAGGATGGATGCGTGCGGGCGGCCAGGTTGATCTCGTTGGTGCTGCTGCTCCAGGCGCGGGAGACGATGACCGCGGCGGAGCTGGCGCGGGAGTTGGAGGTCTCCGAGCGGACCGTCTACCGCGACGTGCTGGCGCTCTCCGCCGCCGGGGTGCCGGTCTACGCCGACCGGGGCCGGGCCGGCGGCTACCGGCTGGTCGGCGGCTACCGGACCCGGCTGACCGGGCTGACCAGGGACGAGGCGGAGGCGCTCTTCCTGGCCGGGCTGCCCGGGCCGGCCGGTGACATGGGGCTCGCCGACGCGGTGGCCGCCGCCGAGCTGAAGGTCCTGGCCGCGCTGCCGCCCGCGCTGCGCGACGCCCCGGCCCGCACCGGGCAACGGTTCCACCTGGACGTGCCGGGTTGGTTCCGGGAGGTGGGGCCGCCACCGTGGCTGACCGAACTGGCCGGCGCGGTCTGGCGGGACCGGGTGGTCGAGCTGCGCTACCGGCGCGGCGACCGCGAGGTGGCGCGCACCCTGCGGCCGTACGGGCTCGTGCTCAAGAGCGGCGTCTGGTATCTGGTCGGCCGGGTCGGCGACGACGTGCGCACCTACCGGGTGGACCGGGTCACCGGTGTCGAGGTGAGCGACGAGACCTTCGACCGGGACGAGGACTTCGACCTGGCCGGGCACTGGCGGGCGCAGGCCGAGGCGTTCCAGCGGGGCATGCTGCGGGAGCGGGCCACCGTCCGGCTCAGCGCCGCCGGCCTGCGCCAGCTCCGGCACCTGGCGGACGCCCCCTTCGCGTACGACGAGGCGGTCGCCGCCGCCGACGGCCCCGACGCGCAGGGCTGGGTGGTGACCCGGCTGCCCGTCGAGTCCGTCGACGTCGCGTACCACCAGTTACTCGGGCTGGGCCCGGAGGTGGAGGTGCTCGACCCGCCGGAGCTGCGGACGCGGCTGGCGGCGGCGGCCGAGCGGATGGCCCGCCACTACGCCGGTCCGCAAACGCGACCGGGGCCCGGTCGGCAGCCGGGGCCCGGTCCGCTGCCGGGTCAGCGGTAGCCGGTGACGTCGGCCGGTCTGCCCGTCTCCACCACCTCGGTGATGTAGCGGAACCCGTCCGGCCGGCTGCCGTCGACGTCGGTGAACCCGTACACCTGGGCCAGTTCGCCGGCCGAGACGGACGCCTGGTTCCAGCGGGCCCGGTCCTCGTCGGCGGCCAGCGCGGCGACCGCGCGCCCGACGAAGGCCGGGGTCTCCGAGATGAGGAAGTGCGGATCCTTGGCGGCGCCGTCCCGCCAGTTCTCCTCGGTCACCCCGAAGTGCTCCAGCATCGCCTCGGACCGGATCCAGCCCGGCGTCAGCGCCACGGCCGTGCCGCCGTGCGGTCCCAGCTCGTGTCCCCACACGTACGCGAGCCGGTTGACCGAGGTCTTCGCCAGGTCGTAGAAGACCGACAGCCGGTAGTGGGCGTCGTTGTACGCCTTCGTGCCGTCACCGACCTCGACGACCAGCCCGCCGGGGCGGCGGATCAGCAGCGGCAGGGCGAAGTGCGCGGTGACGATGTGCGTGTCGATCGCCAGGCGCAGGCTGCGGAAGCCCGCCTCCAGCGGCTGCTCCCAGACCGGCTTCTCCCAGGTGGTCAGCGGGTCGCCGCCCCAGATGTCGTTGACCAGCACGTCGAGGCGGCCCTGCTCGGCGTCGATGCGGGCGACCAGGTCGCGGACCTGCTCGGGAACGAGATGGTCGACCCTGACGGCGATGCCGCTGCCGCCGGCCGCGGTGACCAGTTCGGCGGTCTCCTCGATGGTCTCCGGGCGGTCCATCTCGGAGCGGCCGGCCCGGCTGCTGCGGCCGGTGGCGTAGACCGTGGCGCCGGCGGCGCCGAGCTGCACCGCGATCTGCCGGCCGGCGCCCCGTGTCGCCCCGGCGACGAGCGCGATCTTCCCTGTCAGCGGTTTCGTCATGCGGCGAGCCTGTCAGCGATACCTGACAGCCGAAGTCAGGTTTCGCGAAGCGGTGTCGTCCGGCATGCTCGCCGGCATGCACCTGCTGCTCTCCGGGATCGTCGGCTCGGTCGCGTACGGGCTGGCCGGGCCGGGCTCCGACGTCGACCGGATCGGCGTCTTCGCCGCGCCCACCGTCGCGTTCCACGGCCTGCGCCCGCCCCGTGAGTCGGTGGTGACCACGGACCCGGACATCACCCTGCACGAGGCGGCGAAGTGGTGCCGCCTGGCGTTGAGTGGCAACCCGACCGCCACCGAGCTGGCCTGGTTGCCGCAGGACTGCTACGAGACCCGTACGGAGTTCGGCGACCGGCTGATCGCCATCCGCTCGGCGTTCCTCAGCGCGCCCCGCGTCCGCGACGCCTACCTGGGCTACGCGGGTCAGCAGTTCCGCAAACTCGAGTCCCGGGGCGACGGCACGTTCTCCGCCGACACCCGGCGGCGCACCGCCAAGCACGCCCGGCACCTGGCCCGGCTGGTGCACCAGGGCCGGATCCTCTACGCCACCGGCGTGCTGGAGATCCGGCTCGCCGACCCCGAGTGGTTCCGCGCGTTCGGCGAACGGGTGGCGGGCGGCGCGCTGGACGAGGCGCGGGCGCTCATCGCCGAGGCGGAACGGGACTTCGACCGCGTCCGCACCCCGCTGCCGGACCGCCCGGACGAGGCGACGGTGGAGCGCTGGCTGCTCGACGTACGCGCCGCCCACCTGCCGCCGGGGCAGGGCGGGTAGCTGCGCCGGCGCAGGGCCGCCGCTAGACCTCGTTGAGGAAGGCGGAGATCCGGCTGCGCAGGTCGGCGCGTTCCGTCCAGAGGACGCCGGGCCGGTCGTACACGTGCAGGGTGGCCCGGGGCAGCGCGGCCGCGAGTTGCTCGGCGACCTCGACCGGGTGCAGGTCGTCGCCCGCGCAGCCGATCACCAGGGTCGGCGCGGTGACCGCGGCCAGCGTGGCGGCGTCGTGCAGCGGCGCCTGCTCGGGCAGGCTCGCCAGCCCCGGGGCGAGGCCGTCGCGCAGGAGCTGGTCGAGGCGCTGGCGCAGGTAGGCCCAGCCGGCCGGGGTGTTGCGTACGGCGGGCGGCAGCTCGGCCTGGACCACGTCGGCCACGGCGGAGGCGTCGCCGCTCTCCACGGCCTCGAACAGCGCGGTCAGCCGGGCCCGCGCGACCTCGCCGCGCGGCCGGTCGAGCGCCGCCGGCAGGAAGACGACCAGCCGCTCGAAGCGTTCCGGGCTCTCGGCGAGCAGCCGGCAGAGCGCGCCCGCGCCGAGGCTGGCGCCGAAGGCCCGGGTGGCACCGCCGAGGTCGGCCACCGCCCGCAGGTCACGGGCCAGGTCCAGATAGCTCCACGGGCCGGGCGGCGCGTCGGAGCGGCCGTGCCCGCGGAACTGGAAGAACAGCTTGCGACCCCGTACCCCGCTGCCGAACGGCCGGGTGGTGGCGATGCCGTTACCCAGCCCGTGGGCGAACACCGTGACCGGGGCACCCGTTCCGGTGACGAGCTGCTCCAGGCGTACGCCGTGGGGCGTGGCGACCAGCTCGGTCTCCGGCTCCGGCAGGGCGGGTCGCCCGGTACGCGGCGCGCCCGGGCCCGGCCCCCAGGTGCGGGGTCCGCCGTCCGGCGGGGGCGGCCAGCGGAAACCCCTCACCAGAACCCTTTGCCGTCACTCAGGTCGCGCAGCCCCACCCGGACGTCCAGCAGGTAGATCAGCCCGGCGGCGATCCCGACGAGCCCGAAGAGACTGATCGGGCCGAAGCCGAGCAGGGTCAGCACCAGGCAGACGGCGAGAATGCCGATCCAGCCACCCTTGGGCAGGGTGCCGATGGCAGCGAAGGCGTCGGAACGCTGGGTGATGGCGTGCACCAGGGCGATGCCCTGCACGATCAACGCGAAGACGAGCAGGATCAGCTCGATCACGTAGCGAACATCGAAGGCGAAGAGCGGCGCGGCGTAGGCCATGTCGGCAAGCTTATGCCGGTGAGCCCGGATACGTCCGACAGGACGCATCCGGGCTCACCGGCGTGACGAACTACTCGGCGGCCGGGCGGGTCCGCTTGGTGGCCCGGGGCAGCTTCGCCGACGGGGTGGCGGCCGGCTTCGCGGCGGCCTTGGTGGCCTTCGTGGCCCGGGTCGTCGCCTTCTTCGCGGCGGCCGGCTTGGCCTCCAGCACCTCGGCCACCTCGGCCGGGGTCGGCGTCTCGGCGATGCCGGCCGGGGCCGACGTCTCGGCGGTGACGGCCGGCGCGGTGGCCGGCTTCGCGACCGCCTCGGCCGGTACGGTCCCGGCCTCGGTCGCCTCGATGTCGGCGTTCACGGTCTCGGCGGCCTCCAGCACGCCCGCGCCGACGACCCGCTCGCCCCGGGCGACGAGCGCGACGTACGCGGCCTGCGCCCGCTCCTGCGCGGCCTGGGCGCCGGCGACCACGACGGCGGCGTTGCGGGTCGCCAACGCCCGGAGCCGGTCCAGGTCGGCGACCTCACGCAGCTTGTCCAGGTCGGCGGCCTCGCGCAGCCGGTTCAGGTCGGCTGCCTCGCGCAGGCGCTTCAGGTCCAGCTCGGTCGGGACGGCCTTCTCGCGCAGGCCAACGGCGGTCAGGTTGGCCGTACGCAGCGTGTCGTTGGCCTTCTGGCGCAGCTCGACGCCGGTGACGACGGCCTTGCCGCCCAGGTCGGCGACGACCTTGGTGCCGAGGTCGGTCACCACGGCGGGGAGCTTGCGTAGCTGCTGGAGGGCGAGTTCCCCGGCACCGGCGGCGGCGTAGAGCGGGGCCGGGATGCGGTTGGTCTTCGGCTGGGTCATCACTTCTCCTCTTCGGCCGCGTCGGCGGCCTTCCGGACCGCACTGCGGGCGGCCTTCTTCTCGGGGGTGTCGGTCGGGGCGGGAGCGGGGCCGGCCTCGGTGACGGCGACCGACTCCAGAACGGCCTCGGTCGGGGTGCCCTCGGGCGTGGTGGGGCCCGTGGCGGCGAGGTTCGCCAGGTCGGGCGCCGCCTCGGCGGGATCCGGCACTCTCGCGCCGGCGGTGTCGCCGGTCGCCGGCCCCTCAGCGGCGGTGTCGCCGGTGGCCGCCGCGGTCGCCTCGGCGAGCCGCGCGTTCTCCCGGCGGAACGTCTCGTAGATCTGGGTGAGCGACTGCTTCTGCGCCATGGTCAGGTCGGGGTCGACGGCGATGGCCGCGAGCACGCCCTGGCCCTCCTTGTCGTCGAGCAGCCCGGCCCGCAGGTACATCGCCGGGGTGGAGACCCGCAGCGCGCTGGCGAGCTGCTGGAGCACCTCGGCGCTCGGCTTGCGCAGGCCGCGCTCGATCTGACTGAGGTACGGGTTGCTGACCCCCGCCTGCTCGGCGAGCTGCCGGAGCGAGATCTTCGCGTTGCGGCGCAGATCGCGAATGAACCCGCCGACGTCGGGAAGGTCCTTACCAGTGGCCATGACCCGACGCTAACGCGCCCTGCTAGCTCCTGCAAGCAAAACGCTAACCAGAGTTAGCGACGTCTCATCCCGCCCCAGCCACGCCCGCGCGGGGACGTCTCACCCCATCCCGGCCACGCCCACGCAGGGACGTCTCGTCCCGCCCCGGCCACGCCCGCCAGGGTTCGGCAGACCGGTCGCCGTCGGTAAACCGGTGGCGACCGGCGGTCCCGATCGCCACGATCACGTTCGTGCTCGTCGACCTGTGGCCCCTGTACGGCCTCACCATCTCCACCGCCCGGCTTGAGCTCCGCCTGCCCCGCGAGGAGGAGCTGGCGGAACTCGCGCACCTCGCGGGCCGGGGCGTGCACCGTCCGGACGAACGCCCGTTCCTGACGCCGTGGACCGACGGTGGCCCGGAGGATCGGGCGCGCGCCGTGTTGCAGGGGCACTGGGGCCGGCTCGGAGAGTGGAGTGATTCCGCGTGGCGGCTCGGGCTCGGCGTCTTCCGGCGTGGTGATCCGCTCGGCGTGGTCACGCTCGGCGCACGCGACTTCCGGGTCGTCCGGCAGGTCACGACGTCGGCGTGGCTCGGGATCGAACACCAGGGCAGGGGCTACGGAACCGAGGCCCGCGCCGGCCTGCTCACGCTGGCCTTCGACCACCTCGGCGCCGAGGCCGCACGCACCGAGGTCTTCCAGGACAACCACTCGTCCCAGGGGGTCTCCCGCAAGCTCGGCTACGAGCACGACGGCATCTCCGTCGACGCCCGCGGTGACGAGGCCGTCGTGTCCGATCGCCTACGGCTCACGCGGGAGAAGTGGAGCCGACAGGAGCGGCCTGCCGTGACGGTCCACGGTGTGGCGGCCTGCCTGCCGATGTTCGGTCTCTGACCGGGATCCCCGCACCTCCCGGCCCGCGCGCCCGGCCCGCCCGCCTCACGCCCGCGCCGGGCACAAGGCGGTTGCGCCCCGGCCTCCCGGTGCGTACCTTGCCGCAGTGACCAAGATCGAGGTGAACGGCGCCCTGCTCGCGTACGACGACACCGGCAGCGGCACGCCCGTCGTCCTGCTGCACGCCGGCATCGCGGACCGGCGGATGTGGCGGGAGCAGATCGGCCCGCTGGCCACGCGGCACCGGGTGATCGCCCTCGACCTGCGCGGCTACGGGGACTCCGAGCTGCCGACGACCCCGTTCGCCCACCACGACGACGTGGCCGGGCTGCTCGACGCGCTCGACCTGCCCCGGGCCGCCCTGGTCGGCTGCTCCTTCGGCGGCGCCGTCGCGATCGACACCGCGCTGGCCCACCCGGAGCGGGTGAGCGCGCTCGCCCTCCTCGGCACCGCCGCCTCGGGCCACGAATGGTCGGAGGAGGCGAACGACCTCTGGGAGAGCCTGGTGGGCGAGGTCGACCCGGAGGACTTCGCCGCCAGCGCCGCCGGTGAGGTGCGCTTCTGGGTGGTCGGCCCGCACCGCGAGCCCGCCGACGTCGACCCGGAGCTGCTCGCCTTCGCCCGCGAGATGGACCAGCGGGCGCTCGCCGCCGAGCTGGCGCTCAGCGCGGTCGACATCGCCGAACTCGACCCGCCCGCGATCGGCCGCCTCGGCGAGCTGCGGATGCCCGTACTGGTCGGTGCCGGCGCCGCCGACGTGCCCGACATCAGCCGGCTCGCCGACCGGATCGCCGCCGAGGCGCCCGACGCCGTCCGCCTGCCCGACGTGCCGGACGCCGGCCACCTGCTGCCGCTGGAGCGCCCCGCCCCGGTCAACGCCGCCCTGCTCGACTTCCTGCCCTGACACCTGCACCGTCGACGACGGTGCGGTACGGCCCGCTCCAGATGAGGGAACGGGCCGTAGCCATGCGAACGGCGGACCAGATGGCGGCGAGCCGGTGATCAGATGGTGAAACCGCCGTCGACGTTGATCGTCGCCCCGGTGATGTAGCGCCCGTCCGCGCTGGCGAGGAACGCGACCGCGGCGGCCACATCGGCTGGGTCCGCGTAGTGACCGAGGGCGGTGAACCCGTTGATCGTCTCGGCGTTAGGGCCGTCGGCCGGATTCAGTTCGGTGTCCGTGGCCCCGGGGTTGACCAGATTTACGGTGATCGCTCTGCCGCCGAGTTCGCGTCCGAGCGCCTTGGTCAGGCCGATCAGAGCGGTCTTGCTCATCGCGTACAGCGAGAAGCCCGGGAAGACCGCCCGCTCGGCCACGTTGCTGCCGATGTTGATGATCCGTCCACCGGCCGACATGTGGCGCACCGCAGCCTGGGAGGCGACGAACGGCGCCCGGACGTTGACCGCGACAGTCTGCTCGAACTCCTCCAGGCTCAGTTGTTCCAACGGTCCGAGCAGGAACGCGCCGGCGTTGTTCACCAGGATGTCCAACCGACCCAGCTCGCCGGCGACCCGGTCGACCGCGTCGACCACGGCCGCCGGGTCGCCGCTGTCCGCCTGCACGGCGAGAGCCCGCCGTCCGGCAGCCTTGATCCGATCCACCACGTCGTCGGCGCGTTGCTGATTCTCCTGGAACGTCAACGCCACATCGGCGCCCTCATTGGCCAGACGCAGCGCCACGGCAGCGCCGATGCCACGACCACCGCCGGTAACCAGAGCCACCTTGCCATCGATTGCGTTGTTCATGACAAGAGCCTGTCCGACAGGAGAGCAGCCGTCTGGCGGTGATCGGACGGCGCGTTTCCACACCCGTACCAGTGCCCCACTGCCCGGTGACAAGCAATGGGCGAGGTCATCCCGGCCAGGGGATACGGGTGACGGCTCCGCTCGGGCTACCAGAGGGGGCGGACTGCGCCGACCGGCAGGCCGCCGCCGAAGACCGGCGTCTCGGCGTACTCGGCCAGCACCGGGGCGTCCACCCCGAGCCGGCGCAGGGCGGAGACCAGCACCGGCATCCGGGCCCGGCCCGCGCCGTCGTCGATCTTGAGAGCGACCGCCCCGACCCCGGGCACCGCCGCGGCGATGACCCCCTCGGCGCCCACCTTGGCGAGCAGCCCGGGAACCCCACGCATGAGCCGGCTGTCGTCGGCCTGCGTGCCGCCCACCAGGTCCGGGTACGCGCGCATCGCGTCGGCCACCGTCCGCGCCACGGTGCCGGGCTCCGCCGAGACGAGCCTGAGGTACGCCCCGGCCAGCCCGGTCAGCGAGATGGCGAGCACCGGGGCACCGCAGCCGTCCACCCCGACCGCCCCGACCTGCTCGCCGGCGTACTCCTCCACCGCGTCCCGCAGCCGCTGCTGCAACGGGTGCTCCGGACGCCAGTAACCGTCGAGCGGCCAGCCGGCGGCCAGGCAGGTCAGCAGCATCCCGCTGTGCTTGCCGGAGCAGTTCATCTGCGTACGCGTGGGACCGCCGCCGGCCCGCAGCACGGCCGCCCGCGCCTCGTCGCCCACGGGCAGGTCCGGCGGACAGTGCAGGGCCGACTCGTCCAGCCCGGCGCGCGCCAGCAGCGCGCCGACCCGGGCCAGGTGGAAGTCCTCCCCGGCGTGGCTGGCCGCGACCAGCGCCACGTCGGCGGGATCGCCCAGCGTCAGCCCGGCACGGAGCATGCCGACCGCCTGCATCGGCTTGTTGGACGAGCGCGGGAAGACCGGCGAGGTCACGTCCCCGGCACCGGCGACCGTCGCGCCGGTGGCGTCGAGCACCACCACCGACCCCCGGTGCACACCCTCGACGAATCCCGACCGGACCACCTCGGCGAGCGGCGCGCCGCCCTCGTACGTCTTTCCCACGAGGTGGACGGTACCGCCACCACCGGCCACACCCGGCGGGCGGGTGACCAGGCGGTCGACGACCGGCTGTACAGCAGCGCCGACCCCGGTCGCTGCTTACCGCCCGGGCGACCGGCAGGGCGATCGGCAGGGCGCACCCACCGCCCGGCGACCGACAGAGCCGCACCGAGCGCTCGGCGACCGGCGGGCGCTGACCACCCGACGACCGACAGGGCGCCCCAGCTGCCCGGTGGCCGCCGGGGCGGTTACCGCCCGGTCGTCGGCAGGCCGAGCAGGTCGCGCGCCTCGGCCGTGGTCAGCGGCGGTCGCTGGGCGAGCTGGGCGAAGCCGACCGCCCGGGCGACGAGCTGCATGTTGGACTCGACCGGGCGACCCTTGGCGTACGTCACCGTGTCCTCCATACCGACCCGCAGGTGCCCACCGGCCGAGAGCGAGGCCAGCATGACCGGGATCGTGCTGCGGCCGATGCCGGTGGCCGAGAAGGTGGTGCCCTCGGGCAGGTCGCGCAGCGCCTGGTGGGCGGCGACCAGCGCCGAGGTGGTGCCCGACATGCCGCCCGGCACGCCCATCACGAAGTCGACGTGCACGTGCCCGCCCGCCGGCAGGCCGTACTTGCCGAGCAGCCGTTGCAGGGCGGTCAGGTGGCCGAGGTCGAAGATCTCGTACTCGGGCACGATGCCGCGCTCCTGCATGCGGGTGTGCAGGTCGACGATGAACTCCCAGCGGTTGAGGAAGACGTCGTCGCCGAAGTTGAGCGTGCCCATCGTGCAGGAGGCCATGTCGGGGCCGGCGTCGAGCACCGCGAGCCGGGCGGCCTCCGGGTCGGTCACCGCGCCCCCGGAGGAGAGCTGCACGATCAGGTCGGTGCCCGCCCGCAGCGCCGCCACGGTCTCCCGCAGCCGTCCCTGGTCCAGGGTGGGCTTCGCCTCGTCGTCGCGGATGTGGACGTGGATCACGGCGGCGCCGAGCGCCTCGCACTCCTTGGCGGTCAGCAGCAACTCGTCGAGCGTCACCGGCAGCGCCGGCACCTCGGCCTTGGCCGACTCCGCGCCGGTGGGGGCAACCGTGATCAACGTCCCTGTCGTCATGCCCGGATCCTAGACCGAGGCCAACCAGCCAGTCGACCGGAACTTTTCCGGCCCCAGCGCCCCGAAGGAGAGAATCTTTCGCCGACGGGCGGTCAGGCCGGATCGATCGCGGCGGCGGTCTCACCGACGAGCAGGCGGGCGTCGTCGGCGACGTTGCGCTTGACCACGGCCAGGGCGACCTGGCCCAGCTCGTGGTGGTGCACGGCCGTGCCGACGAAACCGACCGCCCGGCCGTCGAGGGTCACCGGCGTGCCGGCGACCGGCGGCTGGTCGGTGGTCACCCCGTCCAGATGCAGCAGTACGAGCCGACGCGGCGGCCGGCCCATGTTGTGCACCCGGGCCACGGTCTCCTGACCCCGGTAGCAGCCCTTGTCCAGGTGTACGGCCGGGGCGATCAGGTCCACCTCGGCCGGGATCGTCCGGTGGTCGGTGTCCACCCCCACCCGTGCCCGCCGGGCGGCCACCCGCACCGCCTCGTACGCCCACAGGCCGGCGACCGGCACCCCGTTGCCCCGCAGCTCGGTGACCACCTGCTCCATGGCGGCCCGGGGCACCAGCAGGTCCACGCCCAGCGGGCCCCGGCGCGCCCACCCGCCCACGGGCAGCGGACGCACGTCGTACAGCACGGTGGGCCGTGGCGGCAGCTCACCGGCACGGAACTTCGGGCCCGGCACCGCGACCACGTCGGGTGCGGCCAGCCCGGTCACGCCGAGCGTCTGCACCGCGGCGGGGGCCTCCGGCCCGACGAGGGAGAGCAGGGCGTGCTCGGCGGTGGCGTCGCGCGGCTCGACCTTGCTGAAGAACCGCATCCGCTCCAGGTACGACAGCAGGCCGGTGGTCGCGCCCGGCTCGGTGTCGAGCCAGGTGGTGACGCCGTCCTCGGCGACCATGGCGTGCTGCTCGACGTGCCCGTGCGGGGAGAGCACCAGCAGCTCGGTGCCCTGGCCTGCGGTGAGCTGCGCCAGGTGCTGGCTGGTGAGGGTGTGCAGCCAGCCGATCCGCTCCTCGCCGGGCACCGCGACGACGCCCCGGTGCGAGCGGTCGACCAGGCCGACCGCCGTGTCGAGGGTGCGCTGCTCGCGCATCGGGTCGCCGTAGTGCGCCGCCACGCCCCGCACGCCGGCCGCCGCGTGCGCCGGCTCGGGCTGGTCCCGGCTGGCCTCGTCGATGCTCTCGACGCTCACCGCGCCCGCGATGTCGATCACTTGCTGTCCCCGTTCTCGCAGCGGACGCAGACGCCGAAGAACGAGACGTGGCCGATGTCCACCCGGAACCCGCGCTGGCTCGCCAACTGGTCGGCGAGCGGGCTCAGCAGCTCCGGATCGATCTCGTCGATCGCGCCGCACTCCCGGCAGACCAGGTGGACGTGCTGGTCCTCGCCGGCCGCGTGATAGGTCGGCGAGCCGTGCGAGAGATGGGTGTGGGTGACCAGGCCGAGCCGTTCCAGCAGCTCCAGCGTGCGGTAGATGGTGGTGATGTTGACCCCTGCGGCGACCTCACGGACGGCTGTGTGCACCTGCTCCGGGGTGGCGTGCCCCAGGTCCAGCACAGCCTGGAGGATCAACTGCCGCTGCGCCGTCAGCCGAAGGCCACGGGCGCGGAGCACTTCCGCGAGGGAGGATTCGGACACCGTCCGATCATAGTTCGCTCCGCCACGCTCGCCGCCCGCGTCGACCGGTCCGCCGCTAGGCTCGGCCGTCATGGTGGCGTCGAGGATCGCCGTACCGGGGCGCGGGCTGGTGCCGCCCGGCGAGCCGGTGCTGCGCGGCGACGACCGGGGCGTACTGCACGGCGACGGGCTCTTCGAGACGATGCACCTGCGGGACGGACGGCCGTGGCTACGCGACGAGCACCTGGCCCGGCTGGCCCGGGCTGCGGCGGCCGTCGACCTGACGCTGCCCGCCGTCGAGGTGCTGGTGGGGCTGCTCGACGCCGTCCGCGCGGGCTGGCCCGCCGAGGTCGAGGGGGCGTTGCGGCTGGTCTGCACCCGGGGGCCGGAGGGCGGCGGCCCGCCGACCGTCTACGCCACGCTCGGCGAGGTGCCGGCCGCCGCCCGGGCGGCCCGACGCGACGGGATCACCGTGGCGACCCTGCCGCTGGGCGTCACGGCCCGGGCCCGCGCCGAACTCGACTGGCTGCCGACCGGAATCAAGTCCACCTCGTACGCGGTGAGCACCGCCGCCCGCCGCTGGGCCACCCGCGCCGGCGTGGACGACGCGCTCTGGGTCTCCTCAGACGGGTACGCGCTGGAGGGGCCCACGGCCAACCTGGTGTGGCTGACCGGCGACACCCTCCGTACGGTGCCCGCCGCCGGAACCGGCATCCTGCCGGGCGTGACCGCCGCCTGGCTCCTGGCGCACGCCCCCGAGCTGGGCCTACGCGCCGAGGAGCGCCTGGTCACCCCGGCGGAGCTGGGCAACGCCGACGGCGTCTGGCTCAGCTCGTCCGTCCGGGGCCTCGCGGAGATCCGCACCCTGGACGCCGTTCCGCTGCGCCGCAGCGCGTACACCGCCGCCCTCCAGGCGCTCCTGGGCTTCCCCGCCCCCGCTGTCGGCGAGGGAGGGGTCAGCCCGCCACCCGGGTGAGGCGTGCGGAGAGGTGCGGGGAGAGGGGATGCCCGACGGCCGCCATCTCCTGGGCGTAGAGCAGTGCGCCCTCGACGATGCCGAAGAGGCGGTGACCGGCGGTGACCTCCTTGGCGGTCGACGTACGGACCACCGCGTCGGTGACGAACTCGATCTGGGTGCCCTTGCGCTTGCCGATGTGCAGCTCCATGACGCCGGTGGGCACGGTCATCAGCGCCTCCAGCTCGTCGGTGACCCGGTCGCCGTCCATCACCGGCCGCCACCAGCCGACCTCGCGACCCGCCGGGCGGACCGGACGGCTCTGCTCGTCGAGCAGCCAGGCGCGCGACTCGTAGAACAGGAACGGTCGGCCGTCGTGGCTGATCCGGATCTCCTGCGCGAAGTCGAAGTCCTCGATGGTGGGGAAGCCGCCCCGACCCCGACCGCGCCACACCCCGACGTACGGCAGCAGGCCGTCCAACGTGGGGTGCAGCTTCGGGCCGACGCGCAGGTCGTGGCTCTCCTCGTACGGGTACGGGTCGACCGGCGGCGCGTTCAGCCACGGCGGCGGCTGCAGGGGGTTCTCGTCGCTCACCGGTTCACTCCGCCTCTCCGCCGGTGTCCACGACAGCTCACCGAGCCACCTTCGTTCGCGACTGCGGGGCTCGCAGACCCGGCTCACTCCTCGCGCTCACCAGCGTCCTCTCGATATGCGTACAGCCAGGTAGACCAGGCCACCGGCGAGCCCGCCCAGGCCGGCGACCAGCAGGCTGACGAACCCGATCTCGGTAACCATCGGGACCATCCTATGCTGGGCCCCATGGCCCGCACTCTCGTCGTCAAGGCCACCGCCGGGGCCGACGCCCCGGAGCGGTGCGCCCAGGCCTTCACCGTCGCCGCCACCGCAGCCGCCGCCGGAGTGCACGTGTCACTCTGGCTCACCGGGGAGTCGACCTGGTTCGCGCTGCCCGGCCGGGCGCAGGAGTTCGAGCTGCCGCACTCGGCCCCGCTGGCCGAGCTGCTGCACGTGATCCTGACCACCGGCACGGTGACCGCCTGCACGCAGTGCGCCGCCCGGCGGGACATCGGGCCGGACGACGTGCTGCCGGGCGTCCGCATCGCCGGTGCCGCGGCCTTCGTCGAGGAGGCGATGGCCGAAGGGGCCCAGGCCCTGGTCTACTGACCGGCTGACCCCAGCCGGGCGCTGACCCGTCGCGCGGGCGCAGGCCCTCGGCCGGTGCAGGCCGCCGGGCGGGCTCAGGCCCTCGGGCAGGCGCAGACCGCCGGGCGGGCGTTCACCGTCGGGTCAGGCGGGACAGCCGGTGTTGACCGAGACGACGACCCGGTCGCCGGAGAGATCGGCCAGGACCATGGCGGTGCCGTGCCGGTAGGCGTACGCCTGGGCGGTGTTCAGCAGCGGGACGCGGGCGACGGCGCCGAGCGCGTCGGCCGGGGACGGTGGGGTTTCGACGGCGCCGGCGCGGGCGGTGCGGGCGGTGCCACCACCGGGGCAGGGCGCGACGACCAGCTCGGGCGCCGAGCCGGGCGGGCCGCCGAGCGCCCGCAGCGCCGCGGCCAGGGCCTCGCTCTCCGCGCCGTCGGCGCCGACCGCCGGTGCCGCGTAGCCGTCGCCCACCGGCCGGCAGCCCGTGTCGGCGGTCAGCCGGACGAGACCGTCCGCCTCGACCGCGCCGGAGACGGTCACGAACTCGCCCGCGTCGGCGCGCAGCCGGGGGCCGTCCTCCGACGTGATCCGGACGCCGGCCCGCCAGCTCCCGGGGAGTCGGTCGGCGACCCGCTCCAGCAGCGACCGCTCCAGGCCCACGGGGACGAACACGTCCACCCCGCGGGTCAGGATGGCGCCGTCGGCGAACGGGGTGACCCGGCAGCCCCGCTCGATCTCGGGCGGGGTCAGCACGGCCGTGTCGCCGGCCGCCGCGACCAGCTCGCCGACCGCGCGGTCGACGACCGGGCCGGCCTCGGTCAGGCTGCGCTGCTCCCGGACGGTCGGCGGGTCGTTCCGCACCGACGTCCAGGTCAGCGCCGCCAGCAGCACCGCCCAGGCCACGGTGGCCACGAGCAGCCAGGGCAACCGCCGTCGAGGGGCCGCCGGCCGGTCCGGACCGGTAGGCGGGGCCTGCCCCGCCGCTTCCACGCCGTTCACGGGGCCATCGTGTCACGGCGTCCGGAGACGGTCGTGGCCCGCCACCTGGGAAGGCGACGGGCCACGGGACGACCGGCGGGGCGGGGGTCAGGAGGCGACCGAGACGGCGACCTCGTTGATGCCGCGGACGGCGGTGACGGCGGCGTCACCGTTGCCGTGCCGGGAGAGCGCCCGCAGGGTCCAGGAACCCGGCGCGGCGAAGAACCGGAACTGGCCGGCCGGCGAGGTCACCACCTCGGCGGTGAACTCGCCGGTCGAGTCGAGCAACCGGACGTACGCGCCCGGCACGGCCTCGCCCGCGTCGGAGCGGACGACCCCGGTGATCACGGTCTCCTTCTCCAGGTCCAGGCTCGCGGGCAGCGGGGCGGCCTGGTCGGGAGCGGCGCAGCCGGCGGCGGTGGGTGCGGTCATGGCTCAGGCCTCCCCGGGCTCGTCGCCAAGCGCAACCGGCACGCCGACCAGCGAGCCGTACTCGGTCCAGGATCCGTCGTAGTTCTTCACGTTGCGGTGGCCGAGCAGCTCCTGGAGCACGAACCAGGAGTGCGAGGAGCGCTCGCCGATCCGGCAGTACGCGATGGTCTCGCGGCTGTCGTCCAGCCCGGCGTCGGCGTAGATCTTGCGCAGCTCGTCGTCGGACTTGAAGGTGCCGTCCTCGTTGGCCGCCTTGGACCACGGCACGCTGATCGCCGTGGGGATGTGCCCGGCCCGCTGCGCCTGCTCCTGGGGCAGGTGGGCGGGGGCGAGCAGCCGGCCGGCGAACTCGTCGGGGCTGCGCACGTCGACCAGGTTCTTCGTGCCGATGGCGGCCACCACCTCGTCGCGGAAGGCCCGGATCGAGTTGTCCGGCTCCTGCGCCACGTACTGCGTCCTGGGGCGGGTCACCGCGTCGCGGACCAGCGGGCGCGCGTCGAGCTCCCACTTCTTGCGACCGCCGTCGAGCAGCTTGACGTCGCCGTGGCCGTAGAGCTTGAAGTACCAGTACGCGTACGCGGCGAACCAGTTGTTGTTGCCGCCGTAGAGGATGACGGTGTCGTCGTTGCTGACGCCCCGCTCGGAGAGCAGCGCCTCGAACTGGCTCTTGTTGACGAAGTCCCGGCGCACCTGGTCCTGGAGGTCGGTCTTCCAGTCCAGCTTGATGGCGCCGGCGATGTGACCGGTGTCGTAGGCCGAGGTGTCCTCGTCGACCTCGACGAAGACGACGCCCGGGGCGTCGAGGTTCTTCTCGGCCCACTCGGCCGAGACGAGTGCGGTGTCGCGACTCATCAGATCACTCCCTGGTGATGAGGAATGGTGAACCAGCACGGGGGCATCGAAGTCAGGAAATCGCACCACGCGCGGGATCCACCGTATGGACGGATCACGGGTTCGTGCGACGGCGCCGCTGCCGGGCGTTGGAAGAGAGCACGGGAGAAGAAAGGCTCCTGCGTGCCGATGGCCGCTAGGCGGCCGAGGACAGCCCCGCCGTCAGATGACGGGGCGACACAGGCAGGTGGCCACGCGGCACAGGTCGACCGCGCGCCGTTTGGTGAGGAGCGTCCCCATGAGCAGGGAGCCTATCAGCCAGCTACGAAGACGCCACAGAGCTGACCAGCATCCGGGATGCCGGCCGGCGGGCGGGCTGCCGACGGGCGGGACGGCGGCCGACGGGATGGCTGGCGGTCGGCGGGACGGCTGGCGGGAGGGCGGCCGACGAGCCGTCCGGCGGGACGGCGGACGTCGCCCCGGTCAGCTGGTGGCCGAGTTGATCGGCACGTTCTTGGCGTCCGCGGTCACGGCCAGCCCTTCGGGCAACGGCCGGACCTCCCGGACGGCGAGCTGGAACGGCAGCTCGGGCAGGGGCACGTCGATGGAGATGCTGCGCGCGTAGTTGTTCAACAGCGTCCGGGCCAGCGGCTGGTTCGGCAGGCCCTCGGCGTTCAGGTCGTTGAACCGCAGCGCCACCTGCCCCTCCTTGCCGACCGCGATGTCGGCGGTGCCGGTCACGGTGAGCCGCTGACCGAGGATGTCGACCGGGGCGGTGACGGCCAGCCGGCCGTTCTGCTCGCCGAGGGTCAGTCCCGGCCGGTCGAGCAGCTTGGCGAGGCTGTCGTAGCTGATGGTGCCCGTCCCGTCGACCGTCTCGGCGACCACGTCGCCCTGGCCGGAACGGATGGTGTCGAGCGAGGCGCGCACGTTGCGGGCGTCCACGTCGAGCTTCGGCAGCGCGACCGCGTCACCCCGTACCGAGCCCTGCACGTCGCGCAGCACGATGGAGATGCGCTCGTAGCGGCCGTCGAGCACCTGGGTGAGGAACGGGACGCCGCCGACCTCCACCTCCGGCGGCGAGGACTGCGCACCCTGCTTGGCGATCTCCTGGCTGACCTGGTCGGCGATGGCCCGCTCGGCCACCCCGACGGCGATCCGGTCGGCCGCGACGACCAGGCCGCCCAGGACCAGCAGCAGCACGACGAGTGTGACGAGCACCTTGCGCCCGCGTCGCCGGGGCCGCTCCTCGTACGTCTCGTCGTGCGCCACGCCGCCTCCTGTCGTCAGTGCCGGGATGCCGCGAAGCGGCCCACCGGTGGTACCCGGACGGGGAAGAGCTCAACCACCGCCTCAGAGAACGAGCTTGCACATCGCGTACGCGGCGGGCGCGGCCAGGGCGAAGCCACCGAGCGGCCCCTGCATGTGCCGGGCCACCCACATGGTCGGCGGCTCCCCCGCCATCAGCCGGCCCGCCTCGGCGTAGCCGACGGCGAGATCGGCCAGCACGGCGGCGACCGCCGCGACCAGCCCGATGATCGCGGCCCGGGTCGGGGTGAAGGGCGTCACGAGGTAGCTGCCGAGGAGGGCGCTGACCAGCGTGCCGACCATCGCGCCGGCCACCACGCCGGCCGCGCCCCGGGGCACCTGGGGGGCCAGCCGGGGCCACGGGGCCACCGCGTCGGTCAACCGGGCGACGGTGAGCGCGACCGCGCTCGCGGTGAGGCACACCGTGATGGCCTGGGTGCCCGCCGGGATCCGGCTGAGCACGATCAGCGTGGCGAAGGAAACGACACCGACCACGATCAGCAGGGTGCTGCCGAGGGAGTCGGTCACCCGCACCCGGTCGACGCGCCGGACGAGCTGCCCGAGCACCCCGAGGGCGAAGCCGCCCGCCGCGACGTAGCCCAGCGGCGCCAGGCCGGCCACGTCCGTCTGCACGGCCGCGAAGTCGGCCGCCACCGCGGCGCCGACGCTGACGGCGGCGACCAGCAGCAGCGCGGGCGGGCGGATGGCCATCGTCCAGGCCAGCACGAAGAGCAGCTGCACGCCGAAGATGACGAACGCGAAGGGCAGCCGGTGCCCCGGGCCGGAGGTCTGCGCCCCGAGCACGAGACCGACCCCGAGCAGGGCGGCGAACCCGGCGACCGTCAGCGCGAGCGGCCGGCGTACCTCGACCGGCTCGATCGGTTCCTCGTCCGGATCGACGTCCGGATCGTCGTCGGGCCGGCGGGCCGGGTCGCCGGACCGCCGGGCACGGCGCGGTCCGCTGCGCTCCCTGCGCTCGTCGTCGTCGGGGGCCGGCCCGGTGCGCGGCGCCGGCGGCTGGCCACGGGAGGGGCCGGACGGCCCCGGGCGGGGCCCGTCAGGCCACTGGTCGCGGCCGGTCTCGGGCGAGCTGGAGGGAAACACGCCCCGATCGTGCCAGACCCGCCGGCCCTCGCGCGTGCCACGGTTTCGGCAACGTTAAAACCTGGGGCACGATCATGGGCAAGCCGGGCAAACGCGAAAGTACGCGAAGGTCCGACCGGGGCGATCCGTTACGCTCAACCCGTTACCCGCCCCGTCAGCGACGCCGGGACCCACGCAAGTTCATCAGCGCCACGCCCGCTGCGGAGTGCGCTGGTCGCGCGCGGCCGACGGCCGCCGGGACGGAGGTGATCGTGGAGATCCTGCTGCTGGTGACCGCGCGCGCAGGCGAACCATCCGCAGTGCTGCCGGCGCTCGACCTGCTGCCGCACTCGGTCCGTACCGCGCCGCGCGACGTGCGCACCCTGGTCGCCGGCCCCAGCCCGGACGCGGTGCTGGTCGACGCCCGCTCCGAGCTGAGCGAGGCCCGGGCGACCTGCCGGATGCTGCACGCCACCGGGCTCGGGGTGCCGCTGCTCGCGGTGGTCACCGAGGCCGGCCTGATCGCGCTCAACGCCGACTGGGGCGTCGACGACGTCATCCTCGCCGCCGCCGGCCCGGCCGAGGTGGAGGCCCGGCTGCGGCTCGCCGTCGGGCGGTTGAGCGACGCCGTCTCCGGTGCCGGCGGCTCGATCCGCGCCGGCGAGTTGACCATCGACCCGGACACGTACGCCGCGAAGCTCAAGGGCCGCCCGCTCGACCTGACCTACAAGGAGTTCGAGCTGCTGAAGTTCCTGGCCCAGCACCCGGGCCGGGTGTTCACCCGCGATCAGCTCCTGCGCGAGGTGTGGGGCTACGACTACTTCGGCGGCACCCGCACGGTCGACGTGCACGTCCGACGACTGCGGGCCAAGCTCGGCTCCGAGTACGAGTCGATGATCGGCACGGTGCGGCAGGTGGGCTACAAGTTCGTCGTACCGCCCTCCCGTTCCCTGCCGGAGAGCGAGCACGCACCCCTGCCGGTCTGACGCCCGCATTCCTCGCAGACCATTTCGCATATGCCCCTTTTGCCCGGCCAGTCGGTTCTATTCTGACTGCCGGGTTTGCGACACAAAAGGGGGCACTGGGGTGCGCATCGACCACGGGGGCGGCGGCGGATCGGCACGAACGGGCCCACTGATCCGAGATCCCTCTACCGCGCGCACCATCGGCATCGTCGCGGTGGTGGTCGCCGCGCTGCTCGGCTCCGCGTACGCCCTCGGGCGCAGCCTGGTCCCCGACCCGCAGGCGTCCCGGTCCAGCGTGACCACCAGTGCCACCAGCCCGCACTACGCCGACCAGCCACGGGCGGACGACACTCCCCGACCCACGCCGGAGGGCAGCCCGAGCAGCGGCCCGGCGGAGGCCGGACAGGACGGTGGCCCCGACGGCACACCGTCGCCGGCCCCGACCGACGGGCCGTTCGGCGCGCAGACCACGAGCGGCACCTCGCTGGTCGCGCTGACCTTCGATGACGGGCCGGACCCGCAGTACACCCCGCAGGTGCTCGCCTTGCTGCGCGAGCACCAGGTGCGGGCGACCTTCTGCGTGGTCGGCGAGAACGCGCAGCGCCACCCGGACCTCGTCCGGGCCATCGCGGCCGACGGGCACACCCTGTGCAACCACAGCTGGAACCACGACGTCACGCTCGGCCAGCGGTCGCCCACCGCCATCCGGGCGGACCTGCTGCGCACCAGCGAGGCGATCCGGGCGGCGGCGCCCGACGCGCCGATCGCGTACTACCGCCAGCCCGGCGGGGCCTGGACGGGTCAGGTGGTGTCGGTGGCCCAGGAACTCGGCATGACGCCGCTGCACTGGACGGTGGACCCGGCGGACTGGGAGGTGCCGGGAGCCGGCCGGATCGCGGCGACCGTCATCGCGGGCGTGGTGCCCGGCTCGGTCGTGCTGCTGCACGACGCCGGCGGCGACCGGCAGGGCACCGTGGACGCGCTGCACCGCATCCTGCCGGCCCTGACCAGCCGGTTCGAGGTCAAGGCGCTGCCCGACGGGTCGACGTGAGCCGTCACCGCGCTCGTTGACGCCGGTCAGGGCGGCGCCGGGCACCGAGCCGAGCGCGACGACGCCGGGCGGCGACCCGACTACGGTGACGTCATGAGCAACCCCGAAGCGAGCAACGGCCGGGTCGACCGGGCCGACCGCCTCAGCCCCACGGAGATCGCCGACGTGACGACCCTCGCCCGGGCCGCCGGCGACGCGGACGGGGCGGACCCGTTCGACGAGCACGTCCTGCTCCGGCTCCGCGACCCGGACGCGCCCGCGGTGCACCTGACCGCCCGGGCGGACGACGGCACGCTGACCGGGTACGCGCACCTGGACACCACCGACGCGGCCAGCGGGATCGGGGTGGAGCTGGTGGTGCACCCGGCGTACCGGCGGCGCGGGACGGGACGGGCGCTGGCCCGGGGTGTCCTGGCGGCGGCCGACGGCCCGCTGCGGGTCTGGGCGCACGGCGATCACCCCTCGGCCGCCGCGCTCGCCGTCGACCTGGGTCTGCGCCGGGCCCGGGCGCTCTGGCAGCTGCGCCGGCCGCTGACCGCCCCGATCCCCGACCAGCCGCTGCCGGACGGGGTGACGCTGCGCCCGTTCCGGCCCGGCGACGACGACGAGGAGTGGCTGGCGCTCAACGCGCGGGCCTTCGCCACGCACCCCGAGCAGGGTCGCTGGTCCCTGGCCGACCTGCGGGTACGCCTCGCCGAGCCGTGGTTCGACCCGGAGGGCTTCCTGCTCGCCGTCGACGGGTCCACCGGCCGGCTGCTCGGCTTCCACTGGACGAAGGTCCACGAACGACCCGGCTCGGCCCGGATCGGCGAGGTCTACGTCCTCGGCGTGGACCCCTCGGCCCACCGGGGCGGGCTGGGTCGGGCGCTGACCGCCGCCGGCCTGGCGTACCTGCGGGACCGGCGGGACCTGGACCGGGTCATGCTCTACGTCGACGAGTCGAACACCGCCGCGGTGGCGCTCTACGAGCGGCTCGGCTTCGCCCGCTGGTCGGCGCACGTCAACTACCAGTCGGCCTGACGGCGGCCCGGGTCGCGGCCTCCGGCAAGGGACGTCGCGGCCCGGGAACGCCCCTACCTCCGGGTGGGGCACCCGGGTTCACTTAACGGACAACTCACCCTCAGCGAGCGGTCATCTGCACTGCCGCACCTGTTCACCCCACGTTCACTTCCGACCGGCGAACCGGCTACCTGGCGCTCCTAGCTTTTGGATCAGCCGGTCAGCGCCGGCACCCCGGGCCCCCAATCCGGGTTGCGAAGTCAGACGTGAAGGGAAACCCCTCAGGTGAAGCTCCAGCGGCACGGCACCCTCGCCTGCCTCGCTCTTACCGCGACGCTCGCTCTCAGCGCATGCGGCTCGGACAACAACGAGCCCGCGAGCAGCGCCGCCACCTCCGGGTCGGCCACCGCCGACTGCGCCACCGGAACGCTGAACGCCCAGGGCTCGTCGGCGCAGAAGAACGCGATGGACGAATGGATCAAGGCGTACCAGCAGAAGTGCTCCGGCGCCAAGATCAACTATGAGCCGTCCGGCTCGGGCGCCGGCATCCAGGCCTTCATCGCCGGCACCGCCGACTTCGCCGGCTCGGACTCCGCCCTCAAGGAGGAGGAGCAGCCGCAGGCCGACGCCAAGTGCGTCGGTGGCACGGCGATCAACCTGCCGATGGTGATCGGCCCGGTCGCCATCGCGTACAACGTCTCCGGCGTGGACAACCTCCAGCTCAAGCCGGCCACCCTGGCGAAGATCTTCGCCGGCAAGGTGACCAGGTGGGACGACCCGGCGATCAAGGCCGACAACCCCGACGCCAAGCTGCCGTCGACCGCCATCAACGCGGTGCACCGCTCGGACTCCTCCGGCACCACCGACAACTTCACCGACTTCCTCACCAAGACCGCCGCGGCCGACTGGACCTTCGGCAAGGCCAAGGAGTGGAAGGCCCCGGGCGGCACCGGCGCGGCGAAGTCCGACGGCATGGCCAGCGCCATCAAGAACCAGGACGGCACCATCGGCTACGTCGAGTGGTCGTACGCGGAGAACGGCGGCCTGAAGACCGCCAAGGTCGGCAACGGCGCGGGCGAGTTCGCCGAGCTGACCGCCGAGTCGGCCGGCAAGACCATCGCCGGCGCCGAGGTGGTCGGCCAGGGCGACGACCTCAAGATGAAGATCGACTACAACACCAAGGAGGCCGGGGCCTACCCGATCGTCCTGGTGACCTACGAGATCGTCTGCGCCAAGGGCCTCGCCGCCGACAAGCTCCCGCTGCTCAAGGGCTTCCTCGGCCACGCCGCGAGCACCGAGGGTCAGGCCGACCTGACCGAGCTGGGCTACGCCCCGTTGCCCGAGACGGTCCGCGCCAAGGTCGAGGCCGCGGTCAGGAACCTCGCCTGAGCCGACCGCACCGACACCGCCACCACCTCGACCTCGAAGCGAGTGAGCAGATGGGTGAATCCCCTCACCGCTCGGCCCACGCCGGCACCGGCGGGACCAGCGTGACCGACGGTCACGACCGGCCCGCCGGTGCCTCGGCGCGTCCGGCCGAGGCAGCAGTCAGCACCCGTACGCCGGGCGGAGCCGGGTTGGGCGGCGGCGGCGCGCTGCCCCGGGCCCGGGCCTTCGGCGCCGAACGGGCCTTCCGCGCCCTCACCCTGGGCGCCGGGACCACCGTCCTGGTCATCATCGCGGCGATCGCGGTCTTCCTGGTCGCCAAGGCGGTGCCGGCGCTGGCGGCCAACACCGAGAGCTTCTGGACCTTCGAGGGCTGGTTCCCGAACGACGCGGAGCCGAAGTTCGGCATCGGGGCGCTCGCCTTCGGGACCGTGCTCAGCTCCGCGCTGGCCCTGCTCATCGCGGTGCCGGTGGCGCTGGGCATCGCGCTCTACCTGTCCCACTACGCGCCGCGCCGGTTCGGCACCGCGCTGGGCTTCCTGATCGACCTGCTGGCCGCCGTGCCGAGCGTGGTCTTCGGCCTCTGGGGCCGCGACGTCTTCATCAACCCGGTACGGGACTTCTCCGCCTGGCTGAACACGTACTTCGGCTGGATCCCGATCTTCGGCGGCGACGGCCCCTTCGGGAAGTCGATCATGCTGGGCGCGCTGGTCCTGGCGATCATGGTGCTGCCGATCATCACCTCGCTCTCCCGCGAGGTGTTCACGCAGACCCCGACCGCCAACGAGGAGGCCGCCCTCGCCCTCGGCGCCACCCGCTGGGAGATGATCCGCACCGCGGTGCTGCCGTACGGCCGGCCCGGCATCGTCGCCGCCGTGATGCTCGGCCTCGGCCGCGCGCTCGGCGAGACCATCGCCCTGGCGATGACCCTCGGCATCACCTTCGACATCTCGTTCAATCTCGTCGAGAGCGGCGGCAACACCATCGCCGCCAACATCGCCAACACGTTCGGCGAGGCGAACGGCACGGGTCGGGGCGCGCTGATCGCCTCGGGCCTGGTGCTCTTCGCCATCACGCTGATCGTCAACATCACGGCGCGGGCGATCATCCACCGCCGCCGGGAGTTCACGGAGTCGGCCGCATGACCACCACCGTCACCTCGCAGCGCACCCGTCCGCCCGCGCAGCCGCCCACCCTCAAGGCCCGGCGCCTGCCGAGGTACGCCGCGCCGGCCGTCGCGGCAGCCGCGCTGCTGGTCGCCGCCGCGTTCGTGTACGGCACCGGCACCGGTGGCCCGGTGCTGGTCGTGGTGCTCGGCGCGCTGCTCTACCTGGGCGGGCTCTTCGCCGCCGCGAACCGCGTCGAGGGGCGGCGCTCGGCCCGCAACCGCACCTGGAGCGCGCTGATCCACTCGGCGTTCGTGCTGGCCGTACTGCCGCTGGCCTCGGTGGTCTGGACGCTGGTCAGCAAGGGCGTCGAGCGCCTGGACGGCGACTTCTTCCTCACCTCGATGAACAACATCGGCGCGCGGGACCCGAACGGCGGCGCGTACCACGCGATCGTCGGCACGCTCCAGCAGGTCGGCATCGCCGCCCTGATCACCGTCCCGCTCGGCATCCTCTGCGCGATCTACGTCGTCGAGTACGGCCGGGGCCGGTTCGCCGCCGCGATCCGGTTCTTCGTCGACGTGATGACGGGCGTCCCGTCGATCGTCGCCGGCCTCTTCGTGCTGGCGTTCTGGGTGCTGATCGTCTCGCCGTGGTTCAACGACGGGCGGCCCAGCTTCTCCGGCTTCGCCGCCGCGCTGGCGCTGAGCGTGCTGATGCTGCCCACCGTGGTCCGCTCCACCGAGGAGATGCTGCGTCTCGTCCCGGCGCCGCTGCGCGAGGGGGCGTACGCCCTCGGCGTGCCGAAGTGGAAGACCATCCTGCGGGTCGTGCTGCCGACCGCGCTGCCGGGCATCGTCACCGGCGTCATGCTCGCCATCGCCCGCGCGGCCGGCGAGACCGCCCCGGTGCTGCTCGTCGCCGGCGGCGGCGCGGCGATCAACTTCAACCCGTTCGAGAACAACCAGTCGTCGCTGGCCCTCTTCGTCTACCAGCAGGCCGGCGACGCCTCCCGGTACGCGCCGGCGCGGGCGTGGACCGCGGCACTCACCCTGGTCGCCCTCGTGCTGATCCTGACCGTCGCGGCGAAGCTGCTGGCCCGTCGCAACCGGCTCGGCCGATGAACCCCGGAGGTACCACCACCATGGCCAAGCGCATCGAGGCGGAGAACGTCTCCGCCTACTACGGCGCCTTCAAGGCGATCGAGAACATCAACCTGACCGTCGAGCCGAAGACGGTGACCGCCCTGATCGGCCCGTCCGGCTGCGGCAAGTCCACCTTCCTGCGGTCGATCAACCGGATGCACGAGGTGCTCCCCGGCGCCCGGGTCGAGGGCAGCCTCACCATCGACGACCAGGACATCTACGACCGGGACGTGGACGTCACCGCCGTCCGGCGCATGATCGGCATGGTCTTCCAGCGGCCGAACCCGTTCCCCACCATGAGCATCTTCGAGAACGTGGTGGCCGGGCTGCGGCTCAACGGCGTACGCCGCAAGTCGATCCTGGACGAGGCGGCCGAGAAGGCGCTCCGCTCGGCCAACCTCTGGGACGAGGTGAAGGACCGGCTCGGCAAGCCCGGCGCCGGCCTCTCCGGCGGTCAGCAGCAGCGGCTCTGCATCGCCCGGACCATCGCCGTCGAGCCGCAGGTGGTGCTGATGGACGAGCCCTGCTCGGCGCTCGACCCGATCTCCACGCTGGCCATCGAGGACCTGATGTTCCAGCTCAAGGACAAGTTCACGATCATCATCGTCACGCACAACATGCAGCAGGCCGCGCGCGTCTCGGACCGGACGGCCTTCTTCTCGATCGAGAAGACCGGCGACCCGGGCCGCCTCATCGAGTACGACAACACCCAGAAGATCTTCAGCAACCCCGGCGTGAAGAAGACCGAGGACTACATCACCGGCCGCTTCGGCTGACCCGCGAGGCGGTGGACCCCTTCTTCCGCTCTCCTGCGGGGCAGGGGTCCTTCCTCTCCCGCACCCCCGCTGTGCCAGACCCGGCAGCACCGGAGGATCTGCCCTAGGGTCGGGTCGGGAAACGCCCACCGGTCGCTGCGGAGGACGGGCATGTCTGGATATCCCCGGTTGCTGCACACCGTGCTCGACAGCACGAACCCACGGGAACTCGCCGAGTTCTACCGGGAACTGCTCGGGCTGCGGTACCGGCCCGGCGACGAACCACCGACGGACGGGACGGCCGACGAGCCCGACTGGCTCGTGCTCAGAGACTCCGACGGAGCGGCCCAGCTCGCCTTCCAGCTCGTCGACCGCCTGCCTCGGACCACCTGGCCCCGGCACGACGTGCCGATGCAGTTGCACCTCGACTTCACGGTCCCGGACACGTCCGAGCTGGAGAGGCAGCGTACGCGGGCGGAGGCCCTGGGCGCGAAACTGCTGCTCGACCGGACCGAAGACCCCGACGAGCCCTTGTACGTCTTCGCCGACCCGTCCGGTCACCCGTTCTGCGTCTTCGTGGCCTAGCGTCGCCGCCCCGGGCGCAGGACCGGGGAAGCACGCCCCGGGTGCGCCAGAGCCGCGCACCGGGCAGGCACGGTCAGCCCAGTACGAACCGCGGCTCGCCGGTCTCGGGCAGGTCGAGGCGGGGGGTGACGGGCGTGGCGGCGTCCCGGGTGGCCGAGGCACGGGCGACACCCGGCAGGTCGCCGCCGACCGCCACCTGGGCCAGGTTCATCAGGGTGGGCGGGAGCATGGTCAGCTCGCCCGCCTCCGCCCGCGCCACGGCGTCCGCCGGGCGGACCCAGAGGGTGTGGTCGGCCTCGCCGGAGACGTCCCGGGTCCGCTGCCCCTCCGGCAGCAGGGCCACGAAGAAGTACGTGTCGAAGCGGCGCGGCTCGAACTCCGGCGTGATCCAGCGGCTCCACGGCAACAGCAGGTCCGACCGGAGGGTGAGCCCGCGCCGGGCGAGCAGGTCGGCGAAGCCGACCCGGCGCTGCTCCAGCGCCACCCGGTCGGCCTCCCAGTCGTCACCGCTCACGTCGCCCACGACCGTGTGGGCGTCGGGGCCGGCGAGCAGGACCCCCGCCTCCTCGAACACCTCGCGGGCAGCGGCGCAGACGACCGCCTGGGCGGCCTCCGGGGTCAGCCCCAGCCGCTCGCCCCACCCGGCCGGGGTCGGGCCGGCCCAGTCCAGGTGCGCCTGCGAGTCCGACGGGTCGACGCCGCCGCCGGGGAAGGCGTACATGCCGCCGAAGGCCATCGCGGCGACCCGGCGGATCAGGTAGACCTCGAAGTCGTCGCCGGCGGGCCGGAGCAGCAGCACGGTGGCCGCGACCCGGGGTACCGCCGGGGTGGCCCCCTCGGCGCGGAAGCGGCGGGCGTGCGCCACGAGCGCCGGGGGTGCGGGGAAGCCGTCGGCGTCGATCGTCATGCGTCGAGCCTAGTTCCCGACGGGTGGATCGCCCCCGCCGCCGCCTGGTGATCTTCGCTAGCGTGGCCGGCATGACTCGATGGGGGATCCTGTCCACCGGCCACATCGCCGCCCGCTTCGCCGAGGATCTGCGCCTGGTGCCGGGCGCCGAACTCGCGGCGGTCGGCTCGCGGACCGCCGAGAGCGCGCAGCGGTTCGCGGCCCGGCACGGGGTGCCCCGGGCGTACGCCTCCTGGGCGGAGCTGGCCGCGGACGACGAGTTGGACGTCGTCTACGTCGCCACCCCGCACGCCGCGCACCACGAGGCGGCCATGACCTGCCTCGCGGCCGGCCGGGCGGTGCTGCTGGAGAAGCCGTTCACCCTCGACCTGGCGACCAGCGTCGAGCTGGTCGACACCGCCCGCGCGGCCGGGGTCTTCCTGATGGAGGCCATGTGGATGCGGACCAACCCGCTCGTACGCCGGCTCTGCGGGCTGGTCGCCGACGGCGCGATCGGCACGGTGACCAGCGTCCGGGCCGACTTCGGGGTGGCCGGGCCGTTCCCGCCGGAGCACCGGATGCGGGCCCGCACCCTCGGCGGCGGCGCCCTGCTCGACCTCGGCGTCTATCCGGTCAGCCTGGCCCACCTGCTGCTCGGCGTGCCCGATCACGTCCGCTCCTGGGCGAGGCTGAGCCCCGAGGGGGTGGACGAGAACACCGGGATCGTCCTCGGGTACGACTCGGGCGCGGTCGCCACGCTGAGCTGCGGCATGGTCGGGGCGACCCCGCTGGTCGCCTCGGTCACCGGCACCACCGGCCGGATCGACCTGCCGGAGCCGTTCTTCCGCCCCGGCTCGGCGACCCTGCACCGGGCCGGCGCCGAGCCGGAGACGATCACCGACGAGCTGGTCGGCGGCGGCTACCAGTACGAGGCCGCCGAGGTCCAGCGCTGCCTCGCCGAGGGCCTGCGGGAGAGCCCCCTGGTCCCGCACGCCGCCACGCTGGAGGTGATGGCGCTGCTCGACGGGATCCGCGCCCAGATCGGCGTCGACTACTCCTGACGGAGGAAGGGGCACCTCGCCGAGCGAGGTGCCCCTTCCTCTGCGCCTTCCGTTGCAACTCAGCCGAAGAGGGGGCGGACCAGGAAGTACATCAGGGCGCCGATCGAGCCGGCAGCCGGGAAGGTGAGGATCCACGCGCCGACGATGTTGCCGGCCACGCCCCACCGGACGGCGGAGAGCCGCTTGGTGGCGCCGACGCCCATGATCGCCGAGGTGATCGTGTGGGTCGTCGAGATCGGCGCGCCGAGGACCAGCGCGTTGAAGTAGAGCACCCCGCTGGCGACGGTCTCGGCGGCGAAGCCCTCCGGCGGCTTCAGGTCGATGATCTTCCGACCCAGCGTCCGGATGATCCGCCACCCACCGGCGTACGTGCCGGCGGCCAGCACGGCGGCCGAGGTCCAGAACGCCCACTCCGGGATGAAGCTGGGGTCGTCCTGGTAGCCGCCGACGTAGAGGGCGAGCACCACGATGCCGATGGTCTTCGCGGCGTCCTGCATGCCGTGGCCGACCGACATGGCGGCGGCGGACGCGGTCTGCGCCCAGCGGAAGCCACGGTTGAGCCGGCCCGGGTGCCCCTTCCGGAAGATCCACTGCACGGCGATCATGACGATGTAGCCGAGCACGAAGCCGACCATCGGCGAGAGGACCATCGGGATGATCACGCTCTCCCCGATGCCGGTCCAGAGCACCGTGCCGGACGCGGCCACGGTCGCGCCGACCAGGCCGCCGATCAGCGCGTGCGACGAGGACGACGGCAGGCCGAAGTACCAGGTGACCAGGTTCCAGACGATCGCGCCGATCACGCCGGCGAAGACGATGCCGAGGCTGGCCTGCCCGGTGGGCAGCTTCACCAGGCCGCTACCGACGGTCTTGGCCACCTCGGCGCCGAAGTGGGCGCCGATGAAGTTGCCGACCGCCGCCATGGCCAGGGCCACCCGGGGGGTGAGCGCCCGGGTGGAGATGCTGGTCGCGATCGCGTTGGCGGCGTCGTGGAAGCCGTTGGTGTAGTCGAAGGCCAACGCCACCGCGATCACCGCCAGCACGGCGATGAGTTCGGGACTCACAGGATCAGGACTCCTTGACCGCGATGGTCTCGACGGTGTTGGCCACGTGCTCGAAGGCGTCGCAGGCGGCCTCCAGCTCGTCGGCCACCTCCTTCATCTTCAGCACGGTCAGCGCGTCGTACTCGCCGGAGAAGAGGCGGACCAGCAGCATCCGGTACACCTGGTCGCCGTCGTTCTCCAGCCGGTTGCACTCGATCCAGTAGTCCTCGAGATCCTTCATCGACTTGAGGCGGGGCATCGCGTCGGCGGTCAGCTTCGCCTGCGCGTCCAGGACGTTGACCATCTCGTGCATCTCGCGGGGCAGCGAGGGGAGCTTGGTCAGGCCGTAGAGGTAGAGGAGGTTTCCGACCGCTTCGAGGTGGTCCATCACGTCGTCGAGCAGCGACCCGAGCCGGTAGATGTCCTCCCGGTCGAACGGCGTGATGAAGGTGGAGTTGATCTTCTTGTACAGCTCGTGGGTGATCTGGTCGCTGTCGTGCTCCACCTCGGTGAGCCGCTCGCTGACCGACTGCACCTCCACCCCGGGGAGCGCCAGCTCGTTGAGCAGCTCGGTGCCCTTCACCAGGTTCTGCGCGGCCCTGGTGAAGAGCTCGTAGAAGGCGCCCTCGTTCGGGCGGAAGGAAAACTTCACAGCACGGACCTCGTCGTGTCGGTGGAAGGGTGACGGTCGCCCGGAGGGTGCCCGCCTGGGAATGCTAGAAAACGGCGAGAGCGGGAAGTCGGCGGCCTCCCCCAGGTCGGGCCACATTCACCAGTCGTTCACCCGCCGTTCACCTACGACGTTCTCTCGGGTCCCAGTAGCCGCTCCCGTTCGCGCCGGACGTCGAAGCCGGCAGGCGGATACCCGAGATCAAGAGTGTCGAACGTCTCACGCAGCAGGTGCGCCACGGCCCAGTCGCGGTACCACTTGCGGTCCGCCGGCACGACGTACCAGGGCGCGGCGTCCGTGCCGCACCGGCTCAGGGCCTCGGCGTACGCGGCCTGGTAGTCGTCCCAGCGGGCGCGGGCGTCGACGTCCGAGGGGTCGTACTTCCAGTGCTTGCGCGGCTCGTCCAGCCGCTCCAGCAGCCGCCGACCCTGCTCGGCGTACGAGATGTGCAGAAACACCTTCACCAGGGCCACCCCGGCGTCGACCTGCTCCCGCTCGAACGCGTTGATCTCGTCGTACCTGGCCCGCCAGATCGACTCGGGCACCAGCGACTCGACCCGCGCCACGAGCACGTCCTCGTAGTGTGAGCGGTTGAACACCCCGACGTACCCGGGCGGCGGCAGCGCGCGGCGGATCCGCCACAGGAAGTCGTGCCGCAGCTCCTCCGGGGTCGGCGGACCGAACGAGCGGACGTGCAGGCCCAGCGGGTTCATCGCGCCGGCCACGCGCTTGATGGTGCCGTCCTTGCCGCCGCAGTCCATCGCCTGGAGCACCAGCAGCACGCGACGCCCACCCGCCGCACCGGCCCGGTCGACGCCACCAGCCGGCCCGTCCACGCCGGTGGTCGCACCGGCCAGGTCGACACCACCAGCCGGCCCCGCCGCGCCGCCCCCCGCACCGGCCCGGTCGACACCACCAGCCGGCCCCGCCACGCCGGTGGCCGCAGCGGCCGGTCGCCCCGACTGCCGGGCCTTGGCGTCGGCGAAGAGCATCTCCTGTTGCCGGCCCAGTTCCGCGCCGATCAGCGTGACCTGGCCGCGGGCCCACTCCTTGCGCTGCGGGCCGGTCACCTCCGGCCCGGGCAACCCGGGCGTCGACCGGGGATCGACCGCCCCGAGATCGACCGCCCCGCCGGGCGCCACCCGAAGCAGCTTCCGCATCGTCCCTCCGACCGGCCCCACGACACCGCCGGACCGACCCACGGCACTGCGGCCCACGCCGCTCCCCTCGACCTCTCGCATCCCCGGATCATCACCCAAACCCACCCCACCCGCCCGCCAACCGTCCCCGCGCCCCGCCCGGCGCCCACCCCACTCCGCCCCACCCCGGCCCCGCCCCACCCCGGCCCCGCCCCGCCCGGCCCCGGCCCCGCCCGGCCCCGGCCCCGCCCGGCCCCGGCCCCGCCCCGCCCGGTCCGGCCCGGCCCGGCCCGGCCCGGCGATCATGCACTTATGGTGGGCGAAATCCGCTACCTCGCCCGTTACGCGGGGCACCACAACTGCATGATCGACGGCAGGCTTGGGGCGGGGAGCGAGAATCGCGGGCGGTGGGGGCAGTCGGCGGCGGGGAGCGGGGAGGCGGGCAGCGTGCGGGAGATGGTGGCGGAGTTCGAGGCCGAGCGGGGGCGGCTGCTGGCGGTGGCCCAGCGGATCCTCGGCAGCCGCAGCGAGGCGGAGGACGCCGTGCAGGAGACCTGGCTGCGGTACGCCGGCGCGCTGGCCGATCCGGCGGCCCGCGCCGAGATCCGGCAACTCGGCGCCTGGCTCACCACCATCTGCGCCCGGATCTGCCTCGACGTGCTCCGCTCGGCGCGGGTACGGCGGGAGGCGTACCCCGGCCAGTGGCTGCCGGAGCCCGTCGTGACGCCGCTCGACCAGGGCCCGCGAGCCGACGGCTTCGCGCCCGACCCCGCCGAGCGGGCGGTCCGCGCCGATCAGGTCGGCACCGCCCTGCTGGTGGTGCTGGAGCGGCTCGCACCGGAGCAGCGCGTCGCCTTCGTGCTGCACGACGTCTTCGCCGTGCCCTTCTCCCGGGTCGCCGAGGTGCTCGGCACGACCGACGCCGCCGCCCGCCAACTCGCCTCGCGGGCCCGCCGGGCGGTGCACGCGCCCGACGCGCCCCGGCACACCGCCGACGCGGTCGAGCAGCGGCGGGTGCTCGTCGCCTTCGTGACCGCCGTCGAGTCGGGCGACCTGGGCGCGCTGGTGCGGGTGCTCGCCCCCGACGTGGTCGCCATCAGCGACAGCGGCGGTCACTTCCCCGCGGCCCGGCGCCCGGTGCGCGGTGCCGACGCGGTGGCCCGTTTCGTCCTGGGCGTGTTCGCCCGGGCGGGCCGGTACGACGGCACGCTGTGCGCCCGCCGGGTGCTGGTGGACGGCGTGGAGGGCCTGCACCTGGAGAGCCCGCGTCCGGACGGCCGCCGGCTGCGGGTGGTCGCCGCCCTCGCGGTGGACGGCGGTCGGGTGACCGGGATCTTCCAGCAGCTCAACCCGGAGAAGCTGGGCGACCTGCCGCCGCTGGCGGCCGGGGACGGTTGGCCGCCGCACTGGTGACAGCCCGGGTGGGGTGACGCCCCGGGCGGGGTCACGGCCCCGGGCAGCGGGGTCACGGCCCGGGCGGGGTGACGGACCTCCGGCGGGTCAGACCACCAGGGCCAGCCACTTCCGGTACGACGTGGCGAACGGTTCGGTGCCGTCGCCCAGCGCGTCGAGCAGCCACCGGGCCGCCGCCTCGGCCTGCGTCACGACGTCGTCCGGGTAGCCGAAGCGGGCCCGGTGCTCGGCGAACTCGTCCTCGTCGCGCAGCTCCACCAACCCGGTGGCCCGGCGGCGCACCACGTCGAGATCGAGGTCGATAAGGTGGACCGTGTCGGCGTCCTCCCAGCGGGCCGGGCTGGCGATGTCGCAGTAGACCTCGCTGGTCCGGGGCGGCGGGTTGAACATGCCGGTCCACCAGGCGCGGTGCGGCACCAGCAGGACGAACGGGATCCGCTCGACCGACGGCCGGCCATGGTAGACGGACTTCGTGCCCTCGGTCACGCCGAGCCAGACGCCGAGGTCGTCCTCGGCGAGGCGGCGGGCCGGGTAGTCGCGGTGGGCGCTGCCGTCGTACTTGCGGTAGATCACACGGACCACGTCGCTCGGCATGATCGCACCCTAACCGATATCGCCCATCCGTCGCCGCACGGAAGTAACCGGACGCGGTCGGCGGAGACCGTACCGTGACGACGCCACGTCCGGATCGGCGCGGCCGGTGTCGGGGACGGCGGGTACCGTCGCACGGTGACTCCGCGCCTCGCCACCGGTTCCGCCGCCCCCTCGTCCCGCACCGCAGGACGGCGACGCGGCGCCCGGCCGAGCGGCGCCGAGCTGCTCGCCGCCGCGGTCGGCGCGGTGCCGGGCGGGGCGGCGCGTCCCGGTCAGCAGCAGATGGCGACGGCCATCGAGGAGTGCGTGCAGGAGCGGGAACACCTGCTGGTGCAGGCCGGCACGGGCACCGGCAAGTCGCTGGCCTACCTGACCCCCGCGCTGACGGTGGACGGCCCGGTCGTGGTCTCCACGGCGACCCTGGCGTTGCAGTCCCAACTGGTCGACCACGACCTGCCGCGGCTCGCCGACGCCGTGGAGCCGGTGCTCGGCCGGCGGCCCACCTTCGCGGTGCTGAAGGGACGGCACCACTACCTCTGCCTGGCCCGGCTGGACAACTCCACAGAGGACGAGCCGGAGGACACCCTCTTCGACGCCCCGGCGGCACGCCCCGGCGGCGGCACTAAGTGGCTCGGCGAGGCGGGGCGGCTCGGCAAGCAGATCCAGCGGCTGCGCGACTGGGCGGAGAAGACCGACACCGGGGACCGGGACGAGCTGGACCCGGGCGTCGACGACCAGGCCTGGCGGCTGGTCTCCATGCCGGCCCGGGAGTGCGTCGGCGCGTCCCGCTGCCCGTTCGGCGCGGAGTGCTTCGCCGAGGCGTCCCGGGCCCGCGCCCGGGAGGCCGACATCGTGGTCACCAACCACAGCCTGCTCGCGGTGGACATGCTCGCCGGCCGGCACATCGTGCCGCCGCACAAGCTGCTCATCGTCGACGAGGCGCACGAGCTGGCCGACCGGGTCTCCTCCGCCGCCCAGGCCGAGCTGGTGCCGGAGCTGATCGACCGCTCGGCGAAGCGGGCCCGCCCGCTGCTGCGGCCGGACATCGCCGAGTCGCTGACCGCGGCCGGCGACGCCCTGGCCGTCGGGCTGGCCGAGGCGCCGGCCGGGCGGATCACCTCGGGGCTGCCGTCCGCGCTGCGCGAGGCGTGCACCCTGCTCGACGCGGCCACCAGGGCGGCGCTCGACGCGATCGGCGAGGTCAAGTCCGACGACCCGGACCCGGTGCGCAAGCAGCAGGCCAAGGCGGTGCTCGACGAGCTCTCGGCCACCGCGCAGCGGCTGCTGGAGGAGGCCGACCACGACGTGGCCTGGGTGGAGAAGAACGACAACACCAGTCGCCGGGCGCTGGTGGTCGCGCCGCTCTCGGTCGCCGGCACGCTCGCCACCCACCTGTACGACGAGCGCACCGTCGTCGCCACCTCGGCGACGCTGACGCTGGGCGGCCGGTTCGACACGGTGGCCCGGGCGCTGGGCCTGGAGACGAAGGCCGACCCGCCGTCACCGGCCGCCGCCGCCCTGGCCGCCCGCTCCGCCGGGCGTACCGGATCGGCGGGCGGCACCGGACCGGCGGTCGGCTCGGGATCGGCTGACGGCGGCACGGCGACCGGCACGGCCGGAGCACCGGCGACCTCGGGGCCGGGCTGGCGCTCCCTCGACGTCGGCTCGCCGTTCGACTACCCCCGGCAGGGCATCCTGTACGTCGCCGCGCACCTGCCCCGGCCCAGCGTCTCCGGGCTGCCCGACGCGGCCGGCGAGGAGCTGCTCGCGCTGGTCGGCGCGCTCGGCGGGCGTACGCTCGGCCTCTTCTCCTCCCGACGGGCCGCGCAGCAGGCGGCGGAGCTGCTGCGCGCGCGGACCGACCTGCCGGTCCTGCTCCAGGGCGAGGAGGCGCTCCCGCTGCTGGTACGCCGGTTCCGGGAGGAGAAGTCCAGCTGCCTGTTCGGGGTGATGTCGCTCTGGCAGGGGGTCGACGTGCCGGGCGACTCCTGCCAGCTGGTGGTCATCGACCGGCTGCCCTTCCCCCGGCCCGACGAGCCGTTGGCGGCGGCGCGGGCCGCGGCGGTGGACGCCGGCGGCGGCTCGGGTTTCGCGGCCGTCAGCGTGCCGATCGCCGCGATCCGGCTGGCCCAGGGGGTGGGGCGGCTGATCCGGTCGACGGGCGACAGGGGCGTGGTGGCGGTGCTCGACTCGCGCCTGGAGACCGCCCGGGGCTACGGGGGGTTCCTGCGCCGGTCCCTGCCGCCGTTCTGGTACACCACCCGGCCGGAGGTCGCCCGGGGCGCCCTGGAGCGCCTCGCCAGCTCCTGACGCCGTCAGGGAGCCTGGGAGGCCACCACGACCGCGTCGGGCGGGGTGTCCGGCACGGTACGGGCGGCGAGCCGGCGGACGGCCGTGTTGAGCACGGCGATCAGCGGCACGGAGACCAGCGCCCCGGTGATCCCGGCGAGCACCACGCCGGCCGCGATGCCGATGATGACCGCGAGCGGGTGGATGGCCACCGCCCGCCCCATGATCAGCGGCTGGAGGAGGTGCCCCTCCACCTGCTGCACCCCGACCACCACGCCGAGGATGATCAGCGCGGTCACCAGGCCGCTGTCGACGAGCGCGACCAGGACCGCGACGACGCCCGACAGGGTCGCACCGACGATCGGGATGAACGCCCCGAGGAAGACCAGCGCGGCGAGCGGGAAGGCGAACGGGATGTCGAAGATGACCAGGAAGACACCGATGCCGACCGCGTCGATGAAGGCGACCAGCACGGTCGCCCGGACGTAGGCGACCAGCGTCGCCCAGGACGCCCGCCCGGCGTCGTCGACCTTCCAGCGGGCGGCCACCGGCAGCAGCCGGACCAGGAAGCGCCAGATCTTGTTGCCGTCGCGCAGGAAGAAGAAGGTGGCGAAGAGCACCAGCAGCGTGCCGGTCAGCACCTCAGCCAGCGTGGCGGCCGTGGAGAGGGCGCCGCTGGTGAACCGCTCGGTGTTGTTGTTGATCCACTTCTGGCCTTCCTCGATGTACCTGTCGAGTTGGCCGTCGGAGAGGTGCAGCGGGCCGGTCTTCAGCCAGTCCTGGATCTGCCGGACGCCCTCCGAGGACTTCTTGCTCAGCTCCGGCACGCCCTGGATGAACTCGTTCACCACCAGGGTCAGCGTGCCGATCACCGCGGCCAGGCCGCCCACCAGCACCACCGCCGTCGCCAGGGACCGGGGGAAGCGGGCCCGCAGCAGCCAGCCGACCGCCGGCGCGAGCAGCGCCGAGAGCAGCAGTGCCACGGCCAGCGGGATGACCACGATCCGGACGGTGCCGACGATCTTCAGCAGCGCCCAGGCGACGACGCCGATCACGATCAGCCGCCACGACCACGCGGCGGCGATCCGCAACGCGTGCGGCACGTCGGCGTCGTCGCGGCTGGCGGTGGAGTTGTGCATCGCGCCGGGCGGCGGGGCGCCGACCACGGTCGCGGACGGCGCCGCGACCGGCCCGGGGGATGTCGGCGAGGCCACGCCGGCCGCCTCGGGACCGTCGGCCGTCGCCGCCCGCCGTGCGCGCGCCGCCTGCCGGCCCGACTCGTACGCGCGACGGAGCCGTCCGCGCACCTGCTCGAAGCGGCTCAAGCGCACCTCCTGGCGTGAAACCGGCCCACCCGTGCCAATGGGCGGACAGGATATGTCCGACGACGCCACCGTAGGGCAGGTCCGCCACACATTGCCCCCTGCCCCTGGCGCGTAACCGCCCCATGGCAGGCCGACCGGGACACGGTAGCGTTTCGGCGTGACCGCCGACCAGAATCTCGACTCCGGGCTGCCGATCCGTCTGCTGCACGACCGCGTGCTCGTGCGGATGGAGGGCAGCGAGGGTGAGCGACGCTCGACCGCCGGCATCGTGATCCCGGCGACCGCCGCCGTGGGCAAGCGCCTCGCCTGGGCCACCGCCGTGGGGGTGGGGCCGAACGTACGCGCCATCGTCTCGGGCGATCGGGTCCTCTTCGACCCCGACGACCGTTCGGAGGTCGAGTTGCACGGCCGTGGGTACGTGCTGCTGCGCGAACGCGACGTGCACGCCGTGGCCGCCGAGCGGGTCGAGAACGACTCCACCGGCCTCTACCTCTGAGCCCACCCCCGCCGCACCCGCCCGGATGAGGGCGTCGGTGCCGTTTGCGTCGCCCCCGGCCGGGAAGCCAGCCGCACCACCGGCCCTGGGGAGGGACGATGCCGGTACTCGTGAAGAAGATTCTGCTCTGGGGGAGCGTCGCGTTCCTGATCTACTTCATGGCCTTCCGGCCGGAGGGCGCGGCGGAGATGTTCAAGGCGATCGGGGCGGGACTGATGGCGATGGCGCAGGGCCTCGGCGACTTCCTCACCAGCCTGATGACCTGACGACCGGGGCCGACCTCGCGGGCGGCCCCGGTCCTCTGCTCGGGAGCGGCCGGGCGGGCCGGGGTCAGGAGTGACCGGGCGGCCACGGCGCCGGGGGACGCTGCCCGTACCAGCCGGGCGGGCCGAAACCGGGGGGGTAAGCCGGGGGCGGCGACGGGACGAGCACCACCGGGATCGGCACCACGGGCTCGTCCGGCGCCTCGACCGACCGCTGCGTGCCGTCGGGGAAGCGCAGGTGGTAGCGGTGCCCGTCCCAGATCCCCGCCGGCGCCTGCGGGTCCCGGCCCACGAAGAACGACCGGTACGCGCCGATCGCCTCCAGCAGCTCCCGTTCCTCCCGCGCGGAGCGCTCCCGGTCCGCCGGTCGCCGGTCCAGCCCGCGCAGTACGCCGTCGCGCAGCAGCGCGAGCCGGGTCGCCGCGAACTGGTAGCCGCGCATCGCCCGCAGCCCGCCGTCGCCGGCCACCCGCTTGGCCCACACCCGGGCCGCGTGCCGCCGGCCCAGGCTGCTCAGCGCGGCCACCTCCGGCGGGGTGAGCCAGCCCGCCCGCACGTAGTCGGGCAGCGTCCGCTCGGTGAGCCGCCCCTCCCAGGCCCGCAGCCACAGGGCGAGCCCGACCATCGCGAAGAAGACCGGCACCATCACGCCGATGAAGCCGTACAGCATGATCAACGTCTGGCCGGTGGCCTGGGTGAGCGTCGGCAGCAGGTTCCACAGGCCGTGCAGCATCATCGCCAGCAGCAGGCCGGCCAGCGGGGCGAGCACCCTGACCCACCGGCTGGCGGCGCGCGCGGCGATGCCCAGCCCCACCCCGGTCATGGAGGTGAAGAGCGGGTGGGCGAAGCCGAAGAGCAGGATCCTGACGATGAAGATGGCGATGACCTGCTGGGTGCCGGTCGCCGGCCCGTACCGCTCGACGCCGCTGGCGTAGCCGTAGCCGCCCAGGTAGAGGATGTTCTCCACCATGGCGAAGCCGATCGCGGAGAGCCCGCAGTAGACCAGGGCGTCGGTGATCCCGGAGATCTCCCGGCGGCGGAAGATCAGCAGCAGGATCGGCGCGAGGGCCTTGGTCAACTCCTCGATGAACGGCGCGACCAGCACCGCGGTCAGCGCGGTCGGCAGCCCCCAGTCGGCGAAGAGCCCGGCGGAGAACTCGTTGACGGTCAGCGAGGCCGCGGTGGAGACGAACGCGCCCCAGGCGAAGCAGAAGATCAGGTACTTGAGGGGTTCCGGCTCGTAGCGGTCCAGCCAGAGGAAACAGCCCACCAGCACCGGGACCGGGAGGATCGCGGCGACCAGGCCGATCAGCAGCGCCTCGACGCCGAGGTTCTCGCCCAGGGTGAAGACCATGAACAGCGCGCACGCCGCGATGAACAGGACGGTGCCGGCCAGCACCAGGGCCCGACGCCACCCCAGCCGACGCAGCGGCATCCGGGGCCCGGCGCCGCCGGGTGGCGGGGCGGCGGGCGCGGTCGGCGACGGCAGGGGCGCGCCGGGCGGGATGTCTGCCATGCGGTCAGCGTAGCCATCCCGGGCCGGCTGGTCCGGCCGCACGGCCCGGCGGCTCGTGCGGCGTCACGGCCTGCCCGCCACGGGCACCGGCGCGCCGGCCCTGGTGCGCTGCGTCAGCACCACGCACGCCAGCACCGCCACGGCCGCCGCGATCGAGCCGGGGGTGACGGCCTCGCCGAGCAGCAGCGCCGACCAGAGCAGGGTGAGCACCGGCTGCGCGAGCTGGATCTGGCCGACCTGCGCTACGCCGCCCCGGGCCAGGCCCGCGTACCAGGCGAAGAAGCCCAGGAACATGGAGACCGCGGTGAGGTAGCCGAACGCCGACCATGCGACGGCGTCGGCGCGCGGCGGGGCGGCCACCGCGGCGACGACCATGACAGGCCCGGTGACCGGCAGCGAGAGCAGCAACGCCCAGCAGATCGTCCGGGCACCGCCCAGCTCGCGGGCGAGCGCGCCGCCCTCGGCGTACCCCAGGCCGCAGAGCACCACGGCCGCGAGCAGGAAGAGGTCGGGCGCGGAGAGGGCCGCGCCCACCGCCCCGCTGACCGCGAGGAAGCCGAGCACCGCCAGCAGCCCGCCGATGCTCGCGACCCAGAACAGCGGCGGCGGTCGCTCGCCGGCCCGCAGCACCGCGAACACGGCCGTCATGGCGGGCAGCACGGCGATGACGACCGCGCCGTGCGCGGAGGTCTGGGTCATGAGCGCCAGCGAGGTGAACAGCGGGAAACCGACGACCACGCCGAGGGCGACGATCACCAGCCGCCGCCACTGTGCGCGGGTGGGACGCGGGGCGGCGGTGAGTCGCAGGTAGGCCCACGCGAGCAGCGCCGCGCCGACGGCCCGACCGAAGGCGACGAACCACGGATCCAACTGCTGCACGGCGACGCGGGTGGCGGGCAGCGACATGCTGAAGGCGAGCACACCCAGCGCGCCGAGGGCGAGACCGACCGTACGGTCCGCCGTTACCGTGATCCTGACAGTAGCGCTACTGTTATCCGTCATGAATGACGGTAACGCAGCCGACCGCGTCATCCAAGATCTCCGCGGGCTGGTGGCCGTCGCGGAGCCCGGCACGCGGCTGCCCTCGGTACGCGAGCTGACCGCCCGGCACCACGCCTCGCCGGTCACCGTCGCCGAGGCCATCCGGCAGCTCGTGGCCCAGGGACTGATCGAGACACGGTCCGGCCGGGGCACCTTCGTGGCCGCCCCGCCCCGCGAGTGGCGCGCCCCCGACCTGTCCTGGCAGACCGTGGCGCTCGGCCCCCGTCGACCCGGCGAGGACGAGATGCAGGCGTTGCTGGCGTTACCGCCCGCCGGGGCGATCCCGCTGTCCGGCGGCTACCTGGGCGCGGAGCTCCAACCCGCCGCCGCGCTCGGTGCCGCGATCACCCGCGCCGCCCGGCAGCCCGCGTCCTGGCAGCGCGGGCCTGCGGAGGGGCGCGAGGACCTGCGCGCCTGGTTCGCCCGCGAGGCCGGGGCCGGGCTGCGCGCCGAGGACATGGTGATCTGCCCGGGCGGTCAGGCGGCGCTGTCGTCCGCGCTGCGGGCACTCGCCGCCCCCGGGGACACCCTGCTCGTCGAGTCGCCGACCTACCTGGGCGCGCTGGCCGCCGCCCGGGCCACCGGCCTACGGGTGGTGCCCGTCCCCGCCGACGCCGACGGGGTACGGCCGGACCAGCTCGCCGCCGCGTTCGCCCGTACCGGCGCCCGGCTGTTCTACTGCCAACCGCTGTACGCCAACCCGCACGGCGCGACCCTGGCAGCTCACCGCCGGGCCGAGGTCGCCGAGGCCGTACGCGACGCCGGGGCCTTCCTGATCGAGGACGACTACGCCCGCGACCTCGTCATCGACGGCCAAGCCCCGCCACCGCTGGCCGCCGACGACCCGGACGGGCACGTCGTCTACCTGCGCTCGCTGACCAAGTCGACCGCCCCGGGGCTGCGCGTCGCCGCCATGGGCGCGCGCGGTCCGGCCGGCGTCCGGCTGCGGGCCGCCCGGCTGCTCGACGACTTCTTCGTCGCCGGCCCGCTGCAACAGGCCACGCTCGAGTTCGTCACCGCCCCGGCCTGGGCCCGCCACCGCCGCGACCTGCGTACGGCGCTGCGGGCCCGCCGCGAGGCGCTGCTGAGCGCGCTCCGCCGGCAGCTCCCGGAACTCGCCCGGCAGCCGGTCCCGCGTGGCGGCATGCACCTCTGGGTCCGCCTGCCCGAGGGCACCGACGACGTGGCGGTGGCCGGCGCCGCAGCCGCCGAGGGTGTCGTCGTCTTCCCCGGCCGCCCCTGGTACGCCGCCGAACCCCCGGCCCCCCACCTGCGCCTCACCTATGCCGCCGCCCCGCCCGACCTCATGGACGAGGCCGTCCGCCGCCTCGCCCGCGCCCTGCGGGACTGAGCGGGGCGCCGGCGTACGGCTCAGCCGAGCGGCGGGTTGGTGGGCGGCTTCGGCTGTGGATCTCCCCGCTCCTTCTGCCCGTACAGCCGTTCCTGGTCGCCGAAGGACTGCCGGACCCCGCGGTTGGCGTCCTCCTGGCTGAGGCCGGAGGCCACCATCAGGTCGCTGGCGGTGGTGCGCACCTGCGCGAGCACCACGCTGCCGGAGAAGCCGACCCCCTCGGCGTACGCATGGCCGGCCTCGCCGACCGCGCGCAGCATCCGCTCCCGCGCCCGCTTCGGCTCCTCCCCGACGGCGAACTCGTGCTTGAGTAGGCGCACCGACTCGGCGAGGTGGGCCACCGCGTCGGGCATCATCTCCGGGATCGGCTCCTCGTCCTCGATCAGGGTGACCGCCCGCCGGGTCAGCGTGCCGGCGTTGCGCATCGCCCGGTCGACCGGGCCGGCGGCCTCGGCGTAGTAGGTGAGCTCGTCGCGCCGGTGCCACCGGGCCGGTGAGAGCAGCGCGGTCTCCTTCGCCCCCTCGATCGCCTCCGTGAAGGCGGACAGCTCCTCCTGGTTGTTGCGGAGCCGGTCCAGGGCCTCCTGGGCCTGGTCCCGGTCCCGGTCCCGCAGGGCGTTCGCGGTGCTGTCCAACTGGTCGGCGAGCAGGTCGAGGGCGGGCCGGGCGGCCCGGTTGATGACCCGCAGCGGATTGAGCGGTAGCAGGATCGCGGTGACCAGCAGCGCGATGCCCCCGCCGACGAACGCGTCGATGAACCGGGGGATCTCCAGGTTCTCGGTCGACGGGCTGAGCGTCACGATCAGCACCGCCGTGGCCGCCGCCTGGATGACGATGGCCACGCTGGCGCCGGCGAAGATGGTCAGCATGATGGCCAGGGTGACCACGAGACCGAGCTGCCACGGGCCGGTGCCGAGCAGGTAGATGAGGAAGTCGCCGACGGCGACCCCGACCGCCACCCCGACGATCAGCTCCACCGTACGGCGGAACCGCTGGCCGACCGAGGCGGCGAGGGTACCGACCGCCGAGATCGGCGCGAAGACCGGCTGCGGGTTGCCGAGCAGTTCGTGCGCCGCCAGCCAGGACAGCCCGGCGGCGAGGCCGGCCTGCACGGCGAGGCCCATCGCCATCCGCAGCCGGTGCAGGCGGTCGTGCAGGGCCGTCCTGCCGCGTTCCCGCAGGATCGCGATGGTCTGGGCGAGCTGGTGCTCCCCCTCGACCTCCTTTGCCCGGTCACCCAGGACGGCGCGTCGCACCAGTGAGGGTCGACGGTCCCGGGCCACTGCCATGGCGGGGACTACCCGCACCCGGCCGGGTGAATCCTCGCACTGGCTGCCGTACGGCAGACTCGGTCGGATGGTTGACCTTCTCCACCGGTGGCAGGCCGCGGCTCGGGGGGCCGGGGCGACCGACGTCGCGGAGCTGACCCGGGCCGGCACGGACCTGCTGGCCCGCTGGCGGGAGCCGCACCGGCACTACCACGACACCGACCACCTGACGGCCGTCCTCGACGTCGTCGACGCGCACGCGTCGGCCGCCCGGCGGCCGGACCTGGTGCGCCTCGCGGCCTGGTGCCACGACGCCGTCTACGATCCGCGCGCCGGGGGCGACGCCAACGAGCGCGACAGCGCGGCGCTCGCCGGCACGCTGCTCGGCCGGGTGGGCCTGCCGGCCGACGCCGTGGCGGAGGTACGCCGGCTGGTGCTGCTCACCGCCGGGCACGCCGTGGACCCGGGCGACGTCGACGGGGCGCTGCTCTGCGACGCCGACCTCGCGATCCTGGCCGCGCCGCCCGAGGCGTACGACCGCTACGCCGCGGCGGTCCGCCGGGAGTACGCGCACGTGCCCGAGCCTGCCTTCCGGGCGGGCCGGGCCCGGGTGCTGGCCGGGCTGCTCGACCTGCCGGCGCTGTTCCGGCTGCCGCCGCTGGCGCGGCGCTGGGAGTCCCCGGCCCGCGCCAACCTGACCCGCGAGCTGTCCGCCCTCCCCCTCCCCTGACCCCGCCTACCCTCTGCCCTGCCCTCGGCCCCACACTCCCGCCCCGCGCCCCGCCCGCACGCACGTGTCGATCATGGAGTTGTGGTGGGCGAAAAGCGCCGCTCAGCGGCTTCTGGGGGACCACAACTGCATGATCGACGCGGGGTGGGCGGAGGTCGGGGGCAGGGTGGGCGGGGAGGGCGGGGTGGGTTGGGGGCGCGGCGGGGCGGGGTGGGCGGGTCAGGTGCTTGGGGCGGCGCAGGCCGGCCTGCTGGAGCAGGCGCACCAGCTCGCGGCTCGGCACCACCCGGGCGCCCAGCCAGACCGCCACGGCGAAGCGGTCGGCGGGGATGTCGTAGTGGTCCCGGTCGAACCCCCGGCGGGGCACGCCCAGCGCCTCGGCGAAGACATGCAGCTCGGCGGGCGAGACGTCGCTGATCAGGTGGGACCAGAGCCGCCCCCGCCACGGCCAGGCAAGCCGGTCCACGTAGAGCATGTCGGCCAAACTACCCGCCCCGCGGACCTGTTGGTGATCACGCGGCACCGACCGTAGCCTCGGCGACATGCCCGGATCCCCCCTCCTCGACGACCTGCGGGCGGCGCTCGGCGACGACGCCGTACTGACCGACCCGGACCTGCTGCGGATGCACGAGCGGGACGAGGCCGACCTCTGCGCCTCCGGTACGCCCCTGGTGGTGGTCCGCCCCCGCGGTACGGCCGATGTGGTCGAGGTGGTGAGGGTCGCGGGGCGGTACGGGGTGCCGGTGGTGCCGCAGGGGGCGCGTACCGGGCTGGCAGGCGCGGCGAACGCGGTCGACGGTGCGGTGGTGGTGAGCATGGTGGCGATGGATGCCGTGCTGGAGATCGATGCGGTGAGCCGGATCGCGGTGGTGCAGCCGGGCGTGGTGAACGCGGCGTTGTCGGCGGCGGTGGCGAAACAGGGCCTGTGGTATCCGCCGGATCCGGGATCGTGGGAGTCCTCCACGATCGGTGGGAACGTCGCGACCAACGCGGGCGGCATGTGCTGCGTGAAGTACGGGGTCACGACCGAGTACGTGTTGGGTCTGGAGGTGGTGCTGGCCTCGGGTGAGGTGTTGCGTACGGGTCGGCGTACCGCCAAGGGGGTTGCGGGTTACGACCTGACGCGGCTCTTCGTGGGTTCCGAGGGCACGCTCGGTGTGATCACGGAGGTGACGGTGGCGCTGCGGCCGGCGCCGCCGGAGTCGCTGACCATGGTGGCGGTCTTCCCCACCACCGCCGCCGCCGGGGCTGCCGTCGCCGAGATCGCCGCCCGGGGCCTCTCCCCCAGCCTGCTGGAGCTGCTCGACCGGACGCATCTGCGGGCGATCGAGGCGTACCGGCCGATGGGGCTGCGCACCGACGCGCAGGCGCTGCTGCTGGCCGCCGCCGACACCGGCACCCGCGCGGCCGACGACCTGGCCGGCCTGGCCGCCGTCTGCGCGGCGGCCGGCGCCGACGAGGTCTACACGGCCACCGACGCCGTGGAGGCGGCGGCCCTGTTGCAGGCCCGCCGGCTGGCGCACCCGGCGATGGAGAAGTTCGCGGCGGAGACCTTCCCGGGCGGCAACGGCGGCCTCGTCATCGACGACGTGGCGGTGCCCCGGGCGGCGTTGGCGGCGCTGCTCGACGGGGTCGCACGGATCGCGGCCGAGTGCGACGTGACGATCGGCGTGGTGGGTCACGCCGGGGACGGCAACATGCACCCGAACATCGTGGTGGACCGCGCCGACCCGACCAGCCTCGAACGCGGCCGACGCGCCTTCGACGAGATCATGCGCCTCGGCCTCGAACTCGGCGGCACCTGCACCGGCGAACACGGCGTCGGCCTACTCAAACGCGACTGGCTCGCCCGCGAGATCGGCCCCGTCGGCATGCGCGTACACCAGGCCATCAAGACAGCCCTCGACCCCGCCGGCCTGCTCAACCCCGGCAAGGTCCTCTGACGGGCCCAGCCGTCAAGCGGTCGTCTCCCGTCGTCCCCGAGCGGCGGCCCGGCCACGATGGGCCCGCTGACGGGCACGGCCGTCAGGCGGTCATCTCGGCCGGGGTGGCCTGGGTGAGCAGCAGCAGGATCTCGTGGGCGATCGGCGGGTGCTCCTCACCCGGGCAGTCCTGCGACGTGACGAGGCCGGCCGAGGTGAGCAGGCTGGAGGTCAACGCGTCGATGCAGGTGACCTGGTAGCGCCGGGCCTGGTCGGTCTCCGCCGCCAGCCCCGGGTCGGCGAGCAGCCCCTGGAGCCGGGCGACGTGCTCCGGGCCCAGCACGCCGGTCGACGTCACGCCGTCGCCGGCGCAGTCGACGCACTCCCACCTGCCGTCCGGCCCCACGGTGAGCTTACGCAGCGGACCGTTCGCGCCGACCCGCTGGAGGAGGCTGACCTCGCCCTCACCGGTCGTCGTCGCGCCACCGGGCCCCGGTTGCGACCGCCCGCTGAGGGCCGGCGCGCGGCCGTCGTCGGCGCGTCCGGGCAGCGCGCAGCCGGCGAGGGCGGCGACCGCCAGGGCGACGACGCACAGGCGGAACGGGCGCGACCAGGAGACGGAGGGCACGGGCCGGAACCTATCCCACCGCAGGTGACGGCCGTAACCGCTCGCCGGGGTGGGACACCGAACCTAGGGGGTGACCGGGGGCGGGTCGATCAGCGGGACGAGGACGGCAGTTCGGCCTGGTCGTCGTCCGCCCCGCGGTCCGCCGCGAAACCCCGTACGTCGGGCGCGCCGAGCCGGGCGGCGTCGGCGGTGGCGTCGTCGGGCATCAGCTGGGACTGGCGTTCCGCCTCCACCCGGGCGCGGTAGTGCGCCACCTCGCGGGCCCGGGTGGCCTCGTCCCAGCCGAGCACCGCGCCCATCAGCTCGGCCGCGTGGCCCGCCGACTCCAGGCCCCGGTGCGCCGTCTCGAAGGAGATCCGGGTACGCCGGGTCAGCACGTCCTCCAGGTGCAGTGCCCCCTCGGCCCGGGCCGCGTACGTCACCTCGGCGGCCAGGTACTCCGGGGCGCCGGCCAGCGGGGAGGCGAGCAGCGGGTCCGCGTCGATCAGCGCGAGCAGGTCGCGGGTGAGGGTGCCGTAGCGCTCCAGCAGGTGCTCGACCACCCCGACCGGAACCCCGTGCCGTCGGGCCAGGTCCGCCCGGTCCCGCCACATCGCGGCGTAGCCGTCGGCACCCAGCAGCGGCAGGTCGGCGGTGCGGGAGGGGCGTACGGCACCGAGCCGGTGGGCGGCGCGGTCGACCACGTCGGAGGCCATCACCCGGTACGTCGTGTACTTGCCGCCGGCCACCAGCAGCAGACCGAGCATCGGCTCGAAGACGGCGTGCTCGCGGGAGAGCTTGGAGGTGGAGTCGGCCTCGCCCGCCAGCAGCGGTCGCAGCCCGGCGTAGACCCCCTCGATGTCGGCCGTCGTGAGCGGCCGGTCGAGCACCGTGTTGACCTGCTCCAGCAGGTAGTCGATGTCCCGCGCGGAGGCCGCCGGGTGGGACCGGTCCAGCCGCCAGTCGGTGTCGGTGGTGCCGATGATCCAGTGCCCGCCCCACGGGATGACGAAGAGCACGCTGGTGGCCGTACGCAGGATCAGCCCGGCCTCGCCGGTGATCGCCGAGCGGGGCACCACGAGGTGCACGCCCTTGGACGCCCGGACGCGGATGCCGGGGCGCAGCCCGACGTCGTTCAGCATCCGGGACATGTCGTCGCTCCACACGCCGGTGGCGGCGATGACGGTGCGGGCGCGTACCTCGAACTCGGCGTCCGGGGAGCCGGGCGGCGCCTCCAGGTCGCGGACCCGGACGCCGGTGACCTCGCGGGCCTGCCGGATCAGCCCGACCGCCCGGGTGCTGTTCACCACGGTCGCGCCGAGGCTGGCCGCCGTGCGGGCCAGGGTCACCACCAGCCGTGCGTCGTCGACCTGCCCGTCGTAGTAGCGGATCGCGCCGGCCACCGCGTCGGCGCGCAGGCTGGGGAAGACCCGGCGGGCGCCCTCGCGGGTCAGGTGCCGGTGCAACGGCATGCCGCGCCCGCCACCGAACACCCCGGCGAAGGCGTCGTAGGCCGCCACGCCGGCGCCGTAGTAGGAGCGGCGCAAGGCGCGGGCGGGCAGGCCGCGCACGCCCCGCCCGTCGGGCAGCGGAACCAGGATGGGCACCGGGCGGACCAGGTGCGGGGCGAGCCGGGTGGCGAGCAGTCCCCGCTCGGTGAGCGCCTCGTGCACCAGGTGGAACTCCAGCTGCTCCAGGTAGCGCAGGCCCCCGTGGATGAGCTTGCTGGAGCGGCTGGAGGTGCCGGCGGCGTAGTCGCGCGCCTCCACCAGCGCCACCTTCAACCCCCGCGAGGCCGCGTCCAGGGCGGCGCCCGCCCCGGTCGCACCACCGCCGATGACCAGCACGTCGAAGCGTTCGGCCCGCAGGCGGCGCAGATCCGCGGCCCGGCGCTCGGGGGAGAGCTGACCGGCTGTCGTTCGGGACACGTTGGGGTCACGCACCCGTCCACGGTAACGGTCGCCGTCCCGGGCGGCACACGGCGTCCGCGCCGTACTGTCACAGGATGGAGGTCGGTCCCCCGTTCCCCGCCGGTCAACCCGTCCCCCGCCCCCCGGTCCCGCCGGGGCGGCCGGGTCCCTGGCCGGTGGTCGCGGCGGTGGTGACCGGCTGCTGGGCGGTCGGGCTCGTGGTCGTCGGGCAGCTCGGCGGCTGGCTGGCCGACCAGGTCGTACTGCTCTCCGGGCTGGACCGCGTGGCCTGGCTCTGGCCGGTGACGGTGCTGTTCACCGTGCTGCTGGTCGGCGCGCCCGCCCTGGCGCTCGCCCTGCTGCCCCGCTCGGTGGCGGTCCGCGCCGCCGGCCGGGTCTGGCTGGCGGCGACGCTCGTGCTCGGCGCGCTGGGGCTGCTCCGGGCGATCCCGCCGGTGCACCAGGAGGCCTACCTCGCCGCGCTGGCCGCCACGGCCGCGCTGGCCGCCCTCGTCCTACGGGCGCTGGCCCGTCGCGGGCCCGTCCCGACGCCCCGCGGGCCCGTCCCGACGCCCCAGGGGTCCGCGCCGGCCGCCACGCTGCTCGGGGTGGCCGGCGGACTGGCGCTGCTGCTGCCCTGGGTCTGGCTGGGAGCGCTCGGCGGACTGCTGGAGACGGTGCTCGCCGGGGTCGCCGCCGCCGCGCTGGGCGTGCTGGCCGGGGCGCTGCTCGACGGCGCCTTCTGGTCCCGCTTCGCCGTCGGCGAGCCACCCCGGCCGGCCCGGCTGGTGCTGGTCGGCGGGCTGGTCGCCGGGGTCGCGCTGCTGCTGATCGCCGCCGGGGTCGGGCAGTCCGGGGCCCAACTGCCCCTGTTGCTGACCCTGCCGCCGGCCGGCTTCGCGCTGGCGGCCCTGCGCGCCGCGGCCCGTGAGCCGGACGCCGCTGGCCGGGAGCCGGACGCCGCAGACCGGGAGCCGGACGTCGCAGACCGGGAGTCGGGCGTCGCAGACCGGGAGCCGGACGTCGCGGCCCGAGAGTCGGGCGGGCGGGCAGTTCCGGGTGCCGTGGGCCCCGCGACCCGTTGGCTGGTCGGGCTCGCCGTACTCGGCCCGCTGGCCTTCACCGATCCCGAGGAGATCAGCCTCGTCCTGGCCGGCACCCGCGACGTGCCGTTCTGGGTGGCGGTCGCGGCCGGCGCCGGGCTCGCCGTCGCGGCCATCCTCGCCGTGGCGTACGGCGTGCTGCTGACCCGGCCTCGGCGGCCGAGCCGACGGGTCGCCGGGGTGACCGCCGGCGTCCTGCTGGTCGTGGTCGGTGCGGTGGCCGTCGGCGCCGGCCAGCCCGGCCTGCACGGCGAGCGGCTGTTCGTGGTGCTGCGCGAGCAGGCCGACCTCACCGGCGTCCCGGCGACGACCGGCCGGGCCGGCCGGGACGCCCGGGTCGCCGAGGTCCACCGGCGGCTGGTCGCCACCGCCGGGCGGACCCAGGCCGACCTGCGCCGCGACCTGCGCCGGCTACGTCTCGACCACACCCCCTACTACCTGGTGAACGCGGTCGAGGTGGACGGCGGCCCGGCGGTACGGGCCTGGTTGTCGCGCCGGCCGGAGGTGGCCCGGGTGCTGGTCAGCCAGCGGCTGCGACCGCTGCCCGCCCCGGCCGGCCGCACGCGTGGCACCGCACCGGCGCCGGCCGGCCCGGAGTGGAACGTCCGGATGATCGGTGCCGACCGGGTCTGGTCCCAGCTCGGGGTGGACGGCTCCGGGATCGTGGTGGGCAGCTCGGACTCGGGCGTGGACGGTGGACACCCCGCGCTGGCGGGCGGCTTCCGGGGCGGCGACGACTCCTGGTACGACCCGTGGAACGGCACCCGCCGGCCGACCGACGAGGGCGGCCACGGCACCCACACGACGGGCAGCGCGGTGGGCCGGGACGGCGTCGGAGTGGCCCCGGGCGCCGGCTGGGTCGGCTGCGTCAACCTGGACCGCAACCTCGGCAACCCCGCGTACTACCTGGACTGCCTCCAGTTCATGCTCGCGCCCTTCCCGCCGGGCGGGGACCCGTTCACCGACGGCCGCCCGGCGCGCGCCCCGCACATCCTCACCAACTCGTGGGGCTGCCCGCCGATCGAGGGCTGCGACCCGGGCGTGCTCCGACCGGCGACCGCCGCCCTGGCCGCCGCCGGCATCCTGGTCGTGGCCGCCGCCGGCAACACCGGCCCGTACTGCGGCTCGATCGCCGACCCGCCCGCCCCGTACGCGGACGTGCTGACCGTCGGGGCGGTGGACCGGCAGCGCCGGGTGACCCTGTTCTCGTCGCGGGGCCCGGTGCCGGGGGCGGCCAAGCCGGACCTGGTCGCGCCGGGCGACGAGGTGCTGTCGGCGATGCCGGGCGGCGGGTACGCCACCCTGAGCGGCACCTCGATGGCGACCCCGCAGGTGGCCGGCGTGGTGGCGTTGATGTGGTCGGCCGACCCGACGCTGGTCGGCGACCTGCCCCGCACCCGGCAGATCCTGCGGGACACCGCGACCCCTGCCGGTGCCACGTACGCGTCGGCGACGCAGACGTGCGGGGGCGACCGGAACATCACCGGCGCCGGCCTGGTCGACGCCTATGTGGCGGTGCGGACGGCCAAGGGGTGAGCGGGTCTTGCCTCCCCCCGCATCCGGTGATCTATGGTCGGCGGCCATGGAGACGGAGATCGTCGAGCTGACCGCCGACCGGACGCCCGACGTGGTGGAGCTGTGCCGCCGGGCGCTGGACCTGCCGGAGGACGCGGCCGAGGCGCCGGAGGTCGTGGACGCGCTCTGGACCCGGGCGGTCGTCGACCGGCCGGTGGTCGCGCTGGGCGCGTACCGGGGGGCGGAGCTGGTCGGGGTGCTGGTCTGTTCCGTAGCCGCCCGGGACGCCCGGCTGGGGCACGTGGATCTGGTGGCGGTGGACCCCGCCCACCGGCGACGGGGCGTGGGGCGGGCACTGCTGTCGTACGCCGAGCGGACCCTCGCCGGCCTCGGCGCGGTGGAGGTGCTGCTCGCCGGCAACCCGCCCTACTACGCCTGGCCCGGCATCGACGTGCGCTACACGCCGGCGATCTGCGCCGCGCTGGCGCTCGGCTACCGGCAGGACCGGACGGCGTGGAACATGACGGCCGACCTGTCGTACGACGGCTCGCCCGCCCTGCGCCCGACGGAGCCCGCGGAGGCGCGGCTGGCCGGGCAGGGGGTGACGGTCCGCCGTGCCGCGGCGGGCGACCTGCCGGCGCTGGCCGAGTTCGCCCGTGCCACGTTCGGCGGGGCCTGGGACGCCGAGTTGGCCGGCTCGGTCGGCCGGGAGGGGGCCGGCTGCCACCTGGCCGAGCGCGACGGCACGGTGCTCGGTTTCGCCGCGTACGGGTCGTCCCGGCCGAGCTGGTTCGGCCCGATGGGCACCGCCCCGGCGGCCGAGGGCTCGGGGATCGGCGGGGTGCTGCTGCGCCGGTGCCTGCGCGACCAGCGGGCGGCGGGGGTGACGGCGGCGCAGATCGGCTGGGTCGGGCCGGTCCCGTTCTACTCGGGCAGCGCGGGCGCCCGGATCGAGCGCGTCTTCTTCCTGTACCGCAGGGCGCTCGGGGACTGACAACAGGGCGAACGGGATGTAGCGCCATTCGCCCGTATCGGTGATCGTCGCGCCCTACCGTTTCGGTAGAGGAGGCAGCCATGATTACGGACGACGAACGCCCCGGCCCGTTGCCGTTCGACCGGCTCGACTACGGCGACGCCGAGCAGCAGGCGGAGATGGCCGGCGTCGACGAACCGGCCGACGAGCCGGTGACGCTGGTCGACGAGCCGGTACCGGTCCCGCAGCCGTACGACGGGGCGCAGCGGAGGCGCAACCAACGGCCACTGCCGACGTGACAGCGGAAGGGGCGGACCGCTGACGCGGCCCGCCCCTTCCGGCGTGTGAAGCTGGACTCAGAAGTCCATCTCCCCGCCACCCGGACCAGCCGGGGCGGCCGGGGTCTTCTCCGGCTTGTCCGCCACGACGGCCTCGGTGGTGAGGAAGAGCGCCGCGATCGACGAGGCGTTCTGCAGCGCCGACCGGGTCACCTTGGCCGGGTCGATGATGCCCGCGGCCAGCAGGTCGACGTACTCGCCGTTGGCGGCGTTGAGGCCGTGACCCGGGTTGAGGTTGCGGACGTGCTCGACGACGACGCCACCCTCGAGGCCGGCGTTGACGGCGATCTGCCGCAGCGGGGCGTCCAGCGCGATCTTGACGATCTGCGCGCCGGTCGCCTCGTCGCCGGCCAGGTCCAGCTTGTCGAAGGCGGTCTTGCCGGCCTGCACCAGCGCGACGCCACCACCCGGGACGATGCCCTCCTCGACGGCGGCCTTCGCGTTGCGGACGGCGTCCTCGATGCGGTGCTTGCGCTCCTTCAGCTCGACCTCGGTGGCCGCGCCGACCTTGATCACCGCGACGCCGCCGGCCAGCTTGGCCAGCCGCTCCTGCAGCTTCTCGCGGTCGTAGTCGGAGTCGCTCTTGTCGATCTCGGCCCGGATCTGGTTGACCCGGCCCTGGATCTGCTCGGCGTCGCCGGCACCGTCGACGATGGTGGTCTCGTCCTTGGTCACCACGACCTTGCGGGCGCGGCCCAGCATGTCGAGGCCGACGGCGTCCAGCTTGAGGCCGACCTCCTCGCTGATGACCTGGCCACCGGTGAGGATGGCGATGTCGGCCAGCATGGCCTTGCGGCGGTCACCGAAGCCCGGCGCCTTGACGGCGACCGACTTGAAGGTGCCCCGGACCTTGTTGACGACCAGGGTGGCCAGGGCCTCGCCCTCGATGTCCTCGGCGATGATCAGCAGCGGCTTGCCCGACTGCATGACCTTCTCCAGGATCGGGAGCAGGTCCTTCACCGACGAGATCTTGCTGTTGACGATCAGGAGGTAGGGGTCGTCGAAGACGGCCTCCATGCGCTCCGGGTCGGTCATGAAGTAGGCCGAGATGTAGCCCTTGTCGAAGCGCATACCCTCGGTGAGCTCCAGCTCCAGCCCGAAGGTGTTGCTCTCCTCGACGGTGATGACGCCTTCCTTGCCCACCTTGTCCATCGCCTCGGCGATGATCTCGCCGACGGTGTTGTCACCGGCGGAGATGGAGGCGGTGGAGGCGATCTGCTCCTTGGTCTCGACGTCCTTGGCGAGCTTGAGCAGCTCCTCCGAGACGCTGGCCACGGCGGCCTCGATGCCCCGCTTCAGGGCCATCGGGTTGGCACCGGCGGCCACGTTGCGCAGGCCCTCGCGGACCAGGGCCTGGGCCAGGACGGTCGCCGTCGTCGTGCCGTCACCGGCGACGTCGTCGGTCTTCTTCGCGACCTCCTTGACCAGCTCGGCGCCGATCTTCTCGTAGGGGTCCTCGAGCTCGATCTCCTTGGCGATGCTCACACCATCGTTGGTGATGGTGGGGGCACCCCACTTCTTCTCCAGCACGACGTTGCGGCCCTTGGGGCCGAGGGTCACCTTCACGGCGTCGGCGAGCTGGTTCATGCCCCGCTCGAGGCCGCGGCGAGCCTCTTCGTCGAACGCGATCATCTTGGCCATACGGCGTTGTCCTCCTGGACACTCACGGGCCACCCGGAGTGTGTGTCCCGGATGGGCCGCCTGGTGTACGCACCTTGGGACGTCGCCACCTGGCGACGACGACGTCTCCTCGGCCGGGCCGGATAGCCCGCGACGACCGGCCATGTGCCGCAACCGCGTCTGGACGCCGCTGCGACCGTGGCCCTACCGCCCCGACCATTGGCACTCGCGGTGTGCGAGTGCCAATGACTTGTTTAGCACTCTCCCCTGCCGAGTGCAAGCACGATGGGCCCGGTCAGCCGAGTTCGCCGGCCAGCCGCGCGCTGTCCACCGGCCCCTCGTGGGCACGTTGCTCGGCGTACGTGACGACCAGCCCGACCAGCTGGGCGAGGTGGGTGGGCAGGGCCAGCACCGCGCCCAGCAGCGTCACCACCAGCACGCCGACCGCCGTGCCGGGCGAGTCCAGCGGGGTGGTGCCGAACGGCAGCGTCCCGAGGCCCTCCACCATCCCGGCCGCCCCGCCGCCGATGATCACCGCCGCCGCCACCAGCGCCACCCGGCCGAGCAGCAGGCCGAGGCGGTCGTGGAACATCCGGAAGGAGCGGCCGATCGGGTGCTGCCGCTCGAAGAGGTAGACCGGGCCGGCCATGCTGAGCGCGAAGGCGAAGTAGATGCCGGGGATGACGCAGAAGCAGGCGCCGAGGCCGATGATGACGCTCATCAGCAGGGTCCAGCCCCACAGGCCCAGTGCCCGGCGCGCCCCGTGGGACAGCGCCGCGCCCATGCTCACCGACTCGCCGGCCGCCTGCCGGGTGACCACCCAGGTGCCGGCCGCCCAGCCCAGGCTCTGCACCAGGCCGAAGACGAGGGCGCTGCCGAGCACCACGGAGAGCATGACGCCCAGGTCGGTCACGAAGGTGTCGGGCAGCGTGGTGGGCTCCTCGGCCATCGCCTGGTCCCACCGCGCGGTGGGGTCGACGACCAGCGAGAGCACCGAGACCACGGCCGCCGGCAGCACCTGCGTGAGCAGCAGGATCGGCAGCAACAGCCGCCAGCCCCGGCGTACGGCGCCGACGCACCGGTTGAACCAGCCGTTGACGCCGGCGCCGGGCGGGGTGACGAGCGGGTCGGCCGGGTCGAGGCCGTACGCCGGTGGGTACCAGCCGTGGACGGGCTGCCCGGGGTAGGCGACCGGGGCACCCGGGTACCAGGGCTGCCCGCCGTACGGGCCGGCGCCGACCGGGTACCCGCCGGTGGGCGGGAAGACCCAGTCCTGCGGCGGCTGCGGGCCGGCCGGCACACCGCCGCCCGGGGCCACGGGACCATCCGGGGCCACCGGACCGCCCGGGGCCACGGAACTGTCCGGGGCCGGGACGGCCGGCCCTCCGGCATTCGGATCTCCCGGAGACGGCACGGCCTGGGGCGGCTGGTCGGACATGAACCCTCCTCAGCGATGGCTGGAACGGCTCACGATCCTCCCCTGCCGGCGCAACCGCACCGGAGCCCGCCCCACCGCGACACCGCTGCCCGGCACGATCGGCCCGCCGAACCGGACGGCACCGCCGGGTCACCCGCCGGACATCCCGGGACCGATGGCCGGGGAGGGGCGCAGGCGACCGACGCGTGGGCGGAGGAGTGCGCGGTCAGGCGATGACGCGTACGCGCTCGGCCTGAGGGCCCTTCTGGCCCTGGGCGACCTCGAACTCGACCCGCTGGCCGTCGTCCAGCGCCTTGTAGCCGTCCATCTCGATCGCCGAGAAATGGACGAAGACGTCCTGCCCGCCGTCGACGGCGATGAAGCCGTAGCCCTTTTCGGAGTTGAACCACTTCACGGTGCCCTGTGCCACGGTGCACTTCCTCACTCTGCGCAGCGTTTCACGACCCCGGAGGCCGGGCTGGCCGGCACCGGAGGACGCCCGATTCGGCGATCGACAATGGCCGCTGAAACGGTAACCGAAATCGCACGCTACACGAAGCGTGACGGCGGCGCACGACCACAAATCGGGCATATTTCAACCGGTGGACATCGGCGTTCATCGCTGTGGTACGCATGCGTCATGACGAGCACGCCCGACGGGTCGGGGCAGGCGCGGCGGGCGGAGATCCGGCGGGTCCGGCCCCGCGACGCCGCCCGGATGCGGGCCCTGCGGCTGGAGATGCTCGCCGACGCCCCGCTGGCCTTCCTCGAGACCCTCGCCGACGCGGCGGCCCGGCCGCACGCGGACTACGCGGCCAGGATCGCGTCCGTCTCGGCCGGGGTGGGCACCGCGCAGTTCGTGGCGGACCCGGGCGGCCGGCTCGTCGGGCACGCGGGTGGCACGGCGGCCCCCGGGGAGCCGGCGCTGACCCTGGTGTACGCCGTCTACGTCACCCCGCCCTGGCGGGGCACCGGCCTGCTCGGCGACCTCGTCGACGCGGTCGCGGCCTGGTCCCGGGCCTGCGGGCGGCCCGAACTGATGCTGGAGGTCGTGGTCGGCAACGACCGGGCCTACCGGGCGTACCGGCGGCTGGGCTTCGTCGACACCGGCGTACGCGTCCCGCACCCCACCGTGCCGGTGCTCACCGAACTCCAGATGCGGCGCAAGGCCTGACGCGGCTGCCCGGACCGGCCGGCCGTGGGCCGACCCGGGCAGCCGGACGGATCACGCGTGGCGGCGGGACTGCACGACGCGGAACCGGTTGGCCACGTAGGCGCCGTCGGTGAGCGCGGAGTTGGCCGCCGCGTTGGCGCCGCTGCCGTGGAAGTCGGAGAAGGCCGCCGACTGGTTCACGAAGACCCCGCCGGTGAGGTTGCAGGACAGGTGCACCCCGACCTCGATCGCCGCCGCCTCGGCCGCGTCGAGGACGGTCTCGTCCGTGGAGTAGACCGCCGCCGTGAGCGCGCCCTTCTCGCCGACCGTGGAGCGCAGGATCTCCAGGCTGTGCGCCGTGGAGTCGGTGGCGATGGCGAACGAGATCGGCCCGAACCACTCCTTCGAGTAGGTCGCGGCGTCGTCGGCCGCCAGCCTGACCACCGTCGGGGTGCGGACCACCGCGCCGGGGAAGGCCGGGTGCTCGACCGTACGCGACTCCAGCACCGCCTCGCCGACCTTGGTGACCTCGTCGAGGCGCTCCAGCACCCCGTCGTTGACGATGGCGCCGGTCATCTCCACCCCGCGCGCCGGATCGGCGGTGAGCTTGGCGACCGCCGCGGCGATCCCGCCGGCCACCTCGTCGAAGCTCTTGTGCCCCTGGTCGGTCTCGATGCCTCCCGAGGGGATCAGGATGTTCTGCGACGTCGTGCACATCTGGCCGCTGTAGAGGGTCAGGGTGAAGCCGAGGTTGCGGCACATCCCGGCGAAGTCGTCGGTGGAGTCGATCACCACCGTGTTCAGCCCGGCCTTCTCGGTGTAGACGGCCGCCTGCCGGGCGTTGGCCTCCAGCCAGTCGCCGTACTCGGTGGAACCGGTGAAGTCGATGATCTTGATGGCCGGGTGCAGGGCCAGCGTGGAGGCGAGCTTCTCGCCGGGCGCCTCGGGGGCGAGCAGCACCAGGTTCGGGTCGAAGCCGGCCTCGGCGAGCACCTCCCGGGCGTACTTCACCGTGATCGCCAGCGGCAGCACCGCGCGCGGGTGCGGCTTGACGACCACCGGGTTGCCGGTGACCAGCGAGGCGAACAGCCCCGGGTACGAGTTCCAGGTCGGGAAGGTGTTGCAGCCGATCACCAGCGCCACGCCACGGGGCACCACGTGGAAGGTCTTGGTCATCCGCAGCGGGTCGCCCTTGCCGGCCGCCTTCTCCCAGCCCGCCGTCCCCGGGTGCCGGGTCATCTCCGCGTACGCGTAGGCGACCGCCTCCAGCGCGCGGTCCAGCGCGTGCGCGCCGCCGGCCTGGAAGGCCATCACGAAGGCCTGGCCGCTGGTGAACTGCACCGCGTTGGCCAGCTCGAAGATGTGCTTGTGCAACCGGTCGAGGATCTCCAGGCAGACCCCCGCCCGGGCCTGCGGGCCGGCGTCGCGCCAGCCGGGCAGCGCGGCGGAGGCGGCGGCGACCAGCTCGTCGGCGCCGGCGTGCGGGTAGCGGACGTTCAGCTCGACGCCGAACGGGCTGGTCTCGGTGGCGACCCGGTCGGTCGCGCCCGGCTGGTCGAGGGGGAAGTCGCCGCCGAGGTACGCCTCGAAGGCGGCCTTGCCGTCGGCGGCGGCGGTCTCACCGTAGACGCGGGGGCTGGGCGACTCGGGGTAGGCGGACCAGTACCCGCGCTCCGTGATGGCGGTCAGCGCCCGGGTCAGGGTGTCGGCGTGCCTGTCGTACAGGGGGTGCGGGGTCTCCGTCATGCCCGCCATCATGCAACAGAAAGCACCAGGATCAGTAGGGGCGTGTCACAACTCAGATGGTGAGCTGCCAGTCGGTCCAGCCGTCGACGGGGCGGAACCCGAGCTGCTCGTTGATCCGCACCATGTACGCGTTCTCGGCCGCGTTGAAGGTGTCGATCGCGCGTACCGCCGGTTCGTGGGCCAGCAGGTGGTGCAGGTTCTCGACCTTGGCGAGCAGCCCGAGGCGGTGCCCACGGTGGTCCGGATCGACGATGGTGATCTGCTGGAACGCGTGCCAGTCGGCCGACGCGCCGACGTCGAGCAGGGTCCAGGCGACCAGCCGTCCGGACGCCTCGTGGCGCAGGGCCGTGTGGTAGCGCCGCCGCCCCCGCGCGTCGAACGCCCGCTCAGTGCTCCGGAGCCGGTCGGCGTCGACCCGCTCCGGCTCCCACTCCACCTCGCCCAGGGGCGCGTCGGCCATCAACCGGCCGTCGAGGTAGGCGATGTCGGCGACGTACTCCTCGGGGGTGTGTCCCTGCCACCGCACGACGCGGTAGCCGGCCGCCCGGGACCGGGCCCCGGCCAGCGCGGCGGCCAGGCCGTCGTGGTCGAGCCGGGTGGTGTCGAGCCGGCGGCGGACCTCGGCCAGCGCCGGCCGGGCGCCGGTGGACGCGGCGAAGGCGGCGCCGGCGCCGGAGCGGGGCGGGCCGCCGGGCAGCGTGGTGACGGCCATCGCCACCACCCGCTTGCGGCCCCGCTCCCGCAGCAGGCGTACGGCGTGCTCGTGCAGCGCGCGGCCGACGCCGCGACGCCGGTGCTCCGGATGCACGACCAGCTCGGCCGTGGCGTTCTCGGTGTTGTCGAGCTGCGGCAGGTCCAGCGCGAGGTAGCCGGCCGGCACGCCGTCGAGCCGGGCCAGCGCCCAGAGCGGTTCGTTGCCCGGCATCGGGTGCCGGACCGCCGCATCGAAGCGCCGCCGGCAGAAGGGCGGGAAGTCCGGCAGGTCGGCCTCGTTGGCCGCCGCGCCGATCCGGTACGCCTCGTCGACCGCGGCCTGGTCGGCGGCGTCGAGCGGCGCGATGGTGATGCTCATCGGCTGAGAGTGCGCCGCCAGACGACGATCGGGCCAGCGAATTAACCGCTGGCCCGATCGGGAGGTTGGTCGGGAGGGACGCTCGCACAACGCCTCCGGCGTTGGGTCGCAAGAACTGAAAGTCTCCGGCGAAACGCCCTCCCGCACGGAGCATCTTGCGCCGTCCGGTTACGGCCGTCAAGTCCTTGTCGGCGCGTTTTCCGCACTCACAGCGAAAACCCAGTTACCCGGCGAATCCCCGGATCAGGTGAGGAGGCCGGCGTCGCGGGCGGCGCGCAGCGAGGGCTTGATGCGGTGGGTGGGACCGACCTGGCCGGACACCGCATCGAGGGTCTTGAGGCCCTCGCCGGTGTTGAAGACGACGGTCTCCGCCGTCGGGTCCAGGCGGCCCGACTCGACCAGCTTGCGCAGCACGGCCACCGTCACCCCGCCAGCGGTCTCGGCGAAGACGCCGGTGGTACGGGCGAGCAGCCGGATGCCGGCGCGGATCTCGTCGTCGTCGACGTACTCCATCCAGCCGCCGGTGCGGCGTACCGCCTCCAGGGCGTAGATGCCGGCGGCCGGGTCGCCGATGTTGAGCGACTTGGCGATGCCGGTCGGCCGGACGGGGGTGATGGTGTCGGTGTCGGCGTGCAGGGCGGTGGCGATCGGGTTGCAGCCGGCCGACTGCGCGCCGAACACCTTCCAGCCGCCGGCCGGCGCCTCGACCAGGCCGATCTCGACCAGCTCGGTGAACGCCTTGTCGATCTTGGTGAGCAGCTCGCCGGAGGCCATCGGGATCACCACCTGCGCGGGGATCCGCCAGCCGAGCTGCTCGGCGACCTCGTAGCCGAGCGTCTTGGAGCCCTCGGCGTAGTAGGGGCGCACGTTGACGTTGACGAACGCGGTGTCCTCGAACTCGTCCGTCTCCACCAGCTCGCCGCAGAGCCGGTTCACGTCGTCGTACGAGCCGTCGATGGCGACCAGTTCGCCGCCGTAGACGGCGGTGGTGACGACCTTGCCCTGCTCCAGATCGCCGGGGATGAAGACCACCGAAGGCGCGCCGGCCCGCGCGGCGTGCGCGGCGACCGAGTTGGCCAGGTTGCCGGTGGAGGCGCAGGCGTAGCGGGTGAAGCCGAGCGCGCGGGCGGCGCTCAACGCCACCGAGACCACCCGGTCCTTGAAGGAGTGGGTCGGGTTGGCGCTGTCGTCCTTGACCCAGAGGGGGGCGGTGATGCCCAGCTCGGCGGCGAGGTGCGGGGCGGACACCAGTGGGGTGAAGCCGGGGTCGAGGGTGACCCGGGTGGCCGGGTCCTGGCCGGCGGGCAGCAGTGCCGCGTACCGCCAGATGTTCTGCGGGCCCGCCTCGATCTGCTCCCGGGTGACCGTCGCGAGCGCGGCGGCGTCGTAGTCGACCTCCAGCGGGCCGAAACACTCGTAGCAGGCGTGCTGGGCGGCGAGCGGGTAGCGGGCCGAACAGGCGCGGCAGACCAGGGCACGGGCGGGGCTGGTGGTGGTGTCGATGCCGGAGGGGGCGAACGTCGACGTCATGTCGCGGGTCCTCTCATCTTTCCCCGCATCGCACCCTGCGGCGGGGACGGAATTGGCACCTGCCCCGCCGGTCGCTCTGCGGTGAGCGCGCGGGGTGGTTGCCGGGGCGTCGTCGGGCCGTATCCCTCAGCCCCTCTGGATGAGGTATGCAGTTGTACCTGCGAGTTTAAGCACCGAAGGCGCCCGGATCGACGGCCGATCCCACGCTGTGAGCGATCCCGCAGTCGCCGCCGGGCCGCAGGCGGCCTTCTGTCACGGTACGGATTCAGACGGCCACGGAGCGGGAGTCGGCGGCGGGGCGGCGGGCGCGTAGCAGGGTGTCGACCGCCCACCGACCGGGACCGAACACGGCGATCAGCAGGAACGACCAGCAGAACAGGACGGCCAGCTCGCCGCCGTTGCGCAGCGGAAGCAGCGCGTCCGGCTGGTGCACCACGAAGTACGCGTACGCCATCGAGCCGGATGCCAGCAGGGCCGCCGCCCGGGTCAGCAGCCCGACGAGCACCAGCCCGCCGCAGACCGCCTGGATCAGCGCGGCCCACCACCCCGGCCACTCGCCGAACGGGACCGCCTCGCCGGTGCCCCGGTTTCCGCCGAGCACCCCCAGCAGCGAGGCCAGGCCGTGGCAGAGGAAGAGCAGGCCGACGACGGCGCGGAACAGGGACAGGGCCGGGCCACCGATCCGGTCAGTGAACATCAGGGCACCTCCGAGCAGGACGACGGGACGACACCAGAATGCCGACAGCCATTCGGCCATGTCGATTGATTCCCTCTCTGTGGGAACGCTCCCACGACGCGGTCGGGCGCCCCTGGCGCGTCCCCGCTACGGTGCCAGGCACATCGACGGAAAGGAACGCGCGAATGCGTCGCAAGCTCGTCCCCGTGGTGGCGCTCTCCATGGCCTGCCTGCTGGCGCTCACCACCGCCTGTTCCACAGGCAACCGGAAGAAGCGGAACCGCTCCGCCGACCGGCCCGCCGGCACCGCCGCGAAGCGGGACGACGTCGACGCCGCCCCCGCGACCACCCGGGCCACCCCGACGCCCCGCCGCACCGGCGACCAGCTCACCTGCCTCGAACTGCGCAACACCCGGATCGGCAGCAGCAGGGTCCGCTACCGCGGGTACGCCGCCCCGATCCGTCTCGCCGCCGGCCGCTGGTCCGACCGGAACGGCACGACTGTGGAGTTGCAGCGGCCGTGCGCCATCGGCGACCTCGACGGCGACGGCGCGGGCGACGCGGTCGGCGTGGTCATGCTCGACGGCGGCGGGACCGGCCGCTTCTTCACCCTCGCCGCCTGGCGCAACGTCAGGGGCGAGCCGGACTACCAGGCCCAGGTCGACCTCGGCGACCGTACGCCGGTGGAGAGCGTCAGCGTGAGCGGCGGCAGGGCGACGGTGGTCTACCTGACCCGGCCCGCGGACGGCCCGGCGGCGGAGCTGAGCATCCGGCGTACCGCCGTCTACCAGCTCAGGGGCACGACGCTGGCCAAGCTGAGCCACACCGACGCCCGGGTGACCGCGACGCCCCCCGGCGACGGGGACACCGCCGACTCCGGCACCGAGCCGGACTCCCCCGACTCCCGCACCCGCACGCGCAGGCCCCGGTCCCGCTGACGTCCCGCCGGTGGTCGTACCGGGCCCAGGACCGCGCCGGCCGATCCGCCGGCGCGGGCTCCGGCCGTGCCGGGCAGGCGCCGGCTCAGTCGGGGACCGGCCGGGGGGCTGGTGGCTTCGGCAGCCGGATGTATCCGGTGGCCGGGCAATCCTGCTGAGTCACCGCGCCGAGGCAGCCCCACCCCGAGGTCGGGGGGCGCTCGAAGTACTGGACGGGCTGCGACGGGATGGCCTCGGTGGTGAACGTGCCGGCGCCGCTCGGGATGCGTTGCTCGTGGGCGCCGGTCGTGTCGGTGTAGGAGGCGACGATGTGCCACTCGCAGGTGTGGGTGGACACCTCCGGCTGGATGCGGAAGGCCATGTTCGACTGACCGTTGCCCAGTTCGACGACGTTGCGGCGGAAGTACAGCTGGCCCTCCCGCGGCTCGCCCTCGTCCAGGACGTACGGGCCGTGCGGCTCGTCCGTCGGCCCACCGGTCAGGTCCCACAGCAGCCCCTGCCGGGACTCCGCGCCCGCCGGGGGAAGGGTGACGACGGTCTGCGCCGTGGGTACGCGGCACGAGTCCTTGACGGCGGTCATGTTGTTGATCGTGAGTCCGGCGGCGCGATCGCTGTTCAGGTTCAGGTCGAACGTCTGGGCATGACCGCGGTTCTCGTTGCCGTCCTCGAACGGCGCAACGTAGGACGCGTGCTCGACCACCCGGCCGCCGAGCGGCTTGAGGAGCTCCCACACCTCTGACCTGTCGCCGGTCAGGGCGGTGAGCCCGGCCTGCTCGCCCTCGGTCAGCGGCCGGTCGAGCAGCACGGTGAAGGCCTCGGGCAGGTCCCGGTCGTAGTCGAGGGGCGTGACCGTGGACACGAACGCGGCCTGCTCGCGGTCGACCGCCTGCTGAGCCTGCCTGTCCGAGCGGGCCCGATCGGTGGCCGTCGACCGGTCCAGAAGGACATTGGCCTGGTAGGCGAAGAGCACGCCGACCACGACGATGACGGCGACGACGGTCGCGTACACCGCGCGCTGCTTCGGCGCAAGCCGGCGAAAGCCGGGCAGGCGTTCATCGGCCAGCACGGCCCAGGCTTTTGGCTCGGTCGCCGACCCGGACGGCGACGCAGGCGCGGACGGCGGCACGGACGCAGACGGCGGCACGGGCGCAGACGCGGACGACGGCGCGGACGGCGGCGCGGACGGCGACGCAGGCGCAGGCTCGGGCGGCGCCGTGGACGACGGCGGCGTGGCCGGCGCTGTGGATGACGGCGGCTCAGGAGGCGACGCGGGCGGCTGGTCAGGGGGCGGCGCAGGGGGCGGATTGGTCATACCCGATTCTCACTCAGCGGCACCACGCCATCACTGAACTGCTCTCGCCGCGCCGAGATAGAGCGGGACAGGTGATGTCGTAGGCGATTCAGCTCGACAGGCGCCGCACGGCGGCCCCGTTCCGGGCCGGTCCCGCAGATGGGGCAGCTCGACAGCGGGGCCAAGGAGATCACGCTGGGCTTCGACGCCCCGCCCCGGCCGCTGACCCTGCGGCCCGACGAACGGGCTGCGGCCACCGTGCTCTGGCGCAACCTGGTCACCGACTCGACGGTCGTCGCCACCAACGGCGAACGCCTGGAGATCGCGCCCGCCAAGGGCCAGGCCGCGCAGGTGGTGGGCCTGGACGGGCCGATCGACCTCGGCAACACGGGCCGGATCGGGGTCAGCGCCTGGAAGAAGGCGACCGATGCGGCGCCTTAGCTGGTGACGTCCTTGCGGGTGAAGCGCCAGAACGCCAGCCCCCAGAACAGCGTCGCGTAGCTGATCGCGGAGATCGCGCCGCGTACCACGTCGTCGGTCTGCACCGGCGTCGACAGCAGCCCCAACCAGGCGGTGCTGTAGTGCGTCGGCAGGAACGCGCGCAGCGCGCCCAGCGCGGTGATCTGGTCGAGGATGCTGGAGAGGATCCAGAGCAGCACCGCGCCGCCGACCGCGCCGAGCGCCGCGTCCGTCACCACCGACAGCAGGAACGCCAGGCCGGCCACCACCAGGAGTACGACCGCCAGGTAGCCGAGCACGCCCAGCAGCCGCAGCAGCCCCTCGCCCGGTTCGAGCTGGGCGGCGACCGTGCTGCGCAGCGGCTCCCAGCCGTAGCGCAGCGTGCCGATCAGCAGGGCGGTGCCGGCGAGCAGCAGCAGCGCCAGGGCCGAGTACGCGAGCGCGACGAGCAGCTTCACCGTCAGCAGGCGGGCCCGGGGCACCGGTATCGCCAGCAGGTAGCGCAGGCTGCCCCAGCTCGCCTCGCTGGCCACCGTGTCGCCGCAGAACAGCGCCACCACCACGACCAGCAGGAACGACGCCGAGACGAAGATGGTGAAGAGCGTGAAGTTCAGCCCGCCCGACGTGGCGAACTCCACCAGGCTGCCGAACTCCCCGCGCCCGTTGTCGTCGTCGTCGCCCGTGTCGAACTGGAACGCGATCAGGATGATCAACGGCAGCAGGACCATGAACCCGAGCGCGAGCTGCGTACGCCGCCGGGAGGCCTGCCGCCGGAACTCGGCGCCGAACGGCAGGGTCGCCGACGGCCGGTAGCCGGCCGCCGCGCCCGCCGTGCGTGACGTGCCCGCCATCATCGGTCCCCGCTTCCCCGAGAGTTCTCGCCCACCAGGGCGAGGAACGCGTCCTCCAGGCGGCGCCTCGGCACCACCCGGTCCACCCCGATGCCGGCCCGGACCAGCTCGGCGACCACCTCGCTGCGGGCGGTGCCGTTGGTGTCCACCACGAGCTGGCCCTCGCCGTCCGGGAGCACCCGCACCCCGTGCAGGCCGTCCAGCACCGCGCGGGCGGCCTCCGGGTCGGTCACGTCGAAGAGCACGCTGGGCGACTCGCCCACGATCTCCTCGACCGGGCCCGAGGCGACGATGCGGCCCTTGTTCACCACCACCGCGTGCGTACAGGTCTGCTCCACCTCGGCGAGCAGGTGGCTGGAGACCAGCACCGCCCGGCCGTCGGTGGCGTAGCGCTGGAGCACCCGGCGCATCTCCGCGATCTGCGGCGGGTCGAGCCCGTCGGTCGGCTCGTCGAGCACCAGCAGCTCGGGCAGGCCCAGCATGGCCTGCGCGATGGCGAGCCGCTGCTTCATGCCGTGGCTGTAGTTCTTGATCCGCCGGTGCACGGAGTCGCCCAGGCCGGCGATATCCAGCGCCTCCTCGAAGTGCGCGTCCTCGGCCGGCCGGCCGGTGGCCCGCCAGTACGCCTTCAGGTTCGCGAGCCCCGACAGGTGCGGCAGGAAGCCCGGCCCCTCGACCAGCGCGCCGATCCGGGACAGCACCGGCGACCCGGGCACCAGCCGGTGCCCGAAGACGTAGATCTCGCCGGCGGTGGGCTGGGTCAGCCCCATCAGCACCCGCAGCGTGGTGGTCTTGCCCGCGCCGTTCGGCCCGAGCAGGCCGACGACCTGACCGGGGTGCACCTCGAAGTCCACGTTGGAGACGGCGACGAAGCCGTCCGCGTACTCCTTGCGGAGCTGCCGCACGGCGAGCGGGACGCCCGCGTACGTCGGATGCACGGAGCTGTCCTGGCGGCGGTGCCGGCGGCGGACCACGGTGACGACCACGACGAGCCCGACCACGATCGCGGCCACGAGGCCGACCAGCACCCAGCGCCACACGGTGGCGGCCGTGGGGATCGGGTCGCCGGCGACGGTCGGCAGGCTGACCGCGCCGGTGGCCGCGACGGTGTGCACGGCCGGCTCGGCGGGGGTGGCGTACGCCTGGTCGGAGGTCGCCACCACCACGCGCAGCCGGTGCCCGGCCTCGAACCGGCGCACGATCGCCGGCAGGGTGACGGTGACCGGCCGCGCCGCGTCGATCGTCGGTGGCAGCCCGGTGAGCCGGACCGGGGCGACCAGGCCGTTGGGCAGGGTGGCCGCGCCGTTGGGGTCGACGTCGTAGAGCTTGACGAAGAGCACCGCCTCCCCCGTCGGCGACGCGGCCCGGACGTCGACCGTCGGGGCGCCGACGACGTCCACCGCCCCGGTCAGCGGCTCCGACTCGAACCGGGCGTGCTGGCCGGGGATGTCCCCCGCCACGCCGCCGAGCAGCGACGACAGCTCGCCGGCGAAGGGCACCGAGGAGATGGCGGCCGGATTGCCGGCCGGCGGGTTGGCGACGGGCTGGGCGGGACCGGCGACCGGTACGTCCCGGCGGGCCGTGCCGGCGACGCCGGGGTAGTCGGCGTAGCGGTAGCCGGTGGCCACCAGTCCCCGGTCGAGGGCGTCGAAGCCGGCGATGCGCGAGAAGGTGAAGTCGTCGCCCGGGGCCGCGCCCTCGCCCTTGACGTAGTGGTCGAGCCACTGCACGGTCAGGAACTTCACCCGGTCCGAGTCGGTCTTCGGGCCCTCGCCGCCGTCGTGCCCGCCGGTGAACCAGGCCACCCGTACGGGCGTGCCGGCGGCGGCGATGCCGCGCGCGTTGGCGTCCGCCTCGCTGAGCGGGAAGAGGGTGTCCGCCGCGCCCTGCACGAGCAGGGTCGGCGCCTTGATCCGGTCGAGCACGCCGGCCGGGCTGGAGCGACGCAGCAGGTCCACGGCGGCCTGGTCGGCCCTACCGGTGGTGGCGATCCGCAGGTACGCGGCGCAGATGTCGGCGGCGAACCGGCCACACGCGGGGTCGGCGGCCCCCGCCGGGGCGCGCCCCGGACCGGTGCCCGGCCCGGCTCCCGGCCCCGGACCGGGCGGGCCGGCGGAGACGGGCGCCCCTTCGGGCTGGGCGGCGTCGGCACCGGAGAGCCCCGCCGGCCCGGAGCCGACGTTGCCGCCGCCGCCGAAGAAGAGGCCGGCCCAGCCGGACTTGAACACGCCCTCGGTGGGCTGCTTACCGGTGTTCTCCGGCAGGAAGGAGCGGGACAGGTCGTTCCACGTGATCATCGGCACGATCGCGTCGACGCGCTGGTCCTGCGCGGCGAGCAGCAGCGCCAGGCCGCCGCCGTACGAGCCGCCGACGACGCCGACCCTCGGGTCACCGGCGGAGTCGGTGCGGATCTCGGGCCGGGCGGCGAGCCAGTCCAGCAGCCGGGCGGCGTCGCGAACCTCGTAGTCCGGGTGGCTCAGGTGGATCTGCCCGCCGCTGCGGCCGAAGCCCCGCGCGGTCCAGGTGAGTACGGCGTAGCCGCGGCCGGCGAACTCCTCGGCGTCGGCCCGGACTGACTCCTTGGTGCCGCCGAAGCCGTGCGCCAGCAGCACCGCCGGCACCTTGTCGGCCGCCGAGGCGCCCTCGGGCAGGTAGAGCGTGGTGTCCAGGTCGACGGGCTCGTCCCCGTTCGGCCCGGAGGGGACGTTCACGAACGCCGCCTCGGTGCGGATGTCCGGCCCCTGCGGCAGCACCGCCCAGGTCACGGCGGCGGCGAGCAGCACGACCACCGCCGTCGCGGCGACGGCGCGCCGGCGGGTGGGCAGGGCACGCCGGATCCACGCGGCCGACAACGGCGATCTCATTCGGCACACGGTACGGGCCGCATCCTGAGCGTTGGCTGAGATCCTCCGTACGTCTGTCCGGATGATCCGATCGGCGTCCCGAACGGGCGGTCCAGACCGTCCCAGGAGGATGAATTCGGATCACGTGCATTCCGATGTTTGCCCGAAATCCACTCCGATCCATCCTTGTCACTCTCTACGCCGACACGGAGAGTGCCCGATCCGACACCTGACGATTACTTCGGGCTCCATGACGCGAAACTGACTGTTTCGCCAACCGATGAGCTCCTGCGGGTCGACTAGTTTTCCGGTCCGGTGCACGGGACTTCGCCGTCCACCCGACACCCCCGTTACCCCGTGCTCCCGCCGGAGGAGACAGACATGACCGTCCCCGCGCCGCCGGCCCGCCGGCGGCCCACCGCGGTGGGCCGCGTACTTCCGCTGCTGCTCCTCGTCGCCCTGCTCGCGCCGATGGCGCTGCTGTTCGTACAGACCTGGCGGTCCACGTCCGACGGCCGGGAGCTGGCCGACCGGGAACGCCTCGGCGTGGAGTACCTGCGCGCCCTCGCTCCCGTCACCCACGCCCTGGCCGACGCCCAGTCCGCCGCCGTCGCCGCCCGGCCCGTCAACAGCGCGGCGCTGACCCGCGCGGTCGAGGCCGCCGCATCCGTCGACGCGCGGATCGGGGACGAGCTGCGCACCGAGGAACGCTGGGCCGGCCTCCGCGCCAAGATCGAGGCGCTGAGCGCCCGCGGGCCCGCCGACCCGGAGGCTGCCTTCACCGCGTACGGCGAGGCCGCCGACCTGCTGCTGGCCCTGCACAACAAGGTCCGGGAAACCTCCGGGCTGGTCCGTGACCCCCGGCCGGACTCCTTCTTCCTCCAACACGCCGCCCGAGGCCTGTCCGAGGGGGTCGTGGCGGCCGGGCGACTGGCCGATCTGGCCGTGCTCGCCGACCGCCGGCCTGCCGCCGACCGGAACCGCACCACCGCCGAGATCGCCGCCCTCCGGGTGGCCGTCCTCACCCCCGCCGGGGACCTCGTCACCGACCTGCGGGCGGCCGTGGACAACTCGGAGAGCGCCGACCTCGGCCCGAGTGTGCTGACCCCGCTGGACACCTACCAGCGGGCCATCGAGGCGTTGGCCGCCCACTCCGCGTCGACCGGTCGCGACATCGCGGTCAGCGAGATCGTCGGCGCCCGGGTCGACGCGCAGTCCGCCGCCAGGCAGCTCCAACCCGTACTGCTGGACGAGCTCGACGCCCTGCTCGTCGAGCGTCTCGACGAGCTGAGCCTGGCCCGCTGGCTGGCGGTGGCCGCCGGGGTCCTGGCCATCCTGCTGTGGGCGGCACTGGGCGCGGTGTGGCTCGCCGCCGCCCGGCGGAGCACCAGGGAGACCGAGCACGAACACGACGGCGCGGTCGGGCCGGAGGACACTCCGTGGCAGCCGGCCGCCATCGGGGGCGCGGAACCGCGTGAGCTCCAGCCCACGGGGGCGGGCCGGCCCGGGAGCACGCAGTGGGGGCCCGCCGATGCTGCTCACTAGTCTCCGGATCCGGGGCAAGCTCGCGCTGCTCGTCGTCATCCCGCTGCTCGCCATGGCGGGGCTCGCCGTGCCGGTGGTGATCGACCGGGTGGCCGCCTCGCAACAGGCTCGCGACACCGCCAACCTGGTCCGTGTCGCCAGCCGGGTCGGCAGCCTCGTGCAGGATCTGCAACAGGAGCAGGTCCTCTCCGTCGGACTGCTGCTCGGCCAGGTCACCCGCACCGACCTGATGCAGCGGACGGCCAACGTGGACGACCGGGTCGCCGACCTGCGGGCCACCCTGGGCGACCTGCTGCCGCCGCAGGCCGCCGAGGCCCTCAACGGCGTACGCGGGCTGACCGACCTGCGGAGCGCGGTGCTCGCCGGAACCGCCACCCCGGAACAGATCATGGCCGCCTACGGGCCGCTGAGCACGACATTGATCGACTCGCTGCGGCTGTCGTTCGGGGTGGACACCGGCACGCCGGCCGGTCGGCAGGTGCTGGCCCTGGACGGGCTGCTCCGCGTCGACGAGGCGATGGGCGCCTGCTCCACCCTGCTCCTGCTGGTCAAGGCCTCCGACTCCCCCCGGGTGGCCACCACGTACGTCGCCTGCATGGCGGCGCTCCGGGTCGACAGCCAGCGGTTCCGCGACATGGTCACACCGGAGCAGTTGCGGCTGGTGACGCTCAACGACGGGGCGGTGGCGGCCCGTACCAGCCCGGACTTCCTCGCCAAGAGCGCGCTGGACCCGGCCGGCGCGGTCCGGGACACCCCGCTCGAGAGCCTCTTCTCGTCGGTGCTCTCGATGATCACCTTCGGGCAGTTCATCGAGAAGAAGATCGTCGCCGACGTCATCGACGAGGTGGGGGCGCAACGGCAACGGGCGCTCGTCGAGGCGCACCTGGTCGGCGTGCTCGCCGTCCTGATCCTCGCCGTGGTGGTGCTGCTCAGCGCGGCCGTCGCCCGCACCGTCACCCGGCCGCTGACCCGGCTCACCCGCTCGGCCGACCGGGTCGCCCGCGTCGCCGAGGCGGAGCTGACCCGGGTCGCCGACGACGACACCGAGGGCGGCGCGCCGGTACGCCTCGACCCGATCGACGTACGGGCCCGCGACGAGATCGGCGACCTGGCCCGCGCGTTCGACCGGGTGCAGAGCACCGCCGCCCGCCTCGTGGAACGGCAGGTCGCCGGCCGGCGCAACGTGGCGCAGATGTTCGGCCACGTCGGCCGCCGTACGCAGAACCTCGTCGGCCGGCAGATCGCGTTGATCGACCGGCTGGAGCGGCAGGAGACCGACCCGGACCGGCTGGAGCACCTGTACCGGCTCGACCACATCTCCAGCCGGCTGCGCCGCAACGCCGGCAGCCTGGTGGTGCTCTCCGGCTCCGCCGGCGCCGACCCCCACGTGGCGCCGGTGCCGCTCGGCGACGTGGTCCGGCTGGCGCTCGGCGAGATCGAGGACTACACCCGGGTCGACGTGCAGGTCCCGCCCGGTCTGTCGGTGGCGCCCGGTGCCGTCGGTGACCTCGTCCTGGCGGTGGCCGAGCTGATGGAGAACGCCACCGTCTTCTCCCCGCCGCACACCCGCGTCACCGTGAGCGGCGAGTCGACCGGCTCCGGCGCCCGGCTCACCGTCGTGGACCGGGGCATCGGCATGGCGCAGGAGCGGCTGGCGGAGGAGAACGCCCGGCTCACCCGGCGCGAGCGGCTGGATCTCGCGCCGACCGAGGTGCTGGGGCTCTTCGTGGTGGGCCGGCTGGCCCGCCGGCACGGCTGGACGGTGCGGCTGGCGCCGACCGGCGGCGGTGGCGGGGTGACCGCGTACCTGGACGTCCCGGAGACGTCGCTGGTCACCCACCGCGCCGAGCGGACCGGTGTGACCGTGGCCCGGGCCGCCGTGCCCGTCCGCGACCCGCGCTCCCCCGTCGAGGCGCCGCAGCCCGCCCAGCCCCGCGCGGCGGTCGTCGAGGCGCCACAGCCCGCCCGATCCCGCGTGGCGGCTGCCGGGGCGCCGCAGCCCGCGCAGCCCCGCGCGGCGGTGGCGGCGGAGATCGCCCAGTCCCGCGCGGCGGTCGCGGCGGCTCCGCAGGTCGCCCAACCGCGCGCCGCGGTCGCGGCGACACCGGAGGCCCCGCCGGCCGGATACGACGCGGCGGTGCTCAGTCGCGCCACCCGCAGCCTGGAGTCCGGCCCGTCCTGGGACGCGTTCGGCTTCAGCGGGGAGCCGGCCGAGGACGGCCCCCGGACACCGGCCGGCACCGGCCCGGCGGGCATCCGGCAGCGGGTGCCGGGCGCCACCCTGCGCACGGTCGAGCCGCCGACCGCCCCGCCGCGCAGCGGGCCGGCGGAGGTCACCGCCGCAGACCCGGCGGCCGCCCGCGCCCTCGTCGAGGCGGTCGAGTCGGGCGTACGACGGGCCGAACTGGGCCGGGGCACGCCGGGCGGCACCGCGCCGGCCGAACCTGGCCGGGGCGCCCCGGGCGGCACCGGGCCGGCCGGGTTGACCCGACGGGTGCCAGGGGCGAACCTGACCGTCACGCCGGCCCGACAGCCCGACAGCCCGCCGGAGAACCCGGACGAGGTCCGCGACCTCCTCACCGAGTTCGAGGCGGGCGTCGCCCGCGCTCTGACCGAAGTCAGCCAAGACCACCGCTACGAAGAGGGAACATCACGGTGACCAGCCCCTTCCTGCACGACAACCTCGACCACCAGAATTCCGGTGCCGGTGACCTGAGCCCGGAGGCGCGCACCTTCAACTGGCTGCTGGACTCGTTCACCTCCAGCACGGCCGGCGTGGTGGAGGCGATCGCCGTCTCGTCGGACGGGCTGCTGATGGCCATGTCGGCGATCAAGGACCGTTCCAACGCGGAGCGGCTCGCCGCGGTGGTCTCCGGCATGACGAGCCTCGCCGGTGGCGCCGCGAGCTGGTACTCGCTCGGCGGGCTGAACCGGGTGGTCGTGGACATGGCGGAGGGCTACCTGTTGATCAGCTCGATCAGCAGCGGCTCCGTGCTCGGGGTCGTCGCCGACCGGTCGGCGAACCTCGGCACCGTCGCCTACGAGATGACGCTCTTCGCCGGGCGGGCCGGTGGCGCCCTCACACCGAAACTGATCGCCGAGCTGAAGAACGCCGCTCAGCAATGACCCACGAGGCCGCCGGTGAGGGACCGGACCCGGAGCCCACGTTCCGGATCCGGCCCTACCTGCGCGCGTCGTCCCCGTACGACAGCCAGCCCGGGCCGCCCCCGACGCCCGAGGACGGGCCGGCCGGCCCGCGCCCGTTCGTGCTCACCGCCGGACGGGTGGCCGGCGCCGACCCGGCGATCGGGCTGGAGACGCAGGTGACCGCCCGGCCGGCGACCGACCGGACGGCGCCGCTGACCTGGCTGGCGCCCGAGTTGCAGGCGATCGTCGCACTCTGCGACGAGCCGATCTCGGTCGCCGAGATCTCCGCCCGGACCCGGTTGCACTTCGGCGTGACCCGGGTGCTGGTCGGCGACCTCCGTGCCGCGGGCCACCTCGACGTGCACGACAGCGCCGACGTCCTCGACCCCGACATCATCCTGCGAGTGATTGATGGACTCCGTGCGATCTCCTGAATGGCCGGTCGCCCCGCTGGGCGGGGTCGTCGCCAACAGCGCCGCCACCCGCTACGGCTCCCCGACGGGCCCGCAACCGGCCGCGTCGGCGCCACTGCCGCGGCGGCAGCCGCAGCCGGCGCCACCCCGGCAGCCGGCAACCGGGGTGGCCGCGGTGCCCCGGCACGCAGCGGCCGCCGCACCACCGATCCCGGTCAAGATCCTCATCGCCGGCGGCTTCGGGGTCGGCAAGACCACCACGGTCGGTGCGATCTCCGAGATCGCCCCGCTGACCACCGAGGCGGAGATGACCACCGCGGGGATCGGCATCGACGACCCCGGCGTACGTTCCTCGAAGACCACCACGACGGTGGCGATGGACTTCGGCTGCGTGACCATCGACCGCAGCCTCAAGCTGTACCTGTTCGGCACGCCCGGGCAGGCCCGGTTCGGTTTCATGTGGGACGACCTGGCCCGGGGTGCGCTCGGCGCCCTCGTCGTGGTGGACAGCTCCCGGCTGGACGACTGCTACGCGGCGATCGACTTCTTCGAGCGGTCCGGCCTACCCTTCGTGGTGGGGGTGAACGCCTTCGACGGCCGGCTGGCGCACGACCTCGACGCGATCAGGTGGGCGCTGGCCATCGGCGACCACGTACCCCTGGTGCAGTTCGACGCCCGGGACCGGCTCTCGGTACGGGACGCCCTGCTGGTCGTCCTCGACCGCGCACTCGAGCGGGCCACCCGGGAGAGGAAGTGAAGTCCTGAACCGTTGCGGCGGTTCGACCCGTTTCACGAGAAGGGGTGGTTCGTGATGAGAGGTGGACTGGACGAGACACTGGCCCGGATGGCGCGCCGTGAGGAGGCGCTGCGGCGGCTGGCCGCCGAGCCGGTGCCGACGGACGGGGAGAGTGGCGGGGCGTCGCAGGCGCAGGGCGGATCGGAGCCGGGCCGTGCCGAGGCCCGCCACGAGGCGCGCAACGCCGGACCCGGCTGGGCCGACACGCGGCGGGGCGGGGAACCCCGCGACCCCGTGGCGGAGGTCACCGAGGCGGTCCGTCGGGTGGTCGCCGGCCATCCCGGCACGGCCGTCAGCATCCGGGTCGAACACGACGGGCAGGCGTACCCGCTGCGGGTCGCCTGGACCGACGCCGGCGTGACGGTCGACGCGGAGGCCGCGACGCCGCCACCCGCGTGGCCGATGTCGGTCAAGACGGTGCCGGCCTGGACCCCGACCCAGGAGGGGTTGACCCCCCACCCGGCGGCGCGGCTGGCCGAGCTGATCCGCCACGATCCCTTCCTGCTCGACGACCGCGAAACGTCCCGCGGATCACGGAACGCGCTGGGGTCGGGCGCGACGTGACCACGGCGGCTAGGGTCGGGCGGTGGCGGAACCCGACCTGACCCTGACCGCGAGCCTGCGGCCGGCGGCCCTGGACGCCCGACGGGGCATCGTCCGGCTGCACCCGGAGGCGCTCACCGCGCTGGCGCTGCGCCCCGGCGACCCCGTGCGGCTGGCGGGCCGGCGGGTGACCGCCGGCATCGTCGCGCCCGCCGAGCGGACCGCCAGCACCGCGCTGCTCTACGCGGACGACCTGATGCTGGGCAACCTCGGGATCCGCGACGGCGGCCAGGTGACGGTGAGCCGCCTGCCGGTCGCCCCGGCGCGCAGGGTGCTGCTCGCCGGGCCGGCGCAGATCGCCGCGGTGGTCTCCCCCGAGATGCTCCGGCTGGCCCTGCTCGGCAAGGTGGTGACGACCGGGGACGACGTGTCGCTGCTGCCGCAGGACGTGCTGCCGGACGCCTCGGTCCGCAGCCTGGTGGAGGCCGCCCGCCGCAGCCTCTCCAACAGTGTCGGGTACGCCTGGACCAGCACGCTGCTCGCCGTGGTCGCCGCCGAGCCCGACACCGGCTCGCTGGTCACCATGGACACGGTGGTCGGTTGGGAACACGGCCAGACGACCCACGGCTCGGCCGGCACCGGGCCCGGCGCGGGTCGCCTCGTGCCCGGCGCCCCGGACGGGACCGCCCCGGGGCGGGCGCGGGCCACCGGCGCCGGCCCGGTGGGCGTACGACCCGGTGCTCCCGCCGTGGACGCCACCGGGTGGAGCGCCGGCGGCGTCGACGACTCCCCGCCCTCGGTGGACGAGCTGCCCGGGCTGCGGGCCCAGGCCGAGGAACTCACCGAGCTGCTGGACCTCGGCTTCCACCACCGGGAGGTGCTCGGGCGCCTGGGCACGACCGTCTCGCTGGGCGTACTGATCGCCGGGCCGGCCGGCTCCGGGAAGGCGGCGCTCGTGCGGGCCGTGGCCGCCCGGGTCGGTGCCCGGGTCAGCCCGCTCTGGGCACCCGAGGTGGCCGCGCTGACGAACCAGGCCGCCGCGGAGCGGTTGCGCGCCGCGGCGGCCGAGGCACGCGCGGACGGCCCCGGGGTGCTGCTGGTCACCGACGTGGAGGCGCTCGCCCCGGCGGACGGGCCGGGGCCGGTGGCGACCGTGTTCCGGCAGGTGGTCGCCGAGACCGTACGGGCGGGGGCGGCGGTCGTCTGCACCACCGGCCGGCCCGAGGCGGTGGACCCCGCGCTGCGCGCTCCGGACCTGCTCTCGCTGCGGATCAGCATCCCGCTCCCGGACGCGGCCCTGCGCCGGGAGCAGCTGACGGTGCTGACCCGGCAGGTCCCGCTCGCGGACGACGTGCGGCTCGACGAGGTGGCGGGGCGTACGCCCGGCTTCGTCGCCGCCGACCTGGCCGCGCTGGTCCGCGAGGCCGGGGTGCGCGCGGCCCTGCGGCAGAAGTCGGCGGAGACGCCCACCGTGGCGATGAGCGACTTCACCGCCGCGCTGGAGGTGGTCCGCCCCACCACGATGGCCGCCTCCACCCTGGAGCTGGCCTCGGTGACGCTGGACGACGTCGGCGACCTCACGGAGGTCAAGGAGACGCTGACCGAGTCGGTGCTCTGGCCGCTGACCTACCCGGACACCTTCGCCCGGCTCGGCGTGCAGCCGCCGCGCGGGGTGCTCCTCTACGGTCCGCCGGGCTGCGGCAAGACCTACCTGGTCACGGCGCTGGCCGGCTCGGGGCGGGCCAACGTGCTCTCGGTGAAGGGCGCGGAGCTGCTGTCGAAGTGGGTGGGTGAGAGCGAGCGCGCGGTCCGCGAGCTGTTCCGCCGGGCCCGCGAGGCCGCGCCCACCCTGGTCTTCCTCGACGAGGTGGACGCGCTCGCCCCGGTACGCGGCCAGGCCAGCGACGGCGGCACCACCGACCGGGTGGTGGCCGCGCTGCTGACCGAGCTGGACGGGGTGGAGACGCTGCGCAACGTGGTGGTGATCGGCGCCACGAACCGGCCCGACCTGGTGGACCCGGCGTTGCTGCGTCCGGGGCGGCTGGAGCGGCTCGTCTACGTACCGCCACCGGACGGGCCGGCGCGGGCGGAGATCCTGCGTGCCTCGGCGCGCAACGTGCCGCTGGCGCCCGAGGTGGACCTCGCGGCGCTGGGCGCGGAGCTTGACGGCTTCTCGGCGGCGGACTGCGCCGCGCTGGTGCGGGAGGCCGCGCTCGCCGCGATGCGGGAGTCGCTGACCGCGTCCACGGTCACCGCCGCGCACGTGGCGACGGCCCGCGCCCGGGTCCGCCCGTCCCTGGACCCGGCCCAGGTCGCCTGGCTCGCCGCGTACGCCGAGAAGCGGGCCGGCTGAGCCTCCTGGCCGGTGGGCCGGCCAGTCGGCGGCCTTCTGGTCGGCGGCCGGCCGGTGGGAGGGCCTGCTGGTCGGCGGGCCGTCAGTCGGTGGGCAGGAGGGGGCCGAGCGGCCCGAGGTCGAGGTTCAGGTCCTCGGGGGCGAGGCCGAAGTACTCGCGTAGCCCCGTCATCTGCTCCTCGAGCGCCATCAGCGTGGTGCCGATCCGTTCGACCTGCTCCTCGGTGAGGTCGCCGAGGTCGACCCGGCGCAGCGCCTGTCGCTCCATGAGCTGGCGCAGCAGCTCGATCACGGTGAGCACGAGGCTGGCCAGCCCCCGCTCGACGGAGTCCCGGTCGACGGCCAGGCGGCGGTCCAGCGGGGTCACCCGGGGCGGCTGCCACCGGGTGTCGCCGAGCGCGGCGGCGAGCGTGGTCGCCTCGTCCCGACGGGTGCGGTCCGGGCTGCCCACGCCCGCCGGGCCGGCCCCACCGCCCGGGCCGTCCGCGTGGTTGCCGGGGGCGGTCATGCCGGCGTTCCCGGCGGACTGAGGGGGTCGGCCGGGACGGCGTCCCGCAGCTCGGGCGGGGCCAGCGCCCCGACGGAGGCGACCAGTGCGCGCAGGGAGACCCGGACCAGGTCGACGTCGGCGATCGCGATGGTGATGTCGCCGCTGATCACCACGCCCGTGGCGAGGACCCGGTCGAGCAGGTCGACCAGCGCCACCGGCCGGTAGGCCAGCGGGTCGTCGGCGCTGCTGGGCGCGAGCGCGGTGGTCACGCCGGCTCCCGTACGGTCAGCGCCGGCTCGGCGGGCCGTTCCTCGGCGAACGAGTACGGCGGCCACGGGCCGGTCAGCTCCAGCCGGATCTCCGGGTGCCGGTCGGCGAGCGCGTCGACCAGCCGGTGGAAGTCGGCGAGCGACGACTGCTCGACCAGGTACGCCCCGTTCAGCACCATCGCGGTGGGTGCGCCCGAGAGCCGGCGGTCCTGCGGGGGATGCCGTCGGGCGGCCACCGCCTGCCCGGCCAGCGCCCCGTGCACGGCGCAGGCGGCGTCGGCGGCGATCCGCTGCCCCTCGTCGCGGGCGGTGAGCTGGGCCCGACGCCGCCGCAGGTACGCCGCCCCGGCGCCGCCGCCCGACCCGATCGGCGGCGAGGTCCCGGCGGGAGCGCCGGACCCGGCCGACTCGGAGGTCCCGGCCGCAGCGCCCGGCACCGACTCCGAGGTCCGAGATGCCGCGCCGGGCACAGACTCGATCCGGGGCGTCGCGCCCGGCACGACGTAGCCCTTGACGCCCCACTCGTCACGGCCGGCGAGCCGGTCCAGGACGGTGGTCAGCTCGGCCTGGCGGGCGGCGAGCTGCCCCGCCACCCGGGCGTCGTCGTGGTGCACCGTGGCGAGGCGGGCGGGCACCACCGCGCCGGCCCGGGAGAGTGCCGCCACCACGGCATGGTGGGTCCGGGCCGCGCGCTCCAGCCAGGCCAGGTCCTCCAGGTTGCGGCGCAGCGCCTCCTCGCCGTACTCGGACAGGGGCACGGCACTGACGACGGCGACCAGGCCGGCGGCCCGCACCGCACGCACGGCGGCGCCGTCCATCCCGGCGGTCGTGGCGAGCAGGGCCGGGTCGGCGTCCCGCGTCACCCCGTGCAGCCACACCCCGACGCCGGGGTCCGCCGGTCCGGCGTCGGACACCAGGTCAGCCGTCGAACTCATCCCACTCCTCCCTGCGGGCGGCCTCCCGGGCGACCCGGGGGCGCCGTTGCGCCTCCACCTGCTCCGGATCCCGTGGGCCGGGCTCCACCGGCGGCCTCGCCCGGGAGCTGAGCCACGGGTCGTGCTCCCACCAGTCGATGCCGATCTGCCGGGCCGTGTCGACCGAGGCGATGACCAGTCGCAGCTTGAGTGTCAGCAGCTCGATGTCGAGCAGGCTGACCCGGATGTCCCCGGCGATCACGATGCCCCGGTCCAGCACGCGTTCCAGGATGTCGCCGAGATTTGCCGGCTCGTGCCCGGCGGGCAGGACCTGGCCGGAGTTCTGCACCACCGGCGGCGGCTGCACGCTCACGTCATCCCACCTCGCCCTTCCCGCGCTGGTAGCGCCGCACCCGCCGGTAGCCGAGCAGGGCGCCCTCCAGGTCCAGCTCCACCTCGTAGAGGCCGAGCAGGTCGATGGAGCTGGGGATACGGCGGTCCTCGACGACCTCCACGCCGACGATCCAGCCGTCCCGCGACGACTTGAGCGAGGTGGTCCCCATGGGATCCCGGCCGGTCAACTCGACGATCTGCCGCATCCCCTCGCGCGCCGCCTCGGCGGCCGAGATCGGTTCGAAGTACTCCTCCTCCTCGTCGTCGTAGCGGTCGCCGACGGGCTCGCCCCTACGCGCCCGACCGCCGTCGCCGCGGATCAGATCCACCATCGCGCTCACCTCCCTCGCCGCCGCCGTACGGCACCCGCCGCACCCGTTCGTTGCCCCGACGGGAGCCGGGGCCGTTGCGGGCCAGGCTGCGACCCCGCGCGGGCCGTCGTACGCCGCCCGTCAGCCGCTCCAGCACCTGCTGCTGCCCCCGGTCCCGTTCCGCGGCGCTGATCTCGCCGGCGGCCGCCGCCGCGTCCAGCGCCTCCAGCTCGCGCCGGACGTCGACGGGGTCGTGCTGCCGCGACTCCGCCTCCCGGGCGACCACCTTGACCACCGAGGTCAGCCCCCGCACCGGCGCGTACGGCAGGGTCAGCAGCGCCCACAGGATGTCCACCGTTCACCCCGTCAGCTGGTGGGCGCCGACGAAGTCGTACGGGGCGAGCGGGCCGAGCAGCCGCATCCGGATCAGCTCCCGGCGCTGCTCGGCGTACTCCTCGACCGCCGAGACGAACTCGTCCTCCCGGTCCTGGTCGACGAGGAAGACGGCGTTCGCCGCGTCCAGCTCGTTGCTCGGCGCCCGTGGCGCGCTCGCCACGACGAGCGGGTCCAGTGCGTCGACCAGTTGCCGGTTGTCCGCCTCCCGGCGCAGCTCCACCGCCTGGCTGATCATCTCGCCGAGCCGGATCCGCTGCGGCCGGGTGGCCGTCTCCGGCTGCCCGCGTACCTGGTCCGCCAGCTCGGCGGCGGCCGGGTTGTCGGCCAGCACCGCCGAGAGGAGGGGCGCCTCGTCGTAGCGCCCGTGCACCCGGTACTGGATCCGGCCCTCGAACTCGTCGAGCGCGGCGGCGAACCGGTCGTGGTGCGCGTCCAGCAGGTCGGCGACCGCGTCGGGCCCGGTGACGACCGTGCCGAAGCGCACCGGCAACACCGGCGCCACCGCCGCCGTGCCGTCCACCAGTTCCTGGTACGCGGTCAGGTCCGCCGGCCGGCCGATCGGCTCGGTGAGGCTCACCTCGCTGACCAGCGCGGCCAGCTCGCCGTGCCGGATCGCTGCCACCTCGCCGGGCGGGTCGCCGACCCCGGCGGCGTCCGGGGTCGGCTCCACGTCGGAGGGCACGATGCCGTAGATGAACAGTCCGGTCTCCTCGGCCATGCTCAGCGCTCCCCGTTCCGCCGCCGCCGGGGCCGCTCACGGTCCCGGTCCCGGTCGTCCGAGCCCAGCTCGCCGACCGCGTCCCTGACCGCGCCGCCGATCGCGCCGACCGTCCTGCCGATCCCGGACACCGCCCTGCCGGCGCCGACCGCCCCCGAGGCGCCCTCGATCAGGTCCGGCAGTCCCTTCTGGTTCCTCGGGGTGATGTCGAACCGGTCGACCGCCTCCGCGAAGCGCAGGTACGTCTCGATGCTGGCGATGGTGACCCGGGCGTTGATCTCCAGCAGCTGGATGCCGACCACGGCGACCGACACCTGGGCGTCGATCACCACGCCCTTGTCCAGCACGGTCTCCACGGTGTCGGCCAAGCTCGACCCGGCCCCGCCGCGTTCCAGGGCGGCGCCGGCCTGGCCCCCGCTCGTCGCGACGGTCACTCCTGCTCCTCCCGTCGACGACGGACCACGGGTCGCCGGGGCGCCTCCGGGGAACGGCGGGCCCGGGGCTCCTCCCGGGACCTGGGTTCCTCCCGGGGCCCGGGCTCCTCCCGAGGTCGCGTGCGGCGGGCCCGTTCGGGGGTACGGCGGCGCGGCGGAGGCTGCTCCTCCTCCGGCTCCTCCTCGTACCTGTCGTCGTAGTCGCCCTCGTCGTACTCGTCCTCGTACTCCTCCTCCTCGGCCGGGCGCCGGCGCTGAGGCGGTCGACGGCGGCCACGCTCGGCGGGCCGGCGCTCCTCGCCCGGTTCCTCCTCGGGCGCACGCCGGCCGCGCTCCTCGCGCTCCTCCTGCCGCCGGCTCTCCTCCTGCTCCTCGCGCAGCGCGGTCTCGTGGTCCCGCACCACCTGCGAGTCCTCGATCTCGCCACGCCAGCCCTGCACCGAGTCGGGGTCGAGGACGGTCTGGGTCATCACGTGCCGGACGAAGTGCTTCAGCTCCAGCCGGACGCGGCGGCCCTGGGCCCGCCAGAGGTTGCCGGTGTGCTCGAAGAACCCCTGCGGGTGGTACTCCAGCACCACCAGGATCCGGGTCAGGTCGGGTGACAGCTCGTGGAAGCTGACCGTGCCGTCGACGGAGCCCTTCTCGCCCTTGGAGCGCCAGTGGATCAGCTTGTCCGGGATCTGCCGGACGATGGTGGACTCCCAGCTGCGGTGCGACCAGAGGACCTGTGCCTTCCAGGTCAGCTTCTCGTCCGACTCGGTGTCGACGGCCTCGACCTTCTTCATGAAGCTCGGGAAGTCGCCGAACTGGGTCCACTGGTCGTACGCGACCCGGACCGGCACGCCGACCTCGATCGCCTCCACGATGTTGGTGACCTTGAGCTTCCTGCCGCCGCCCTTGCCGCCCTTACCGCCCTTGCCGAGAGCCGACATGATCTTCTCCTTACCGCCGGCGAGCCCGGCATGCGCCATCGCCTTCACCGGTGAACCGCCCTCGGCGAGCTTCTGCGCACCGGTGGCGGCGGCGATCAGGCCCGGCCCACCGCCCTGCTTCGCGTAGTCGCTGAGCCGGCCGGTCGCGCCCGTGATCCGCTCGGTCACCACCTGGACCGCGCGTTCGCCGATCGCGCTGGCCAGGTTCCGCGCCTCGCCGGCGAGTTGGCCCCGGAGCTTGTCCCCGAGGCCGCCGGGGTTCGTCGTCTCCGCCATGGTCACCGCCCCCGCTGCTCGGCGGCGTCGCGTTCCCGCTGCCCGCCGTCGGCGTCCCGGTCGGTCCGCCCGCCGTCGGGCGACGTCCCGCCGGGCGCTCCGGCGCCGCCCTTGCGGCGCAGCGTGTCGGCGGAGCTGCGTAGCTTGCCGCTGACGGCGTCGATGCCGCTGCCGGCGGCGGCGGTCGCGGCCGCCTTCGAGGCGGCCGCGAGGGGGGCACCGAGGCGGCCGAGGTTGCTCAACTGGGGGGACGACTGGAGCAGGTTGCCACCCGCCTTCAGCAGCCCGCCGTGCTCCCGGCTGGCCCGACCGGCCGCGACCGCGGCGGCCAGGGTGAGGGCGGTACGCAGCTTGCGCCGGCGGCCGAGCAGATAGCCGAAGCCGACCGCGAGCCCGATTCGTGCTCCGCTGTTCATCAGTTCTCCTTCGCTCCCCGCAGCGCCGGACACCTGACGGCAATGGTCAGAAAAAGGTGGCCGCCGGGGATCAGCACACACCGGACCGCACATCTGGTGTCCCGTTCAATCGGACCCGACGGGCAGTACCCGTTGACCTATCGGCGAAACACCCGAGCGATTTTGTCGGCGGCACTTATCCGAGTCGGAGGAATGCTTCCCACGAAGCAGCCGAAGCGGACACCAAGGCCGCTACGAGCAGGAAGAACGTCAGGAAGCAGAGAGTCGACGAATGGCGTTCACACGGCCGGCAGCGCCCAATCGAGGCACATTTCGGCCTGCACCCTGCCGGCATCCTCGCGCAATTTCGCGCCGCACTTCCTCAGCACCGAGACGGCACCCTGATTGTCGATTGTCGTCTCCGCGACCACGAGTCGCATTCCGGCCGCCGCCGCCTCGTTGAGCAGTTCGCGCAGCGCCGCCGCGCCTATTCCCTGCCCCCGGGCCGAGCGCCCCAGCCACATCCCGGTCTCGACGGTGCCCGGCTCGGCACGGCGACTCATCCGGATCATGCCGACGACCTCGCCGCCGGCCAGGATCGCGTACATGCGGGTGCCGGTCGGGCCGTCCAAACCGCCGAAGCTCGCCCGGTGGAACTCCCGGAACGCCTCCCGCCGGGCGTGCGACCACCCCGCCGGGGCCTCCACCGGCGGCATCACGTCGCCGGGCTCCGCCTCCGCAGCCGCCACGGAGAGCAATGGCTCCAGGTTTCCCTCGTCCACCGGCTCCAACCGGACCGTTCCCGCCACGTGCCGCAGTCTGCCGCCCCCACCGGCCCGAGTCCACCCGATCGGGCCCCGACTGGCGGTCCGGCGGAAGGTACCGGCCGGTCGGACCGCCTCGTGTTCCATCTCACTCCGCGTTGTCGAACCGCCCGCCCGCGCAACGCTCAGCAACGGCGTCGCCCGTCGACGAGGGGCGGAAGCCGCCCGACCTGGCCCGGTCAGCGTCCGTCGACGTCGAACTCGCAGAGCACCACCGACGCGTCGTCGGCGGGCTTGTGGCGACGCAACCGGTCCGCATGGTCGCGTTCCGCGGCGCGTACGCGCTCGATCAACGCCTCCGGCCCCTCGGCGGTCGCCACGTCCAGCAGCCCGGTCCAGTCGAGCAGGCCGAACTGCTCCACCAGGGCCGACGCGCCGTCGCTGAGCAGCGCCGCCCGGCGTACCGCGCCCGGCCCGCGCAGCGGCAGACTCCCCGTCACCGCGTGGAACGCCGCATCCGGGTCGGCGGCGGCCACCCAGTAGCCGTGGGTCCGGTTCATCCGTTCCCGCTGCACCCCGACCGCCTGCCGGAACCGGGTCATCCGGTCGGCGGAGCCGTCCGGTGCGGCGGCGACCGTGGCCCGCAGGGCCGCCATGGCGGAGTCCAGGCGGTCGTCCGTGACCACGCTGACGCGACCGCCGGCGTCGAGCACCAGCGGACTGTCGCAGAGCACCAGGTAGTCGAGATGGTCGCCGCCGTCGCGCAGCAGGCAGACGGTGCTCGACGGGGTGCCCGGGTGGTCCAGGTCGCACTCGCCGCCGTGGTCGGCCCGCACGGCGAGGATCGCCGCCGCCAGATTGCTCATCAGCGTCGCCGTCGGGCGGACCGCCTCCGCCAGCCCGAGCCGGGCCGCGAGGTGCCGGACGTACCAGGACGGCCCGTGCACGCAGCCCGTGTCGAAGCCCTCCGGCACGGTCGCGCCGTCCAGCACGCCGGTCAGCGGCCCGAACCGGAAGACCAGGTCCTCGTTGTCCGGCCGGCCGGGCGGCGGCGCGGACGCGGAGCGTACCCGCATCGTCCGCGCCGCCCCGACCACCCGGGTCGCCTCAGCGGCGACGGAGGTCGTCGGCGGTCTCATGCGCCTGCCCCTGCATCTGGTGGGCGGCCGACCGGCCCTGCTCCCGGACGGCGGACGCGCCACCGGCGGCGGTGGAGGCCACCGAACCAGCCGCCTGCTGCACCGGCTCGCGCAGGTTGTCGCGCATCTCGTGCCCGACCTGGCTGGCCTGTTCCCGCAGCTGTCCGGCCCGCGCGCGCAGTTGGTCGGAGTGCTCGCTGACCATGTCCTTGGCCTGCCCGGCCCACTGCCGTTCGGGCCGGCTGGGCGGGATCAGCGACGAGACGAGCAGCCCGGCGCCGAAGGCGATCAGCCCGGCCGCGAGGGGGTTGCCCTCCGCCTGCCGCCGGGACTGCTGCCCGAGCGAGCGGGCCTCCTCCCGCACCGACCCGGCCATGTGCGACATCTGCTCGCGGGACTGTTCACCGAAGCCCCGCGCCGACCCGGTCGCGTGCGACATCCGCTGCGCGACGCCGTGCCCGTCCGACTGCACGCCCATCACCTTCTCCCTGGCCCGGGTGAGCGCGCCGCGGGCCTGCCCGACGCGTTCACCTGCGATCCGCCGCGGATTGACCCTGTCGGCCAGCGCGTCGACGTCACTGCTCAGTTCGTTCCGGGTGTTCTCGATCTCCCACCGGATCCGGTCCGGATCGTTGGACATGATCTGCTCCCTCCCGGCTGGTTCACCGGCCGCGCATCGCGTCCGGCATCTTCCCCACGGTCTGCCGCGTCCGGGGCAGCACCGCGCGGAGCTGCGCCATCTCCCTGCGTGCCCTGCCGAGCAGGCCACCCGTGACGGCGGCCCAGATGACGGCCACGATGAGCGCCGCCCAGCCCTGGTCCATCACGTTGGACAGCCCCCACCACAGCGCGTACGACACGAACAGCACCGTCAGGAAACCGGCCAGTGCCGCCCCGCCGAACATGCCGCCGGCCCTGCCGGCCTGACCCGCCTCCTCGCGCAGCTCCGCCTTGGCCAGTTCGACCTCCTTGCGGACCAGCGTGGAGAAGTCCCGGGTCACGTCGCCCAGCAGCTCGCCGACCGACTGCGTCCGCTCCTTCTCGGGGGCACTCATGGTGCCACCCCGCCCGGGATGTCCGGACCCGGCCGGTCAGGCGGCGAGGCGTTTCGCACCCGGGCCGACCCGGTGTAGGCCCCCTCGGCCATGTACGGCGCCGCGGCCGTGCGCTCGTACGGCTGCGGCCGGGGCGGGGTGCCCGCTCCGGTGGGCGGGGTCGACGGCTGGCCCGTGCCCCGCGCCCCGTCGCCCGAGGCGGTCATGTTCCGGGTGAGCCGCCCGACCAGCATGCCGGCCAGGGCCGCGCCGGCCAGGAAGGTGCCCGGGTGCCGGCGTGCGTACGACCGCACCTCGTCGAGCACCGCCCCCGGTTCGCGCTCGTCGAGCCAGCCCGCCGCCTGCTGGGCGGCATCGGCGGCCCGGCGGACGGCCTGGCCGGCCATCCCGGAGTCCTCGCTACGCTCGGCCATCGAGCTGAGTTCGCGCCCGATGCCGCGCAGCCCGTCGGCCGCCCGGTGCTGCTGTGCCCGGGCCTGGTCGCGCAACTGTGTGCCGGCCTCGCCGGTCAGGTTGTGCGCCTGCCGCCGGGCTTCCGACGCCACCTGTCCGCCCTGTTCGGCGGCGGCGTGCGCGACCTGACCGCCGGCCTGGGCCGCGTGGTGCCCGACCCGGGACGCCTCCTGCCGGGCCTGCTGTGCGGTGCCGGTCGCACCGCCCGGTGGCCGGCTCGGGTTCATCTGCGTCATCGCCCGCTCCCTCCGTCGGCCCCGGGCCGCAGGTCACGGCCCGGAACGTGAACCGGCCGCGGCACGCGGCCCGGAACGACACCCGCGTACCCGCACGCCCCGCCGACATGCCGTCCCCGGGGCCGGGGCAGGGCGGGTGGGCCGCCTGGGCGCGGTACCACGTCGACGGCACCGGACCGGCCGGCCGGAACCGGGGCAAGGCGGGCGGCGACCCGTCAACGCAACAACAGCCCTCAGCAGGTAGGACGGCGGTCAGCGGGTAGGACGGCCGTCAGCGGGTGTGGCAGCGGTCAGCGGCGGCGGTTGCGGGCCCGCGAGGACCGCAGCCGGCGTAGCCGTCCCACCAGGACGGGTTCGGCGGCGAGGGCGGCCGGGTTGTCGAGCAGCGCGTTCAACAGCTGGTAGTAGCGGGTGGCCGAGAGGCCGAAGGTGTCCCGGATGGCCTGTTCCTTGGCACCGGCGTGCCGCCACCACTGCTGTTCGAAGGCGAGGATGCCCTGCTCCCGCTCGGTCAGCGCGCCGTGCGGCGGCACCACCGCGGCGGAACCGGCGCCGGGATCAGGGCCGGGATCGGTGTCGTAGTCGCTGTCGGCGTCGTCACCCGGCAGGGCGTCGTCGGGTGCCGCCACGGCGGTGTCCGGCTCCGCCGCCGTGCGGGGATGCGGGACGGCCCGCGCCCCGGCGACCGGGGCGGTGCGTGGCTGGGGGACGACGCCTGCGTCCCCCCGCTCCCCGCCGGTCGCAGCGGCCGCGTCGCTCTCATCCGCCGCGCTCGACCCGGCGGGCGCCCCGGGCCCGGCCGGCGCGGGCGGCTCGATGGCGGCCGGGGCGGCGTCGGCGGGTTGCATGGCGCTCCTCGTGGGGCTGGCGGACGGCACACCACGACGCCGACCGGTGGGGGAACACCAGCCTAACCAGGGACGACCCGGATCGCATCGGACGACGGGGGCGGTGCGACCGGGGCCGGGGAGAGCCGCCGGTCGCACCGCGCACGGTCAGGAGATGTCGCGCCGGCGCATCGCCCAGAGGGCCGCGCCGAGGATCACCACGAACCCGACCGTCATCATCACCGAGGACTGCTGCCAGGTGATGTCCATCGTGTCCGGTTTGCACTCGCCGAAGTAGGTGGCCTGGCAGGCGTTCCAGTCCTCCAGCGTCACCTTCTTCTGCATCCACGCGACGGCGTAGGTGGGCAGCAGCCACGCCTCGGCGAAGCGTACGCCGGCCATCGCCAGCAGGATGCCGAGGCCGAACTGGCCGACGACCATCAGGGCGATCACCCCGCCCAGGGCCATCGCGGTGTGCCGCCCCAGCGAGGCGAGCGCGAAGCCGATGGTCGCGGTGACCAGTGCGAGCACCAGCCCGCGCAGCCCGGTCAGGGCGAAGGACTGCCACGCCCCGGAGGTCATCTTCGCCGTGCTGCCACGGAACGTGGCGACCAGCCAGAAGCTGCCGAACCACAGCGCCGTCGTGGGCACCGCCAGGGCGACCAGCCCGCTGAGCAGCGCCGCCAGCTTCGTCAGCAGTACGGTCAGCCGCTTCGGCCGCCACAGCAGCAGGTTCATCATGCCGCCGGTGTTCCACTCGGCCCCGACGAACGAGGCCCCGACGACGAACCCGACCAGCGCGAGGATCGCCGCGAGCGGCAGCAGCGTGTCGCCGAAGTTCTCGCGGAAGTCGAAGGTGGAGGGCAGGAACCAGTCCGTCTGGATCGCCTCGCGCGGCGGCGGCTGGATCTTCGCGCAGTCGTCCGGGAACTCCCCCTCCTGGCCGGTACCGGCGGCCTTCGCCTTCTCGCACTCCGCGCGGTACTGCTCGTTGAACCGGACGTCCTGCTGCCACTGCTGCTCGGCGGCGCGTTCGGCCTTCGCCACCACGGCAGCGTCGATCTTCTCGTTGGTGAAGAAGACCCCGACCACCACCGCCGCGAGCACCAGCAGGCCCAGCAGGCTCATCCAGCGGGTGAAGCGCCGCTTCACGAGCCGGCGCAACTCCGTACGGTAGAGGCTCACGCGCCCCACCCTCCTCCGGCGGCACCGGGCTGCCCCGCGCCACCGACCTTCGTGGACTGGTCGACCTGCCGGTGCTGGCCGGGTACCGGCGCGGTGGCGGTCAGTTCGAGGAAGACGCTCTCCAGGTCGACGGCGACCGGGGCCAGCTCGCTGACGTAGAGGCCCTGCTCGGCGAGGAGCCGGGTCACCGTGGCCGGCTTGTCGACCCCGGCGAGCATCAGGTGGTCGGGCTGACCGGTCACCCGGATGCCCGCGCGGGTCAGCGCCTCGGTGGCGAGCGGCAGGTCGGTGACCGCCTCCAGCCGCACCCGGACCGCGCCCGAGGAGTGCTCGGCGAGCACCTGCTCGACCGGCCCGAAGGCGACGCGCCGGCCCAACGAGATGATGGTGACCGAGTCGCAGATCAGCTGGATCTCGCCGAGGATGTGGCTGGAGAGCACCACGGTCATCCCCGACTCGGCGAGGCCGCGCATCAGGGTGCGCATCTCCCGGATTCCGCCCGGGTCGAGGCCGTTGGCCGGCTCGTCGAGGATCAGCAGCTTGGGGTTCTTCAGCAGGGCCGAGGCGACGGCGAGGCGCTGCTTCATGCCGAGCGAGTAGGTCTTGACCCGCTCGCCGGCGCGGTCGCGCAGGCCGACCAGTTCGAGCACCTCGTCGACCCGCTGCTGCGGCACGTCGCCCGCGCCGGCGAGCAGGGACAGGGTGTCGCGCGCCGTGAAGTGCGGGAAGAACTGCGGGCTCTCCACGATGGCGCCGACCTGACCGGCGACGGCGGACAGCGCGGCGGGCACCTCGTGCCCCAGGATCGCCATCCGGCCGCCGTTGGGCCGGATCAGGCCGAGCAGCGTACGCAGCGTGGTGGTCTTGCCCGACCCGTTCGGGCCGAGGAAGCCGTGCACCTGTCCTTCCTCGACCCGCATGTCGAAACCGTCGAGCGCGTTGCGGGTGCCGCGCCGACGGCTCTTGTACGTCTTGCGGAGACCTTCGATCTCCAGGACAGCTGGCAAGCTGCACCTCCCCCGATGGGCGTATGACACGCGACACCATACGCGGTATGCAGCCGCACGCAATACCCGGTATGCATCCGACGCGCCGATCGGGTGTCGGGACGGGCCTGTGCGCCGGGCCGGGCAGGTGACCTCAGGCGCAGACGACCGTGACGCCGGCGGCCCGGAACGCCTCCACCACCTCCGGGTTGGCGCCCGAGTCGGTGACCAGGGTCTCCACCCGGTCCACCGGGCAGATCCGGGCGAAGGCGTGACCGCCCAGCTTGGACGAGTCGGCGATGATCACGACCCGCTTGGCCCGGGCCACCATCAGGTTGTTCATCGCCGCCTCACCCTCGTGGTGGGCGGCGGCGCCGAGCTGCGGGTCGATCGCGTCCACGCCGAGCAGGGCGACGTCCAGGGTGACCTCGCGCAGCAGGGCCCCGCCCAGCGGGCCGACCAGCTCGAACGACTTCGGGCGGACGACGCCGCCGGCCACCACGACCTTCATCCGGGAGCGGACGAGCAGCTCGTTGGCGATGTTGAGGGCGTTGGTGACCACGGTGAGCTGGGCACCCTCGGCGCTGGTGTTCAGGTCGGGCCGCACGGCCAGCGCCCGGGCCACCTCCGTGCTGGTGGTGCCGCCGTTGAGGCCCACCACGGTGCCCGGCGAGACCAGCGCGGCGGCGGCGGCGCCGATGCGCTGCTTCTCCGCCGAGTGCTTGGCGGTCTTGTAGCGCAGCGGCAGGTCGTACGAGACGCCGTTCGCCACCGCGCCACCCCGGGTCCGGGTGATCATCTGCTGCTGGGCGAGCTGGTCGAAGTCACGGCGGATGGTGGCCTGGGAGACGTCCAGCCGCCCGGCGGCCTCCTCGACGCTGACCCGGCCGTTGTCGGTCAGCATCTCGAGCAGGGCGTTCCATCTGGCGTACCGGTCCACCCCGTGCCCTCCAGTTACTGCGCGGTCGGTGATTGATTGCGTGCACAGTAGTGCGCGAAACTACGAGGGCGCAAAACCCTGGCCTGCGCGATGCCGGGGCTGGTTGCCACAGCCAGGCGCTTTCGCGCAGAATAGCGCGCGAAAGGCGGCTCTAACGAGCCGTATTGCGCACCGCTCCCCTGCGTAGGAGTTCTCATGTCGTACGTCGACGCCGAGATCGCGAGCCAGCCCGACTGCTGGCGGGAGGCGGCGCGACTCGCCGCCACCGCGACGGGCCACCTCCCCCGCCCGGGGGAGCGGGTCGCCGTCGTGGGCTGCGGCACGTCGTGGTTCATGGCGATGGCGTACGCGGCCCGCCGCGAGCACCTCGGCCAGGGCGAGACCGACGCCTTCCAGGCCTCCGAGTACCCCGCCGACCGGCACTACGACCGGCTCGTGGCGATCACCCGCTCCGGCACCACCACCGAGGTCACCGAGCTGATCGCCGCCCTGCGCGGACGGGTGCCGACCACCGTCCTGGTCGGCGACCCCGACTCCCCCGCCGCCTCGCTGGCCGACGCGGCGGTCACCATGCCCTTCGCCGACGAGCGCTCGGTGGTGCAGACCCGCTTCGCCACCACCGCGCTGGCCCTGCTCCGCGCCCACCTCGGCGACAACATCGACGCGCTCGCCGCCGACGCGGAGGTGGCCGTTCGCGCCCCGCTGCCGATCGACCCGGCCCGGATCGAGCAGGTCACCTTCCTCGGCCGGGGCTGGACGGTCGGGCTGGCCCAGGAGGCCGCCCTGAAGTGCCGCGAGGCGGCCACCTTCTGGGCCGAGGCGTACCCGGCGATGGACTACCGGCACGGGCCGATCTCGATCGCCGCGCCGGGCCGGCTGGTCTGGGCGTTCGGCGAGCTGCCCGAAGGGCTGCCGGAGGACGTGGCGGCGACGGGGGCCGCCTTCGTGCACAGCCGCACCCACGGCTGCCGCACCGTGCTGGGCAGCTGGGCCGCCGGCCGTACGCCGGTCGACCCGATGGCCGACCTGATCCTGGCGCAGCGGTTCGCCGTCGCGCTCGCCACCAGCCGGGGCCTCGACCCCGACGCCCCCCGGCACCTGACCCGCTCCGTGGTCCTGGCGTGAGGTCGACCGACGTCGTCGTCGCGCTGGACGTCGGCGGCACCGGGATGAAGTGCGCCCTGGTCCGCCGCGACGGCGCCGTGCTGCACAGCGAACGGCACCCCACCGGAGCCGGGCGCGGCCCGGACGCCGTGGTGGACACCGTCCTCGGGGTCGCCGAGGGGCTGGCCGGCAGGGCCCGCGCCGACGGGTTCGACCCGGTCGCGGTCGGCATCGCGGTGCCCGGGGTGATCGACGAGGCACGCGGGATCGCCGTCTGGTCGGCGAACGTGGGCTTCCGGGACGTACCCCTGCGGGACCTGGCGCGCGAACGGCTCGGACTGCCGGCGGCGCTCGGCCACGACGTGCGCGCCGGCGGCCTGGCCGAGGCGCGGCTCGGCGCGGGCCGCGACGTGGCGCACGTGCTCTTCGTCGCGATCGGCACCGGGATCGCCGCCGCCCACGTGGTCGACGGCACGGCCCGCACCGGCGCCCACGGCGCCGCGGGCGAGATCGGCCACATCCAGGTACGTCCGGGTGGGCCCCGCTGCGGCTGCGGTCGCCCCGGCTGCCTGGAGGCGGTCGCCTCCGCCTCCGCCATCGGTCGGCGTTACTCGGATCTGGCCGGCGTCACGGCGACCGCCGCCGAGGTCGCGGACCGGGCGGCGGCCGGCGAGCCGCTGGCGGCCGACGTCTGGCGGGAGGCCGTCGAGGCGCTCGCCGACGGCCTCGCCACCGGTCAGGCCCTCTACGACGTGCAGGCCGTCGTGCTGGGCGGCGGGCTCGCCCGGGCCGGCGCGCGGCTGCTGGACCCGCTCCGGGCCGCGCTGCACGAGCGGATGACGTTCCACCGGGAGCCGCGCCTGGTCGCGGCGGCCCTCGGCGACGAGGCCGGCTGCCTCGGCGCCGCCCTGCTCGCCCTCGACAGTCTGGAGATGTGATGGCCACTCGGGTGAACGGCAAGGTGGTGACCCCGACCGGCGTGATCCGGCAGGGCTGCGTGGAGCTGGACGGGGGTCGGATCACGGCGGTGGCCGAGTACCCGTCCGTGCGCGACGGGCACTGGATCGTGCCCGGCTTCGTCGACATGCACACGCACGGCGGCGGCGGACACACCTTCACCACCGGCGACGCCGAGCAGGCCCGGCAGGCCGCCGACTTCCACCTGCGGCACGGCACCACCACCCTGCTGGCCAGCCTCGTCAGCTCGCCCTTCGTGCTCATGCGCGCGGCCACCGAGGCGTTCGCCCCGCTGGTCACCGACGGGGTGCTGGCCGGGATCCACTTCGAGGGGCCGTACCTCTCCGCAGCCCGCTGCGGCGCGCAGAACCCCGAGTACCTGCGTGACCCGTCCACCGACGAGTTGGCCGAGCTGATCGAGCTGGGCGGCGGAGCGGTGCGGATGGTCACCCTCGCCCCCGAGCGGGACGGCGCGCTGGAGGCGATCAAGCTGCTCACCGCGCACGGGGTGGTCGCCGCCGTCGGCCACACCGACGCCACCTTCGACGAGACCCGCGCGGCCGTCGCCGCGGGCGCGAGCGTCGGCACCCACCTGTTCAACGGGATGCGACCGGTGCACCACCGCGAGCCCGGCCCGGTGGTGGCCCTGCTGGACGCCCCGAACGTGGTCTGCGAACTGGTCGCCGACGGCGTCCACCTGCACGACGGGATGCTGTCCTTCGCCACCTCCACGGCGGGCCCCGAGCGCGCCGCCCTGATCACGGACGCGATGGCCGCGGCCGGCATGGCCGACGGCGAGTACGACCTGGGCGGCCAGACGGTCACCGTGTCGGACGGCGTGGCCCGGCTGGCCCGCGACGGCGCGATCGCGGGCAGCACCCTGACCATGGACGCCGCGCTGCGGCACGCCGTGGCCGCCGGGATCCCGATCGCGGACGCGGTGCGGATGGCGTCCACCACGCCGGCCCGCGCGATCGGCCTCGGCGACCGGCTGGGCGCGCTCCAGGTCGGGCTCCGGGCCGACCTGGTGGTGCTGGACGACGACCTGAATGTGGTCCGGGTGATGCGCGGCGGTTCCTGGGTGGAGTGACCCGCTCAGCCGGCGGTGGGCACCTCGACGCCGAGCACCGCCTGCTCGTCGGGGCGGTGCACCAGCACGTCGGCCAGGTACGACTGCACGGCCGGGGCCATCCCGACGTCCCGGCCGGCCCGCTCGGAGAGCAGCCACTTGTGCTCGATGATCTGCGCGAAGATCTCCTGCGGCTCCAGCTTGCGGCGCAGGTGCGCGGGCACGGCCCGGACCACCGGCTCGAAGACCTCGGTCAGCCAGCGGTGCGCGGCCTGGTGCTCGTCGGTCAGGTAGCTCTCGGCCCGGTAGGCGTCCAGGTCGTTGAGCAGCCGGCGGGCCTGGTTCTCCTCGGCGTCCAGGCCGGTCAGGCGCAGCAGCCGCCGGGTGTGGTAGCCGGCGTCGACCACCTTCGGCCGGACCAGGTAGCGCCCGTTGTCGATCGTGGACATGGCCACCTCGGCGACGTCGAAGCCCAGCTCGTTGAGGCGGCGGATGCGCCCCTCGATGTCGTGCCGGGCCTCCCGCTCGACCTGCTGCTCGTAGGTGATCTCGTGCCACAGCCGCTCGTAGCGGCGTACGACCTCCTCGCAGACCACCTCCGGGTCGATCGACTCGTGCAGCAACCCGGCGGCCTGGAGGTCGAGCGCCTCACCGAAGATGTTGACCCGGGCGATCTCCAGGTCCTCACCGCGCTGCCCGTTGGACAGGGAGTGGTGCAGCGCCCCGGTCTCGGCGTCCACCAGGTAGGCGGCGAACGCGCCGGCGTCCCGCCGGAACAGGGTGTTCGACAGCGAGCAGTCGCCCCAGAAGAAGCCCGTCAGGTGCATCCGGACGATCAGGGCGGCCAGCGCGTCGAGCAGGCGGCCCATCGTCTCCGGGCGCAGGGTGTGCGAGAAGAGCGCCCGGTAGGGCAGCGAGAACTGCAGGTGCCGGGTGATCAGCACCGGGTCGAGCGGCTCCCCGTCGTCGCTCTGCCGGTCGGCCACGATCGCCACCGCCTCCACCGACGGGAAGTCGATCCGCTCCAGGGCGCGCAGCAGGTCGTACTCGCGCTCGGCGACCCGCTCGCCGGTCTCCTTGACCGCGTAGACGTAGCCGCCGAGGCGGACGAAGCGGACGACGTGCCGGGAGATGCCCTGGGGCAGCGCCACCAGATGCTGCGCGGGCCACTCCTCCAGCGGGGTCGACCAGGGGAGATCGAGCAACGCCGGGTCCACGAGGGCCGAGGTGATCCGCACGGCGACAAGTCTGCCGGGTGCGTCCATCGAGCGCCTCTCTTCGTGGCTCGGCACACAGCCGTCCCCGGCCCGACCCGGTCCGGGTCCGACCGCGGCCGGTAGCGTGACGGGGGTGCGGAAGACCACGGCGGTACGGGGAAGGGTCCAGCTCCGGCCGGTCCGGCCGGCCGGCTGGTGGTTCGACGCACTGCTGCTCACCGCCCTGATCGGGTTGACCGTGGCGCTCGCCTTCGAGCGGTTCTTCGGGATCGACCGCGCGATCGCCGACTGGTCGCAGGCACATCGGCCGACGGCCGCGCACTGGACGGCGGTGGTCCTCAACTACCTCGGCCAGGGCACCCCGTTGACGCTGATCGCCCTGGGGCTCGGGGTGCTGCTCGCGGTGCGGCTGAGATCGGTCCGCCCGGTGCTGCCGCCGGTGCTCGCCTTCGCCCTCAGCTACCTCACCATCGGCCCGCTCAAGGTGTGGACCGCCCGACCCGCGCCCAGCGCGAGCGTCAAGGAGCCCTTCCTGCCCGCCGAGCAGACCCTGCCGTTGTTCCAGGACGAGCTGCCGCTGCGGTTCGCCCAGTCCTACCCCTCCGGCCACGTCGCGAACGCGATCCTCTGGTACGGCGTCATCGCGCTGCTGCTCGCCCCGCTGCTGCGCACGTACGGGCGCACCGTGCCGCCCCGGCTGGTCACCGTGGTCCGGGTCGTGCCGCCCGTCGTCGTGCTCTGCACCACCACGTACCTGGGCTGGCACTGGCTGACCGACTCGGTCGCCGGGCTGCTGCTGGGGCTCCTGCTCGACCGGCTGCTGCACCGGGTGCCGTGGGACGACCTGCCGTTGCCGGGCATGCTGCGGAACTGGAACCGTCCGTTCATCTGCGCGCCCTAGGGTCCGGATGTGGACCGACTGGCGCGCCGGCTGGGCGCGGGGGACGCGGTGGTCATCGGGCTGGGCTCGATGCTCGGCGCGGGCGTCTTCGTGGTCTTCGCGCCCGCTGCGGCGGCGGCCGGCGGGGCCGGGCTGCTGGCGGCCCTCGTACTGGCCGGTTTCATCGCCTTCTGCAACGCGACCAGCTCTGCCCGGCTGGCCGCCCGCCTTCCGGAGTCCGGCGGCACCTACGTGTACGGGCGGGAGCGGCTCAGCCCGTTCGCCGGCTTCCTGGCCGGCTGGGGCTTCGTGGTCGGCAAGACGGCGAGCTGCGCGGCGATGGCGCTGACCATCGGGGCGTACCTCTGGCCGGGGCAGGCCCGGCTCGTCGCCGTCGGCGCGGTGGCGGCGGTGACCGCCGTGAACCTGCGCGGCATCGGCAAGACCGCCACCGCGACGAGGGTCCTGGTGGCCGTGGTGCTGGCGGTGCTGGCCCTCGTGGCGGTGGCCGGCGCGGTCGGCGGCCACGTCGCGCTCGACCGGCCCGGCGACCTCGGCGGCGGCGGGCGGGGCGTGCTCACCGCCGCCGGGCTGCTCTTCTTCGCCTTCGCGGGGTACGCCCGCATCGCCACCCTCGGCGAGGAGGTACGCGACCCGGAGCGGACCATCCCCCGGGCGGTCCCGCTCGCCCTGGGCGTGGTGCTGGCGGTCTACCTGGTGCTCGCCGTGGTGACGGTGGGCGTGCTCGGGGCCGACCGGCTGGCCGCATCCGCCGCGCCCCTGGCCGACGTGGTGACCGCCGCCGGGCTGCCCGGCCTGGCCTGGCTGGTGCGGGCCGGGGCGACCGTGGCGGTGACCGGGGTCCTGCTCTCCCTGCTCGCCGGGGTGGGGCGTACGGCGCTGGCGATGGCCCGCCGCCGCGACCTGCCGGGGGCGCTGGCCGCCGTCCACCCGGTGCACCGGGTGCCGCACCGGGCGGAACTGGCCGTGGCCGCCGTGGTGGTGGCGATCGTGCTGCTGGGCGACGTACGCGGCGCGATCGGCTTCTCCAGCTGCACCGTGCTGGTCTACTACGCGATCACCAACGCCGCCGCGCTGACGCTGGGCCGGGACCCGGGCCGGCGGCTGCCGGTGCGGGCGCTGGCCGTGCTGGGGCTGGCCGGTTGCCTGCTGCTCGCGGTCAACCTGCCGCCGGCCAGCGTGCTCGCCGGCGCCGCCGCGCTCGCCGCCGGCGCCCTCTGGTACGCCCTGCGCCCCCGGAGGGGCTGACGGTCACTCCTCCGGCTGGCGGGGCGTGGGCGTGACCGGGTCCTCCGACGGGGGTGACGCGGCCTCGCGGAGCAGGGCGTTCAGCCCCGCCCGGCGGGCCACCACCGTCAGCCGGTCCCCCGCGACGATCACCAGCCGGGCATCGGGCGCCCAGTCGAGGCGCTGCCCGGCGCGGGCGTGCGCCAGCAGGCGTACGCTCTCGGTCCGCCCGACGGCGGCGATCGGCCGGCCGTCCAGCGCCGACCCGGCGGCGACGGAGACCTCGGTGACCAGCAGCGCGTGCCGGCCGACCGGGATGGTGGCGATCACGGCGCGGTCGAGCAGCGCGGCGGCGAACGACGGCGCGGCGAGGTAGGACACGCTGCGCGAGACGCCGATGCCGAAGGCCTGCTGGATGCGTTCGGCGAAGTGGCCGTCGAAGAGCCGCAGCACCACCTGTAGTTCCGGGTTGACGGCCAGGCCGTTGAGCGCCGCCTGGAGGTTGGTCTCGTCGTCGGTGCTGACCACCACCAGCGCCTGGCAGTTGCCCACGGACGCGGACTCCAGGGTCTCCGCCAGCGCGGCGTCCCCCACGATCAGCGGTACGCCCAGCCGCCGGGCCAGCGCCCCACCGCGCGGCTCGGGCAACTTGTCGATCGCCACCACCTCCACGCCGAAGTCGCAGAGCTGGGCCATCACCCGGGTGCCGACGTTGCCGAGCCCGACCACCACCACGTGGCCGGAACGCTCGGGCTGGATGCGGCCGGAGTGCAGGGCCAGCCGGGCGTTGACGACGCCGTCCACCACGACGGCGGTGATCAGCGGGATCAGCGCGAGCCCGGCCAGGTTGAGCACCACCTGCATGACCTGCTCGGCGGCCGACTTGTCCGGATCCGGGTCCTGCCCGGTCAGCGTGGTCACCAGGGTGAGGTAGAGCGAGTCGGCCCAGCCCCGGTGCGAGGCGTAGCCGTTGAGCCAGCCGAGCACCCCGATCACCGCCAGCAGCACGATCACCGCGAGGCCGATCTTGCGGGTGGCGAAGCTGCGTACCGCGCGCAGCAGCACCGTCAGGGGGCGGCGACGCCGGCGGGCCCGCACCAGCCGGCGGGCGGCCACCTCCGTACCGGGCGGCGTCCCGGTCGCCTCGGCGATCACCAGGTCGGCCACGCCCTCGTCGGCGGGGAGCAGCCGGACCTGCTGCGGATCGCCGGTGTCGGCGACCCCGCAGACCACGTCGGCCGGGTGTACGTCCTCACGGCGGGCCACGTAGAGGGTGCGCCCGCCGTGCCGGAAGTGGGTGGGGGCGACCTCGCCCAGCGCGGCGGCCACGAAGGCGGGGGCGGCCATGGAGGCGTCGGAGAGCACCGCCGAGTCGGGGAAGATCTGCCGCACCCCGTTGGCGAGGCCGGTGTTGAACATCCGCACCACCAGGCGCAGCCCGGGCTCGACCTCCTGCGCGCAGAGCGCGGCGTGCATGTTGCCGACGTCGTCCTGGTGCAGCAGGGCCAGCCCGTCGGCCCCGGCCAGCCCGGCCCGGCGGAAGGTGACCTCGTCCAGCCGGTCGGCGCGGACCACCTCGACGCCCGGGAGGTCGCGCCCGTCGGGCTCGTCCGAGCGCGGTCGTTCGGGCACGACCAGGGTGATCCGGACGCGGCCGGACTGGAGTTCGGTGGCGAGCAGCGCCCGCACCACCCAGTAGGCGAGGGCGTCGCGACCACAGATCACGTAGTGCGCCCGCACGTCCCCGTTGACCCGGAGCCGCCGGCCGGCACGCCGCGCACGATCCAGGAGGGGCTCCGCCATGCGCCGCATCGTAGTCAGCCGGTCGCGGCGGGCGCAGCCCCCTGATCATGGACGCTGGTCGCGCCGGCATGTCCCAACCGGTGCCGGGTAGAGCACCGGCATGCAGACGTTCCTGCCGTACCCGGACTTCATCGCCAGCGCCCGGACGCTGGACCAGAAGCGGCTGGGCAAGCAGCGGGTGGAGGCCATCCAGGTGCTGCGCGGGCTGACCTGGCCCACGTACGGCTGGCGCAACCATCCGGCGGTGAAGATGTGGGCCGGGTACGAGGAGGCCCTCACCCGGTACGGGCTGGACGTCTGCGCGGTCTGGTGCGAGCCCGGACGGGCCGACACCTGCGCCACCACGATGACCGTCGACCTCGCCGCCGCGTGCGGCGTGACCCGGGTGCGTACCCAGCCGGAGCTGGCCGAGGCCGGGGAGCTGCCGCCCTGGCTGGGCCGCGACGAGCTGCACCTGAGCCACCGCTCGTCGCTGCTGCGCAAGGACCCCGGGCACTACGGGCCGATCTTCGGCGACGACGTCCCGCCCGACCTGGAATACGTCTGGCCCGGCTCGGACCGCGAGCGCCGCTGCCTCCCGCCGCCCGCCTGAGGAGCAGGGCACCTTGTTGACGCCTGAGGTGAAAGCAAGGATTCGTTCCCTTCACCTCGGGGCAGACTGGACGCACATCCGGCGGGAGGGTGCACATGGCGCTGTCGAAAGTGGTCGGCCGGCTCATCGGCGTACGCGAGCACGAGGTGGACCCCGGCGGTGGTGGCGCCGACCGCGTGCCGGGCCCGGTCGAGGCGGTGGTGGTCGGCGGCGGGATCGCCGGCATGTCGGCGGCGGTGGTGCTCGCCGAGCGCGGGGTGGCCGTGACCGTGCTGGAGGCCGCGCCGACGCTCGGCGGCCGGCTCGGGGCCTGGCCGGAGACGCTGGCCGACGGCACCGCGCAGATGAACGAGCACGGCTTCCACGCGTTCTTCCGGCAGTACTACAACTGGCGGTCCGTCCTGCGTCGCGCCGACCCGGAGCTGGGCTTCCTCAGGCCGGTACCGGGCTACCCGATCCTCAGCGAGCGGTGGCCGACCGAGGAGTTCGGCCGGCTGCCGCCCGCGCCGCCGGCGAACCTGCTGGCGCTGCTGCTGCGCAGCCCCAGCCTGCGCCTGGGCGACCTGCGCGGGATGGACCGGGACGCGGCGCTGCCGCTGCTCACGTACGACCCGCGGCGCACCTACGCCGAGTTCGACGACACCACCGCCGACGCGCTGCTCACCTCGCTGCGGCTGCCGGACCGGGCCCGCGCGATGCTCTTCGAGGTCTTCTCCCACTCGTTCTTCAACCACGAGGCGGAGATGTCGGCGGCGGAGATGATCGCCCAGTTCCACTTCTACCTGCTCGGCAACCCGGAGGGGCTGGCCTTCGACTGCCCCGACGAGGACTACGCGACGGCGATCTGGGAGCCGCTGGCGCGGCACGTGGAGAAGCACGGCGGCCGGGTGGTGACGGGCGCCGCCGCCACCGCCCTGACCCGCGAGGGCGCCGGCTGGCGGGTGACGACCGCCGACGGCACGTCGTACCCGGCCGGGCACGTGGTGCTCGCCGTCGACCCGCCGGCCCTCGCCGCGCTGGTCGCGGCCTCCCCCGGCCTGGTCGGGCACGCGCCCCGGCTGGTGGCGCGGATGCCCGCGTTCGGCCGGCCCGGCCCGCCGTACGCGGTGGCGCGTTACTGGTGCGACGGGGACGTCTCCGCCGACCGGGCGGTCTTCAGCGGGGTCTCCCGACAGCCCACCCTGGACTCGGTGACCCTCTACCACCGGCTGGAGAACGAGTCCCGCCGCTGGGCGCGGCGCACCGGCGGCTCGGTCGTGGAGCTGCACGCGTACGCCTGCGACGCGGGCGTGCCCGCCGAGGAGCTGGCAGAACGGATGCGCGTCGAGCTGGTTGCGCTGTGGCCCGAGGCGGCCCGGCTGCGGGTCCGTGAGCTGCGCGCCCGGGTGGAGGCGCAGGCGCCCGCCTTCACGCCCGGCAGTCACGCCTGGCGGCCGGGCGTACGCACCGACGCCGACGGGCTCTACCTGGCCGGCGACGGCATCCGGACGGACTTCCCGAGCGCGCTGATGGAGCGCTCGGCGGCGACCGGGATCGTCGCGGCCAACCACATCCTGCGGGCCGAGGGCGGCGCGGCCGAGCCGGTGCGCTCGATCCGGCCCCGGGGCCTGCTCGCCGGCCGAGGATGAGCAAAACGGGCAAATCGACCGCCGGGCTGCCCTAGGCTGATCGTCTGGGACGAGCCGGGAGGTCAGCGGGATGTCGCCGCGCACGGACGACGGCTTCGTCGCCGACGTGCCGCGGGACGACGCGTACCCGTTGGTCCGGGACGAGCGGGCCTGCGTCGTGACCGCCCTGCGGCTCGGCTGGTGGATGGCGGACGCCTACCACCACGCCCGGACCGCCGAACTGCTCGACCCCGACGCCGACCGGCCGGCGGGCGCACCGGCGAAGCTGTCCAACCTGACCGAGATGTCGGGGCGGCGGCGCATGCAGATGTACCTGGACGGCGTGGAGGTCGCGCTCGCCCAGATCGCCGAGCTGACCCGGCGCGTCGGCCCCGCGCCCACCACCGTCGACGCGCGGGACCGGGTGGCCGACGGCTCCGGCGACGCCCTGCTGCTCGCCCTCGACGACCTGAACGTCGAGCTGCTGCGCTGGACGATGGCCACCAACCAGCGGGTCGGGCTGGCGTACCGGCTGGGGCGCTCGCTCGCCGACACCGTCCGGTACGGGGACGCCGTCCGCAACGGCGACGCCGGGCAGGTGGCGCACCGCTTCGGCGGCCGACAGTTCGAGATCGGCCGCTGGCTGGGCGAGCTGGCCAGCGTGCTGCCCCCGTACTCGGCCGCGGTGGTCCGCCGCTCACTGTCGACGTGGGCGTCGGCGGTCACCCGGGCGGGCATGGGCGACCCGGCCGAGGCGGGACTGCCCGAGCTGGCCCGCGAGCTGCGCAACCAGGGCGAGCTGTGGCAGGGCGTACTGACCGGCGGGCTGCACCCGAGGGACCTGCTGGACGAGGAGGACTACGCGATCGTCGCCCGGAACCTGATCGTCCGGGACCGGAAGCTCGTGGTGCAGGCCGTGCGGGGGATCTTCTGGCCGGTGCTCGTACCGCTGCTCGCCGTGCTGTTCGCCGTCGTGGGGGTGAGCGCGCTGGCCGCCGCCGGGTCGCCGGTGACCCGGGCCGCCGTGGCCCTGCTCGGGCTGGGCGCCGGGCTGGCCGCGATCTGGCGTACCGTCTCGGGGCCGGCGCTCGCGGTCGCCGCCGAGGTCAACCGGCCGCTGCTGGAGAGCGAGCTGACCGCCAGGATGGCCGTACGCATCGACCGGCCCCTGGCCGCCGCGCGGGCCGCCGGCCGGGCCCGGCGGCAGCGCCGCCCCGACGAGCCGGGGCCTCGATCGAAATCCGTTGCTCCTCTCTCCCCCGCCGACCTACCGTGATCGCGCAAGGTCAACCACCGCAACGGGAGTTCGTCATGTCGATGCCGCACGTCACCCGTGTGCCGTCGACGCCGTTCCTGACGCGCCCCGGCACCCGGCGGCCTCGCCCGACGTGCCTGCCCGCACGTCCGGCGACGCTGGCGGTCCGCGGCGGTCACCGTGCCGAAGACCCCGGGGGCGGCCAGCCCGACTGACGTGCGCCCGCACGACGTCGAGCCGCCCGTCCACACCCGGACCGGGCGGCTCTTCCGCTGTCCGGCCCGTCCAGATCGTCACCGCCACGAAGGGAGACACCGGTGGACGCCGTACTCGTCGTCAACGCCGACCTCGGCCCGCTGCACCGGGTCACCGTCCAGCACGCGATCCGGATGCTCTGCCGGCGGGTCGCCGAGATCCACGAGGCCGAGCCCGACCGCGTGATCGGGATCTTCCCGCTCCCCCGGGTGGTCCGCCTCGTCCGCTACGTGGTGACCCGGTGGCGGTTCAGTGCCGGTCCGGCCTGGTCCCGCGCCGGCGTGCTGCGCCGCGACGGGCGCTGCTGCGCGTACTGCGGCGGGCCGGCCGGCACCATCGACCACATCCTGCCCCGCTCGCGCGGCGGCCGGAACACCTGGCGGAACACGACCGCCGCCTGCTACGGCTGCAACCAGCGCAAGGGTGACCGGACGCCGGCCGAGGCGGGCATGCCGCTGCGGCGCGAGCCGGCGGCCCCGAGCTGGGCGTCGCTGGCCGGGCGGTGACGGACCGGCCGGCGGGAACGGGGGGCCGCGTCGGGGGTACGACCCTCGGCGCGGCACCCGCCGGCCCTCCTCGTCAGCCCTCCGCCTCGTCGCCGGCCGGCGGGCGAGGGCGGCGGTGGATGTACGCCTCGACCTCGGAGCGCAACCGCACCGAGCCGGCCTGCAGCGTCTGGAATGGGCGCGGGAAGTGCGGCTGCCTGACGATCGGCCGGAGCCGGGAGAGCGCCGGTCAGTGCCGGGTCGGCGGGGTCCAGCCGAAGCGGGGCGGGCGGCGCTCGTGGAAGGCGGCGACGCCCTCGCGGGCCTCGCCGCTGGCCCGCACCTGCCCGTGCCACCAGGCGATCCGGTCCTCGTCCGCCCGCCCGTCGACGATCTCCTTGGCGGCGGCGACGCTGAGCTGCGACCGGGCGACCATGGCGGCGGTGAGTTCCTCCACCCGGGTGGCGAGCCGGTCGGCCGGCAGCACCTCGTCGACCAGGCCCACCCGCAGCGCCCGCTCGGCGTCGACCAGTTCGGCGGTGAAGAGCAGGTGCTTGGCCGCGGCCGGGCCGACCAGCCGGGCCAGTCGACGGGTGGTCGGCGCCGGGTAGACCAGGCCCAGCCGCGCCGGTGGCACCCCGAACCGCGCGTCGGCGGCGGCGACCCGCAGGTCGCAGGCGACGGCGAGCTGACAGCCGCCGCCCACGCACGCGCCCCGGACGGCGGCGACGGTCGGCTTGGCGAAGGCGGCGAGTCGTTCCTCGGCGGCGACCGCGATGCTGGCGTCGCCGGCGTCCAGCAACTCGTCCAGGTCGCCCAGGTCGGCGCCGGCGCAGAAGGTGTCCCCGGCGCCGGTGAGCACCACCGCCCGGACGGCCGGGTCGGCCTCCAGCCCGTCGAGCAGCTCCGGCAGCCGCCGCCACATGGCGGTGGTCATCGCGTTGCGCCGCGCCGGGTTGCGGATCACCACCGTCGCCACCGGCCCGGCCACCTCGACGAGGAGTTCCGCGTCCGCCACCGTCACCACCCCTTCGACGTCCGCCCGGCCGCCGGGATCGGCGACGCGTCGGTGCGGCGACCATAACGGCGGGGGCCCGACGACCACCCCGGCGGGGTGGTCGCCGGGCCCGGCGACCGTACGGCTACGTCAGGAGACGTTGAGCGCCGTGTCGTCCACGACGAAGGACGTCTGGAGCGACACGTCCTCGACACCGGTGAACTTCAGGGTCACGGTCTGGCCCTTGTACGCGGCCAGCGAGAACGACTTCTGGCTGTACCCGGCGGCCTTGTTCAGGTTCGAGTACGTGGCGAGGGTCGCCAGCACCGTCCCGGAGGAGTTGAGCACCTGCACCCGCAGCGTGTCGTACGCCGTGCCGGTGGTGGTCTCCGCCGTGTCGATGTGCAGCCAGAAGCTGAAGTTGTACGACGTGCACCCGGCCGGCAGGCTCACCGACTGGGAGAGCGTCTCGGTACGGGTGCTGCCGTACCCGTTCATCCACGCGTTCCACGTGCCGGTGCGGGCCGGCTGCGAGGTGCCGTGCTGGCCGATCACGCCCGAGGTCTGCGTCCAGGTGGTGGCCCCGGACTCGAAGCCCGCGTTGCCGAGCTTCTGACCCGGGCTGGTGCAGCCGCCGCCGGTGCCGTTCACCGTCAGCGTGTAGGTGGCGCTGCGGGTGACCGCACCGGCGCCGTTCACGGTCACCGTGTAGGTGCCCGGGGCCGTGGCGGCCGTGGTGGCGATGGTGAGGGTCGAGGAGCCGCCCGAGGTCACCGAGGCCGGGCTGAACGAGGCGGTCGCGCCGCTCGGCAGGCCGGAGGCCGACAGCGTCACGGTCTGCGCCGAGCCGCTGGTGGTGGCGGTCGCCACGGTGGTGGAGACCGAGCTGCCCGGGTTCACCGCGCCGGAGGTCGGCGAGAGCGAGACCGAGAAGTCGTTGCCGGTCGAGCACGGGGCGTCGTTGCCGGCCACGTTCACCGCGGTCCAGGCCGCCTGGACGGTCTTGTACTCGGTCGAGCAGCTGCCGTACAGGTCGGTCGCGGCACGCAGCGAGTACGCCCGGGCGGTGTTCGCCGGGTTGCTGGTGTTCACGTACGACGTGTTGGAGGTGAAGTACGCGTCCAGCGCCCGCCACCAGATCTTCTCGGCCTTGGCACGGCCGATGCCGGTCACCGCCGGGGCGGAACCGCAGACCGGCGAGGTGCCGTACGAGGTGGCCCCGGTGCCCTCGGCGAGGTTGAAGAAGAAGTGGTTGGCCACGCCGGAGGAGTAGTGCACGTCGACGTTCTTGGTGCTGGTGGACCAGCAGGAGTGCGACGAGCCGTCCAGCGACGGGTTGTACATGTAGCGCAGCGGCGTGCCGTTGCCGTTGATGTTGATCTTCTCACCGACCTGGTAGTCGCCCGGGTCGGCGGTGGTGTTGGCGTAGAACTCGACCATGTTGCCGAAGATGTCGCTGGTGGCCTCGTTGAGGCCGCCGGACTCGCCGGAGTAGGTGAGGCCGCCGGGGACCACGTTCTCGGTGACGCCGTGGCTCATCTCGTGGGCGGCCACGTCGATCGAGACCAGCGGGTTGGAGTTGCCGCTGCCGTCGCCGTACGTCATCCGGGAGCCGTCCCAGAAGGCGTTGACGTAGTTGTTGCCGTAGTGCACCCGGCTGGGCACGCCCCGGCCGTCGCCGAAGATGCCGTTACGGGCGTGCACGTTCTTGAAGTAGTCGAAGGTCTTGGCGGCGCCGAAGTGCGCGTCCACGGCGGCGGACTGCCGGTTGGAGGCGGCGCCGGTGCCCCAGGTGTTGTCGGCGTCGGTGAACGTGGTGCACGTCGACGTGCCGTTGTTCATGTCGCACGTGGAGCCGTTGCCACGCGTCGGGTCGATCAGCTGGTACGTGCTGCCGGAGAGCGTGGTGTCCACGGTGACGCTGCCGGAGTAGACGCTGTTGCCCGTGCCGGCGACGGCCTCGATCTCGTCGTACGAGCCGATGACCTTGCCGGTCGTGGCGTCGGTGACGACGTGGAACTTCGACGGGGTCTGCCCGTCCGGCTGCCAGCCGGTGACGACGGTCTCCCAGGCCAGCCGGCCCTTGCCGGAGCTGGCGTCGACGAAGAGCTCCGGGGCGCCCACGGCGGTGAGCGTGCCGGAGAACTCGGCGCGGGCGGCCTTCTTCGCCGCCGCGGCGGGAACCTTCGCCGTGGTGGGCAGGGTCAGCGGGGCGTCCAGACCGACCGAGGAGCCGGCGTACCCGCCGTTCGGGGTCGTGTGGATGATGAAGTCACCGCCGTACACCCGCAGGCCCTGGTAGGTCCGGGTGTAGCGGGTGTGCGCGGCGCCGTTGGCGTCCACCTTGGTGCTGTGCACCTGGTAGGCCTCCGCGCTGGTGCCCTGGACGGTACCGGGGTTGGTCCGCAGGACGCTCGCCGCGGCGGCGGCTGGTCCGACCGGGGCGGGGGCGGTAACGGGTGCCGCGAGCGCCGGGGTGGCGACACCGGTCAGCAGGCCGCTGGTGAGCAGGGCTGTGCCGACGGCGGCGATGGGTCTTTTCACGTGCCCTCCTGAACGGGGGTATGCGTGACAGGGATAGTCACGCATGTAGATATAACGATGTGACGACCCAAAAGAGAAGAGGTGAAACAAATTCTGTCCCCGACACTGACCGTTCGGTGGAACCCTGGCCGGTGGGAACCGCGCCGCCGCGCCGCACGTCCGAGCGGCATGAGATCAGCTTCGATGGCGTTCGTCAAGATCGCGCTGGCGGCGACGGTCCTCTCCGGCTGCGCGACGGCAGATCCGGACCAGGCAGCCTCGCCGGGGCCCGTCCGGCCGGAACCCAGGTCGACGTCCGCCGCGCCGCCCCCGGCACCGTCCTCGCCCGGGCCGGCGGACGCGGCGACGCGCGTCGTACTGACCCGCTCGGGCGGGTTCGCCGGCCGCGGCGACACCGTGACGGTGGAGCCCGACGGACGGTGGACAGTGGCCGACCGCGCCGGGTCGCGGCGTACCGGTCGGCTCTCCGGCGCCGACCTGGACCGGCTGCGCCGGCTCGTCGCCGACCCCGCGCTCGCCGCCGAGGCCGCCCGTCCGTCGGCCCCCACTGCCTGCCACGACGCCTTCGACTACCGGCTGACCGTCGGTCCCGTCGAGACCGGCTACGTGGACTGCCCGACCGACGCCGCCCCACCGGAGACGACCCGGGCGGTGGTGGAGCTTCTGCTCACGGCCACCGGCTGAGGGCCTCCCTCCGCACCCGACCCGCGATCGTCCCCCGGACACGCGATCGGGAGGCGGGGCCGCCGGCCGCCCGCCTCCCGATCATGACCGTCGCAGGTCAGCCCCTGGGGAACATCTGCCCGATGCGGATCTTGTTGCCGAACGGGTCGCGGATGCCGAAGTCGATCCCGTACGGGCGCTCCATCGGCTCGTCGGTGATGTCGACGCCCTTGGCGACCAGGTCCTCGTACGTCTTGTGCGCGTCGTCCGTGGTCATGAAGAGGTACCCGCCCAGCGCCCCCTTGGTGAGCAGATCACGGACCTGCTCGGCGGTGGCCGGGTCCAGCGCCGGCGGGCCCGGCTTCTCCAGCAGGATCTCGCGCTCCGGGTCGCCCGGCAGGTTCACCGTCAGCCAGCGCATGAAACCGAGGTCCTGGTCGGTGTTGACCTCCAGGCCGAGCTTGCCGACATAGAAGTCGAGGGCCTCGTCCTGGTCGAGCACGTAGATCTGGGAGCGGCTGATCGCGTTCATCGTCATGCCGGAAACGCTACGGGGCCACACTGACCTGCTGCTTATCCAAAACTGACAGTTGCTACCCGAAGCTGCTGGGGCGGGTCCACGCCTTGGTGAAACACACCGGCACGGCGGCGGACGGCACCTTGCGCCGACGGTACGCCGACGGCGACTCCCCGACGATCTGCCGGAACGTGCGGCTGAACGTGCCCAGGCTGGAGAAGCCGACCGCGTAGCAGACGTCGGTGACGTCGCGGTCGGTGTGCAGCAGCAGGTACATGGCCCGCTCCACCCGCCGCCGTTGGAGGTAGCGGTGCGGCGTCTCGCCGAAGGTCGCCCGGAAGGTGCGGATGAAGTGCGCCTCGGAGACGTACGCGATCCGGGCCAGGGCGGGAATGTCCAACGGCTGGTCGTACGCGCGGTCCATGGCGTCCCGGGCGCGCAGCATGGCCCGGTTCGACTCCTCCGTCGCCCTGCTCACGCCGCCCAGCATAGGGCGTCGCCGCGCTGGGCCCGCTAGCTCGGCGCGGGCGCCAGGATGGTGTCGAGGCCCTGGTCGAACAGCTCGTCGTCACTCCATCGGGCATCGTCGAGATGGCCGGAGGCGGTCAGCGTCGGATAGGCGGCGGGATCCCCCGTGATGTGCCGCCGGGCCTCGGCCCGCGCGCGCGGATCGGCCGTCTGGCGCCAGGTGGCCTCGGTGAGCGCGGCACCGATGACGTAGTTGGCGAGCAGGCGGGTGGCCACCGCCAGTCGACGGTCCGAGAAACCGCCGCGCACCAGTGCCGACTGGAGGAACTCGGTGCGCGCGAGCACGTTGGGGCCGAGCATGGGACGCCCGATCAGGTTCGCCGCCCAGGGATGACGGAGGATGACCGCACGCCAGTCCCGGGCCAGCGCGCGCACGTCGTCGCGCCAGTCGCCCACGTCACGCGGGAGCCGTACGTCGCCGAAGATCTGGTCGACGGCCAGGTCGAGCACGTCGTCCTTGGTCTTCACGTGCCAGTACAGCGCGGTGGAGGTGACGTCGAGCTGCTGGGCGAGGCGACGCATCGTCAAGCCGTCGATGCCGTGCCCGTCGAGCAGGGTCACTGCGGCGTCGACGATACGTTGCCGGCTCAGCGGCGGCGTGCGGCGCGGGCGGACGGAGTCCGTCCGGAGCCACACCGAGCTGACGGCACCGGGCCGCCCGGCCGGCTCCTCGCGCGGCGCCCGACCAAATTGGTTGATGCTCACCCGACCACCCTAGTACGGTGCTCGGGTAACTTAACACCGATAAGTTACCCGACGTGCGTTAGGTCGCTCGGCCGCCCGCCACGGAGGAGGCCCGGACATGCCCCTGATGCGGATCCACCTCGACACCGACCCGACGACCGCCCGCCGGGTCCTGGCCCTACACCGAGCGGGGAAACACCACCACGAGTCCCGGAACGCCGCCCGGAACGAGGTATGGCGCCACGGCCGCACTCCGGCCGCCGAACCGGTCTTCGTCGGCGTCACCAACGGCAGGCCCCTCCGCCTGATCTACGACGTAGAGGTCCACTTCGACACGAGTCCCTGACACCAGGCAGCCGACCGCCGCTCATCCGGGTGGGCGTTGCCAAAGCGCTCAGCGCTGCCGCCAACCGGCCGGCTCGCGACCGCGCCAGGCGCGAAATGCATGATGAAACTTGGAGCCCCCGGCCGGGATCGAACCGGCGACATCTCGCTTACAAGGCGAGTGCTCTGGCCAGCTGAGCTACAGGGGCGTGTGGTGCCGAGGTCAGCATAGCGACTGACGTCCGGATTTCCCCCTCGGCAGGCGCCCCGACCACCGGAAACGTCGTTGTCCCCCTGCGTCGGACCAACATCGACGGTCGATTGATGTCTCCCCGTGCCCGACTGCCCGGAATGTCTATGCGGTCGGTCGCATCCGATGCGCCCCGCCTTGGCAGGTGGCGGAAACCCGTTTACCGTGCAGTGACACAGACGACACCTCGATCATCGAGAGGTTGCCTGTGGGTCGGCCGCTCCTCGGGCCGGCCGCTCCTTCCACTCGGATCGTCCGGCACGTTCCTGCCGGTGAAAGGAAGCACCCCACCATGGCTACGGTCACCTACTCCAAGGCGTCCCGGATCTACCCGGGCACGGAGCGTCCCGCCGTCAACCAGCTCGACCTGGAGATCGGCGACGGCGAGTTCCTCGTCCTGGTCGGTCCCTCCGGTTGCGGCAAGTCCACCAGCCTGCGCATGCTCGCCGGCCTGGAGGACGTCGACCAGGGCTCGATCCACATCGACGACCGGGACGTCACCCACCTGCCGCCGAAGGCCCGCGACATCGCGATGGTCTTCCAGAACTACGCCCTCTACCCGCACATGACGGTGTACGAGAACATGGCGTTCGCGCTCAAGCTGCGCAAGACCTCCAAGGCCGAGATCGACCGGCGGGTCAAGGAGGCGGCGGCGCTGCTCCAGCTGGAGGAGTTCCTGAGCCGCAAGCCGAAGGCCCTCTCCGGCGGTCAGCGCCAGCGGGTGGCCATGGGCCGGGCGATCGTCCGCGAGCCGCAGGTCTTCCTCATGGACGAGCCGCTGTCGAACCTCGACGCGAAGCTGCGTGTGCAGACCCGTACGCAGATCGCCTCGTTGCAGGCCAAGCTGGGCGTCACCACCGTCTACGTCACCCACGACCAGGTCGAGGCCATGACCATGGGTCACCGGGTGGCGGTCATGCTCGACGGCGTGCTCCAGCAGGTGGACACCCCGCGTGCGCTCTACGACACCCCGGCCAACGTCTTCGTCGCCGGCTTCATGGGCTCGCCCGCCATGAACATCAAGACCGTTCCGCTGAGCGAGCGGGGCGCCGCCTTCGCCGACCTGCACATCCCGCTCACCCGGGAGCAGGTCGAGGCGGCCCGCGCCGACGGCGGCGAGAACAAGGTGACCGTCGGCTTCCGTCCCGAGGACTGCGACCTGGTCAGCCCGACCGAGGGCGGCATGCCGGTCGTCGTCGAGCTGGTCGAGGACCTCGGCTCGGACGCCAACATCTACGGCCACGCCGCGCTCGAGGGCAACAACGAGCGCTTCGTGGTCCGTACCGACCGGCGCAGCATGCCGAACATGGGCGACACCGTGTTCGTCAAGCCGCGCGAGGGCCGCAGCCACGTCTTCAACGCGGGCACCGGCAACCGCATCTGACGTACGACGAGAAGGGGCGGCCCGCCATCGGCGGACCGCCCCTTCCGTGTCTGCGGAATCAGCCCTCGGCGGCCCGGCGGCGCGCCACCTCGGCCAGGGTGACGGCGGCGGCGACGCTGGCGTTGAGCGACTCGACGTCGGAGACCATCGGGATGCTGACCGTGAGGTCACAGGTCTCACCGACCAGGCGGGAGAGCCCCCGGCCCTCGGAGCCGACCACCACGACCAGCGGGCCGACGGCGGCCTCCAGGTCGTAGAGCTCGGTCTCGCCGTCGGCGTCCAGGCCCACCACCATGAAGCCGGCGTCCTGGCAGGCCTTCAGCGAGCGGGTCAGGTTCGTCACCTGGGCGACCGGCACCCGCGCCGCCGCGCCGGCGCTGGTCCGCCAGGCGGTCGCGGTGATCCCGGCGGCACGCCGCTCCGGTACGAAGACGCCCTGCGCGCCGAAGGCGGCGGCGGAGCGGATCACCGCGCCGAGGTTACGCGGGTCGGTCACCCCGTCCAGCGCCACCAACAGCGGGGCGGTCTGCTCCAGCGCCGCCGCGACGAGGTCCTCGAAGGGCTCGTACGCGAACGGCGGCACCTGGAGGCCGACGCCCTGGTGCAGCACGCCGCCGGTCATCCGGTCCAGTTCGGCCCGGCTGATCTCCAGGATCGCGATGCCCCGGTCGGCGGCCGTCCGGACGATCTCGTTGACCCGGTCGTCGGCGTCGATGCCCTGCGCGGTGTAGAGCGCGGTCGCCGGCACCTGGGCGCGCAGCGACTCCAGCACCGGGTTACGCCCGACCAGCAGCTCCGGCGTGTCCTTGGACGGGTTGGACTTGCGGCCCGGGGCGACCCGGGGGCCGCTGCGACCGGTGGGCTTGGCGCCCCGGCCGCCCGTGCCGCGCCCGCCGCCTGCCGGCACGCCCCGGCCGCCGCCCTTGCCCCAGGTGGTGTCCTTGCTGCCCGGCTGGCCGATCTTGGGGGCGCGCCCCTCCTCGGCCGCCGCCCGACGCTCCTTGTCCTGCTTCCAGGCGGTGCGCTGGGGCAGCTTCTCGGTGCCCGAGTAGGCCTTGTGCCAGGGCCGCTCGTCGGCGGGCAGGGTCTTGCCCCGCCCGGCGAGGGCGTCCCTGTTCTTGCCACCGGAGCCCTTCGGGGCTCCCGCCTTCGGCGTCAGTCGCCGGCCACGGCGCTGCGAGTTGCCGGCCATCAGTCCTGCTCTCCAATAGTCCAACGGGGGCCCTGGGGGGTGTCCTCGACCACCACGCCGGCCTGCTTGAGCTGGTCGCGTACGGCGTCGGCGGCAGCCCAGTCCTTGCGACCGCGGGCCTGTGCGCGCTGTTCCAGGGCCAGCGCGACCAGTGAGTCCACCACGCCGCGCAGGTCGTCCGCGCGACCGCCACCGGTCCACACCGGGTCGAGGGGGTCGACCCCGAGGATATCCAGCATGGCCCGGGCCGCGGCCAGCGCGGTGCGGACGGTCACATCGTCGCCGCCCGTCAGGGCGGTGTTGCCGTCGCGGACCACCTCGTGCAGGACGGCGAACGCGGCGGAGGTGTTCAGGTCGTCGTCCATCGCCGCCGCGAACGCGCCCGGCAACTCGCCGAGCTGGCCCGCGCCGACGCGCTCGACGGCCCGCTGCACGAACCCCTCGATCCGGCGGTACGCGACGGCGGCCTCGCGCAGCGCGTCCTCCGAGTAGTCGATCCGGGACCGGTAGTGGGCGGCGGCGTAGTAGTAGCGCAGCTCCACCGGGCGCACCCCGAGCGAGGCGACGTACGTCAGGTCGAGGGCGTTGCCGAGCGACTTGCCCATCTTGGCGCCGCCGATGCTGAGCAGCCCGTGGTGCACCCAGTAGCGGGCGAACGGCAGCCCGGCGGCCTGCGACTGGGCGATCTCGTTCTCGTGGTGCGGGAAGGTGAGGTCCAGCCCTCCGCCGTGGATGTCGAACTCGGCGCCGAGGTAGCGCCAGCACATCGCCGAGCACTCGATGTGCCAGCCCGGCCGGCCCCGCCCCCACGGCGACGGCCAGTAGGCGTCCGCCGGCTCGTCGGGCTTGGCGCCCTTCCACAGCGCGAAGTCGCGCGGGTCGCGCTTGCCCCGGTCGGGGGCGTCCCCGGCGGACTGCATCGCGTCCGGCGACTGCCCCGACAGGGAGCCGTACGCCGGCCAGGAGCAGACGTCGAAGTAGACGTCGCCGGAGCCGTCGGTGGCCGGGTAGGCGTGCCCGTCGGCGATCAGCTTGGCGATCAGCTCGTGCATCTCCGGGATGTGCCCGGTGGCCCGCGGCTCGTACGTCGGCGGCAGCACGTTGAGCGCCCGGTAGGACTCGGTCAGGATCAGCTCGTTGGCGTACGCGATCGACCAGAACGGCCGGCCCTGCTCCATCGCCTTGACCAGGATCTTGTCGTCGATGTCGGTCACGTTGCGGATGAAGGTGACCTCGTAGCCGGTGGCGAGCAGCCAGCGGCGCAGCACGTCGTAGTTGACGCCGGAGCGAAGGTGACCGATGTGCGGCGGGGCCTGGAGGGTGAGACCACACAGGTAGACCCCCACCTTGCCGGCTTCCCGCGGGACGAAGTCCCGCACCGATCGGGTGGCGGTGTCATACAGGCGTAGCGTCACCGTACAAGGGTAGCCGTCCCCGCATTTCTGGGTCGTCCGGAGCCGGGTCGTACGCTGCTCGTCGTGGAGACGACGGCGCGGGGCGGGGAGACGGCGCAGACGCTGGACCGGGGGTTGCGGCTGCTGCACCTGGTCGCCGACGCGCCGGGCGGGCTCACCGTCACCGAGGCGGCGAACCGGTTGGGCGTCGGCCGGGCGGCGGTGTACCGGCTGGTCGGCGCGCTCGCCGCGCACGGCATGCTGCGCCGCGACGGCGACAACCGGCTGCGCCTCGGCGCCGGGGTGCTGCACCTGGCCCGGCGCGCCCAACCGCTGCTCGCCGAGGGGGCGCTGCCCGCGCTGCGTCGCCTCGCGGAGCAGGCTGGCGCGACCGCCCATCTGACGGTGGTCGAGGGCGGCGAGGGGGTCGCGCTGGCCGTGGTCGAGCCGAGCTGGACGTCGTTCCACGTCGCGTACCGGACGGGGGCGCGGCACCCGCTGGAGCGCGGTGCGGCCGGGCGGGCCATCCTCGCCGGCAGGTCGGGCGCCGCCGGCCCGGTGAGCACCGCCGGCGAACTTCAGCACGGGGCGTACGGCGTGGCGGCCCCGGTGCTCGGCGTGCCCGGTCTGGAGGCGAGCGTCGGGGTGGTGGCGCTGGCCCCGCTCGACGCCGAGGTGGTCGGCGCGCAGGTCCTCGCCGCCGCCACCGCCATCGCCGCCGCCCTCTCCTGAGAGGACGCTCCTCTACCACATCCGAGGGCCGCCGTGCCGGTTGTCCACAGTCGGCACCGCTCGGGACGATCGCGGTTGTCCACAGGGGTGCCGCGCGGTACCGGACGGCGGGCACGCTGCCCACATGCCATCTCCACCGCACCGTCCCGGCGTCCTGGCCTGGCAGGTCTTCCGCGGCTCGGACGCGATCCGACAGGGGCTCGTCACCGAGCACCAACTGCGCAGTTCGGCCTGGCTACGCCTGCGCCACGACGTCTACGCCGACGCCCGGCTCCCTCGCGACCATGCCCTGGCCTGTCGGGCCGCCGCCCTGCGGCTGCCGCCCGAGGCGGTCGTCGCCGGCCCTTCGGCGGCCTACCTGCACGGCGTCGAGCACGCCGCGTCCTTCGCCGACGACGTGCACGTCCTCGTCCCGAGGACGATGCGCCTCGGCCCGCAGCGGGGCCTGCGCGTGCACTCCACCGGCCCGGCCACGTCACCGCCGTACGCGCCGCCGCCGTCGAGCGTCGCGGTCCGGCCGCCCGGCCTCGTCGACACGAGCATCGCGGCCCGGGCACCCGGGCTCGTCGCCGTCGAGGGCCCGCCCGGCCGCGGCCCGGCCGACGACCGGAGCGTCGCGGTCCGGCCATCCGGGCTCGTCACCGCCGAGGGCCCGCCCGGTCGCGGCCCGGCCGACGACCGGAGCGTCGCGGCCCGGCCATCCGGGCTCGTCACCGCCGAGGGCCCGCCCGGCCGCGGCCCGGCCGACGACCGGAGCGTCGCGGCCCGCCCGTCCGGGGGCGGCCTGCGGGTGGCCGACCTGCGGACCGCCGGACCGCCGGTGGGCACGGATCCGGCGTCGGCGGCGTGGGAGACGGCGGTCTGGTTGGAGCCGCTGCGCGCGGTCGGCATCGTCGACGCGCTGCTCCGGCAGGGGCTGACGAGCCGCGAGGCCCTCGCCGAGGTCGCCGACCGCAACGCCGACCGGCCCGGCGGTCGGCGGGCCCGCTGGGTGTTCGAGCTGGCGGACCCCGGCGCCCGGTCGCCGGCCGAGTCCGAGTTGCGGGTACGGCTGACGCTGGCCGGGCTGCCGCGTCCCGCCGTCCGGCACCCGGTCCGGGTCGCCTCCGGGCTGGTCGTGCACGCCGACCTGACGTGGCCGGCGTACCGCGTCGCCGTCGTCCAGGAGGTACGGCACGCCGAGGCCGGTGGCGGGCACCTCGACCGGATCGCGCGGCTCGGCGGGGCCGGCTGGCTCGTGCTGCCGGTGACCGGCAGGCGGCTGCGCCACGACTTCCCGAACGTCCTGCGCGAGGTCCGTGCCGCGCTCGGCGCCCGGGGCTGGCGCCCGTGACCGGGGCTGGCGCAGCACCGTCCGGCGGTCGTCGCGCACCATCCGCTCGTACGGACGCGGGCGTCCTCCGCCGGACATGCCAGAGGCCCGGCCGAACGAGTCGACCGGGCCCCTGCCGTCCGCCGTTACGGGCGGGCGTTGGGCTTGAGCGGGGTCTTCACCGCCGCGTAGGCGTCCACGATGCCGTAGCCGTAGAAGCCGTTGAAGTTGAGCCCGCCGGCGCAGTAGGCGTCGAACTCGGCGTCGCGGCCCTCGTTGGCGTACGACACCAGGCGCGGCTGCGGGCAGGCGCGCTCGGCAGCCGTGCGGTAGAGGTGCTGCTCCACCAGCTTCGGCGCCATGCCGAAGCCGCCCTGGCGGTCCTTCTTGCCGTGCTTGCTGACGATCAGCGCGGCGACACCGGAGGCGTGCGGGGCCGCCATCGAGGTGCCCTGCAGGTAGGTGTAGTACCCGCACTCACCGTTGGCCTTGCACTCCTTGAAGACGCTCTCCTCGTAGCCGGCGACGATGTTGCCGTCCGCGTCGACGGAGCCCTCCTCCTGGAGCACCTTCTTGGGGTACGTCGAGAGGATCATGTTGGCGTCGGTGCGGTAGGTGTCCGTGCCGAAGCCGTCGCGGAACCAGCCGCCCGGCGCCGCCACGGCGGTCTGCTCGGTGCCGTAGTTCGAGAAGTCCGACTTCTTGCCCGACGGGCCGACCGACGACACGCTGATCACGTTCGGTCCCTCGGTGGGCATGTTCCAGCAGCCGTCGTTGTCGATCTCGCGCGGGTAGGGCGCGGTGTCACCGTAGTTCGGGCTCGACGAGTCGGTCCGCGGGTCGCCCAGGTCCTCGTGGTTGTTGCCCAGCGCGCCGACGAGGGTGACCCCCCGGCTGTGGGCGTAGGTCAGCGCCCGCTTCATGGCCTCGATGGTGGCCCGCTGCTCGGCCTGGGCCTCCGGGGAGTCGGCCGGGTTGGCGGTGCAGTTGAAGAGCCACGGGTCGACGTAGAAGGACATGTTGACCACGTCGAGACCGGTCCTCCCGGCATGCAGCAGGGAGTTGACCACCGGCTCCAGGAAGAAGTAGCCGGAGTCCTGGCCGCCCTTGAGCTCGACCAGGGAGATGTTCGGGGCGACGCCGGAGAGGCCGAAGCCGTTGGCGGCGGCGCCGATGGTGCCGGCCACGTGGGTGCCGTGCCCGCCGTCGTCGGTGCCGACCGGGTCGAGGCAGCTCGCCACCTCGCACTCGCCGTCGACGTCGACGATGTCGGGGGCGAAGTTGCGGGACAGCGCCCAGTTGAAGTTCGGCGCGATGTCCGGGTGACTGGCGTCCACACCGGTGTCCAGGACGCCGACGGTGACCCGGCGGTCGCCCGGCTCGATCTTGCGCGCCTGGTCGGCCCGGATCATCTCCAGGCCCCAGAGCTTGTCGTCCAGCGGGTCCATCTTCTTGCCACGCTTGGCACCACCGCCCTTGGCCGCCGCGGCGGCCAGCAGGTGCTCCTGCTCGACCCGGTCGAGCTTCGGCTTGCGGCCGATCGCCTTCTGTTCGGCGGCGCCGATCAGCGCCGACGCGGCGGTCGCCTTCGCGGCGAAGTCGGCCCGGTCACTGGTCACCCGGAACATGCCGACCTCGTCGGACCGGGAGACCACCGTGCCACCGGCCGACCGGATGGCGGCGATGGCCGCGTCTGCGGAGACACCGTCTTCGGCGACGACGGTGAAGGTACGGGCACTGGTCGGCTCGGCACTGGCCGGCACGCTCATGCCCGTCACCGCGAGTGCCAGCGCGGTCGCGGTCGCGACGGCACCGGCGGTGAAGCGCTTGCTCACCACATCGGATCCTCTCGTTGAGGGACGTGGGAGACATCAGACAACACCGCAGCGCATTCCGCCACCGCGGCATCGGCCGTCGACCGCCTCGGCGTCACGGCAGGGCGGGCTCGGCGGCGCGCGACTCCGGTCGGTCGTCGGCGCGGGGTGTGCGCAGCTCGTCGACACGCACGAGGGCGACGCCGGCGACGATCAGTGCGCCACCGACCAGTTGCACCACGGTGGGCAGTTCACCCAGCACCAGCCAGGCGATCAGGACGGCGAACATCACCTCGGTCAACCCGACGAACGACGACAGCCGGGCGCCGAGGATCCGGGTGCCGGCGATCCCGGCGAGGTACGCGACGACGGCGGCGACCAGTGACAGGCCGACCACCGGCACCAGCCAACTGGTGCGCTGCCCGGCGAAGGTGACCTCGCCGAGGGCGACCCGCAGGGGCAGCGCCCCGACCGCGCCGAGCAACAGCAGGACGGCGGCTCCGACGGCCATGCCGCCGCTGGCCAGCACCACGGAAGGCAACTTCTCGTCGACCCGCCCCGCGAGCACGAAGTAGCCGGCGAGGCCGACCGCCGCCCCGAGCCCCCAGAGCACGCCCACCGGGTCGAGCCGGCCGGCGCCGGTCAGGTCCAGGACGAGGAACAGTCCGGCGAGGGCCGCCACCGAGCCGGCGACGGTCAGCCGACGGGGGCGCTGCCCGTGGGCCAGCCACATCCAGCCCACCACCAGGACGATGCCGAGGTACTCCAGCAGCAGCGCGACGCCGACGGGCAGGTAGCGGACCGCGTTGAAGAAGCAGACCTGGGCCGTCGCGACCCCGAGCAGCCCGAACACGCCGATGGTGGCGAGGTTGCGGCGCAGCACGTCCCACTTGCCGCGCAGCGACAGCACCGCCGGAATCGCCACCACCAGCGCCGCGACGCCGACCCGGACGATCACGGCCGACTCGGCCGACCAGCCTGCGTCGATGAGGGACCGGGCGAACGTTCCCGACGTGGCGAAGGTGACGGCGGAGAGCAGGGCGAGGCCGAGACCGAGCCCGGCGGCGGGTTGACGCATCGATCCACTCCCACTGTCATGAGCAAACTGCCACTATGCTGATGACGCTAGGTCGGCACTCCGACAGGAGTCAAGTTGCTCTTCACCCATGACACGGAATGCTCTCTGACCGCCGTTGCCGCGCTGGTGAACACCGACCGCCGCGACGGTGACGGGCTGCCCGACGTCGCCGCCCTGGACGCGTTCTTCGCCGCCCACGCCTACAGCGGGCGGCACGAGCACACCGAGGACGAGCTACGGGCGGTACGCGACCTGCGACCCCGACTGCGGCACGTCTGGTACGCCGACACGGAGGGGATCGTCGCCATCGTCAACGGGCTGCTGCGCGAAAACCACGCGGTGCCGCAGCTCATCACGCACGACGACGAGCCGTACCACATCCACGCCGTGCCGCGCGACGCGCCGCTGGCGACGCGGATGGCCGTCGAGGCCGCGATGGCGCTGGCGGATCTCGTACGCACCGGCGAACTGCGCCGGCTGCGTATCTGCGACCACCCGGACTGCGAGAACGTGCTCGTGGACCTGTCCAAGAACCGGTCCCGACGATTCTGCGACGCGGGCTGCGGCAACCGCGCCGCCGTCACCGCCTACCGCGCCCGCAGGTCCGCCGCCCGCTGACGTCCCGCCGGTCTTTGACGTGGAGCCCGGGCGAGGCCGGCGCAGGACCGGGACGGGGCCGGTCAGGGGTGGGTCATCCGGAGCAGGTCGAGCGCCTCGTCGAGCTGGGTCTCGGTCAGCTTGCCCGAGTCGACGTGCCCCCGGGAGATCACCACCTCGCGGATCGAGACCTGCTTGGCCAGCGCCTCCTTGGCGATCGAGGCGGCCTCGTCGTACCCGAGGTGGCGGTTGAGCGGAGTGACGATCGACGGCGAGCCTTCCGCGTACGCCAGGCAGACCTCGGCGTCCGCGACCAGGCCGACCACCAGACGGTCGGCGAAGAGCCGGCTGGACGCGGCGAGCAGGCGGATCGACTCCAGCAGGTTGCGACCCATCACGGGGAGCATGACGTTCAGCTCGAAGTCGCCCTGGGAGCCGGCGAACCCGACGGCGGCATCGTTTCCGATGACCTGGGCGCAGACCTGCCGCATCGCCTCGGCGACCACCGGGTTGACCTTTCCCGGCATGATCGACGAGCCCGGCTGGAGGTCGGGGATGCGCAGCTCGCGCAGCCCGGCGCGGGGGCCGGAGCCCATCCAGCGGATGTCGTTGGCGATCTTGTAGAGGCCGACGGCGATCGTACGCAGTTGCCCGGAGGTCTCCACCAGCGCGTCCCGGGCGCCCTGCGCCTCGAAGTGGTTGCGCGCCTCGGTCAGCGGCAGCCCCGTCGAGCCGCGCAGCTTCTCGATGACCTTCGCGGCGAAGCCGAGCGGGGTGTTGATGCCGGTGCCCACCGCCGTGCCGCCCAGCGGCAGCTCGGCCAGCCGGGGCAGCGCCCCCTCCAGCCGCTCGATGCCGTAGCGGACCTGGGCGGCGTACCCGCCGAACTCCTGCCCGAGGGTCACCGGGGTGGCGTCCATCAGGTGGGTACGCCCGGCCTTGACGACGGTCTCGAACTCCTCCGCCTTGCCCTCCAGCGCCTCCGCCAGGTGGGCCAGCGCGGGCAGCAGGTCCCGTGCGACGGCCTCGGTGGCGGCCAGGTGGATCGAGGACGGGAAGACGTCGTTGCTGGACTGCGAGGCGTTCACGTCGTCGTTCGGGTGCACGTCGCTGCCCAGCTCCCGGCTGGCCAGCGTGGCGATGACCTCGTTGGTGTTCATGTTCGACGACGTGCCGGACCCGGTCTGGAACACGTCGATCGGGAACTGGTCGTCGTAGCCGCCGTCGGCCACGTGCGCCGCGGCGGCGGCGATCGCCGCGGCCACGTTCGCGTCGATCACGCCCAGTTCGCCGTTGACCTCGGCCGCCGCCCCCTTGATCTGGGCCAGCGCCCGGATCTGCGCCGGCTCGATGCCCCGGCCGGAGATCGGAAAGTTCTGCACCGCGCGCTGGGTCTGCGCCCGCCACAGCGCCTCGGTGGGCACCTCCACCTCGCCCATCGAGTCGCGTTCGATCCGGTAGCCCGTCGCCTCTGGAGTCGTCACGCGTACCATCCTGCCGCCTCGACGAGGGACTCGCAGATGATCGCCGAGTCCGGCTCGGCCGAAAGTCCGGCGCCCGGCGCCAACTAATTGATTTAAACTCGCAAAAATTCTGCCTCTTCAATGGAGGGCTCCAACGTGCACAGCAACGGGGGTTCCGCCGGCGTGCCCGTCACACGCCACCGGCGCGTTCCGCGCCGACTCCTGGCCACCGGCCTCGCCACCCTGCTCACCGCCACCGGCGCGCTGGCCGTCACCACACAGCCCGCCTCGGCCGGCCTCACCTTCCTCCGGCCCACCAGCGTCGCCGTCACGGACGCCGAGCGCCCCACCGGGACGTTCCCCTCCACCGACGGCACCGTGCCGGTCGGCACGTGGAAGGACCCGGACGGCGGCCGGCACACGTCCCGGGCGTACTTCACCTACGACCTGACCCGGTACCACGGTCAGCGCATCATCAGCGCCCGCGCCATCACCGGCGAGCAGTCGGTCAACAACTGCGACAAGCCGCGACAGCTGGAGCTGTGGCGGACCGACACCCCCGTCACCCCGCCGACCTGGAAGAACTCCCCCACCGCGCGGAAGAAGATCGCCGATCTGAGCCTGCCGGAGGCGCCCTGCCCCTGGAGCTACCTCTCCAAGCTGATCACCGAAACCGTCGCCACCGCGGTCGCCGGCCAGCAGGACAGCCTGACCCTCATGATCCGGATCGGCGACGCGGAGGAGTCCTTCAAACACGGACGGCGGATCACCAACCTCGGTCTCTCGCTGGAGCACAACGCCGCTCCGGACGTGCCCGGCAAGCTGAGCGTCGGCGGCGTCGCCTGCACGGACGCCACCTTCGTCGGCACCAGCACGCCCGAACTCCAGGCCGAGCTGACCGACCCGGACGTCAACGAGACCGGCGGCGGCGACCATGTCACGGCGACCTTCGCCTGGTGGCCGGTGGACCGGCCCGCCGAGCGGACCGAGTACACGTGGCCCAGCTCGATGCACGCGCCCGCCCGGTTCCGGTACGTCGTGCCGCAGGGGCAGCTGGTCGACGGCGGACACTACGCCTTCGCCGTCCGCTCGGCCGACCAGTACGGGGACACCTCGGCCTGGTCCCCGGAGTGCCGGTTCACGGTCGACACCCGCAAGCCGGCGGAGCCGACGGTCGTCTCGACGGACTTCCCGCCCTACCCGCAACAGTCCGTCATCGGGCCGAACGTCCCCGGTCGGTTCACCGTGGGCGCCAACGGCTCCGACGACGTCGTCCGCTACCAGTACTGGGGTTACGACGGGTCAGGGCAGGTGGCCGCCGACGGACCCGGCGGCGGTGCCACCTTCACCTACACCGCGAAGCGTCCCGGTCCGCACCGGATCGAGGTGTACAGCGTGGACCGGACCGGCAACCTGTCGGTCACGGTCAACTACGAGTTCTGGGTCCGGGACACGGCGCCCCGAATCACCGACGGCAACCCGGAGGGCCGGCTGGGTCAGCCGAGGGAGATCACCTTCTCGCCGGCCATGGCGGACGTGACCGAGTACGTGTGGTGGTTCAACGGCGAGGAACGCACCGTCGCGGCCAACGCCGACGGCGTCGCCACGGTGACGGTGACCCCCACCCAGATCCAGAACACGCTGCGGGTGCGCAGCCGCACCAGCGGCGGCGTGCCCTCCGGCGACGCGGAGTACAACTTGTACGTCCGGACGTCGCCCTTCGTCAGCTCCCCGAACTGGCCGGACAACGGGTGGCCCGGTACGCCGGCGGGCACCGAGGGCACCTTCGTGTTCCGGCCGGCGATGGACGACGTCGTCGAGTACGTCTACAGCTTCGACTACGGCGACCCGCAGACTGTGCCGGCCGGCCCGGACGGCGGCGCGACGATCACCTACACCCCGCGCGACGCGTCGAGCCACACCCTCGAGGTGTTCAGCCGGACCGGGGCCGGGACGCAGTCGGAGTCCACCTACTACTCGTTCCACGCGGCCTCCGTCGCCCCCGAGGTGGATTCGCAGGTGTACCCGCGGAACCTGACCGGTGGCGGGCCCGGCATCCCGGGCACGTTCACGTTCACGCCGCACGCCGGCACGAGCGGCGTCACCTCGTACGTCTACCAGTTCACGGACGAGCCGGAGCGGACGGTCGAGGCCGGTGCCGACGGCACCGCCACCGTCGAGTGGACGCCGCGGAGCCTCGACAGCGGGTTCGGCGGCTGGGTCCAGCTCCAGGTGCGGGCCAGGACGGCCGGCGGGATCGTCACGGATGCCCAGTACTACTCGTTCCGGGTCGACCCGAAGAGCCCGCTGGTCACCTCGGACGTGTTCGGCCCCCATGGCGGGGCGGTGGTCGGCCAGACCGGCGAGTTCGTGTTCACCAGCCAACTCGCCGGCAGCACCGAGTTCGTCTACTCCATCGACGGCGGTCCGGAGCGCACCGTCGCGGTCGGCGCGGACGGCACGGCCAGGGTGACGTGGACGGCGGACTCGCCGTACAGCCACAACATCACCGTCCGGAGCCGGACGGCGGCCGGAGTGGTCTCCGGTCAGGCGTACTACGGCATCTGGATCGACTGGAGCTGACCACGGCAACGTCGAGGGGCGCCGGGCAGCAGGCCCGGCGCCCCTCGCGTACGCGGCGGGGTCCGGCCGGCGTACCGGGGACGGTCGAAAGTCGGAGGCCGACACCGGGACCAGGCACTTAAGATCGTAAAAGTATTCGCACTCCATCGGAGGGTCTTCCACCTTGCACTGTCAACGGGGTTCCATCGGCGTGCCCGCCGTACGACGCCGGCGCGCTCCGCGCCGGCTCCTCACCACGGGGCTCACCGCACTGCTGACCGCCACCGGGGCGGTCGTCGTCACCGCCCAACCCGCCGTCGCCGCACCGACCCGCTGGGTCCCGCCGACGAGCGTGAGCTACACGGACGCGCGGCAGCAGGGCGCGACCTTCACCGCCACCGAGGCGGACGTCCCGGTCGGCACCCTGGAGAACGCCGGGGTCAAGCGCACGACCAGGGCCTACCTCACCTTCGACCTCACGCCCTACCGGGGCAAGGAGATCATCGACGCCACGCTGCGCACCGGGGAGTCGGCGGTCGCGGACTGCGACCGGCCGCGCGAGCTGGAACTGTGGCGCACGGACACCCCGGCGACCGCGCCGACCTGGGACGCCCCGCCGACCGTACGGGAGAAGGTCGGCGACCTCGACCCCGCCGCTCCCTGCCCGGCGGCCCACCTCGAACTGCCGCTCACGCGGACCGTGCAGCAGGCGGTCGACGCCGGGCGGGAGTCGCTCACGCTGATGGTCCGGGTCCCCGGGGACCACGAGGAGAACAAGCACCACGGCCGGCGGCTGCGGACGCCGGGCATCTCGCTGACCGCGAACGCCGCCCCCGACGTGCCGGGCGCCCTCACCGTCGCCGGGCTGGACTGCGCCGACGACCGGGTGACCGGCACCGCCACCCCGACCCTCACCGCCGAGGTGACCGACCCGGACGCGAACGGGACCGGCCTCGTCGAGCAGGTGACGGCGACCTTCGCGTGGTGGCCGGTCGACCGGCCCGACGAGCGGACGGAGTGGACCTCGGGGGCGTTCGCCGCGCCACGCCGCTTCCAGTACACGGTGCCCGCCGACGCGATGGCCGACGGCGGCAGCTACGCCTTCGCGGTCCGCGCGGCGGACCAGCACGCCAGCTCCGCCTGGTCGGCGGAGTGCCGGTTCTCCGTCGACACCACCAGCCCCGCCCAGCCGACGGTCGGCTCCACGGACTACCCGGCCGACGACGGCTGGTACGGCGGTCCCGGCATCCCGGGCCAGTTCACCTTCTCGGCCGGCGGCGACACCGACACGGTGCGATTCCGCTACAGCGTGTCCGGGCAGCCGGCGACCGACGTGGCGGCCGACGTCCCGGGCGGCTCGGCGACCGTCACCCTCACCCCCGACCGGGACGGGCCGAGCACGCTCACGGTCGAGGCGGTGGACCTCGCGGGCAACCGCTCCCCCGCCACGAGCTACGTGTTCCGGGTGCGCAGCACCAGCCCGACGATCACCGACGCCAACCCGACGGCCGGGTACGGCCAGCCGCGCGCCCTGACGTTCGCACCCCGCATGGAGGACGTCGTCGAGTACACGTACCGGCTCGACGACGGGCCGGAACAGACGGTGCCGGCGCTCGCCGACGGCACGGCCACGGTCACGATCACGCCGACGAAGCCGGGCTACAACACCGTGTACGTCCGCAGCCGGACGGCCGGTGACCTGCCGTCCGGCGAGGGCAGCTACCGGTTCCACCTGGCGACCAAGCCCACGGTCAGCTCGGTCGAGTACCCGATCAACAAGGTCCAGGGGGCGGTCGCCGGCACGCCGGGCACCTTCGCCTTCCAGGCGGGCATGCCGGGGGTGACGGAGTTCGTCTACTCCTTCGACGGTCGGCCGGCGGTGACGGTCGCGGCGGGCCCTGACGGGTCGGCGTCGGTGGGCTACACCCCGACGACCGCCGGGATCCACCGGATCACCGTCCACACGCGGACCGGCGACGGGATCGTGTCGGAGACCTTCAGCGGCACGTTCTACGCCAGCCGGGCGAGCTGACGCAGGAAGACGAGGGGCGCCGGGCCACTGCCCGGCGCCCCTTTCGCGTACGCGGGGATCAGCGGCGACCGACCGTCAGCACCGGCTTGGTGACCTCGGCGAAGAAGTCGTTGCCCTTGTCGTCGACCACGATGAAGGCCGGGAAGTCCTCCACCTGGATCTTCCAGACCGCCTCCATGCCCAGCTCCGGGTATTCCAGGACCTCGACGTGCTTGATGCAGTCCTGGGCGAGCCGGGCGGCCGGGCCGCCGATCGAGCCGAGGTAGAAGCCGCCGTGCTGCTGGCAGGAGCGGGTGACCTGGGCGGAGCGGTTGCCCTTGGCGAGCATCACCTGGGAGCCGCCCGCGGCCTGGAACTTCTCCACGTACGCGTCCATCCGCCCGGCGGTGGTCGGGCCGAACGAGCCGGACGCGTAGCCCTCGGGCGTCTTGGCCGGGCCGGCGTAGTAGACGGCGTGGTCGCGCAGGTACTGCGGCATCGGCTCCCCGGCGTCCAGCCGCTCCGCGATCTTGGCGTGCGCGATGTCGCGGGCCACGACGAGCGGGCCGGTCAGCGACAGCCGGGTCTTCACCGGGTACTTCGACAGCTCGGCGCGGATCTCGTCCATCGGCCGGTTGAGGTCGACACGGACCACCTCGGACGCGTCGAGGGTCTCGTCGGTGACGTCGGGCAGGTAGCGCGCCGGGTCGGTCTCGAGGCGCTCCAGCCACACGCCCGACGGGGTGATCTTGGCGACCGCCTGCCGGTCCGCCGAGCAGGAGACGGCGATCGCCACCGGGCAGGAGGCGCCGTGGCGGGGCAGCCGCACCACCCGTACGTCGTGGCAGAAGTAGCGCCCGCCGAACTGCGCACCGATGCCGAAGTTGCGGGTCAGCTCCAGCACCTCCGCCTCCAGCTCCAGGTCCCGGAAGCCGTGCGCGGTCATCGAGCCGGAGGTGGGCAGCGCGTCGAGGTACTTGGCGCTGGCGTACTTGGCGGTCTTCAGGGCGTACTCGGCGGAGGTGCCGCCGATGACGATGGCGAGGTGGTACGGCGGGCAGGCGGCGGTGCCGATCAGCCGCAGCTTCTCCTCCAGGAACTGCATCATCCGCGTGGGATTCAGCAGCGCCTTGGTCTCCTGGTAGAGGTACGACTTGTTGGCCGAACCGCCGCCCTTGGCCATGAAGAGGAACTTGTACGCGTCGGGCTGCCCGTCCGGGTCCTCCGCGTAGAGCTCGACCTGGGCCGGCAGGTTGCTGCCGGTGTTGCGCTCCTCCCACATGGTCAGCGGGGCGAGCTGCGAGTAGCGCAGGTTGAGCCGGGTGTAGGCCTGGTAGACGCCGCGCGAGACGGCCTCGGCGTCGCTGCCGTCGGTGAGCACGTGCCGGCCACGCTTGCCCATCACGATCGCGGTGCCGGTGTCCTGGCACATCGGCAGCACGCCGCCGGCCGCGATGTTGGCGTTGCGCAGCAGGTCGAGCGCGACGAACCGGTCGTTCGGCGAGGCCGCCGGATCGTCGATGATCGCCCGCAGCTGGGCCAGGTGCGCGGGGCGCAGGAAGTGCGCGATGTCGTGCATGGCCTCGGCGGTCAGCGCGGTGAGCGCGGTCGGCTCCACGGTGAGGAACCGACGACCCCCCGGGCCGTTGACGACGTCGACGCCCTCGTCGGTGACCAGGCGGTATTCCGTCTGGTCCGGACCGGTCGGCAGCAAGGGAGCGTACGAGAACGCGGCGGCACTGCTCATGAGCCGAAAGCCTAGGGCAGAAGGGTCGATCAGTCCCACCCGCCGGGTGGGTCCTGGGACGACGCTCTCACCCGGGGCAGAGTTCCCGCTTGGGTCCGCAGCTGTCCGCCGGCCCGGGGACCCCCGCCGTGCCGCCGGGCCCGGGTACGCCGCCGTCCCGGGGCGGGATGGGAGCGCCCGGCGCGCCGCCGAAGCGGACGTAGCCGATCTCCCGCCCCTCGCCGATGACCATGCCGCCCGGGCCGACCGCGAGGGCGTTCGCGGAGGTACGCAGGCTCGCCAGCTCCCGCCCGGTGCGCGGGTCCAGCGCCACCAGCCGGGACGGCTTCTCGTCGGCGATCACGGCCGCGTACGGGGTGAGCGCGGCGCCGGCCTTCGCCCCGGCGGGACGGGTCCACCGTACGCGCCCGGCGCCCAGCTCCCGGCCGACGACCGCGCGCTTGTCGGCCGGCCGGACCAGGGCGTACCGGTCGTCGACCGCGAGCAGCCGCTCCCCGGCGTTGGTGACCAGCAGCAGCCGCCCGTCGTAGCCGTCGAGGACCGCCTCGCGGGCGTCCGGGGCCACCCCGATCAGCACGTTGCGCGCGCCGTGCGGGTCCTCCCGTTGCGCGCAGCCGGCGTTGTCGGCGGTCCGCAGGTTGATGCCGGTGCGCTGCCACGTCTCCTGGCCGGTCGCCGGGTCCCGGCCGGAGATGGCGAAGTAGCAGGTGCCGTCCTGCGAGCGGGCGGTGATCCGCAGCAGCCGGCCGCCGATCACCGACAGCCGCTCGTCGCGGCCGGGCTCGACGTCCTGGAGCACCCGCCCGGTGGCGGTGTCGAGGACGTGCACCCGGCCGTCGATGGGGAACCCGAGCAACGCCGGTACGGGCTCGGGACCGGCCACCTCGTCGTCGATCCGCACGGCGTCGAGGCGGCGGGTGTCGAGCAGCCCCGGGTTGTCGCCGAGCAGCCCGCTGCGTACGCCGGGCACGAAGGCCGTCCAGAGCGGGGCGGTGCCGCGCGGGTCCCAGGCGCTCACCGTGCAGTCGGTGGCGTCGACGCAGCGGGCGTCGAGCAGCATGTTGCGGTACGTCCAGACGGCCACCGCGTCGCCGTTGCGCCGCCGCGTGGCGCCGGTCGCCGGGTCCAGTACCTCGTACCCCTTGACCAGCAGCTTGCCCACGACGACGACCGGGTCACGGTCGCCGCCGGCCACCGCGGACCAGTCGGCCTTGCGCTCCCACAGCTGGGCGCCGGTGGCCAGGCTGCGCGCCTCCACGCGGGTGCGCTGCTCGACCACGACGGTGTCGCCGGCGATGGTCACGCTGCGCGGGGTGCCGCCGACGCGCTGCTGCCAGACCACGTCCGGCTCGGAGATGGGCTGGCTCCGGTTCACCCAGTCCCACATCCCAGGGAACGGGTTCCACACTCCGGTCGCGGCGAGCGCGACGACCGCGACGAGCGCGAGCAGCAGCCCGCCACGCCACCCCCCGAGGCCGCCCGCCTTCGCCACACGCACACCGTAGCGACGACCGTCGCGCCGCCGCCCTCCCGTGCCGCCGTGTCGCCGCCCTTTCTCCACGCTCCGGGTGTATGGAAGGGCCCCCGCCTGTCGCCTCTCGTACCGGAAGAGGCCCTTCCGCACACCCTGCTCAGCGCTGGGCGGCGGAGCGGACCAGGGGAAGGGTGCGGTACGGGATCTGCTCGGCCAGGGCGATGATCGTCGAGGCGCGGCGGATCCCCTCGTACGAGACGATCTGGTCGATCACCCGCTGGAGGTCGGTGTTCGACCGGGCCACGATCCGGCAGAGCAGGTCGCTGGACCCGGTGATGGTGTGCGCCTCCAGCACCTCCGGGATCGCGGCCAGGTGCGCGGCGACCCGGTGGTGCCCGTGCCGTTGGCTGATCTCCAGCGTCACGAAGCTGGTCACCCCGAACCCGATGGCCGCCGGGGTGATCTCCGGCCCGAAGCCTGAGATGACGCCCCGCTCGACGAGCTTGTCCAGCCGGGCCTGCACGGTGCCCCGGGCGACCCCGAGTCGCCGGGAGCACTCCAGCACCCCGATCCGCGGCTCCTCCGCGAGCAGTTCGATCAACCGCGCGTCAAGGACGTCCAGCTGCACAACCTGACCAGCACTCATGCCGTTGCACCCTACTTAATGCGCAACCTGACCAGGCATTGGCACGACAGTTGCCCAGTACGGGACTTCACGGCGATCCTCGCCACAGCAGCACAGCACCACGACACAGCACCACGGTGCTGCGACACCGCACCGCACCGCACCAGCAGCAGCACCACGCACACGACCGACGGCGGCGGCCACGAGGCCGACCGGAACGTGAGGGAGACCGCGATGACCCAGGCGATCGACCGACCCCAGGCGATCGACGACATCGACGTCGACGTGCTCGTCGGCGCCGTCGACCACGACATCAGCCGCGACCCGTTCCCCGTCAAGGGCCTCGACCACGTGCACTTCCTGGTCGGCAACGCCAAGCAGGCCGCGCACTACTACTCGACCGCGTTCGGCATGACCTGCGTGGCGTACCGGGGCCCGGAGCAGGGCTACCGCGACCACGCCCAGTACGTGCTGACCAGCGGCTCGGCCCGGTTCGTGCTCACCGGCGCGGTCCGCCCGGACGCCGAGGGCGCCGAGCACGTCACGAAGCACAGCGACGGCGTCTCCGACATCGCACTGGAGGTGCCGGACGTCGACGCCGCGTACGCGCACGCCACCGCGCAGGGCGCCACCGGCCTGCGCGAGCCGCACGACGTCAGCGACGAGCACGGCACCGTGCGGATGGCCGCCATCGCGACGTACGGCGACACCCGGCACACCCTGGTCGACCGGTCCCGCTACACCGGCCCGTTCCTGCCCGGGTTCGTGGCCCGGGGCCCGATCGTGGACCGGCAGCCGATGATCGACGCCGGCCTCCAGCCGAAGCGCTTCTTCCAGGCCGTCGACCACGTGGTCGGCAACGTCGAGCTCGGCCGGATGGACGAGTGGGTCGAGTTCTACAAGCGCGTCATGGGCTTCTCGAACATGGCCGAGTTCATCGGCGACGACATCGCCACCGACTACTCGGCCCTGATGAGCAAGGTCGTCGCGAACGGCACCCGCAAGGTGAAGTTCCCGCTCAACGAGCCCGCGATCGCCCGCAAGAAGTCGCAGATCGACGAGTACCTGGAGTTCTACCAGGGCCCGGGCGCGCAGCACATCGCCGTGGCCACCAACGACATCCTGGCCAGCGTCGACGCCATGCGCGCCGCCGGCGTCGAGTTCCTGGACACTCCGGACTCGTACTACGACGACCCGGAGCTGCGCGCCCGGATCGGCCAGGTACGGGTGCCGATCGAGGAGCTGAAGGCCCGCAAGATCCTGGTGGACCGGGACGAGGACGGCTACCTGCTCCAGATCTTCACCAAGCCGGTCCAGGACCGGCCCACGGTGTTCTTCGAGCTGATCGAGCGGCACGGCTCGCTCGGCTTCGGCAAGGGCAACTTCAAGGCGCTCTTCGAGGCCATCGAGCGGGAGCAGGAAGCGCGCGGCAACCTGTAACACTGACGAGCGTGACGCAGCCTCCGACGTACCCGACGCCGCCGGCCGGTGGGCCCCCGCCCGCCGCCGGCGGCTTCGCGCCGCCGTCCGGTCCCGCCAACCAGGGGTACGCGGTGCCGCCGCAGCACGCCCCGCCCGGTCAGGTCCCGCCCCCGGGCTGGACCCCACCGCCCCCGGGCTGGGCCGGCCCGCCCCGTCCGGCTCCGGCGCTCGGACCGGGCGGGCAGCCGTTGGCCAGCTTCGGTGACCGGCTGCTCGCCGCGCTGATCGACGGCGCGTTGAGCGCGCTGGTGGGGATGGCCCTCTTCCTGCCGGCGGTCGTGCTCCTGCTCTGGAACGTGACGCCCGAGATGACCCGGACCAACCCGGACGGCACCCTCGCCGAGCCCGACCCCGCGTGGCTCCTGACGGACCTGCTGCTGCCGATCCTGCTGCTCGAACTGGGCCTGCTGGTGGTGTTGCTCGGGCTCTACTGGCTCTACCACGTCGAATACATGAAGCGGACCGGGCAGACCTTCGGCAAGAAGGTGATGAAGCTGCGGATCGTGCCGCTCGACCCGGCCGCCACGCTGGACCGGCGGATGGCCGGCAAGCGGTACGCCGTGCAGTACGTGGCGGCCGGCTTCCTGCCCGGCCTCAGCTACCTCGACGGGCTCTGGCAGTTGTGGGACAAGCCCTGGCAGCAGTGCCTCCACGACAAGTTCGCCGGTACCGTCGTCGTTAAGGTGTCTGCGTGAGCGAGCGCAGCGAGGCCAGGCCATGAGCGTCGAACCGGGCTGGTACGTCGACCCGGCCGATCCGGACACCCGACGCTACTGGGACGGCGAGGGCTGGATCGGCGCGCCGATCCCCGTCGACGACGTCCCGCCCGAGGGCCCGCCGCCGGCCGAGCCGCCGCCCGCGCCCGCCCCGACGTCACCCCCGGCTCCGGTCTCCGCACCGGGTGCCCCCGCAGCCGGGCAACCGCTGCCGGGCCAGCCGTACCCGGGCCAGCACTATCCCTGGCAGCCGCCGCAGGGACCCGGCCACCCGCAGGCACCCGGCCAGCCGCAGGGCCCACCGCCCGGCTGGCCGCCCGGTGGGGGTCCCCCGCCCGGCTGGCCGCCGGGTGGCTGGCCCGGACGACCGCCGGAGCCCCGTCCGCACGGGCTTCCCCTGGCCGGGTTCGGCGCCCGACTCGTCGCCCGGTTGATCGACTTCGTGATCGTCTTCGCGCTGAACGCCGTCGTGAACGGCTGGTTCGTCTGGCGGCTGGTGCAGGAGGTCACGCCGTACTGGCGGGAGGTGTTCCGGCGGGCGATGGCCGGTGACAGCTCCACCGAGGGCCTGCCGCAGCCCAGCGAACAGGCCGGCGGTCTCCAGGTCGTCATCCTGCTGATCGCCACCGCGCTCTGGCTCGCGTACGAGGTGCCCACGATGGCCTCGGGCGGGCAGACCTTCGGCAAGCGGCTGGTGGGCGTCAAGGTGCTGCCGATGAGCGCGGACGAGCCGCTCGGCTTCGGCCGGGCACTGCGCCGGTGGAACACCCTCGGCCTGCCCACCCTGCTCTGGTACTGCTGCGGCCTGGGCCTGCTGCTCCAGCTCGTCGACGCGCTCTCCCCGCTTTTCGACCACCCGCTGCGGCAGGCGCTGCACGACAAGCGGGCGCAGACCGTGGTGGTCCAGCTCCCCCGCGCCGACCGCACCACCACGAACGGGCGCACCACCGACGGGCGCACCAGCCCGGACGACCGCGCCCCGGACGACCGCACCCCCGACGACCGCACCGACCCCTCGGGAGACACCCCATGACCGACCCCGGACGTCACCAGCCGGAGCTGCGGCTGACCCGCGCCGACCTGGACTCGCTGCCCAACTACGTGCCCGGCCGCAGCCCGGCCGACCTCGCCCGCGAGCTGGGCCTGCCCGAGGCGATCAAGCTGGCCAGCAACGAGGTGCCGTACGGGCCGCTGCCCGGCGTGGTGGAGGCCGTCGCCGAGGCCGCGGCCGGCGTGCACCGCTACCCGGACATGGGCGTGCTCGCGCTGCGCCAGGCGATCTCCGCGCGGTACGGCGTGGACGTCGACCGGATCGCCACCGGCTGCGGGTCGGTGGCGCTGGCCGAGCACCTCGTGCGGGCCACCTGCCTGCCCGGTGACGAGTTCCTCTACGCGTGGCGCTCCTTCGAGGCGTACCCCATCATCGCGGCGACCAGCGGCGCGACCAGCGTGCGCGTGCCCAACGACGCCGGGCACGGGCACGATCTGGCGGCGATGGCGGCGGCCGTCACCGACCGGACCCGACTCATCGTGGTCTGCAACCCGAACAACCCGACCGGCACGTCCGTACGCCGGGCGGAGCTGGACCGGTTCCTCGACGCGGTCGGCGAGGACGTGCTGGTCGTGATCGACGAGGCGTACCGCGAGTTCGTCACCGACCCGGAGGTGCCGGACGGCCTCACCTACCTCGACCGGCCGAACGTGGTCGTGCTGCGGACGCTCTCCAAGGCCTGGGGCCTGGCCGGCCTGCGGATCGGCTTCCTCATCGCCCAGCCGGCGGTGGCGGCGGCCGTGCGCAAGGTCGTGACGCCGTTCTCCAGCAACATGGCCGCGCAGGCGGGCGCGCTCGCCGCGCTGGCCCAGGAGGACGAGGTACGACGGCGGTGCGCCCTCGTGGTCGCCGAGCGGGACCGGGTGACGGAGGCGCTGCGCAAGCTCGTTCCGGACGTGCCGGACAGCCAGGCCAACTTCGTCTGGCTGCCGCTGGGTGACCGGGCCGTGGACTTCGGCAAGGCGTGCGAGGCGCGGGGCGTGATCGTCCGGCCGTTCGCGGGCGACGGGGTGCGGGTCACCATCGGCACCCCGGCCGAGAACGACGCCTTCCTGGCGGCGGCCGAGGCCGCGCTGGCCTGAGGCGGGCGCCGGTCCGGTCCGCCATCCCCTCGCGGACCGGACCGGACTCTCAGGCGGCCTCCACCGAGTTGAGGTCGGTCGGGCCGCGTACGTCGCGCACCTCGACCGCGCCCAGTTGCCTGGTGAGCGCGCCACCGGTGAACCCGTTGCCGAAGTCGACCGAGGCCGGCACGGTGATGTCCACCCCTACCGTCCGCGCCAGCCGGACCGTCCGGTGGGACGGCGCCGCGTCGGCCGGCGAGGCGGTGACGAGGATGAGAATCGCGCCCAACAGGGCCGCCAGGAGACGCACAGTGGGACTATAAATAACTTATGTCCGTTTTGTCGAGCAGCCGGACCGGCCCGGCGTTTCACGTCGACGCGAGGATCAGCGGCTCCGAGGTCAAGTAGTAGCGCTGGTCGTCCCCCGTCGGATCGACCGGCTCGCGGAGCCGCTCCACAGCCACGAACCCGTCGGCCGCGTACGCCGCGCCGGGTGCCCAACCGACCCCGTCCGAGCCCGCGTTCAACGCGAAGAAGGACAACTGCGCCCCTGTCGCCGGATCCAGTGTCAGCAGGTCGTTCGTCGTCGTCAGCAGGTGCACCCGGTCGGGCTGGACGGCGAGCAGCCGCACCTGCGACGGCCCGGGACGCCGCCACAGTTCCGCGCCCGTACGCGCCGAACGGCCGACCACCACCCCGTCCACGACCGCCACGGCCGTGCCGTCGACGAGCGCGGCGTCCGGGCGGTCCAGGGCCGGCGCGGCGGCGGGCTCACCGGCGCCGAGCAGCCAACCCCGACCCGCGTCGTCGCCCGGTGCGGACGTCCGCAGAGCGGTGCACCCGGCCCGGCCGGCGGCGCAGCCCAGCGGGGTCGCCACCAGTTCCTCGCCGGCTCCGGCCGGCCGCCAGCGGGCCCCCACCACGCCCGTGCCGGCGTCGCGGAACTCCAGCACCGCCGGCCCCGCGCAGGCGTCCACAGTGACCAGCTGTCCGGACGCGGTGCTGCCGACCACGTCACGGCACCCGGAGTCCACGTCGGCCCGCCACAGCTCACGGCCGTCGGCAAGGCCGACGGCCCGCAACCGCTGCGCCCCGGACGCCACCACCACCTGCCGGCCGTCGGGCGCGGGCGCCAGGACGATCCCCCGGGGGTCCCAGACCGTCGCCGCGCCGGTGCGGCGGACCGCCCGCTCCCCGACCGGCGCCGGCCCGTCCGCGCGCCAGGCGACCCGGCCCGTCCGGGCGTCCAGCGCCACCAGTTCGCCGTCCGACCAGCGGGTCACCACCGTCGTCCCGCTCGCCACGACCCCGTCGAGGGTCGCCGGCCAGCGGCGGTACGACCAGTACGGGGTGGTCCGGTGCCGGCCGTCGACCGGCCGGTCGGCGTAGACCTGGCGGTGGGCCGCGTAGACCCGCAGCCGGCCGTCCACGATGAGCGGGGCGACCGGGAGCCGGCCGACCACGCCGGCGGCGGGGGACGCGGCCGACGGATATTCGGCGCGGGCGGGCGTGCTGACCTCGGCGGGGGCGAGCACCCGGTAGACCGTCGCCGCGACGGCGACGGTGGCGAGCAGCGCCGCGACCGCCACCGCGATCCGCCGCCGGCCGTTCGGGAACCCCATGGCGCACCTCCGCCCGGCACCCTACCCAGCGGGGCCGGTCCGGGCCCTGTCAGGTCACCGGCGGCGGGGCGTCTCAGGCCGCCTCGGCCGCGCCGTCCGCCGCCGCGGCGGCGGCCAGGTCGGCGAGATCCTGTCGCAGCGCGCGCTCGACCGCCCGGGCCGCCAGCCCGCCGAGCAGCAGGGCCACCACCCGGCCGTACGGGGCGGTCGGCACCGACTCCTGCTCCACGGTGACGGCCGTGCAGCCCCGGCGACGCCGCTCGACCGGGCGCAGCGCCCAGGTGATGCGGTAGTCAACGCCGGCGCCCCGGGAACCCAGCACCAGCCGTCGGGGCGGCTCGGCCTCGATGACGACGAACTCCTCGACCAGCGCGGTGCCGTCGGGCTGCACACGGGTCTCCCGCCACGCGGTGCCCGGGCCGAACGGGCCGGAGGTGAGCACCTCCACCGGCCCGGTGAAGCGCCGGGTGCGGGTGGTCAGATCGGTCAGCAGCCGCCAGAGGTCGACGTCGTGCGCCTCCACGAACTCCGTGACCGCCACCGTCGACATGCCACCTCCCGTGGCGTCGACGGTACGCCGGGTGAGCGCGCGGCGGGGCCCCCGGAGCGGAAATTCCACCGCCGGGAGCCCCGATCGGGCTCGGTCGAGCCGTCAGCGACCGAACTGGCCGGCCCGGATCGCGCCGACGAAGGCCGTCCACCCCGGGGGGCTGACCGCCAGCGTGGGGCCCGCCTGGTCCTTGGAGTCGCGTACGCCCACCACGCCGAGGGCCTCGACCAGGTTGTCCGCCACCTCCACGCAGAGGCCCTGGTCGTTGGAGCGGCTGCTGGTGCGCCAGACCGCGCCCGGGAGATCGTTCATCGTCGTCACCTTCCTGTCGTCGGTGCGCCAACCGGCGGCCGGGTCCGGAACCGGACGGGGGCATCCGGCCCGACCCCGGCGCGGCATGGCAACGGAATCCGCGACGATCAACGCGGCAGAAACGGTCCCCGGTCGCACCAACTGTGCGACCGGGGACCGTCGATGATCGGAAGGTGGGTCAGCGGGCGGCGAGGACCTTCCCCGTCACCTCGCCCAGGGCGATGGTGGTGCCGTCCGGACCGGGCGCGGTGGCGGTGATGGTCACCGTGTCGCCGTCCTCGAGGAAGGTGCGGGTCCCGCCGTCGGCGAACTTCACCGGTTCGTTGCCGCCCCAGGTGAGTTCCAGGAACGAGCCCACCTGTCCCCGCTCCGGGCCCGAGACGGTGCCCGAGGCGTAGAGGTCGCCGGTGCGCAGCGAGGCGCCGTTCACGGTCAGGTGGGCCAACTGCTGCGCCGGCGTCCAGTACATGGTGGCGAAGGGCGGCTCGCTGACCCGCTCGCCGTTCCACTGCACCGACAGGCGCAGGTCCAGCCCGAGGTGCGGCACGTCACGCAGGTAGTCGGCGACTGGTGGGTCCTGGTCGGGGGCGGGGACGAAGGCGTCGGCCAGCGCGTCCAGGGGGGTCACCCAGGCCGAGACCGAGGTGGCGAAGGACTTGCCCAGGAACGGGCCGAGGGGCTGGTACTCCCAGGCCTGGATGTCGCGGGCCGACCAGTCGTTGACCAGCACGACGCCGAAGACGTGGTCGGCGAAGTCGTCGGCCGGGACCCGGTCGCCCAGCGGGCTCGGCACGCCGACCACGAAGCCGACCTCGGCCTCGATGTCGAGGCGTACGGACGGCCCGGTGACCGGGCCCTGCGGGGTGGCCCGCTGCCCGCTCGGTCGCACCACCGGGGTGCCGGAGACGACGACCGTCCCGGCCCGGCCGTGGTAGCCGATCGGCAGGTGCTTCCAGTTGGGCAGCAGCGGCGGCTGCCCGGGGCGGAGGATCTGGCCCACGTTGGAGGCGTGGTGCTCGGAGGAGTAGAAGTCGACGTAGTCGGCCACCTCGAACGGCAGCTGCATCCGCACCTCGGCCAGCGGCACCAGCAGCGGCTCCACCGCCGGCCGGTGAACGGCGTCGGTGAGCAGCTCGGTCACCCGCTGGCGGACGGCCGTCCACTGTGGGCGTCCGAGGGCCATGAAGTCGTTGAGGGTGGGCCGGCCCAGCGCCCCGGCGGCCAGCACCAGGCCGGCCTCCTCCGCGCCGGCCAGGTCGAGCACGAAGTCCCCGATGCGTACGCCGACGCGCGGGGCGCCCTCCGCGCGGCGGAACACCCCGTACGGCAGGTTCGCCACCCCGTACGGCGAACCCTCCGCACCCGTCACCCAGCTCATGTCGATCCTCCGCTTCGCTCCGTGCCGCCCTGAGGCACCACCGACCTGCCTTGACGATTCGCTCGCTGCCGCCCGCTCATGCCGCAAAACCCCCGTTCACCAGCCCCAGCCGGATCAGATCGGTCAGCGGCTCCAGGATGCTGCACGAGCCGAAGCCGATCCACAGCGGGCGCGGCGCGTCCAGCCCGGCCTCGGCGTGCTGGAGAAGGGGGCGCGGGTCGGCCGCCGTCAGCAGCTCGGCGACCCGCGCCACGGTGGCGCCCCCGGCGGCGGCCAGCGTCGCCGCCAGCACGTTGACGAAGCCGTGGTGGGTGAACCCGGTCTCCGGGTCGAGGTGCCGGACCGCCTGGTGCAGCCCGGCGGTCAGCTTGAACGGCACGTCCCGGTCCCGGCAGGCGCAGATCACGGCGGCGAGTTCCGCCGGGGTGGGGAACAGTTCGGCGGCCAGCCCGCCGGTGCGGAACTTCGCGGCGATCGGCACGCCGTCGGCACGGGCGGCGGCGAGGGCGTCCAGCGCCCCCATCAGCCCGAACGTGAGCGGCAGCTCGGCGTGGACGGCGTCGAGGGCGGCCGGCCCGGCACCACCGGCGCGGCGGGCCAGCGCCACCAGCTCCGTCAGGCCGGGCAGCGGGTCCTCGCCGCGTTTGGCGACCGCCGCCTCCACCAGGCGCACGTGGATGCGCGGGTCGGCCGTGGCCCGCACCTCGTCGAGCCGGTCGAGCGGCACGTCGCCGATCACGCCGACCGCGATCCGCTCGTCGGCGCCGAGCAGGCCCGCAAGCTCGGGCAGCCGGGTGGCCGGGACCAGGAGCGGGCCGACCAGGTCCGCGTACCAGGCGGCGCGGTGCCGTCGGTGCGCGGCGACGGCGTCGGGCAGCGGCGCGTTGCCGGGCGGGAAGACGGCGGCGTCGTCGACGAGGCCGTCGAGAAGCGCGGGCACCTGCGTTGACACGAGACAAGAATGTACGGGACGCTACAAGGAACGGACAACAGCGTCCGATTATCGGACGCTTTGGATCGGTGGACGGGACGAACCGGGAGGCGAGATGCCCTACTACCGCAGCGTCGGCGAGGTGCCGCGCAAGCGCCACACCCAGTTCCGCCAGCCCGACGGCAGCCTCTACGCCGAGGAGCTGATGGGCCAGGAGGGCTTCTCCTCCGACTCGTCCCTGCTCTACCACCGGCACGCGCCGACCGCGATCGTGGCGGCCGAGGAGTTCACCCCGCCGGCGTTCACCCGGGTGCCGAACCTGCCGCTCAAGCCCCGGCACCTGCGCACCCACAAGCTCGACGGCACCGGCGCCGACCCGGTGCTCGGCCGGCAGTACCTGCTCGCCAACGACGACGTACGCATCGCGTACGTGCTGGCGGACCGGCCGTCCCCGCTGTTCCGGGACGCCACCGGCGACCACTGCCTGTACGTGGAGTCGGGCACCCTGCGGGTCGAGTCCCCGTTCGGCGTGCTCGACGCGGTGCCCGGCGACTACGTCGTCATCCCCACCTCGACGATCCACCGGCTGGTGCCCACCGGCGACGCGCCGACCCGACTGCTCGCCGTCGAGGCGGCGGGCCACGTCGGTCCGCCCAAGCGCTACCTCTCGGTACGCGGTCAGTTCCTGGAGCACGCGCCGTACTGCGAGCGCGACGTCCGGGGACCGGACACCCCCCTGCTCGTCGACGGCGAGGACGTGGAGGTGCTCGTCCGGCACCGGCGCGGTTGGACGCGCCACGTCTACGCGAACCACCCGTTCGACGTGGTCGGCTGGGACGGCCACATGTACCCGTGGGCGTTCTCCATCCACGACTTCGAGCCGATCACCGGCCGGATCCACCAGCCGCCGCCCGTGCACCAGACCTTCCAGGGCCCGAACTTCGTGATCTGCTCGTTCGTGCCCCGCAAGGTCGACTACCACCCGGACGCGATCCCGGTGCCGTACAACCACCACAACGTCGACTCCGACGAGATGCTCTTCTACACGGGCGGCAACTACGAGGCCCGGCGCGGCTCCGGCATCGAGCAGGGCTCGATCTCGCTGCACCCGTCCGGCTTCACCCACGGCCCGCAGCCGGGCGCCGCCGAGCGCTCCATCGGCGCGGACTTCTTCGACGAGTTGGCCGTCATGGTCGACACCTTCCGGCCGCTGGACCTCTGCGACGCCGCCGCCGCGTGCGAGGACGACGGCTACGCCTGGACGTGGGCCCGCCGCCCCTAGACGGTGGCGGTGCGGGACAGCACGGCGAGTTCGGCGGCGGCCGCGGCGACGATGGCGAGGACCAGCGGCCACGGAGTGCCGACCAGGGCGTAGAGGAGGATCAGCGCCGGCGCGACGGCCGCCGCGTAGACGGCCAGCGCCAGGACGCGGTCGGAGCGGAGCAGGCTCGGCAGGATCGTCCGGGACAGGCCGGGCAGCCGGGCGGCGAAGCGCCAGAACACCAGGGCCCCGCCGAGCGCCGCGAACGCCGCCGCGAACCGGGACACCCCGCCGCTGCCCGGCGCCATGCAGGCGATCAGCACGGCGGTGATCATCGTCCAGCCCGCCGCGTAGATCACGAGCTGCCGCAGGCCGAGCGAGATGGTCCGTCCGGAGTCGACCCGGCCGGGGCTCATCGCGGCGGCCTCGGCCAGGTGTTCCAGCGCCTCGCTCCAGCGCCGCTGCTCCAGCCGCAGCACGCCGATGTCGTGCCGGGCCTCGGCGAGCTGCGGGTCCAGCCGCAGCGCCTCCCGGTAGGCCCGCTCGGCCAGGTCGAACATCTGCATGTTCGCCGCCACCAGCCCGAGCACCAGGTGGGCCTGCGGGTTCTCGGGGGCCAGCTCCACCCCGCGCCAGGCCGCGTTCAGCGCCGGCTGCCCGTTGCGGGAGCCGGCCAGGATCGCCGCCGCGCTGCTCTGCGCGTACGCGTCGTCGGGGCCCAGCGCCAGGATCCGGTCGGCGGTGCGGGCCGCCTCGGCGTACTCCTCCAGATCGCCGAGGGCGAGGGCCCGGGCGACCAGTGCCGGGACGCTCTCCGGGGCGGCGGCGACCGCGGCGTCGGCGGCGGTACGCGCCTCCGTCGGCCGGCCGGCCGCGAGGTGGACCCGGGACAGCATGGTCAGCGCCCCGGCGTCGGCCGGGTCCAGGGCGACAGCGTAGGAGACCTCGGCTGCGGCCTCGTCGTAGCGGCCGAGCTCGGCGAGGAGCTGGGCGCGCTGGAGGTAGCCGTCGGCGGCGGACCGGTCGGAGGCGGCGTCGCTGGACATCGCGGCGAGCCTAGGCGGCCGGGGCGTCGTACACCAGGGCGACCGCGATGCCGGTGAGGCCCTCGCCGCGCCCGGTGAAGCCGAGGCCGTCGGTGGTGGCGGCGGAGACCGTGACGGGTGCGCCGACCGCCTCGGAGAGCACCCGCTGGGCCTCCTCGCGGCGCGGGCCGATCTTGGGCCGGTTGCCGACCACCTGCACGGAGACGTTGCCGATCTCGAAGCCGGCGGCCCGCACCCGGCGGGCGCTCTCGGTGAGCAGGGCGACGCCCGACGCGCCGGCCCACTCGGGCTGGCCCACCCCGAAGTTGGCGCCCAGGTCCCCGAGGCCGGCCGCCGAGAGCAGCGCGTTGCAGGCGGCGTGCGCGGCCACGTCGGCGTCCGAGTGCCCGGCCAGGCCGTCCTGGTCGGGCCAGTGCAGACCGGCCACCCAGCACGGCCGGCCCGCCTCGAAGGCGTGCACGTCGGTGCCGATGGCCACCCGGGGAACGATCATGCGAAGAGGGTACGCGTCAGGCGCCCGTGGCGAGCAGGTGCTCGGCCAGCGCCAGGTCGAACGGGCGGGTGACCTTCAGCGCGTACTCCGAGCCGGGGACGCAGGCCACCGGGACGCCCTGCTTCTCAACCAGGCCGGCGTCGTCGGTGAGCGGGTCACCGGCGGCGGCGTGCGCGGCGGTCAGCACCGCCCGGCGGAAACCCTGCGGGGTCTGCACCGCGCGCAGGGCGGAACGGTCGACGGTGCCGAGGACGACCTCGTCGGCGCCGACCTCCTTGATCGTGTCGACGACGGGAAGCACCGGGATCACCGCGTCGTGCCCGGCGCGGACGGCCGCCGCGACGGACTCCACCAGTTCGGGTGGGGTCAGCGCCCGGGCGGCGTCGTGCACGAGGACGATCTCCGGGCCGGCGGGCACGGCCGCGAGGGCGGCGGCCACCGACGCCTGCCGCTCGGCGCCGCCGGGCACCACGGTCACCGGGGCGACCGGGGCGAGCAGGTCACGCACCGCCGTCACCTCGGCGGCCGGGGCGGCGACGACGATGGTGTGCACCGACGGCGCGGCGGCGAGCCGGCGGACCGCGTGCACCAGCAGGGGTTCCCCGCCGAGCAGCCGCAGCGCCTTGGGGCGGCCGGGGCCGAGCCGTACGCCGGCACCGGCCGCAGGCACGAGGACCGCGACGTCACCGCACGGATTGAGCTGCGCGGTCACGTCGCGGTCCTCGGTGTTTGTTCGCTACGAATCGGGTACGACGATGCTGTGGGGACTAGGCCTCGGTGAGGACCTTGTCGAGCAGCGTCTCCGCCTCGTCCTTGGTGCTCTTCTCGGCCAGCGCGACCTCGCCGACCAGAATGTCGCGGGCCTTCGCGAGCATGCGCTTCTCACCCGCGGAGAGACCCCGCTCCCGCTCCCGACGCCACAGGTCGCGCACGACCTCGGCGACCTTCAGCGGGTTACCGGAGGCCAGCTTCTCCAGATTCGCCTTGTAACGCCGCGACCAGTTGGTCGGCTCCTCGGTGTGCGGTGCACGGAGCACGTCGAAGACCTTGCCGAGGCCCTCTTCGCCGACCACCTCGCGCACACCCACGATCTCGGCGTTCTCGGCGGGCACCCGGACCGTCAGGTCACCCTGTGCGACCCTCAGGACGAGGTATTGCTTGGGCTCGCCCTTGATGACCCGAGTCTCGATTGCCTCGATGAGTGCGGCCCCGTGGTGGGGGTAAACAACGGTCTCGCCGACACTGAAAACCATAGGTTCGAAACCCCTTTCGCTGTGTCTAGGGTAACACGCTCAGGCACCGATGTCTCACCGCTGTCCTGACCGTTGGCGCAGCTCAGGGGCCCTGTGAGAGGTCTTTCTTCAGCTTGACAGGCCGCCAAACCAGTGGTTTGACCACGCTCCGTAACGCTCAGATGACGTCCCGGTACGAGTGACGCGAACGTCGAGATCAAGGGCTATGCGCTCCTCCCATGGTAGCCGGCCGGGCGGGTACGCGCCCAGGTGTAGCGGCAGCCGGCCCCGTGCGGGACGCTGGAGGTCGAGCCGCTGTCCGCTCGCCGAGACGTCCTGGGGGTCCCCGATGGGCAAGCCCGACGCAGACGGCCCCGGGCTGCCCGACCTGCCGCCGGAGTGGGGTCGGGTGGTCGTACCGGACGACGCCTCCGCCCTGGCGGCCGAGGCCGAACAACTCCGACGCGAGCTGCGCGGGACGCCCCGCCACTCCGTCCCACGTGCCGTGGCGCGGTCACCCCTCGCCCTGCCTCTGCTGGTGCTGCTGGTGGCGGTGCTGACCACTCTCGCCGGCCTCGCGGCGGTCACCTGGCCCCGGTCCGGCCGGTCCGCCCCGGAGCCCTCCCCCGGCCCGTACGCGCCGCCGGCCGGATCCGTCGGTCGACCGCTGCCCGCGCTGGACCTGGTCGACGCGGGGCAGTCGCCGGTGCCCCTGCGTGGACTGGTGCCAGCGATGATCATCCTGGTGGACGGCTGCCCCTGCCCGGACGACGTGACCACCGCCGCCGCCCTGGCACCGGCCGGCGTCACGATCGTCACCGTCGCCGACGACCGGCCCGTACGCGTCACGTCGCCGCCGGGCGGGGCGACCGTACGACCGCTCGCCGACCCGGCCGGCGGGCTGCGCGCTTTCCTGCACCTGCCGGCCCGCGCCGGCGCCACCACCGCGCTGCTGGTGGACCGGTCCGGCGTCCTCGTCGGGGTGGTGCCCGAGATCCGCTCCGCCGAGGACTACCGCGCCGACCTGGCCCGTCTCGCCGCCTGAGCCGCCCGTTCGGCGGGAAGAACCGCGCAGTCAGCCCAGGGCGACGAGTTGCGCCTCGACCCGGAGCGGCTCGGCGTTGGCGCTCGACAGCGAGACCTGGAACGGCCCGCCCCTGCCGGTGACCTCCGTCGCCGTGACCGAGCCGTCGCAGGCGCTGGTGATCGGGTCCGCCGCCCACGCCCCGTCGACCACGATCAGCAGCTCACCGGGGCCGACGCAGCGGTACTGGAGCAGATGACGGGCCCCGCGCTCGGCGGAGGCCTGCTTGACGATCCCTCCCGTCGGCCGAAGTAGCCCCTGGACGCTCCAGACCGTGTCGGGGAAGCTGTCCAGCGCTCGACGCCCGCCGCTGTCCTGACGTCGCCCGCTCCCGGCACGGCGCGTTTCCGGGTCACCGGCGCCCACCCGCGCCGCCGCGCCGCCGCGCGGATCCACCTGGACCACCGCGCCCGTGCCTGGATCCACCCGGAGCGTCACGCCGCTGCGCGGATCGGTCCGGAACGCGACACCGCTGCCCGGATCGACCAGCCAGAAATTGACGGGCTGCCCGGATCCCTCAGACGGCACGACGGCCCGGACCCTCGCCTCCGGCTGGACGGCCGGCGAGCCGCCCGACGAGTCCGCCACGAGACCGGTACGGGGCGCCTCGGCCTGCCACCACCAGCCGCCGCCGATCAGCGCGACCAGCCCCACCGCGGCCAGCACGGCGGTGCGCAGCCGGTCGTCGGGCCCGACGGGAGTCGCGTGCTCACCGGCACCTGGCCGGTCTGCCGCATCGGCGTCCATTACCGAAGAGTAATCGCATCTCGCGACCGCCTCACCCCTGTCGTTCGAGCAGGGCGGCGTAGAGGGTCAGGCCGGGGCCGAACGCCAGCATCACCACCCGGCGGGGCGGCGACGCGGCCCGGCGCAGCCGGTCGAGGATCAGCAGCACCGTCGGCGACGAACAGTTGCCGTGCTCGTCCAGCGTCGCCCGGGACGCCGCCAGTCCCTCCGGCGGCAGGGCCAGCTCCCGCTCGACCACGTTCAGGATGCGCGGGCCTCCCGGGTGCGCCGCCCATCCGTCCACCTCGGACAGCGTCGTACCGTGCCGGGCCAGCAGCCCTCCGACCAGGCCCCGTACGTGCGTGGAGAGCACCTGCGGCACCTTCGGCGACAGCCCCATCCGGAACCCGGTGTCGGTGACGTCCCAGGTCATGTGGTCGGCCGTCGAGGTGTCCGTCACGGAGATGACCTCGCGCAGCGCGTACCCCCGGCCGTCAGGGACGACCACGGCGGCGACGGCGGCGTCCGAGAAGAGCGCGTGGGAGACGATCTGCTGGGTGTCCACGCGGGCGCTGGAGGGCTGGATGTGCAGGCTGGTCAGCTCCGCGCAGAGCAGCAGCGCGGGCCGGCCCCGGGCGGTGACGAAGTCGCCCGCCGCACCCAGCCCCGGCAGGGCGGCGTAGCAGCCCATGTGCCCGACGAACATGCGCTGCGTGTCCGGGGCCATGCCCAGGTCCCGGGCGAGCAGGATGTCCAGCCCCGGGGTGGCGTAGCCGGTGCACGAGCAGACGACGAAGAGCCCGATGTCGCCGGCGGAGAGGCCGGCGGCGGTCAACGCCCGGCCCACCGCCTCCTTGCCCAGCGGCAGCGCCTCCACCAGGTAGCGGCGCATCCGGCGCTCCGTCGGCCAGTCCGAGACGTCCTCCAGCAACGGGTTCACGGCCGCCTGGCGGCGGGTGACCCCCGAGTGCGCGAAGATCCGCTGTGCCAGCGCGCGCGTGCTGCCGGAGAAGTGCTTCGAGAAGAAGCCCTCCCACAGGTCGTCCTGCGCGGCGGACGGCGGATGCGCCGTCCCCAGCCCCGCGATCACCGGTACGGCCACCATGCCCACCTCTCGTCCGGCCTTGCGCACCGGGCGGCCGACCCCGCCCCTGGACGGGCCCCCGTTGCGTGCGCCCGCGCGTCCGCCGCCCCGGCGGACTCCCCACGCTCACCAACGAGGAACCGTTGCGTCGCGGTCCGGGTCCCCGCCCAGCGCGGCGATGCCGAGCCAGTCCGCGCAGACGTCCGACGTCGCCGGGTGCAGCGAGCCGCAGCGGGCATCCCGGTAGAGCCGCTCCAGCGGATGTCCCCGCCGGGTCGCGGACGTGCCGGCCGCCTCCAGCATGGACGCCGCCACCTCGGCGGCGGTGGTGCCGGCGAGCAGCTTCGCCCGCCAGACCCAGCGGTTCGTCTCCGCGTCGCCCGGGGCCTCGTCCACCCGACGGGCCGCCTCCGCGACCACCAGCTGGGCCGCCGCCACGGCCGCGTCGGCCCTGCCAAGGCGGGACCGGACCGCCGGCAGGCCGGCGAGGTTGCGGGCGTTCAGCTGCTCGGCCGCCGCGTCGACCGCCGCCCGGGCCACCCCGACGTAGACGGCGGCGTAGCTGGCGACCAGCCAGTGCGGCATGAGCTGGGCGACCACCAGGGCCAGCCCCTCCACGCCGCCGAGCAGCCGGTCGGCCGGCACGCGCACGTCCAGGTGCAGGTCGTGCGAGGAGGTCGCGCGCATGCCCAGCGAGTCCCAGGTGGGCTCGACCGTCAGGCCGTCGCCGGCCGGCACCAGGAACTGCGAGACGACCGACTGGTCGACGGCGCTGCGGGCGGCCACCAGGTAGCCGTCGGCGTGCCCGGCCCCGGAACAGAACGTCTTGCTGCCCTTGAGGTGCCAACCGCCGTCGACCGGCTCGTAGACGGTGCTGAGCTGGGACAGCCGGGCGCCGGCGCCGCGCTCGCTCATCGCCACGGCGTACCAGGAGCCCTGGGCGGCGGCGGAGAGCAGGCGGTCCCGGGCCGCCAGCGCCTCGTCCGGCACCCCGAGCGCCTCGGCCAGTTCCTCGGTGACAGCGCCCAGCGCACCGGTGACCGAGGCGTGCATGTTGAAGACCAGGGCGGTCGCGCCGTTGCCCCGGGCCAGCTCGGTGGCGACCGCCGCGTACTCGGCGAAGGTGGCGCCCATCCCGCCGAGCGCGGTGGGGACCATCAGGCCGAAGAGCCCCGCCTCGCGCAGGTCCCGGAAGTCCTCGACGGGGAACGAGCCGTCCCGGTCGTGTTCCGCCGCCCGGGCGGCCAGCCTCGGTGCCAGGCGGCGAGCCGCCTGGAGCGCGTGCTGCGTCATACAGCCCCCTTCTCGGCCCTCTCCCTACCCAGGGACGGGCACCGCTATCCGCTCCGCGTGCCACGCCCCTGGTAGAGCACGGCCGTCGACCAGGTCGGCACGATCCGTGGCGTGGGGCCGGCAGCCGCCGTGTGGGGAGAGTCGCCCGGCGTCGCGTACGGACGGGCGGCGGCGCGCATCCGGCGGAGCAGCCAGCCGAGCAGGCCGGGCACCCCCGGCCGGACGCCCCGCACACGCAGGTCGACGCCGTGCCGGGCGCACTCGGCCACCAGCGCCCGGGCGTCCACGAACAACCGTGGATCGTGGATGCCCCTCGGCACGGTGGGCAGTTGCTCGGCGACCCGTACGGCGAGCAGCCGGCTCAGCGCCGTGTCGTTCAACGTGTCCAGGACGAGCAGGCCGCCGGGCCGCAGCAGCCGGCACGCCTCGGCCACCGCCCGCCGCCAGTCCGGCACGTGTTCCAGCAACTCGCCCGCGGCGACCACGTCGGCACAACCGTCGGCCAGCGGCACGGCCGTCGCGTCGCCGTTGACGACGATCACCCCGTGCTCGGCGGCCTGTTCCAGGGCCGACCGGGTGAGGTCGACGCCGACGTGCCGGTAGCCCTTGCCGGCCAGGTGCGGGGCGAGCAGCCCGGCGCCGCACCCGAGGTCGACCAGGAGGGCACCGGGGCGCGACGCCGCCGGCACGAGCGCCGCGCGGGCCTCGGCCAGCCAGTGCAGCATCGCGAACACGCCGTCCGGCCGCCACCACTCGCCGGCCAGGTCGTCGTACTGGCGCGGATCGTTGCGTGGCAGGGTACGGCCAGCGTCCGGCATGGATCGAGCGTGGCACGACTGCCCGGTAACGACCAGACTTCCCCTATGTCGCCATCGGTGCTAGGGCTGGTCAGGGCGAGTCACCCCGAGCCGGCCGCCGCGGTCACCACCGTGGCCGGGCTGCTGGCCTGGGGCGTCGGGCACCGGCCCGCCGGGGTCGTCGCCGTGGTGCTCACCGTGGCGTCCAGCCAGTTGGCCGTCGGCTGGGCCAACGACGCGCTCGACGCCGACCGGGACGCCACGGTCGGGCGTACCGACAAACCGGTCGCCGCCGGCGAGGTCGGCCGGCGCGTGACGGCCGTGGCCGCGGCGGTGGCCGCGCTCGCCACCCCGGCGCTGGCCCTGGCGCTGGCCACCGGAGCGACCGCCGCGCTCTGCGCCACCCTCGGGCTGGTCTCGGCGCTGCTCTACGACTGGCCGCTGAAGTCGACCCCCGTCTCGGTGCTGCCCTACGCGGTCTCCTTCGGCTCGCTGCCCGCCTTCGTCGTGCTGGCGCTGCCCGGGGCGGTGCTCCCGCCGGTCTGGCTGGTCGCCGCCGCGGCCTGCCTGGGCGCCGGGGCGCACTTCGCCAACGTCCTGCCCGACCTGGCCGACGACGCCCGCACGGGGGTGCGCGGGCTGCCGCACCGGCTCGGTCCCGCCGGCAGCCGGGCCGCCGCCGCGCTGCTGCTGCTCGCGGCGACCGTCACGCTGGTCCTCGGGCCGCCCGGGCCGCCGTCGGGGGCCGGCCTCGCGGCGGTCGCGGCCGCCGTCGTGGTGCCGCCGCTGAGCTGGTACGGCGGGCGCGCCGCCGCCCGGTCCGGGGGTCGGCAGGTGGCCGCCTTCCGGGCCGTGATGCTCGTGGCCGTCATCGACGTCGTCCTGCTGGTCACGAGCGGTCGGCTGGTGTAGGGCCCGCCCCGCGGGTGGCATGTACGGGTCGGCGTGCGGGCCCGGATCAGGCCCAACTACCCTGGAGCGCGGTCCGCGCGGGCAGGGCCACCACGCCCGGCGTGAGCACCGGGTGGCATCGTGACGAGGAGGACCGACGTGACGCGCTCGATCAGGGGTTCCCGGCGGGCGGCCCTGCTGCTGACCGGGATGGCCGCGGCGACCGGGCTGCTGCTGTCCGGCTGCGGCGCCGGCCAGGTCTCCGAGACCGCCAACAAGGAGCCGTCGGTCCAGGGCGTCAACCTGTCGGCCGGCAACGGCGAGTACGCGGTCCGCGGCCTGCTGGTCGCCTTCCCCGGCACCGAGGGCTACCGGGCGGGTGCCGACGCCGTGCTGAGCGCCGTGCTCTACAATGACTCGCCGAACCCGGTGACCGTGACCGTGACCACCGACAGCGCCCGCGAGGTGGTGATCACCGGCGCCGGCGCCACCGCCAGCCCGTCGGCGTCCCCGAGCGAGTCGGCGTCCGAGTCGCCGTCGCCCGAGCCGTCCGGGTCGGAGTCGCCCAGCCCGGGCGCCTCGGAGAGCCCCTCGGAATCGGTCAGCCCGGGCGCCCCGGAGAGCCCGGCCCCGGCAAGCCCCGCCGCGCCGGCCGGCGAGCCGGCCCGGATCGAGATCCCGGCGCAGAGCTACGTGCGGCTCAACACCGAGGGCGGTCGGGTCCTCCGGCTCATCGGCCTGAACGAGTCGCTGCGCTCCGGGCAGAACGTCGTCGTGACCTTCGACTTCGGCAACGGCCAGACGGTCACCGGCCCGGCGCCCGTCGCCGTGCCGCTCACCCCGGCCGCGCCGCCGTCGCAAATCACCGAGCGGCTGGGCGGCTACGAGGGCCAGGAGGAGGGCGGCCACTGACCCGCCCCGTTTCGACCGGAGACACCGCCGGCGTGGCGACCACCACGCCGGCGGTGTCTTCGTCGTACGGGGGGACTAACGTCCCGGTGTGACCACCTCCCGATCGACCTCCTCCCGTGCCGGTGGGGCCGGCGGGCGCGGCCGCGCCGCCGCCCGCGAGCCCCGGCCGGCCTACGAGTGCGACGCCTGCGGGCACCAGCCGCCGAAGTGGGTCGGGCGGTGCCCGGAGTGCGGCGAGTGGGGCTCGGTGGTCGAGTGCACGGTCACCGGCCCGACGGTCTCCGGCAAGGTGGTCAGCTCCCGGATGCCGGCCGAGCCCGCCCGGCCGATCGCCACCATCAGCGCCGCGCCGGCACGGGCCCGCCCCACCGGGGTCAGCGAGCTCGACCGGGTCCTCGGCGGTGGCCTGGTCCCCGGCGCGGTGGTGCTGCTCGCCGGTGAGCCGGGCGTCGGCAAGTCCACCCTGCTGCTCGACGTGGCCCAGCAGTGGGCCGCCGGCGCCGGCAGCCCTTCGCTGGTGGTCAGCGGCGAGGAGTCGGTCAGCCAGGTCCGGCTGCGTGCGGAGCGGATGGGCACCCTGCACGACCAGCTCTACCTCGCGGCCGAGAGCGACCTCGCCGCGGTGCTCGGTCACCTCGACGCGGTCAAGCCGGGCCTGCTGGTGCTCGACTCGGTGCAGACCATCTCCACCACCAACGCCGAGGGCGTGTCGGGCGGGGTCACCCAGGTGCGGGCGGTCACCGCCGCCCTGGTCGCGGTGGCCAAGGAGCGGGGCATCGCCACCGTGCTGGTCGGCCACGTCACCAAGGACGGTCAGGTCGCCGGTCCCCGGGTGCTGGAGCACCTGGTCGACGTGGTGCTGCACTTCGAGGGCGACAAGCACTCGTCGCTGCGCATGGTGCGCGGCGTCAAGAACCGGTTCGGCGCCGCCGACGAGGTGGGCTGCTTCGAGATGCACGAGGGCGGCATCAGCAGCCTGGCCGACCCGTCCGGGCTCTTCCTGACGCGTTATTCGGAGCCGGTGCCCGGCACCTGCGTCACGGTGGCGATGGAGGGGCGCCGGGCCCTGGTCACCGAGGTGCAGGCGCTGATCGGCGCGACCGTGGCCGGCTCGCCCCGGCGGACGGTCTCGGGGCTCGACTCGGCCCGGCTCGCGATGGTCCTGGCCGTGCTCCAGCGGCGCACCGAGCGCCTGACCCTGCACGACCGGGAGGTCTTCGCGGCCACCGTCGGGGGCATCCGGGTGGTGGAGCCCGCGGCCGACCTCGCCGTCGCCCTCGCCGTCGCCTCGGGCGGGCTCAACCTGGCCATCGCGCCGCACCTGGTGGCGATCGGCGAGGTCGGCCTGACCGGCGAGGTACGCCGCGTCGGCGCGGTGCCGCGTCGGCTGGCCGAGGCGGCCCGGCTCGGGTTCCGGCTCGCCCTGGTGCCGACGGGCTGCGGTCCCGACAGCACCGGCGTGACGCCGGAGCACATGCGGGTGATCGAGGTGACCGACGTCCGCGCGGCGCTCCAGGCCGTCGCCCGGGCGTCGGCGGAGTGACCGTGGGTGACCAACGGCGGCACGCATACTCCGATACCGGGCAGCTCGGACGCCGGCCCACGGTCCGGGCGTGGCGGGACATCGTGACACATCACAGTAACCACGACAGCACCCACCGCAGGGCAGTCCGTAGACTGTGCCCGTGCCGATCGACCGCGACACCGCCAAGCCTGCCGGCGCGACACCCCACGCCCGCACCGGCGCCGTGGGCTCCCCCGCCCGCCCGATCAGCGTGAGCGTGACCGGCGGCGCCGGAGGCGCCGGCGACCCGCTGCGGGCGAACCTGGCCCTGATGGCCCCGGGCACCGCTCTGCGCGACGGCCTCGAGCGCATCCTGCGCGGCCGGACGGGCGCGCTGATCGTCCTCGGCTACGACAAGGTGGTCGAGGGCCTCTGCACGGGCGGTTTCCCGCTCGACGTCGAGTTCTCCGCCACCCGGGTGCGGGAGCTGTGCAAGATGGACGGCGGCGTCGTGCTCTCCAGCGACGGCACCCGCATCGTGCGGGCCGCCGTGCACCTCATGCCCGACCCCACCATCCCGACCGAGGAGTCCGGCACCCGGCACCGCACGGCGGAACGGGTCGCCCGGCAGACGGGCTTTCCCGTGATCTCGGTCAGCCAGTCGATGCGGATCATCAGCCTCTACGTCAACGGCCAGCGGCACGTGCTGGACGACTCGGCGGCGATCCTGTCCCGCGCCAACCAGGCGCTCGCCACGCTGGAGCGCTACAAGCTCCGGCTGGACGAGGTCTCCGGCACCCTCTCCGCGCTGGAGATCGAGGACCTGGTCACCGTACGGGACGCGGTCGCCGTGGTGCAGCGGCTCGAGATGGTCCGCCGGATCGCCGACGAGATCGCCGGCTACGTGGTGGAACTGGGCACCGACGGTCGCCTGCTGGCCCTTCAACTCGACGAGCTGATGGCCGGCGTCGACGCCGACCGCACCCTCGTCATCCGGGACTACCTGCCGACCGGCCGCAAGTCCCGCACCCTCGACGAGGCGCTGGTGGAGCTGGATCTGCTCGGCGCGACCGAGTTGATCGACCTGGTCTCGGTGGCCAAGGCGATCGGCTACCCGGCCGCGTCCGACGCGCTCGACGCGGCGGTCAGCCCGCGCGGCTTCCGGCTGCTGGCCAAGGTGCCCCGGCTGCCGGTGACCGTGGTCGACCGTCTCGTCGTGCACTTCGGCAGCCTCCAGCGCCTGCTGGGGGCCACGGTCGAGGATCTCCAGGCCGTCGAGGGGGTCGGCGACGCCCGGGCCCGGGGTGTCCGCGAAGGGCTCTCCCGGCTCGCCGAGGCGTCGATCCTCGAACGCTACGTCTGACCGGGCCCTACGCCGCGCCCGACCGGCGGGGCCGCGATCGCCCAGTCGGTGACGGGGTCGCTCAGTCGGTGACGGTGAGCTTGACCGGCTCGCTGAGCTTGGTGCCGACCCGGGCGAAGACCTGGTACGTCCCTGCCTGCGGGTGGGGGCCCGCCGCCAGCCCGTTGGCGCACTTGGTGGTGTCGCGGCCGTTCCAGCCCACCTGGTAGGAGCGTTCGAAGCCCGGCGTGAAGGACTGCACGTCGGAACCCTGGGCGGTGCCGCACGTGTCGGACGACCAGATCTTCTCGGCCCCCGACTTGATGAACAGCTCCTGCGCGGAGGCGCCGACGTCGCGGCTGCACGTCCGCTCGGAGCGATTCTTGATCTTGAGCTGGAGGTCCACCACGGCACCCCGGACCACCGAGGAGGGCTGGGCCACCGGGGTCACCGTGATCTCGGCGTCCGTGCAGGCACCGTCATCGGCGGCCGGTACGACCGGCGCCACCGGCGGCGAGTCCGTGGTGACCGGGCCGTCCGACGGGTCGCCGGCGGCGGGGCCACCACCCGGCGCGCCCGACGCGGGGCCGCCGGTCTGCGGAGTGAGCACCGAGCCGGTGGGCTCCGGCGAGGCACCGGGTGACGTCGCGCCCGCAGTGGGCTGCGCGTCACCGCCCCTCTTCGCGTTCCGGTCCGAACCGGTGCACGAATAGAGCAGGACAATCAGGAAGAGAAGCCCCGCTCCGAGTACGACGGCGCGACGCCGCCAGTAAACGGCGGGGGGCAGGGGGCCGACCGTCAGACGCATGATGCCCCCACCGTAGCGGCGCGGGGCACGCCAGCACCGCGCGACGCGCCGAGTCCTCCACGGCTCACCCCACTCGACCTCCACTTGCGACGGTTCCGCCTGCCGACCGTGTCCTACCGGCGACGCTGGGTCGCCGCGCCGCCGCCACTCAGAGGTACACCTTGCGCTGGTAGATGGCGTGGGCGCCGGCGACCCGGTCGAGGAAGAGCAGGCCGGCGCAGTGGTCGATCTCGTGCTGGAGGGCCCGCGCCTCGAACCCGTCCGTCACCAGCCGTACGGGTCGGCCCGAGCCGGGCAGCACGCCCTCCACCACCAGCCGGCTCGCCCGCTTGACGTCCCCGGTCAGGTCGGGCACCGACATGCACCCCTCGCGGGCCACCTTCCACCGGCTCGCCTCGACGACCCGCGCGTTGCACAGCGCGAAGGTGCCGTGCACGGTGACCGCCTTCGGGTGGCCGGTCACGTCCACCGCGAAGACCTGCGCCCCCACGCCGACCTGCGGGGCGGCCAGTCCCACGCAGCCCGGCGACACCCGCATGGTGGCGATCAGGTCGGCGGCCAGCCGTACCGTCTCCGCCGCCGTCGGGTCCACCTCGTCGCCGGGCCGGCTGAGCACCTGCTCCGGCGCGGAAACCACCGGCCGCACCTCCCCCGGCACGGCCAGGGACTCCGGGGTCCAGTCGCCGAGGCCGACGTACGCCCCGGCCTCCGGGTCGTGTCCGGCGCCGGTCACAGCAGGTCCGGATCGGCCGGCCGGAGGGTCACCCCGACACCCAGCTCCGCAGCCGTCGCCGTGAGCCGCCCGGCCAGTTCGTCGGCCGTGCCGGGCGGCAACTCCACCTCGGCGACCACCACGTAGAGCGAGCCGGTCAGCCGGGTACTCAGGTCGGTGACGTTGCCGCCGGCGTCGGCCAGCACCCGGGTCATGGCCGCCACGATGCCCATCCGGTCCGCGCCGTGCACCGACATCACGTACGGCTCGCCGGCGGAAGCCGTCTCACCGTCGGGGGTGACGGCGCGTACGGTGGCCAGCAGCTGGCCGTCGGCGGAGAGCGGCGCCAGCGCGGCCTCGACGTCGGCGGCGGCCGGGCCCACGCAGACCAGGGTCATCGCGAAATGACCCCGCAGCCGGGTCATCGTGCTGTCGGTGAGGTTCGCGCCGAGCCGGGCGAGCACCTCGGCGACGTCGGCCACGATGCCCGGCCGGTCCCGGCCGATGACGGTGATCGCGAGCTCGTTCATCCGGGCATTCTGCACGATCCACGCGCGCCCTCCCCGCAGCGCCCCGCCCGTACGCCCAGCCAGCGGGACGGTAAGCGGTCCCCGTCGCCTCTCGTCGCCCGCGCCACGGCGGTCGTGGGCCGCGTGACATCATCGGCGGCGCGATGACTGAGCCCACTTTCGCCACCCTGGTCAGCCGGTGGTACGAGGAGAACGCCCGCGACCTGCCGTGGCGCGGGCCCGACGTGAGCCCGTGGGCCATCCTGGTCAGCGAGGTCATGCTCCAGCAGACGCCGGTCGTCCGTGTGGTTCCGGCCTGGGAGGCCTGGCTGGCGCGCTGGCCGGAGCCGGCCGCACTGGCGGCGGACAGCCCCGCCGAGGCGATCCGGATGTGGGGGCGGCTCGGCTACCCCCGCCGGGCGGTACGGCTGCGGGAGTGCGCGCTGGCGATCGTCGAGCGCCACGGGGGCCGGGTCCCGGACCGGCTGGACCAACTGCTGGCCCTGCCGGGCGTCGGCACGTACACGGCGCGGGCGGTGGCCGCGTTCGCGTTCGGCCAGCGGCACCCGGTGGTCGACACCAACGTACGCCGGGTGGTGTGCCGGGCGATCGCCGGCGAACCGGACGCCGGGCCGGCGACCCGCCCGGCGGACCTGGTCGCCACCGAGGAACTGCTCCCCGCCGAACCGGCCGCCGCCGCCCTGGCCAGCGCCGCCTTCATGGAGCTGGGCGCGGTGGTCTGCGTCGCCCGCTCACCCCGCTGCGGCGCCTGCCCCGTCGAGTCGGTCTGCGCCTGGCGCGCGTCCGGCCGCGAGGCCCCCGCGGGTCCGACCCGCCGCCCCCAGCGGTACGCCGGCACCGACCGCCAGGTACGCGGACTGCTGCTCGGCCTCCTGCGGGAGGCGACCGCGCCGGTGCCGCACCAGCGGCTGGACCAGGTGTGGGCCGACGACGTCCAGCGGTCCCGGGCCCTCGCCGGGCTCGTACGCGACGGTCTCGTGGAACCGGTCGGCGAATCCTCGTTCCGCCTCGTCGGCGACGGGCCACCGGTCCCGCTGGCCTGACGGCCTTCGCCGGGCGCACGGATCCCCGACGGTACGGGCCCTGGCTGTCGCGCCCGCCGGAGGTGGCCCGGGTGCGGGACGAAGCCTCCTGTGCACGCCGAAAGGGCCGGTCCCCGTGATCGGGGGCCGGCCCTTTCGTGGTCTTGCGGGTGGGTCAGGAGGTGTAGCCGCGGGTGGCGATCCAGTCGGCGAGGTTGTCGATGTTCATGCGGTAGGAGGCCTGGTCGGGGTTGGCGGAGTCGGCGATGGTGACGGTGTTGCCGTTGTCGCGGTAGCCGACGACGCTGATGTAGTGGCCGCCTTCGAAGGAGTGTGTGGTGCCGTCGGTGTCGGTGGCGGTGCCGGCGATGTTGGCGACGATGGCGTGGCCTTCGTCGATGGCGGTGACGATGTCGGTGCGGAGCTTGTCGGTCTGCTTGTCGTCGGCCTTCGCCTCGCGGATCTCCACCGACTGGTAGGCGTCCTTGCCGGTTTCCTTGTTCAGGACGGGGGTGATGTCGTTGATGGAGTTGGTGCCGGCTTCGGTGGTGCCCATGCGTTGGGCCATGCCGTGTACGTCGATGTTCTTGCCCTGCACGCTGAGGGCGTTGCGGGCGGCGGCGGGGCCGCAGTAGTAGAAGTTGGGCTGGGCTTCGTAGCGCACGCCCAGTTCGCGCTCGCCGTGCTTGCGGTCCTTGCCGGCGGTGGCGGGTCGGGTGTCGGTGGGGGAGGCGGCGTGTGCGGCGGTGATCGGGCCGGCGATGGCGCCGCCGGCGAAGGCGAGCCCGGCGACGGTCAGGGCGCTGGTGCGGAAGATGTCGGTACGCATGATGGGGGCACCTTTCGATCGGGGGTACGCGACACACACCAAGGGGGGGTGTGGTCGCGGAGGGGGAAGTCAGAACGGATCGCTGCGGCGGCGGGGCCTGCTCGAGCGTCCGGGGGTATCTCAAAGGCCTGCTGGGGCGTCGGTGGTGACGCCTGCTCGGGCGTCCGGGGGTCTCAACGACCCGGCCCGGTCATCCATTCCGGCGGGCCGATCGGGCCAGCGAGGAAAACCAGGCCGCTCGTGTGCGGGGAGCGCCGGGGGTATGCCATGTTCAACGACCCGGGCCCGCCCGCGATTCCGCCGTCGGGGTGGCCCCGACCACGGGACGCCCCGGGACGCTGCCGACAACTCGGCGCAGTACCGGGCATCGCCAACCGGACATTACGCTCGATACGTCGCAGCTTGATCGCGGTCGGTCGCGGGTGCGGATGCGCCGGCATCGCACTGTCGAGCTGATGTCGTAAACGACTCGACCAATCAACCAACCGCGCCCCTCGCTCGCAGATACGACGAAGGCTGGCCGATCGGGTGGCCGCTGAATCGTCTGCGACATCAGCTCGATACGGCGCGCGGAACAGCCTGCTGCCGTCGACGTCGGTGCGTGGCCTCGCTGGCCGCCTGCACACGGAGGCGGCGCGGATCGGAGGCCGCTGAATCGTCTGCGACATCAGCTCGACAGGGCAGATAGCAGGGTGCGCCCAGGCCCAGGCCCAGGCCCGGTGCCAGACAGCCCAAGCCCGGTGCCAGGCAGCCCAGGCCCGATGCCAGGCAGCCCAGGCCCGATGCCAGGCACCAAGCCCGGCGTCAGGCCACAGGTGTGAGCGGGGCGGGGCCCGGGGGTGTAGGCGGGGCGGGGGTGTAGGGCGAGGCGGGGCCCAGGGTGTAGGGCGAGGCGGGGCCCGGGGTGTGGGCGGCCTAGGCCCGGGCGCGCGGCGGGGTCCGCCCCGGATATGAGGCGGGGCCGGGACCAGAGGTGGGGCGCGGGGCGGGGCCAGGCTCGGTGCGTCACGTCGGTGAGCACCAGGTCGGGCGGTGTGGCGACCGAAAAGGGGCGGCGGCCCGGTGGCATGTACCACCGGGCCGCCGCCCTCTTGCTGTTCGGTCCTACTCGTCCGCGCCTGCGGCGGCGGTGCCACCGAGGTCGGCCGGGACGGCGTCCGGCACGGTGGCCGGCCGGTCCGCGCCCTTGAAGACGAGCTTGGACTTGTCGATGTTCTCCGGATCGCCCTCGCAGTCCACCACCACGATCTGACCCGGGGTCAGCTCGTTGAAGAGGATCCGCTCGGACAGGTTGTCCTCGATGTCGCGCTGGATCGTGCGACGCAGCGGACGCGCACCGAGCACCGGGTCGAAGCCCTTCTTCGCCAGGTACTTCTTGGCGTTGTCGGTCAGCTCCAGGCCCATGTCCTTGTTCCGCAGCTGGCCCTCGATCCGCTGGATCATGATGTCGACGATCGAGAGGATCTCCTGCTGGCGCAGCTGGTGGAAGACGATGGTGTCGTCGATCCGGTTGAGGAACTCGGGACGGAAGTGCTGCTTGAGCTCGTCGTTGACCTTCTGCTTCATCCGGTCGTAGTTGGACTCGGAGTCCTCCGACGCCTGGAAGCCGAGCGAGACCGCCTTGGCGACGTCGCGGGTGCCCAGGTTGGTGGTCAGGATGATGACCGTGTTCTTGAAGTCCACGATCCGGCCCTGACCGTCGGTGAGCCGACCGTCCTCCAGGATCTGGAGCAGCGTGTTGAACACGTCCGGGTGGGCCTTCTCGATCTCGTCGAAGAGGACCACCGAGAACGGCCGACGCCGCACCTTCTCGGTCAGCTGGCCACCCTCGTCGTAGCCGACGTAGCCGGGAGGAGCACCCACCAGCCGGGAGACCGTGTAGCGGTCGTGGAACTCGGACATGTCCAGCTGGATGAGGGCGTCCTCGCTGCCGAACAGGAACTCGGCCAGCGCCTTGGAGAGCTCGGTCTTACCGACACCGGACGGGCCGGCGAAGATGAACGAGCCCGACGGACGCTTCGGGTCCTTCAGGCCGGCCCGGGTACGCCGGATCGCCTTCGAGACCGCCTTGACCGCGTCCTCCTGGCCGATGACGCGCTTGTGCAGCTCGTCCTCCATGCGCAGCAGGCGCGAGGTCTCCTCCTCGGTCAGCTTGTAGACCGGGATGCCGGTCCAGTTGCCGAGCACCTCGGCGATCTGCTCGTCGTCGACCTCGCTGACGACGTCCAGGTCACCGGCCTTCCACTCCTTCTCCCGCTGGGCCTTCTGGCCGAGCAGCTGCTTCTCCTTGTCGCGCAGCTGGGCGGCACGCTCGAAGTCCTGCGCGTCGATCGCGGACTCCTTGTCGCGACGCACCTGGGCGATGCGCTCGTCGAAGTCACGCAGGTCTGGCGGCGCGGTCATCCGGCGGATCCGCATCCGGGCACCGGCCTCGTCGATCAGGTCGATCGCCTTGTCCGGCAGGAAGCGGTCGGAGATGTAACGGTCGGCCAGCGTCGCGGCCGCCACGAGGGCCGCGTCCGTGATCGAGACCCGGTGGTGCGCCTCGTAGCGGTCGCGCAGGCCCTTGAGGATCTCGATGGTGTGGGCCAGCGACGGCTCACCCACCTGGATCGGCTGGAAGCGGCGCTCGAGGGCGGCGTCCTTCTCCAGGTGCTTGCGGTATTCGTCGAGGGTGGTCGCGCCGATGGTCTGCAGCTCGCCACGGGCCAGCATCGGCTTGAGGATGCTCGCCGCGTCGATCGCGCCCTCGGCGGCACCCGCACCGACCAGGGTGTGGATCTCGTCGATGAAGAGGATGATGTCGCCCCGCGTGCGGATCTCCTTCAGCACCTTCTTGAGGCGCTCCTCGAAGTCACCGCGGTAGCGGGAACCGGCGACCAGGGCACCGAGGTCGAGCGTGTAGAGCTGCTTGTCCTTCAGCGTCTCGGGCACCTCGCCCTTGATGATCTTCTGGGACAGCCCCTCCACCACGGCGGTCTTGCCGACGCCGGGCTCACCGATCAGGACCGGGTTGTTCTTGGTACGGCGGGAGAGCACCTGCATGACCCGCTCGATTTCCTTCTCGCGCCCGATGACCGGGTCGAGCTTGCCCTCGCGGGCGGCCTGGGTCAGGTTGCGGCCGAACTGGTCCAGCACGAGACTGGTGGACGGCGCGGCCTCGCCCGGCGCGGCGCCCGCCGCGGCCGGCTCCTTGCCCTGGTAGCCGGAGAGCAGCTGGATCACCTGCTGGCGGACCCGGTTGAGGTCGGCGCCGAGCTTGACCAGCACCTGGGCGGCGACGCCCTCACCCTCGCGGATCAGCCCGAGCAGGATGTGCTCCGTGCCGATGTAGTTGTGGCCGAGCTGCAGCGCTTCGCGCAGGGACAGCTCCAGCACCTTCTTGGCCCGCGGCGTGAACGGGATGTGCCCGCTCGGCGCCTGCTGACCCTGGCCGATGATCTCCTCGACCTGCTGCCGCACACCCTCCAGGGAGATGCCGAGGCTCTCCAGAGCCTTGGCGGCGACGCCCTCACCCTCGTGGATCAGGCCCAGCAGGATGTGCTCCGTACCGATGTAGTTGTGGTTGAGCATCCGGGCCTCTTCTTGGGCCAGGACGACAACCCGTCGCGCTCGGTCGGTGAACCGCTCGAACATGCCCTCGTGCTCCTCACGTGCCGTGCGCACTCGATCTTGATGGTCAAGAAGTCGTGGCGGGGCCGGTGCGCGGACGACCGGGACGGGCGTCCGTGCCTCCTTACTCTATCGCCGCGAACCGACTCCGCTGAGGTCGTGTGTCCCCGCCGGAGGCCGTGTACGCGTCGTTTTGCTCAACCGTCCGCGCTCAGGGGGTGTTCCGGTACCCCCGCCTGTACGCGCAGAGCGAAATTCGCACCCGGTCGCGGAACCCGTCACACGGGTCGCGCCGGTGCTGGCGCCGCCCGGATCCGGGCCGCCGGGGAGCCTGTCCACAGGCTGTGGACAGATTCTCCACCGCCTGTGGACAACTACCGCCGGGACGGAATTCTTCCCGCTCGGAGGCGGTCCCGGGCGGATACGGCGACGCCGGCCCGGAGTCGTGCTCCGGCCCGGCGTCGGTGTCGCCCGTCGACGCTCCCGGTCAGTGACCGGCCTTCGCGTGGTACTCGTCGACGATCTCCTGCGGGATCCGGCCCCGGTCGGAGATGTCCTTGCCGGCCTTCTTGGCCCAGGCGCGGATCGCCTTGTTCTGCTCCCGGTCGGCGGTGGCGCCGCCCCGACCGCGCGCGGCCCGACCGCCGACGACGACCCCGCCCCTACCCACCTTGGTGCCGTGGGCGATGTACGGGGCGAATACGTCGCGCAATTTCTCGGCGTTCGGGCCCGACAGGTCGATCTCGTACTGAACGCCGTCGAGGGCGAACTTGACCGTCTCGTCAGCGTCCCCGCCGTCCAGGTCATCGACCAGCTTATGAATGATCTGCTTGGCCACGTCCCACATTCCTTTCGAGCAGGGTGATCCTGCAAACTGAGAGCACGATAACCTGCGCGACGCTTGCCGCGTCAATAGGATGCGGGAACGACCCGGCGGAGATGCGCGACTACTCGGGGCGAACCAGGGGGAAGAGGATGGTTTCCCGAATTCCCAGGCCGGTCAGCGCCATCAACAGCCGGTCGATTCCCATTCCCATACCCCCGGCCGGCGGCATTCCGTACTCCATCGCCCGGAGAAAGTCCTCGTCCAGCCGCATGGCCTCGTCGTCGCCGCGGGCGGCGAGCTGGGCCTGGGCCACCAGCCGCTCCCGCTGCACCACCGGGTCCACCAGCTCGGAGTACGCGGTCCCGAGTTCGAAACCGAGCACGTAGAGGTCCCACTTCTCGGCCAGTCCGGGCTCGCTGCGGTGCGCCCGGGTCAGCGGGCTCGTCTCCTCCGGGTAGTCGCGGACGAAGGTGGGCGCCGTCAGGCCCGGCACGACCAGTTCCTCGAACAGTTCCTCCGCCAGCTTGCCCGGCCCCCACTTCGGGTCGACCGCCAGGCCCACCTTGTCGGCGTACTCCACCAGGCGGGGCCGTTCGGTGCGGACCGTGACCTCCTCGCCGAGCGCCTCGGAAAGCGACCCGAAGAGGGTCACCGACCGCCACTCGCCGCCCAGGTCGAACTCCCGGCCGTCGGCGTGCGTCACCACGGTCGAGCCGCCGACGGCGACCGCCGCCTGCTGTACGAGATTCCGGGTCAGCTCGGCCATGGTGTCGTAGTCGCCGTAGGCCTCGTATGCCTCGAGCATCGCGAACTCCGGCGAGTGCGAAGAGTCGACACCCTCATTACGGAAGTTGCGGTTGATCTCGAAGACCCGGTCGACGCCGCCGACGACGGCCCGCTTGAGAAACAGTTCCGGTGCGATTCGCAGATACAGATCGGTGTTGAGCGCATTGCTGTGGGTCACGAATGGCCGGGCCGCCGCGCCGCCGTGCAGCAGCTGCAGCATCGGCGTCTCCACCTCGATGAAGTCCCGGGCGTGCAGCGAGTCGCGCAGGCTGCGTACGGCCGCGGCCCTGGTGCGTACCATCTGGCGGGCCTGCGGCCGGACGATCAGGTCCACGTAGCGCTGCCGGACCCGCGCCTCCTCGCTGAGCGGCTTGTGCGCCACCGGCAGCGGGCGCAGCGCCTTCGCGGTGACCGCCCACTGCTCCGCCAGCACGGACAGCTCGCCGCGCCGGCTCGTGATCACCTCGCCGGTCACCCCGACGAGGTCACCGAGGTCGACCAGGCGCTTCCAGTCGTTCAGCCGGTCGGCGCCGACCCGGTCGAGGGAGAGCATGGCCTGCAACTCCGTGCCGTCGCCGTCCCGCAGCGTGGCGAAGCAGAGCTTGCCCGTGTTGCGTACGAAGATCACCCGGCCGGTCACCGAGACCCGGTCGCCCGTGGCGGTGTCGGTCGGCAGGTCGGCGTACTTCTGCCGGAGGTCGGCCAGCGTGCTGGTGCGGGGGAATCCGATCGGGTACGGCTCGACGCCCTCGGCGAGCATCCGGTCCCGCTTCTCCCGGCGGACCTTCATCTGCTCGGGAAGGTCGTCGGCGGGATCGACTGGCACGGGGTTCTGCTCGGTCACGGCACGCTTCCTCAGAAGGAGATTTCGGGCGGGGTCAGGCCCCGAGCGTACTCAAGCCTCCAGCGGGGCGTTACGGGATAACCGCCCCGCATGACCGGCCCCACTACGCCCCGGCCCGGCGACGCCCGGGTCAGACGTTGCGCTCGTAGACCATCCGCAGGCCGATCAGGGTGATCATCGGCTCGTGGTGGGTGATCGTGCGGCACTCGTTTATCACGAGCGAGGCCAGCCCACCGGTGGCGATCACGGCGCTCACCTCGCCGATCTCCTCGACCATCCGCTCGACGATCCGGTCCACCTGCCCGGCGAAACCGAAGTAGAGCCCGGACTGGAGGCACTCGACGGTGTTCTTGCCGATCACCGAGCGGGGCCTGGTCGCCTCCACCTTCCGCAGCTGGGCGGCCCGGGCGGCGAGCGCGTCGAAGCTGATCTCGATGCCCGGGGCGAAGGCGCCGCCGAGGAACTCGCCCCGGGCGCTGATCACGTCGAAGTTGGTGGTGGTGCCGAAGTCCACCACGATCGACGGCCCGCCGTAGAGGGTGTACGCGGCCAGGGTGTTCACCACCCGGTCGGCGCCCACCTCCTTCGGGTTGTCGATGGCGAGCTGCACACCGGTGCGTACCCCCGGCTCGACGATCACGCTCGGCAGGTCCGCGTAGTAGCGGGACAGCATGTTACGCAGCGAGCGCAGCGCGGCCGGCACCGTGGAGCAGGCCGCCACCCCGGTGATCTCCACGGCGTCCCCGGCGAGCAGGCCCCGGAACTTCAGGCCCAGCTCGTCGGCCGTCGACCGCGCATCGGTCTTGATTCGCCAGGAGTGCACCAGCTTGTCGCCGTCGAAGGTCGCCAGCACGGTGTTGGTGTTTCCGATGTCGATGCAGAGCAGCACGCACGCAGCCTAGACAACGGTCGGCCGCAGGTTCACCCGGTGCGCAGGTCCATGGCGATGTCGAGGATCGGCGAGGAGTGCGTCAGGGCCCCGACGGAGAGGAAGTCGACGCCGGTCGCCGCGTACCGCGCCGCCACGTCGAGGGTCAGCCCGCCGGTCGCCTCCAGCTCCGCCCGGTCCCCCACCGACGCGACCACCTCGGTGAGCATCTCCGGGGTCATGTTGTCCAGCAGCAGGAAGTCCGCACCGGCCTCGACCGCCTCCATCGCCTCGGCGACCGTGTCCACCTCGACCTGCACCGGCACGTCCGGGAAGGCCTCCCGGACCCGGCGGAAGGCGGCCGTGATGCCGCCCGCCGCGAACTTGTGGTTGTCCTTGATCATCGCGACGTCGTGCAGGCCCATCCGCTTGTTCGTGCCGCCGCCGGCGCGCACCGCGTACTTCTCCAGGGCGCGCAGGCCCGGGGTGGTCTTGCGGGTGTCCAGCACCATCGCCTTGGTGCCGGCCAGGGCGTCCGCCCAGGCCCGGGTGTGGGTGGCCACCCCGGACATCCGGCAGAGCAGGTTGAGCGCCGTCCGCTCGGCGGTGAGCAGCAGCCGGGTCGGGCCCGTCACCGTGGCCAGCACGTCGCCGCGCGCCACCCGCGCGCCGTCGTGGGCCACCACCGACACCTCGACCGTACGGCCGGCGCCGGTCGCCTCGCCGACCGTCTCGAACACGGCCGCCGCCACGGCCAGCCCCGCCACCACGCCGTCGGCGCGGGCCACCAGGTCGGCGGTGTCGGTCTGGCCGGCCGGGATGGTGGCGACGCTGGTGACGTCCAGCAGGTCCGGCCCCAGGTCCTCGGCGAGCGCGCCCTCGATCACCCGCCGCACCTGCGCCGGGTCGAGGCCCGCGTCCCGCAGTGCCCGTTCCGTCGACTCCGTCATCGGGTCCCCTCCCACGCTTGCGTCAGCCGGCCCTGCGCCCCGATCGCGCCGACCAGGTGGCCGTGCCACAGCTCGTCGGCCGTCGGGAAGTCCTCCCGCCAGTGGCAGCCCCGGGTCTCCCGGCGGGCGTACGCGGCGGCGACCAGCGTCGACGCCACGGTGATCAGGTTCGTCGCCTCCCAGTCGGCCGTCCGGGGCCGGCCCCGGCCCTCGCCGAGCCCGGTCAGCGTCTCGGCGGTCCCCGCGAGGGTGTCCGCCGAGCGGAGCACGCCCGCGCCCCGGGTCATCGCCCGTTGCAGCGTCGGCGTCGCCTCGGCCGGCACCACCCAGCCCTCGCCGCCCACCCAGGCCCCCGTCGGCGCCGGCTGGACCTGCTCGGGCAGCCCGGCGGCGATGTCCTCGGCGATCCGCCGGGAGAAGACGAGCCCCTCCAGCAGCGAGTTGCTGGCCAGCCGGTTCGCGCCGTGCACGCCCGTGCAGGCGACCTCGCCGCAGGCGTACAGGCCCGGGATGGAGGTGCGGCCGCGCAGATCGGTGCGGACGCCGCCGGAGGCGTAGTGGGCGGCCGGGGCGACCGGGATCAGGTCGGTGGCCGGGTCGACCCCGATGGCCAGGCAGGACGCGACGATGGTCGGGAAGCGCCGGGCCAGGAAGTCGCCGCCCAGGTGCCGGGCGTCGAGGAAGACGTGGTCCGCGCCGGTGGCCAGCAGCACCCGGTGGATGCCCTTGGCCACCACGTCCCGGGGCGCCAACTCGGCCAGCTCGTGCTGCCCGACCATGAACCGCTTGCCGTCGCCGTCCACCAGGTGCGCGCCCTCGCCGCGCAGCGCCTCGGAGACCAGCGGCTGCTGGGCGTGCCCGGCGCCGGGCGCACCGGCGCAAGCCGGGGTGATCAGCGCGGTCGGGTGGAACTGGACGAACTCCACGTCGGTGACCGCCGCGCCGGCCCGCATCGCGAGGGCCACCCCGTCGCCGGTAGACACGGCCGGGTTGGTGGTCGCCGCGTAGATCTGGCCCATGCCGCCGGTGGCCAGGACGACCGCCCGGGCCAGGATGGCGCCCACGCCGTCCTCGCTGCCCTCGCCGAGCACGTGCAGGGTGATGCCGCAGGCCGGGCCGAGCCCGCCCGGGCCGTCCCCGGGGGCGCGCAGCAGGTCCAGCACCAGCGCGTGCTCCACGAGCCGGATCCACGGGTCGCGGCGGACGGCGGCGTGCAGGGCGCGCTGCACCTCGGCCCCGGTGGCGTCGCCGCCGGCGTGCACGATCCGGTCGGCCCGGTGCCCGCCCTCGCGGGTGAGCATCAGCGAGCCGTCCGCGTTGCGGTCGAACTCCGCCCCGATCCGCATCAGCTCGCGCAGCCGGGTCGGGCCCTCCTCGACCAGTACCCGCACCGCCGCCGGGTCGCAGAGCCCGACGCCGGCGATCTCGGTGTCCGAGGCGTGCGCGGCGGGGGTGTCGTGCGGGTCGAGCACGGCGGCGATGCCGCCCTGCGCCCAGCGGGTCGACCCCTCGTCGATATTGACCTTGGTGACAACGGTGACGTGCAGCCCCGCCTCGCGCAGGTGCAGTGCGGCGGTCAGGCCCGCCACCCCGGATCCGACCACGATGACGTCGGTGGTCTCCACCCAGCCGGGCGCGGGGGCGGCCAGCAGTCTGGGCAGCGCCGGAAGGTCGACGGTCGGAAGCTCCATGCCCACAGTCAACCCGAAGCACCCTCGCGAGGGGCGGCGGGGGCGGGACGAGTGGTTTGGGCCATGGGGTCCGGACCGGGCCGGGCAGGCCGGCCGGTGCCACGCGTGCGGGCCGCCGTGCCGCCACGCGTCCGGGTCGTCCGGATGGGCCGGCGCGCTACCGCGTCCGGACCGGGAGGGCCGCCGGGCCCGCGCCCCGCAGCGAGCCGGTCACCGTACGGTCGTCGAGCCAGAGGTAGCAGCGCACGCCCCGGTCGCCGACGCGCCACCGGCCCGCCCCGGGCGGACGGACCACCACGCCGCTGCGGAAGCGCAGGTCGGCGTCGTCGGGCACCCCCACGTAGCGGCCGAGCACCGAGCGGCAACCGGCGTACAGCGGGGCCCAGTCGGCGGGGCGGGTCGGGTACGGGCGGTCGGGTGCCCGCCACACCCCGACGAACTCGGCGTCGTGCCGGCTGGCGCAGTCGACCGGGAGCAGCGTCCGCACCGACCCGCCGACGGAGCGGGCCTGCTGGCAGCCCAGCCGCAACGGGGACGGCCCCCGCAGCGCGTCCCGGAGGCTGCCGGTGCGCACCACCACGGTGGCGGCGGCCTCGGCGGTGCTCACCTCGGTCAGGTCACACCGGTACCAGCGGGCGCCGGCCGTCCAGCCCGGCCCGGACGGCACCGCCACCGCCAGCCGCAGCCGTCCAGCCCGCCAGTCGGCGCCCACGTAAGCGCTCGCCCGGGTGTCGCAGTCGGCGAACGCGCCCCGCAGCTCGGCCGACCCACCGGGCGGCGGGGCGGGCCGCTCGGCCGGGAAGGCGCCCACGTGCGCGGTCTCGACGCGGTGCGGAACGGCGCAGTCCACCGGCGCGTACGCCGCCAGGGTCACGACGTCGGCGAAGTCGGCGACCTGGCACACCCCGGCGGCCGGGGTGAAGGGTCCGGGCGCGGGCGGGGCCGCCCAGTCGTCGACCAGGTCACCGTCCAGCCCGCCGGACCCGGCGCACCCGGCCAGGAGAACGGCCGCGGCGACGGCCGCGAGCAGGGTGGTCATCGCACGTCGCACCGCGGCCTCCCCCAGCCACCCGCGCCTGTCGACGGGCAACCAGACTACCCAGGGATGACCTTCCGGTGACAGACCGCACGGGCGCCCACTTCGACGCCCGACCGGTCCCCGAGGTCACGAAGGGGACCAACCGTGACAGAGCCCTCGCACGGCGCGGGTGACGGCGGGATCGGGCGGGTCAGACGGCGGCGGCGAATGGGTTGGGGATCGGGGCGCCCGCGGTGCCGGGGGCGGCGGTGGTCGGGTCGGTGTTCAGCTCGACGACCCGGTTCGCGGCGTCGACGTGCACCACCCGCGGCCGGTACGCGCGGGCCTCGGCGTCGTCCATCTGCCCGTACGAGATGAGGATGACCAGGTCGCCCGGGTGCACCAGGTGGGCGGCGGCACCGTTGATGCCGATCACGCCGCTGCCCCGCTCGCCCGGGATCACGTACGTCTCCAGCCGCGCCCCGTTGGTGATGTCCACGATCGCGACCTGCTCCCCGGGGATCAGGTCGGCGGCGTCGAGCAGATCCTCGTCGACCGTCACCGAGCCGACGTAGTGCAGGTCGGCCTGGGTCACGGTGGCCCGGTGGATCTTCGACTTGAGCATGGTGCGCAGCATCGGGATGCCTTTCGCGGAGGGTAGCGGTGGTTCAGGAACGGGGGGCGAGCCGGATCGGCGCGTTGTCGATCAGCCGGGTGGCGCCCACCCAGGCGGCGACGAGCAGCCGCGCCGGCCCGGCGACCGGCCCCGGTTCCAGGTCCGGGTCGGTGAGCACCAGGTAGTCGAGGCGCGCCCCGGGCGTACCGGCGCCGAAGGCCGCGTGCGCGGCGGCGAGCACGGCCCCCGCGTCACCGCCCTCGTCGGCGGCTCCGGCCCCGGCCCGCAGCGCCGCCGACAGGCTCAGCGCGGCCTCCCGCTCGGCCGGGGAGAGGTAGCGGTTGCGGCTGGACAGCGCCAGCCCGTCCGGCTCCCGCACGGTCGGCACCCCGACCACCTCGACCGGCACGTCGAGGTCCCGGGCCATCCGCCGCACCAGGGTCAGCTGCTGGTAGTCCTTCTCGCCGAAGAACGTCAGGTCGGGGCGGGTGAGCTGGAGCAGCTTCAGCACCACCGTGAGCACCCCGTGGAAGAACCCGGGGCGGCTCTGCCCCTCCAGGTCCTCGCCCAGCGGGCCCGGGTCGACCCGGACCCGGGGCTGGCCGTCCGGATACATGTCGGCCACCGAGGGTGCGAAGACCACGTCCGCGCCGGCCCGCCGGCAGATCTCCAGGTCGGCGTCGAGGGTGCGCGGGTAGCGGTCGAAGTCCTCGTTCGGGCCGAACTGCAACGGGTTGACGAAGATCGTGACGATCACGTGGTCGGCCCGCTCCCGGGCCGCCCGCAGCAGCGTCTCGTGCCCGGAGTGCAGCGCGCCCATCGTCATCACGACACCCACGGTGCCCTTGAGCCCGTCGCGCGCCGCCGCCAGCTCGGCACGGCCGTGCACCAGTTCCGTCACGCGGTCCCCTCCGTCCACGGTCAGCCCGGTCACGCGGCCACCTCCCGCCGGTCGCCGGCGAGCACGCCGAGCAGCGACTCCGCGTCCGCCGGCCGCAGCCGGCCCGCGGCGATCGCCCGGTCGGCCGTACGCCGGGCCAGGGCCAGGTACGGCGCGACCGACTCGGGGGCGGTCGCGGCGAGCCGGGCCAGGTGGCGCTCGACCGTACCGGCGTCGCCCCGGGACACCGGCCCGGTCAACGCGTCGTCGCCGAGGCGCAGCGCGTTCTCCAGGGCGGCGCGCAGCAGCGGGGCGAGCACCTTCTCCGGCTGGGTGACCCCGGCGTCGCGCAGCCGGTCGGCCGCCTCGTTGACGAGGGTCACCAGGTGGTTGGCGCCGTGTGCCAGCGCCGCGTGGTAGAGCGGCCGGTCCGCCTCGCCGACCCACTCCGGCACCCCGCCGAGGTCGGCGACCAGCCGGGCGGCCAGGGGGCGCAGCTCCGGCGGGGCGCTCACCCCGTACGAGATGCCGGCCAGCCGGACGAGGTCGTCCGGCGTACCGGTGAAGGTCATCGCGGGGTGCAGGGCGAGCGGTCGGGCGCCCACCGCGGCGGCGGGGGCGAGTACGGCCAGCCCGTGCGCGCCGGACGTGTGCGCGACCACCTGGCCGGGGCGCAGCGCGCCGCCGTCGGCCAGCGCGGTGACCACCCCGGCGAGCGCGTCGTCGGGCACGGCGACCAGCAGCAGGTCGGTGGCCGCCCGCGCCACGGCGGCGGCGGAGCGGAGGGACACGCCGGGCAGCAGCAGCGCCGCCCGGGCCCGGGAGGCGCCGGAGCCGGCCGTGGCGGCGACCACCCGGTGGCCGGCGGCGGCGAGGGCGGCGCCCAGCACGGCACCGACCCGGCCGGAGCCGACGACACCGACGGTGAGGAGACGGGGAGTGGCAGCCGGCGGGGCGGCGGCCCCGTCAGGGGCGGCCGGGCGCGGGCGCAGGGGTGCGCTCATGGGCGACGATCCAGTCCTCGAGAAGGGGTACCGGTCGATGGCAAGTATGCGCCGGGGTTACGGAACCGGGACAAGGATGTGTGAAAACGTTCACCGACGGCACCGGCGGCACGCCCGGGGATGGAACGTCCGCGCCGACCGGCTGACCGTAGGGTCGGGCCGGTGACCCACGCCGCACGAGGAACGGACTGATGTCGGAGCGCTGGCGGGACGCGATGGAACGGTCCCTCTACGGGCCGGGCGGCTTCTTCGTCTCCGGGCCGGGGCCGGCCGGCCACTTCCGCACCAGCGTGCACGCGTCCCCGGCCTTCGCCGACGCGCTGCTGCGGCTCGTCGAGCGGGTCGACGCCGCCCTCGGCCACCCCGCCGACCTCCGCGTGGTCGACGTGGGCGCGGGGCGGGGCGAGCTGCTCCGCGCGCTCTCCGCCGCGCTGAAGGTCGCCGGGGAGCCCGCCCGCCCCGGGCGGTCAGGCTTGATCCCTGCGCGGACGGGCTCCCCGGCGACCCCGACTCCCCCGGCCGCCGCCCGGCCCCCGGCCTCGTCCGGCCCGTCGTCCGCCGGTCCCGCGCCCTCCACGCCGGTTCCGCTCGCCTCCCGGGTACGCCTCACCGCGGTCGAGAAGGCGCCCCGACCGGCCGACCTGCCCGACGGGATCGACTGGCTCGACGAAATACCCGACGGGATCACCGGGCTGCTGGTGGCCACCGAGTGGCTGGACAACGTGCCGCTCGACGTGGCGGTGCACACCGCCGAGGGCTGGCGCTACCTGCTGGTCGACCCGGCCACCGGCGCGGAGACCGTCGGCGACCCGGTCGATGCCGCCGACACGGACTGGCTCACCCGATGGTGGCCGGAACCCCTGACAGCGGTCAGAGCCGAGATCGGCCGGACCCGCGACGAGGCGTGGGCGCACGCCGTGGGCCACGTCGACCGGGGGCTGGCGTTGGCCGTGGACTACGGGCACCTGCGGGACGGCCGGCCCGTGGACGGGACGTTGACCGGATACCGGGGCGGGCGGCAGGTGCCGCCGGTGCCGGACGGGAGCCGCGACGTCACCGCGCACGTCGCCGTCGACTCGGTCGCCTCCGCCGGCGCCCGGGTCGCGCGGTGCGCGTACGACCTGGGGTCGCAGCGGGAGGCGCTGCGGGCGCTCGGGGCCGACGGCGGCCGACCCCCGCTCAGCCTGGCCGCCAGCGACCCGGCCGGGTACGTGCGGGCGCTCGCCGCCGCGTCGGCGGTGGCCGAACTGACCGACCCGGCCGGGCTGGGCGGGCACTGGTGGCTGCGGCAACCGGTCGGCGTCGACCCCGGGCGGTTCATGGCACGATGACGGGCATGACCACGGACGCCGGCGACCTCCGCGAGCTGACCGTCGGCACCGGGGCCGGCGGGGAACAGCTCGGCACCGACATGGTGCTCAACATCGGGCCGCAGCACCCCTCCACGCACGGCGTGCTCCGGCTCCGGCTGGTGCTCGACGGCGAGCGCGTGGTGGCCTGCGAGCCGATCGTCGGCTACATGCACCGGGGCGCGGAGAAGCTCTTCGAGGTCCGCGACTACCGGCAGATCATCGTGCTGGCCAACCGGCACGACTGGCTCTCGGCCTTCTCCAACGAGCTGGGCGTGGTGCTCGCCGTCGAGCGGCTGATGGGCATGGAGGTGCCGGAGCGGGCCACCTGGCTGCGGATGGCCCTCGCGGAGCTGAACCGGGTGCTCAACCACCTGATGTTCCTCGGCTCCTACCCGCTGGAGATCGGCGCGATCACGCCGATGTTCTACGCGTTCCGCGAGCGGGAGACCATCCAGGCGGTCATGGAGGAGGTCTCCGGGGGCCGGATCCACTACATGTTCAACCGGGTGGGCGGGCTCAAGGAGGAGGTGCCGGCCGGCTGGACCGGCCGGGCGCGGGCCGCCATCGCCGAGGTCCGCCGGCGGATGCCCGACCTGGACAACCTCATCCGGCGCAACGACATCTTCCTGGCCCGCACGGTCGGCGTCGGGGTGCTCTCCGCGGCCGACGCCGCCGCGTTCGGCGCGTCCGGGCCCGTCGCACGGGCCTCCGGCCTCGACCTCGACCTGCGCCGCGACGAGCCCTACCTGGCCTACGACCAGCTCGACGTGCCGGTGGTGACGAAGACCGCCGGGGACTGCCACGCCCGCTTCGAGGTGCTGCTCGACCAGGTGTACGCCTCGCTCGACCTCGCCGAGCAGTGCCTGGACCGGGTGGACCGGCTCACCGGGCCGATCAACACCCGGCTGCCGAAGGTGCTCAAGGCCCCCGAGGGGCACACCTACGCCTGGACCGAGAACCCGCTCGGCATCAACGGTTACTACCTGGTCTCGCGGGGCGAGAAGACGCCCTGGCGGTTGAAGCTGCGCACCGCGTCGTACGCGAACGTGCAGGCGCTGGCCACCCTGCTCCCCGGCTGCCTGGTGCCGGACCTGATCGCCATCCTCGGCTCGATGTTCTTCGTGGTCGGCGACATCGACAAGTGACCCCGGCCCGCCCTTGGACGGCCGGCTCCCGGTCGCGTTCGCCGGGTTGGCTCCCGGTTGGACCCGTTCGCCGGACGGCGGCGCACTGGCCGGCTCGCAGAGCTGACCGGCTGCGCCGGCTCGGGACGGTTGGCCGGGACGGCGACGGCCGATCCTGACGGGCCGCCGCCGGGGTCAGCGCCAGCGGTCGGGGTTGCGGGCACCGCCCGCCCGGGGCTCGTCGTCCTGCGGCGGGTAGCCGTACCGCTCCTCCGGCGGCCGGCCGTACCGCTCCTGCGGGTAGCCGTACCGCTCCGGCTCGGGCTCCGCCCGACGGGCGCGGTGCGCCTCCGGCTGGCGGGCGTCGTGCCGCGCCTCGGGCTGCTGTCCCCGCTGGCGGGGTGGACGCCACTCGTCGGGCACCGGCACCCCGCCGGCCGGCAGGGCCGGGGCGTCGGCCGGCTCCGGCCAGCCGCCGCGCCACCCGTCGTCCGCGCGCTCTCCCGCCCGGCGCGGTTCGTCCCGCCGCACCGATGCCCAGCGGTCCGCGACGCGGTACTCGGTGCCGGTGGCGTCCGTGCGCACCTCGGCACGCCGCTCCCCGACCCGCAGCTCCCGACCCCGCTCGTCGTCCCGTACGGCAGCCCACCGGTCCCCGGCGCGTAGCTGCGACCAGTACTCCCCGTCCTCCGCTCCCGCCTCGGCGGGCGGATACGGCCGTTCGTGGCCGGGCGGTGCGGCCGGCGCACCCCTGCCCGGCCCGCCCCGGTCGTCCCACCGCTGCCCCCGCTCGTCGTGCCGGCCCCACTCCCGCTCGTCGCGCGGTTCCGACAACTCCCGGTCGCCGGGTTGCTTCGACCATCCCCGGTCGCCGGGCTGGGCCGTCCGGCCCTCCCGGGCGGCGCTCCCGGGGCCCGGTCGCGCCCCGTCGCCGTGACGGGCCCGCTCCTCATGGCGGGGCCGGTCGCCATGACGCGCCCCCTCCTCGTACCGGGGCCGGTCGTCGTGGCGGGACCGGTCGCCCGGGTCGTCGTGCCCGTCGCCGGCCCAGGGGCGGTCGTCCGGCTCGCCCGACCACGGCCGCTCCTCCGGCGCGGGCGACCAGCCGCCCGCGTACCCGCCGCCGTACCGGGCACCCCGGTCGCCGGGCACGGACGCGGAGCCGTCGACGACGGTGTGCCGGGTGGTGACGTGCACGGTCTCGGTGTGCCGCACCACCCCGAGGGGGCGGGCGCCGGGCTGGCTCCCCGGCTCCGCCGGCCGGGCCGCCCCGTACACCCCCGCCGTTCCGCCGGCGGCCGACCGGTCCGCGCCGTACCCGCCGCCCGCTCCCGGGGACGGCCCGTCCGTGCCGTACGCGCCGGGGGCCGGCCGCTCGGTCCGCGGAGTCGGCTGCGGCCTGCGGACCCGTTCCTCGTCGTCCCGGTCGGCACGCCCCCGGCGGGGCACCGCGTCGTCCTGATCCGGCACCCGCCCCCGACCGGCGACCGCGTCGTCGACGGAGGCCCGGGCCCGGCCGGTACCGGGCGCGGCGTCGACCCCGGCCAGCGCGGCGCTGCTGGCGTCCAGCCGCCGACGCAGCGCGGTCACCTCTTCCTGGGCCCGCTGGGCGTGGTCGAGTGCCTGGTTGCCGCGCTGGGCGGCGGCCACGATCTCCCCGCGCAACTCGTGTCGGAGCTGCTCGATCTCGTCCAGCAGCTCCTCGGTCCGGGCCGGACCCGCGCCGTCGACGCGCAACGCGATCGACAGGCCGATCAGTACGACGGCCAGGATGGCAAGCACGGCGGCGAACCGCAGCGGACCGTTGCCGTCGGCGACGAGGAGAATCAACGCGGCCACCGGCGCCAGGGCGACACCGGCCCAGAAGAGCATGGTGAGCATCGACGCGCTGCGCTTGTCGGCGGGGGTGACCGGGGCTGGCATGGGTCCGCAGCCTACCGAGAGTTTCCCCGCCCGGGAATGGCGAGCAGGGGCATCCGGCGGCGGCGTCCACAGTCGCGCCGCCGCCTGCTGGACGGACCGGCTGCGGGCGGGGCAGCGGTCCACCGCTCGGCCGCCGGTGGTCCGTGCCACCGGCGGCCGGGGAGGATCAGCCGACGGCCAGTGCGCCGTCCGACGAGAACACCAGGCCCACGCTCGCGGCCCCGGTCTTCAGCGCGTTCTTGGTCTGCGGACCGCCCTGGTCCAGCGAGCTGAACGAGCCCGCCTTGAAGTCGTAGACCTGAACCAGCCCCGCCTGGCACTTCGGCCGCTGCGGGCACTCCGGCGGCCCGGCCAGCACCGTGGCCTGGCCCGAGCACTTGGCGGCCAGGTCGGAGAGCGTACGGATGCCGTACTTGTCGGCGAACGCCTTGGTCACGGCGAACGCGTTCTGGTCCTGCGCTGCGGCCGGCGTACCGAAGACGAGGCCCACCTTGTCGCCGGCCGCCTTGAGCGCCGCGACGGTCTTGTCGAGGTCGGGCGAGGACACCGGCGCGGCGTCCTTGCCGTTGGCCTTGGTGTTGAGGAACTCGGCCATGGTCGCCGCGTACTCCGGGATCACCTGGATCTCGCCCTTCTCCAGGGCCGGCTCGTAGAGTTCCCGGTTGCCGATCTGCTGCACCTTGGCGTCGTAGCCGGCCGCGGTGAGGGCGATCTTGTAGAGCTCGGCCAGGATCTGGTTCTCCGTGAAGTTGGCCGCGCCGATCACGATCTGCCCGCCGGGCCCCTTGGCGATGCCCGCGGTGACACCGTTGGTCGCCGCGAACTCCTCGGCCGCCTTCTGCGCCGTCTTGCGGTCGACGTCGACGGCCTTGTTGAGCTGGATCAGCTTCGGCGTGTCGAGCGCGGCCGAGACCTTGTCCAGCGCCGCGAGGAGCTGCGGGTTGGCCGCGTCGGCGTTGACCGCCGGGATGACGTTGTCCGTGTTCTGGAGCTTCTTGTCGTCGTCGAGCACGACGAGCTGGTCACCGGCGACCGGCGCGCAGCCGGCCCCGGACGCCGCCTGCTCGGGGGCGTCAGTGCCGGAGGAGCCGGCGTCACCGCAGCCGGTCAGCAGCCCCGCCGCGGCGAGGGCTCCCACCGCACCGACGGCCAGGCGTGTACGCGCGCGCATCAGTGCCCGCCTTCCGTGTCCCGGCGCGGCCCCGCCGGGCCGGCCGCGTGTCCGACGGGCGATCTCCTTCCGGCCGCCCGCTGTGTCCCACGGGCGGCTGACTCAAGCGTCGCCCGCATTTCCCACCCCAACATCTTCCACACGGCACCGACAACTCGGGAGCCGGTTTGTCACCGGATCGTCACCGGAGGTGAGTCGGATTCCGCATCCACCCGTCGATCGGGCACGGCGTCCAGGTGCGGCGGAGGCGTTCAGCCTCCGGCCACCGCCTGCGCGGCGCGGCGGCGCGCCCGGCGACGGTCGCCCCGCAGCGGGCGCGGCGTGACCAGGCGCTCGACCAGGGCAAGCACCAGTTCCAGCAGCATGGCGAGCCCGGCCACGAGCACGCCGCCAGCGAGGATCTGACCGCCACCGGCGGCGATGTCCAGCCCGAAGCCCGCCCGGATGATCTGGCCCAGGCCGCCGCCGTTGACGAAGGACGCCAACGCGGCGGTCGCCACCACCTGCACCGCCGCCGTGCGGAACCCGGCCGCCAGGTACGGCACCGCCAGCGGCAGCTCGACCCGGCGCAGCAACTGCCACCCGGAGAAGCCCATCCCGCGTGCCGCGTCCCGGGCCTCCGGATCGGCCTGCCGCACCCCCGTGTACGCGTTCGCCAGCAGCGGCGGCACCGCGAAGACGGCCAACGCGACCACCACCGACGGCCGGCCGAAACCGAGGAAGGTCAGCGGCAGGATGGTGAGCAGGGCGAGCGTGGGTACGGCGAGGGACACATTGGACACCAGCACCACGAGCCCGCCGCCCCGGCCGGAGTGCCCGAGCCAGAGCCCGATCGGCCAGGCGACCAGGCAGCCCAACGCCACCGCCGCCGCCGACATCGACAGGTGCTCGCCGAGCCGGTCCAGGATGCCGCCCGGGTTCGTCCAGTTCAGCGGGTCGTTGAGCCAGACCAGCGCCGCCTCGACCGGGTTCACCGAGCCAATCCTCCGTCCAAGACCGCGGGACTCCGCTGCGCTGCGTTCCTCGCGCTCACCGAGCCCACCTTCCGCTCGCGACCGCGGGACTCCGCTGCGCTACGTTCCTCGCGCTCACCGAGCCCACCTTCCGCTCGCGACCGCGGGACTCCGCTGCGCTACGTTCCTCGCGCTCACCGGGCCCGCTTCAGCCAGGGGGTCAGCAGCCTGCCCGCACCCGCCAGGACCAGGTCGAGCACCAGGGCGAGCAGGACGCAGAGCAGCGTTCCCGTCATGATCTGCGCCTTGTAGAAGTTGTTCTGGAACCCGGCGAAGATCAGCTGCCCCAGACCGCCGCGCCCGATCACCACGCCCACGGTCACGAGGGCCACCGTGGAGACGGTGGCCAGCCGCAGCCCGGTGAGGATGCCCGGCAGTGCCAGCGGCAACTCGACCCGGAACAGCCGACCCCAACGGCCGTACCCCATCCCCTCGGCCGCCTCGCGGACCTCGGGGGGCACCTGGTTGAGCCCCGCGACGGCGTTACGGACGATCACCAGCAGCGCGTAGAGGACCACCACACTGAGCGCGGTCAGCGCGCCGATGCCCAGATAGGGGGCGATGAACGCGAAGAGCGCCAGCGACGGCACCGTGTAGAGCACGCCGGTGAGGGCCAGGACCGGCCCGGCGAGCGAGCGGTACCAGTACGCGGCCACCGCCAGCGGCAGCGCGACCAGGGCGGCGATCAGCACCGCGCGGGCGGTCAGCGAGGCGTGCTCCCGCACGGCGGCGAGGATCGTGTCAGAGTTGTCCCGCACGTACTGCCAGGAGAACCAGGGGTTACCCGGGTCGGCCCGGTAGCTCAGGCGGAAGGACATGTGTGGACGTTACCCCGGAGGGCCCCGAGCCGCGCGCGGCGTCGATCGTGCTGGAGGGCATCCACAAGCGTTACCCCGACGGCACCGAGGCCGTACGCGAGCTGAGCCTGGACATCGCCGCCGGCGAGCTGGCCGTGCTGATCGGACCGTCGGGCTGCGGCAAGTCCACCGTGCTCCGGATGGTGAACCGCCTCATCGAGCCGACCGGCGGCCGGATCCTGCTCGGCGGCGAGGACGTCACCCGGGTGGACCCGGTCCGGTTGCGCCGCCGGATCGGCTACGTGATCCAGAACGTCGGCCTCTTCCCGCACCAGACGGTCAGCGCCAACGTCGCCACCGTGCCCCGGCTGCTCGGCTGGCCGCGCCAGCGCAGCCGCCGCCGCGTCGACGAACTGCTGGAGCTGGTCGGACTCGACCCGGCCACCTTCGGCCGCCGCTACCCGCACGAGCTCTCCGGCGGGCAGCGGCAGCGGGTCGGAGTGGCCCGGGCGCTGGCCGCCGACCCCGTCGTGCTGCTGATGGACGAGCCCTTCTCGGCCGTCGACCCGATCGTGCGTACCCGGTTGCAGGAGGAGTTCCTCCGGTTGCAGGCCGAGGTACGCAAGACCATCGTGCTCGTCACCCACGACCTGGACGAGGCGGTCCGGCTCGGCGACCGGATCGCGGTGCTCTCCGAGGGCGGGCGGCTGGAGCAGTACGACACCCCCGCCGCCGTGCTCGGCGCGCCCGCCACGCCCTTCGTGCGGGAGTTCGTGGGCGCCGACCGGGGCATCCGCCGGCTGGCGGTGACCCCGGTCACCGGCGAGTCCGTCGAACCGCTGCCGGAGACCGGGGTGGCCGAGCTGCCGACGATGCCGCTCGGCGGCTCGGCGTACGACGCCCTGGGGGTGCTGCTGACCTCGGCCGCCGACCGGGTCGTGGTGACCGACGAAGGGCGGCCCGTCGGCGTGCTCAGCCGGGCGCGGCTGCTCGAACTGGGCGGGCCCGGACGCTGAGGGGCGGCGGGTTCAGGCGCGTCCGCCGAGGCTGGCCGCGCCGATGACCCAACCGGAGAGGAAGCCGTAGGTCGCGCCGGCGCCGCCCGCCTGGATCGCCGTGAGCAGCGACGGTTCCGGGCCGAGGAAGGCGGCGAGCAGCGAGGCGAAGCCGCCGGCCAGGACGTACGCGGCCCAGCCGGAGAAGAACTGCGTCCCCGACCCCTGCACCCGGGCCACCTGCGAGGTGGGCAGCAGATAGAGGAAGAGTGCCGCGAGGATGACCAGCAGGACGGCCCGCAGGTTCGCCACGAGCAGGCCGCCGGTCGCCCCGTCGCCGCCGAAGTGCCACGCCGGCCAGGAGAGCAGTTGCAGGTACCAGCCGCCCGCGGAGTTCGGGTCGGTGCCGGCGGCCCAGCCGACGTACGCCGGACTGCCGCACACGGCCACCAGCAGGAGCGCCGCGAGCGCCCCCGTGCCCGCCGCCGTCCCGTAGCGACCGCCCGTCCGCGACGGGTTGGTGAGCGCCATGATCGGCTCAGTTCCCGGCGGACCGCGGGGGGCAAACCTGCCCGGGGCCGTCGGTCGACGTCACCGGCGCGGGTGCTTCATCAGGTAGTCGATGAACGCGGCGCGCAGCAGCGGCGCCGACTCCTCGTAGCCGTGCCCGGTCAGCTCCCGCCACAGGGCCGCGGCCTCGTCGATCGTCGGGCCGACGGAGTTGGGCGCGCCGTCGAGGGCGGCGGCCTCGTCCGCGTTCGGCAGGTGCCGCAGCACGGACCAGAAGAAGCGCACGTCGCGATGCTCCCGGGCGACCGCGAACGCCCGCTCCCGCAGCTCCTCAGTGGACAGCGCGTCGAGTTCCTCGAACGACGGGCCGGCCGAGGTCGATGGTGTGTCGGTCATTCCGCGAGCCTAACCGCCGAGATCACTCCCGGCCCGGTGGACGCGGCACGGCTCACCGGTCGCCGCCGTCCCACCGGCGCGGGCCGCTCTCCCAGCCGGGGTCGCGCCAGGGGTCCACGGGGCTCTCCGGGGACCGCCTCGGCACGGCGGGGGGCCAGTCGCCCACCGGGTCCGCGGACGGCGCCGTCCAGCCCACGCCGAACCGCCCGTCCCCGGAGAACACCGGCTCCGCCGCACCGGTCGCCGGCCGTCCGTACGTCTCGACCAGCCGGGTGACCAGCAGCCCGACGCCGATCGCCGCCGCGCCCACCGCCCACCGGCTCACCGTCCAGCCCCGGGCCCGCGCGTACGCGAGGAAGACCGTGACCAGGCAGACCGCCAGCAGCGTGCCGAAGACGCCGCCGCGCCGGCCGAAGGCGCTGGTGCCGGCGAGCAGCGCCAGGCCGACCGCGAGCACCGTCCAGTCGAGCCCGGGGTTCGGCGCGACCGGGGCGATGTCCCGGCTGGCGACGAGCATGCCGGCCAGCGCGGCCAGCACCGTGGAGCCGACGAGCGCGGCGGTGGTGACCACCGCCGCCACCGCGCCCCGGCGGCGGGCCGGGTCCACGACCGGGCGGAACCGGCCGACCACCCGCCGGACGGCCCGCACCGAACCGAAGAGGCCGCCGAGCACCGCGACGGCCGCGAACCCGACGAAGAGGTACAACGCAGCGCGCTCCGGGTCGTAGTCGCCCTGGGGCAGGACCGCCGCGGAGCGCCGCTGGATGTACACGATCACTCCGGCGGCGGCGGCGAGGGACGCGGCCCAGCCGGGAACGTGCAGCACCACCACGACCAGCGCCAGGGCGAGCCCGCCCAGCGCGGCGACCAGCAGGGCCGGGCCGGCGGCGGCGCTGACGCCCCGGTCGCCCTGCTCGGCCACATGCAGCGCGGCGGCGACCGCGACGGGGCCGACGGCCAGGTTCACCGCGGCGGTACGCAGGGTCAGCCCCGCGGCCAGCGCCAGCAGCCCGAGCACGACCACGTCGAGGAGCAGGGAACGCAGCCCGTCGCCGCGCAGCGCGGCCGGGTCCTCCGCCCAGAGCAGATACGTGAGGAGACCCAGCCCGGCCAGGAGCAGCAGCTCCCAGACGACGTGGACGCCGAACCGGTCGCGGCCGGGCTCGCCGTGCGCGGGGTCGTCGAAGACGTTCTCCAGGACCGAGGCGGGGATGCCGGACGAGGGCTCGGGGGACGGTTCACGCCCCGGTTCGTCGTACCGCATGACGCCGCCTCCCACGTGGCCACCCCAGGCCCGACGCGCCGGCGGACCGGGGCGGCGTTGCTCTCGGTCGCAGGCACGGTACCCGCGCGGGAGGCCGGGCGTAACCCCTCGGAATCAGCGCGCGCCGGGGCGGCCCTCCCGGCCGCCGGGCTCGCGGTCCTCGTCGTCCTCCTGCTCCGGAACCCGGCAGGAACGCTCCAGCCAGAGCGCCGCCGCCACCAACGCCAGGGCGGCGAGCAGCCCGGCGCCGGCGATCGGCCGGTCGCCCATCGCGGCGTCGGTGCGCTCCACGAAGAGCCAGCCGGTCAGCCCGGCGTAGAACCCGGCGAAGATCGCGCCGGCCAGCGCGGAGGCCTTCGCCAGCACCACGAACCGGGCCACCAGCAGGGCGTTCACCGGTTCGCGGCCCGGCCTGCGCTCGATGCGCCCCCTGGTGTTGATTGCGGCGTACGCCTCCAGCACGGCCAGCGCGGCGAGCGTGACGACCGGCAGCCAGGGCAGTTCCGGCAGGTAGTCGTAGTAGAGGGTGCTGATCAGCAACCAGGCCACGGCGGCGGCCCCGAGGCCGGCCACCAGCAGGGTGGAGATGCGGGTGGGACCCATCCGGGACCGCTCCGGGCCTGCTCCGCCCGGTCCTGGGGACTGCGCCTGCGTCATGCCGGCCGGCTCCACTGGGTCATGCCGTCGACTCTATCGCCAGATCCGGCCGGGGGCGCAGATCCAGCGCGTCCTCGGCCACCGGAGCGGTGTTGAGCAGGTCGGTCAGCCAACCGTGCCCGGGCAGCCGCCCGTACGGCTGGAGGTCGATCCACGGCCGCAGCACGAAGGCCCGCAGGTGGGCCCGGGGGTGCGGCAGAATCAGCTCGGGGTCGTCGCTGAGCACCGGCTCGTCGCCGTCGCTCCACACGGCGATGACGTCCACGTCCAGGGTCCGGGGCCCGAACCGCCGCTGCGGGTCGCGGGTCCGCCCGGCGGCACGCTCCGCCGCCCGGGCCCGCTCCAGCCAGTCGTACGGGCCCGCGGCCGGGTCCTCGGCGAGCAGCACGGCGTTGAGGTACGCGGGCTGGTCCGCGTCCCCCCACGGTGGAGTCTCGTAGACACCGGAGACCAGCAGCACACTGTCGCCGAACGCGGCGACGGCACCGCGCAGGTGGGCCAGCCGGTCGCCGAGGTTGCTGCCCAGGGAGAGCACGGCGCGGGTCACCGGTCGCGCCGCCGCGTCATCGTGACGGCCACGTCGGTGAAGGCGTGCGGGACGGGCGCCTCCGGCTTGTGCACGGTGATCGTGGCGACCTCGACCCGGGGATCGGCCAGGCAGACGGCCAGCAGCCGGTCGGCGAGGGTCTCGATCAGGTTGACCGGCTCGCCGGTCACCACCGCCACCAACCGCTCGGCCAGTTCGCCGTAGTGGACGGTGTCGCCCACCTCGTCCGAGATGGCGGCCGGAGCGAGGTCCATCTCCAGCACGGCGTCGACGACGAAGTCCTGCCCCTGCTCGCGCTCGAAGTCGTACACCCCGTGCCGCCCGTGCGCCCGCAGGCCGGTCAGCTGGATCCGGTCGGTCATCGGTCTCCTCCGTGCTCGCGGGTGAGGTCCGCCCCGACCGCGCCCCGGGTTCCTCCGGTGGCGGCGGGGGCCAGGATCGGGTCGGCTGCGGGGGCCAGGCGGGGCGCGCCGGTGGCCTGCCAGACGGCGAGGGCGTCCACGGTCGCCCGGACGTCGTGCACGCGTACGCCCCAGGCACCGGCCGCCACCGCGAGCAGGCTGGTGGCGACGGTGGCCACGTCGCGGCCGTCCGTGGGGCGGGGGGTGCCGTCGGGACCGGCCAGCAGCCGCCCCAGGTACGACTTGCGGCTGGACCCGAAGAGCAGCGGGAAGCCGAGGCTCAGCAGTTCGGGCAGGCGGGTGCTCAGCTCCCAGTTGTGCGCGGCCGTCTTGGCGAAGCCCAGCCCCGGGTCGACGACGATGCGGTCGGCGTCGACCCCGGCCCGCAGCGCCTCGTCGACGCGGCGGCCCAGCTCGGCGCGTACCTCGGCGACCACGTCGGCGTAGCGGGCCAGCTCCCCCATCTGTCGGGAGTGGCCCCGCCAGTGCATGAGCACCCAGGGGCAGCCGGCGTCGGAGACCACCCGGGCCATGTCGGGGTCGGCGAGGCCGCCGGAGACGTCGTTGACCACGGCCGCACCGGCGGCGAGGGCCGCCTCGGCGACCCGCGCGCGGGTGGTGTCGATGCTGACGGGCACACCGGCGGCGGCCAGCTCCCGGATGACGGGGACCACCCGGGTCGTCTCGGTCTGCGCGTCGACGCGGTCGGAGCCGGGCCGGGTGGACTCGCCGCCGACGTCCACCAGGTGGGCGCCGTCGGCCCGCAGCCGGACGCCGTGTCCGACGGCGGCGTCGAGGTCGGCGTACCGTCCGCCGTCGGAGAAGGAGTCGGGCGTGACGTTGAGGACGCCCATCACCACCGGGGCCGAGGCCCGTACCAGATCGGTCACGGCTAGACGGTACCGGTCGCCTGGACCGCTCCGGGCGGGCCGGGTCGAGGGCGATGACATGCGGATTCGAACGGGTGTACGATCGGTCGTCCGGGGCGGATCGGGCAGACTCTTCGCGGCTTGTCGCAAACAGTGGGTGCCCGTACGCTTTGGAACTGCCCGGCATCGAGATGGCGAAGCTTGGAGGGAGGGCCGAAGCGGGAAAATCCGCCCAAAACTCGCCACCCTCGGTGGTGGGTGACGAACGCAGGGTCGCCGACGCTGCACAGGGAGCACCGTTCCCGCCAGGCATGCCTACTGCACCACCGCGCGCCGCCGGCCGCGACTTGGGGAGGTTCCAGTGATCGCCATCGAGCTGATGGAGACGGCGACGTCCGCCGCCACCCACACGCTCTCCGCCCTGGCGTCGACTCCACTCGCCGAGCCCGCGCCCAAGGGCATCGACACCGAGGGTGTCGTCACGTTCTTCGCCAGCAAGATCGCACCGATCCTGCTGGCCGTGCTGGGCGTCATCTTCATCGGGCGGGCCAGCCGGGGTGAGATCTCCAAGGTCCTCACCAGCTCGGCGATCGCGATCGTCGGGCTCGCCTTCATCGCCGGAGCCGCCACACTCTTCTTCATCGGCGACTACCTGATCGACCTGATCTTCGAATAGGCGCGGGCACGAGATGCGGCTGCGCACCGACGACGACATCTACCGGGCTCGCCTGGTCTACCTCGGGCCGCCCGGCTACACCCTTCCCGTCCACCTGCCGTACGCCCAGTACGGGCTGTTCATGCTGCTCGTTCCCCTCTACATGTTCATCCACTGGCTGTTCACGTTGCAGGTCGAGCTCTTCCCGGCCTGGGAGATCGCGCTCGCCATCGTGAGCACCTCGTTCATCTTCCGGTACGTCGACCCGGACCGGCCCGCGCGCATGGTGATCCGCACCGCGCTGACGGACTGGCGGCGGACCCGGGAGCCGGCCGCGGAGCAGCGGGATCCCCGCCTGGTCGGCAGTCGGATCAGGATCCGGGAGGAACTGGCATGACCGGTCGCACCCCGACCAGGCAGTCGAACGACGCGGATGAGGCGGTCGCATGAATCGCAGTTCCACGCCGGGTTCCCCGGCAGGGCGTCCGGCCGTCCCGCACGGTAACCGTGCGCGGTCGTTCGACTACGTGGATGATCCCGAGGCGGACGAGGTCGCCCTCGACCCGGCCCTGGTGACGTCACCCGGGCACGGCGGCGTGGGCGTCTTCCAGGCACCCCGTCCGGCACCACGCCGGACGCCGCCGGCCGAGCCGCAGCCCGCCGCCAGCGACAGCGCCGACATCGACTCGCCCTTCCTCGACCTGTTCGGTGGTACGCGCCCCGGCGCGCCCCGACCGGCGGCACCCCCACAGCGGAGCAGCGGGCGGGAACACCCCGCCGCCCCGCCGCAACCGGCCGCCCCGGCGGCGCTCCCGCCGGTACCCACCCCGCCGCCCGTACGGGCAGGCCACCGGGCCGACCGGGGCCACCCGGGCGACGCCATCGACCGGACGCCCGCCCAGGCGGCACCGACCGTCGACCAGCTTCCGGCCACCCACGAGCCGCCCACCCGGCCGGCCAGGTCCCGGGTGCCCCACCAGCCCGGGGACCGGCTGCCGACGACCCGCCCACCGGCGCAGGACACGACGGCCGCCCCGACGGCACCGCCGCCGGCCCACGCCGTATCCCCCGGGCCGGCGCCACTCGCCCCGACCGCGCCGGAACCGGCCGCCCCGCTGGCGTCCCGCCCCGGCGGGGAGCGCCAGCCGGAGCGGACCGGCCGGGAGGTCGCTGCGCCACGGCAGCGCTCCGCCGGCCGGCGCGGCCAGCCCACCAAGCCCGTCCGGGTCAAGCCACCGAAGATCAAGTTCGGCGACCGGGATCCGGCGGTCGAGCTGGCCATCACCGAGATCGCCGGCCACCTGACCTTCACCCCCAACACCGTCACCGCCTGGTACTGGCTGCCCGAGGTGCGCTGGGCGTTCCGGCCGGACGCGGAACGGGAGGCGCTGCTCTCGGCGATCTCCGAGCAGTACGCCGGGCTGGCCGGCTTCCGGCTGCACCTGCGACGCACCACCCGGCCCTTCCCGGCCGACGAGTGGGCCCGCACCGTCGACGCGCACACCGCCGCGCCGCTGCCCGACGTCCCCGGCACCGCCAGCTGGGGCGACCACCTGGTCGCCGCGCAGCGGCACCTGCTCTCGGTCAACCACGCCGAGGGGCAGACCTACCTCGGCGTCACCTTCGCCCGGCGGTCCCTCGGCGACTCGCTCAGCGAGCGGGTGCTGCGCACCTTCGGCCGCGGCGTGGCCGAGGGCGAGCGCCGCAAGCTCGGCCGCACCGTCGAGCAGTTCGACGAGGTGCTGGGCGCGTTCGGCATGCGCGGCCGGCGGGTCACCGCACAGGAGCTGGAGTGGCTGCTCTACCGCTCGGTGGCGCTGTGCATGGCGCCGCCCGGGGAGCTGTCCCCGCTCACCGACGGGCGCTGGGAACGCGGGGACCTGCTCGCCCTCACCGAGCAGGTCGAGCGCTACCGCACCCCGTACGGCTCCACGGTGAAGCTGGTCAACCGGATGACCGGCGAGGAACGACACGTCGCCGTGCTGGCGGTCGGCCGGATGGAGCCGCTGGAGATCCCCGAGCGACACGAGCCCTGGCTGCACTTCCACGAGCGGCTGCCGTGGCCGATGGAGCTCTCCACCCGCGTCGACATCCTCGGCTCGGGCGACTCCTTCCGTAACCTCGAACACCGGCTGCGGATGATCCGCTCCCAGCAGCTCGACTACGCCGAGCACGGCATCGACGCCCCGCCCGAGCTGGAGCGGCTCGCCAAGCGCGCCCTGGTGATCGGTGACGAGATGACGACCGGGCTGCCGGTCGACTCCGCCCGCGCGCACGGCTGGCACCGGATCGCCGTCGGCGGCCGCAACCGCGAGGAGTGCCTGGAGCGGGCCCGCCGGCTTATCCAGCTCTACTCCCGCGAGCTGCGGATCTCGCTGCAACACCCCAAGAACCAGGACTGGCTGGCCCGCGAGTTCATCCCCGGCGAACCCATCGCCAACACCGGCTACGTCCGGCGGATGCCGGTCAACCTGCTCGCCGCCGCGCTCCCCCAGGCCGCCTCCACCGTCGGCGACCGGCGCGGCGACCTGATCGGGCGCACCGCCGGCACCTGCCGCCGGCCGGTCTTCCTCGACCTGCACTTCCCGATGGAGGTACGCGAACGCTCCGGGCTCGCCGTCTTCGTCGCCGAACCGGGCGGCGGCAAGTCGACCCTGCTCGGCGCGCTCGGCTACCTCGCGGCCCGACGCGGGGTGCAGGTGACGCTGCTCGACCCGTCCGGCCCGCTCGCCCGGCTCTGCGCCATGCCGGAACTGCGGCCGTACGCGCGCGTGCTGAACCTGACCGGCTCCGAGCACGGCACCCTGGCCCCGTACTCGCTCATCCCGACGCCGCTGCGCAGCGAGTTCGGCACCGGGGCCTCGGGGGACCGCGAGTTCGAGATCGCGGTCTCCAACGCCCGCGCCGAGCGGCGGATGCTGGTGCAGGACATCTGCATGATGCTGGTGCCCCCGCAGGTCGCCCGGGAGGCGTCCACCGCGACCCTCTTCCGGCACGCCGTACGCCAGGTGCCGGCGGAGGAGACGTCGACCCTGGACGACGTGGTCGCCTGCCTCAGCCAGGTCGACGACGACGCCGGCAGGGAACTGGCCAACCTGCTGTTGGACACCGCCGAGATGCCGCTGGCCATGCTCTTCTTCGGCCGGCCGCCGGAGGGACTGCTGGGCGCGGACGCCGCGCTCACGGTGATCACCATGGCCGGGCTGCGACTGCCCGACCTGAAGATCGAGCGCGAATACTGGTCCGCCGAGGAGTCGCTGGCCCTGCCGATGCTGCACACCGCGCACCGGCTCGCCGTACGCCGCTGTTACGGCGGCTCGATGTCGTCGCGCAAGCTGGTCGGGCTGGACGAGGCGCACTTCATGGAAGGGTGGCGCTCCGGACGGTCGTTCCTGGTCCGGCTCGCGCGCGACTCCCGCAAGTGGAACCTCGCCGCGCTGGTGGCCTCCCAGAACCCGAAGGACATCCTCGGCCTCGATGTGCAGAACCTGGTCTCCACCGTCTTCGTGGGCCGGATCGCCGAGGACGCGGAGATCGCCTCCGAAGCGCTCCGGCTGCTGCGGGTGCCGGTCGACGACGGCTACGAGGCCACGTTGGCCTCCCTCTCCGCCGCCGACGCCACCAGCGCGACCCGGCTCGGCTTCCGGGAGTTCGTGATGCGGGACGTCGACGGCAGAGTGCAGAAGGTCCGGGTCGACGTCTCGTACGTCGACGGACTGCTGGACCACCTCGACACCACCCCCGCCGCGATCGCCGCGGCGGCCGGGGTACTGCCGGCAATCCTGCCGAACATGGAGGCGTGACATGGCGCGGGCCCGGGCACGGTTGGCGGCGTTCCTGCTCGCGCTCGGCGTACTCGCCGGGGCCACGATCGGCTGGCCGGCCGTCGGCGCCACGGCAGCCGGCCCCGCCCCGCTGACCGCCCAGGCGAAGGCCGACCTCTGCACCACCCCGGAGTGGCAGGCCGACTTCCGCGCCTGCGTCGCCAAGCTCCAGGACGTATCGGCCGCTCGGGCGGAGTGTCTTGAGCCACCAACCCCCGGGGCTCCCGATGCAGGTCTAGCTGGCTGGTTTGCCAGTTCTCCACCCGAATCCTCCGCCGGCATCACCGGCCGATACAGCCTCTACGGATACGCCGGGTACAGCTACACGACATACGACATCGGTTGTGCCTCAACCGTGCTGCACCCGGACTACAAGTTCACCACCACCGTCGCTAACGGCGAGTTCATGATCGCCACTGCGATAATCGGTGCCTCCAATGCATTGCGGGAACGCGCCTGGAACCCGCGCTCGATGTGGGGCTGGGCCGACCCGCTGGTGGACCAGGCGACGAAGGCCGTCTACCAGAAGGTGTTCAGCGTCTTCGGCATCGTCACTCTCTGCGTGGTCGGTCTGTACCTGCTCTGGCGCTCCCGCCAGTCCGACATGAGCAACGCGATGACCACGGCAGGCTGGGCACTGCTGGTGATGGTGGCGGTGACCGCCCTGGCCGCCTGGCCGGTCAAGTCGGCCAACATCGCCGACGGCACCCTCGTCACCACCTTGGGCGTAGTGCATGACGCGGTCGGGCCACAGGTGAAGGAACCTGCGCCAGGCCGGTGCATCGACCCCGACCCAGAACGCTGCAAGGACAATCGTCCGCCTGCTGTGCGAGCCAGCGACACCGCTACCGAATCCATGCTGTACCGAAACTGGCTACGGGGAGTCCTCGGATCGGCAGACAGCGAGACTGCCAAGAAATACGGACCAGCCCTTTACGACGCCCGGTCGCTGACCTGGGGCGAGGCGCAGTCACTCCGTGCGAACCCTGCGACACGTCAAGCCACCATTGAGGCGAAGCAGCAGCAGTGGATGAAGGTAGCTGAGCAGATCAAGGAGGAGGATCCGGAGGCGTACGAGTATCTCCAGGGCGTCCGGGACATGGACCGGGTCGGTGCCGGTTTCATCGCAGTGCTGGCCGCCGTGCTCTTCGCCATGTTCGACCTGACCGCCTCGCTGCTGGTGCTGCTGGGCTTCCTGATCTTCCGCTGGGCGGTGATCGCCGCGCCGATCCTCGGCACGGTGGGCCTGATGCGTCCGGCCAGCGCCGGCTTGCGGCGGTTGGCCAACGCGGTGGTCGCCGCCGTCTTCAACATCGCCATCTTCGGCACCGGGGCCGCCATCTATCTCTTCGCGGTCGACCTCATCATGAGCACCCCCACCCTGCCCGGCTGGCTCCAGGTGGTGCTGGTCTGGCTCTGCGGTGTGGTCGGTTGGCTGCTGCTACGCCCCTACCGGCGGATCACCCAACTCGGCGGCAAGGACAGCAGCGAGGCGGTCAGTTCGGCCGGCTCGTGGCACCGACGCTTCTTCCGGGACATGCGTACCGCCGCCCGGCTCGACGTCGCGGAACCCGGTGGCACGGCCGAGCCGGCGATGGGCCGGCGTCGTGGCGTCGTGGCGGAGCAGCCCACCCTTCGACCCGAGGCCCGGCGGGAGGATCCGACGCACGCCGCCACCCGTGGTGGGCAAGCCACCGCCCCCGGTGGGCAGGATCGGCAGCGCCCTGACGGCCGCGAGCAGGCCACCGAAGACGCCGCGCCATCCGAGGACCGGCGCACCTCCAGCCCGGCTGCGCCCCGACCCCGGCGGCGGCAGCCCGCCACGTGGACGGAGCCGGACGTGCCGGACGAGAGCCCCTCGTTCGCCATCTACCGTCCCGGGTCTGCGGAACGCACGCCTGACCGGCCCGCTCCCCGGATCCGCTCCGAGGCGCGGTGAGTGCGGTGCGGCGAGCGATCGAATTTCTCGTCACCCGGGTACTCCGATCCCGGCTCGGCATCGCGATCGGCATCGCCGTACTCGTGTTCGGGATCATCGGAGCGGCGCGGCTGGTCTCCGGGCCCGGCGATCCCACCTCCGGGCTCAGCAACCGCCCCGACCGACCGATCACCACCGTCGCCCCGACCGCCGGTGACGACGGGGCGTTCTCGACGGGTGCTCCGCCTTCCCCGGTCACCCGCCCTGGCGAACTAACACCGGAGCAGACGGCCGCGCGCTTCGTCACCGCCTGGCTCGGCAAGCCGGGCATCACGGCGGAGCGGTGGCAGGAGGACCTGCGTCCCCTGTCGACCCCGGCGCTGATCGACAAGCTGGCCGGCGTGGACCCTTCGGGGGTGCCAGCCGGGCAGGTGAACGGCGACGTCACGCTCCGGCCCCGAGCGGAGAACTTCGTCGAGGTGCTGGTTCCGCTGGACACGGGACGGCTCCGCCTCGAACTGGTGGCACCCGACGGTCGGTGGCTGGTGGACGCGGTGGACTGGGAGCAGGCATGAGCGACGAGGTACGCCCCCGCCGTCGGCGACTCCGACTCGGCGCGCTGGCCGCCGGATTGACAGCGACGCTCGCCCTGCTCTGCTGCACCGGCGGCGTGGGTGCCTTCTTCCTCACGGAACTCGGTGGCGAGTCCAGCACCGGCATGACGTTGACCGGTCAGGATTGTAAGGAGAACTATCAGGTAAGCGTAGTAGGCGACATGCCTCGGATATCGAAGTATGGCGAACGTCAGCTCCGCAACGCCGCGAGGATTATCAAGGTGGGACAGGAGATGAAGGTGCCTCCCCGCGGATGGGTAATCGCCGTGGCGACGGCCATGCAGGAATCCAGGCTTCTAAATCTGGCAAACCGCACCGTCGGCGAGTCCGGGAATCTGCCCAACGAAGGCGTCGGCGCAGACCACGACTCTGTCGGTCTTTTCCAGCAGCGCGCCAGTTGGGGCACCGTGGCGCAGCGGATGACACCCGAGTACGCGGCCCGGAAGTTCTACGAGAAACTCGTCCGGGTGCCCGACTGGGAGACGATGTCGCTGACCAGAGCAGCGCAGGCCGTGCAGATCAGCGCCTTCCCGGACGCGTACGCCAAGCACGAGGACGTGGCCGCGCAGATCGTCAACGCGCTGGCTGGCGGGGCGGCCCGGATCGCGTTGATCGATGGCGAGCGGAAGTGCGACGACGCCGAGAAGGGACAGATCGCCGCCTCGGGATGGACCGCTCCCATTCCGGGCGGCGTCGGTTCGGGATTCCGCACCGCGAAGCGACCCGGGCACAACGGGGTCGACATCGCCGCGCCGAAGGGCACGGACATCCGGGTGGCTGCCACCGGACGGGTCCTGGTGTCACGCTGCGACCCGGACAACAGCGGCCGGCGCACCTGCAACGTCGACGGCTGGCCGGACAAGGGCGGCTGCGGCTGGTTCGTCGACGTCCTGCACGCTGGCGGCTTCATCACCCGCTACTGCCACATGGTCAGCAGGCCCAGTGTCAGGGTCGGCCAACTCGTCGAGGCCGGTACCGTCATCGGCCAGGTGGGCAGCAGCGGCAACTCCTCGGGTCCGCACCTGCACTTCGAGGTACACAAGGACGAGGATCGGAGCAGCCGGGGCGCGATCAACCCGGTGCCGTTCATGCGATCGCGCGGCGCGCCGCTCAAGAGCGTGGGATGAGACGCTCGCCGTCATGAACGAGCCGCTTCCCGACCCGTTCGCCGACCATCCGGACTGGGCTCCCAGGCCCCCCCGGCCGATCGAAATCATGCCGGCCACCGGCCGCGTCGAACTCCGCGGGCAACGCGTGCTGGTCGGCCTGCCCGGACACGGTTGGCGCGGCGACCTTCGCGCCGACGACCGGGTGGTGCAGGGCAGCCGGACCTACGTGCCGGTAATCCCCGAGCACGAGTGGTACCGGGCGGAGTCCGACCAGGTGGAGGTCTTCGCCCCGTTGGTCCCCGTGGAACGGGTCTGGGTGGAGACGGTGGGGACACGGCCGGACGGCCCAGCGGAACGTGAGACGGGCGTCCGCCTGGTGTCCCTGGACGCCCCGACGCACCGCATGCCGACCCCGGTCTTCGAGTCGGACGCCGTCGCAGGACGGCGCGTGGTGCATGTCGTGGATTCCGTGGAATACCGGGATCTGCGAGCCGTCACCGAGACCTACTCCGGCGCGGATGGCGACATCTGCGTCCGGGTGACGCCGGAGGTGGACTGGTACCGCTGGGCCTGGCGAGGGCAGTCACCGACCACACTGGAGGTCCCGGTCCATCTCCTCTGGATCGAATAACAAGTTCAGCTCGCTGGTGCTCCGGCACACACCCGCCACCCATCTCTGTCCTGCGCCTCGAAACGCCACGGGTCGGTGAGGCTCTGTTGCACCCCGTCCACGGAGGCGCTGCGACGGATAACCGCCGTAACCGTGGCCGATGATGAGCCGTTCATGACGACCACGACATTCTCGATATTGATCGAGAAGCTCGTCCCCAAGTCCCTCTCGCGTCGTTCGAGCTGGGATCGCAGATCTTCGATTGACTGCAACGAGCCATCGCAGGTGAAGAGAACGGCGCGATTTGGATCACGTGAGACAAGCGCGGCTTGCAGGTAGTTGACGACCGCCACGTCCGGAGAACCACGGTCAGGTGTCGCGGCCCGGTTGTAGAGCACGTATCCGGCGGCCACCCCGCCGAGGCAGAGTGCCACGACGAGGCTCGTGACCACCGTGAGCAAGGTGCGCAGCCGCCGCCGTGGCCGCTCCGGTGCCGGGGCCGGCGAAGGCGGCGCCAGGCGGTCGGAGGGAGGCCGTTGCGCCGGTACGCGGGAGACCTGGGAACCGGCGGGGGGCTGCACTGATTCCACCCCCTGAGGCTAGCGGCTGGACGCGGCAGACCCAATGCCTCAGATCCAGCGGATCGTGACGGACCACTGCCCATCGGTGAGATCCACGACATCCCCGGCGCAGTGCCGCCGCGCATCCCGGACGAGTCGGCTCGGCTGGGTTACGGTCTCTGCGCGGGGAGGGGTTGCCGACCTCGGGCAGAGGGGGTGGACGCGGTGGCCGGTCCGAAGGGACGTACGAACCGCGCCGCCGCACTGCACAGGCGGGCCGCAGCCACCGCGACCGCCGCCGCGAGCGTCCTCGACGACACCCGGCCCGCCCCCGCCGACCAGCGCCGCCAGTACGAGTTGGCCGACCGCCTCCGGTCTGCGGCGGCGGTGCTGGCCCCCGGCTGGGCGGGCGCCCCCCTGGAGGCGACGGCACCGACCACACCGGCCGGTGAGGGTCCGCCCCCCTTCGTCCGGGTCGGGACGGCGGCGCCGCTGGACGACGCCCGGTTTCCCGCGCTGGTGCCGTTGCTCGGCACGGGTCACCTCACGATGGACGTCGACGCCCGGGATCCCCGGGTGGCGGGACTGCTGCGGAGCGTACTGCTGCGGTTGCTGGCGGCGACCCCGGCCGGGGCGCTGCTGGTCCGCGCGGTGGACGCCACCGGCACGGCCCTCGCGCCGTTCGCGCCGCTCGCGGACGCGGGGCTGCTGCCACCCCCGGCGCTGGACGTGACGGGTCTGCGGGCCGTGCTCACGGAGGCCGAGCAGTGGGTCACCCCCGGCACGAGCGGGCGTCGCCGGCACGACCGGACGCTGCTGCTGGTGATCGCCGCGCTGCCCGAGTCGACCGGACCCACCGATCTGGCCCGGATCGAGACCCTGGCGGAGCCGGGCCGGTCCGCCGGCCTGCACCTCGTCGTGGCGGGCTGGCCGCCGGCGGACGTCCGGGAGCCGCTGCCGTGGGCGACGACCCTGGCGGTCCGCACGGCCTACGCGCTGCTGGGTGATCCGCCGGGCGGGGCGTTCGCCGGCCCGGGCGCCGATCCTCCGGGCGGGCTCAACTCGCCGGTCTTCATCGAGGCGGACCCGCCGACCGAACTCGTCGACGCGGTCTGCCGGCGGCTGGCCGACCAGGTGGAGGCGGGTTCCCGGCTCACGCTGACCGATCTGTTGCCGTCGGCCGACGAGGAGTTGTGGACGACGAGCGGCGTGGGTGGGCTGAGCACGACCGTCGGGGATGCCGGGGGCCGTCCGGTGTCGCTCGGCTTCACGGAGCTGACGCCGCACTGGCTGGTCAGCGGCCGTTCGGGCGCGGGCCGCTCCACCTTCCTCACGTCCGCGCTGCTCGGCCTGACCGCCCGCTACGGCCCCGACGAGCTGGTCCTCTACCTGGCGGATCTCGCCGACGCGGAGTCCTTCGTGGAGTTCCTCCAGACCGAGCGGGACCGGTCGTGGATCCCGCAGGTGCGGGCCGCCGCGATGGCCGCCGACCGGGAGTACGTGCTGAGTCTGCTCGACGAGCTGTCGGCGGAGGTGCGGCGACGCGAGGAGGCGGGTGCCCGGGCCGGTGGCCAGCGCTTCGCCGAGCTGCGACAGCACCGGCCCATGCCCCGGGTCGTCTGCGTGCTCGACAACCTCCCGCTGCTCTTCGCCGAGCGCGACCGGCTGGCCGCCGACGCCGCCGCACGGCTGGACGGGTTGGCCCGCACGGGCCGCGCGTACGGGGTGCACCTGGTGCTGGCCGGCGAGGGCGACCTGGGGTTGGGCTCGCGTACGGACCGGGACTCGGTGCTGGGGCAGTTCCCGGTGCGGGTGGCGCTGCCTGGCGGGAGCTCCGTGCTGGAGCCGACGAACGATTCGGCCGCCGGGCTGCCGGTGGGCAGCGCGGTGGTGAACACCGCCGGCGGGCTCGGTGGGCCCCGGGGCGCGATCCGGGGGCACGAACGGATGGTCCGGTTCCCGGACCCGCAGGACCATCCCGACACGGTGGAGGAGCTGCGGCACCGACTCTGGTCGGCCCGCCCGGAGGGGGCCACCCCGCCGGTGGTCTTCGCCGGCTATGCCCGCCCGTTGCTGCGCAACGATCCCCGGTACCGGGCCGCGCTGGCCGGGCAGGCCCCCGGCCCCGCGGCCCTGCTCGGCCGGGCTGTGGACGTGCCCCGCAGCACCGTCTCGGTGTCGCTCGGGCCGGCCCCGGGGCGGAACCTGGCCGTGCTCGGCCCCGGGCCGGAGGCGACCCGGTTGCTGGCCACCGCGGCTCGCAGCGTGGCGGCGCACCACCCCCCGGGGAGCGCCCGCTTCGTGCTCGCCGCGCCGGACGAGGACTGCCGGTCGGTGGCCGAGGCATTGGCGGCCGACTTGGCCGGGCGGCACCCGGTGGAGAGCGTGGACCTCGCCGGCCTGCTCGCCGCCGTGGACGACGCCGTGCCCGCCTACCTGGTCGTCTTCGGACTGGACGTGCCGACGCCCGAGCAGTTGCCCCCTGAGCGGCTGCGCACGCTCCTGCGGGAGGGACCGCCCGCCGGCCGGCACCTGCTGGGCCGCTGGCGGACGGTGCCGTCGTTCGCGGCGCTGCTGGAGCCCGAGGGCGAGGTGGACAAGCTCGCCGCCGTGGCCGTGGTGGACCTGCCGGGCGCGCAGCTCGCGTCGGTCTTCGGCCGTCAGGTGCAGTGGCGGCCCCGCCCCGGCCGGGCGGTGCTCTGGGACGGCCCCGGCGGGCAGGGCACCGTGCTGGTCCCGTTCGCCGAGGAGGAGCCGGTATGAGCCGCGTCGGGACCCCGCACACGACCGGGCGCGTCGCGCCGGGGCGGCAACGCTCCGGTGCCGGTCCGACAGCGGTCGAGGCCGTGGCGGCCGACGGGGAGCGCACCGGCGGGGCCGGGCCGGCGGGATCCGTCGGGGGCGTCGACGCCGTGTCCGTCGCCTGGACCGAGTATCTCGCCGCCGCCCGGCAGCTCGACGGGGTGCGCCGCGACGCGGCCACCGCCGCGGGCGAGCAGGCCCGGTCGGTGCAGGCCGCCCGCGAGGAGTTGACCGCCGTACGGACCCGGCTGGCGGCGCAGGAGGTTCTCCTGCGCGAGCGGGGCGTACCGCCGATCTCCCTGGTCCCGACGCCGCCGGAGGTGACCGAGGCGACCCGGGCGATGGCGGGCGGGCCGGCGGCGGTGCTGGCCGCGCTGCGCGCTGCCCGGGGCCGGGCGGACGCCGCGGACGCGACGCTCTCCGCACGTGGGCTGCCCCGGATGGCCGCCTGGCCGCCGCGCCTGCGGAACCTGCTGGTGTACGGGCCGTTGGCGCTGCTGGTGCCGGCGATCCAGGTGCTGTTGTTCGTGGCGACCGGCACCGGGGCGGCGAGCGTGGCCGCGCTGGTCTGCGGGCTGCCGATGCCGGCGGTGGCGTTCGCGGCGGGCTGGATCGGCATCGGGCGGCTTTTCCCGCCGCCGGAGGGCGGACGGGTGGAGCGCACGACCCGGCTCGGGGCGCTGGTGTGCCTGGTCCCGGCGGTGCTGGTCAGCGCGGGCCTGCTGCTCGCGATGCTGACCGGCTGACCGGTCGACGGGTCAGCCGGTCGGTAGGGAGGTGACCTGGCCGGTCAGCGGGGGATGATCAGCGCCATCGCTTCGGCGCGCGACTTGGCGTCGCGCTGGAGGGTGCCCCGCACGGCCGACGTGATGGTTTTGGCGCCCGACTTCTGGATGCCGCGCATCGCCATGCACATGTGCTCGCACTCGAGCACCACCACCACGCCGCGCGGCGCGAGCCGTTCCATCAGCAGGTCGGCGATCTGGGAGGTGAGCCGCTCCTGCACCTGCGGCCGGCGGGCGAAGACCTCGACCAGCCGGGCCAGCTTGGACAGGCCCGTGATCCGGCCGTCCGGCCCCGGGATGTAGCCGATGTGGGCGCTGCCCCGGAACGGCAGCAGGTGGTGCTCGCAGAGGCTCATCACGTCGATGTCCCGGACGAGCACCAACTCCTCGTGGTTGGCCTCGAAGGTGGTGCTGAGCACCTGGGCCGGGTCGACCCGGAGGCCGGCGAAGAGTTCGGCGTACGCGCGGGCGACCCGGGCCGGGGTCTGCTGGAGCCCGTCGCGGTCCGGGTCCTCCCCGACGGCGATCAGGATCTCGCGGACCGCCTTCTCGATCCGCCCGAGGTCCATGGTCTCCTCGACGGGCCGACCGGTGAGCTTGCCGCTGATCAGGCGCGCGGCGACGTAGTCGAGGGTGTCGTCGCCGTCCGGCTCGGTTGCGGAGACGGCCAGTCCCCGGTGGTCCCGGGAACTGGCCGTCGGGTCGGTGCTCAGTGCGTACCGTCCGAGTTGTTGGAGTTGTTCGGGCTGCCGCCGCCCACCGTCGCCTCGGCGCCGTCGGCCTGGGCCTGCACCTTCAGCGCGTCCTTCTCCGCTGGCGTGAGCACCGGCGGCTCGGTGGAGGGCTGGCGCTTGCCGAAGCCGTTGTACGGCGCCATCGGCGGCCGCTTGGCCACCCGGGCGCAGATCCGGGCCATGTCGGCGGTGGAGAGGGTCTCCTTCTCCATCAGCTCCAGCACGATGTTGTCCAGGACGTCCCGGTATTCCACCAGGATCTCCCAGGCCTCGTCGTGGGCCAGCTCGATGAGCGCCCGCATCTCGCCGTCGATCTCGGCGGCGACGGCGTCGGAGTAGTCCCGCTCGTGGCCCATGTTGCGGCCGAGGAACGGCTCGTCGCCGCTGGTGCCGTACTTGATCGCGCCGAGCTTGGAGCTCATGCCGTACTGGGTGATCATCGCGCGGGCCAGCTGGGTGGCCTTCTCGATGTCGTTGCCGGCGCCGGTGGTCGGCTCGTGGAAGACCAACTCCTCGGCGGCCCGGCCACCCAGCGCGTACGCCAGGGTGTCGACCATCTCGGCGCGAGTCTGGGTGTACTTGTCCTCGGTGGGCAGGACCAGGGTGTGGCCCAGCGACCGCCCGCGGGACAGGATCGTCACCTTGTGCACCGGCGCGGCGTGCGGCAGCGCCCAGGCGACCAGCGCGTGCCCACCCTCGTGGTACGCGGTGATCTTCTTCTCCTGGTCGCTCATCACCCGGGTACGGCGCTGCGGACCGGCGATCACCCGGTCGATCGACTCCTCCAGGGAGTCGTTCGTGATCGCCCGCTGGTCCTTACGCGCGGTGAGCAGCGCGGACTCGTTGATCACGTTGGCCAGGTCGGCGCCGCTGAAGCCCGGGGTGCGCCGGGCCACCGCGTCGAGGTCGACGTCGGGGGTGAACGGCTTGCCCTTGGCGTGCACCCGCAGGATCGCCTTGCGGCCCTCCATGTCGGGGGCGTCCACCGGGATCTGCCGGTCGAACCGGCCCGGGCGCAGCAGCGCCGGGTCGAGGATGTCCGGCCGGTTGGTGGCGGCGATCAGGATGACCCCGCCCTTGGTGTCGAAGCCGTCCATCTCGACGAGCAGCTGGTTGAGGGTCTGCTCGCGCTCGTCGTGACCGCCGCCCATGCCGGCGCCGCGGTGGCGGCCGACGGCGTCGATCTCGTCGACGAAGACGATGGCCGGGGCGTTCGCCTTGGCCTGCTCGAAGAGGTCGCGGACCCGGCTGGCGCCGACGCCGACGAACATCTCCACGAAGTCCGAACCGGAGATCGAGTAGAACGGCACCCCGGCCTCGCCGGCGACGGCGCGGGCCAGCAGCGTCTTACCGGTGCCGGGCGGGCCGAAGAGCAGGACGCCCTTCGGGATCTTGGCGCCCAGGGCCTGGTACTTCGCCGGGTTCTGTAGGAAGTCCTTGATCTCGTGCAGCTCCTCGACGGCCTCCTCGGCGCCGGCCACGTCCGCGAACGTGGTCTTCGGCGTGTCCTTGGTGATCATCTTCGCCTTGGACTTGCCGAAGTTGAGCACCCGGGAGCCGCCGCCCTGCATCTGCGACATGAAGAAGAGCAGCAGGAGCACCAGCAGGGCGATCGGGAGCAGGTTGACCAGCAGGCTCACCCAGATGCTGTCGGACGACACCTCGACGTTGGCCGGGCCGGTGACCCGGTTGTTCGCCTTGGCCTCGAGGACCTCGTTCCAGACCTGGCCGCCGACCTCGTAGGGGAACTGCGCCTCGATCCGGTCGGTGTCGGTGTCACCGAACTTGGTCTTGTCCTTCAGGTCGAGCCGGAGCGTCTGCTCCTTGTCCTGGAAGACGACCTTCTCGATGCCGCCCTTGTTGAGCTGGTCGAGCGCAACGGAAGTGTCCACCTTGTGGTAGCTGGGACCAGCGGTGAACAGTTGACTGAGCACAACGGCGCCGAGGATGACCAGGATGATCCAGACCACCGGTCGGCGGAAGAAACGCGTACGTTCCATGCTGTTGTCGAGCGCCGAGGCGCCCGCATCCTCCTGATCGACGTCCTGACCGTCTGATGGTGTCGCCGCCTGCGGCGGCGGCCGGAGCCGCCGTGCGGGCCGGCTCGACCCCGAGGCGCGAACTGCCGCGCCGCGGTCATTCGACGGTACACCGTGTACGCGAGGAGTGAGCTTGCGAGCCCCGCAGTCGCGCACAAAGGGAACAGTTGCGCGCGCACCGAGCGAGCTTGCGAGCCCCGCGAACGCGCACGATCCGATCATCGTGCGCGCGGATCGGGCCTGCGAGCCCGACAATTACGCGTAGGGCGAACCGGGTAAGCCGGCGTGACGCGAGCTCCTCACCCGACCTCCCGTCCGCCCGGTCACGCGGTTCGAGGGGCCGGGCGTGGAGGGTGCCTCCACGCCACCGGCCTCCACCGTAGTCCGGTTCGCTGAGAGCCCGCTGAACGTCCGCTCGATCGGCGCCCAGGTGACGGCCCGCGCGGGAGGGCTCAGGCCCGGGCGTACACCTCGGGCTTGAGCACGCCGACGTAGGGCAGCTCGCGGTAGCGCTCGTCGAAGTCGAGGCCGTAGCCGACCACGAACTCCGTCGGGATGTCGAAGCCGACGTACTTCACCGGCACCGGCACCTTGACCGCGTCGGGCTTGCGGAACAGCGCGACCACCTCGACGCTCGCCGCCGAACGGGACTCCAGGTAACGCAGCAGCCAGGACAGGGTCAGACCGGAGTCGACGATGTCCTCGACCACGACCACGTGCCGGCCGGCGATGTCCCGGTCCAGGTCCTTGAGGATGCGGACCACTCCGGAGGAGGTGGTGCCCTGGCCGTACGAGGAGACGGCCATGAACTCCAGTTCGGCCGGCGGCCCGCTGCGGCCCAGCGCCCGGGCGAAGTCGGCCATGAACATCACCGCGCCCTTGAGGACACAGACCAGCAGGAGCCCGTCATCGACGTCGGCGTAGTCCGCCGAGACCTGCTTGGCGAGTTCCGCGGTCTTCTCGCGGATCTGCGCCTCGGAGATGATCACGTGGTCGATGTCGGCGTCGTACCAGGAGCCGTCAGACATGGCTCCTAGCCTGCCGTACGCCCGACGGTCCCCGTCGGCGGGGCCGCCCCTTTCGAGCGCAGCCCCGCCCTGCACAAAGGTCGCCAAGGGCGCGAACCACCTCAGCAGACCCGCGACCGCCAGCGGCGGCCGTCGTCGGACGGCTTCCAGTCGGCCGAGTCCCGGCTGTCGGCGCCGAGGCCGGCGACCGAGGCCAGCGCGAGGATGAGCAGGAAGAAGAGGAAGAACAGGATCTCCATGGCGGCGCTCGCTTTCGCATGATTGCTGTGGTTTTCGCCGCCGGTGCGCACCGGACTGGAACCAGTTTCCGCCGCCGGCCGCCGCCCGGACAGTGGCAGGAATGCCACTGCTCCTCGATTTCCTGCCATCGTCGCGGTTACCCTCGTCACATGCTCAGATCGGTCGCCGTCCTCGCCCTGGACCGGGTCGCCACGTTCGAGCTCGGGGTCCTCGCGGAGGTGTTCGGAACCGACCGCACCGCCGACGGGTTCCCCGACTACCGGTTCCACGTGTGCAGCCCCGACGGAGCCCCGGTCCGCACCTCGTCGGGATTCCACCTGACCCCGCACGCCGACCTCGGCCCGATCGAGGAGGCCGACCTGGTCGCCGTCCCCGCCCACCAGCCGGGCACCGTCGTACCGGCCACCGTGCTCGCCGCGCTGCGCCGCGCCGCCGACCGCGGGGCGTACGTGTTCAGCGTCTGCTCCGGCGCGTTCGTGCTGGGCGAGGCCGGTCTCCTCGACGGCCGGGAGTGCACCACCCACTGGCGGTACGTCGACGAGCTGCAACGTCGCCACCCGACCGCCAGGGTCCGGTGCAACTCGCTCTACGTCCAGGACGGCCGGCTGCTGACCAGCGCCGGTACGGCGGCCGGCATCGACGCGTGCCTGCACCTGGTCCGCCAGGAACACGGCTCGGCGACGGCCACCCGACTGGCCCGGCGGATGGTGGTGCCCCCGCACCGCGACGGCGGGCAGGCGCAGTACGTCGAGGCGCCCATCCCCAGGACCCCCGAGGCGCCCACCCTGGAGCCGCTGCTCGAGTGGCTGATGGGGCACCTGGACCATCCGGTCACCGTCGACGAGCTGGCCGCGCGGGCGGAGATGTCCCCGCGTACGTTCGCCCGGCGGTTCCGCGCCGAGACCGGCACCACGCCGCACGACTGGCTGACCAACCAGCGGGTGCTGCTGGCCCGGCGACTGCTGGAGGAGACCGGGCTCAGCGTCGAGGCCGTGGCCGACCGGGCCGGGTTCGGCGACTCGGCGGCGCTGCGGCACCACTTCGCCCGCCGGGTCGGCGCCACCCCGCACACCTACCGGGCCACCTTCCGCGAGCGCGTGGAGACCTGAGCCCCGGGCCCTCGGCGACGGACCACGGTGACCGTCAGCGGGGCCGACGGCACGACGGGGGCGGCCGTCCGCTCACCAGCCGAGCATCCCGCCACCGATCCGGGGCTCCGAGCCGACCACGTGACCGCCGTCCGGCAGCCGCCAGATCGCCTGCCCGTGCCCGAAGACCGCCGGCTCCTGCGCGACGGCGATCTCGTGACCCCGGGCCCGCAGCTCGGCGACCGCGGCCCGCCCCTCGGCGGTGGCCACCAGCTCCGGCTCGACCAGCACCGAGCGGCCGGCGTGCCAGTACCAGCGCGGCGCGTCCAGCGCCGCCTGCGGGTCGAGCCCGCCGTCGAGGGTCGCCGAGACCAGCTGCACGTGCCCCTGCGGCTGCATGTGCCCGCCCATCACCCCGAACGGGCCCACGGGCCGCCCGTCGCGGGTGAGGAAGCCGGGGATGATCGTGTGGTACGGCCGCTTCGCCGGCCCCACCACGTTGGGGTGGGCCGGGTCGAGGCGGAACCCGAGCCCCCGGTTCTGCAGCGCGAAGCCGTGCCCGGGCGGCACCACCCGCGAGCCGAAGGCCAGGTAGGTCGACTGGATCAGGCTGACCATCATCCCGCCCGAGTCGGCGGTGCAGAGATAGACCGTGCCGCCGCGCTCCGGATCGCCGGCGGTCGGCTCCCCGGCCCGCTCGGTGATCAGGGCACGGCGGGTCGCCGCGTACGCCGGGGAGAGCAGCGCCTCCGTCGGCACCGGAACCCGCTGCGGGTCGGCGACGTGGGCGTGCGCGTCGGCGAAGCCGAGCTTCATCGCCTCGATCTGCCGGTGCAGCCGCTCGGCGAGGGGCAGCCCCGCGAGGTCGGTCCCGTCGAGGATGTGCAGCGCCAGCAGCGCCGCCAGGCCCTGCCCGTTGGGCGGCAGCTCCCAGACCTCGTGACCGCGGTAGCGGGCGGACACGGGGGTCACCCAGGTCGAGGCGTGCCCGGCCAGGTCGTCGCCGGTGAGCAGGCCGCCGGTGCGGGCCGCGTGCGCGGCGAGCGCCTCCGCGATGCCGCCCCGGTAGAAGTCCTCGGCCCCGGTGTCGGCGATCAGCCGCAGGGTCCGGGCCGCGTCGGGGTTGCGCCAGCGCTCCCCGGCCCGGGGGGCCCGCCCGCCGGGCGCGAACAGCCGGTCGAACTCGTCGAACTCCGCCCCGGTCGGGCCGGGCGCGGCGAGCGCGCGGGACCAGATCGCCGCCACCCCCGGGGAGACCGGGTGACCGTGCTCGGCGTAGCCGATCGCGTCGGTGAAGAGGTCGGCGAAGGGCAGCGAGCCGAACCGGTCGTGCAGGTCGCGCCAGCCCGCCGGGGCGCCGGGCACCGTCACCGGCAGCCAGCCCCGGGCGGGCATCGCCGGCCCCGCCCACTGGGCGCCGCCGAGCGCGTCGACCGGGGCCGCGCCGCGCCCCCCGGTCGCGGCGAGCACCAGCTCGCGGGTCAGGGCCGCCGGGGACCGGCCGGAGGCGTTGAGGCCGTGCAGCCGCTCGCCGTCCCAGACGATCGCGAACAGGTCGCCGCCGATGTCGTTGGACGGCGGCTGCACCACGGTCAGGGTGATCGCGGTCGCCAGGGCCGCGTCGACGGCGTTGCCGCCGCGTCGCAGCACGGCCAGGCCGGCGGCCGCGGCCAGCGGCTGGCTCGTCGCCACCGCGCCCTGCGGCGCGAAGAGCGGCTGTCGGGGGTACGCCATGCGCCATGTCTACCGCCTGCCGGCGAATCCCGCGGCCCCGGAACCGGCCCCCGGGGCCACGGCGCCAGCGGATCAGCGGGACCCGGCGACGGTGAGCCGGCCGTCGTGGCGGAGCACCCGCAGCCCGCCCGGCAGGTGCGCCGGCCCCTGCCCCCGCCAGCCCGTGACCAGCGCCTCCAGGGCCGCCACGTGCCGGTGCGACAGGGCGGCGGGCGGGGCGCCCAGCTCGCGGGCCCAGGCGTGCAGCACCCGGCCGCGTACCGCTGGCGCAAGCTCGGCCAGCGCCCGCACCGCGAGCCCGCCGTCGGGGTGCCGGACGCCGGCCAGCGCGGCGTCGGCCAACTCGTCGAGGACGGCGTTGTCCGCCGCCACGAGCCGGGCCGTACGGGCCAGGTTGTCCAGCACCCCCGGCCCGAGCGCGCGGACCAGGGCGGGCAGCAGGTCGGCCCGGACCCGGGCCCGGGCGTACGACGGGTCGGCGTTGTGTGGGTCCTCCCAGGGGCTCAGCCCGAGCACCGCGCACGCCGTACGGGTCTGTTCCCGGCTGACCTCCAGCAGCGGGCGCAGCAGCGGCACCCCGTCGAGGTCCCGCCGGGCGGGCATCCCGGCCAGGCCGCGCGGGCCCGCGCCCCGGGCGAGCGCGAGCAGCACCGTCTCCGCCTGGTCGTCGCGGGTGTGCCCGGTGAGCAGGGCCACCGCCCCGAGCCGGTCGGCCACCTCGGCGAGCGCCCCGTAACGGGCCTCGCGGGCCGCCGCCTCCGGCCCGCCCGGTCGGCCGGCCACCTCGACCCGCACCGACTCGACCGGCGCCAGGCCGACCTCGCGGGCCCACGTCACCACCGCCGCGGCCCGCCGCGCCGAGCCCTCCTGGAGGTCGTGGTCGACCGTCACCAGGCCGGCGGCGCGGCCCATCCGGGGCGCCACGAACGCGGTGGCGGCGGCCAGCGCGAGCGAGTCCGCGCCGCCCGAGCAGGCGACCAGCACCGGGCCGCCGGGCGGCAGGTCGGCGAGCGCGCGGCGGACCGCGACGCGGATCGCGGCCACCGGCGGGGCGAGCGCGGCCACCGGCGTACGGTCAGCCGACGGTCGGGGCCGGGCCGACCGGCCCGTGCACCCGCGCCACCCAGGCGTCCGGGTCGCCGAGCTCCTCCAGCCGGGGCAGGGTGAGCGGCGAGCCGAAGATCTTGTTGAAGCCCTCCATGCCGACCCGGTCCACGACGCCGTGCACGAACTTGCGGCCCTCGGCGTACTGGCGCATCTTGACCTCGATGCCGAGCAGCCGGCGGATGGCCTTCTCCAGCGGGTTGCCGGCCTCCCGGCGCCGGTTGAACGCCGCCCGGATCCGCTCGACGCTCGGAACGACCTGCGGGCCCACGCCGTCCATGACGAACTCGGCGTGCCCCTCCAGCAGGGTCATCAGCGCGGTCAGCCGGTCCAGCACGGCCCGCTGCGCCGGGGTCTGCACGATGTCCAGCACGCTGGTGCGGCTCTCCGGGTCCTTGATCGCGTCGGAGAGCGTGGCCACGCCCCGGCGCAGCCGCTCCAGCAGGTGCTCGCCGCCGCTGGACGACGCGTCCACGAAGGCCTGCACCTCGCTGAGGAAGTACGCCCGCATCCACGGCACGGCGGTGAACTGGGTGCGGTGGGTCACCTCGTGCAGGCAGACCCAGAGCCGGAAGTCCCGCGGGTCGGCCCCCAGCTTGCGTTCCACCTCGACGATGTTCGGCGCGACCAGCAGCAGCTGCCCCGGGTCGGCGGAGAAGACCTCGTACTGGCCGAGGACGCGGCCGGAGAGGTACGCCAGCACGGTGCCGGCCTGCACTCCGGTGACCCGGGAGCCGATCGCCTCGGTGAGCGCGCCCGGCTGCTTGTCCTTCGTGAGCCGGCCGACCAGCGGGGTGATCACCTCGCGGAGCCCGGCGATGTTGGTCGCCGCCCAGTCCCGCCGGTCCACCACCCGTACGGGCGGGTGGGACACCTGCGAGCGCAGGCCCGTGTAGTCCGCGACGTGCCCCGCCGCCTCGTCGGTCAACCGCCGCAGCTCAGCGACCACGTCGGTGGCCTCGGTGTACGACACCCGGGGGCCCGACTTACTCAGCGCCCCCGCGGTCGCGGCGGCCAGATCCCAGTCCACGAACTGCGCCATGCACCCCACCGTACCCGCGCCGCGACACCCCGGCCCGGGCTCGCGCCGGCGATCGACGCCGGTGCCCACGCCTGCCGGCGCCCGGCCCTCACGTGCCCGGCGACCGGCACGGCGGCCCGTCCGGGGGCCGGTCAGCGGCAGCCGCAGCCGGCCAGGGCGGCACCGATCCGGTCCAGTGCGCCCCGGGCCGCCGTCAGCCCGTCGGGGGGCACCGCGTCGGTGAGCACCGCGAAGGTGAGCAGCCGTCCGTCGGCCGTACTGACCAGGCCGGCGATGGCGTGCACCTTGGTCAGGGTCCCGGTCTTGGCCCGGACCACCCCGGCACCGGCCTTCGTCGCCGCCGTCTCGTACCGGTCGGCGAGGGTGCCGGACCAGTCGGCGACGGGCAGGCCGCCGAAGATCGCGGCCAGTTCGGGGCGGCTGCCGGCGCCGGCGAGCGCGATCAGGTCGGTGAGCAGCGAAGGGCTGATCCGGTTGCTGCGCGACAGGCCGCTGCCGTCGGCGAGGGTGAGTTCGTCCGCCGGCAGGCCCAGCTCCCCCGCCACCGCGTCCATCGCCGCGCCGGCGCCGACGAACGAGGCGGGCTCGTTGCGGGCCAGTGCGACCTGCCGGGCCAACGCCTCGGCGATGATGTTGTCGCTGTCGCTGATCATGATGTCGACCAGCCGGACCATCGGCAGCGACTCCACCCTGCCCAGCTCCGCGCCGGGCCCCGGGGCGCCGGTGGCGGAGGACGTGGTCGCCGCGGGGGCGGTGCCCCGGGCGACGGCACCGGCCGGCAGGCCGAGCAGCCGGGCGAACGCCCGACCGGCCGCGAGGTCGGGCTGGGCCACCCGCTCGGCCCAGTGGTTGCCGGCCGCCGCGTCCTTCTTCGCGCGGGTCACGTCGCTGCGGGCCCCGTCGGTCATCAGCGCCGTGATCGCGCCGCCGTAGCCGCCGGTGGGGATGTCGTCGTCCCAGCCCGGCTCGAAGAGCGGACCGGAGTAGAGCGACGAGTCGACCGTCACCTTCGTCGGCTTCGTGCCGGCGAGGGCGTCGCGCACCTGGCCGGCGAGGTCGTCCAGGCGGGCCGCGCCGGGGTAGAAGCCGTTCTTGTCGACCGCCAGCGTGGGGTCGCCGCCGCCGACGATCACCACCTCGCCCGGTGCCGCACCGGCCACCACCCGGGTCGGGATGCGGTACGCCGGACCCCGCGCGGCGAGCACCGTCACGCCGGTGACCAGCTTGGTCACCGAGGCCGGCACCGTGCCGTCGTCCTCACCCCGGCCGAAGAGCGGCTGGCCGGTGGTCACGTCGGCCACCGACACGTGCACCCGGTCGCCGAGGGCGGGCACGTCCACCAGCGGGGCGAGCGCGGCGCGTACACCCTCGGGGGTGGGCATCGGGGCGTTCGCGTCCGCGCCGGCCAGCACCGCCACGGGCGCCGGTTCCGCGGCCGGCGCGGCGGTGTCCCGGCCGGCGGACCCGTCGCCCAGCCAGTCCGCCACCGGTCCGGGGCGGACCACGGCGATCCCGACGACGGCCAGCACCAGCACGAGCACCGCCGCCAGCACGAGGGGCAGGGCCCGGCGACGCCGGGGCGCCGGCGCGGGCGACGCGGGCGGCTCCGGGGCACCTGGGCCCGGTGGCCCGCCAGCGGGCCGGGTCGCGGCGGCGGCCCAGAGATCCGTCGACCCCGGCGGAGCTTCCTGGCCCGACGGGCCGGTCGCGCCGACCTGGCCAACGGGACCGCTCAGGACGCCGGGACCACCCGGAACGCCAGGACCGTTCACGACGCCGGGACCGCTCAAGCCGCCCGGGCCGGCCGGACCGCCGGGGCCGCCCGGGGTGCCGGGACCGGCCGCACCACCGGGGCCGGCCGGGGCGCCGTTGGCCGGGGGCGGACCGGGTGTCAGGTCGGCGGCGCCGGGGGACGCGGCCGGGCGGGGAAGATGGGCGTCGGGCACCGGGAACCGGCCGGTCGCGCCGCCGGAAGCAGATCGCCCGGTACCCCGTCCAGCATCGGTGTCCGGACGGTAGTGTGAATCTTCCCTCCCCACGGCCCCCTCCTCGCCCCGCGAAAATCTGCTTGGGTGACACTACTTCGGTCCGAACACTATGCGGCGGCCGGAGCCTGCGGGTGGGCATTCACCCGTGCGGGGGCGGCGTGCCGCTGGTTTCCGTTGGCCAGCGTGGGCAAACGAGGGAGCGTGCAGATGGATTTCGACGTGACGGTTGAGATCCCCAAGGGTCACCGCAACAAGTACGAGGTCGACCACGTGACCGGCCGGATCCGGCTGGACCGTACCCTCTTCACCTCCACGCAGTACCCGGCCGACTACGGCTTCATCGAGGGCACACTGGGCGAGGACGGCGACCCGCTGGACGCGCTCGTGCTGGTCCCCGAGCCCACCTTCCCCGGCTGCCTGATCCGGTGCCGCACCATCGGCATGTTCCGCATGACCGACGAGAAGGGCGGCGACGACAAGGTCCTCTGCGTGCCCTACGAGGACCCGCGCCAGGAGCACCTGCGCGACATCCACCACCTCGGCGAGTTCGACCGGCTGGAGATCCAGCACTTCTTCGAGGTCTACAAGGACCTGGAGCCCGGCAAGTCCGTCGAGGGCGCCACGTGGGTGGGGCGCATCGAGGCCGAAGCGGAGATCGCGGCGTCGTACCGGCGCGCCAAGGAGGCCGAGGCGCGCGGCGAGTCCACGCACTGACCCGGCACCGACCACCGACGGGCCCGGGGGCCGCTCAGCCGAGCAGCCCCCGGGCCCGTTCGTACAGGTCGAGCACCGCGCAGGCGACGGGCACCACCGACACCACCAGGGCCGTGTCGGTCAGGTCCGCGATCCGGCCGACGTACGGGGAGACCGGCCGGCGGGCGTACGTGGTGCCGGCGGCCACCGCCACGAGGGCCAGCGCCAGCCCGCCCACGACCAGCGCGAGCCGGCCGGCCGGACCGGACCGCTCGACGAGCACGGCGCCCAGCACGGCGTACCCGGCGAGGCCGGCGGCGACGGTGGGCACCCGGTGGCGCAGAGCAACGAAGAGCCGGGAGCGCAGCAGCAGGACGGCTGCGGCGACCGCCACCAGCAGCCGGCCGGCCGTGCCGCCCGAGAGGCTCAACACCACCGCGGCGGCGACCGCGAGCACGGCGTGCCCGAGCAGCATCCCGGTGAGCATCTCCTCGGTGCGGGCCACCGCCGCGTAGACCCGGTCCCGGTCGGGCAGGTCGCGGGCCCGGTCGGCGCCGCCCGGCTCGCTGCTGGGCAGGGTGATCGGGGGCAGCGGCACCTTGCCGAGCCGGATGGCCAGCAGCGGTACCGCCCCCACGGCGAAGACCAGCACGCAGAGCAGCACCGCCGCCGTACCGGCCGGGCTGAGCAGCAGTGCGCCGAGCGCGGCGAGCGCGCCCGCGAGCCCCGCGGTGGCACCCGCCACGAAGACCCGCAGCCGGGTGGCGACGCCGACCAGCCCGAGCACCGACACCAGCAGCAGCGCCACGGAGCCGGCCAGCAGTTCGGGCGCGCCGACCCAGCGCAGCCCCGGGACCGGCCCGACCGGGTCGCCGGAGGCGACCGCGAGGGCGCCCGCCACCGCGGCGTAGGGCAGGGCGTAGCCGCCCAGGGTCGCGCCGGTTGACCCGTCGGCGTGGGCGCGGGACGCCACCACCCCGGCGAGGGTGAGCAGCAGCGCCACCACGGCGGCGGCCGGCCAGGCCGCCTCGTGCGCCGGGCCGCCGGCCGCCACGGCGAGCAGCCCGACGGCCAGCGGCACGGCGGCCCCGGCCAGGGCGGCGGCCCGGGTGGCGGCCGGTGACCACGCCCCGCCGCGCCGCCGGGCCCCGTCGGCGATCGCCTCGACCACGTCGTCGTACTCCAGCTCGGGCCACTGCGCGCGGGCCGGCACCAGGTGCAGCACCTCGCCGTCGCGTACGCCCTGTGGCAGCAGCGCCTGGGCGGTGGCCAGGACCGCCCCGTCGGTACGCCGCAGCACCCAGCCGCCGTGCCGCTCGCCGTCGTCGGCCAGCCCCTCGCCGGCGTGCCGCAGCACCTCGGGCAGCAGCTCGGCCAGGGGCACCTGCTCGGGCAGGGCGACGTCCACCCGCCGCTGGGGGGCGTTGATGGTGACCCGGGCCAGCCCGATACTCATCGACTGATCTCCATGTTTGGCGGGGTTGGTGGCTGCGCGGACGACAGGACTTTACCTACCATGAGCCAGGCTCGGGTTACCGAGCGCTGTCAGGAGGTCGAGTGTCCACTGTCGTCATCAAGCGACCACCTCGCCGCCCGGCGCCGGAGATCCCGGTGGGTGAGCTGCCGGTGGACGCGCCGCCGGAGATCCCCGCCGTCGCCGGCGGGCGCTGGCAGCAGCTGCTCATGGTGCTGCCGATGCTGGGCGGCACGGTGGCGATGGCGATGATGTTCGGCCGCGGCGGCGGCGCCTACTCGTACGTGGTCGGCGGGATGTTCGGGCTTTCCTCGCTGGCGATGCTGGTGACGTCGTGGGGCAGCGCCTCCGGCACCCCGAAGAAGTCGGAGATGATGGCCGCCCGGCGCGACTACCTGCGGCACCTGACCGTGCTGCGGCGCCGGGTGCGGCAGACCGCCGGGCAGCAGCGCGCCGGGCTCTACTACCGGCATCCGGATCCCGGCCGGCTCTGGTCGACCGTCGACAGCCACCGGGTCTGGGAACGCCGCCCCACCGACCCCGACTTCGCGGTGGTCCGGGTCGCCGTCGGCCCGCAGACCCTCGCCACCCCGCTGGTCCCTCCGGTCACCCGCCCGCTGGAGGAGCTGGAGCCGATGACCGCCGGCGCGCTGCGCCGCTTCCTGGACGCGTACTGCGTGGTGCCCGACCTGCCGGTGGCGCTCTCCCTGCGCAGCTTCGCCCGGGTCTTCGTCCGCGACGTCGGGCCGGCCGGCGACGGGCCCGCCGCCCAGGCGCTGGCCCGGGCGATGCTCGCCCAGCTCGCGGTCTTCCACGCCCCCGACGAGCTGCTCGTCGCCGTCTGCGCCGGGCCGGAACGGCGGGCCGCCTGGGAGTGGGTCAAGTGGTTGCCGCACGCCCACCACCCCACCCGCACGGACGCGCTCGGCCCGGTCCGGCTGGTCACCAGCGCGGGGACGGAGCTGGAAGGGCTGCTGGACGAGGTGCTGGCGAGCCGGTCCCGGTTCAGCCCGGCCGGCCCGGCCACCGACGGCCCGCACGTGGTGGTGGTGCTCGACGGGGGCGACCTGACCGGGGCCACCGACCTGACCGGCGACGGGGGCATCGACGCCGTCACGATCATCGACCTGGACACCCCGCCGCCGCGCCTGCTGGACCGCTTCGCGCTGCTGCTGGAGCTGCGCGGCGGCCGGCTGCACTCCCACTCGGCGGAGGGACACGCCGAGGTCGGTACGGCGGACCGGCTGGACCTCGTCGACGCGGAGGCCGTCGCCCGGCGGCTGGCCCCGCTGCGGCTGGCCACCACGGCACGTGGCCCGGACGCCCCGCCGGGCGCCGAGCTGGGCCTGCCCGAGCTGCTCGGCCTCGGCGACCCGGAGAGCTTCACCGCCGAGCAGGGGTGGGCGCCCCGGTCCGCCCGGGAACGGCTGCGGGTGCCGATCGGGGTGGGCACCGACGGCGGCGCCATCGAGCTGGACCTGAAGGAGTCGGCGCAGGACGGGATGGGGCCGCACGGCCTGCTGATCGGGGCGACCGGCTCCGGCAAGTCCGAACTGCTGCGCACGCTGGTGCTCGGGCTGGCCGCCACGCACAGCTCGGAGCAGCTCAACTTCGTACTGATCGACTTCAAGGGCGGCGCGACCTTCGCCTCCTTCGACCGGCTGCCGCACACCGCCGCGGTGATCACCAACCTGGCCGACGCGCTGCCGCTGGTCGACCGGATGGTCGACGCCATCAACGGCGAGCTGGTCCGCCGCCAGGAACTGCTGCGCCGGGCCGGCAACTTCGCGAGCCTGCGCGACTACGAGCGGGCCCGCGCCGCCGGCACCCCGCTCGCCCCGCTGCCGTCGCTGCTGCTGATCTGCGACGAGTTCTCCGAGCTGCTCTCGGCCAAGCCCGACTTCATCGACCTGTTCGTGCAGATCGGCCGGCTGGGCCGGTCGCTCGGCGTGCACCTGCTGCTGGCGAGTCAGCGGCTGGAGGAGGGGCGGCTGCGCGGGCTCGACACCCACCTGTCGTACCGGATCGGGCTGCGGACCTTCTCGGCGTTGGAGTCCCGCACGGTGCTCGGGGTGCCGGACGCGCACGAGCTGCCCCGCTCCCCCGGCCACGGCTACCTGCGCTTCGGCACCGAGCCGCTGGTGCGCTTCAAGGCCGCGTACGTCTCGGGGGCGCTGCGCCGGCGCGGCGCGACGCCGGGCGCGGGCGGCACGGGGGCCCCGCGACTGCTCGCCTTCTCCACCCACCTGGTGCCCAGGCCGGAGCCGGTCGGGCCGCCCGCCCTGCCCGCCACCGCCGACGAGGGCGGCACGGAGAGCCTGCTGGAGCTGATGGTCGACCGGCTGGCCGGGCAGGGGCCGCCCGCCCACCAGGTCTGGCTCCCGCCGCTCGGCCCGGCGCCGGCGCTGGACGAGCTGCTCGGGCCGGTCGGCGCCGACCCGGCGCGCGGCCTCACCTTCGGCAATCCCGAGCTGCACGGCGCGCTCCAGGTGCCGGTCGCGGTGGTCGACAAGCCCTTCGAGCAGCGCCGCGACCTGCTCTGGCTGGCGCTGGACGGCGCCGCCGGGCACGTGGCGGTGGTCGGCGGTCCGCAGAGCGGCAAGTCGACCGCGCTGCGCACGCTGATCTGCGCCCTGGCGCTCACCCACACCCCGGCCGAGGTACAGGTCTACTGCCTCGACTTCGGCGGCGGCGGGCTGGCCGCGCTGCGGGACCTGCCGCACGTCGGCGGGGTCACCGGCCGCGCCGACCCGACGGCCGTGCGGCGTACGGTCGGCGAGATCGCGACCCTGCTGGTCGACCGGGAGCGGCACTTCGCCGAGCTGGGCGTGGAGTCGATGGCCGCCTGGCGGCAGCGCCGGGCCGCGCTGGCGGGCACCGGCCAGCCCGGCACCGACCCGTTCGGCGACGTGTTCCTGGTGGTGGACGGCTGGGCCACCCTGCGCGGCGAGTACGACGACCTCGAACCGCTCGTCACCGACCTGGCCACCCGGGGACTGTCGTACGGGGTGCACGTGGTGGCGACGGCGGTGCGCTGGCTGGACTTCCGGCCGGCGATCCGGGACCTCTTCGGTTCCCGGCTGGAGCTGCGCCTCGGCGACCCGGCCGACTCGTTGGTGGCCCGCCGGGCGGCGACGAACGTGCCGGAGAAGACCCCCGGCCGGGGCGTCACGGCGGAGAGCCTGCACTTCCTCACCGCCCTGCCGCAGCTGGCCGCCTCCACGGGGGACACCGCGGACCTGGTCAAGCGGGCCGCCGAGGGCTGGACCGGGCCGGTCGCGCCTCCGGTGCGGCTGCTGCCGCCGGTGCTCCCGTACGCCGAGTTGGACCTGACCGCGACCACCGGCCTGCGCGTCCCGGTGGGGATCGCCGAGGCGGACCTGCGTCCGGTCGTGCTGGACTTCGCCACCGAGCCGCACTTCGTGGTCTTCGGCGACGCCGAGTGCGGCAAGTCGTCGTTCCTGCGCGCGCTGGCCACCTCGATCATGGCCCGGTTCACCCCGGAGCAGGCCCGGGTCATCCTGGTCGACTACCGCCGCAGCCTGGTGGACCTCACCGAGTCGGCGTCGCCGCACCTGATCGGGTACGGCTCCGCGGCGGCGCACACCACCGACCTGATCGAGTCCGCCGCCGGTTACATGGCGGGACGGGTGCCGGGGCCCGACGTCACGCCCGCGCAGCTGCGGCAGCGGTCGTGGTGGTCCGGGCCGGAGCTGTTCGTGCTGGTCGACGACTACGACCTGGTCGCCAGCGGGCCGGCCAACCCGCTGCGTGCCTTGGAGGAGCACCTGCCGCACGCCCGCGACGTCGGGCTGTACCTGGTGCTCGCCCGCCGCTCGGGCGGTGCCGGCCGGGCCCAGTACGAGCCGCTCGTGCAGCGCCTGCGTGAACTGTCCACCTCGGGCCTGGTGATGGCGGGCAGTCCGGAGGAGGGGGCGCTGGTCGGCCCGGTCCGGCCCGGCCCGCTGCCCCCGGGACGCGGCCGGCTGGTCACCCGGCGCGAGGGCGTACGCCTGGTCCAGCTGGCCCATCTGCCCCCGCCGTGACCGGTGTCCCCAGAACGCCCCGCAGGACCTCCGGGAACCGGTAATCTCCGATCGTCATGTTTGCGTCGCGATGAATGCCTGAGGATGTGACGACCGTGCGGCACAGTTGTCCGCCAGCGGCTCGGCGGATCGCCGGACGTACGTTGCTCGGTGTGGCCGTCGCCGCGGTATCGGTCGCGGTCCCGGTCACGGCCGCCGACGCCGCCCCTCGGCAGCCCACCGCCCGACCCGTCCTCCAGCAGCCGGCCGCCGTCGGGGTGGCGCTCGCGGCGCCCGACGGCAGGAAGCGTCCCGACCAGGTCCGCGACGACCAGTGGCAGCTCGACCTGTTGCAGGCGAGGACGGCGTGGCGCAGCTCGACCGGTAAGGGGGTCACCGTCGCGGTGATCGACTCCGGTGTGGACGCCGACCACCCCGACCTGGCCGGCCAGGTGCTGCCCGGCCTCGACCTCGTCGCGCCCGACGGGGCTGCCGGCGACCCCGATCCGGTCGGCCACGGCACCACCGTGGCCGGGCTGATCGCCGGCCGCAACGACGACGAGCGGGGGGCCGTCGGCCTGGCGCCGGACGCCCGGATCCTTCCGGTACGCGTCCTCGACGCCGAGAACCGCTACGACGACGCGCTGATCGTCGCCAAGGGGGTGCGCTGGGCCGTCGACAACGGCGCCCGCGTGATCAACCTGTCCCTCGGCGGCAGCGGCGACAGCCCCGCCCTGGCGGCGGCGCTCGACTACGCCTTCGTCCGGGACGTCGTCGTGGTCGCCTGCACCGGCAACCTGGGCACCTCGTCCAACGCGAAGGTCTGGTACCCGGCCCGGGAGCCGGGCGTCATCGCGGTCGCCGGGTCGGAACGCGACAGCGACAACCTCTGGTCCGGTTCGATCACCGGACGGGCCACCGTGCTCACCGCCCCCGCCACCGGCCTGGTCGGGGCCCGGCCGGGCGGCTACTGGCGGGTGCAGGGCACCAGCTTCGCAGCTCCGCTGGTCGCCGCCACGGCCGCGCTGGTACGGGCCCGCTACCCGCAGATGTCCGCCGGCGACGTGGTCAACCGGCTGCTCACCACCGCCCGCGACATCGGCCCGACGGGCCGGGACGACCGCTTCGGGTACGGCATGGTCGACCCGGTCGCCGCGCTGAACGCCGAGGTGAGCCCGGTGGGCCGCAACCCGCTGGACGACGACTCCTCGCCGGGCGTGGTCGGGTTCGGTCCCGCGCCGGCGGCGGCGCAGCCCGACATCGCGGGGGTCAACGGCGACCCGCTCGGCTTCACCGTGCCGCGCCAGGAGTCCCGGTGGGCGGCGCAGCCGGCGGGTGCACACCAGGACACCACGCCGGAGCAGCTCTGGACGGGGGCCGCGTTCTTCGTCGCCCTGCTGACCGGGGCGGCGCTGACGGTGCGCCGGTTCCGCCAGTGGACCCCGCTGGGCTCGCCACGACGGCCGGCCGGGACGTGGCGGCGGCCGCCACCGTCACGCTGAGCCGGAAGCGGGTCTGAGCGGGTCGCGTCCCGGGTACGACGAGTTGTCATGAGCCCACCCGGCCCGCGTACCCTCGCCGCCCCGCCGCGCTCCTCATGGCGCGGCCGTCGGCTGCACCCGGATGGCCCCCGGGGCCTGCGGCTGACCCTCGCGGCGGCCGCCGTGTTCCTGGTGGCGGTGCCGTTCACGCTGCTGGCGGTCCTGGTCCTGGGAGCCTGGCCCCCGCTGCGCCGACTCGACACGGCGGTCACCGACGCGCTGGCCGGGCACGCCGCCGACCACCCGGCCTGGGTGAGCCTGATGACCCTCTGGACCGAGGTGTTCGCCCCGATGCCGCTGCGCGCGGGTGCCCTGGTCCTGGTGCTCTGGCTGCTCCGCCGCGGGGCCCGGCAGCTGGCGGTCTGGGTGGCCGTCACCATGACGGTCGGCGGCCTGCTCGGCCCGCTACTCAAGCTGCTCTTCGGCCGGTCCCGGCCGGAACTGCCCGATCCGGTGGCCGAGGCGCCCGGCCTGGCCTTCCCGTCCGGGCACGCGCTCAACGCCGCCCTCGCCGCCGGGGTGCTGCTGGTGGTGTTCCTCCCGCACGCCCGCCCGGCCCCGCGCCGGGTGGTGTGGACGGCCGCCCTGCTGCTCGCCCTGGTCACCGGGTTCAGCCGGGTGGCCCTCGGCGTGCACTGGACCAGCGACGTGCTGGCCGGCTGGCTGCTCGGCGCGGCCGTGGTGGCCGCGACCGCCGCCGTCCTCACCGTCTGGCGGGCCACCCCGCCCGGCCGGCCGGCACCGCCGAAGGGCCCGGGACCGGCGCAGGGAAGCTGACGGTCAGGTGCAGTCGCCGGTGCCGACGGCGCGGGTGCGCTCGGCGCCGGCGAGGGCGACCGGGCGGGCCTCGGCCGCGGTCACCGCGAAGCCGGTGTTCGGGTCGTCGGCCGCCGCCGCGAAGATGACGCCGAGTACCAGCCCGTTCGAGGAGACCAGCGGGCCGCCGGAGTTGCCGCTCTGCACGAGCGCCCGGATGGTGTAGACCTCCCGGGTCACGTTGCCCGAGGAGTAGATGTCCGGCCCGGTGATCCGGTCGACGTCCCGGATCCGCGCCGACTGCGCGTTGTACGGCCCGTCGAGCGGGAAGCCCAGCACGATCGCGTCCGCGCCGCTGCCCGCGTTGCCGGCGGCGAACCGCATCGACGGGCCGGGCAGCCCGGGCACGTGCAGCACGGCCAGGTCCCGGTCGGGGTCGTAGACGACCACCTTGCTGTCGTACCGGTCGCCGTTCAGCTCGACGACGGTGGAGCGGGTGCCGGCGACGACGTGCGCGTTGGTCATCACGCGGTCGTCGGCGTAGACGAAGCCGGAGCCCTCGATGCGGCGGGAGCAGCTCGGGGCGGAGCCGAGCACCTTGACCACCGAGCGCTGGCTGTTGACGACCACCTGGGAGCCGGCGAGCGCCGGGTCGGGCGGGGACACCTGCCGGGCCCGGGTGGGTGCCAGGTCGCCGAAGACGTCGGGGAAACCGTTGGTGTCCACGGTGTCCCGCAGCGCCGTCGAGAGCTGCTGCGCCTGGTCGGGCAGGACCCGGTCGACCACCGTGAGCAGCGCGCTGTTGCGTACCGAGGAGGCCAGCCAGGGTACGGACGACGAGCCGAGCGGCACCGCGACCAGCCAGGCGACGAGCAGCACGGCGAAGAGCGAGACGAACGCCCCGCCGACGTCGTCGATCCGCCTGCCGACGTCGCTGGTGATCGTCTTGCGCAGGTGGGAACCGAGCCAGCCGGTGATCGCCTGGCCGACCACCGCCAGCCCGAAGATCGCCACCAGCGAGATCAGGACCCTCGTGCCGCTGTCCACGAACTGCTGGGCCAGTAGCGGCCCCAGTTGGAGGCCCACGAGCGCGCCCAGGAAGAAGCCGGAGAACGACAGCACCCCGATGACGAAGCCCTGGCGGTATCCGCTGATCGCGAACACGAGCATGAGCAGCAGCAGTACGAGATCCACGGCGGACACGCGTCAAGCGTACGGGCACCGGGCCCGCGAGATGACCATCGCTTGCGGAAGGTGACCGTCCGGTCAACGCACCGGGGTCTCGTCGACCGCGTCGGTGCCGGCCGAGGGCGCCGGGGCGGCCCCGCTCGGCGGCAGCTCCACGACACGGTCGCGCGGCCACGGGCGCGCCCAGCCGCCCATCTCCAGCAGGGTGGCCAGCACCCCGCCGGTGAAGCCCCAGACCAGCATCCCGCGCGCCGAGAAGGCCGGACCGACCCAGCCGCTCGGGTGGCGGACCTGCATCCGGTTCGCCGGGTCGACCAGCTCGGTGACCGGCAGCCGGGTCACGTGCGCCACCTCGGCCGGTTCCCGGGAGTGCACCGGGTGCGGGGCGTGCCACCAGGCCAGCACGGGGGTGACCACGAAGTCGCTGACCGGGATCCAGAGCTTCGGCAGCTCCGCCATGACGGTGACGCTGGCCGGGTCGAGGCCGACCTCCTCGTTCGCCTCGCGCAGGGCGGTCGCGCGGGCGTCGGCGTCCTCGGGGTCGGCCGCGCCGCCGGGGAAGGCGGGCTGGCCGGCGTGGTTGCGCAGGGTGGCGGCCCGCTGGAGGACCAGCACGTCGGGGCCCGTGCCGGGCTCCTCGCCGAGCAGCACCAGCACCGCGCTCTCCCGCCCCCCGCTCTCCGGGGTGACCAGCCGGGTGAAGTCCTCGCTGCGCGCGGTGCCGAGCCGGGTCAGCAGCGGGTCGAACCAGCCCGGGGGCTGCCGGCTCACGCCCGCACCCCCGCGCCCCACCGGCCGCGCACCCCGGCAGCCCCGTGCCCCGCCGCGTGGCTCATGCCGGCAGGCCCGTGCCCCGCCGCGCGGCTCACGCCGGCACGCCCGCCTCCCGCCGCGCGGCTCATGCCGGCACCGTCACGCCGAGGTGCTGGCGGACCAGCTCCGCCAGGCGCGCGTCGTCGAGGGCGCCGGTGGAGTCGATGTGCCGGACGTGGCCCTGAGCGTCGACGAGGACGGTCAGGGGGATGCCCTTGCGGTTCAGCTCCCGCTTGAGTCCTTCACCCTGGTCGATCAGCACGGGGAAGCGGACGCCGAAGTCCTCGCCCATGGACTGGGCAGCTTCGCGGCTGTCCCCGCTGTTGACGCCGACCACCCGGAACTGGCCGGCGGCCCGGTCGCTGAGCCGCTGGAAGGCGGGCAGCTCCTTGCGGCAGGGCGGGCACCAGGAGGCCCAGACGTTGATGACCGCCGGGCCGCGTACGTCCCGCAGGGCGACCGGGGCGCCACCGGTGAAGCACTCCAGGGTCAGCTCGGGCAGCGCCTCGCCCCCGGACGGGGACGCCGACGGGGCGGACGCGGGCGGGGTGTCGAGGGCGGCGCAGTCCTGGAACGGCGACGGCCGGTTGGCGGCGGCCTTCTGCCGGGCGGAGGGACCGGGCTCCTTCTCCTCGGCGCCGGCGGTGCACCCGGCGGCGGCCAGCAGCACGGGTACGAGCAGGGCGGCGAGCCGGCGGTTCATCGGTTCACCGTGTTCCGGGACCGCGGGGCTCGCGACAGCCGCCCGCTCCTCGCGCTCACGGTGCCTCCGCCACGACGGCCTGGACCGGCACCAGCTCCGGGTCGACCCCGGCCGCCACCGCCAGGTCCCGGGCCCGGGGGCCCTTGAGCAGCTTCGCGGCCGCCGCCGGCTCGGTCGGGCCGGTGCCGTACGACGGGCACAGCTTGACCAGCGTGCACGCGCCGCAGGCCGGCTTGCGGGCGTGGCACACCCGCCGGCCGTGGAAGATGATCCGGTGCGAGAGCATGGTCCAGTCGCGCCGGGGGAAGAGTGCCCCGATCGCGTGCTCGATCTTGACGGGGTCGGTCTCGGCGGTCAGCCGCCAGCGCTGCACCAGCCGCTGGAAGTGGGTGTCGACGGTGATCCCGGGGACGTCGAAGGCGTTGCCGAGGATGACGTTGGCGGTCTTGCGGCCGATGCCGGGGAGCGTCACCAGGTCGGCGAGCTTGCCGGGGACCCGGCCGTCGTACCGCTCCACGAGGGCCTGGCCGAGCTTGATCAGCGAGTCTGTCTTGTTGCGGTAGAAGCCGGTGGGCCGGATCAGCTCCTCCATCTCGGCCCGGTCCGCCCCCGCGTAGTCGGCGGCGGTCGGATAGCGGGCGAAGAGCTTCGGAGTGACCTCGTTGACCTTCTTGTCCGTGCACTGCGCGGAGAGGATCGTCGCGACGGCCAGCTCCAGCGGGTTGGAGTGGTCCAGTTCACAGTGCGCGTCGGGGTGGGTGTCGGTCAGCACCCGGCCGATCCGCCGGGCGCGACGGGTGCGCCCGAGGTCGGTCTCGGTGAAGCCGGAGGAACTCGTGGTCACGACGGCCAGCCTACGTCGCCCGACCGACGCCCGGCCGGGCCCACGCGCCGCACGCCCCCGGTCAGCCGCCCTGCGGCGCGCTGATCTTGCCCGAGTCGTCGAAGACGGCGCCGGTCTCCGGGAAGTCACTCTTGGTGAGCTGCTTCAGCAGGCCCAGCCCACGGTCGTCCTTGTCCATGGTCGGCTTGCCGATGGAGTTCATGTACGTCGAGGCGAACGAGCCGCCCTCCCAGCTCCCGTCCGGCTTCAGCGACACCTTCAGCACCCCGCCCCAGCCGAGCCGGCCGGCGTTGCTCAGCGAGTTGCCCCCGCCGGCGAAGTTGCCCAGGCTGTACGCGATGAGCCGGCCCTTGTAGAACTCCATGCCGCGCAGCACGTGCGGGCCGTGTCCGACGATCAGGTCAGCCCCGGCGTCGATCATGGCCTTGGAGAACTTCACCGGGTCGCCCCGGTTCTCCCCGAGGAACATCTCGGTGCCCGGCCGCACCCGCGTCTTCTCGGAGCCCTCGCCGCCCATGTGCACCTGCACGACGACGATGTCGGCCATGCCGGCCGCCTTGGCGATCACCTTCTTCGCCGCGGCGATGTCGGTGAGGCTGTTGGACCAGACGTACGACGAGAAGCCGGCGACCGCGACCTTGACCCCCTTGACGTCGACCACGGTGATCTGGTCGGGCGCCCCGGTGTGCGCGAGGTCGTACTTCTCCAGCGCCTTCTGGGTGTTCTCGTAGCCCTTCGGGCCGAAGTCGTAGCCGTGGTTGTTGGCCTGGTTGAGCAGGTCGAAGCCCGCGTCGCGCAGGTGTGCGGCGTACTCGGGCGGGGCCCGGAACTGGAAGCAGCGGGTCGAGTTCGGCCCGCACTTGCCGGTGCCGGTGTCGACGGTGAGCGGCTCCTCCAGGTTGCCCATCACCAGGTCGGCGGCGAGCGCCTTCTGCACCGAGTCGAAGAAGCCCTTCCCGCCGTTGGGGGGCAGCCGGTTCGGCGCGTTGCCCATGATGATGTCGCCGGTCGCCGAGAGCGAGATGGACTGCTCGGCGGGCTTCTCGGGCTGGCCCGAGCGGTCCGGGGCACCGGTGCCACCGCCACCCGCGCCGGGCTGCCAGACCGCGTCGGACCCGGAGTCGGGCCCCCCGCAGCCGGCGGCGAGCAGGACGGCGAGCAGCGCGCCGAGGCCGAGTGCGGCGCGACGGCGGGGAGGGGAGGCGGCAGCGTACATCGAGCGCGACCTTATCGGGTGTGGAACACCGAAACGAGGGCCGATCGGACGGTGTGTCAGCCCGCCGGTCGGTCCGACCACGGGACCACGGTGCCCGCCCCGCCGGCCGTCACGGCGGCGTGCACGGCCCTGGCCAGCGGCGCGCCCCAGGTCGAGCGCGGTCCGCCGTACGCCGATTCGGGGCCGTCGACCGGGCAGAGCACGGTGACCGCGTCCGTCGGGGTGCCGGTGCCCGGCACGCCCAGTTCCGCGATCGCCTGCGCCTTCGCCTCGGTGGCCGTGGCGACCGCGTTGACCAGGGCGGCGTCGCCGAGCCGGGCCGGGACGTACGCCACGATGTTGACCGTGCCGACCCGCTGGGCCAGCACCGCCGGGGCGGGCTCCGCCGCCCAGACGGGGGTGCCCAGGCCGACCGTCGCCCAGACCCGCACGCCGGTGTCCGTCCGGGCCACGACCTCGGCGACGTCCACCCCGGTCAGCAGGCCCACCCCGGGCCCGTCGAGGTGGAGCCGGTCGGCCAGTTCGGCCAGGTGGTCGGCGGGGTCGTCCCGGTCGTACGACATGTGCACGGTCGCGTTGACGACCCAGTGCCGTACGCCGATCCCGCCGCCCAGCGGTGCGGAGCTGACCGCGCGCAGCGGACGCTCGGCGCGCCAGACGAGCAGTGGTACGTCCCGACCGTCCTCCTGGCGGGCGGTCAGCGCGGGTTCAGTCAGCACGGGGTGACCCTACGGCCCGGTGTCTCAGGCCGGCTCGGCGCCCGCGCGGCGGGTGATCCTACTGCTTGATCAGGTCCGGCAGGCTACGCCCAACGATCAAGTTTCCAGGGGTGCACCTCTGATTGCTGCTCACATGCGCCTAGACTGGCGACGCGCGAGGGATCAGCGGACGGCGGACCCGGCCGACGGACGGCACGCGCAGGCGGAGGTGCGCGATGGACGAGGTACTGGCCCGCAGCGGAATCTTCCAGGGCGTCGACCCGGAGGCTGCCGAGGCGCTCGCCAAGGAGATGGAGACGCTCGAGGTACGCAAGGGCGAAGTCGTCTTCAACGAGGGCGAGCCCGGCGACAGTCTCTACATCCTGCTGTCCGGCAAGATCAAGGTGGGCCGGCGGGCTGCCGACGGCCGGCAGAACCTGATCGCGGTGATGGGCCCGTCGGACATGGTGGGCGAGCTGTCGCTCTTCGACCCGGGCCCCCGCACGGCGACCGCCACCGCGGTCACCGACACCCGGCTGGTACGGCTGCGCAAGCAGGCCCTGCGCCCGTGGCTGAACAACCGGCCGGAGATCGCCGAACAGCTGCTCCGCGTGCTCGCCCGCCGGCTGCGGCGGACGAACGACTCGCTGGCCGACCTGATCTTCACCGACGTGCCCGGCCGCGTCGCCAAGAACCTGCTCCAGATGGCCGGCCGCTTCGGCACCCGCGACGGCGGAGTGCTGCGGGTGACCCACGACCTCACCCAGGAGGAGATCGCCCAGCTCGTCGGCGCCTCCCGGGAGACCGTCAACAAGGCGCTGGCCGACTTCGCGTCGCGGGGCTGGCTGCGCCTGGACGGCAAGAGCATCATCATCCTCGACCCGGAGCGCCTGGCCCGCCGCGCCCGCGTCTGACCTCCCGGCCGTGGCCCGTCCACGGCCGCCGGAACGCACCCGGCCCGGACCGCCTCGTCGGTCCGGGCCGGTTCCGTCTCTCCGTCTGCCGGGCGCAGAATTCCTGGACCTGGGGCCCGCCCCTCCCGCAGTCTGGGGCGATGCTGGACCGGGTGGCCGTACTCTCCGACATCCACGGGGCGCTGCCGGCGTTGGAGGCCGTACTGGCCGAGCCGGATGTCGCCGCCGCCGACCTGATCGTGCTCACCGGCGACATCGCGGCTGGCCCGCAGCCCGTGGAGGTGCTCGACCTGCTCACCGGCCTGGGCGACCGGGCCTGCTGGGTACGGGGCAACGCGGACCGCGAGCTGGTGGAGGCGCGGGCCGGCAGCCCTTCGCCGGTGGACGTCTCCAACTGGGCGGCGGAGCAGCTCCGCGACGACCAGGTGGCCCGGCTGGCCGCGCTGCCGCTGACGGTCACCCTGGAGGTCACCGGCCTCGGCCCGGTGCTGTTCTGCCACGCCACCCCCCGCGACGACGAGGAGGTCGTGCTCGTCGACTCCCGGCTGGAACGCTGGGCGGAGGTGCTCGCCGACGTCCCGGCCGAGGTGGGCACGGTGGTCTGCGGGCACACCCACATGCCGTTCACCCGGCTCGCCGACCGGCGGCTGATCGTCAACCCGGGCAGTGTCGGGATGCCCTACGGCGGTCCCGGCGCCTACTGGGCGCTCCTCGGGCCCGGGGTGCACCTGCGGCGTACCCCCTTCGACGTGGACGCCGCCTGCGCCCGGGTGGCCGCCGGGTCGGGCTTTCCCGACGCCGCCGCGTGGGCGGACGAATACCTGCGCTCCCGGCACAGCGACGCCACCGCCCTCGCGGTGTTCGCCCCGCGCGACGGCCGCTGAGCGCGACGGCGCCGAGCACAGGCGGCCCGGCAGCCCGTCGATCGGCCAGGGGCGCGAGTCGGCCACCCAGAAAAAGTCAGTCTTGACTGTTTGTTTTCGGAGCGGCAGGCTGTCCCCGTGCCCGCATCGACCCGCGTCCCTCAGCAGGAACGCAGCCGCGCCACCCAGGCCCGGCTGCTGGAGGCGACCGTCGAGTGCCTGGTGGAGCACGGCTGGTCCGGCACCACCACCACCGTCGTCGCGGCCCGGGCCGGCGTCTCGCGCGGCGCCCAGCTGCACCACTACCCCACCAAGGCCGCGCTGGTCACGGCCGCCGTCGCCCACCTCGCCGACCGGCGGGCCGAGGAGCTGCGCACCGAGGCCGAGGCGCTGCCGCCCGGCCCGCAGCGGCTCGACCGGGTGATCGACCTGCTCGGTGCGGCCTTCACCGGCCCGCTCTTCGTGGCCGCCCTCGAACTCTGGGTCGCCGCCCGCACCGACCGGGAGCTGCGCGAGGCCCTGGTGCCGCTGGAGGCCCGGGTCGGCCGCGAGATGCACCGGCTCACCGTCGCGCTGCTCGACGTGGACGAGCGCCGCCCGGGCGTACGCGAGGCGGTGCAGGCGACCCTCGACCTGCTCCGCGGGCTCGGCGTGGCCAACCTGCTCAACGACGACTCGTCCCGCCGGGCCGCCCTGCTGCACACCTGGAAGCGCCAGCTCGCCACCCTGCTCACCCCCTGACCGCCCGCCCTGACCGGCCCGCCCAGCCCCCGGAGGCACCATGGTCGACCTCAAGGACCTGCTCGCGGATCTGGCCGACGAATCCGAGCAGCTCGACGACCTGGTGACCGGCCGACCGCCGGCCGACTGGGCACGCGCCACCCCGTCGCCGGGCTGGAGCGTCGGACACCAGATCGCCCACCTCGCCTGGACCGACCACGTGGCGCTGCTCGCCGCCACCGATCCCGAGGCGTTCCTCGCCGCCGTCCTCGCCGCCCCCGACCCCGCCCGGCTCGTCGACTCCGGCGCGGAGGAGTTCCTCGCCCCACCGGACGAGCTGCTTCCCCGCTGGCGGGCCGGCCGCGCGGCACTCGCCGACGCGCTGGCCAGCGTGCCGGCGGGCGGAAAGCTGCCCTGGTTCGGCACCCGCATGTCGGCCGCCTCCATGGCCACTGCCCGGATCATGGAGACCTGGGCCCACGGCACGGACGTGGCCGACGCGCTCGACGCGACCCGCCCCGGCACCGCCCGGCTGCGGCACGTCGCGCACCTCGGCGTCCGTACCCTCGGGCACAGCTTCGCCGCCCACGGCCGGCCGGTGCCGACGGCGCCGGTGCGCGTCGAGCTGACGGCGCCACACGGCGACACCTGGACGTACGGCCCGGCCGACGCCGCCGACCGGGTCACCGGCCCGGCGCTCGACTTCTGCCTGCTGGTCACCCAGCGCAGGCACCGCGCCGACCTGGCACTCTCGGCTACCGGCCCCGTCGCCGACGCGTGGCTGGACGTGGCGCAGGCCTTCGCCGGCCCACCGAGTCCCGGCCGCCCGCCGGCGGCCCCCGGAAGCGACACGGTGGGCGGGGTGACGGCGTGAGCGGCGTGTTGCGCGTGGGCAACGCCTCCGGCTTCTACGGCGACCGGTTCACGGCGTGGCGGGAGATGCTCGACGGCGGCGAACTGGACGTGCTGACCGGGGACTACCTGGCCGAGCTCACCATGCTGATCCTCGGCCGGGACCGGCTGCGCGACCCCTCCCTCGGCTACGCGAAGACCTTCCTCCGCCAGTTGGAGGGTTGCCTCGGCACCGCGCGAGACCAGGGCGTACGGATCGTGACCAACGCCGGCGGACTGAACCCGGCCGGCCTGGCCGCCGCCATCGGGTCGCTCGCCGACCGGCTCGGCCTGACCGTACGCGTCGGGTACGTCGAGGGCGACGCCCTCGCCCGACCCGACGCGCTGACGGCGAACGCCTACCTGGGGGCGTACGGCATCGCGGCCTGCCTGGCCGGCGGGGCGGACGTCGTGGTCACCGGCCGGGTGACCGACGCGTCCCTGGTGGTCGGGCCGGCGATCGCCCGCTTCGGCTGGGGGCGCGACGACCTGGACGCGCTGGCCGGGGCGACCGTCGCCGGGCACCTCGTCGAGTGCGGGGCGCAGGTGACCGGTGGCAACTTCAGCTTCTTCAGCGAGCTGCCCGACGGGGGGCGGCGTCCCGGCTTCCCGGTCGCCGAGCTGCACTCCGACGGCTCCTGCGTGATCACCAAGCATCCCGGCACCGGCGGCGCGGTCACCGTGGAGACGGTCACCGCCCAGCTGCTCTACGAGGTCGGCGGCCCGGCCTACCTCGGCCCGGACGTGGTGACCCGGCTGGACACGGTCGAGCTGGCCGCCGACGGGCCGGACCGCGTACGGGTGAGCGGCGTCCGGGGCACTCCGCCGCCGGGCACCCTGAAGGTGGGCGTCAACAACCTCGGCGGCTTCCGCAACTCGATGACCTTCGTCCTGTGCGGGCTCGACATCCCCGCCAAGGCGGCCCTGGTCCGCAGCCAGATCGAGGCGGCCGTCGGTACTGAGGGGCTGGAGTTCACGCTGGCCCGTACCGACCACGCGGACGCGGTCGACACGGAGGCGGCGAGCGCGCTGCTGCACGTACACCTGCGCGACGGCGACAAGGCGCGGGCCGGGCGGGCGTTCTCGGCCGCCGCGGTGGAGCTGGCGCTGGCCTCCTACCCCGGCTGCACCCTGACGACGCTGCCCGGCGACGCGACGCCCTACGGGGTGTTCACCGCCGACGCCGTGCCGCAGGAAGCGGTGCCGCACGTCGCGGTGCTCCCCTCCGGCGAGCGGGTGCCGATCCCGCCGCCGCCCCGCACCGCCGAGCCGGCGGACGAACCGGCGCCCGCCGTCGACCCGTCCGACGGAACGGCGTCCGACGAGCCGGCGCCCGCAGGAACGGCCCCGCCGGCCGACCGGCCCACCCGGCGCGCGCCGCTCGGCGAGCTGGTCGGGGCGCGCTCCGGCGACAAGGGCGGCGACGCCAACCTGGGCGTCTGGGCCCGCACCGACGCGACCTGGTCGTGGCTGCGCGGCTGGCTGACCACCGCCCGGCTGGGCGAGCTGCTGCCGGAGACCGCGCCGCTGACCGTCGAGCGGTACGAGCTGCCGAACCTGCGGGCCGTCAACTTCGTCGTCCGGGGCCTGCTCGGGCAGGGGGTGGCCGCCTCGACCCGGTTCGATCCGCAGGCCAAGGCGCTCGGCGAGCTGCTCCGCTCGCGGCTCGTCGACCTGCCGGCGGAACTCACTGCCGGCCCGGGCTCCCCGGCCGGCGGCGCCACGCCCGGGGAGGAGCGATGACCATCGTGGACACGCCGGAACGCCGGCAGCTGCGGGAGCTGACCCGGGCCTTCGTCACCCGCGAGGTGCTGCCGCACCTGAGTGACTGGGAGCGGGCCGGGGAACTCCCCCGGGAGCTGCACGCCACCGCCGCCAAGCTCGGCCTGCTCGGCATCGGCTTCCCGGAGGCGGTCGGCGGCAGCGGCGGGGACCTGCTCGACTCGATCATCGTCACCGAGGAGATCATCCGCTCGGGCGGCTCGTCCGGGCTGATCGCCGCGCTCTTCACCCACGGCATCGCGCTGCCGCACATCGTCGCCTCCGGCGACGGGGAGCTGATCGACAGGTACGTCCGGCCGACGCTGGCCGGCACGATGATCGGCGCGCTGGCGATCACCGAGCCCGACGGCGGGTCCGATGTGGCGAGCCTGCGCACCCACGCGCGGCGCGACGGCGACCACTACGTGGTCAACGGGTCGAAGACCTACATCACCAGCGGCGTACGGGCCGACTTCGTGACCACCGCCGTCTGCACCCTGCCGCCGGGCACCGGCGCGCTGACCCTGCTGGTGATCGACAAGGACACGCCCGGCTTCACCGTCGGGCGCAGGCTGGAGAAGCTCGGCTGGCACTGCTCGGACACCGCCGAGCTCTCCTTCGTCGACGTACGGGTGCCGGTGGCGAACCGGGTCGGCGCGGAGGACACGGCCTTCCTGGCGATCATGCAGAACTTCGCCGCGGAACGGCTCTCGCTGGCCACCCAGGCGTACGCGACCGCGCAGCGCTGCGTGGAGCTGACGGTGCGCTGGTGCCGGGACCGATCCACCTTCGGCCGCCCCCTGGCGAGCCGGCAACTGATCCGGCACCGGCTGGCCGAGATGCACACCCGCACCGAGGCGGCCCGCGCGTACGTGCACGAGGTGGCGGCGCGGGTCGCGGCGGGCGAACCGGTGGTGACCGAGGTGGCGATGGCCAAGAACGTCGCGGTGGCCGCCTGCGCCGAGGTGGTCGACCAGGCGCTCCAACTGCACGGCGGCTTCGGCTACCTGCGCGACGCCGAGGTGGAGCGGCACTACCGCGACGCCCGGATCCTCGGCATCGGCGGCGGCACCACGGAGATCATGAACGAGATCATCGCGAAGGGCATGGGCCTGTGACCATTCTGCGCAGCGCGGTCGACGCGTCCTCGCCGGGGCACCGCGCCAACCGGGAGGCGCTGCTGGAGCGCCTCGCCGAGCTGGAGGCGGCCCTCGACCAGGCCCGCGCCGGCGGCGGCGAGAAGTACGTGACCCGGCACCACAAGCGGGGCAAGCTCCTGCCCCGGGAACGGATCGAGCTGCTGGTCGACCCGGACAGCCCGTTCCTGGAGCTGTCGCCGGTGGCGGCGTACGGCACCGACTTCCCGGTCGGCGCCAGCGTGGTGACCGGCATCGGCGTCGTCGAGGGCGTCGAGTGCCTGATCGTCGCCAACGATCCGACGGTACGCGGCGGCGCGGTGAACCCGTGGTCGCTGGCGAAGACCCGCCGGGCGGGCGAGATCGCCCTGGCCAACCGGCTGCCGATGGTGAACCTGGTCGAGTCGGCCGGCGCGGACCTGCCCACCCAGGCGGAGATCTTCATCCCGGGCGGGCGGGTGTTCCGCGACCTGACCCGGCTCTCGGCCGCGAAGATCCCCACGGTCAGCGTGGTCTTCGGCAACGCCACCGCCGGGGGCGCGTACGTGCCGGGGATGTCCGACCACGTGATCATGATCCGGGACCGGTCGCAGGTCTACCTGGCCGGGCCGCCGCTGGTGAAGATGGCCACCGGCGAGGTCACCGACGACGAGTCCCTCGGCGGGGCGGCCATGCACGCGGGCACGTCCGGCCTGGCCGACTTCCTCGCGGAGGACGAGCCCGACGGCATCCGGCTGGCCCGGCAGTGCGTACGCCGGCTGAACTGGCGCAAGCAGGGCCCGGCGCCGCGCAACCCGTTCCCGGCCCCGCCGAAGTACGACCCCGAGGAGCTGCTCGGCATCGCCAGCGCCGACCTGAAGGTGCCGTTCGACCCGCGCGAGGTGCTGGCCCGGGTGCTCGACGGCAGCGAGTTCGACGAGTTCAAGCCGGCCTACGGCACCGCCCTGGTAACCGGCTGGGGCGAGCTGCACGGCTATCCCGTCGGGGTGCTGGCCAACGCGCGGGGCGTGCTGTTCAGCGAGGAGGCGCAGAAGGCGGCGCAGTTCATCCAGCTCGCCAACGCCGCCGACACCCCGCTGCTCTTCTTCCAGAACACCACCGGCTACATGGTCGGCACCGAGTACGAGCAGCGCGGCATCATCAAGCACGGCGCGCTCATGATCAACGCGGTGTCGAACTCGACCGTGCCGCACCTGACGGTCAACCTGGGCGCCTCCTACGGCGCCGGCAACTACGGCATGTGCGGGCGGGCGTACGACCCGAGGTTCCTGTTCACCTGGCCGAACGCCAAATCGGCGGTGATGGGGCCGGCGCAGCTCGCGGGCGTGCTGTCCATCGTGGCCCGGCAGGCCGCCGCCGCCCGGGGGCGCGACTACGACGAGGACTCCGACGCCGCGATGCGGATGATGGTCGAGCAGCAGATCGAGTCGCAGTCCGGCGCGCTCTTCCTCTCCGGCCGGCTCTACGACGACGGGGTGATCGACCCGCGCGACACCCGTACCGTCCTCGGGCTCTGCCTGTCGGCGATCCACAACGGACCGGTCAGGGGCGCCGACGGCTTCGGCGTCTTCCGAATGTGAGCGCGAGGAACGCAGCGAAGCGGAGTCCCGCAGTCGCGAACGAAAGGCAGGCTCAGTGATCACGAGACTTCTGGTGGCGAACCGGGGCGAGATCGCCCGCCGGGTCTTCGCCACCTGTCGGGCGCTGGGCGTCGAGACGGTGGCCGTGCACGCCGACGCCGACGCTGACGCGCCGTTCGTCGCCGAGGCCGACCACGCCGTCCGGCTGCCCGGGAACACGCCCGCCGAGACGTACCTGCGGATCGACCTGATCCTCGACGCGGCCCGGAAGGCCGGGGCGGACGCGGTCCACCCCGGTTACGGGTTCCTCGCCGAGAACGCCGAGTTCGCCGCCGCGGTGACCGACGCGGGGCTGACCTGGGTCGGTCCGCCAGCGAAGGCGATCGCCGCGATGGGCGACAAGATGGCGGCGAAGGCCCTGCTCGCCGAGGCGGGCGTGCCGATGCTGCCCACCTGGACCGACGTCGACGAGATCACCGAGTTCCCGGTGCTGGTGAAGGCGTCCGCCGGGGGCGGCGGGCGCGGCATGCGCGTCGTCCGCGACGCCGCCGGGCTGGCCGAGGCCGTCGCCTCCGCGCGCCGCGAGGCGGCCGGCGCGTTCGGCGACGGCACGATCTTCATCGAGCGGTACGTCGAGCGCGGCCGACACGTCGAAGTGCAAGTCTTCGGCGACACCCACGGTACGGTGGCCGCCCTCGGGGTTCGGGACTGCTCGATCCAGCGCCGCCACCAGAAGATCGTCGAGGAGGCGCCCGGAGTCCTCCCCGCGCAGGTGCGGGAGCGGCTGCACGAGGCGGCGGTGGCCGCCGGCCGGGCCGTCGACTACGTCGGCGCCGGCACGGTCGAGTTCCTGCTCGCGCCCGACGGGGAGATCTACTTCCTGGAGATGAACACCCGTCTCCAGGTCGAACATCCGGTCACCGAACTGACCACCGGCCTGGACCTGGTCCGCCTGCAACTGCTCGTCGCCGAGGGCCAGCCCCTGCCGGGGAGCGCCACCGACCCGCATTCGATGCGCGGTCACGCGATCGAGGTGCGGCTCTGCGCCGAGGACCCTGCGCAGGGTTGGCGTCCCGCCACCGGCACCCTCCAGCGGTTCGCGGTCCCGGGGGTGGCCCGGGAGTTCGGCAACCTCCAGGCGGTCGGCCTGCGGCTCGACTCCGGCGTGGTCGACGGCTCGGAGGTCGGCGTCCACTACGACTCGATGCTCGCCAAGGTGATCGCCTGGGCGCCCACCCGCGCCGAGGCGGCCCGCGCCCTGGCCGGCGCGCTGGCCCGCGCCGAGCTGCACGGCGTCGCCACCAACCGGGACCTGCTGGTCCGTGTCCTGCGCAGCCCGCAGTTCGCCGCCGTCGACGTCGACACCGGCTTCCTGGACCGGCACCCCGAGGTGTTCGCCCCGCTGTTGCCGGCCGACCAGCTCCCCCTGGTGGCCCTGGCCGCCGCGCTGGCCACCGCCGCCGCCCGGCGGGCCGAGGCGCCGGTGCTGGCGGGGCTCCCCTCGGGCTGGCGCAACGTGCCGGCGTTCCCGCAGGCCACCCGCTTCGCCGGCCCGGACGGCGAGATCGGGGTCCGCTACCGCCTGGACCGCTCTGGCGGCCTGGCCGAGTGGTCGACCTCGGCGGGCGCCGGCTCCACCGGAGCGTCCGCGGACGCAGCCCCGGCGGCCGGGCCGGTGCCGAACGCGGTGGCCCCGGCAGGCGGGCCGACGCCGGAAAGGACGACGGCAGACGAGCCGACGCCCGTGGTGAGCCTGGTCCAGGCCGCTCCGGACCGGGTGGTGCTCGACGTCGACGGGGTACGGCGGGCGTACCGCGTACACCGGGTGGGGTCGGAGGTCTTCGTGGACGGCCCGGACGGGGCGGCGAGCCTCATGGAGCTGCCACGCTTCCCGGAACCCACGGCGGAGCTTGCGGCCGGGTCGCTGGTCGCGCCGCTGCCCGGCGCGGTGACCCGGGTGCACGTCGAGGTCGGGCAGCGGGTGGCGGCCGGCGAGCTGCTGCTGACCCTGGAAGCGATGAAGCTGGAACACCCCGTGCTCGCCCCGGCCGACGGCGTGGTCGCCGAGCTTCCGGTCGCCGCCGGCGGGCAGGTCGACACGGGTGCCGTGCTGGCCGTGGTCAACCCCGAGTGATGCTGGAGGCCCCCCGATGAACTTCGACCTCACCCCCGAGCAGGACCAGCTCCGCGACGCCGTCCGTGCCCTCGGCCGCCGGTACGGCCACGACTACTTCGTCGCCAAGGCGAAGGCCGGCGAGCACACCACAGAACTGTGGGAAGAGGCCGGCCGGCTGGGCTACCTCGGGGTCAACATCCCCACCGAGTACGGCGGCGGCGGGGGCGGCATCACCGAGCTGGCCATCGTCTGCGAGGAGCTGGCGGCGACCGGCTGCCCGCTGCTGCTGGTGGTGGTCTCGCCGGCCATCGCGGCCACGGTGATCGCCCGGCACGGCACCGAGGACCAGCGCAAGCGCTTCCTGCCCGGCTTCGCGGACGGCTCGCTGAAGGTGGTCTTCGCGATCACCGAGCCGGAGGCCGGCTCCAACTTCCACCGGCTCGGCACGGTGGCCCGCCGCGACGGCGACGACTGGCTGATCTCCGGCCGCAAGTGCTACATCTCGGGCGTCGACGAGGCGTCGTACGTGCTGGTGGTGGCCCGCACCGAGGATGCCACCACCGGCAAGCTCAAGCCGGCGCTGTTCGTGGTGCCGACCGACGCGCCGGGGCTGACCCGCTCCAAGCTCGACATGGAGATCCTGTCCCCGGAGAACCAGTTCCTGCTCTACCTCGACGACGTGCGCGTACCCGCCGACGCGCTGGTCGGCGAGTCGCTGGACGCCGGCCTGCCGGCGCTCTTCGCCGGGCTCAACCCGGAACGGATCACGGTCGCCGCGATGGGCGCCGGCACCGGCCGGTACGCCATCGAACGGGCCAGCGAGTACACGGCCACCCGCAAGGTCTGGGGCGGGCGCACCATCGGCTCGCACCAGGGCGTGGCCCATCCGCTCGCGCACGCGGCGGTGCAGGTCGAGCTGGCCCGCCTGATGATCCACAAGGCGGCCAGCCTCTACGACGCGGGCCGCGACCTGGAGGCCGGCGTGTCCGGCAACATGGCCAAGTACGCCGCCGGGGAGGCCGCCGCGCTGGCCGTCGACACGGCCGTCCAGGTGCTCGGCGGGGCCGGCATGACCACCGAGTACGGCGTGGCCACGCTCCTCGGCGCGGTACGCGCCGGCCGGATCGCCCCGGTCAGCCGCGAGATGATCCTCAACTTCGTCGCCCAGCACGTCCTCGGCCAGGACAAGTCCTACTGACGCCGCCGACCGAGGACCGACGAGTGAGGCATCCCGGCGGGGCATGCCCCTGACGATCAGGACGCCATGGACGTGACCCGGCAGTTTTGAGGTCAATGGCGTCCTGATCATCGCTGGCTGCACCGGATGTGCCTGGCGACCAGCCCGGCATCATCAAGGCCGTGGCTGAGCTGTTCCGATGGCGTCGGTGACCCGCACCGTGGCTTGCCTGCCAGTCGGCAGAGCGCTCCTCGCGGACCGCGGGGCCGGGGTGCGGCGGGCGCCCGATCGCCCGTCGCACCCCGGGGCCTCAGCGGACGGTCAGCGCGCCGACCGCCGGCAGCGGCGCGACCACCGGTGGGAGCCGCTTCGGCTCGCCCCGCCCGGGGGCACCCTCGGCGGCCAGCGCGCCCTTCGACGCCTCCGCCCGCCGGGTCGCCTCCGGCTCCGCCGGCAACTCCACGAACGGCTGGACGTCGCCCACGCAGACCTTGCCGTTGGCCGGCAGCGCCCCGCGCAGCAGGTACGCGTCGACGGCGCCGGTCACGCAGGCCGACGTCCCGTACGCGGTGTGCCCCCAGCTGTCGCTGCTGAGCAGGTGGCTGTTCGGCAGCAGCCGGGCCGAGCTGACCGCGCCCCGGTAGTTGGTCGCCGGGTCCCAGTAGTTGCCCACCACCAGCACGGGCGCGGCGGTGCGCCGGTTGAACGGCCCGGTGTAGGCGTCCTCGTCCCGCACGGTCCAGGTCTTGCGGGCACACGACGAGGTGCCCCACGTCCAGAGCCGGCCGAAGTACGGGTCGCGCTTGTCGGCCTTGGCGGCCAGTGCCGGGAACGAGCCGGCGTCCTTCGGGTGGTACGCGTCGGTGCAGTCCACGCCGAGGAAGGTCTCCAACCCGTTGTCGTACGGGAAGTCGTACCGACGGGCCTGCTCGCGGGCCTTGGCGGCCTGCCGGGTCACGGTGACCGACGCGGGACGACGTGCGGCCGGGGACGACGCCGGATCGGTGAGCACCAGCAGGGCGGAGGTCATGTCGACGACCTCGACGAAGCCCGTCGGGCCGTAGAGCACGCTGAGGTTGGCGGCGATGAAGTCGGCGTACGTGATGGTGACCCGGCCGAAGTCGGGGTCCTCGATGACCACCGGCTTGGCCCGCAGCCGCTTCGCGACCAGGTCGAACGACGCGACGGGGTCGCCCTCGGCCAGCGGGCACGCCTGTGCGCCGGCCCGGTCGCAGCGCACCAGGATCTCCCGCAGCGCCTTGTACGCGCCCTGCGCGCTGCGCATCCGGTCCTCCTGGGACAGGCTGCGCGCCTTGCCCTGGCCGACCCACTCGTTCGGGTTCAGCACGCCGTCGATCGCCAGGGCGCGGACCCGGTCCGGGAACATGTTCGCGTAGTACTGGCCGAGGATGCTGCCGTAGCTGAAGCCGAGGTAGGTGAGCTTCCGGTCGCCCACGGCGCGGCGCAGCACGTCCATGTCGCGGGCCACCTCGGCCGTCGACATCGCGCCGGTGAGCGGCCGGCCCGTGGTGGAGCAGCCCTTCCCCACGGCCTTCGAGGAGGCGATGCCGGCCTTCTCCTCGGCCTTCGTCCACGGGAACGCCACGTTCAGCCCGGCGTACGCGCGGGTCTGCTCCTTGACGGAGGGGAAGCACCTGACCTGCTGGCTGGCCGCGACACCGCGCGGGTCGACACCGACGATGTCGAAGCGGTCGAGCACCTCGTCACCGAGGAAGTACGGCGCGGCGAGCGCGACGTCGGTGCCGGAGCCGCCGGGGCCGCCCGGGTTGATGAAGAGGCTGCCGATCTTCCGCTGCTGGTCGCGGGCCTTGACGCGCAGCACGGCGACCTCGGTCGTCGGGCCGTTCGGCTTGTCGTAGTCGCGGGGCAGCCGGACGGTGGCGCACTCGGCGTAGTCGTAGCAGGCGTACCAGTCCAGTGTGGGCGTGGGCAGGCGGTCGACCCGGCGCGCCTCCTGAGGGCTGGTCCGGTCGGAGGTGACCGGACGGTCCCCGCCGACGGGGGACGGTGCGGCGGTGGCGGGTGCGACCGCGGCGCCGGCGAGGAGGACGCCGGCGATTCCCGCAGCGGCGAGGGACCGGTTTCGTCGTGGCATGTGGACGCCTTCCGGTGGGCGACAGGACGGTCGAGCCGTGGCTCGACCTCCGTCACTCTAGGGATCGCGCGACATGACTACAGGCCGGCGAGGGGCCATATATCCGACAATCCGCCATCTGATGTAACGATTGATTCACCGTTGACGCTGTTGGCGCTTCCGTCGGAACGGCTAGCCCACGTCGGCCATCCACGGCGGCGCCGGCGTCCCGCCGTCGGGCGTGTGGTCGTCCACCACGCGCCAGCCGCCGGGTCCCTTGCTCAACAGCAGGAAGGCGACGACGTCGCTGTGGGGGGCGCCCAGTCCGTAGACCTCGTCCTGGCCGACGAAGCCCATCCGCAGGGCGCAGAACGCCGCCGGATCGCGCTTCGCGTTCTTGCACAGGCCGAGGTAGCGGACCCCGGGGACGGCCGCCAGGTGCCCGGCGATCGCCGCGTCCGGGTTGGCGTATCCGCGACTGCCGGCGGCCGACGGCGCGGGACCCGCCGACGACGGCGTGCCGGCCGACGACGGAGCAGCAGACGACGGGGCGGCGGTCGAGGACGGGGCGGCGGACGACGACGGGGCGGACGCGACGTCGCTCGCGGGCGGCGGCGGGGTCGCCGGCTCTCCGTCCGATCCGCACGCTGCCAGCGCAGCCGACACCAGCACGGCGGCGACGGTCCGGAGGACGCGGGTCACCGGCACTCCTCTCCCACGGGGACGATCTTCGGCGGAGATCATCGCATCGAGTGTCGCCGTTCCTGTTGACAGCGGGGCCCGCTCGGACATCCTGGACGGGTGAGAGTCGCGAGGCCCGATGCACGGGCGAAGGCGGTGGTCGCCACGCTGGTGGCGGCCGCCCTGCTGGTGACGCTGATCGTGTGGGGGCGCCAGGATCTCGTCGGCGTGACGCTGGCGCTGCTCTGCGTACTGGCGACGATGGTCGCGGCGGTCTCGGTGGCGGCGGCCCGGCAGGAGGACGGCACCGAGCCGGCGGTCACGCCGAGCGGCCCGGGTCAGCCGGCCGGCGGCCTGTACGGCATCGACGCCGACACGCTCGAGTCGCTCGACCACCGGGAGGCCGTCCGCGCCATGCGCGAGCACCACCGGGGACGCGGCGCCTGATCCACCCGCGCGACCGCGCGCACTCGTTCCCTCCGCCGCCCGTCCTCGCCCGACCGCCCGGGAAGCAGCGCCGGACCGGCGAGCGCCCAGGGAGCGGCGCCGGACCGGCGACCGTGCAGGGGCGCGTCGGACCGACGAGCGCGCAGGAGTCGCGTCGGGCCGACGAGCGCTTCAGCGCCCGGTGAGGGTGGGTGAGGCGAGCGCGTCGAGCCCGCGCCCGGCCAGGCAGCGGTACGTCCGGTCGGCGTCCGCCCCGGCCGGGGGCAGCACCTCCAGGTTCCAGCCGTCGGCGTAGCTGATCCCGCTGGTGAGCCGGAAGGTGGTCTCGTTGCAGACCTTGCGTACCGTCGCGTCCGCGCTGACCTTGTCGTGGTCGGCACCCACCAGGGTGTCGGGGAGCCTGCCCTGGGCGTAGCTCTCCCAGGTGTGCTGCCCGTCGCAGGGCACCCGGGCCGCCCGGGCCCGCGCGCCGCGCACCTCCATCGGCCCGAAGCACTCCAGCTCGTCGGCGCAGCCCGCGCCGGCGGGCAGCCCGGCCGTCAGGGCGCACGCGGGCAGCACCGCGCTCGTCGCCACCACCTCGGCCGGCGGCGCCGGGCCGGGGTTGAACACCGCGCCGCCCAGCCAGGCACCGGCGCCGGCCGAGGCGGCCAGCGCGACCATCCCGGCACCGCCGAGGAACCAGCGCCGCCGACGCCGCCGGCCGGCCGTGGGCACCGTGGGGTGCAGATCCTCCACCGGCTGTCGCGGGGCGGGCTGGGAGACGTGGTCGACGGCGTACGGGCCGACGGGGCCGTGCCCGCCGCTGATCGGTCCCGGCACTCCCGTGCCGCCCGCCGGGGAGCCGGCCGGACCGAGCGGCAGGCCGGCCAGCAGGTCACGCAACTCGACGGCCGAGGGCCGCTCACCAGGATCGTTGGACATCCCCGCCCGGAGCACGTCGATCATCTCGACCGGCACCCCGGGCAGGCCGGGGACCGGCTGGTGGAACATCTCCAGCACCGTGACGAGGCTGGGATTGCGCTCGGACTGCCAGCGCGGCGGCCGACCGTGCATGACCGCGTAGAGGGTGGCGCAGAGGGCGTAGACGTCGACGGCGGGCGACGGCGGGGCGTGGTTGAACATCTCCGGCGGCGCGTAGGCCGGGGTGAGCACCTCCAGGGCGACCGAGGCGTCACGCATCTCGGCCACCACCGCCAGCCCGAAGTCGGCCAGCACGGCGGAGTTGAAGTGCGAGTGGAGGATGTTCGCCGGCTTGACGTCGCGGTGCAGCACCCCGGCGGCGTGCGAGTGGGCGATCGCGTCGGCGATCTTGACCCCGAGGTCGCGCGCCTCGGCGGGCCCGAGCGGCGAGGTCCGCATCCGCTCGGCGTACGAGCCGTCGCAGAGCTCCATGATCAGATAAGGGTGCTGGTCGATCGTGACCCCGACGTCGAAGAGGTCGACCACGTGCGGGTGGGACGACATCCGCCCGGCCGCCCGCGCCTCGCGCAGGAAGCGGGCCTGGTCGTGCTCGCTGTCGAGCGTGCGGTTCTCCACCTTGACCGCGACCTCGCGCCCCACCGAGATCTGGGTCGCCTTGTAGATGGTCGCGTAGCCACCCCTGGCAAACACGTGTAGATCGGTCAGACCGGGCACGATGGGCACCGGCAGGGCACCGGGCGGGGTCTCGGTCACAGCTCTGAAAATACCCAACCGGGCCGGCGGCTCAACGAACCGCATCAGTGGCCGGGACGGCACCGGCGGTGAGAAGACTCCCGCCGCCCTCCGCCTTGGAAGCCGCGCGACGGTCGTCCCACCGGAGCCCGACAAGGGTCGCCACCGCGCCGAGCGCCTCCCAGACAGCCACCCCGAAGAACCGCCCCGGCGCGACGTCGGCCAGCACCGCGATGCTGAACACCGTGAACGTGACCAGCCGGAACACCACTGTGAAGCGGAAGAACGGGCGCCACTCGGTGGCGGTGGCGAGCAGGTAGTAGACCCCCATGTTGAACGAGGCCATCGAGGAGGCCGTCAGGAAGGTGCCGGTGTGGTCGCCCGGGGCGCGCGTCGCGGGCACCTCCAGACCGAGCAGGTGCAGCAGCGCCTCCGGCCAGACGAGCCCGATCGCGCCCATGAGCAGGGCCAGCACGCCGAAGACCGCGATCGTCCACCCGGCGGCCGAACGCGGCAACCTCATCACGGCCCTCCCCCAGACCCACACGGTCGCACGGCCGACCGCCCCTCGGACCTGACACGCTATCGGCCACCCCCGACACACCGCATCCCCAGAATCGTCAGAGCTTTGTCGATTCCGGGCGGCGGACTAGGGGGTGGCGAGGCGGGCGCGCAGGGCGTCGGCGGCGGGACGCTCGCTGCGCTGCTCGGTCGCGTACGCGAGGCGGACCGCTTCCTCCGCGCTGGCCAGCGCCTCCTCCGGCCGGCCGCAGGCCGCGAGCGCCTCGGCCAGCACGCTCGCGGCCACGACCTGGCTGCGCACGTCCTCCGACGGGGCGGTGACGGCCCGCCGCGCCCAGTCCAGCGCCTGCTCGCACTGGCCGTGCGCGAGCAGCGCGGAGGCGTAGCGAGCCATGGTCTGACGGCGGGAGAAGAGCAGCGAGGGCCCGGTGGCGGCGGCGGTGGCCACCGGGGCGAGCAGCCCGACGGCGGTCGCCGAGTCGCCCGCGGCCAGCCGGGCGGTGGCCAGCAGCACCCGGGGCCCCACCTGGGCGGGCGCCTGCGGGTTGTGCGGTTCGACGGCGGTCAGCACCGAACGGGCGTCCCGCTCGGCCGTCTCGCAGTCGCCCAGATCCAGCGCCACGAACCCGCGCAGCGTGCCGGCCATCCCCGTGAGCAGCGGGTGCGACGTCCGCTCCGCGTACGTCAGGGCGTCGGTGAGCAGGTCGACGGCGTGCCCCGGCTCGCCCAGCCCGCGCGCCACGACCCCCCGGACGACCAGCGCGAACCCGCGCCCCCAGTCGTCGGAGGCGGCGACGAACTCCCCGTACGCCCGGCGGGCCCCCCGGTCGGCCTCGGCCAGCTCGCCCAGCTCGGCGGTGGCGAACGCCTCGACCGCGCGCAACGTGCCCACCGCCCACGCCTCGCCGACCCGCTCGCCGAACGGCAGGAAGACCTGCGCCATCCGGCACGCCTCGCGCAGCCGGCCCGCCAGCAGCCGGGCGAACGCGGTGGTGCCGCGCAGCCACGCCCGCCCGTACGGGTCCTTCAGCTCGGCGAAGAGGCGCGCGGCCCGGCCGAGCACGGCATCGGTGCCGGCGAAGTCGCCCCGGGTGGTGGTCACCCACGCCAGGTTCTGCAACGACCACGCCTGCCCCCGGCGGTCCTGCGCCTGGAGGCTCAGCTGGTACGACGCGGCGAGCCGGCTGCTGGCCTGGCCCAGGCGCCCCTCGATGAAGTCGGCCATGCCGAGGCGACGCATCGCCGAGGCGCGCAGCGTCGGCAGCCCGCCGGCCGTGGCCACCTGCAACGCCTCCTGCCAGCAGGCCGTCGCCCGCGCCTGGTCGCCCATGGTCTGGTGGGCCTGCCCGGCGAGCAGCAGCGCGCTGGTCCGCACGGCGGACTCGTCGCCGGCGTTGGCGGCGATCTTCTCGGCGGAGGCGAGGGCGTCGGCGGGCCGGCCGACCTGGAGCAGCGCCCGCGCGTGCACCACCCGGTCGGCCACCGGCACCCCGTCGCGGGCCAGCTCGGCGGCTCGGTCGGCGTACTCCACGGCCAGCGCGGGCTCGCCCGCCTGCAACGACCGACGCGCGGCCCGGCCGAGCGCGCTGACGCCCAGGCCGACGACGGCCCGCGCGGGCGCGTCCGGCCGCAACCCGACCGCGTCCGCCAGCGCGGCGGCCCGTTCGACGTGCTGGGCCACGAAGACGTCACGGGTGGCCTCGGTGAATCCGCCCGGCATGCCCGCACCCGTCGGCGGGTCCGCCGCGGCCCACCGGGCGAGCGCGGCGTGCCGCTCGGCGAGCTCCGCCTTGCTCACCCCGGCGTACGCGGCCTCCCGCATCAACGGGGTCGCGAAGGCGTACCCGCTGCGGGTGCGGTGCAGCATGCGGCGTTGCAGCAGCTCCTCCACCGCCCGTTCCAACTCGACGGCGACCACCGCCGCCGGGCGACCGTCGCGGCCGGCCCGCTGTTCGCGCAGCGCCTCCAGCGCCCCGTCCGGCACCGTGTCGCCGACGACCGCCGCGTCGCGCAGCACGGAGCGGGCCTCCGCCGGCAGCGCGTCGATGCGCGCGGCGAGCACCGCGGCCAGGTCGCGGGAGAGCAGGCGGCTGCCGAGCGAGCCGGGTGCCAGCCGCCAGCTGCCCGGGTTCGGGGAGCGCCGGTCGACGACGGCGGTCAGCGCCCCCCGCTCCATCAGCAGGGTGACCAGCTCGGCCAGGTAGAACGGGTTGCCCTGGGCGGTGGCGAGCAGCCGGTCGGCGTCGGCCTGCGGCAGCCGGCCGCCGCCGAGGTAGGTGGTGAGCAGCCGGGCCGCGTCGGCGCCGCGCAGCGGCGGCAACGCGTGCACCTCGGCGTCCGCGACCCGGGTCAGCGCCCCGGCGGTACGGACCAGTTCGGGCCGGCCGAGCAGCAGCACCAGCACCGGTCCGGCGATCCGGGAGAGGGTGACCCCGAGCGCCCGGATGGTCTCGGCGGTGGCGTCGTGCAGGTCGTCGACGACGACCACCAGGGGCGCCTCCCCGGCGAGCCCGGTGAGCAGGTCCGCGACCGCGTTCGGCACCGCCTCGGCGTCGGCGGGCTGCGCGGTGCCCCACTCGCCCTGCTCGGCCGGGCCGCCACCGGGCAGCTCGGCGTACCCGAGGAGGGCCAGCAGCTGGTCGGTGGCGACGGGCGCCGGCTCCCCGGAGCGGCTGAGTCGCTGGGCGAGGCGGCGCAGGCGTTCCTCGACGGCCGGGCGGGTGAGCGCGGTGGCGGCGTCGCTGGGCAGGCCGACCGCCGCCCGGACGAGGTCGGCCAGGGGCGCGAGCCGGCGCCGCTCGCCGAACGCGGCGCAGCGCACCGACAGCACGCGGGCGCCGGTGTGCGCGGCGTACCGGCCGGCGCCGACGTCGTAGCCGGCCGCGAGGCGTTCCACCTCGGCGGCGAAGCGGGACTTGCCGATCCCGGCCTCGGCGGTCATCAGCAGCACCCGGGGCTCGGCGCGGTCGATAACCTCGGCCAGCCGACCGGCGACCCGACCGATCTCGGTCTCCCGGCCGACGAAGGGGGCCTCGTCGCCGAGACCGGAGCGGGTGCCCGGGGCGTCGAGGAGACCGAGCAGCTCGTACGCCTCGACCGGCTCGCGCTTGCCCTTGAGCCGCAGCGGACGCAGCGCCCGCCAGGAGGCGACGTGCCGGGTGGCGGCGGAGGTCCGCGCCCCCGCGTAGACCGCGCCGACGGCGGCGGCGTCGGCCAGCCGGGCGGCGGTGTTGACGGTGTCGCCGATGACCGTGTACTCGATCGCGGCCTGGATGCCGGCGATCACGTCGCCGGTGTTCAGGCCGACCCGCAGGCCGAGCGGCGCGCCGCCGCCCCGCTCGTCGTCGAGTACCCGGCGGACGGCCCGCTGCATCGACAGCGCGGCGCGCACGGCCCGCTCGGCGTCGTCCTCGTGCGCGACCGGCGCGCCGAAGACCGCCATGATCCCGTCACCGGTGAGCTTGTCGACGTGGCCGCCGAACGTCTTCACGGCGCCGGCCAGCGCGGCGAGCACCCGGTCGGTGACCGCGCCGACGCGCTCCGGGTCGAGGTCCTCCGACCAGGAGGTGAAGTCGGACAGGTCGCCGAAGAGCACCGTCACCACGCGGCGTTCGGCCGCGGGCAGCGTCGCGGCGGCCGGGAGGGCGGCGCCGCAGTTGTGGCAGAACCGCCCGCCGGGGACGGCGACGGTTCCGCACACCGGGCAGGTCACGCTTGCTCCAACCCCGCGGCGCCTCCGCCGGATTCCCGGCCCAGGTATTCCAGTTGGGCCCGCACGGACCACTCCGCGGCCCACCACAGCGACCGGTCGACGTCCGCGTAGACCGCCGCGACCACCTCCGCGGCGGTCGTGGCGCCCGCGGCGACCGCCGCCCTGACCTGGTCGAGTCGGGCGCGGCGGTGGGCGAGGTAGAAGTCCGCGGCGGCGCCGCAGTCGGCCAGCGCCGGGCCGTGCCCCGGCAGCGCCGCGATCCCCCGGTACGTCGAGAGCAGCTCCAGGCTGGCCAGATAGTCCCCGAGGTGCCCGTCCGGGTGGGCGACCACGGTGGTGCCCCGGCCCAGGATCGTGTCGCCGGTGAGGACCACCTGCTCGTCGCCGTGCTCGACCAGGAAGCAGACCGAGTCGCCGGTGTGCCCGGGGGCCGGCACGAGGCGTACGCCCAGCCCGTGGCCGCCGAGTTCCTTCCCCGGCCCGGTCAACGGCTGCCCGGCGATGGTGTGCGCCGGGTCGGCGGCGCGTACGGGCACCCCGCCGAGCAGTTCGTGCAGGCGGCGCGAGCCGTCGGTGTGGTCGGGGTGGCCGTGGGTGATCAGCACCAGGCCGATCGGGCCCTGTGCGGCGATAGCGGCGAGGTGCCCCTCGTCGGCCGGGCCCGGATCGACGACGACGGCGTGCTCCTGGCCGGGGGCGCGCAGCACCCAGGTGTTGGTGCCGTCGAGCGTCATCGGCCCCGGGTTGGGGGCACGCAGCAGCGTCACCCAGTCCGGCAGTTCGCCGGCGAGCGCCGCCGCCGGCGCGGTGAAGTGCCCGGTCATGGCTGCGATCGTACGGCCCCGCCGGCCACTCCCCGCGATCTTGCAGATCCGGCTGTGGATACGTCCCACTTCACGGCTTTTGCCGGGCGAGACGCAGGATCGCGGGGAGGCGGCGCGGGGTCAGGCGACCTCGACGATGACCTCGACCTCGACGGGGGCGTCCAGGGGCAGCTCGGCGACGCCGACGGCGCTGCGCGCGTGCCGGCCGGCCTCACCGAAGACCGCGCCGAACAGGTCGGAGGCGCCGTTGATCACGCCGGGGATGGCGGTGAAGCCGGAGGCGGCGGCGACGAAGCCGGTCACCTTGACGACCTTGACGACGTTCTCCAGGCCGACCAGCGAGTCGATCACGGCCAGCGCGTTGAGCGCGCACCGCTCGGCAAGGTCCTTGGCCTGCTCGGCGGAGACGCCGGCGCCGACCTTGCCGGTGGCGAGCAGCTTCCCGTCGACCATCGGCAACTGCCCGGAGACGTAGACGTGCTGCCCCGACTGGACGGCCGGCACGTAGCTGGCCAGCGGCGGGACCACCTCGGGCAGCGTGAGCCCGAGTTCGGCGAGCTTCGCGTGTGGGCCGTTGCTCATGCCGCCACCTCGCTGCGCTCGGCGGCGTCATGAGGCCCCGACGCGCCGTTCAGGATGATTCGCTCGCTCCGCTCGCTCATGCCTTCGGCCGCTTCAGGTAGGCGACGAGCTGCTCCGGGTTGGGACCGGGAACCACGGAGACGAGTTCCCACCCGTCCTCACCCCAGTTGTCGAGGATCTGCTTGGTCGCGTGGACCAGCAGCGGGACCGTGGCGTATTCCCACTTCTGCATAGGTGGAGGGCTCCCTCGGATGGAGTTCGACTTCTCGGGGCACAGCCTACGGTCCGGCGGACGGGCGGGGCGCGGGACGCTGCTCCGGGGGCGCCGACACCTCGCCGCAGGGGCCGCCGTGCTCGTACGGCTGGGGGCAGCGGGAGCGGTCGGGCAGGAGGAGGTCGCAGAAGACCCGGTGCCGGTTGTTCTGGTCGTCCGTGCTGGACACGGTGGTCTCGCCGGCGTCGAGTTCGGCCAGGAAGCTCAGCGAGGTGGCGACCGTACCGGCCAGGGCCGTGGCCGCCTTCAGGTCGGCGACCCGGATCGGCAGGTGGATGACGAACCCGGGCTCCTCCTCGTCCCGGCCCCCGGGGCGCAGCACCTCGGCGGGCTCGGCGAGCCGCCGGTACGACCGTTCGTTGATGGGCAGGCCGGCGCCGCCCTCGGCTTCACCCGGGGAGCCGGGCCGCCGCGCCCGGCCGCCCGGGAACTGGGCTCGAGGGGTGTTGTCCACGTCGCGCATGCCTTGCCTCCGGGCGTCGTACCTGGTCACGTCATCGCCTGCGGGCCCGGGCACATCGTCGGGGCCCGCCCCCCGCGCCGGTGAGAACGTAGGTCCGCCGCGACAGTCGCGACAACCGGACGCGCACATGCGATCACGCAAAGTCACATATGCGACACAGTGCGGGTAAGGAAGTTGACGGCACCCGCCGCCCCCCGCAGGCGTGAACCGACCGCTACCCTTCCGGTCGGACGGGCGCTCGCCGGCTCGCCGCCAGCTCGATCACGCTCGTCGCCCCCAGGCGACGACGTCGCAACCCGGGGGATGAGATGACCCAACCACCCAACGGTGGCCCCGTCGGACCGCCGGCCGACCAGCCGGGCTTCCCACCGGCTCCCGACGCCGCCGAGACGCCCGGCCCAGTCGCCGTACCGCCCGGCCCGGTCGCCGTACCGCCCGGCCCAGTCGCTGGCCCGCCCGGCCCGGCCGCCGGCCCGGCCACCGCCGGTGACCCGTCGATCCCGCCTCCCCTGGCCGGGTACCCGCCCTACCAGCCGCCTGCCGCCCCGAAGAAGAAGCGCGGCGCGCTCATCGCCTCCATCGCCCTCGCCGTGATCCTGCTGCTCTGCGCCGGTGGCGGCGTGGTCGCGTTCCTGACGCTGCGCGACGCCGAGAGCGGCGAGGGCGCCAAGGAGCCGGCGGTGGCGGTGGACGAGTTCCTCAAGGCCGTCTACCAGGAGCGCGACGCGGACCGGGCCGCCGGGCTGGTCTGCGCCTCGTCCCGGGACGAGAAGAAGATCGCCGCCAAGGTGGCCGAGGTGGAGAAGCACGTGTCGGCCCACCAGAACCCCCGGTTCCGGTGGAGCACCCCCCAGGTGGACAACCAGACCGGCGAGCGCGCCACGGTCACCACCAAGGTCACCATGACCACCGCCGACGAGAAGGTGGCCGACCAGGATCTGCGGTTCACCGTGGTGAAGAAGACGGGTTGGTGGGTCTGCGAGGTCGCCTGAGCCGGCGGCCTGGATAGGCTCGACGGGTGCGTGCAGCAGAGTCGCCGGCCGATCCGGCCGGCACGAAGTGGCCGGCCCGCCTCCACGTCGTGACCGGCAAGGGAGGCACCGGCAAGACCAGCGTCGCGGCGGCGCTGGCCCTGGCGCTGGCCGCCGGCGGCCGGCGCACGCTGCTGGTCGAGGTCGAGGGGCGGCAGGGCGTCGCCCAGCTCTTCGGCGCCGATCCGCTGCCGTACGAGGAGCGGCACCTGACGGACGCGCCGGGCGGCGGGGAGGTGCGGGCCCTGGCGGTGGACGCCGAGGAGGCCCTGCTGGAGTACCTCGACATGTTCTACAAGCTCGGCGCGGCCGGCCGGGCGCTGCGCAAGCTCGGGGCGATCGACTTCGCCACCACCATCGCCCCGGGCCTGCGGGACGTCCTGCTCACCGGCAAGGTGAAGGAGGCCACCACCCGCACCGACGGGCAGCGGCGCGCGTACGACGCCGTGGTGCTGGACGCGCCGCCCACCGGGCGGATCGGCCGGTTCCTGAACGTCACGGCCGAGACGGCCCGGCTGGCCAAGGTGGGCCCGATCAAGACCCAGAGCGAGGGCGTCGCCGCCCTGCTGCGCTCCCCGATCACCGCCGTGCACGTCGTCACCCTGCTGGAGGAGATGCCGGTCCAGGAGACGGTCGACGCGATCGCCGAGCTGACCCAGCTCGGCTTCCCGGTGGGGCGGGTGATCGTCAACGGCGCCCGGCCGCCGCTGCCCGCGGGACGGGTGGTGGCCGCCGCCGAGTTGGAGCGGGGGCTGCGCGCCGCCGGGCTGCCGGCCGATCGGGACACCGTCGCCGGGCTGGCCGCCGAGGCACGCGACCAGGCCGTACGCCGTGAGCTGGAGGATTCGCTCCGGACCGACCTGGTGGAGCTGGGGCTGCCGATGACGGAGTTGCCGCTGTTGCCCGACGGCGTGGACCGGGCCGGCCTGGACCGGCTCGCCGAGGCCCTCGTCCGGGCCGATTGACTCACACCTGTCACCGGCACGGCGCGCGGAGCGAACCGGCCCGATACGCTCGATTGGTGCCTTCCGAAGACGCGGCGCCGCAACTGGACGTCGACCAGATCCTCGCCGATCCGGGCGTCCGGATCGTGGTGTGCTGCGGAGCGGGTGGGGTGGGGAAGACGACCACGGCCGCCGCGCTCGCGCTGCGCGCCGCGGAGCGGCACGGCCGGCGCACGGTGGTGCTCACCATCGACCCGGCCCGCCGGCTGGCCCAGTCGCTGGGGCTGACCGAGCTGGACAACACCCCGCGCCAGGTCAAGGGCATCGACGTCGAGGCCAGCGGCGGCGAGCTGCACGCCATGATGCTCGACATGAAGCGCACCTTCGACGACGTGGTGCTCCAGCACACCGATCCGGCGAAGGCGGCGGAGATCTTCGCCAACCCGTTCTACCAGGCCATGAGTTCGACCTTCGCCGGCACGCAGGAATACATGGCGATGGAGAAGCTGGGCCAGTTGCACGCCCGGGGCGAGTGGGACCTGATCGTGGTGGACACCCCGCCGTCCCGCTCGGCGCTGGACTTCCTGGACGCCCCGGCCCGCCTGTCCCGCTTCCTCGACGGGCGGATGCTGCGGCTGCTGCTGGCCCCGGCGCGGACCGGCGGTCGGAGCATGTTCAGCCTGGTCACGGCCTCGTTCGGAATGTTCTCCAAGGTCGTGCAGAAGGTGCTCGGGGCACAACTGCTGACCGACCTCTCCGGTTTCGTCGCCGCCCTGGATTCGATGTTCGGCGGCTTCCGCCAGCGCGCCGAGCAGACGTACCGCATCCTCCAGGCGCGGGAGACGGCGTTCCTGCTGGTCGCGGCGCCCGAGCCGGACGCGGTCCGGGAGGCCGCCTACTTCGCGGGCCGGCTGCGCGAGGAGAAGATGCCGCTGGCGGGCCTGGTGCTCAACCGGGTGCACCGCTCGGCAGTGCCCGGCCTCGACGCGGCGGAGAGCCTGGCCGCCGCGGAGCGGCTGGCCGACCTCGGCGGGCACGAGGGCACCGTCGACGTGCTGCGGGCCCACGCCGCGCTGGCCCAGCAGGCGGTACGCGAGCGGCAGGTGGCGGCCCGGTTCACCGAGGCGTTCCCGGCGGTGCCGGCCGTGTCGGTCACGGCGCAGCCCGCCGACGTGCACGACGTCGACGGGCTGCGGACGATCGGTACGGCGATCAGCCGGCCGTGACGGCCGCCTGCGCCCGGCTGGCAGCAGGTCAGGACCTTCCGACGCCGCCGCTCAGCCGGCGGTGGTGACGAGGATCTTGTCCTTGCCGGTCTTGTCCTTGGCGTTCTTCTTCATCGCGGCCTCGAACATCTTGCGCCAGCTCGCCACCTGCGGGTGACGGCGCAGGAGCGCGCGGCGTTCGCGTTCGGTCATGCCGCCCCACACGCCGAACTCGATCCGGTTGTCCAGCGCGTCGGCCAGGCACTCGTACCGAACTGGGCAGCTCCGGCAGATCCGCTTCGCCACGTTCTGTTCGGCGCCCTGTACGAACAACGCGTCCGGGTCGCCGTTCTGACACGCCGCCAGCGACGGCCAGTCAGTGATCATGCCCATCTGTACACGTCCCCCCTTGCAGTACCTACCGACCCCGTCGCGGACCAGCCGGCAAATCCCCCCGAGCGCCCGGCCCGCCTTCCCCAAGGCGGCACGGACGACATGTGGCGCTGTCGCCGCCACCATCATGCTCTGTAGTCGACTGATTACGCAACGTTGTCGGCGAAATCCATCATTCCGGACACTCCCGGCTTCCCGGGCCTCGCGACCGCCGGTTACCCCGTCGGAGTCCGTGAAAACGCTGCGGACCCCCTCCGGCAGGAGGGAGACTCGGCGCCGGATCCACGCAACCACCTACCGGGGGTCATGCGTTTAGCACAACGAGGTCGGCGCGCGCAGGAAATGGGGAAAGAACGCCCCAGCGCCCCTCGTTCCCTACTCGCGTACCCTGTCGAGGTGACCTGGATGCGGAAACGTGACCACAATGTGCTGACCAACGCCGCATCGCTACTCATATGTGGCCTGTTGGCCGGCGTGGTGGTCGCGGCGGCGGCCTTCCCCGCGGTGGCGATGTCCGGGCTTGCCGCGAAGGCGGGCGCCGAGACCTTCGGCGCACTACCCAAGGAGCTGACGGTGGCCCGCGCGCCGCAGATCAGCTACCTGCTCGCCGCCGACGGCAAGACCCCGCTGGCGACCATGTACGACGAGAACCGTCGTGACGTGAAGCTGGCCGACATCGCGCCCATCATGCAGAAGGCGATCATCGCCGCCGAGGACCACGACTTCTACAAGCACAATGGCGTAGACCTCAACGGCATCGCCCGGGCCTTCGTCAACAACCAGTCCAACGCGTCCAGCCAGCAGGGCGCCTCGACGCTGACCATGCAGTACGTCCGCCTCGCCATCGCCTACTCGGCGAGCCACCCGGCGGACGTCGTGGCGGCCACCGAGGACACCAGCGCCCGCAAGCTGCGCGAGATGCGCTACGCCCTCCAGATCGACAAGGAGCTCTCCAAGGACGAGATCCTGGAGCGCTACCTGAACATCGCCGCGTTCGGCAACGGCGCGTACGGCATCTACGCCGCCAGCCAGGTCTACTTCAACAAGCCGCCGAGCAAGTTGAAGATCGAGGAAGCGGCCATGCTCGCCGGCATGGTCAAGGCGCCGAGCACCAACGATCCGACCACCAAGAGCGGCTACAAGGCGGCGGTCGCCCGGCGCGACTACGTCATCGAGAACATGGTCGAGACCGGTGCCATCACCCGCCAGGAGGCGGACGCGGCGAAGGCCGTCCAGCTCAAGGTCACCGGCAAGCGGGCCCCCAACGGCTGCGTCTCGACCAACGAGAAGGGCTGGGGCTTCTTCTGCGACTACTTCTACCGCTGGTGGATGGGGCAGGAGACGTTCGGCTCGACCTCGTACGACCGGGAGCGGCGGCTGAAGAGCGGCGGCTACACCGTCGTCACCACGCTGGACCCGCAGGCCCAGCGGGCCGCCGACAAGGCCGTCCGCAGGGCGAAGTCGGAGAAGAGCAAGGAAGCCGCCATGGTGGCGGTGGTCGAGCCGGGCACCGGCTACGTGCGGGCGCTGGCGGTGAACCGCAACTTCAAGCTCGACGACCCGAACAAGCCGGCCAACAAGCCGCACAGTGACCCCAAGCAGCGCAAGAAGGACAAGCTCGGCAACTACCCGAACACGGTGAACCCGCTGCTCACCGGCGGCGACGGCCTCACGGGCTACCAGGCCGGCTCGACCTTCAAGATCTTCACCATCGTGGCCGCGCTGGAGAAGGGCATCCCGCTCGGCTACACGATCAACGCGCCGCAGCAGTTCCGGTCGGAATACAAGATCCAGCCCGGGCCCGCCGCCTGCCCCGGCACCAACCTGTACTGCCCGACCAACTCCGGCAAGAAGGCCGGCGGCGTGCAGAACATGTGGAGCGCCTTCGCCCAGTCAATCAACACGTACTTCGTGCCGCTCCAGCAGCAGGTCGGCGCGGAGAACGTGGTCGACGTGGCCAAGCGGCTCGGCATCCAGTTCCGCACCACCGAGGATCTCCGGTTGAGCGGCACCAAGGAGGCCGCGCACCAGTGGGGCGCCTTCACCCTCGGTGTCTCGCAGACCACTCCGCTGGAGCTGGCCAACGCCTACGCCACCCTCGCGGCGGACGGCAAGTACTGCGAGCCCATCCCGGTGCAGACGATCAAGGACCCGGAGGGCAAGAAGCTCGACGTCGCCAACCCGCGCTGCGAGAAGCGGGTCAGCACCGAGGTGGCCCGCGCCGCCGTCGACGCCGCCCGCTGCCCGGTCGGTGACAACTCCTCCACCAGCAAGTGCGGCGGCAGCCGTACGGCCGCGAACGTCCGGGGCATCGTCAACGCGCCGGTGGCCGGCAAGTCCGGCACCACCGACTCGGAGAAGACCGCCTCCCTGGTCGCGATGACCAAGCAGTACGCGGTGGCCGGCATCATGGCCGACCCGGACTGGCCGCAGACCAACGTCAAGATGAAGCACAACCAGAAGGACGGCATCAACCCGCCGGTCTACGAGACGCTGCGCGACGCCATGAAGGGCAAGAAGCGGATCAACTTCGAGCCCCCGGGCCAGAAGATCCGTGAGGGCGACCAGCGCCGCATCCCCGACGTGAAGTGCCTGGACCCGCAGCAGGCGAAGTCCCGGATCGAGGCGGAGGGCTTCGACGCGGTCATCTCCGACGTCAAGGTCCCGTCGAGCTGCCCGGCCGGCAAGGCCGCCGGCACCAGTCCCGACGGCCGCACCATCAAGGGCGGCGTGGTGACCATCCAGATCAGCGCCGGCGGCGGCGCCACCCCCGGCTCGGGCACCCCGCCCGACAACACCAGGCCGGGCACTCCCGGCCGACCGCCGGGTCGCCCCGGCGGCTGAGCCGGCCGTACGAAAACGCCACGGGCGGGCACCCTTCGCGGGGTGCCCGCCCGTTTCGCGTACGCGGGTCGGTGTGCTCCGGGTCAGAGGCCGAGCTGTCGGCGTACCTCCGCGGCGACCCGGCCCCCCTCGGCCCGGCCGGCCACCGCCGCCTGGGCCGCCTTCATGGCCGGGCCCATCTGCGCCTTGCCGGTGAAGCCGCCCGCGGCGAGCGCCCCCGCGACCAGCTCGGTCAGCTCGCCGTCGGAGAGCTGCTTCGGCAGGTAGCGCTCCAGCACCTCACCCTCGGCGACCTCCTTCGCGGCCTGCTCGGTGCGGCCGGCGTCGCCGAAGGCGGTGGCGGCCTCCCGGCGCTTCTTCGCCTCCCTGGTCAGCACCGCGAGCACCTCGTCGTCGGTGAGCTCGCGCTTGGCCTTGCCGGCGACCTCGGCGGTGCCGACGGCGGCCAGCGCCATCCGCAGCGTCGAGGTGGTCAGCTCGTCGCGCGCCTTCAGGGCGGCGCGCATGTCGGCGGTCAGACGGTCCTTCAGCGTGCTCATGGACGGTGAAACTACCCTGAACGGCATGCGAAAGCGCACACTATTCCGGCTCGCGGCCGGGACCGCCGCCCTCGGCGCGGCGACCCTGGCGTACGCGTCACTCGTCGAGCGCAACATGTTCACCCTGCGGCGGTACGACGTGCCGGTGCTGCCGGCCAACGCGGAGCCGCTGCGGGTCCTGCACCTGTCGGACCTGCACATGATGCCCGACCAGGGTCGCAAGCAGCGCTGGGTGGCGTCGCTGGCCGCGCTCGACCCCGACCTGGTCGTGGTCACCGGGGACAACATGGCGCACCCCGACGCCGTGCCCGGCGTGCTGCGCGCCCTCCAGCCGCTGCTCGACTACCCGGGAGCCTTCGTCTTCGGCTCCAACGACTACACCGGGCCGGTCTGGAAGAACCCGTTCACCTACTTCCTGCCCGACCGGGAGTACACGGAGGGCGTCGAGCTGCCGCACGAGGAGCTGCGCGACATCCTCGTCAGCGCCGGCTGGGCGGACCTGAACAACGCCCGCACCACCGTCAAGGCCGGCGGCCGGGCCGTCGAGCTGCTCGGCGTGGACGACCCGCACGTCGAACGGGACGACTACGACTCGGTGGCCGGGCCGGTGCCGCCCGCCGCCGACCTGTCGATCGCGCTCACCCACTCCCCCGAGCCGGCCGTCCTCGACCGGATGGCCGCCGACGGCTTCGGGCTGCTGCTCGCCGGGCACACCCACGGCGGCCAGGTCTGCGTACCGGGGGTCGGCGCGCTGGTCACCAACTGCGGCCTGCCCCGCTCCATGGCGCGCGGCCTGCACCGCTGGCCCGGCTCCGACTCGTGGCTGCACGTCTCCGCCGGGCTCGGCACCCACCCGACCGCGCCGGTCCGCTTCGCCTGCCCGCCGGAGGCGAGCGTGCTCACCCTGATCCCCCGCTGACCCGTACGGCTGCGGTCTGCCGGGCCGCCGGGCGCCTGCGTGTCCGGCGGCCTGGTTTGCGGCCGGTTGCTGGGCCGGGCGGGCCTCGGCGCCCGGTTCGGTTGGGCCGGGCCGGTTGGGCCGGGCCGGCGGTGCCCGGGTCGGGGGCCTGCGTGAGGCAGGCTCGGCGGCTGGGATCGCGGGCTGCCGGCGAGAGCGTGCGGCGTCAGGTCGGGCGTGGGCGTTGTTCGCCCTGTCGAGCTGAATCGTTTACGACATCAGGCGCCGCTGCGCCCGGTGCCGACGGGTCTCGCGTGACCCAGGCAGGGCTCGCACCAGCGGTGGGGGTACCGAGTTTGACCCCCGAGCAGGGTGGGCTACTATTTGTCGGCACGCCTCGGGGTGTGGCGCAGCTTGGTAGCGCGCTTCGTTCGGGACGAAGAGGTCGTCGGTTCGAATCCGGCCACCCCGACCGAGGTCAGGGGCCACTCTCCATCGATGAGGGTGGCCCCTGATGCATTCGTACAGCAGTTGAGTACAGCAGCGGCGGTCACCGCAGGCTCTCCCCCAGGCGCTTGAGGGCGTCGCGGGTGGCGTCCGAGGACGCCTGCGAGTAGATCTCCATCGTCACCGACACCTCCGCGTGCCGGAGCACCTGCATGATGACGCGCGGGTGCACGTCCAGGTCGACGAGCCGAGTCGCGCAGGTACGCCGGGCGTCGTGCACGGTGATCTTCCGGACCCCGGCACGGGCGCAGCGCACGTCCCAGGAACGGTTGAAGTTGCGCGGCTCGACAGGCGTTCCGTAGCGGGTGGTGAACAGCAGCCGGGAGCCCTGCCAGGCAATGCCCGCCTGATCACGGTCGTTCTTCTTCGCCGTGTGACGGAGGTCGAGCGCCGTCGCGCAAATGTCCGGCAGTGGGAGTGTGGTGTCCGAGGTCTGCGTCTTGGTCTCGCGGTGCAGCAGTTGGCCGCCGACCCGTTGCAACTGCCAGCCGATCGACAACTCCCCCGCCGCCAGGTCGACGGCGTCCTCGGTGAGGCCGAGCACCTCGCCCTTACGCAGGCCGAGCACCAGGATCAGCACGTACGCGGCGTACAACGGATCACGGTCGGCCCGCGCGGACTCCAGGAAGCGGCGCGCCTCGTCACTGGTCCAGGCCCGGCCCCTACGGCGGCGGACCGGTGGGAGCTTGACCAAGGCGGCGGCGTTGCGGGTGACCAGTTCCTCGGTGGCGGCATGGTTGAGCGCCGAGCGCAGCACACCCCGGATGTCCTTGACGGTGCGGGCGGACGGCGTGTCACCACAGCACCGGCCGAGCGCGCAACAGCGCCGCCTGAGTTCCGGGCGGCGGGCGTCCTTGCCCTGGGCGCAGCACTGGCAGGTGCGGGCTACCTCGTTGACCCAGGTCTGTACGTCGCGCACCTGGAGGCGGTCGAGCCGCTTCCCACCGAGGCCGGGGATCACGTACAGCCGGAGGATCGTCTCGTACGTGGCACAGGTCAGCGGCGCGAGGTTGGGCCGCACGACCTCGCAGTGCCAGTAGGTCAGGTAGTCGCCGAGGGTCGGAACCCGGGTGGCGACCGGCCCGGCCTTGGCCTGCTGGTGCAGCTTGATCCACTTGTCGTGGACGACCTCGCGGGTCTGTCCGTAGACATACTTGCGGGTGCGTTTGCCGTCGGGCTTGGTGACCCAGACGTACGCGGCGAAGCCGTTGCGGTACGGGAAGATCGAGCCTTCGCCGTTGGCGCGTGCGCGTCCGGGCATCAGGCCGCCTCCTGCCGCTCGACCTGCTCACGGATGTAGTCGTCGACCCATCCGGGGAGGATGCGGCGGTACTTGCCGTCCTTGATGGAGCGCAGTTCGCCGGTGGCGATCTTCATCTTGACCTTGGACAGGCCAAAGCCGAGCAAGACGGCGACCTCGGCGGGCGAGTACCAGCGCGGGGTGAGGTTCCGGGTCAAGCCGCCACCCCCGACCACGCCTGATGGGCGAGTTCTTCCCGGCCGATGCGTTGGCGTTCGCGGTGTTGGGCGGCGGCGGTGTTGGCGAGTAGGGCGTCTCCGTTGGTGAGCCAGCCGGAGCCGACAAAGGCCAGGGTGCCGATGGTGATCGTGTCGGCGGTGTCGTCGCGCTCGGTGCGGCGGTAGGTGGCGCGGGTGTCGCGGAGCAGCCCGAAGGTGATCGAGTAGCGGCGGGCCTTGGTGAGGAAGTGGCCGCCGTAGCCGAGCATGTGCGCCCAGCGGCGCAGCCCCGCGTAGGGGTTCGGTTTGCTGTCAAGGTCGCCTTGACGCCCGCCGGTCGGGGTGGCGGTGTTGCTGCTCCGGGTGTGGGTGGGGCGGCCGAGTCGCCAGCAGGCGTCGATGAGCCGGGCGAGGTGGTCGCCTTCGGGGTCGGCGTATGCGTCGACGGTGTCCGGGGTGAGGCGGGTGGAGCAGTGGCCGGTGGCCTCGGTGGACTTGGTGGCGTACTTGGCCAGGTAGGCGGCCACCTTCCCGTCGGTCACGTCCCCGTCGCCGGTGCCGATGCGCCGTACGTCGACCTGCTCACCCCAGGCGATCGACCAGCCGTGCGGCCGGTCGGGGTGCGCGGGGGTGGTGACGGTGATCTGCCGGGCGGCGGCGTGCACGGCGGCGTCGAGGTCGTCGGCAGTGATGCCGGCCGGTGGCGGGACCAGGGCGTGCCGGTCGTGCGGGTCGACGCCGTCGAGGCGGACGAGGACGTGGAAGTGCACCGCACCCCGGCGCTGCATCTCGGCGACCTTCCCGTGCGACACCCGCACCGGCGGCACCCGGCGAATCCTTCCGGAGTCGGTGACGACCTGGACGTGACCGATGCCGCGTCGGCGGCACTGGGCGGTGAGGTGGCGTTCGACGGCCTGCTTGGTGCGCCGCCACAGTTCGCCGGAGAAGGCGTTCCAGATGACCTGGTGATCGTGGTCGTAGCAGTCCAGGCACAGCGGTCGACCGAGCTGCGGATCATCGGCATCGTGGCGGGCGAAGCAGGCCGCGGGCTGCCCGTGCGGGCAGGTGCCGGCGGTACGGCGGGCGTGGCAGGGCGCCGGGCGGCAGTCACATCGCCGCCGGTCGGCGCAGGTGTGGCGGGGGATGTGCCGTTGGTGGACAGGGCCGAAGGACGGTGCGGTGAAGGTGGCAAAGACGACCGGGTGCCGGGCGACGGCGGCGGGAACGGTCTTACCGCCAGTCAGGCCGCAGCGGACGACCTGGAAAGCGTCGCCGGCGTAGACCCAGGCGCAGTCGGGGCACTGGGCAGCACGGCGGTTGCCGCACGCCTTGTACAGCGTCCGGTCAGGCAATCCGTCAGTGTGCCGCTGTTCCACGACGCGGCCGGTGCCGGGTTCGACAGTGGTCAGGGTCCCGGTCAGGCGGATCGGACGGGCTCAGCCAGCGGCGGCACGGGTGTGCTCCAGCCAGCCGAAGAAGTCCGGCGTGGCGGCGCGGTACAGGGCCTGGGCGTCACGCCCGGCGGCGATGGTGGGCAGGGCGGACACGGATTCTCCTCAACAGGGGTGGCAGGGACGGGCGACGAACTGCCACCGGACGCCGGAGCGGGTATCCGTCGGTGGTGTTCGTGGTGTCTCCTGGCACCGCCAGCGAGGGCGGCTCACGCCGGAGGGCGGGCACAGAGCATTGGCGTCGGACCGCCGGTGAGCTGGGTCCTTCCGTTTGCTGGACCTTGGATCCTGCCGAGACGGGTGGGGTGCCTGGTCGTCGGCTTCCGGTCGGTTGCCGCAGGCGATCCCCACCCGTCGAGGTGCGCGAATCCGAGGGCCATCGTGGACGGCGGAAAGGCCGCGCTGGACCGTTCAGCGAATTTCGGGCCGACGCAGCGGCCGGTGCGATCGAGAGCCGGCGGGACGCGACCCGCATCAGCGGCAGGAAGGCCGCTCGGCAACTCCGAAGTCGAGTTTAGCGATCCGGCGGGAAGGCCGGGCTGGCGTGCTCGACGAGGGCCAGAGTAGCACCGAGTACCGACACGTCAACCCGCCGTGACTCCGCAGCGACGAAGCGGGACGGGCCAGCCGCCGGAGGACAGCCAGCCGCCGGCCGGCGTGGGAGGACTTTCTGTACGTCTATCAAGGCGGCCCTGAACGGGCCGCACGCACCGCCGCCTGGGCGCGCGTCCGTCGCTCCGCTGGCGCTCCGACTCCGGCCACGCAACACGCCCGGCGGCTGGCGCGGACAGCGGAAAGCCCGGAGGGGCCGCCGCAGACGGATCAGGTGTGGGAGTGGTGGAGGTTCGTCGCCGGCAGCCGGCCGCGCCGCGCCCGAGCAGCGCGGCGCAGGAGAGGGCGCGTGCCGGGTCCGCGCGGCAAGCCCCAAGCATGGGGGCGGTGTCCGCGCGACGGCATGCCGGTCGTCCAGGAGCCGGCTCCACACCCACTCAGGTCAGATCAACCGCTCATCTGGGAGGGGGAGGGGTGGCCGCCGGTGGCCACCCCTCCCCCGGGAGCCGGGTCCGTGCCGGGCGAGGTTGGGTCAACTGCGCCACTGTGGCGGTGTCCGCCGGGGCGCGGTCCGTGACACGAGAGCCGACACCGACGCGGGCTGTTCCGGCAGCGTCCGTACGTGCGTCAAGGCCGTCTTGACGTGGCGGACCGGGCAGCGGCCCGCTCCTGATAGGCGGGTCGGCGGCAGGCGGGATGGCACAACCGTTGACTCAGCGTGCGACCGTGTTTGCAAGCGCTTGGGAACGGGATGGAGAGCCCTTTTGGATGGCCCCGGTATGTCCAGAATCGTGGAGTCGTATCGATACCGTCTGTTCGTAAGAGGGATGCGCCTCGGTCTGCTCTTTCCGGTAACGCTCGTGTTGATGGTGCTCGCTCGGCTCGGCGTTGTGCCGAATGTTCTTGTGCCGCTCGTGATGCTGCTCTTTTTCGCCATGGTGCTGGGGATCATGGTGGGCTGGATTGGTGCGGTTCTCCTGGTGCGGGATACCTCTCGTTATTCCGGCGCAGCGAGAGGCAGCGTCGACATCCGGAAGGTCGGAGCTCTCATCCGGCAGGCGGTTCGGGATATCTGGAATCTCCGCAGGTGGTGACGAGGTCTCTCCTGGGTGGCCAGATGAGTGACGACGGGTGCGGACTATGGCGGACGAGCGGGGAGGTACCTGCACTGTTCTCGCAGGTCACGCTTGCTGTCAGTGCAGGCTAGTGAGCCGTGCTGGTTCTTTCGGGGCGAAGGGGTCAGACACCGCCAGCGAGACGGCCGGCGGCGCCTGACGTCCATAGGAGTATTGAGAGATGGCGTGCCGAGCATCACTCATTCTCAGAGAAGCGCCAGTCGTCCTCGTCTACTGATTCATCATCGCTTATTTGGAGATTATGCTCATCGTCTTCTTCTCTCTGGGAGGTGGGGTTGCTACCTCTTACCTCGCCGAGCACATGAGCGCCCCTCAAGACCGAATTCCAGCGAGCAGTGTCGTCTACGACAATGGGCCCAGAGAATTTAGCCATCATGAACGGCGTGACGCCCTCTGGTAGCTCAGCTCGATTGAACGAAGTGACGCGGCTTGAGAACCTAGACCGTTTAAAAATCAGCGCCGGCCCGAATTGCGCCTTGCTAAAGTTTGTCGACATTTCTGAAGAAAATCGTACGGCACGGAAGACCACCTGACCGCTCAGCAGCTTAGCCTGCCTGAACTGAGTCGCAGTTCCGGAGAATATCGCGCCCGTAAAGCCGGCCTCCATTCCCTGAAACTCCGCACTTTCGAAATCTGCCCCACCGTCGAATTGGGCGCGCCGGAAGCTGGTTCTCCCGCCGAAATTGCAGTTCGCAAACCTTGCTTTGCCCGCGAAGGTAGTGCGATCGAATGTCGCGCTTCCCAAGAACTGTGCACCTTCAAAGGTGGCGGCAGCAAAGTAAGTGCCTGAAGCGTCGAAGTCGCGCAGGGTGGCGCCGGACAGGTTCACGCGCACGTCTGCCCATGCCAAGGGGGAGCCTGGCGGCCGTAGGTGCCGGATCAACAGGGATTGCACTGAGGATCGAACTTCCTGCTCGGCTTGGTGCTCCGTATCGTGATCGTATACACGGCCCATTCGGAGATAGGCGCAGAACACATCCACTACGGTCTGTCGGTATGCGGCTTCCTCGGATGCCAGCCGCTCGAATGTGTAGGCCCCAGCCAAACGAACTGCGGCATGTTCCGACCCTAACTGTTCGGCCGCTGCTGAATAAAGATCGAGCGCTCGACGCGATTGGCTTTTGAGGTCTTCCGCAGCCTGCTTGCGCAGTTCGAGCGCATGCTGGTTCCAGCTATGGTGTTCGAAATGGTGCTGCCTTCGGAGGGCGAGCCATACGGTAACAGCCGCCCCATAGCCGGCAATTCCTGTCAGTACGAGCTTGAAGGCGTCAAGGCGAAGTTTCTTGTCGTTGTTCAGGTCGTCGGGTCCGAGAACGACGACCGCTGTCACTGTAAGAGCGACTATCAACCCAACGCCCAACAGGGCAATCAAGGCCCAGGGTATCGGGGATGGCTGATCCCGGTCAGCAGCTTTAACATCCATCGACTTCCTGTCCCAGCCTCGGCGCTATGAAATGCGGGGCAACGGGCTGTTGTGCTAGACGACCGCAGCTTGACTCGTGACGAAGGGTAGCTGTGCCAGAGCCGACAGCGAAGGGAGCCGACGCAACCACGAGTGCGCTAGGGCGGTGTCTTATCACCAGCCGATCATGTCCGATGATGACAAGGTAGCTTGTCGCCGATCTGACTCTTGCCCTCGCCGAAGCGCGACAGTCTGGGGTACGCAGGGGGCACAAGACAGCGTGAAACGTCGCCAGGTAGTGATTGATCAGTAATGGCAGCACGAGAGGCCCTGCGAGTAGGCGTCGAGCGCCGTTCTCGCTGGTGACGGCTTAGCCGCTCGGAGTTCCGCTTCAACGTCTGAGCGACGTCATGAACTAAGGGTGCGCGATCAGAGATACTGCTTGAGCCAGTCGGGAATGCTTGGATCGTCCACCCTCCACGACTCCACCTCCGTCTCGTCCTCCTGCCAGGTGTTTTCATCGCCATCGAAGAACTTCTGCCTGTGGCACTTGTACTTGACGACGGTGTCGCCTTCGAGCCGGTACTCGTTCCAGTAGTAGTTCTGCTTCCCGTGGCCGTTCCACTCCCGGGTTGCGTAGATCGTCGTCATGGAGGCCGAGTGTAGCTAAGACGGCAGTGAGACGCCGCTGCGCCTTCCCTAGGTGTCAGACGCCCATGGGCGACGGCGGACTGTTTCGACAGCTCACCCTGGCTGCTTGCCCAGCTCATCGGCGGCTGATTATTCCTTAGGGACGAAGGCGGCAGCTCCTCGGCGCGGCACAGCTCGGGTCTTGACCAACCGAATAAGACGCTGAGCTACGTCGTCGTGAACCCGACTCTGCGGCACTGCTGGGGCAGCGGCGTAAGTCAACAGCGATTACCGTCGCGGCCATGGCAGCACTCAAGCCGTGGCACCTGGTCGTTCTCACCCTGTGCTGCCTTCTGCCAACGGCAGCGGCCATCGCTGGGGGAGTCTGGGCGGTCCGCCGAGGCCGCACCCGTCGCTGACGTGCGCGGTCTGGGTCTATCCAATTTCCAAGCTGGGGGTCCGTGCGAAGGCCGAACGCTGGTGGCCCCGTTGCTGTCGACAGCAACGGTGACAGCAACAGGGCCGAACAGGGCGAGCCGAAGCCAGCGGGCAACGGATTAACGCCCGACGTCAGAGACGTGCGCGGACGAGGCCAGACGATGCGCCCAGAACTTACAAGCGAGGGGTCATCGTTCGCGACACTGTTAATGGAGGTTCGGTGGCTCATCTCGTGGAGTTTCCGGATCGGGTGCCCGCCAGAACTTCCGCCAGTGCCCCTGGTCCCCGTCCGGCTGATCACAGGGACACTCGCCGTCGAACCACGCCGCAATCCCGCCGTACCGGATGCCGTCCCGCAGCAAGTGCACGTCAACGGTCTCACCCGCGTGGATGCGCCCCGTTCCCACTGGGCTATGGCTGTTGGTGTTGTACTCGACCTGGATGGAGTAGCGGTAGACACGGTGCCCGCTGTTCCTGAACACCGCGAACAGATTGCGATGCGGCAAGTTCGGATGCTGGCGCGACTCGACCCTGAGTAGCTCTATGTCCTTGATTGCTCCGGCGAGATGGTCTCGGCGGGCCTCCATCTTCGCCACATCGCTCGCGGCATCGGCGGCCCGCCGGGCCTCTTCCTTCGCCGCGTCAGCGATCTTTACCTGCTGCTCCGCTGCGTCAGCGGCCCGACGAGCCTCTTGCTTAGCCCCTTCGGCGATGTCCGCCTGTCTGCGGCCGTAGAGGACCGAGGCGACCGACACGATGACGGCGATGATCGCAACGATGACGGCGACCCTGTCGACGTTTACCCAGTCCCGCACGTGAGTCGTTTCCCTACCGATGATTGCAGTCAGCATATGGGGATCGTGAGCCGGCGCTTCATCGTCAGCCCGGCGAGCTGCCAGGGCGCGGCGAGGATGGGGTTAGGTTCAGGCCGTCGCCAGGCCGTGGAACCTTGACCAACGATGCCCAACGGAGAGTATCGATGCCTAGTGTTTGCGCTGCTCAGGCAATCAATCGGCGTCCTTTGTCCGGTTCGCCTGACACTCGGTGACCGTTCAACGCCAAGTGTCAGTAGCCGACCAGCAGCACCCCATCGAAGGGGAGCCGCAGACGCTGGCTGGCGTAGATGGCGTTGAACTGGTCTCGGGCGTCGCGAAAGGCTGGCACCGCGACCTCACGGCCCCCGCTCTGATGGCGGTAGGCGATCGGAAGCAACAAGGCAAGATATCGCGCGTCAAGGATGAGACTGGTGCGAACGATGTCGCGGTAGACCGCATTGCCCCGAGCGCCGCGCCCTGCTTCGGCCTCTACCACGATCCCGTGGCCGTCGTGGAAGGCGTCGATCTCGTAGGACACCTCGGCTCGCCCGTTATCGCCGAACAGGACAGGCCGGCGGATCTTCCCGGCAGCCGTCTTGCCCGTCTCGACCGCGAAGCCAAGACCTTGGAGTCCAGCAGCAAGGTGGCGTAGCACCATGTCGCTCGTGACGCCGACGCGAGGCTCAGCCGTAGAGATGTGCGGGGCGGCATCATGGATGACGGAAAGGAAGCCCTCGACCCACTCTGGCGGCCGAAGGTTGCGCGGGTAGTAGTTCCACACCGGGTAGGACACCTGGGAAGGCTAACGGGACCGGCCGAAGGCGCGCAGGAGTGCGGATAGCCATTTTGGGCCGCCAACCGGAGCATTGCAGGGCCGTAGAACGTCGACCAGCAGCGCCCAGAAACAGCAGGTCAGCCGCCATGAGACACGTCTAAGCCGCGAGGCACTTGTCGGGTGCCGGACAGATAGCCCTTACTGACCGCATACACTCCACTACGGTCGATCTCCATGAAGGGTCTGGGGCGGTACTGGGGCTATCTGGCGTTCGTCATCCTCGTCACGGCTTGGTGGACTCGCTCCGTGGGGCCAGTGGCGCTGCTCGTGCTGTCGCTGCTGGTGACAGGCTTCTTCCTGTTCCAGGCCCCTGTCTGGTGCTGCGCCGTGAACCGCGACGGGACCTTGTGCCGAAACAACTCGGCTGGCCTGCTGCTTGGATGCAGCAAGCGGCAACACAAGTGGCAGAAGCTCAGGATGACCTTCGTTCCGCACGCGTGGCGTCAGATGAACCGCGGGCTTTGGGCGTCGCCCAGGGAGGGACTGACGACCCTGGGCGCGATCGTGGGGATGCTGTCGACGATCGTAGCGACGGCGATCAGCGTTGCCGGGCAGTTTGCAGGTAAGGCCTGACCGGCCGCCCAGCGCGACGCGTAGGCGCAATGGCCATCGCCGCCTCTACCTTCCTACGCGGATGCGGTCGGCCGCGTACAGCTCGCGCGAGCCGTCGGCGCGAAAGATCACGAGGATCGGGATACCTTCGCCCATCTCTAGCTCACGCCGCTCGACAGGGGTAGGCATCCGAGCGGTGGCGGTGTCGCCTTTGAGGAGAGTCACCGTCTCGGTCGGCTCGACGGCACGGACGAACGTGCCGCGCGGTGGTTCCACGATCACGAGCCCTTCCGACCGGAGTAGCGCTACCGCCTGTCGGACGCTCGTGCGGCTCAGCCCGTACTCCTGAGCTAACCGCAGCTCACTGGGCAGTGACGCCCCGGGCGCGAGGTCGCCAGACGCGATCCGGTCTCGCAGGAGGTCTGCGAGCTGCCGGAACACGGCACGATCTGCGCTGGGGTCGATCACGATAGTGACGCTATGTGTCCAACAGCTCTACATCTTATTGTATCTACAGTCCTACGTCGTTACGGTGACGTGAGCTGCGGACTTGCACGATCACCAGTCCCGACGTGCTGCCGTGGTTGGCCGATACCCGAGGGGAGACTTGGTGCCTCGCGTCTCGTACGAGGAGTACTTGGTAGCTGTCGCGCTCACTCTCGCCAGACGGCACCGGCCGGTCTGGTCATGGCACCGGTGGCGGAAGGTCTGTCGGTGCGGAGGTGAGCTCCCCTGCCGCACCAGGCATCGGATTCCGATCAACAGAGGCCACTGGCCGTCAGACGACGACCGGCCGAGAGCCGTAGCGTCGAAGTGGCGGGCAGCGCGGAAGAGGCTGCAATGACGACACACCTTCCGGTCACACCGGCTTGGACATGCGGCGGCTGCGGTGCCGACTGGCCCTGCCAGCCCCGGCGGCAGGAGCTGCGAGCCGAGTACGATCGCGCCCCCGTGTCATTGGCCCTCTACCTGGCCGTCCAACTCGTCGGCGCCGCCGATGACCTGGCCCACGTCCCCGCCGGCTACCTACACCACCGATTCCTCGGCTGGACCCGATGAGCATCCTGCGACCCGGCGACGAGAAGTTCCACTACAGCGACGGCTCCCACAAGTGGATCCCGCCGGACCCCGACTACGACCAGGCGGTCTGGGACGAGCAGGTCCGCCAACACAAGGAAGGCCACCTCAGAAACGAGCAGCCCAAGGTCCGCATCCAGCGCCTCGTCTGACGCCAGCAGTACAGCAGCGAAGTACAGCAACCGTGTCAGCCGAACTAGGCCGAGCCGAGCCTCAGCAGAGCTCGTGACCTCGGAGCAGCCCGACCAAACCACGATGCAGCCAGTTCGGGACGAAGAGGTCGTCGGTTCGAATCCGGCCACCCCGACCAGAGGTAAGAGGGCACATCCAATCGATGGATGTGCCCTCTAGTGCTTCCTGACTACCGCTCCGAGGTGCGCGCGAAGATCGGTCGCATGTGCTGTGGTGGTCGGACACAGCTGCTCCTGGGAGCCGCTTCGGACGAGTGCAGTGGCAGCGCCCATGCCAGGGATGTACACGATTACGCCGTACCGAGCGCGCAGAGCCTCGCCAGCGAGAGGGCTACTATAGGTAGGTGATGGGCTGAGACCAGGGTTGAACCTGGGTCCAGTGCTACTCATCATGCTGCTCGCCTGCATCTTCTCGCTGATCTCTGCCGCAGCCCTAACGGAGATCGACGGAGGAGGCAAGATGGTCTGGATAAAGATGATTGTCGGCTCTGTTACTTGTGTCCTCAGTGGTCTTGCAACCAACCTCGCGGCATCAGCACTGGTCTGAGCCCATCGACCCCCTACGGGGTGAGCGATCGTGGTGGATCCAGCCGGACATCCGTGGACGCCGACGGACGCACCTGGCGTGGGGCGCTTAGCGGGCAGGTAGACGCGGCCTGATCGTTGCCTGGAGGTCGAGCAGTCGGGCGCCGGCCTTCACCTCTCACACGTAGTCACGCCAGAGGGCCACGGTCACCTTGGGCTCTCGGAACTCCTGATCAATGTAGTGGGCGAGGTCGTGGCCATAGACGATGGTGTCGGTCAGCCGGTGGATGGACAGCACGGGATGCCCGAAGGAGCCGCGGCCGGCCGGCAGGTAGCGGTGGGCATACAAGGCAACCATCTGGGGAACCTCGGCGAGAAGGCGCTTCGCCTTGGCAATGCGCAGGACGAGTTCGTGAGGGCGATTGCCCCACCCAGGCGGCCACTCGCCCTGCTCGATGTCGTTGAGCGCGGTTGCGATCGGCCAGTCAAGCTGCTCTTGCAGGGTGGTCGAGTCAAGTTGGCGCCAGTTCGGCCAGCCCCAACTTGCCCTGTCGGGGTGGTCATCGCGGCCAGATGTCCAGACTGGCAGCCCGGCCGCGAGGAAGGCGCGGTGGTCGTCGGCGAATTCGAAGCCGAACCGTCGCTCGATGCTGTCGAACTCAGCGTCGTTGAGCCCTGGCTGAATGTCCACCAGGTCCAGTTGTGCTAACCGCCGAGCGGCCTCGATACCCAATGCGACAGCGGCACCATTCGTCACCGGAGAAGGGTAGCGACCTGGCCGCCGTACGCGGGTGCGGGTAACGGAAGTCGCGAGGCAGCAGGGAGGCAGCGAACGAGACGACAACCGATACCACCGGACGTGGCTGGAGCCCGAACAACATGCATGGATGGAGGTTTCCTGGCAGCAGTCGACCGCCGTCGGTGCTCTCCAGCCGCGTTCACACCGAAGCAGTCAGCCCTGTTGCTGTCGACAGCAACAGGGCCGAGCGGCAGCGAGCGATGAGCCTGATGCGGTCAGGAGAGCTAAACCGCTCGCCAGCGTTCCGGGCGACCAACCGGCATGGCGACGGTTGGGACGTACCCGAATATCCCCCCGCACGCCTCGACGACGCTCACGCGGCTCGCCGTCACCGCCGGCCGGGTTGGCTGTTCCGCCCCGCTCCGGCCCCGCTCCGCCGTAGCGCCCACACCGCCAGGCCGCAGCCCCGGGTGGGCGAGGGCTCAGGCGGCTGCGGCGGGCTTCCTGGTGAGGTCGGCCGGGGCGTCGCCGGGAGTGGGGCGGCGGGTCAGGACCTGGGGGCCGGCGGCCGTGATGGCGACCGTGTGCTCGGAGTGGGCGGTACGGGAGCCGTCGGCGGAGCGGATCGTCCAGCCGTCCTCGTCGAACTTGATCTTGTCCGTGGAGCGGCAGAACCAGGGCTCGATGGCGAGGGTGAGGCCGGGGTCGAGTCTCAGGCCGCGCCGGGGGCGGCCGTCGTTGGAGACGTGCGGCGCCTCGTGCATGGTGCGGCCGATGCCGTGGCCGCCGAACTCGGCGTTGACGCCGTAGCCGTAGGAGCGGGCGACCTCACCGATCGCGGCGGAGATGTCGCCGAGGCGACCGTCGGGCTGGGCCGCGGCGATGGCGGCCTCCAGCGCGACCTCGGTGGCCTCGATCAGCTTCAGGTCGGCCGGGTCGGGGGTGCCGACGACGACGGAGAGCGCGGAGTCGGCGACCCAGCCGTCGATGCTGACCGCCATGTCGATGCTGAGCAGGTCACCGTCGCGCAGGACGTAGTCGTGCGGCAGGCCGTGCAGCACCGCGTCGTTGACCGACAGGCACAGCACGTTGCGGAACGGGCCACGACCGAACGACGGGGCGTAGTCCCAGTAGCAGGATTCGGCGCCGCGTTCGGCGATCCGGCGACGGGCATGGTGTTCGAGGTCCATCAGGTTGACCCCGACCGCGGCGACACCGCTCAGCTCGGCGAGCAGTTCGCCGACGAACTGCCCGGTCACCGCCATCCGGCCGATCTCCTCGGCGGACTTGAGCTCGATCACGACAGCCTCCCTCTCCCGCGCGGTATTTTTATACCGGTATTTTTATACCACGCCAGGTCGGGGCGCTCAGGAGGGATATCCTGCTGCCATGGTTCGCCAACCACTCACCGCCGAACAGATCGCCGCGGGCCAGCGCCTCGGAGCCGCCCTCCGGGCCGCGCGGGCCAACCGCAGCCTCGTCGAGGTGGCCCTGGCAGCCGGCATCTCCCCCGAGACGCTGCGCAAGATCGAGGCGGGCCGCCTGCCCGCACCGGCGTTCGGCACCGTGGTCTGCCTCAGCCAGGCCCTCGACGTCCCCCTCGCCGACCTGGCCGACGTCTGGCTGGCCGATCTGCCCGTCCGCCAGGCGTCCTAGACACCAGCCCTCAGTAGCCGGTCAGTCCTGCCGTTCGGTGCGGGCGATCTCGGTGAACGCCGCCGTCAGATATCCGTCGACGGGCCGGCCGGTGGCGGCGAGCAGGTCGGCGACGAGCAGCGGCGCGTGCCGCGCCACGGCGGGCGGGTCGGGCGGCGACTCGTCGCCGTCCGGGTCGTAGACGCCGAGGGCACCGGCCAGCAGGACGAGCACCACGTGCGGGTCCACGTCGGACCGCCACTGCGCGGCGTCGCGTACGCAACCTTCGAGCACCTGACGGACGTCGTCGCCGTCCAGGCCGTCGGGGTGGGTCTCCTCCAACAGCAGGCGGACCACCGCGCCGAGCACCAGGCCGGACCATTCGGCCGCCGCGAGCCGGGCCACCGCGACGTCGTACGCCTCGGGCGCGCGCTCGCGTGCGGCGGCGACCGCGTCGGTGGTGGCGGTGGCGATCTCGCGGGCCGGTGCGGGCAGGTGCCGCCAGGTGGTGGTCATCGCGACCAGGATCGCAGAAGGGTACGACGCCCCGCCGCCGCGCCCGGGGTGTGACCCCACGCACACGGCGGCCGGAAAACTCGGCGGCAAAAGGCCTCGCGCCGCGTCACACCCACGACACAGAATCGGGGGATGCTCAGTCGCGCCCTGCCCCGCCGTCCCGAAGCCCGGCGGATGCTCGTCGGCACGCTGTTGTCGGCGATCGGGCGCGGCCTCACCCTGCCGTTCCTGTTCATCTACCTGACCGACGTGCGGGGCCTCACCGACACCCGGGCCGGCCTGGTCATCGGCTGGTACGGCGTGATCACCCTGGCGCTGTCGCCGATCGGCGGCACCCTCATCGACCGGTTCGGCGCGCGCCGGATCCTGCTGTCGGGCCTGCTGATCGAGGCGGTCGGCACCGGTTCGCTGGCGCTGGTCGACTCGACGCCCTCGGCGTTCGGGGTGATGACGCTGGTCGCGATGGGCAGCTCCGTCATCTGGCCCGGGCAGAACACGATCCTCGCCTCGATCACCGACGCCGACGAGCGGCAACGGGTGTTCGGGCTGAACTTCGCCCTGCTCAACCTCGGTATCGGCGTCGGCGGCCTGACCTCCGGCGCGATCGTCGACACCGCCCGCGCGGTCACCTTCCAGGCGATCTACGTGCTGGACGCGATCAGCTACCTGATGCCCGCGCTGATCCTGCTGACCCTGCCGCACGTGGGCCGCCGGCTCGCCGCCGGGCCCGCCGGGGAGCAGAGGTCGGCCGGCGGCTACCTCACCGTGCTGCGCGACCGCCCGTTCCGGCGGCTCGTCATCTTCGGCCTGGTCCTGACCACCTGCGGCTACGCGCAGATCGAGGTCGGCTTCACCGCGTACGCCGTGCGGGTGGTCGAGGTGACGCCGCGCGTGGTCGCCTGGGCGCTGGCCGGCAACACGGTGATGATCGTGCTCTCCCAGTTGCTGGTCCTGCGGCGGATGGAGGGGCGCAGCCGGACGGGCGCGCTGGCGGTCGTCGGCGGGGTCTTCGCGTCCGCCTGGCTGGTGCTGGGGGCCGGGGGCGTGGTCGGCCCCGGCAACGCCCTGCTCGCCGCCCTCTGCGTCGTGGCCTGCTCGGCGGTCTTCGGCTTCGGCGAGACGCTGCTGTCGCCGGTCATGCCGGCGCTGACCAACGCCCTCGCCACGGACGAGCTGCGGGGCCGCTACAACGCCATGAGCTCGATGATCTTCGGCGTCAGCGGGGTGATCGGCCCGGTCACGGCGGGCCCGCTGATCGGGGCGGCCAACGGCCGGATCTGGGTCGTGGCGGTCGTCAGCGGCTGCCTGGTGGCCTCGCTCATCGCGCTCTCCCTGCGGCGGTTGCTCACGACCGCCCAGGACGGCCGCGCGCCGGCCACCCCGCCGGCCGCCGAGCCGGCCCCCGCCAAAGCCTGAGCGCCCCGGGGCGTCCCCGGAAGCGCCGCTGGGACACCGCCACCGCGTCGGCCCGCCCGGCCGCGGCACGGCTCCCTTCCCGGCGTGGCTCCCTTCCCGACGTCGACGGGCCCCGGAGCGGGTGCTCCGGGGCCCGTCGGTGCGTACCGCTGCCGTCAGGAGGCGGCAACCTCCGCCGTGGTGCGGATGCGGTCCAGCGTCGGCGCCGAGACCGGGGACTGCGCGGTCAGGTAGGCCACGAACGCGTCCAGGTCGATCATTCCGGTGACCGCGTTGGTGCCGCCCGTCAGGACGGTGAAGCCGTCGCCGCCGCCGGAGAGGAAGTTGTTCACCGTGATCCGGTACGTGGCGTCGGCGGTGACCGCCACCCCGCCGAGGGTGAGGCTGCCCCGGACGACCCGGGTGCCGGCACAGGCGTCGGCGACGGTGCCGGTGGTGCCGGCCGGGTCGACGACGTACCGGACGGTCGACGACGGGTAGAGCGTCCGGCCGGCGACGAACTGCTGCTCCAGCAGGCAGTAGAGCTGCGCGCCGGTGAGGTCGAGCGTCACGAGGTTGTTGGCGAACGGCTGCACCGTGAACGCCTCCTCGTAGGTGACCGGGCCGGCGTCGAGGTCGGCGCGTACGCCACCGGGGTTCATGAAGGCGGCGACCGCGCCCTGCTCGTCGTCGGTGGCGGCGAGTTGCGCGTCGGCGATCAGGTTGCCCAGCGGGGACTCACCCAGGTGCGTACCGAAGAGGGTCTCCTGGGTCTTCTTGATCTCTTCGGTGGTCTGGCCGACCTCGCGGCCGGCGACCGGGCCGAGCAGGGTCTTGTAGCGGTTGATCAGGTCGGTCTGCGCCCGGTCCGGGTCGAGGTCCCGGGTGACCACCACGTTCTCGGCCCGGGCGCTGATCACGTCGCCGGTGCGCCGGTCGATGGAGAGGTCGATGTCGGTGACCAGGCGGCCGAAGGAGCTGGCGCTGGTGACCAGCTTGCCGCCGATCTCGCAGTTGTACGCCTGGTGGGTGTGGCCGCTGACGACCACGTCGATCGACGGGTCCATCCGGTTGGCGATGTCCACGATGGGGCCGGAGATGCCCTTGCAGTCGTTGATGCCGCCGGTGGCGTCCTGGGTGCCGCCCTCGTGCAGCAGCACGACGATGGCCTCGACGCCCTGGCGACGCAGCTCGCGGGCGTAGCGGTTGGCGGTCTGCGCCTCGTCGGCGAAGGTCAGGCCGGCGACGGCCTGCTGGCTGACGATCCGCGGGGTGCCCTCCAGCGTCATGCCGATGAAGCCGACCTTGACGCCCTGCACCTTGTGGATCGCGTACGGGGCGAGCAGCGGCTGGCCGGTCGCGGTCTTGAACGCGTTCGCGGAGAGGTACTGGAAGCCGGCGCCCTTGTACGGGGTGCCGTCGGCGCAGCCGTCGACCGGGTGGCAGCCGCCGTTCTGGATCCGCAGCAGTTCGTCCGCGCCCTCGTCGAACTCGTGGTTGCCGACGCTGGCGTAGTCGAGCCCGGCCAGCGACAGCGCCTCGATCGCCGGCTCGTCGTGGAACGCGGCGGAGAGCAGCGGGGAGGCGCCGATCAGGTCGCCGGCCGCCACGGTGATGGTGTTCTGCTTCTTGGCGGCGCGCTCGCGCAGCGCGGCGAGCTGGGTGGCGAGGTACTCGACGCCACCGGCGGGCTGCCCGGCGATGCTGCCGCTGGAGCCGGAGGGCGGTTCGAGGTTGCCGTGGAAGTCGTTGAGGGCGAGCAGCTTGACGGCGACCGGCTTCGGGCCGGCGTCCGCCTGGTCGGGGGTGGTCGTGACCGCGCCGAAGGCGGCCACGGCGAGCACGGTCAGGCCGATGGCGGCCCGGCGCGTCCCGGAGATGGACATGGAACTCCTCGTGGGAAGCCGGCGCGGGCACCCGGGCGGCGGTTCACGCCGGGTCGGCCGCGCCGTCGGCAGGGTTCGGGTCGCGGTCGGCGGCGATGGGTGACCGCCGCCGGATCGCCGACAGCCTCTCATCGCCGCCGGTCACCGCGCGACCGGGGCGGCCCAGGGAGCTGGGGATACGCCTGCGGCCGGTGAGATCCGCGCGGACGTTTCCGACATGCCCGGCAGGGGTTCGCCGATCGTCCACTGTTGATGACTGCGGGTGTCCCGAGGTGGCACGCGGGCGGCCGGAGGGCGTCTGACCACCGGCCCCGGTCGCCCGGGGCCGGTGCCCACGTCAGCAGTTCGTGTAGCTGCCCCTGCTACCCCACGAGCAGGAGTCGATCAGGGTGCCGGACGAGTTGCGCAGGTACGCCTTGTCGCCGGTGTTGTTCCAGATGTAGGCGCGCGAGCCCCAGTAACGGTGGGTCGAGCTGTTGGTGCCCCGTCCGGTGTGGATCACCACGCTGGCGCCCGGGCGCAGCTTGAAGTCGCCCGAGAACTTGTAGACGTGGTTGGACTTGTCGCGCAGCGTCCAGCTCTTCAGGTTCAGGGTGGTCGAGCGTCGGTTGGTCAGCCTGACGTACTCGGCGTTGAGGCTGGAGTTCGAGCGGTTGTCGGCCCCCGGCGAGTTGTAGTAGACCTTGGTGATCTGGATGGCCGGGGTGGCCGCCTGGGCCGGGCCTGCGGTGGTCAGCGAGACGCCCACCGTGACGGCGAACGCCACCGCGAGACCGATCAGCCTTCTTCTCATGCGATTCCCCCACAGGGACAGCCGGCCCGCAGGCCGGCGGATGAGCCGTTGCGCCGTGCCCCACGCACGGCTGGCCGAGGTTATCGACGCCGGAAGGCGATTGTGGACAGTGAAACGACCGCGCCGGGCGATTGCGGCTGGCCGGTTGATCAGCTCCCGCCCGACGGGACGTACGCCGGTCGTCCGACGGGACGCGGGGATGACCGGGCGGTGAGCCGCCGGACACCGACCGTCCCGTCACCGGCCGGCGTTCGGTGCCGGAAAGCAGCCGACGCGACGCTCATCCCGGCACTTCGCGCGGCTCCGGCGCGACGGTCAGCGCCGCGACGGCCGCCGCGTCCCAGGCACCGGCGACGCCGGGGCGGGCCAGCAGGTAGGCGACGATCCGGTCGCTGTCCCAGCCGTGCGACTCGCGCAGGCCCCGGGCGATCATGCCGAGGTAGGCGGGGGCGGGCGCGCGCCACGGCACCTCGGACGCCGCCCACGGGGCGGTGAAGGTCAGCAGTGGGAGCCCGTCGAGCCGGCCGGGGCAGAGCAGCGTCTCGTAGCGGCCGGGTCCGAGGGTGGCCCGCCCCGTGGCGACGGCCTCGGCGATCAGGTCGACGTCGGCGCCGGGCTCCCGGTACATCTCCTGGGCGGCCACGTCGGCGAACTGCCCGACGTCGAGCAGGTAGGCCCGGGCCGCCGCCTCGCCCGGCAGCGCCGGGTCGTAGAACGCCATCCCGCCGGTCCAGGCCCGGGACTCGCCGGCGAAGTAGACCCCGCCGGGCAGCGCCACCGGGACCGTACGCCTCGGGGGTCGCGGGTCCCGGCAGCCCGGGTACGTCCGGCGCCCGCCGGGCGGGCAGCCCCCGGCCAGGTAGAAACCCAGCCGGGCGGCGTGCAGGTTCGACCCGTACGCGACGTACCAGACCTCGCCCATCGCGACCCGCCCCGCCCGCGCCTCAGAACGGGCAGGTGATGCCGGCGGCGTGGCTGGCCTGCACCAGGTGCGTGACGCATCCGCTCCCGGTGACCTGGTGCAGCAGGAAGCCGGTCGGCTCGGCGACCCAGCCGATCTGCTCGTCGGCGCTGGTGGTGAGCGAACTCTGCCGCCAGGTGCTCGGCGCGGTGGTGAGCACCGTGCCGGCGAAGGTCACCGTGACCGGGCGGTGGACGTGCCCGGCGATCACCCGGACGACGTGCGGGTGCCGGCGGACCACCTCGGCCAGCGCGTCGCCGTCGGTCAGCCCGATGCCGTCGAGGAACGGGATGCCGACCGGCGCCGGCGGGTGGTGCAGGCAGACCACGGCCGGCACCTCGGGGCGGCCGGCCAGCACCCCGTCCAGCCAGCCGAGCTGGTCCTCGCCGAGACAGCCGGCGCCGTCCCCGCCCGGCATCACCGAGTCCAGCACCACGACGGTGGCCTCCGGGTGGTCCACGTGGTAGTACGCCGAGAAGCCGCCGCCGAGCCACAGCGTGCCGCCGAACGCGTCCAGCAGCGACTCCCGGTCGTCGTGGTTGCCGGCGACCAGGTGCACCGGCAGCGGGAACCGGCCGATGATCTCGCGCAGCGTCGCGTACTCGTCGGGACGGCCACGATCGACCAGGTCGCCGGTGACGACCACGCAGTCGGGCCGGGGATTCAGCGCCAGCACCCGCCCGAGGGCGTGGTGCAGCCCGGCGGCCGGCTCGGCGGCGAGCGCGCCGGTGGTCAGGTGCGGATCACTGAGCTGGGCGATGAGCATCGGTGCCTCCACTCGACCGGGACCCTCACGCTATCGCCGCGAGCCCCGGCGTGCGGCCTGCCCGTGCCCACAGGCCCTGTCCACAGCCTGTGGATGGCACATGTGTACGAAGGCGTCCGAGCGATCTTGGCCACGGCGCTCCGGGCCCCCGCTGAGTACGCTTGATCCGGGCCCGCCCGCCGGTCGCAGCCCTCCCTACCTGGAACGACGTGCCGAGTGGATCACGAGCGAGTCATCCGTGACGTCACGGTCCGCCTCCCCATGGCGTCGACCGCCGTCGAGGCGTGCCGGTACGCGGTAACCGCGCTCGCCCGGCACGCGCCGGCCACCATCTCCGTCCTCCTGCACGTCCACGACCGGCTGCGCTGCGTCGCGGCCACCGGCTCCTGGCAGGTCTTCTCCACCGTGCCGCCGAAGACCGGGATCGTGGGCCGGGTGTACGCCTCCGGCGAGACCGCCGTCGTGCCCGACGTCACCGAGGACCCCGACTACATCCCGGTACGCCCCGACGTCACCGCCGAGGTGTGCGTACCGGTGCTGGACCCGGCGGGCCGGCCCCTCGGCGTGCTGGACCTGCAATGGAGCGGCCCGACCGACCTGGCTCCGTGGCGCGACACCGCCGAGCGGCTGGCGGCCCGGCTCGGCGCCCGCATCGTGGCGCTCGGCGGGCCACCGGCGGAGAGCCGCAGCGAGAAGCTCCTCCGGCACACCGCCGCGCTGACCGCCGCGTCGACGGAGTGGGACCTGTTCGCCGCCGCGATCGCCGCGGCCCGGGACGTCTCCACGCTCTCCGCGGCGGTGCTGCTGCTCGACGAACGCCGGACCCGCCGCGCCGGCGACCGGGCCGGCGCCGGCCCGGACGGGCCCCGGCTGGGCACCCCACCGGCCACCCCGTGCGAGTTGGAGGCCCGGATCCGGGCGGAGCTGACCGAGGCGGGCCCGGCCGCGCTGGACCGGCTGGTCGCCCGCGCGCACCGGCACGGCGTGGGCTACACGCTCGGCGAGGCGGGACACCCGCCCGTCCCCGACCACCGGCCGCTGACCCGGGCGGGGGTACGCACCCTGGTCGCGGTGCCCGTGGGCCAGCCCGACGACGGCGGGGTGCTGCTGGTCGCCGACGAACGGCTGCTGCGCCCCGACCCGACCACCGTCAACCTGTTGGAGCTGCTCGCCGGGCAGGCGTGGAGCTGCCTGGAACGGCTGCGTACCCTGGCCCGGCTGCGCGAGCAGGCCAACTCGGACCCGTTGACCGGGCTACGGCACACCGGGCCGTTCGGCCGGCGGATCGCGGTCGCCACCCCGGGACGTACGGCCCTGCTGGCGATCGACGTGGACGGCTTCAAGGCCGTCAACGACACGTACGGCCACCAGGCCGGCGACCGGGTGCTCGTCCGGCTGGCCCGGGCCCTGGAGGCTGCGCTACGCCACGGCGACGAGCTCTACCGGATCGGCGGCGACGAGTTCGTGGCGGTGATCGAGGTGGCGCGCCCGGAGGAGGCGGTCCGGATCGCCGAGCGCCTGGCCGAGGCGGCGCGGCGGATCGGCCGCACGATCAGCGTCGGCGTGGCCCTGCCCCGCCCCGGCGAGTCCCCGGAGGCCACGCTGCGCCGCGCCGACCAGGCGCTCTACGCGGTGAAACACCACGGCCGCGACGGCGTCCGCCTGGCCCCCGCCTGACCCACCCGCGCCCCCACCCCGACCCGCGTCGATCCGGGGAGTGCGCGGGGAGAGGTGGGGAGGGTGGGCCGGTGGGTCAGCGGGGGGTTAGTTCCTTGGCCAGGAGTTCGGCTATCTGGGCCGTGTTGAGGGCGGCGCCCTTGCGGAGGTTGTCGCCGGTGACGAAGAAGTCCAGGGCGCGGGGGTCGTCGACGGCGCGCCGGAGCCGGCCCACCCAGGACGGGTCGGTGCCGACCGCGTCGATGGGCATCGGGAACTCTCCCGCGGCGGGGTCGTCGACCAGGATCACCCCGGGCGCGTTCCGCAACACCTCGCGGGCGCCCTCGGCGTCGACCTCGGTGGCGAAGACGGCGTGCACCGCGACGGAGTGGCCGGTCACCACGGGCACCCGTACGCAGGTGGCGGAGACCTTGAGGTCGGGCAGCCCGAGGATCTTGCGCGACTCGTTGCGCAGCTTCATCTCCTCGGACGACCATCCCGCGTCGACCAGGGAGCCGGCCCAGGGCACCACGTTGAGCGCCAGCGGCGCGGGGAACGGGCCCACGTCGTCGCCGACCGCCTGGCGTACGTCGCCGGCGCGAGAGCCGAGCGCCCGGTCCCCGGAGATCTTGGTGAGCTGGGCGTGCAGGGCGTCCACGCCGCTCTGGCCCGCGCCGGAGGCCGCCTGGTAGGAGGCGAGCACGAGTTCGCGCAGCCCGTACTCGCGGTGCAGCGGGGCGATCGCGATGATCATCGCCAGGGTGGTGCAGTTGGCGTTGGCGATGATCCCCCTCGGCCGGTTGCGTACCTGCTCGGGGTTGATCTCCGGCACCACCAGCGGGACGTCGCGGTCCATCCGGAAGGCGCCGGAGTTGTCCACCGCGACGGCTCCACGCGCGACCGCGATCGGCGCCCACTGCGCGGAGACCTCGTCCGGGACGTCGAACATCGCCACGTCGACGCCGTCGAACGCCTCCGGGGTCAGCGCCTGGACGGTCAGCTCCTCACCCCGGCAGCGCAGCCGCCGCCCGACCGAGCGCTCGGAGGCGAGCAGCCGGATCTCGCCCCAGACGTTCTTGCGCCCGCTGAGCAGCTCGCACATCACCGTGCCGACAGCACCGGTCGCCCCGACCACGGCCAGGGTGGGCAGCGCCGACACGCTGGCTACCGTCCCGTCCCCGCGTAGACGACGGCCTCGGTGTCGCCACCGAGGTCGAAGGCCTCGTGGATGGCGCGTACGGCGGCGTCCAGGTCGGTGTCGCGGCAGACCACGGAGACCCGGATCTCCGAGGTGGAGATCATCTCGATGTTCACCCCGGCCGCGCCGAGGGCGGCGAAGAAGCCGGCCGCGACGCCGGGGTGCGAGCGCATGCCGGCCCCGATCAGCGAGACCTTGCCGACGTGGTCGTCGTAGAGCAGGCCCTTGAACTTGACCGACTCCTGGATCTTGCTGAGGGCGGCCATGGCCGTCGGGCCGTCGGCCTTGGGCAGCGTGAAGGAGATGTCCGTACGGCCGGTGCCCTCGGTCGACACGTTCTGCACGATCATGTCGAGGTTGATCTCGGCGCCGGCCACGGTGTCGAAGATCCGCGCGGCGGCGCCCGGCTCGTCGGGCACCCCCACGATCGTGATCTTGGCTTCGCTGCGGTCGTGGGCGACCCCGGTGATCAGTGCTTGCTCCACAGGAAGGTCCTCCATCGATCCGGTGACCATGGTGCCGGTGTTGGTCGAGTATGACGAACGGACGTGGATCGGCAAGCCCGCCCGGCGGGCGTACTCCACGCTGCGCAGGTGCAGGATCTTGGCGCCGCAGGCGGCCAGCTCCAGCATCTCCTCGTACGTGATCTGGGTGATGTGCCGCGCGTTCGGGACGATGCGCGGGTCGGCGCTGAAGACGCCGTCGACGTCGGTGTAGATCTCGCAGACGTCCGCCTGCAACGCGGCGGCGAGCGCCACGGCGGTGGTGTCGGAACCGCCCCGGCCCAGCGTGGTGACGTCCTTGGTGTCCTGCGACACGCCCTGGAAGCCGGCGACGATGACCACCGCGCCCTCGTCGAGCGCGCCCTTGAGCCGGCCCGGCGTGACGTCGATGATCCGCGCCCGGCCGTGCACCGACGTGGTGATCACGCCGGCCTGCGAGCCGGTGAACGAGCGGGCCTCGTACCCCAGGTTGTGGATGGCCATGGCGAGCAACGCCATGGAGATCCGCTCCCCGGCGGTGAGCAGCATGTCCAGTTCGCGACCCGGCGGCAGCGGGCTGACCTGGTTGGCCAGGTCGAGCAGCTCGTCGGTCGTGTCCCCCATGGCGGAGACCACGACGACGACGTCGTCGCCGGCCTTGCGGGCGGCGACGATGCGCTCGGCCACCCGCTTGATCCGCTCCGCGTTGCCGACGGAGGACCCGCCGTACTTCTGCACCACGAGTGCCACGACGGTGCACTCCCTCCCAGCGACGGTCCTGAGCGTGCCGACGCCGCCGACCCTTCAGCCGGCGGCGCGATGTCGGACGCACCCAGGGTATCGGTCGCCTGACCGGGCCTGGTCGGGTGATCCCACGATCCGGCGGGCCCGCCGGGGCCGGGGTGGTGCGCGACACGCCGGGACGCCGCGCCGGCAGGGCCCCCCGCGCGTCGTTCCCGGGCCGCAGAATGTGCCCGTGCACGCCCATTTCCGCCCGGCCGGGCCTTCCGCGAAGCCCCTGCGCGCGCTGGCGCGACGTCTCGCCGGCCCGCTCGCGCTCGCCCTGCCCGCGCTCCTCGTCGCCTGCGCCGCCGACGAGCCGGCCACCCGGCCCACGCCCACCTCGACACCGGCGCCGGCGGGCCTGGACGCGGCGCGCGACGAGCTGGCCGCGCTGGCGGCCGCCGCGCAGGACCGGCACCTGGTCGCCAGCTACACGCTGCGCGCCCCGGGAGCCCCGGACCGGACGATCCTGGTGACCAGCGCGAACGACGGCAGTTGGCGGGTCGACGTGCCGGGCGGCGCCCTCGGTGGGAGCGCCGACGTCTCGTTCGCCGCCACCGCCGACGGGCTGTTCCAGTGCGCGCTGCCGTCCGCCGCCCGACCCGAGCCGGCGGCCTGCGTACGCCTCGGCGACAAGGACGAGGCGGTGCCCCGCCGGCTCGATCCCCGGGTGCAGCACCCGTTCACCGACTGGCTGGCCGTGCTGACCGACCGGCGGGCCCCGCTCGCCGTGTCGCCCGCCCAGCCGCCGTCCGGCGCGTCCGGCGCCTGCTACTCCGTCGAGACCACCTCGGCGTCGATCAACGCGCCCCTCGACGTGGGGATCTACTGCTACGGCCCCGACGGCACCCCCACGGCGGTGCACGCCGCCTTCGGCACGCTCCTCCTCGTCGGTACGCCGGCCCCGGCCCCGGCCACCGTGCAGCTGGCCGGGCCGGTGGTCGACGCCGAGCCGCTCGGCACGGCGACGCCGGACCCGACCGGGGAACCGTCCGCGAGCCCGGGCGCGGGAACGTTCTGAGCGTCGGGCACGTTACGGGTGCTCTTCGCCACATTCGGACATCCCGGCCTAAAGGACTGATTCGCCCTTACGGGACACTTGGCGCATGGCCGACCTCACCCCGCTGCTCGCGTTCCGCTGGAGCCCTCGGTCCTTCGACCCGGTGGCGGAGCTGTCCGGCGAGGACGCGTCCGCGCTGCTGGAGGCGGCCCGCTGGGCGCCCTCGGCCGGCAACGGCCAACCGTGGCGGTTCGCGCTCGGGCACCGCAACGACGAGACGTTCAAGCGGATCCTGGTCAACCTGCCCGAGGCCGACCAGCGCTGGGCGCAGCGCGCCGCCGCCCTGCTGCTCGGCGCGCACCGCACCGGATCCGCCGGGCACGCGTACGACCTGGGCCAGGCCGTCGCCCACCTCACCGTGCAGGCCACGGCGCTCGGCCTGCACGTACGCCAGCTGCACGAGCTCGACCACGCCGGCCTGACCGCCGACCTCGACCTGCCGGCGGACGTACGACCGCACGTGGTGGCGGCCGTCGGGCAGCTCGGCGACCCGCTCAGCCTCCCCGCCGACCTGCTGCGCTCCGAGACCGGCCTGCGGCGCCGACTCCCCCTGGCCGACCTGCTACTGACCGGCAGGTATGCGAAGTGCGTCTCATAGTCCGGACCTGCCTTCCCACACCCCATCCCGCCACGTAGGGTTACGTCGTCATGTGGCAGGCGTACCTCCTCCTTGGTCGCCGCGACGAGGCCTGAAGGCCGGCACCTCGTCGCGGAGTCGAACCGCGCCGTCCAGCACATCCGAACCTCCCATCGGCAACCGCCCGGGCACCGTCGCCCGGCACCCGGCCGAAACCTTCCGATTGCTGACGCCACATGTTCCGAGGAGCACTCCGTCATGGCTCAACCCGTCACCGACGCTGAGAACGATCCGATCGCCCGGCAGCGCCCCAGCCGGATGCCGTACCACCGCTACGAGCCCTTCCAGCAGCAGTTCCGCATCGACCTGCCCGACCGCACCTGGCCGACCCGGCACGTCGAGGCCGCGCCGCGCTGGTGCGCGGTGGACCTGCGCGACGGCAACCAGGCGCTGATCGACCCGATGTCGCCGGAGCGCAAGCGCCGGATGTTCCAGCTGCTCGTGCAGATGGGCTACAAGGAGATCGAGGTCGGCTTCCCCTCGGCGAGCCAGACGGACTACGACTTCGTACGGCAGCTCATCGAGCAGGACCTGATCCCCGAGGACGTCACGATCCAGGTGCTCACCCAGTGCCGGGAGCACCTGATCGACCGGACCTTCGAGTCGCTGCGCGGCGCCCGGCGGGCGATCGTGCACTTCTACAACTCGACCTCCACGCTCCAGCGGCGGGTGGTCTTCGGGCTGGACCGCGACGGCATCGCCGACATCGCCGCCCAGGGCGCGCGGCTCTGCCGCAAGTACGCGGAGATCCACACCCCGGACACGGACATCTACTACGAGTACTCGCCCGAGTCCTACACGGGCACGGAGCTGGACTACGCGCTGGAGGTCTGCACCAAAGTCATCGAGGTGATCGACCCGACGCCGGACCGCAAGCTGATCGTCAACCTGCCGGCCACGGTCGAGATGGCCATGCCGAACGTCTACGCCGACTCGATCGAGTGGATGAACCGGCACCTGCCCCGCCGCGACAGCCTGGTGCTGAGCCTGCACCCGCACAACGACCGGGGCACCGGCGTCGCCGCCGCCGAGCTGGGGCTGCTGGCCGGCGCGGACCGGGTCGAGGGCTGCCTGTTCGGCAACGGCGAGCGCACGGGCAACGTCGACCTGGTGACGCTGGGGCTGAACCTCTTCTCCCAGGGCGTCGACCCGATGATCGACTTCTCGAACATCGACGAGGTGAAGCGCGCCGTCGAGTACTGCAACCAGCTCCCGGTGCACGAGCGCCACCCGTACGCGGGCGACCTGGTCTACACCGCCTTCTCCGGCTCGCACCAGGACGCGATCAAGAAGGGCTTCGACGCCCTCGCCAGGGACGCGGCGGCGGCCGGGGTGCCAATCGACCAGCACACCTGGGCGGTGCCCTACCTGCCGATCGACCCGAAGGACCTGGGCCGCACCTACGAGGCCGTCATCCGGGTCAACTCGCAGTCCGGCAAGGGCGGCGTCGCGTACATCATGAAGAGCGAGCACCAGCTCGACCTGCCGCGCCGGCTCCAGATCGAGTTCTCCGGCGTGGTCCAGCAGGTCACCGACCACGACGGCGGCGAGGTCGACCCGGGCACGATGTGGGAGATCTTCGCCGGGCACTACCTGCTCGACCACCAGGCCGACCCGGCGCTCACCCTGGACGGGTACGCCATCGGCACCGCCGACGGCAAGGTCGAGATCGAGGCCCGCGTCGGCCAGGGCGGGCAGTCCCACACGCTGACCGCCGTCGGCAACGGCCCCATCGACGCGTACGTCAACGCGCTCGACTCGGTGGGCGTGGCGGTACGGGTGCTCGACTACCACGAGCACGCGCTCTCCTCCGGTGGGGACGCGCAGGCCGCCGCGTACGTGGAGTGCGAGGTCGACGGCCGTACGGTCTGGGGCGTCGGCACCGACGCCAACATCGTGACCGCCTCCGTGAAGGCCGTGACGAGCGCCGTCAACCGCGCCCGCGCCTGACCCGGCGGTAGGAAGGGCATCCTGCTGCGGCAGGGTGCCCTTCCTACCGCTTCGGCGGGCGGTGGATGAGCAGGGCGGCCATCGCCGCGCCGGCCAGCAGCAGGCCGGCGCACCAGAGCATCGCGCCCCGGTACGCGCCGGTCAGCTCGGCCGGCTGGGCGTAGCCGGAGCCGGAGAGCCCGACCAGCAGCGGGAGCGCGGCCACCGCCAGCAGGCCGCCCGCCCGGGACGCGGCGTTGTTGAAGCCGCTCGCCACGCCCGCGAACCGGTCGTCCACGGCGGCCAGCACGGACGCGGTCAGCGGCGCCACCACCAGCGTCAGCCCGAGCCCGAAGAGCACCACGCCAGGCAGCACGTCCCGCCAGTACGACGCGCCGGGGCCGACGCCACGCAGCAGCACCAGCCCGGCGGCGGCGACCACCGGCCCGACGGTCAGCGGCAGCCGCGGCCCGATCCGCGCCGACAGCGCGCCGGCGCGGGCCGAGCCGACCAGCAGCAGCACCGTCATCGGCAGCAGCGCGACCCCGGTGAGCAGCGCCGACCAGCCGACCACGTTCTGGAGGTAGACGGCGAGGAAGAAGGTGAAGCCGCCGAGCGCCGCGTAGACGAGCACGGTGAAGACGTTCAGCACCGAGAAGAGCCGGCTGCCGAACAGCCCGGTGGGCAGCATCGCGGCGTCTCCCCGGCGGCGCTCGACGAGCACGAAGGCCACCGCGCCGGCCACACCCGTCAGCGCGGCGGCCAGCACCGGCAGCGAGTCGAAGCCCCGGACGGGGGCGTCGATCAACGCGTACGTGACCCCGGCCAGGGCGAACGCGCCGAGCAGCGCGCCGGCCACGTCGAAGCGGCGGCGGCCACGCCCCGACCCCCCGGTGCGGGAGGCGGCCTCGTCCCGGCTCTCCGGCACCCAGCGCAGCGCCGCCAGCACGACGAGCACGGCCAGCGGCAGGTTGAGGAAGAAGATCCACCGCCAGGAGAGCGCGTCGATCAGCCAGCCGCCGAGGAACGGGCCGAGCGCGGTGGAGACGCCGGAGAGCCCCGACCAGGCGCCGATGGCCCGGCCCCGGTCGTCCGGATGGAAGCTGGCCTGGAGCACCGACAGCGAGCCGGGGGTGAGCAGCGCGCCCCCGATGCCCTGGAGGATCCGGGCCGCGATCAGCCACTCGGTGCCCTGGGCCAACCCGCAGAGCAGCGACGCGAGGGTGAACCAGACCGCCCCGAGCAGGAAGATCCGCCGCCGCCCGAAGCGGTCGCCGAGCGCCCCGCCGAGCAGGACGAAGGCGGCGAGCATCAGCAGGTAGCCGTTGACCGTCCACTGGAGACCGGCGACGGTGGCGCCGAGGTCCGCACCGAGGCGGGGCAGCGCGACGTTGACCACGGTGGTGTCCAGGAAGACCATGCCCGAGGCGAGGACGGCGGCGAGCAGGGTGCCCCGCCCCTTGGCGGTGCCCAGGCGGAGCGCGGGCGTGGTTGCGGTCATGGCGTCCAATCTGCCCGCCCGAAATGAGAGACGCCACGAATCGCCAAAACCAGGTCGGGGTACTGTGCGGGATCGCCGGAAGCCCGCAAGCTGGAGAGGTGTCCTCTGTGCGTACCAGATCAGGACCGCGCGCCGCGGTGACGGCCGCGCTCGCCGCGGCGTTGGCGCTCGGCGCGGCTGGTTGTGTCGCTGTCGACGAGCCGGACGTCGCGCCGAGCAGCGGTGGCGGCGGCGGCAACGCGGCACAGAAGCTGAGCCAGCTTACGGTCGCCACCGCCGGATCGATGAAGGGCTACAGCCGCAGCCGCTTCCCGCACTGGCGGAACACCGGCAAGAACTGCGACGTACGCGACAGCGTGTTGAAACGCGACGGGGAGGACATCCGGCTCTCCGGCTGCAACGTGGTCGGCGGCCACTGGGAGAGCGTGTACGACAACCGCGCCTTCACCGACCCGTCCGGCGTGGACATCGACCACACGGTGCCGTTGGCGAACGCGTGGCGTTCGGGTGCCGACGAGTGGGACGACGCGAAGCGCGGCGAGTTCGCCAACGATCTGGACCGGCCGCAGCTCATCGCGGTTTCCGCGTCCTCCAACCGGGCAAAGGGTGACCAGGACCCGTCCCAGTGGAAACCGGCGAACCGGTCGTACTGGTGCCAGTACGCCGAGAACTGGGTGACGGTCAAGCACCACTGGCGGCTCACGGTGACCAGTGCCGAGAAGGCCGCCCTGACCGACATGCTGGAGGGCTGCACATGGGCGAGCAAGCCGTGACCGGAGCCGGGGCGACCCCCGCCCCGGAACAGACGCCGGACGCCACCGGGGAGGACGCGGCGGCGGCCACCGGCGGCGCGCCGGCCGGACCGAGCACGGCCGGCATGGCGGCGGACGGCACGGCCGGCACTGCCGCCGGGGTGCCGGGGGCCGGGATGGCCGCCGACGCCGAGGGCACCTCGACCGCCGCGCAGGAGCGTACGGCCGACATCGTGCCGGGCCCGGGCGGGGTGATGACCGACGAGGTCGGCGTGGTGACCGGCGAGCTGACCCTGCGCACCGGGTACGCCGACGGCCAGGTCACGCTGACGGTGCAGTACAAGGACGCCGACGAGTGGTACGCGGTCACCGGCGGCAGGGTCGCGCTGGCCGACGCGGCCGGGCTGGACGCGGTGCACGGCATCGCGGTCGCGCTGCTGCACCGCCCCGAGGGCTGACCGCACCCGGCACTCACCGCCGGTGGCGACGCGCGGAACCGCCGCGCCGGTCGACCTCGTCGACGACCGCCACGCCCGTGAGGCCCCGCATCGGGAGGACCTCGGCGACGACCCGCCCGGACGCGGCCCCCTCGACGGAAGGCCGCGCCCGTGACGCGGATCAGACGTACGAGCCGGGCTCGCTGGGGGCGGAGACGGTGTGCGGCTCGTCGCCCTCGCCGAGCGGGCGGGTGAGCTGCACGCTGACCTCGTGCGGGCGCAGTTCCCCGCTGGCGATCCGCTCGGCGAAGTGGCAGGCGACCCGGCTGCCGCCGATCTCGCGCAGCGCGGGCCGCTCGTCGGCGCAGCGGGTCGGCTGCGCCCACGGGCAGCGGGTGTGGAACCGGCAGCCCGTCGGCGGGTTGGCGGGCGAGGGCAGGTCGCCGGCGAGCAGGATGCGCTCGCGGCGGTCCTCCACGTCCGGGTCCGGCACCGGCACCGCCGACATCAGCGCCCGCGTGTACGGGTGCAGCGGCTCGGTGTAGAGCCGGTCGCTCGGCGCCTCCTCGACCAGTGCGCCCAGGTACATCACGCCGACGGTGTCGGAGATGTGCCGCACCACCGCGAGGTCGTGCGCGATCACCAGGTAGGTCAGGCCGAGGGTGTCCTGGAGATCGTCGAGCAGGTTCACCACCTGGGCCTGGATCGACACGTCGAGCGCGGAGACCGGTTCGTCGGCGACGATCAGGTCGGGCCCGAGCACCAGCGCCCGGGCGATGCCGATGCGCTGCCGCTGGCCGCCGGAGAACTCGTGCGGGTAGCGGGAGAGCGCCCAGCGGGGCAGCCCGACCTTGTCCAGGGTCTCGCCGATGATCCGACGCCGCGCGTCCCGGTCGCCGCCGATGCCGTGGGCCTGTAGACCCTCGGTGAGGATCGACTCGACGTTCTGCCGGGGGTCCAGGCTCGACATCGGGTCCTGGAAGATCATCTGCATCCGGCGGCGCATGGACCGCAGTTTGCCCGCCGGCAGCTTCGTCAGCTCGACGCCGTCGAACCGGACCTCGCCGCCGGTGGGCGGGGTGAGCTGGAGCAGCGCCCGGCCCAGCGTCGACTTGCCGCAGCCGGACTCGCCGACCAGGCCGTACGTCTTGCCGCGCGGGATGCTCAGGTCGACCCCGTCGACGGCCTTCACGTGGCCGATCGTCCGGTCGAAGAGCACGCCCCGCCGGATCGGGAAGTGCACCTTCAGGTCGCGGACCTCGACGAGGATGTCGCTCTCGGTCACGGCTTCTCCTCCTCGCGCGGGGCGGGCACGGGGCCCGCGGTCGCCTCCGCCGCCGGGGCGTCCGGGGCCTCGGTCGCCGGTGCGTCGGTCGCCGGTGCCGGGGTGGCGGCCGGGGCGTCGGTGGCGGTGACCGGGGCGGCCGGCTCCGCCGGGGTAGTGCCGGTGGCGGACCGCGGGGGCGCGGTGCCGGGCAGCGGAGCCGGGTTGACGCAACGGTAGCTGCGCCCGTCGTGGGCGTGCACCAGCGCGGGCGGCTCCCCCACGCACTCGTCGACCCGCCGCGCGCAGCGCGGCGCGAAGGCGCAGCCGTCCGGCCAGGGCAGCAGGTCGCGGACGGAGCCGGGGATCGGGTTCAGCCGCTCGCCGCGCCCGGCGTCCAGGCGCGGCACCGAACCGAGCAGCCCCACGGTGTACGGGTGCCGGGGCTCGCGGAACAGCGGGCGACGGCGGGCCGTCTCCACCACCCGGCCGCCGTAGAGCACGTTGATCGTGTCGCACATGCCGGCGACCACGCCCAGGTCGTGGGTGATCATCACCAAGGCGGTGCCGGAGTCCCGGACCAGCTCCTTGAGCAGCTCCAGGATCTGCGCCTGGATGGTGACGTCCAGCGCCGTGGTCGGCTCGTCGGCGATCAGCAGCCGGGGCTTGCAGGCCACGGCCATCGCGATCAGGGCGCGCTGGCGCATGCCGCCGGAGAGCTGGTGCGGGTATTCCTTCAGCCGCCGCTTCGGGTCCGGGATGCCGACCCGGTCGAGCAGCTGCGCCGCCTCCTTCTCGGCTACCGCGCCCTTCATCCCCCGGTGCCGGGTGAGCACCTCGGTGACCTGCAACCCGATCGGGATGACCGGGTTCAGCGACGAGAGCGGATCCTGGAAGATCATCGCGACGTCCCGGCCACGGATGTCCCGCCGGGACCGGTCGTCGAGCTGGAGCAGGTCCGTGCCGTCGAAGACCGCCTTGCCGCCGACGCGCAGGCCCGGCTGCTTCGGCAGCAGACCCATGATCGCCAGCGAGGTGACGCTCTTGCCGCAGCCGGACTCGCCGACCAGGCCGACGATCTCGCCCGCGTCCACGGAGAAGGAGACCCCGTCGACGGCGTGCACGGCGCGCTGGCCGCGCCGGGCGAAGGTGACGGAGAGATCTTCGACATCAAGCAGAGCCATGACGGGCCCGCCTTTCGTTCGCTACTGCGGGGCTCGCAAGCTCACTCCTCGCGCTCACCGGTCCTACTTCCGCAGCTTCGGGTCGAGTGCCTCGCGCATCGCCTCGCCGAGCAGGGTGAAGCCCAGCGCGGTGACGATGATGGCGAGGGCGGGCAGGATCGCCAGCCTGGGCGCGGAGTCGAGGTACTGCTGCGCGTCGGCGAGCATCACACCCCACTCCGGGATGGAGGCGTCGTTGTTGCCGAGGCCGAGGAAGGAGAGCGCCGCGGCCTCGATGATCGCGGTGGCCAGCGTGAGGGTGGCCTGCACGATGACCGGGGCGAGCGAGTTCGGCACCACGTGGGTCAGCGCGATCTTCGGCTTCTTGACGCCCAGCGAGACGGCGGCCAGGACGTAGTCGCTGTTCGCCTGGGAGATCATCGAGCCGCGCAGCAGCCGGGCGAAGACCGGCACCGACACCACACCGACGGCGATCATGACGGTGGTCAGGCCGGCGCCGAGCAGGGCGGCGATGCTGATCGCCAGCAGCAGGCTCGGCATGGCCAGCAGCATGTCGACGAAACGCATCAGCACGTTGTCGACCGCCCGGCCCCACCGGCCGCCGAGGCCGGCGGCGGCCCCGGCGACGCCGCCGATCAGCGAGCCGACGGCGAGACCGATCAGGGTGGAGACCACGCCGACCAGCAGGGTCTGCCGGGCGCCGACGATCATGCGGCTGAACTCGTCGCGACCGATGTGGTCGACGCCGAACCAGTTCTCGCCCCGGAAGCCGGGGAAGTCGCCGAGGCGGATCTCGCCCTTCCAGAGCTGGGCGTCCGGGGCGTACGGGACGAAGAACGGCCCGAGAATGGCGACCAGGAGGAACAGGCTCAGGATCACCGCGCCGACGATCGCCGCCGGGTTGCGCCGCAACCGGCGGAACGCCTCCTTCCAGAGGCTGACGCCGCGCTCGTCCTCCCGGCCCGCCAGCTCGGCGAGCCGGTCGATCTTTTCCTTCTTCTTGCCTGTGGTGATCGTCATCGGACCCTCACCCTCGGGTCGATCAGGCTGTAGGAGAGGTCGACCAGGAGGTTCACCAGCACGTACACCACCGCGATGATCAGGATGAAGCCCATCAGGACCGGATAGTCACGCTGGCTGATCGCCTCGTAGATGAAGGCTCCGATGCCGCTGAAGGCGAAGACGGTCTCGGTCAGCACCGCGCCGGAGAGCAGGCCGCCGGTGAGCAGGCCGATCGAGGTGACGACCGGCAGCATGGAGTTGCGCAGCACGTGCCGGCGCCGGACCGTGCTCTCGGTCAGCCCCTTCGCCTCTGCGGTGCGTACGAAGTCCTCGTTGAGGACCTCCAGCACGCTGGCCCGGGTGATCCGGACGATGATCGCCAGCGGGATGCTGGCCAGTGCGACGCCCGGCAGCACCAGGTGCCAGAGCGCGTCGGCGGCGGCGTCCCACTCCCGGGTCATGATCCCGTCGAGGACGAAGAAGTTGGTGATCCGCGTCGCGCCGAGCGTCGGATCCTGCCGGCCGCTCGCCGGGAACCAGCCGAGGTTCTCCGCGAAGATCGCCTTGAGCACGTACGCGAGGAAGAAGACCGGGATGCAGATGCCGATCAGCGAGCCGCCGACGGAGAGGTGGTCGAGCATCCGGCCGCGACGCCGGGCCGCCAGGTAGCCCAGCGGGATGCCGACGCCGACCGCGATCAGCATCGCCGTGATGGACAGCTCCACCGTGCCGGGGAAGCGTTCGACGAACTCGGTGACGACGGTGCGCTTGGTGGAGGTCGACGTGCCCAGGTCGAGGCGGACCAGCCGCCGTACGAACCGGCCGTACTGCACCAGGATCGGCTCGTCGAGGCCCATGTTGCGCCGGATCGCAGCGCGCATCTCGGGTGTCCCGCGCTCACCGAGGATGGCGGTCTCGGGACCGCCGGGCAGTCGGCGGAGCCAGATGAACAGCAGGAGGGAGAGCCCGAACAGCGTGGGTATCAGCTGGAGCAGGCGTCTGACGATGAACCGGAACACGGCGGCCTCGAAAGGGGTACGGAGGGTCGTGGGCGGGCGCTGCCGAAACAGCGCCCGCCCACGACTCGGAGCGTCAGATCAGGACTTGAACTCGGCGGTGGAGAACCGCTCGTCGGTGAGCGGGCTCGCCTTGACCCCGGTCACGTCCTTGCCGAACACGATCGCCGGCGGCGAGTGCGACACCGGGACGCCGGGCAGGAAGTCCATGATGGCCTTGTTCAGGGCCTTGTACTTCTCGGTCCGGGCCGCCGCGTCGGCGGTGGTGTCCGCGTCCTTGAACTGCTCGAACAGGGCCGGGTTGCTGAAGCCCCACTCGTCCTTCGGCCGGTCGAAGAACGTGCCGATGAAGTTGTAGGCGTCGCCGTAGTCACCGGTCCAGCCGAGGAAGTGCAGGTCGTGCTTGTTGCCCGAGGTGGTGGCGTTCAGGTAGTCCGGGCTCCACTTGAGCGGGATGGCCTGGACGTTGATGCCGACCGCCTTGAGGTCCGCCGAGAGCAGCTCGAAGATGTCCTTCGGGTTCGGCATGTACGGCCGGGTGACCTCGGTCGGGTAGTGGAACTTCAGGGTCAGGTTCGTCGCGCCGGCCTCGGCCAGCAGCGCCTTCGCCTTCTCCGGGTTGTAGTCGTACTTGGTGACGTCGCCGTTCCAGCCCTCGACGGTGTCCGGCAGGAAGTTCTCGGCGACCTTGGCGCCCGGGGGCAGCTTCGAGTCCACGAGGGCCTGCCGGTTCAGCGCGTGCGCGATGGCCTGGCGGACCTTCAGGTCGGCGAGCTTCGGGTTCCCCTTCTGGTTGATGGCCAGGTAGAGGATGTTGAACGCCGGGCGGGTCAGGACGTTGAAGCCCTCGCCCTTCAGCGGCTCGACGTCGGCCGGACCGACCAGGTCGTACCCCTGGATGTCGCCGGAGCGCAGCGCCTGCTTGCGCGCGTTCTCGTCCGAGATGGTCTTGTAGATGAGGGTCTTCAGCTTGGCCTTGTTGCCCGCGTAGTCCTCGTTGCGCTCGATGGTGAGCGTCTTGTTGGCGACGTCCCAGGACTTGAACTTGAACGGGCCGGTGCCGGTCGGGTGCTCCATCGCGTAGGACGGGTACTTGATGTCCTCGGCGGTGCCGCTCACGTTGCTGGCGTCGTACTTCTCCAGCGCGGTCGGGCTGTGCATGGAGAACGACGGCAGCATCAGCGCGGCCGGGATCTTGCTGGAGACGCGGGTGAAGGCCAGGTCGACCGTCGTGGCGTCCTTGGCGGTGCAGGACTTGAAGAGGCTCGGCGGCAGGTCCGCGCTCTCGTTCTTGGCGAAGCCGCCCATGACGTCCTGCCAGTACGCGGTCACGTCCGGGCTCTGCATGAGGCCCTTGGCGTTGTACCAGCGGTCGAAGTTCTTGCAGACCGCCTCGGCGTTGAAGTCGGTGCCGTCGTGGAACTTCACGCCCGAGCGCAGCTTGAAGGTCCACGTGGTGCCCGCCGCGTCCGGCGTCCAGGACTCGGCCAGGCCGGGGGTGACCTTGGTGCCACCCTCCTCCGGACGGACCAGCGTCTCGAAGACCTGACGCGCCACGCGCAGCGACTCACCGTCACTGGCGAAGCTCGGGTCGAGCACCTTCGGGTCTCCGGCTACGCCGAAGACAAGGGTGTCCTTCTTGCTACCGCCGGAACTGTCATCGCGGTCGCTCTCGGCGCAGCCTGCTACCGCGAGGGCCGCGACCGCGATGGCCGCGATCGCGACCTTCGGCCTGGATGCACGCATGGGTGCTTCACCTCGTCCTTGGGGTTACGGACAATCGTGGTGACAGGGGTCACCGATCGCCGTGACCTTAGCCGCCGTTCGGACCGGCGGGAAACCTTCGAGGAACCGGTTGGTACCGGATCGTGTCTTAACCGATGCGCCCCGCCGCGAGGGCCGTTCCGGACCGCCGCCAAAGGGGAATTATGTCCGAGTTGACCGATGCCGTTTTGTTACATCGAACGTCGCCCGCATCGCTCCCATGTCAGACCTGACGGTGGATCCGGCGGTGCCCGTACGACGGTGGCCGGCACCCGATCCGGGTGCCGGCCACGACGGAAACTCAGACGGCGCGACGGCCCTCGAAGGCGCGGCCGAGCGTGATCTCGTCGGCGTACTCCAGGTCGCCGCCAACCGGCAGGCCGCTCGCCAACCGGGTCACCGAGATGCCCATCGGCTTGACCATCAGCGCCAGGTACGTCGCGGTCGCCTCGCCCTCGGTGTTCGGGTCCGTGGCCAGGATCAACTCCCGCACCGTGCCGTCGCTGAGCCGGGCCATCAGCTCGCGGATGCGCAGATTGTCAGGCCCGATCCCCTCCAGCGGATTGATCGCCCCGCCGAGCACGTGGTAGCGGCCCCGGAACTCGCCGGTCCGCTCGATCGCCACCACGTCCTTCGGCTCCTCGACCACGCAGAGCACCTCGTCGCTGCGGCGCGGGTCCCGGCAGATCCGGCACCGGTCGGACTCGGCCACGTTGTAGCAGCTGGTGCAGAACCGCACCAGTTCCTTGACCTTGCGCAACGCCCCGGCCAGCCGGTTCACGTCGGCCGGGTCGGCGGACAGGACGTGGAAGGCGATCCGCTGGGCGCTCTTGGGGCCCACGCCCGGCAGCCGGCCCAGCTCGTCGATCAGGTCCTGGATGGCGCCCTCGTACATCTGCCGCTCAGAAACCGGGCAGGCCGAGGCCGCCCATGCCGCCGGTGACCGGGCCCATCTTCTTCTCGGTCAGCTCCCGCGCCGCCTCGGCGGCGTTGTGCATGGCCGCGACGACCAGGTCCTCCAGGGTCTCCACGTCCTCCGGGTCGACCGCCTTCGGGTCGATCTTGATCGACTTCAGCTCGCCGGTGCCGGCGACGGTCGCGGTCACCAGGCCACCGCCGGCGGTGCCCGTCAGCTCCGCCTCGGCGAGCTCGGCCTGCGCCTTGGCGATCTGCTGCTGCATCTTCTGCGCCTGCTTCAGCATCTGCTGCATGTTCGGCTGTCCACCTGGGCGCACGGATGGCTCCTTCTCGCACTCGTCTGCTCGGCCGCCGCTCAGCCTATCGGCTGTGAGCGGCCTCGCCCCGCCCGGTGCTTCCCTCGCGGCGGGTCCGGGACGCACGATCATCGGAGCTTGTCGAGAAACTCGGCGCACGCCCAGGGGATCCGTGTCGAAGAACTCCGCGCACGCGCACGGAACCCTCGTCGAGACTCGGCGGCAGGCACGTCGCGCGCGACCGGACGGAGGTGGCGGATGCCCCGGGAACAGGCCGTAGCGGCCATACGACGACAGGCCCGCGCCTGCGCCCACATGGACGCCGGCCTCTACGCCGACCTGCTGACGCGCGCCGCCGCGGACGTCCTGGCCGGCGGCCCGTGCGCCGCCGCCATCGCGGGGTACGAGGACGCCCCCGCCGACGACGTCGTGTCGCTGCGCCTGCTCGGTGGCGTGCACGCGCTGGTGCTCTCCGGCCGGGCACCGGAGCTGGCCCGGTTCTATCCCAGCGCCGGCGGGGCGTACCGGGCGGCGGACGCCCCCGCCTGCTGGACGGCGTTCCGGGCGATCGTGGAGGCCGAGCGCGACACGCTGCGCGGCTGGCTGCGCCGCCCGCCCCAGACCAACGAGGTCGGACGGGCCAACCTGCTGCTGGCCGGGCTGCTGCACGCCGTCCACGAGACCGGCGGCCTGCCGGTGCGCCTCGTCGAGCTGGGCGCGAGCGGCGGGCTGAACCTGCGCGCCGACCGGTTCCGCGTCGAGGCCGCCGACTTCACCTGGGGACCGGCCGACTCCCCGGTACGGCTGCCGGACGCCTGGCGGGGCGGGGCGCCCGGCTGGCTGCGGGAGGCGGCCGGCGCGTACCCCCGGCTGAGCGTCGTGGAGCGGCTCGGCTGCGACCTCACCCCGCTCGATCCGGGCGACCCCGACGACGCGCTCGCGCTGCGGGCGTACGTCTGGCCGGAGCACACGGCCCGCGCGGCCCGGCTCGCCGGCGCGCTGGAACTGGCCCGGCGGCTGCCGGTCCGGGTCGTCACGGCGGGGGCGGCCGACTTCCTCGCCGGGATTACCCCGCGCCCCGGCACGCTGACAGTGGTCTGGCACTCGGTGATGCGGCAGTACGTGCCGGTCGAGGAGTGGACGCGGGTCACCGCCGAACTGGACCGGCTGGCCGCCGCCGGCAGCGCCGACGCGCCGGTCGCCCACGTGTCCTTCGAGCCGCACCCCCGGGAGGCCCGTAACGACTTCCAGCTCCGCGCCCGCCTCGGCACCGGGCCGGAACGCCTGCTCGCGGAGGCGCACCCCCACGGCCTCCCCGCCTGGCCCACCTGACCGCCCGTTCCCTGGCCCGTCATCGCGTCGGCCTCGGTGTCAGAGTCGAGGTCGGGGCCGGGTTGGCTATCGGGCGTCGACCTCGTCGATCTTTTCGGCGCCGAACGCCTCGCGGAGCAGCCGTACCGCCTGTTCCTCGCTGGACTCGCGCGCGGTCCGCTCGTCGATGACCTCGTCCAGCGGCTCGTCGCCCGGGTCGAAGCCCTCGAAGTTCGGGGCCGCCGGCGCGGCGCCGCCGGGGCGCCCCGCGCCGCCGCGCAGCGGGCCGTCGAAGTCAGGGTCGTACGGCGGCTCGCCGGCCCAGTCGGCGTCCGCGGTCTTCCGGGCCGGCTGGCCGGTACGCGGACCGCGTCCCGCCGCAGCCGCCCGCGCAGCCGCGATCGCGCTGCTCACCGGAGGGCTGGCGGGCGCGGCCTGCTGCGGAGCCGCCGAGGGGGCGGCCGATTTCGGTACGGCCGGCACGGCCGTCGGTGCGGTCGCCGTTGCGCTGTCCGTCGCCGCGCCGGCCGTCGAGGTGGCAGTCGGCGTGCCGCCCGGCCGGGCCGGTTCCGGCCAGTCGTCGGCGCCCCCGGCCGCGCCACCCGGGCGGGCCGGCTCGGGCCAGTCGTCGGCCCCGTCGGCGGCGGGAGCACCGCCGGCCCCCGACGCACCAGCGCCGGAGGGGGACCGGGTCGTCCCAGCGTGGCCGCCCGAATCGCCACCCGAACCGCTCGCGCCACCAGGTCCAGCGGCCACCCCACCGAGGCCACTCGTGCCTGCTGAGCCACCCGGACCAGCTGGGCCACTCGAAGCGGCTGGGCCACCCGGCTCGGTTGGGCCGCTCGCGCCGGACTGGCCGTTCGGGCCTGCCGGACCGCTCGGGACGCCGGTCCCGCCGGCACCCGCGCCGCTGTCGGGCGGGCCGGCAGCGCCTCGGTCCTGCTGGGTGGGGGCGGCCGGCGGCGAGGCCGGGCGGGCCGGAGCGGCGGGGCGGGACGGGCCACCGAGCGACGTGCCGCCCCGCTCGCCGGCCACCTCGCAGCGGATCTGCCAGCGTCCGCCGAACTCCTCGTAGAGCGCCTCGGCCAGCACCGAGGTGTGGTTGCCCATCATCTGCGCGAGCACCGGCGACTTGACGGTCAGCACCAGGGTGTCGCCGTCCACGTCGCGGACCACCGCGTCGCGCATCAGCGCGGCGGCCGGCTTCTTGATCCGGTTGACCTTCGCGACGATGTCCGGCCAGACCCGGCGTACCGCGACGGCGTCCAGGGCGCCCGCCGGAGCCGCACCCGGGCGGGGCGGGGCGGGGGTGGCCGGGTCGGGCATCACCGCCGAAGGCGGCACCTGGCGACGGGCGGGCACATCGGCGGGCGCACCCACCGGTTCCGCGGCGGCCGGGGCCGCCTCCGCCGGTCGGGAACCGGTGGCCGCCAGGGCCGCGGCGCGGGCGGCTGCGGCACCGGAGGGGGCACCGGCAGCCGCCGGCGGGCCGGCGGGCGACGGGTCGGGCGCGGCGGCAGCCGCGGTCGGGGCGGGAGAGTCGGGGCGTACGGGAGGAGGGGCGGCGACCGGCGCGGGCCCGGCGGTGGCCGGCGGCGCGTCGGTGCCGGCGAGGGTGAGCCGACGCTCCATGCGTTCGAGGCGCTGGAGCAGGCCGCCGGTGGAGTCGTCGGCGCCGGGCAGCAGCATCCGGGCGCAGATCAGCTCCAGCAGCAGCCGGGGCGCGGTGGTGCCGCGCATCTCCACCAGGCCGTTGTGCACGATGTCGGCGCAGCGGGACAGCGTCGCCGGGCCGAGCCGCTGCGCCTGGGCGGCCATCCGCTCGATCTGGTCGGCCGGGCCGTCGATCAGGCCCTTGGCGGCGGCGTCGGGCACCTGCTGGAGCACGATCAGGTCGCGCAGCCGCTCCAGCAGGTCGGAGGCGAACCGGCGCGCGTCGTGCCCGGCCTCGGCGACCCGGTCGACGGTCGCGTACGCCGTCGCGCCGTCGCCGGCCGCCAGCGCGTCGCACATCTCGTCGATCAGCGCGGAGTCGGTCACGCCGAGCAGGGCGGCGGCCCGGGAGTAGGTGACCCCCTCCGGCCCGGCACCGGCGATGAGCTGGTCGAGCACGGAGAGGCTGTCGCGGGCGCTGCCACCACCGGCGCGCACCACCAGCGGGAAGACCGCCGGCTCGACGGCGACGCCCTCGGCCTCGCAGAGCTGCTCCAGGTAGGGCCGGAGCACCTTCGGCGGGATCAGCCGGAACGGGTAGTGGTGGGTCCGCGACTTGATCGTGCCGAGGACCTTCTCCGGCTCGGTGGTCGCGAAGATGAACTTGACGTACTCCGGCGGCTCCTCGACCAGCTTGAGCAGGGCGTTGAAGCCGGCCGACGAGACCATGTGCGCCTCGTCGATGACGTAGATCTTGAAGCGGCTCTTGGCCGGCGCGAAGATCGCCTTCTCGCGCAGCTCGCGGGCGTCGTCGACGCCGCCGTGGCTGGCCGCGTCGATCTCCAGTACGTCGATCGAGCCGCCGTCGGTGGCCAGCTCGCGGCACGACTCGCACTGCCCGCACGGCTCCGGGGTGGGCCCCTGCTCGCAGTTGAGCGAGCGGGCCAGGATGCGGGCGCTGGAGGTCTTGCCGCAGCCGCGTGGGCCGGAGAAAAGGTAGGCGTGGTTGAGCCGCCCGCTGCGCAGCGCCTGCGACAGCGGCTCGGTGACGTGCTCCTGCCCGATGACCTCGGCGAAGGTGCGCGGCCGGTACTTGCGGTAGAGCGCCAGTGCCACCCGTCCCGCCTCCTCTCGACCGAGCCATTCTGCGCCGGTCAGGCGCGGGTGACCACCCACCACCCCGTGACCTGACCCGCAGGGACGTTACCGGGGCCCGGAGACAAAAAGGCCTCCCGTGCACCCGGCAGAGCTCGCTTATCCTTGCTGCCTTCCGGCCCTGGGGAGGTTCACGAGATACCGCCGCACGGGAGGTACCGCCAACCCTACCCGACGCCGCGTCGATCTTCAGGGGGTGGTGGGGTGGCCCACCCGCCGGGGACCTGTATCCTCGTCTGCGGAGGATTCGCCTAGAGGCCTAGGGCGCACGCTTGGAAAGCGTGTTGGGTTAACACCCTCACGAGTTCGAATCTCGTATCCTCCGCTCGCTTGAGCAGGAAAAACGACAGGGCCGGCCCCCACGGGGACCGGCCCTGAGTCGTCTCCGGAGACGGTCGGAGGCCTACGCGCCGCGTCGGTGTCCTTAGCCCGCCGCAGCGCTGCGCGTTGGTCCGGAACAGCACGGCGATCTCCCGCGCCGGGTGATCGCCGGTCGAGGTCACCCGCGCCCGCCCCCGCAACGATCGGACAACTGGCTCCGGGAACCTAGGATTACGACGACTGATGTCGATTGGTCCCACCGGAAGGGGCGGCCATGCCGGATGCCGACGGAACGCCCGGCCGCCGCGCACCCGACCACATCTGGATCACGGTCGCGGTGGTCGCCGACGTTTCGGCAGTGGTCGCCACGGCGCGCTCCACCCTCGGGGTCATAGTCGTGGTCGCGGGGGTCGGCGCCCTGCTCGCTGGCATCTACCGGATCGCCGTCAGGTGGGGCCAGCCCGTCGACTGGCGGATAGTCCTGGCCACCGTCACCATGATCGCCGGGTCCGGGGCGTTGATCGTGACGATCGACCGATCGCTGACGTCCGGTCCGCACTCTCGTGACAACGCCGCCGCGGCCCGCGACCACGGCAAGGCTGGCGGCCAGCGCAGTGCAGACCTCGCGAACCAGAACAGCGCCAACGCCCCGACACCCCCGCCTCCGTCGTCGTCTACGTCCTCGCCCTCGCAACCGCCGGGCACGATGTCCCTTCTCGACGCGCACAAGGCCGCAGAGGGGTTCCTCCATTTCTCCGAGAGCCCGTTGAAGGTCAACGGAACGACGTACGACCGGACGGTTCACGGCACCAGCACCTGTCAGAGCGATCTGATCTCCACCACCTATCAGCTCGACAGGAGATACCGACAGTTCCAAGCCGGGGTGGGAGTCGGCGACGAGACCCCCTACCCAGCCAAAGTCAGGTTCACGCTCTGGGTGGACGGGGCCGTGAAGCATTCGGAGACCGCGGAATTCGGAGAGATAGTTCCCTTCAGGGCGGACATCGCCGGCGCGTTCCGAATCGCGATCCAAGCTGAAGTCCTGACGACGGCGTGCGGGGGACTGGACCGGAGGGTCTTCGCCGCGTGGGTGGACCCCGTCGTCACACCGTGATCCCCCCTCCCGGGCCAGCGGCGGCGGTCATCCGCGCGGGCGGGCCCAGGAGAGGAAGCGGTCGGCCAGTTGGGCCGGGCTCACGTCAGGGTCCAGCGCGACGAGCTGCGCGGCGGCCTCGATCTGGAGGGTCGCCAGGTAGACGGTGAGCGCGGCGCGGTCATGGCGGTACTCACCGAGCAGCCGCAGCTTCGCCGGCGAGCAGGGCCAGGCGATGCCGCACGCCCGGCACCGCCACGTGGGCCGGGTCGGGACGTGCTCCCGGGGACGGCGGCTCACCGCGTCGCCACCGGTCCGGCCGGCCCAACCCTGCCTGCCGACCCGCCCTGAGCCGCCGGCTCAACGCTGCCTGCCGACCCAGCCTGGTCCGCCGACCCGACCTGCGTCGCCGCCCCGACCTGGGAGGTATCGAGGGTGACCACCCGGGCGCGGTCGACGCGGATCGAGGCGAAGCGCTCGCGGGAGCGGAGGGTGCCGTCGGCGTTCACCTGGTGGCCGCGTACCTCGGCCCAGAGGCGGCCCTCGAACAAGCCCGCGCTGAGCACCTCGACGATCCGCAGTGTCAGCGGGCCCTCGCCGAAGCGGTACGCGTCGTCGGGGACGCGGATGGTCGTACCGGAGGGCCAGGCTGTCCGCCGGTCCCGGGCGGGGGCGACGGGTGGGGGCGGATCGTCGCGGTCGACCGGGAGGCGGGACTCGCCCCGGTGCTCGGGGGCTGGGGCGCGGCGGGTCGGCACGGGCGGGACCTCCTCGGCTGGTTCGGCAGCGCTCGCCCGACGGGGACGAAAGGCCATTGGGGACGAAGGGCGGTGGGCGACGGAAGGCCGGTGGGCCGGAAGGGACGGACGTGGGACTGGAGCGGGGCCGCCCCGCCCTCCCCGTCGGGGCGGCCCCGCGACTGACGCGACCGCCGGGCTCTCTCACCTCCACCGGCCGCGCCGTCTTCGTCACCCCAACTTGCCGTGCGTGGGCAGACAGATACAGCCCGTAACGCTATGGTCGCCAGATATCTGGGACATCCAATGGGAGGAGCCCGTGAACGATGCGCTGCGGGTGGCGCTCAGCGACACCGGGCACACGATCGAATCGCTCGCCGAGACCGTCGGCGTCGATCCGAAGACGGTCGGGCGATGGCTGACCGAGGACCGTATCCCGCACGCCCGGCACCGGCTGGGAGCGGCGGAGGCACTCCGGCGGGACGTGTCGGACATCTGGCCGGACACTTCGAGACGTCTTGACCCGATCTGGTTCCGTCCCTGGCAGGAGATCGAGCGCGAGGCGGTGTCGCTGCGGTCGTACGAATCGGTGGTGTTGCCCGGGTTGCTCCAGACCGAGGCGTACGCGCGGGCCGTGCTCACCGACGGCGGCCTCTTCCCCCGGGGCGACGTCGAGCGGCACCTCGCCGCCCGGCTCGCCCGCCAGGGCATCCTGCGGCAGGACGAACCGCCGCAGCTCACGGCCGTGATCGACGAGGCGGTGCTGCGCCGCCCGGTCGGCGGCCGGGCCACCATGCGCGAGCAGCTCCGGGCCGTGATCGCCGCCTGCGCCGAGCCGCACGTGCGGGTGCACGTCGTGCCGTCGTCGGTCGGCGCCTACGCGGGCCTGAACGGGCCGTTCGTGATCGCCAGCAGCCACGACCACCGGATCGCCGGCTACCTCGACAACCAGCTCCAGGGCCAACTGGTTAGCGAGCCGGCGGACATCGCGGCCATGATGGCTGCGTGGGAGAACGTGCGCGGCGAGGCGCTGTCCCACTGGCAGTCAGTCGATCTCATCACGGAAGTGGCGGAGACATGGAGCTGAACGGCGCGCGGTGGCGCAAGAGCAGCCGCAGCAGCGGCAACGGCGGCAACTGCGTCGAGGTCGCCGACAACCTGCCCGGCGTCGTCGCGGTGCGCGACTCGAAGGACCCGGCCGGCCCGGCGCTCGCCTTCCCGCCGACGGCGTGGCGCGCGTTCGTCGACTCCGTCGCCGACCACCCCTGACCGGGCCCGCGCGAGGCCGCCCTCTCCTCGCCCGCCTGCCCGGTCGCAGCTCCTGACCGGACCAAGGCCGCATCGCGCCCCGGAGGGTGCGGCGGGAGCGCAAGGTCACGGGGCGGGATCGAGAGGGATAATTCGGTACGGTGCGAGGGGGCGACGGAGGCGGAATCCGTCGTACACATGTTCCATCCACAGGCTGTGGACGGCGGAGGGCTCGAATGGCTTACCAGCTCAGCGCGGTCGTCGCGGACGCCGAGCTGCTCCGCGAGCAGACCGCCGACCTCGACCACGCGGTCCTGGGCGAGCTGCGTCAGGACTTCGCGCTGCTGCCGGTCACCCCGCAACTGGTCGAGGAGCTGACCGGGGCGCCGCCCGACTACTCGACGGCGGAGCGGTCCCCGGAGGAGCCGTTCCACCTGGTGCTCTCGGCACCCCTCGCCGAGGTCTTCGCCCGCTGGGCACGGTCGGGTCCGGTGGCGTACCTGGAGGCGGAGTTCTTCGGCGGCGCCGGCTACCAGTCGGCGGTGGTGTGGCTCGGCGGCCAGGTGAGCTGGGGGCCGGGGTTCGACCGCCTCTTCGACGGGCCGCGCGCCGAGTGGCCGCTCAACGCGGCGCTCACCCGGCTCGGGGCGGAGCCCGGCGCGTGGATCGACCCGTTCGCCGAGCTGGGCCTGCACGTCGAACGGAGCACCGCCGGCTGGCTGGCGCACGGGCGCCGACGACTGAGCGCCGACTACTGGGACGAGCTGGCCGAGGAATGGGAAGACCGGCAATCTGCGGGCGGGCAGCAACCTGAGCGCCCCAGTCCCGTTGGGGACTGGGGGATTCGATGAAATTGCGACAATTTGGCTTTATCGCCACGCTGATGACGGCTGCCTGGGTTTCGGGCAGCGGCGTGCACCCGCCGTTGCGCGAGTTGGACGGTCGGCCCGTCGGGGCCGTCGAGGTGGTCGACCTCAACGGCCTGCGCGACGTCGAGTTCGGCGACACCGAGGACGAGCTGACCCGGCGGGGCATCCTGCGCTCCGACGTCGACGCCTGCGGCCCGGCGCTGGCCGGCTACGACACGACCAGCCCGATCTTCGTCGACGACCGGCTGGTGCTGCTCTGGCTCGGCGAGGCGACCCGCACCCCGCAGGGCGTCACCGCCGGCACACCGGTCGAGGACGTCCGCACCCGCTACCCGTCCGCCCGGGACCTGGACGCTCCACAGGGGACGTACCGGCTCGACGGGCTGCTCGCCCGGCAGGGCGACCGCGCGTACCTCTTCCTGCACGACGGGCGCGCGGTGAAGAAGATCATCGCCGGGTACGCGGACTGGGCCCAGCGCCTCTTCGACGAGGGCCACAGCCCCTGCTGACCGGCGCGGCGACTTGCCGCAACCAGCGCCCACCCCAACACGCTCGTCGGCTGACCGGGGCGGGGTTCGGCAGGCATCTCGTCGACTGACCGGGGCCCCGACAGGAGCTCGTGCGGTCGCAGGGCCGACCCGGTGGGGGCGGCCCTGCGACCTACCCGGTCAGCCGAGGACCGAGACCGACGAACCGGCGCCGACCGTCCCGGTGATCAGCCGCTGGAACGGCGCGGGCCGGCCCGCCCCGGTGACCAGCCGTACGGAGAGGAAGTCGACGCCGGGGGCCAGGTACAGGGCGCACCGCATGCCCGGCTCGGTGCTCACGATCCACTTCGCGCCACCGTTGTTCCGCTGGAACGCGCCACCCTCCAGGCTCACTGCGGACGCGGCCACGTAGAAGCCCGCAGACTCCGAGTCGACACCGGTGCTGCCGCGCCCGGTCGAGTCGGCGGTGCAGCCGGAGAGTGTCGTGTTGGCAGCGCGGATCTCGAAGCCGTTGCCGATGGTGTCCTGGGCCTCGCAGCCGACGACGGTCGCCCGCGCGGAGTCGATCCGGAACGCGGGGGCGGAGGTGGCCGCGGTGCCGATGCCGTACGCCTTGCTGCCCCAGATCTTGATGTTGCCGCCCCCGAGGAGGTAGCCGCCCCCGGCGCAGCCCTGGGCCGAGCACCCGCTGATGAACCCGTCCGACGACTGGAAGTTGTACGCCCAGCCGCCCGCCTTCTCGACCCGGCAGTCGGTGAGCTTGAACTCTCGCTGCCCACCGGCGTACGTGCCGCCAAGGAGGAACCCGTCGCCCGTGGTCCGGGTGACGAAGACCCGGGTCAACCACGGCGCCGGGTCCGGCCCGTACAGGTCCGGCGTGGTGTTCATCTGGAAGTTGACCCCGTTGGCCGCGCGGTTCGCGCCGTCGAGCCCGATGTCGGTCACGCACTGTCGGGACGCGCCGGCCTGGGCACCGGACCACGGGTTGACCACCAGGGCCGCCCCGCTGAAGCCCGCCGCTGCGGTCAGCATGGTGACCAGCGGACCCGCTCCGATCAGAGCCTGCCTGTCGCCGAGCACCACCGGGGCCTTGAGGTCGTAGCTGCCGGGGGCGACGTAGACGGCCCGGCGGCTGCTCGTGCCCAGTGCCGCGTTGATGGCGGCCTGCGCGCCCAGGGTCTCGTTCACCTCGAACGGGGCACCGGAACCCGCCGGGCCGACCCAGGGAATGGCGCCGGTGGTGGCGAGCGCGGCGGCCTGGGCGGGCGTGACGCCCCCAAGCAGCGGCGCGGCGACGGCTGTACCAGCGGTGACGGCCGCGGCCCGGAACAACTGGCGGCGGTGCGAGCGCTTTTCGTGCACGTTTCCTCCTGAGGGACGACCCGCCCTGAACAGGGTGGGTCGAGGTGAGAACGGACACGAGGAAGCGGAGCAGCCGACGACCAGCCCTTCGCTTGCTCCAGGCTGGTCGTGCTGTCTCCGCTTGAACGATCCCCCGTGGAGACGCCATCTCTGGCGCCATCGGAGGACATCATTCCATTCGACCGCCGAGCCGTGTGCCCTCCCGCGCACCGATCCGAGGGTGCTGGCGGACGCTCGGGCAGCACACCGGCACCCCGGAAGCATGAGCCGCAGGTCGCCGGGTAACCGCCGGGCATGGCGCGGTACACGAAGCCCGAGCTCAGGCAGCAGGTCAAGGAGGAGATCCAGGCCTCCGACAAGGGCGGTCGGCCGGGGCAGTGGTCGGCGCGCAAGTCCCAGCTGCTCACCCAGGAGTACAAGAGGCGTGGCGGGGGCTTCGTCGGCCCGAAGGACGAGCGGCAGAAGTCGTTGCAGCGCTGGGGCGGCGAGCACTGGCAGACCAAGGAGGGCGACACCCGGGCGCGGCACGGCGACGAGACCAGCCGTTACCTGCCCGAACAGGCCTGGAAGGAACTCTCCGAGAAGGATCGGCGGGCGACAGACGCCAAGAAGCGGAAGGCGTCCAGGTCCGGCAGGCAGTACGTCGCCAACACCGGACCGGCCAAACGCGCACGCCGCAACGCCACGTCGGCCGAACAACTGTCGGAGCTGCCGGTCGCCGAGGCGACCAAGCTCGTCCGCGACCTCGACAAGGGCCAACTGAAGTCGGCCCTGCGCCGAGAGCGCAACGGCAAGTCCCGCAAGACCCTCATCAACCGCCTGGAACGGGAACTGACCCGCCGCTGAACCCCACGCACTTCGTCAATCACGCACTTGTGGTGGACGGAAACTGCCTATGCACCCCTCTCGCGGGGCACCACAACTGCATGATCGGCGCAGGCAGGGGGCACGGAGGGGGGCCAAGGTGGGGGCCGAACGCGAGAACGCCCGGGCGATCCGTCGGGATCGTCCGGGCGTTGTCACGAGCGGTGGCGGCGGGATTTGAACCCGCGGAGGGCGTAAACCCTCACACGCTTTCGAGGCGTGCTCCTTAGGCCACTCGGACACGCCACCGCCGAGAAGGGTACATGACCCCGGGTGCGGACGCCGAACCGGTACGCCTCGGTGCGGCCTGGCAGGATCCTTGGCATGAGTACGCACATCGGCGCGAAGCCGGGAGAGATCGCCGAGCGGGTCCTGATGCCGGGCGACCCGCTGCGGGCCAAGTGGATCGCGGAGACCTACCTCGAGGGCGCGCAGTGCTACTCGACGGTCCGGGGCATGCTGGGCTTCACCGGCCGCTGGAACGGCGTGGAGGTCTCCGTCCAGGGCTCCGGCATGGGCATGCCCTCCGCCTCGATCTACGCCCACGAGCTGGTCAACGAGTACGGCGTGAAGAGCCTGATCCGGGTCGGCTCCTGCGGGGCCCTGACCGAGGACCTGCGGCTGCGCGACGTGATCGCCGCCATCGGCTCGTCCACCGACTCGAACATGAACCGGATGCGCTTCGACGGGCTGATCGACTACGCCCCGGTGGCCGACTTCGGGCTGCTGCGTACGTCGGTGGAGGTGGCCGAGCGGCGCGGCATCGCGATGCGGGTCGGGCCGATCCTGGCGGCGGACGCCTTCTACACCGACCGCCCGGACCTCTACGACAGCCTCGCCGAGTACGGCGTGCTGGCGGTGGAGATGGAGTCGGCGGCGCTCTACACGATCGCCGCCCGGTTCAAGGCCCGCGCCCTGACGCTGCTGACCGTCAGCGACCACATCAAGACGGGCGAGAAGACCACCTCCGAGGAGCGTGAGCAGACCTTCAGCCAGATGGTCGAGATCGCGCTGGACACGATCGTCGCCTGATTCTCCGTCCAACTGCCGCCCCGTCGTCCGCTCGGACGGCGGGGCGGTTTCGTGACCACCGTCACGTCCAAAAACTATACGAACGGTCGTGCTTATTAATTAGCCTCTGCCCATGACAGTCGACGGACGCGTGGCGCGGGGCGACCGGACCCGCACGGCCGCGCTGGACGCCGCCGTGGTCCTCGCCACCGAGGTCGGCCTGCACGGACTCTCCCTCGCCCAGCTCGCCGACACGCTCGGCGTCAGCAAGTCCGGCCTCTTCGCGCACTGGGGGTCCAAGGAGGCGCTCCAGCTCGCCACGGTCGACCGGGCCGTGCAACAGCAGGAGGAACTGGTCGTACGCCCCGCCCTGCGCGCCCCCCGGGGCGTACGGCGGCTCTGGGCGCTGCACCAGGCCCGGATCGACTTCTTCGCCGCCCGGATCCTCCCCGGCGGCTGCTTCTTCGCCAGCGCCGACTTCGAGTACAACGCGCGCCCCGGCCCCGTCCGCGACCGGCTCGCCGAAGCCTTCGGCCGCTGGACCGCGTTCCTCGAAGACCTCGTCCGGGAGGCGGTCGCCGCCGGCGAACTCGCCCCCGACGTGGACGTCGCGCAGCTGGCGTACGAGATCGACGCGCTCGGGATCACGGCCGCGATGCGCTCCCGGCTGCTGGACCCCGACACCGCCTACCGGCACGCCCGCCAGGGCCTGCTGAACCGACTACGGGCGCTGTGCCCCGATCCGACCCTGCTACCGGAAGGCATCTCATGAGCCAGGCCATCGTCGACCAGCCCGCCGTCGAGTTCGGTCACGTCACGCACGTCACGGTGCACTTCGACGACCTCGACGCGTTCGGCCTCCTGCACAACTCCCGGTACGCCGTACTGCTCGAACGGGCCCTGACGGGGTACTGGGCGGACCACGGCGTCTCCTACCAGGCCGGCCAGCGCAGCGCCCCGGACGTGTTCCACGCCGTCCGCGAGTTCACCATCGCCTATCAGGCCCCCGTCACCGGGACCGGGCCCGTGGCGGTGCACTTCTGGCTCGACTACTTCAACAACAGCAGCGCGCGGTACTCCTACCGGTTCCAGTCGACGGACGGCCGCACGGTGCACGCCGAGGGCCAGCGGTCGATCGTCCGGATCGATCCGGCGACCATGCGCCCCGCGCCGTGGACCGACGCCGCCCGCGCGATCGCCTCCGCCCTGCTGCGGCCCGCCCCGGCCGACGCCTGAGCGCCAGCCAAGCGACGGCCGGTGGAAGACAAGCGACGGTCAGCGGAAGGCGGAGAGGAGCCGGCGGTCAGCGGAAGAAGGCGCGCAGGATCGCGGCGCTCTCCGGCTCCAGGACGCCGCCGTAGACCTCCGGCCGGTGGTTGAGCCGGCGGTCGCGCAGCACGTCCCACAGCGATCCGGCCGCCCCGGTCTTGGGTTCCCAGGCACCGAAGACCACGGTGGACACCCGGGCGAGCACCAGCGCGCCCGCGCACATCGTGCAGGGTTCCAGGGTGACGACCAGGGTGCAGCCGTCGAGCCGCCAGCGGCCCAGTCGGCCGGCGGCCCGGCGCAGCGCCAGCACCTCGGCGTGCGCGGTCGGGTCGCCGGTCAGCTCCCGCTCGTTGCGTCCGATCGCCAGCTCGGTGCCGTCCGGCCCGTAGAGCACCGCACCGACCGGGATGTCGTCGGCGGCGTCGTCGGGGCCCGCGTCGGCGGGGCCGTCCGGGCCGGTGACGGCCACCTCCAGGGCCCGGCGCATCCACACCTCATGCCGCTGCCGCCGGCCGGCGCCGTCCGGGTCGGCCAGCCCCTCGTGCGCGCCGGGGCCGACCCGGCCGGCCGCGCCGGGGGTCGGCTGTCCGGGGCGTACGGTGCCCAGCGTCGGGTCGGTGGCGTCGGCCGGCTCGGCGCCGCCCGCCCCGGCCCGGCCGGGCCCGGACGGCTCAGACCTCACGCAGTTCCTCGACGTCGTCGGTGCAGCCGAGCACCTGGCAGATCTCGGCGGTGACGTCGGCCGGCATCATGCCCTCCCGCGCGCAGAGGTTGAGCAGCTTCTGCGCGGAGATGCCCAGGTCGGCCAGGAGATCGGCCTCGCCGACCGGGTCGGCCTCGGGGTCGACGGCGGGCTGCTCGGTGTCGTCGTCGCCACGGCCGGACGGGCGCGGCTCCTCGGTGTCGTCCAGCCCGGTCACCGAGGTCTTCAGGTCCCCGACCAGCAGGGCGCCCAGCCGGGACTCCTCGGCGTAGGCCGAGTCGGAGCCGAAGACCCGCAGGTCCTCGCCCTCGTCCAGGCGCATGATCACCAGGTACGCGTCGTCGGCTTCGACGAAGAGCAGCGACAGGTCGGCGTCCTGGTCGACGTCGCGCAGCCGGTCGGCGACGTCCTCGATGTCGGTGACGCCCCGCAGGTTCACCTCGGCGGCCGTCCAACCGCTGTCGTCACGCACGACGGCCGCAGCGAAGTACGACACGGTTCCCCCAAATAGAGCCTCGGCAGGCCGACCCGTTACGCGTGCACGTTAGCCGGTCGGGTCGGCAGGCGACCGGTCAACGCCCCGAAGGGCCGGTCAATCCTGGGGAAAGTCTGCCGGTCGTCAGCCGGCGACCCGGCGGCGGGTGGCGATCAGCTCCCGCAGCCGCTCGGTGCGCACCCGTTGTGGCCGAACGCGCTGGCGCACCGCCCGGGCGCCCGCCAACTCGGCGAGGAGCTGCTGGCGACGGCGGCTACGTTCGGGATCGAGCCGCGGAGTGGTCCAGGCCATAACGCCGAGGGTGCCGAGTTCCGGCGGCCACGTCAAGACGGGATTCGCTGCGCAGCCGGCCCGCGACGCAGCGCAGCCGCAGGCCCGCCGGAACGGGCCGGGAGACGGCCCGAGCGGGGGTTCACCAGAGCGGCCACTGCCCGCTCGACAGCCACCGCGCCGCCACGATGACGGCGGCGATGCTCCACCCGCCGGCGGTGACGATCGCGACCCCGACGGCCACCCCCCGGTCGCCGACGCGCACCAGCACCAGCGCGACCAGCCAGGCCAGCCCGCCGGCCAGCAGCGTCCACCAGGCGTACCCGGAGACACCGCCGCCGAGCAGGCCGAACAGGAGCAGCCACACGGTCGCCACGGCGGCGCCGGACGCGACGCCCGCGCCGGTGACCGGGTGCGGTTCGCGGTAGGTGGGCTGCGACGGCGGCCCGGACGGGAAGAGCCCCGAGGGGAGCCGTGGCGGGGGCCGGAACCGGGCGTCCGGCTCGGGTGGGAAGGCGTACCCTCCGGTCGTCACCGAACCCTCCCCTCTGCCGGGTGCCTCGTCCCACCGTACCGACTCTGTCAGGATGTCCGGATGTCCTCGCCGACGATCGGACGCCGGGCGCGTCCGGCGTACCCCGTCCTGCTGCTGCTCGTGCCGGTCCTGGCCGCCGGCTGCGCGACGACCCGGCCCGGGACGGCGCCCGGCGACCCCCGGCCGAGCCTGCCGGCGACGGCCGCGCAGCCGGCGTCCCCGGCCCCGACCCCGACCCCCGGCGGCACCCCGACGGCCGTCGCCCCGTCCGGCCCGTCGACCGCGCCGACCCGCGCCGGGCTGCCGCACGTCTTCCCGGTACGCGCGGCGAACGTCGCCTACCACCCGACCCACTCGGCCTATCCGGGGACGGACATCTTCGCGGACTGCGGCGAGCCGGTCGTGGCGGTGACCGACGGCGTGCTGCTGGAGGTGAGCCGGGTGGACCGGTTCGACAAGCGCGGGCCGCGGGGGCCCTTCAACGGCGGGCTGTCGGTGTCGCTGCTCGGCGACGACGGGGTGCGCTACTACGGTTCGCACCTGCGCAAGATCGCCGACGGCATCGACGCGGGGGTACGGGTGCGCGCCGGTCAGCGGCTCGGCGAGGTGGGCCGCACCGGGAACGCGAACAACGTCTGCCACCTGCACTTCGGCATCTCCCCGCCGTGCACGGGGCGGGACGGCTGGTGGATCCGCCGGGGCGTGGTCTGGCCGGCGCCCTACCTGAACTCGTGGCGGCGCAAGGGCAACAAGGAGCCGGCCGCCGAGGTGGCCGCCTGGCACCGCCGCAACGGCTGCCCGAAGGCGCCGCCCGCCGGCTGACGGACCCTTCCGTTTGTCGTCATCAGCGCTTCATCGGTCGGAAACATTGACGGAAGTCTCGGCGCTGGGCTAGCGTCCCGTCCCAAGAGAGCGCTCTCTGAGGCCCCTTTCCGCACAATTCGCCCGCAGAACGCGCCCGTCCCCGACCGGCGCTCCCCGACCGGAGGCACTGTGACACCTCCCGCGACACGCCGCACCTGGGCCGTGGCGGCCACCTCCGCCCTGGCCCTCGCCCTCGGCGGCCTCGCCGTCGTGACCACCACCCCCGCCCAGGCCGCCACCGTCGGCGCCGGCAGCTACACCACCGACCGCGTCGGCCCCCTGCCCACCGGCTGCGGAGACATGACCACCAACCCACGGCAGTTCGCCACCGCCGACGCGCCACCCGGGCCGGTCCCCACCAACGACTGGTGGTCGTCACTGCTGTGGAAGCGGACCAACTGCTCCTACAGCGAGCCGCTGCACGCGCACCCGGTCTCCTACCAGCCCTTCGGCGACGGCCTCGGCCTGTCGGCCACCTCCACCCCCACGATCAGCGGCACCGCGACCGGGGTCGGCGAGTTCAAGTACACGTACACCGAGGACATCCGCGTCGGCATCGCCGCGCTCGGCGCCCCGGTCGTCAAGGTCGACGGCTGGACCGACTGGACCGTCACGCCCTACTGGAACGACGGCGCGCGGACCATGCGCGCCACCATCGGCCACGGCCTGCCGTTCGCGTACTTCCGCACCAGCGGCGGCGACGCGCTGATCAACGCCACCGGCGGCAGCCCCACGGTCTGGTCGAACAGCGGCGCCACGATCGGCTTCACCGTACGGGGACACGACTACGTCGCGTACGCGCCCACCGGCGCCACCTGGTCCGTCAACGGCGGCCGGATCACCTCCAACCTGGCCGGCAGGGGCTACTTCTCCGTCGCCCTGCTGCCCACCACCCCGGGCACCGACGCCGCCACCCGCGCCGGGCTGGCCGGCACCTACGGCCAGTACGCCCACGCCCACGTCACCGGCACCCGGGTCTCGTACGCGTACGACCAGGCGACCAGCACCGTCAACACCACGTACGCCTTCACCACGACCGCCCGGGAGGGCACCGCGAACCGGACGGTCGTCAGCCTCTACCCGCACCAGTGGCGGTCGCTGACCGGGGCCACCCCGCTGACGCTCACCTACCCGTCGGCGCGCGGCCGGATGAAGGTGCTCACCGGCGTCGACGCGTTCCGCACCTCGATGAAGTTCCACGGCGTACTGCCGGAGGTCCCCGCCGTGGCGACCGGCAACGGCACGGACCTGACCACGCTGCGCAACCACCTCGCGGCCGTCCGGGGCAACCCGATGGACCAGCGCGGCGGCGACACCTACTGGACGGGCAAGGGCCTGGGCCGGGCCGCACGCATCGCCGAGATCGCCGACCAGGTCGGCGACGCCGAGACGCGTACCGCCGCGCTGAACGCCATCCGGAGCACGCTCACCGACTGGCTCACCGCCGCGCCCGGGGAGACCGAGCGGCTCTTCCACTACGACCGTAACTGGGGAACCCTCATCGGCTACCCGGCCTCCTACGGCTCCGACCAGGAACTCAACGACCACCACTTCCACTACGGCTACTACATCGCCGCCGCCGCCACGCTGGCCAAGTTCGACCCGACCTGGGCCCGGCAGGACCAGTACGGCGGCATGATCGACCTGCTGATCCGGGACGCGAACAACTACGACCGCGCCGACAACCGCTTCCCGTACCTGCGCGACTTCGACATCTACGCGGGGCACGACTGGGCCGCCGGACACGGCTCGTTCCACGCCGGCAACAACCAGGAGTCCTCGTCCGAGGGGATGAACTTCGCCAACGCGCTCATCCAGTGGGGACAGGCGACCGGCAACACCGCCGTACGCGACGCCGGCATCTTCATCTACACCACGCAGGCCGCCGCGATCCACGAGTACTGGTTCGACGTGACGGACGAGAACTACCCGGCGGCGTTCGGGCACTCCACGGTCGGCATGGTCTGGGGCGACGGCGGCGCGTACGCCACCTGGTTCAGCGCCGACCCGGAGATGATCCAGGGCATCAACATGCTCCCGGTCACCGGCGGGCACCTCTACCTCGGCTACCACCCCGCGTCGAACCGCGCGAACTACCAGGAACTCGTACGCAACAACGGCGGCGAACCGACGGTGTGGCAGGACATCCTCTGGCAGTTCCTGGCGCTGGGCGACCCGGACGCGGCGCTGGCGAAGCTCCGCGCGAACCCCGGGTACACGCCGGAGGAGGGCGAGAGCCGGGCGCACACCTTCCACTGGATCCGCAACCTCGCCGCCCTGGGCACGGTCCACACCGGCATCACCGCCAACCACCCGCTGGCGTCGGTGTTCCAGCGCAACGGCGCGCGCACCTACGTGGCGAGCAACATCACCGCCGCGCCGCTGACGGTCACGTTCTCCGACGGCACCCGGCTCGACGTGCCCGCCGGGAAGACGGCGACCAGCGGCGCGTACGCCTGGAGCGGCGGCACCGCGACCGGTGGGGTCACCGGCACGACGCCGCCCACCACGACGCCACCGACGACCGCCCCGCCCACCACGGCCCCGCCGACGACCCCGCCGCCGTCGCCGGGCTTCCCCACCCGGTACCTGCTGCCGGGCGGCGGGCTGGGCGCGGCCGGTGGACCGGCGACCGCCACGGTGGCCAGCGCGGGCGGCGTGAACCGCGACGGCACGCCCACCAACCCGCAGGTCTTCACCGCGACGGGCCTGAACCTGACGTACGCCGGCGGGCAGACCACGTTCGACCTGTTCCTGGACGCCGGCACCGCCGTCGGCAACGGGGTGCAGGTACGGGTCTCCTACGACCTGACCGGCAACGGGAGCTGGGAACGGGTGGAGACGTACCGCTACTTCGCCACCGACCCGGTTCCCGGGTACGAGCGCTACACCCAGCAGAGCGGCCTGCACTCCGCCACCGGCACCCTCGGCAACCTGTCGAACGGGACCGTACGGGTGGAGGTCTGGTCGGCGATCGGTAACAACCCGACAACCGTCGGCATCGGCGACAGGTCGCTGGTGAAGCTGCCGCATTCCTGATCCCGTGGTCCTCCGCGCCGTCGGTCGTCTCACGACCGGCGGCGCGGAGGCGTATTTTCCTTGGCATGACCGCCCGGGATCCCATCGCCGACCTGCGCCGGATCGCCTTCCTGCTGGAACGGGCGAACGAGGCGACCTACCGGGTGCGGGCGTTCCGCTCGGCGGCCACCGCCCTCGCCGCGCTGCCGGGCAGGGAACTGGCCGAGCGCGCGCGTACCGGCAAGCTCACCGAACTGCCCGGCGTCGGCGACGTCACCGCCCGTTGCGTGGCCGAGTCGCTGGCCGGCGAGGAACCGGTCTACCTGCGCCGGCTGGTCGCCACCGAGGGCACCGACCTGGACGCGGCGGCCACCGCGTTGCGCACCGCCCTGCGCGGCGACTGCCACACGCACTCCGACTGGTCCGACGGCGGCTCGCCCATCGAGGAGATGGCGCTCGCGGCCGTCGAACTGGGCCACGAGTACATGGTGCTGACCGACCACTCGCCCCGGCTGAAGGTGGCCCGGGGTCTCACCGCCGACCGGCTGCGCCGGCAGCTCGACCACGTGGCGAAGGTCAACGCGGCGCTGCCGGAGGGCTTCCGGATCCTGACCGGCATCGAGGTGGACATCCTCGCCGACGGGTCACTCGACCAGGACGAGGAGCTGCTGGCCCGCCTCGACGTGGTGGTCGGCTCGGTGCACAGCGGCCTCAACGACGAGCGGGCGAAGATGACCCGGCGGATGGTGACCGCGATCGCCAACCCGCACCTGGACATCCTCGGCCACTGCACCGGGCGGATGGTGTCGTCGCGGCCGGCCGGGGTGAAGGGGCCGGGCGACCGGGCGCACCGGCCGCGTACCCGGGCGGAGAGCGAGTTCGACGCCGACGCCGTCTTCGCCGCCTGCGCCGAGCGCGGGGTGGCCGTCGAGATCAACTCGCGGCCGGAGCGGCAGGACCCGCCGAAGCGGCTGATCCGCCGCGCGTTGGAGGCGGGCTGCGACTTCGCCGTGAACACCGACGCGCACGCCCCCGGGCAGCTCGACTGGCAGCGGTTCGGTTGCGAGCGCGCCGCCCTGTGCGGGGTGCCCGCCGACCGGGTGGTCAACACCTGGGACGCCGACCGGCTCGTCGACTGGGCCCGCGCTCATGCCGCCGGCTGACCCGCCTCCCGCCGTACCTGCTGGACGGCGCTCTCACGGCTGCCCGCCGGCACGGGTGCGGGTGCCAGGCCGTTGCGGCCGATCAGGCCCTGCGAGACGGCGACGCCGAACAGCACGACGAGCGCGCCGACCGGCTGATGCCAGGTGAGCCGCTCACCGAGGGCCAGGGCCCCGATCAGCACCGCGAACACCGGGACCAGATAGGTGACGGCGGCGGCGGTGCTCGCCCCGGCGACCCGGATGTTGCGCAGGTTGATGACGAAGGCGAGGCCGGTGCCGAGCGCGCCGAGCGCGAGCACGCTGGCGAGCACCTCGACCGAGAGGCCGGTCGGGGCCGGCGGCGCACCCGCCACGAACGGCGCGACGACGGCGAGCTGCGCGGTCGCGACCAGCAGCTGCGCCGCCGAGAGCGAGAGCCCGGAGTGCGCGCTGCCCGCCACGAACTTCTTCTGGTACGGGATGGCGACGCCGTAGCAGGCGGCCGCGCCGAGGCACATGAGCTGCCCGGCGAAGTGCGCCCCGCCCACCCCCTGCCAGACCTCGAGCACCACCAGCACCCCGGCGAAGCCCAGCGCCATGCCGACGGCCCGTCGTACGGTCAGTCGCTCGGTGCGGAACACCAGCACGGCCAGCGGCAGCACGATGAGCGGGGTGGTGGCGTTCCAGATGCCCGCGAGCATCGACTCGACGCGCTGCTCGCCGTAGCCGAAGAGGGTGAACGGCACGGCGACCCCGAACGCGGCGACCACGGTCAGGTGCGCCCAGACCCGGGGCTCGGCGGGCAGCCGGTCGCGGAGCACGGCGAGCACCACCAGCAGGGTCACCGCGCCGGCGGCGACCCGGTAGAGGGTGAGGTGCACCGGGTGCAGTTCCCCGATGCCGATCTTGATGAACAGGAAGCTGGAGCCCCAGATCGCAGCCAGTGCCAGGAACCCGGGCAGCCAGCTCCGCAGCGCCGCCCGGTCAGGAGTGATATCCGGTGTCACCCCTGACACTCTGCCGTAGGCGTACGACGAAGTCCTGCGACTTTCGGACGCCGTGTCGACCGCCACAGAAACCGCCTACGCTGGTCACGCGTTGACCAGCCGAGGAGGTGCACGCCGTGGCGATGCCGATGCGTTTCGACCCGCTCGTCGACCTCGACGGCATCCGCCGACGTGCTGCCCTGAACACACAGAACCGTTCGACAACACGGCTGTGCCCTCACGTAGGGTCGCAGCGTGGGACGAATCGATGACCTCGCGAACCGCTACGTGGCCGAGTGGGCGCCGCTGAGCCCGATCAGTGCCACCTACGTCGGCATCGCCGGCTACGACGACCAGCTCGACGACCTGTCGCCCGACGGCTACACAGCCCGGGCGGAGCTGATCCGGCGGACGCTCACCGACCTGGACGTCACCGAGCCGGAGTCCGAGGCGGAGCGGACCGCCAAGGAGGCCATGCAGGAGCGACTCGGCCTCGACCTCGCCCGCTACGACGCCGGGGAGTCGAGCAGCGAGGTCAACGTGATCTCCAGCGCCCTGCACGAGGTCCGCATGGTCTTCGACCTGATGCCGACCGAGGGCGACGAGGCCAAGGCCAACGTGGCGGCCCGGCTCAACCGCTTCGCGGGCGCCATCGAGGGCTACAAGACGACGCTGCGCGAGGCCGCCGCCGCCGGCCACGTCAGCGCCCGGGTGCAACTCGTCGAGGTCGCCAAGCAGTGCGACGCCTGGGTCGACCCGGACGGCGACAACTTCTTCCACGGGCTGGTCGAGCGGCTGGAGGCCGACGGCACCCTCGGCGCCGAGCTGCGGCGCGGCGCGGCGGCGGCCACCGCGGCGACGGCCGAGTTCGGCCAGTTCCTGCGTACCGAACTGGCCCCGCTCGGCCGGGAGAAGCAGGCCGCGGGTCGCGAGCGCTACGAGCTGGCTTCGCAGTACTTCCTCGGCGCCAGGGTCGACCTCGACGAGACGTACGCCTGGGGGTTCGAGGAGCTGGCCCGGCTGGAGGCCGACATGCGGACGGTGGCCGGCCGGATCGCCGGCCCCGGCGCCACCATCGACGAGGCCGTCGCCGCACTGGACGCCGACCCGGCCCGGACGATCCAGGGCAAGGAGGCGTTCCGGGACTGGATGCAGGCGCTCGCCGACAAGGCCGTCAGTGACCTGCACGGCGTCCACTTCGACATCCCGGAGCAGGTCCGCCGCATCGAGTGCCGCCTCGCCCCGACCAGCGACGGCGCGATCTACTACACCGGCCCGAGCGAGGACTTCTCCCGTCCCGGGCGGATGTGGTGGGCGGTGCCCCAGGGCGTCACCGACTTCTCGACCTGGCGCGAGGTGACCACCGTCTTCCACGAGGGCGTGCCGGGTCACCACCTCCAGGTCGCCCAGACCGCCGTACGGGCCGAGCTGCTCAACCGGTGGCAGCGGCTGCTCTGCTGGGCCTCCGGGCACGGCGAGGGCTGGGCGCTCTACGCGGAACGGCTGATGGACGAGCTGGGTTACCTCGAGGACCCGGGCGACAAGCTCGGCATGCTGGACGGCCAGGCGCTCCGGGCCGCCCGGGTGATCGTCGACATCGGCATGCACCTGGAGCTGGAGATCCCGAAGGACAACCCGTTCGGCTTCCACCCGGGCGAGCGCTGGACGCCGGAGCTGGGCTGGGAGTTCATGCGGGCGCACTGCCGGGTGCCGGACGAGAACCTGCGCTTCGAGCTGAACCGCTACCTCGGCTGGCCGGGGCAGGCCCCCTCCTACAAGGTGGGCGAGCGGATCTGGCTCCAGGCCCGCGACGAGGTGAAGACCCGCAAGGGCGCCGACTTCGACCTCAAGGAGTTCCACCGTCAGGCGCTCGACCTCGGCTCGCTGGGGCTCGATCCGCTGCGCAAGGCGCTCGCCCGGCTCTGAGGTGGGCGGTGCGGGGCCGGAGGGACACCGGCCCCGCACCGGGTGGTGGTGGAGTGAGGTCAGGGCAGGGTCAGCCTCAGCACCGGCCGGGCGGTCAGCGTGTCACTGCTGACGTACGCCAGGTCCATGGCCGGGTCGGTGAAGGTGATCGGAACTGGCGACGTGATCGGCAGGCCGTCGGGCAAGGGCAGGTCCGGCGTGAGCGTGACCGGGATGCCGAGCAGCCGCCCCACGAACCGGGTGGCGTAGAAGGCGACGTCCCCGCGCACCGTCAGCTCGTCCGTGACGAACCGCATCGTCCGTCCGTCCGGTCCCGGCGAGCGGAGCACGAAGTCCTCGGTGACCGCCTGGTCCATGCTGAACTTCAGCACCCGCAGGCTGCCGGCGGCGGTGGGCAGGTCGACGATGCCCTCGAACCGCAGCCCGGCCATGGTCACCTTCGAACCGGTGAGCTTCGACGGCACCGCCGCCACCACCGGCTGGCCCGGGGCAGGGGCGATCCGCGGCAGCTTCTCGCCCGGCGGCACTTCCCCGGACGGGCTCGGCTTCGGATCGGCCGGGGCGCAGCCCTGGCCGCTGTCGGTCGGTCGGGGGTCGGGCCGTCCTGTCGGCGTGGGGCTGACGGTCGGCGTGGCGCTTACGGTCGGCGTGGGGCGGAGGCTCGGCGTGGCCGACGGCGTCGCCCCGGCGGCCGGCTCCTTGTCGTCGTTCCGGTCGCCGTCGAAGAGGTCCCCGATGCCGTCCAGGATGTCGTCGACGATGCCGCCCCGCGAGGGGGACGGGCTGGGACCGGCCGGTGCAGGCGACGCGCTCGGCGTGCCGGTCGGGGCCGCCGTCGCGCTCGGCGTGCCCGTCGGGGCCGGCCGCGTCCCGCCCGGACCGGGAGCCGTGGTCGGGCAGGCGGGAGCCGGCGGCGCGGCGGCACCCACCGGCGCCGGGCCGGGCGCGACGAGGGCCACGGCGGCCGAGAGGCCGAGCAGCACCGGAAGCACGGCGTACGAGCGGTGGTCGCCGGCCGACCGTGCCGGGCCGTCGGCGGGGGCGGCGTCCGACATCCAGGCGAAACCGAGGGCGCTGCCGACCAGGCCGAGGAGCAGGCCGACGAAGAAGCCGCCCAGGTTGACGCCGATCAGCGAGAAGAGCGCCGTGACCGAGGCGATCACCGCGTAGAAGATCCGCTGCTGCGGGCTGAACCACATCAGCAGCCCGCAGGCGACCAGCATGGTGGGGATCAGCCAGGAGAGGAAGCCCGTCGGTCCCAGTTGGAAGGTGAGGTCGCCGAGCAACATCTGGGTGGTACCGAAGATCTCCAGGCCGGCCAGGGCGGTCAGCAGGCCGCCCCAGAACGGTCGCACCCGCCGCCAGCGGCGGAAGCCGTGCCACGCCTCGCGGAACCGGTCGAGCCGGGCGGGCTGCTGATCGACGGTCGTCACGTACGCCTCCTGCCGGAACCAGAGGGGACGGGATCGGGCCCGCGGAGCGTGACCGCCGCGGGCCCGGGGATCAGGTCAGAAACATTCCTTGGCGTCCGCACCGACGTTGGCCTTCATCGTCAGGCCGGTCAGGTTGAAGGTGCCGGCGTGGGTGGACCGCGCCGTCGCGGGCACCATCATCGCGGCGAAGCGCCGCCACCGGGTGCGGCCCTGGTTGTCGAACCGATCCTGCACGAGGTTTCCTCCTCGGCCATGTCGCGTGGACGGCCGGTCGGCGACGGGTGGCCCCGCACCTGGGCCTCGCCCCCTGTTACCGGCGGGTAACGAATGTGCCGATGATGCTGCTCCTGCGCGGCACGGGTCACAAGACCCTGACCGCCCGCGCGCGACGCCGGATCCGCGGGAGGCGGCGCGGCGGTGACCGAGAGTGGGCGGCGGCAAACCATCGACCGCACCGCAAAGCGGCCAAAGGGGATTTACCCCGCCAGGATCGATCACTCCGAGTGGCTACGCATCGATGCATTACGATTCAGTAACGAGGCCGTCGCACCCAGCACACAGCGAAGGGGCGGACCGAACCCGGCCCACCCCTTCGCATGACGCTCAGCGCGCAGTCAGCGCTGGTCCACCTTCCCCGGCGACGGACGCCGGCCCGGCACCGCCGGACCGTCCGCACGCCACGTCGTCGACACCGGGGAATCCTCCATCGTTCAGCGACCCGGGACGGCGGGCTGCTCGGCGGTCACGTCCGCCCGGTGGCGCGGCTCCGTCGCCGACTGGGCCGCGCCCCGCCGGGCCACCATGAGACCGACCACCGCCAGGATCAGGCCCAGCAGCGCGAGGCCGATCGGCGCCCACACGCCGAGAAGGGTCAGGCTCTGCCGGCTGTCCTCCGCCCGCTTCACCGAGGCGGCGATCGTGTCCTCGGTGTACGAGAAGTCGGCGTCGAGCAGCGTGGCCGGCGCGCCGATGTCCGGCACCAGGGTCTTGCGCTGCACCTCGCGCACCTTGAGGAACGAGCCGGTCACCGGGTCGATCCAGACGGTACGGGTGTTGCTGTAGACGACCTTGCCGGTGGTCGCACCCGGCGCGAGCGTGCCGAGCAGCAGCTTGACCCGCTCCTCCGCCAGGTTCAGCTGCTCGTCGGTGATCACCTGCTCGTAGCGGTAGGACTCGATGCCCTTGATGTCCTCGGTGCCCTTGAACTCCGCGGGCCGCACGTTGCGCAGGTCACGGTCGTAGAACGGGTAGGCCTTCTTCTCCGCGTTGAACGGGAGCTTGTACAGCTGGCCGGAGAACTGCACCTTCTCCCGCGTACCGGTGTCGTCGAGGTACTGGTTGTTCCAGTCGAGCGCGGCACCGGAAACCCGGTCCAGCGCCAGCGCCAGACCGTAGGCGCTCACCAGTTCCTTGGTGTCCGTCCGCTCCACGGTCTGCCCGACCTGCCACACCATGGCCTTGCCGTCGAGGTCACCGGAGAGTTCGCCGGTCGTCTTCGCGTCGGGCGTCACGCGGACGGTGGACCTCAGGTCGGCGCGGTTGATCGCGATGTTGCCGTTGGTGATCTGGAGGAAGGTCGCACCCCTCGCCTCAGCGACCGAAGTCGAGGCTTCCAGATCGTATGGCAGTTTGGTCATCGCCGGCTTGACCACGAACACAAGCCCGGCGGCAAGCGCCAGGAGCAGGATGCCGCTGCCGAACAGCACGGCACCTATGGCGCGGTGCTTCATGTTTCCTCCCCGGAGGACCTAAATTTCGCTGCTGTCGATGAGAGATGGCCGCGAGGTTACTACCAAGTCACATAGCAATGCGACCCCCGGTCAGCTCTGTTTTTTCCGCCGCGCCGCCCGGCTCCGCACCGGTCCGACGCAGAACGAACAGGAAATTCCACGCCGCGACCTCGCGGACGCCGGGAATCCGGATGACCCACCGGCCCCACCACGGGTGGTAGCGCGGCAGTGCGTCGAGCAGCTCCACCTCCGGGTTGCCCCGGGCCCAGCGCAGCGTCTGGGCGATCGAGGTCGGGTGGAGCGTCTCCCGGAACCGGTTCTTCGGGGGGCGGCCGTTGCGGCGCTCGTACCGCCGCCGGGCCCGGTCGCCGCCGAGATAGTGCCAGGGCGCGGTCTCGTGCCCGCCCCACGGCGACAACCACGGGGTGAACGACACGAAGAGCACCCCGCCCGGCCGGGTCACCCGGACCATCTCGTCGAGCATCCGGTCCGGTTCCGAGACGTGCTCCAGCACGTTGGACGAGAACGTCACGTCCACCGCGCCGGAGCGGACCGGCAGGGCCGTACCGCTGCCCCGCAGCATGCCGGAGACCGAGTCCCCGGCCGCCGAGAAGTCGCCCACGTCGGGATCGAGCCCGACGTAGTGGGCCCCGGCGGCACGGAAGGCCGCCGCGAAGTAGCCGGGGCCGCCGCCGACGTCGAGCACCGTCCGTCCGGCGAGCGGAACGTAGCCGGACACCTGGCGTACGGAGTCCTCGGCGAGCAGCCCGTAGAAGCGGTCCGGGTCGGTCTGCTCGACCAGGAAGGCCCGGAACAGGGCCACCGACCTGCCCAGCGTGGCGAACCGGCGCCGCGCCGCCCGACCCGTCCCGTCATGTGCTGCGCTCATCGCGCCACCGTCCCGTCGTCGTCCCGATCCGTGGCTGCGGCCGGTCGCCCGTCCCCGAGGCCCGGCGTCACATCATCCGCGTCTCCCGTGCCCGTCCTCGTGCGGGGCACCGCCGCCGGCGCGACGGCTCCTTCGGGCGGGACGCCCGGAACGGGGAGCACGGCGGCGACCACCGCCCCGACGGCGACGAGCATCGCCCCCTGCACCCACGGGCCGTACGCCCACTCCTGGCCGTGGCCCTGCAACCGGCCGGCCACCGTCGTCACCGTGGCGACGCTCAGCGCGCCGAACACCACCACCGGAAGCGCCCGGCGGGTGAACTGCCGCAGCAGCATCGCGGCCAGCACGATGGCCACCGGCAGTACGCCACCCAGCGCGGCGAGCAGCACCACCAGCAGGGCGCCGGTGGCCCAGACGGGGCCCTCGGCCGGAACCGCTCCGGACAGGGGCGGAACGCCAGCCGCCGCGCGTCGCCGTACCGGGAGGAGCGCCAGCAGCAACACCCCGAACGCCGTCGCCGCCCCCGCCGCCAGCCCGCCCCGGTACGTCCGGTCCGGGGCGAACGTCAGGTGGACCTCTCCCTCACCACCGGCGGGGAGCACCCACGCCTGCTGCCAGCCGTCGACCCGGGTGGCGGTCAGCGGCCGGCCGTCCACGGTGGCCGTCCAGCCGGCGTTCGCGTTCTCCGGCACCACCAGCAGCGCCGTGTCGCCGGCCGCGACCCGCACCCGCCGGTCGGCCGGGTTCCAGTCGAGCACGGTGACCTCGCGGTGCCGGGGCGCGGCCTGCGCCGCCTCCGGACGCAGTACGGCGTCCTGCACGATGAAACCGTCCGACGGCGTGGTCGCCAGGCGGTGCCCGCCCGCCCGGAGGTCCACGACCGCGCCGGTGGCGCCGCAGACGGTGACCGGCAGCGGCCGGCCGTCGAGCACGTCGGCGAGGGTGCCGGCGACGGACGTGTCGTAGCGGAGCCCGTCCAGTTCGACGGAGGGCCCCGACCCGCACCGCTCGACGACGCGCGTCGCACCGGCGATCGGGCGGAGCAGGCCGTCCAGCCCGGGGATCTGCACCTCGGCGATCCCCACGGTCGCCGTCCAGCCGTTGCCCCGCCGGTCGGCGATCCGTTCGGCGGACTCGCGCACCACGATCTCGATCCGGTCCGTCCGTACGGCCGGGAAGCGCACCGTGCCGTCCGCGTCGACGGGCAGCACCCGGTTGGCGCCCGGCGTGCGTACCTCGACCGATTGTGGCAGCGAGCCGACCGGCAGCTCCGCGGGAAGCAGCCGCAGCTCGGCGATCCGGCGCGGCTCCGACCAGTTCAGCCGCAGGGTGGGGCGCAGGTCGCCGGTGTCGGCCAGCCAGGCCGTCCCGGGGTCGCCGTCGATCGCCGCGTACGCGGCCACGGCCGGATCGCCGGCCAGGTGGGAGGAGGTGGTGGCCCGCACCGGCACCCCGGACAGCGTCCACTGCCCGCCGGGGCGGGGCACGGCGGTCAGGTCCAGCCGGAACGTACCGGGGGCCGCGCTCTGGAACACCCGGTCCACCCCGAGCGGCTCCTCACCGGTCCGGGCCAGGAACCGGTCGCACCGGATCACCGTGCCGGCGGGCCGGAGGCCGGAACCCGTGGACGGCGCGGCGTCCGAGCCGGAGTCGCCGGCGGCGGCCGGGAAGCAGGCGGGGCGGTCGGCCGGTCCCCGGCTGAACGACCAGGCGACCGGGCCGACGAAGCCGGCCGGGATGTCGGCCGGGACGCGCAGCGCCCGGCGCGGGGTGGTGCCGGGGATGCCGAGGTCGCTGATGCCGACCCCACCGTCGATCCGCTCACCGGCCACCGCCAGCACCGTGACGCGTACGCGGCTCGTGGAGCCCGGAAGTGTGTAGTACGCGTGCGCGCCCAGCGTGCGGGCGACCTCGTGGTCCACCGAGCCCCGGTCCGTGGTGAGCCGGAACCGGGTCACCGGCCACCCCACCCCGAGGTCGTCGACGAAGCTGAGCGTGACGCGGTCGACCTCGCGCGGCGTGTCCAGGTCCACCTGGAGCCACTGGCCGACGGGCCCGGCCAGGGGCGCCGAGTGCCAGGCGGTGTGCTCGTCGCCGTCGACGGCCGCGAAGGGCAGGTGCGACGGGTCGGCGGGGGCGAAGCTGTCCACGAAGCTGATCGCGCTGGAGGCGCTGACCTCGCGTACGCCCTGGTAGGTGGCGACCGTCTGGTGCTGGTCGCCGGGGAAGGGCAGCAGGTCCAGGGCGACGCGGCCCTGCCGGCTCGCCTCGGCCGCGGTCAACGTCTGGCTGAGGTTGTCGCGGACCCGGCCGATGTCACGCTCGCGGCGGCGCAGCCCGTCGGTCACGATCCACGACTCGTCGCCGCCGTCGCGGAAGCCGGCCCGGTCACCGGCCAGCACCACCGGCCGGTCCCGCTCCACCAGCCCCTGCTCCAGCAGCGGCAGCAGCGACTCCGGCCCACCGCTGACCGTCGGCACGTCGGCGGCGAGCACCGCCGAGGCGGCAGCCACCGGGCGTTGCACCTCGTACACCTCGACGGCCGGCAGCGGGCCGGCAGCCTCGTCGACCGGGCTGCCCGGCGTACGGCCGAAGGTGGTGGTGCTGCCGAAGGTCGCCACCCGCGTGATCCCCGGCGACCCGGCGAGCGCCTGGCGCAGCGCCGCCACCGGCGGCGCGTCCACCTGCGTGCGGTCGATGTCGTTGCGCAGCAGCAGGTGCCGGAACCCGGAGCGGGCCAGGAAGTCGGCCAGCCCGGCCGACCCCCGGCCGTGGGCCAGGACCGACTCGACCGTGTCCATCATCCGGGTGTTGCCCGCCGAGCCGAGCGGGATCTGGTGGCGCACCGCCCAGGGCGCCCCGGCCAGGGCCTGGAGCGGTTCGTCGACGGACCGCCCCCACTCGTACTGGCCGAAGCCGGAGCCCGGCACCATCAGGGTGCGGGCCAACGCGTCGCGCTCGGCCAGCCACGTCGCCGCCGCCCGCCAGTGCGGCGGCAGGTCCGACCAGCCCGGACCGGGCCGCAGCTGCCCCAGCCAGGCCGGCGCGGCGGCCCCCAGCACCAGCAGCAGCACCGGTACGAACAGCAGCGGGCGCAGCCGGCGGGAGAGGCGGCCGGCGGGGCGGCGTCGGGTGGCGGCCCGGTGCAGCCGGGTGGCCCACGCGTCGACGCCGTGCGCGAAGCCGAGCATCAGCGGCAGCCGCAGCACCGGGTCCAGCTTGTGCACGTTGCGGAACGGCGCCAGCGGGCCGTCCAGCAGGTCCCGCACCGGCGCCGAGAACGGGCTGTCCAGGCTGCCGACGTAGCCCATGGTGAGCAGGGTCAGCCCGGTGAGGAAGCCCAGCACCAGGAACCGGCGCTCGGGCAGCAGGTTGCCGGCCAGCCCGGCCAGGCCGACCAGCGCCACCACCGCGGTGAGCGTCATCAGCACCGGGTTGTCGATCAGCAGCCACCCCGCCGGCCACCACGGATCGCCCTGCACGATGTACGCGACCCACTGGTTGGTGCCGCGTACGGCCTGGAAGAGCGAAGCCACGGCGGTCGTGGTGGTGGACGACTCGATGTAGTCGAGGAACGGCAGGCTGTACTCGCCGAGCAGCAGCAGCGGCACGATCCACCAGAGGCAGACCCCGACGACGCAGAGGCACCACCAGCCCACCAGCCGCAGGTGCTCGCGGTCCCAGCGGCGGGTGAGCAGCCAGACCCCGGGCAGCAGCAGGGCGAGCAGCACCACCGCCGCGTTGATCCCGCCCATGCCGAGCACGGCCAGCGCGGAGAGCGCGGCGGCCCGTCGCGGGGACCCGATCCGCCGCACCAGGACCAGCGGCAGCAGCACCCAGGGCAGCATCGCGGCGGAGAGCGTCTCGGAGGAGAGCGCACCGATCTCGGTGAGCATCCGGGGGGCCAGCGCGTAGCCGAGGGCCGCCGCGTACCGGGTCGGTTCGGTGCCGATGCCCAGCGCCCGGGCCAGCCGCAGCAGGCCGTAGAACGCGGCGGCGAGCAGCAGCGCCGTCCACAGCCGCTGGGTGATCCACGGCGGTACGCCCAGCAGCTGCCCCCCGGCGAAGAACGGCCCCATCGGGAACAGGTAGCCGTACGCCTGGTTCTGCAGCTCCCCCGAGGTGGCCTCCGGGTTCCACATGTGCAGCGCCCGGGCCATGAAGTGCACGGGGTTCGCGGCGAGGTCGAGCTTGGTGTCGAAGGTGACCTGACCGGGCCGCTGCACGAACGCGATCACGGTGAGCAGCAGCAGCGACAGGACGGTGCCCGGCGCCTCGCGTACCGACCGGACGCCTCGACGCACCAGGCCGCCGGGGTGCCGGGGCCGGGAGTGCTGGTTCACCGTCGGCACTCCGGGGGCAGGCAGCTAAGGTCGGCGAGCGCGGAGAAGAAGATCTCGCGGATGCCGCTGGGCTCGTCGGTGCTGAAGACCTGCCCGCCGGTGACCTTGACGATCGACTTCAGGTCGTCGGCGTCGATGTCCTTGCCCAGCCCGATGAAGACGATCGGCAGCGGCTGGCGCGGATTCTGCAACTCGGCCAGCTCGGTCAGGAACCGGGCCCGGCCGATGCTGTCGCCGTCCTCGTCGCGCCCGTCGGTCATGATCAGCACGAGGTTGATCCGCCCGGGCGTCCAGTGCCGCCGGGCGTCGCGGTACGCGGCCAGCGTCGTGTCGTACAGCCCGGTGCCGCCCTGGGGCTTCACGCGGACGGCGCGCAGCCCTTCGGTCAGCCGCTTCCGCTGCTTCTCGTCCAGCGGCGCGACGGGCAGGATCTCCTGGTGGTCCCGGTCGCCGTCGACCTTCGTGGAGAAGACCCACACCCCGAGTTCGCTGTTGTCGAGCAGCAGGCCGGAGCCCTCCCGGGCCGCCTTGAGCGTGGCCTCGAGGCGGGTCTCGTCCGAACCGGGCACCTGGGCGGCCATCGAGCCGGAGATGTCGAGCACGGTGAGGATGCGGGCACTGCGCTGCACGCCGCTCCAGCCGGTCAGCGCCTCGGTGACGACCTCCTCGGCGGGCAGCGGCACCGGTTGGCGTACCTCCGGCGACAGCCGGTTGTCGCGGGGCACCGCCGGCGGGAAACCGGCCGCCGTACGGAAGCCGTACTCGCTCAGCAGGTCGCGTGCCTCGACGGTGTGCAGGTCGGTCAGGAAGCGCGCGGCGGCGTCCCGGACCGGAGCGCGGGCGGCGGGCAGCACCACGTACGGCAGGTCCAACGCGGGAACGGCCACCTCCGGGTACGCCGCGACCAGCTTGTCGTCGCCGGCCAGCGCGTTGTGCACGAGCACGGCCTGCTCGCTGGTCGCCACGGCGTCGGCCTTGCGTGGCAGGGCCGACCCGACCGGCAGCGTCCCGCCCGCGTCGGGAGTGAACGTCCGGTCGGCGAGCCGGCGCAGCACCGCCGCGACCGCCCCGGCCGGGTCGTCCTCCCCGGCGGCCAGGCCACGCACCCCGAGCACCGCCCCGACACCGACCGGGTCGACGGCCGGGTCGGGTAGCCCCACCTTGACGGCGCGGGCCTTCGGGCCGACGGCGGACCGCCAGGTCAGCTGCTTCGCCGGCCATCCCAGCCGGCGCGCTGCTGGCTCGGCCACCGCGAGCACGACCGGCGTGCTCGCCACCGACGTGCCCTGCGCCGGCACCTCGAACGCACCGGCCGCGCGGGCCCGGAACAGCCAGAACGTCGACTCCGGCACCCACGCGTCGGCGACGTCCACGCCCTCGGCCACCTGCGCGGCGACGGCGGCGGACTCCTGGGCCTGCACCGAGATCGAGACGCAGGGCTGGGTGCCGACGCTGGCCCGGACGATCCGGTCGAGGGCCGGCGCGATCACCGGGGCCGCGGCGACCCGTAGCTGGACGCGGTCCACGCACTCCGGGACGTTGCGGTCTGACCGCAGGTACGCCACCGTGGCCCAGCCGGCCAGCAGCAGCGCGAGCGCGGCACTGAGCAGCACCACCGGCGACCGCCGGAAGAGGCCCCGCACCGCTGCCGGATCGTCGCGCAGCACGCCCGGTCACCTCCTCGTCGTCGCCGGAACGAAGGGGACGTCCGGCCGCAGGTCGCGCCTCGTGGCGCCGAGCGACGCCCAACACCGTACGCAGTCGCGCTGCACACCCTGCCAAGGTTTTCGGTTGCCGGCAAACCCCTGGCGACCGGCCGTGACCGAACCGTCGCCGTCGCGCCGGCCCATTGCGAATGTGAGCCGCGTCGCCCTAGTGTGGCGCGAATCGAGCTTCATTACTCGCCGGTAGGAGTAGCGTGGACAACTCCGACATCCGCTCGCGCCACGTCCTGTTCCTCAACTGGCGCGACACCACCAACCCCGAGGGCGGCGGCTCCGAGGTCTACGTCGAGCGCATCGCCGCCGAACTTGTCGCCGCCGGGCACCGGGTCACCCTGCTCTGCGCCGCGCACCAGAACGCCGGCCCGGCCACCACCACGCCCGAGGGCGTACGCGTGCTGCGGCGCGGCTCCCGGATGACGGTCTACGCCCGGGCGGCGCTGACCTGCCTGGCGGGCCGGTTCGGCTTCGGCCCCCTGAGCCGGCGTGGCCTGGGCCGGCCGGACCTGGTCGTCGACGTCTGCAACGGGGTCCCGTTCTTCGCCCCGCTCTACGCCGGCCGCCCGGTGCTCGCCCTGGTGCACCACGTGCACCGGGAGCAGTGGCCGGTGGTCTTCGGCCCGAAGATGGCCCGGCTGGGCTGGTGGATCGAGTCACGGCTGGCGGTCCGGCTCTACCGCCGCTGCCGCTACGTGACGGTGTCGGAGGCGAGCCGCGCGGAGCTGGCCGCCCTCGGGGTGAACGCGGACCGGATCGACGTGGTGCCCAACGGGACGCCGCCGGTGACCGGCCCGCCGCTGCCCCGCACGCCGCACCCGTCGCTGCTGGTGCTCGGCCGGCTGGTGCCGCACAAGCGGGTGGAGATCGCCCTGCGCACGGTCGCCGAGCTGGTCGCCGAGATGCCCGATCTGGAGCTGGTGGTGGCCGGCCAGGGCTGGTGGACGCAGCCACTTCGGGAGCTGTCCGAATCACTCGGCATCGCGAATCATGTCCGGTTCACCGGCTTCATCAGCGAGGAGGAGAAGCACCGCGTGCTCTCGTCGGCGTGGCTGGCGCTCACCCCCTCGCTCAAGGAGGGCTGGGGCCTGACCATCGTGGAGGCCGCCGCCCGGAGCACCCCGACCGTCGCGTTCCGCTACGCGGGGGGCGTCGCCGAGGCGATGGTCGACACCGAGACCGGGCTCCTCGTCGACGACGAGCCGGAGTTCACCGCCGTCGTCCGCGAACTGCTCGGCGACGACGTGCGGCGCAAGGCAATGGGTGAGGCCGCGCTGCTGCACGCGTCCCGCTTCACCTGGACGGCTACCGGCGCGCGGTTCGCCCACCTGGTCACGCAGGTGACCGCCCGCCCCTGAGCGCGGCCCCCTGGCCACCCCACGCCGACGTGTCCGCCGGCCGGGAACGAGCCGACGTGTCCGCCGGCTCGCGCAGCGTCGCCTGCAACGGCTCCGGCCCGCCCGCCGCCGGGAACGACGAAGGGCGCCCGCGTCAGCGGGCGCCCTTCGTGCGTTTGGTTCAGCGCGTGCCGTAAAGCGGAGCCTCGGTTCCCTGCTCACTCACCTTGGTGTTGGCGGCCTCCTTGGCGGACGGGCTGAGCGCATTCGCCAGTCCGACGCTCCCGAGCAGGCCGAGCACGACCCCGAGTACCCCGACGGCGACGAACGCGGGCAGGTTCCTCATCCACCTTCTCCTTCCGCGGGACTCGCGTGCCGGGACGCTACCACGCGGTAGCCTACCCGCGCAGCGCCCGAAAAAACGATCCCCACCACCACCGTTCCGGCCAACAGGTGGGCCAGTCCCACCGGGCCGGGCCGGGCCGGCGCGGGCGGCGGCGTCCAGTCGGGGTTCTCGTAGAGGGTCAGCTCCGGTCCCGCGTGGACGGTTCGCAGCCCGGCCAGCGCCGCCGGGGTCGGGGGCGGGCCGGCCGCCCGCTGCACCAGCACCCACCGGGAGCCGGTGGTCGACAGGGGTGCACCGGCGGCGAGCACCTCGCGCACCCGCGCCGCGCGGCGGTCCTCGCCGGCCACCGCCAGGCCGCCCACCCGCAGCGTGTCGTCGATCAGCACCGGCACGGCGAGGTACCGGGGCGCCGGATCGATCACCACCTGTCCGTGGTTCCACGGATGGCTCTGGTACTCCTGGAACGGCAGCGAGATCACCTCGCCCGGCCGCTCGGCGGTCAACCTGGCCACCGTCGCCCAGTCCGCCGGCCAGGCCACCGGGCGGAGCCGGCCGACGCCGCCGAAGGCCAGGTCGGGCAGGATCGCCACGGGCAGCAGCGCCGCGCCGACCAGCGTCACCGCGGCGGTCGTCGCGTCGAAGCGGGCCGCCAGCCGCTCCGCGAGCCGTTCCGCGCCGAGCGCGCCGGCCACCGCCAGCGCCAGCGCGTACGGCACCAGCAGCTTCTGGCCGTCGCGGAACAGCCCGGCGCCGGGCACGTCGGCGACCAGCCAGCCGAGCAGGTCCGCGCCGCCGGGCAGCACCCCGAGCGCCGCCGCCAGCCACGAGCCGGCGGCGAGCAGACCGAACCGACCGGCGGCCGACGGCGGCCAGCGCCGGCGCAGCAGCGGCACGCCGTACCCGGCGACCGCCAGGAGCAGCACGGTGGCCAGCGGCACCAGCACCACCGCCCGGGAGGCGGGAGTGCTCTGCCCGTTCCAGATGCCGCCGGTGCCCGCCAGCGCCGCCAGCGGACCGGCCCAGTTCTCCGCGCGCGCGGCGAACGCCGCCACCCCCGCCGGATCGGACCGACCGGCGTCGGCGGTGACGAACCCGGCGACCAGCCACGGCGCGTTGAGCAGCACCGTCAACCCCACGCCCAGCGCCGTCGACCGGACGGCCGCCGGATAGCGCCCGGGCAGCAGCACCGCGACCACGGCCAGGGCGAGCACGCCGCCGGTCGGCGTGATCGCCGACGCCGCCGCCGCGAGCAGCAGCCGGCGCAGCCCGCCCCGCCGGCCCGCCCGCACGTCGAGCGCCGCCCGCACCAGCCAGGGCAGCGCGGCGTACGCGACCAGCAGCCCCCACTGCCCGATGAGCAGCCGCTCGGCGAGGTACGGCGTCCAGGCGTACCCGACGGCGGCCACCACCCGGACCGCGACCCGGTCGGTCGGCACCAGCCGGGCGGCGCCCAGCGCGGCCAGGTAGACGATCGCGCACAGCACCAGCCGTTGCAGCAGCCAGCCGGGCACCACCTGGCTGGCCAGCGCGACCACCGCGTCCTGCGGGACGGCCCGGGGCAGCGCCGTGGCCGGGGCGATCGCCTCCCAGCTCAGCGCCTGCCGGGGCACGAAGACCATGTCGTAGCGGAGCACGTACCCGGGCAGGGCCAGCGGGGCGAGCACCACCGCCGTCACGGCGGCGGCCACGCCGTGCGGCACCAGCCGTTCGCGCATCCCCTGACCTCACCACTGCCCGGGCGCGACGACCGCCGCGCTGGTGGCGGCCACTGTACGCGGACGCCGGGCCGCGACCGAACCATCCGTTGGCCTGATGGGAACAGCGGTCGGCGGTGTGGCAGTCTTCCCGCCATGGCATCGACCGGGTCCGAGGGGGCCGCCCAGCCTGACGAGAGCGGAACGATCGGCGGCTGGGTACGCGCCGACCCGGTGCGGGCGATCGGCGTCGCCATGATCGTGGTCAGCCTGCTGTGGCGGGCGCAGCTCGCCTCCCGGGGTCACCTCGCGGTCGACGACTGGGTGCTGGTCTCCCGGGCGGCGGAGGCCGACCTCACGCCGGGCTTCCTGCTCACCCTGTACAACAACCACTTCATGCCGGCCGCCCTGCTGCTCACCTGGGTGGTGACGCGGGTGGTCGGCCTCGCCTACTGGCCGTACGTGCTGCTGATGACCGCCGGCCAGGCGGTGCTGGCCGTGGCCTTCTTCCGGCTGCTCCGCACGCTGGTCCGGCCCGGTCTGGCGCTGCTGGTGCCGCTCGCGATCTTCCTGTTCAGTCCGCTCACCCTGGAGGCGGGCACCTGGTGGGCGGTGGGCGTGAACATGGTGCCCATGCAGCTCGCCATGGTGCTGGCGGTCGGCGCCCAGCTGCGCTACGTCCGCACCGGCCGCCGCCGGCACCTGGTCAGCCTGGCCCTGGCGGTGGTGCTCGGGCTGCTCTTCTTCGAGAAGGCGCTGCTGGTGGTACCGCTGGTCTTCCTGTTCACCGCGTGCCTGCTCGTCGACGGCCCGCCGGTACGGGCGGTGTGGGACACGGTGCGCCGCTACTGGCCGTCGTGGGCCGTACTCACCGCCGTCTCGCTGGGCTTCGCCGGGCTCTACCTGACCCGCTCGGAGTCCTCCCTGCGCCGGCCGGACTCGCTGAACGAGGTGCTGTCGTTCCTGTGGCAGCTGCTCGGCTCGACCGTCGTTCCGGGCCTGCTCGGCGGGCCGTGGCAGTGGATGGCGGCGGGTGACGGCGCCCCGGTGACCGCGCCACCGGAGCTGGGCCGCTGGCTGTCCTGGGCCGTCTTCCTGACCCTGGTCGTGCTGACCGTACGACTGCGTCGCACCGCCGGGCGCGCCTGGGTGCTGCTCGGGGCGTACCTGGTCCTGGTGGTGACCCTGCTGGGCGCGACCCGGCTCGGCTCGGTCTACAGCGCCGTGGCCGGTTCCGTGCCCCGGTACGTCAGCGACGTCGTCGTGGTGGCCGCGCTCTGCATCGGCGTCGCGCTGCTCGGCCTGGCCTCTCCTGTCAGTCAGCCTGCGGCCGGTACGCAGACGGACCCGGCGGACGGCGAGCGACCGGAGTGGCTGACCCGGTACCGCGAGACGGCCAGCACCCTGCTCGTCGTCGTGCTGCTCGCCGCCGGTCTGGGCACGGCCTGGAGCACCGCGCGGTACGGCGACGAGTGGGCCGTGAAGCGGGGCCTGGCCTACCTGGAGACCGCGCGCACCGAGCTGGCCGCCGCCCCGCCCGGCACTGTCTTCCTCGACCGGCCCGTTCCCGAGGGCGTGGTGCCCAACCTCTCCGCGCCGTACAACCGGCAGTCGAAGTTCTTCCAGGCGCTGGAGGACGGCCCGGTCTTCGTCACCGGGGCGGAGGAGCCGGCGATCTTCGACGACCAGGGACGCATCGCCCCGGTCCGGGTGGACGGGCCCGCCGTCCCGCCCGGGCCCGACGAGGGCTGCGGTTACAAGATCCTCGGGGGGCAGACGGTACGGATACCGCTCAGCGCGCCGCGCGACGACTGGTTCTGGGTGGTCCGGATCGGCTACCTGAGCTCCGCCGACGCCACCGCCGTCTTCCGGCTCGGCGGCAGCGCCCGGGAGTTCCCCGTCAAGAAGGGCCTGCACCAGTACCACTTCGAGTTCACCGGCGGCGGCGACACCGTCGAGCTGCACGTCCCACGCCACGGCGTGACGATCTGCACCAACGAGGTCGTCGTCGGCACCCCCGTGCCGCAGCAGTGAGCCTGCCGGGGCGGGGTCACTCGGGACGGAACAGCACCGAGTTCACGTAGCGGGGGCGCGGCCAGAGCACCCGGCGGGCGAAGCTCTGCTCGATCCGGGCGATCGCCGCGCGCTGGTGCCCGCCGAGGTCGAAGTCGGCCAGCGGCACCCAGTCCCGCCCCGGCAGCACGTACCCCCGGTAGCCCCAGCCGTCGAGCAGTTCCAGCAGCGGGCCGACCGGCTGGATGCGCTCCTCGACCTCGATGAGCAGCACCGGCCGGTCCCGGCGGACCGTCTCCGCCGCGCCCCGCAGCGCCGGCAGCTCGTGCCCCTCGATGTCCAGCTTCACGAAGCGCACGTCGGTCAGGCCGAGCGAGTCGAGCGTGATCCGCCGGACCTCCACCGGGTCGCCCTGCCGAGGGTCCTCCAGCGAGGAGGTGCCGACGATCGCCCCGCCCTCGGGAAGGTAGAGCGACGCGGTGCCCTCGTGGTCCGACACGGCCGCCTCGACCACCTCGACGGCCGGGAACGCCGCCCGCAGCTGTCGGGCCAGCGGCGGGGTGGGCTCCACCGCGACCACCCGGTCGGCGCGCCTGAGCAACCGCGCCGTCCACGGGCCGTACCAGGCGCCGACGTCCACGGCCGTGCCACCGCGCGGCACGAAACCGGCCAACCGGGCCAGCTCCGGCTCCACCCGCGGGTAGACCCGGCGGATCGCGGCCGCGACGAACCGTTCGGGAAGGATCGAGGCCAAACCGGAGGTCGCTGCGGGGGCCACGTGCGTCGACGCCATGGGCCAGCACACTAGACGTTTCCCGGGCGGATGGGCAGGGGGCTGACGCAAGACCCTACTGACCGGTACCGTCACCCGGGGTCGGGCCCGTTCCGGCCGCTCCACCGGCCGCGACGCGCACCGTCCGTGCCAGGACAGCAGCGCGACATGGGGTGACATGACCCGGACGACGGGCAGAGAGACCGGAGCCGTCCGGCTCGGCGCGGCGGGCGCCGCCGTCACCGTCGCCACCATGCTGACCAACGCGCTGGCGTACCTCGTCCCGGTCCTCGGGGCCCGCCGGCTGGCCGCCGCCGAACTGGGCGCGCTGGCCACCGCGCTCGCCCTCGCCGCCATCGCGGCCGTGCCCGGCTTCGGGCTCCAGATCGCGGTGGCCGCGCACCGCGCCCGGTGGGGCGCCACCAGCGCCGCCCGCCTCGCGCTGCGCACCGCCGCGCTCACCGCCGGAGTCACCGCGCTGGCCGCCCCGGTGCTCAGCGCGGCGCTGCGCCTACCGGTGGCGCTGACCCTGCTGCTCGCGGCGACCACGTTCGCCACCGTGCTGGCCGGCCGCTGGCTCGGTGAACTCCAGGGCGACCAGCGGTTCCTGCGCCTGGCTGTCGCGATGACCGTGCTCGCCGCCGGCCGCTACGGCGGGCTCGTCCTCGGCGTGGCCCTCGGCCGGGGGCCGGTCGCCTGCCTGCTGCTCGCCACGCTCACCGGGCTGGCCGTCCTGCCCCTGCTGGCCCGCCTCGCCCGCCCGGCCCGGCCCGCTGCGCCGGCCCCGCCCGCAGTCGCCCCGGCCACCGCGGTGGACCGCCGGCTGACCGCCCGGCACGTCATGACCGCGTGCGGCGCGTCGTTGGCGATGCTCACCATCTCGTACGCCGACCTGATCCTCGCCCGCCAGCTGCTGCCCGACGACGCCTCCGGCGGGTACGCGGTCGGGTCGGTGCTCACCAAGGGCGCGCTCTGGGCGCCTCAGGTGGTCACCGTGCTGGTGCTGCCCCGGCTCGCCCAGGGCGACCGGCGGGCCCGGGTCGCCGCGCTGGGGCTGATCCTGGCCTGCGGCACGGTCCTCGTCGGCGCCTCCGCGTTGGCCGGCGAGCTGGCGTTCCGCCTCGCCGGCGGCGCGGACTACCTGCACCTGGCCGGCACGGCACCCCTCTTCGCCGCCGTCGGCGCCCTCTACGCGGTGGTCTTCATGCTGGTCAACGACCGGGTGGCCACGGGCGCCCGGTGGCCCGCCGCGCCGCTCTGGGCGGCCACCGTCGGCCTCGCCGGGGCGGCCCTGCTCGTCGCGCCGCGCACGGTCGAGGGCGTCCTGTCCTGCGCGCTCGCCGCCGCCGTCGCGACAGCCACGGTCATGGCCTGGCTGACCTTCCGCCGGCCCCACGTCCGGCCGTCCCCCGACCGGCGGGCCCTGACGGAGCCCTCCGACCCGTCTCCCGCCGCCCCGGCCCACGGCCGACCGGTGCCCCGCGACACGCCGGACGACACGCGGTAACGAGGCGGTGGGGGCGTAGGCTGCCGCCCCCGCCGGAGCGCCGGTTACCGTAGGTGTCTTCCGGGCGGAGACGTGCTCCCCCCGTTGTGGTACGTCCGATCGAGGTGACCGTGACGCTGTACGGCGAGAAGACTCCACCCGCCGACGACCGGCCCACCGTGCAGGTCACAGCCGTGACCTGGCCCGGTGACGAGCCCGAGCCGGCAGCTCCGGCGGGCGGGCCCGGCGGTCCGGGCGGGTCGCGGTCCCGCCGGTTCCGCCTGCTGCTGGCCGCCGGGATCACCACGGTGGTGCTGGGCTCCGTGGCGGGGGCGGGCGTCTACGCGTACGCCGGTGACGTGCCGCGCGGGACGACGGTGCTCGGCGCGGAGCTGGGAGGCCGCAGCCGCACGGACGCCGCACGGGAGCTGCGGGCGGTCCTCGAACGCCGCGCCGCCGACCTCGCCACCCCCCTGTCGGTACGCGTCGGCGAGCGGACCGCCACGATCGACCCGGCCTCCGTCGGCCTGGCGATCGACGTCGACGCCACGGTGGCGGCGGCTGCCGAGGCCGACGCGCACGCGGTCGACCGGCTCGTGGGATCCCGGGCGGTGCAGCCCGTGGTGACCGTGGACGCCGCCCGGCTCGACGCCGCCCTCGAGAAGATCGTCGGCGACCAGGGCCGGAAGATGACGATGCCGGCGATCACCTGGAAGGGCACCACGCCGAAGGCGGTGCATCCGAAGCCGAGCCTCGCGCTCGATCCGGAGCGCTCCGCGCAGGTGGTACGGGAGGGCTGGCTCAGCGGTCAGCCGGTGACCGTGCCGCTGGTCGAGACGCACCCGGCGACCACGGCCGAGGAGGTGGACCGGCTGGTCGCCGAGCTGGCGAAGCCGGCCGTCGCCGCCCCGGTCACGCTGACGACCGGCAAGGGCTCGCTGCGGATCCCGCCGACCGCGATCGCCAGGAGCCTCCGGTTCACCGCCGACAAGGCCGGCAAACTGACCCCGCAGGTCGACGTGAAGCGGCTGCGCGCAGCGCTCGGCGCCGACCTGGCCGCGATCGAGGTGCCGCCGACGGACGCCCGGATGACCATCTCCGGCGGCAAGCCGAAGGTCGTCGACGGCAAGCCCGGCCAGCAGCTCGACAGCGCGGCCCTCAGCCGGGACCTGCTCGCCGTCCTGCCGAAGGCGGACGACCGGAAGGTCACCGGCGAGCTGAAGCCGGCGGAGCCGGAGCTGACCGCGGCGAAGCTGGCCGGGCTGGGCATCAAGGAGCGGGTCTCCACCTTCACCACCCGGTTCACCGGCGGGCTCTCCTCGCCGCGCAGCCAGAACATCATCACGATCGCCAAGGACGTGGACGGCACGGTGGTGCTGCCCGGCGAGACGTTCTCGCTCAACGGCCACACCGGCGAGCGTGGCTACGCCCAGGGCTACCGGGACGCTCCCGTCATCCTCGACGGCAAGCTGGTCCCCGGCGTGGGCGGCGGCACCTCGCAGTTCACCACCACGCTGTTCAACGCGACGTACTACGCCGGACTGGAGGACGTCGAGCACAAGCCGCACTCGTACTGGTTCAGCCGGTATCCGGCGGTCATCGAGTCGACCATCTTCTGGCCGGACCTGGACTTCAAGTTCCGCAACAACACCGAGTACGGCGTCCTGATCGACACCTCCTACACGTCGAGTTCGATCACCGTGTCGATCTGGAGCACCAAGATCTGGGACAGCGTGAAGACCGAGTACAGTCCGCGCCGCAACATCACCCAGCCGACCACGGTCTACCTGAAGCCCGGCCCGACGTGCATCCCCGCCAGCGGCAGCCAGGGCTTCACCCAGGACGCCTTCCGGGTCATCAAGAAGGACGGCAAGGTCGTGAAGCGGGAGAAGTTCACCTGGCGCTACTCCGCCGAGCCCCGCTTCATCTGCGGACCGGAGCCCTCCTGACCGCCGTCTGAGTCCCGCTCGGAGAAGCCCCGCCGGCCACGTCGCCGGCGGGGCTTCCTTCTGCCGTACGCGCACCGCTGACGCTGCCTCCTGCGCCCGCAGTGCGCGCCCCGGTAGCCTCCGCGGATGTGGATCCGGCAGTACGCCTACTTCAGTCTCCGGTCCCGGAGCGTCCCCGCCAGCGAGATCACGGCTCGCCTGGGGCTGGAGCCGGACGAGGTCCTGGTACGGGGCAGCCGGTCGGTGGAGCCGCCCCGACCCGTGCTCCACAATTGGCAGATCACCTGCCGGGAGCCCGGTCTGGCAGTGGACGAACAGATCGCCCGGGTCGTCGCCCGGTTGTTGCCGCTGGCTGCGGAGGTCCGTCACGTCGCGGCGGACCTCCGCAGCGTCGACGGTGAGCAGGGAGGCGCCCGGCTACAGGTGGTCCGCCATCTCGACGCCGAGGACGGCGAGCCTGAGGAAGCCGTCGCTGTGGGCGGGCTGACGAAGCTACCGGGCCAGCACCAGCTGCTCGGCTGGCACCTCGACCGGGCGACGCTGGCGTTCCTGCACCTGGTGGGCGCAGACCTGGACGTCGATGAGTACAGCTGACCCAGGAGGGTCCAGAGCGGCTCCGCCACCTGCCAAGGAATGCTGAACGCCTCCTGGGCTCCGCGCTTTCGCACTTCGGATTCCGGGCTTCGCGCTTCGCGCTCTGGACTTCGCGCTTCGCGCTCTGGACTCCGCGCTTCGGGCGGCGGGGCCGAGCGAATACGACCCGTAACGCAGTTCAGGGTCACCCCGAAGGGTGACCCTGAACTGGAAGATTGTCCGGCGGTGTCCTACTCTCCCACACCCTCCCGAGTGCAGTACCATCGGCGCTGGAGGGCTTAGCTTCCGGGTTCGGAATGTAACCGGGCGTTTCCCCTCCGCCATGACCGCCGTAACACTATCAACATATCAAACAACACCACACACATCGTGGTCTGTTGTTCGTTTGCTGTGAGTTGCACAGTGGACGCGTAGCAGCTTAGTAGTCAAGTCCTCGGCCTATTAGTACCGGTCAACT